>CAVQNU010000027.1:0-494780 GCA_963714255.1 uncultured Alphaproteobacteria bacterium
GCTTGGAGGCATGATTGTCGGGTCTGATTGCCGCTGGCAAGGGGCACGAAGCCCGATCCTGATTGTCGCTGGGGAGCGACAATCAGGGTGGCAAAGATCAGGCGGAACCGTCGCCGGAATTCCGGTCGGCTTTGGTCTTGCGTGCGATGGCGGTGCGCCGCCGGTAGCTTTCGACGTTCATCTCGAAGATGGTGGCGTGGTGGACCAGGCGGTCGATGGCGGCGACGGTCATCGCCGGATCGGGGAACACCTTGTTCCAGTCCCCAAATGGCTGGTTTGCCGTGATCATCAGTGAGCGGCGTTCGTAACGAGCGGCAATTAGCTCAAATAATACGCTGGTTTCTGCCTGGTCTTTTGTGACGTAGGCGATATCGTCAAGTATCAGCAGGTCGAACCTGTCGAGCTTGCCGATGGCCGCTGCCAGCTGCAGCGCCTGCCGTTCCGCCTGGAGGCGCTGGACGAGGTCGGTGGTGCGCATGAACAGCACGCGGCGGCCGTTCTCGATCAGCGCCCGGCCGAGCGCGGCCGCGATGTGGCTTTTGCCGCAGCCGGGCGGGCCGAACAGCAGCAGATTGGCGCCCTTGGCTAGCCAGGTGTCGCCGGCGGCGAGCGCCATGACGTGGGCGCGGCTGAGCATCGGCAACGCATTGAAGTCAAAGCCGTCGAGCGTCTTGCCCGGCGGCAGCCGGGATTCAGCCAGATGGCGCTCGATGCGGCGCCTGGCACGCTCGGCGACCTCCAACTCGGCGAGCGCCGAGAGGAATCGCGCGGCCGGCCAGCCCTCTTTGTCGGCCCGCGCGGCGATGTCCTGCCAGAGGCGGCTGATGGCGGGCAGCCGCAACTCGTTCAGCAGCAGCGGCAGCCGGGCGGTGTCGACGGTGATCTTGCTCATGCCGAGACCTCCACGGCATCGTCGCCGAGCAACGCGTCGTAGGTTCCCGCCGACGGCAGGGCGACGGTGACGTGCGGTGAGCTTGATCTGGCCGGGGCGAACTGTGTCTCCAGGGCTTTGAGGTCGGGCAGCGCACCGGCGCCGAGGATCGCGTCCAGCTCCGCCGCCAGTTCCGCCTCGCAGCCGCGCTCGTGGGCGAGCGCGAGCAGGCCGACCATGGTCCGGCAGGCGGCGCGCGGCGGCTCGGCGGTGATCAGCGCGTCCCAGGTGTTGCGGAACGCGGTGCGGGGGAAAAGCTGATCGCGATAGACCAGGTTGAGCAGCGCCTGCGGCTTGCGGCGCAGCGCGTGGATGACATGCCGGTAGTCGACGACATGGACGGTGCGGCCCCGCATGGCGCGGCCTTGTGGTGCCCGACCGCGCCGCAACGTCAGCACCGGCTCGCCGCCGAGGAAGCAGTCGATCCGGTCATCATATATACGTACGCGCAGCCGATGGCCGATCAGCCGCGACGGCACGGTGTAGAAGACGCGGCGCAGCAGGAAGCCGCCGCTGCGGGTGACGGTGACCAGGTCCTCCTCGAAGTCGGTGGTGCGGCGCGGCGGCAGCGCGGTGAGCAGCGGCCGCTCGATCTCCAGTTCGTGGCGTCGGTTGGCGTTGGCGCGCCCAACCACTTCAGCAACGAAGCGACGGTAGAGCGGAAGGTCAGCGAATTCGGCGCTGCCGCGCAGCAACAAAGCCTGCTCCAGAGCTATCTTGAGATGACCGTGACTGGACTCGATCGAGCCGTTCTCATGTGCCATGCCCGTATTATTACGGGTCGGCGTCATCCGGTAATGACTGCATAGAGCTTCGTAGCGTCTGGTCTGATCCTCGGCGGTGTCGCGGTCGAGATTACGGAACGCTGCCGAGAGACTGTCGCTGCGATGCTCCTGCGGCGCACCGCCGAGCGCCCACAGCGCATTCTGCAATCCCTCGGCCAGGGCCACGAAGCTTTCGCCGCCGAGCACCACCTCGGCGTGCTGCCAGCCGGAGAACGCCAGCCGGAAGTGATAGAGCCGATGCGCAAGCGGCACGCCCGCGATGGTGACGCCGAGATGGTTGGTGTCGGTGAAGTCCGACAGCCCCTGCTTTCCCGGCGGATGGTCTTGGCGGAAGATCACGTCGCGCTCGGGTCCATGCAGCGCCTGCCAGGTTCGCACCCGCCGCTCCAGGGTGCGCCGCGTCCCGGCCGGCAGGTCGCGATGGCGGCGCTGCATCTCGGCCACGATGCTGATCGGGCGCAAACCGGGCACCGCCTTCAGCATAGGGACGATCTCGCTGTCCCAGATCGCCGCCAGCGGGTCCGGCCGGCGACGGCCGCGCGTGGTCTGCTTCTGCGATGGCAACCGGGGGTCGGCATCAAGCCGAGCGCCGGTGGTGGTGCTGAGGCCCGCCTTGGCGGCCGCGGCCTCGCGCGGGAGGGTTCGACGGAGGTCCATATACAGTCTCACCTGCTGATCCGTGATGTGATTGCCGGTCACCGGGGGCTCTTCCGGGAAGTTGAGAACCCCGACATTCGGCACGCGTCACGAAGTCGCAGGCCGGTCCCCCGCAGGGGACCGCGTCGACACAGAGTTCGGCTTACGGCCGGGCTACGCCCGACCCGCCGCCAAACCCGGCGTCATCCATCCTGATTGTCGCTGAGAACCATCCTGATTGTCGCCGGACAGTTGAAGCCCCCCTCTTCGTGAACCGCCAGACTTTTACAAATGATCGTGGTGCGAAAAGGCCCGCCGCTTCGCAGCGGCAGGCCCATCACCTTGGACGGTCATCGGCTTCCCAGCCTGCACCGCGCGCTGATCCTATCCAAACCACCCTTATCTTGGAACGAAAATCCAAAACACGGGCGGGTCCGTGCGAATGTGACGTCGCCGCATAAGGCGCGATAAGGGATTCGTTATCGCGTGTAGGAGGATGGGCCGTTTGCCATCCGCCCATCGGCAAACATGCTGCGTAGCAAGTAAGGTGAGTTTCAGCCCACCAACGTAAACTGTCGAGCGAATGAGGTACACGTCAAACGGTTGCAATATGCGACGGTGGGCTGAAGCCCACCCTACTTGCTGGGTGCTGGACCAGTACAAGGAATGCACCCCGGAAGACCCGACCGTCCGGGACAGGTTCGCCACCTGCCGGTTTGCCGATCATAAGGAACGGCTGGTGGACCTGCTGGGGCGGGTGGCGCGGGTGAGCGTGGAGACGGTGCGGATTACGGCGGCTATGCGGGGGTTGGAGCGGTAGCACGCAGACGGTGGCATGGCCTTCGGGGCTCGCCCCCTCCCCCCCCGGCCTTGGTCCGCTTCGCGGCCCAAGCCCACAAGGGGCGGGGGAGAAGAAAGCAGGCGTCTTGATTATCTGTGGCCCTCTGTGATTTCTGTGTAACCTTGCTTCTCTCGCCACCCGCGCCGCGCCGCCCTACGCCGCCACATCGCTTTTGTGTTTCGTCCGCCGCCGGGGGGCCGCGTCGTGGGCGGGCGAGGCGATCTCGTAAGCCTGGAGAAGGCAGCCCTCCGACAAGCCCAGTTCCGCGGCGAGGATGCGCATCATGCCGATCGTCAGGCGGCGGCGGCGATTGAGGATTTCCGATACCCGCCCGCTCGGGAGGCCGAGCATCGTGCCGAGATCGGCCCGGTCCAGCCCCAGGTCGTCCATCCGGGTCCGGATCGCTTCGATCGGGTCGGGCAACTCGATGGCGTGGTGCCTGGTCTCGTAGTCGGCCACGAGGACCATGAGCACTTCGAGGCGGTCGCTGGCTTTCGTGCCTGGTTCGATCCCCCAGAGGCGCCGCACCTCGGCGACTGCCGCTTCGTAGGCCGCCTCGTCGCGGATGGGGGCGATGTCGTGCATGTGTTTCCCTCCGTCAAAGCTGTTTCAGCTTCTCGCCATCGCGCTTGTTGAGATCGTCGTATTCCGCGTGGGTGCCGACCCAGAGCACCAGGACGCCATGTCTGGCGAAGTCGATGATGCAAACAAGCCTGTAGTCATTTGCCTTGATGTTAAACACGTACTTCCCATGCGCCAGATCAACGTTGGCGCCATAGGCTTGTTTTACGTTGCTGTGGGTTTTCCACTGCGCTTTGTTGGCAACATTATACCAGGTCTTGAGGGGCTGTTCGCTGTCCTGCCTGCCTTGTGTCTGCCAGTGCGCGCGGAGCTTCTTCCTGGAGATCACCCGCACGAACGTGACTCACCCTGCGGCGCTCCCAAAATGGGAGAAGTCCGGCGGTTTGTCAAGCGGTGCAACGGCAGCTTGTTCGGGTGCCCGTCCCGTGACCCGTCCTACGCCGCCCCCACCAGCCCGCGCGCATAGTCCATCGGATCGAACGCCCGCAGGTCAGACACCTTCTCCCCCACCCCCACGGCGTGGACCGGCAGACCGAACTCCTGCGCCAGCGCCACCACGATGCCGCCGCGCGCGCTGCCATCCAGCTTGGTCACCACCAGGCCGGTGACATCCACCATCTCCTTGAACACGTTCACCTGCTGCAGCGCGTTCTGGCCGGTGGTGGCGTCCAGCACCAGCAGCACCGAATGCGGCACCGTGGGGTCCTGCTTGCGCATCACCCGGATGAGCTTGCGCAACTCCTCCATCAGCACGGATTTGTTGTGCAGGCGGCCGGCGGTGTCCACCAGCAGAACATCGGCCGCCTCCGCCCGCGCGCGGGTGAGCGCGTCGAAGGCGAGGCCCGCCGAATCCGCTCCGGGGGCGCCGGACACCACCGGCGTGCCGGTGCGCTGGCCCCAGACCTGCAACTGTTCCACGGCGGCGGCGCGGAACGTGTCGCCGGCCACCAGCACGGACCGCAGGCCCTGATCGGCATAGGATTGCGCGAGCTTGCCGATGGTGGTGGTCTTGCCGCTGCCGTTGACACCCACCACCAGCACCACATGCGGCTTGAGGCGGCGGTCGATCACCAGGGGAATGGCGACGGGGGCCAGGATGGCGGCGATTTCCTCGGCCAGGGCGGCGCGGATGTCGGCGTCGGTCACCTCGAGGCCGAACCGCGTGCTGCGGAATGAGGCGATGACGCGGGTGGCGACATCGGTGCCGAGATCGGCGGCGACCAGGGCGTCTTCCAGGTCGGTGAGCGTTTCCTCGTCCAGCGTGCGCTTGGTCAGCGCCGAGCCGATGCTCTCGGTGAGCTTCTGGGTGCTGCGCGACAGCCCGTCTTTGAGCCGCGAGAAGAATCCGAGGGCCATCAGGCGGGCTCCGCGCGCAATCCGTCGTCATTGGCCGCCGTGACCCGGGCGCGCAGGAGGGCGCCGGGGGTGGCGGGCACCCGGACGGGTGCGAAATGTTCCGTATGCCCGCCTTCTGCCGTCTCCGCCAGCACCGCGGCGACGCGGCCGACTTGGGCTGCGAAGAAACGACCAGCATTGGCGCGGCCGGCTTCGCGCAGGCGGGCGGCGCGCTCGCGGCGCAGCGCCGGGGCCACCGGGGGCATGCGCGCGGCCGGGGTGTCGGGGCGCTCGCTGTAGGGAAAGACGTGCAGGAAGGGAATCTCCGCCTCGCGCACCAGGGCGAGCGTGTCGGCGAACAGCGCGTCCGTTTCGGTGGGAAAACCGGCGATCAGGTCGGCGCCGATGGCAATGCCCGGCCGCAGGGCGCGGGCGCGCGCGATGGTGGAGAGAATATCGGCCCGCAGATGGCGGCGCTTCATGCGCTTGAGAATCAGGTCCGCCCCCGCCTGCACGGACAAATGCAGATGCGGCATCAGCCGCGGCTCCTCGGCGAGCAGGCGCCAGAGGTCGTCGTCAATGGCGGCGGGGTCGAGCGAGGACAGGCGCAGCCGCGGCAGGTCGGGCACCAGCACCAGCAGGCGCCGCACCGCCTGGCCGAGCGTCGGCCGGCCGGGCAGATCGGTGCCGTAGCTGGTGATGTCCACGCCGGTCAGCACCACTTCGCGCCAGCCGCCGGACACGAGCGTGCGGACCTGCTCGGTGACGGCGCCGAGCGGCACCGAGCGGTTGGGGCCGCGGCCGAAGGGGATGACGCAGAAGGTGCAGCGGTGATCGCAGCCCTGCTGCACCTGCACGAAGGCGCGGGCGCGGCCGCCGAATTCGGTGACCAGTTGGGGCGCGGTCGCCGTCGCGGTCATGATGTCGGCGACCGCCGAGGGGGCGTCCGGCGCCCAGGATTGCGGGGCGAGTTTTTCGGCGTTGCCAAGCACGCGCGTGACCCCGGGCAGCGTGGCCCAGCGCGCGGGCGCGATCTGGGCGGCGCAGCCGGTGACGACGATGGCCGCCCCGGGGTTTTCGCGGTGGGCGCGGCGGATGGCCTGGCGGGCCTGGCGCTCGGCTTCGGCGGTGACGGCGCAGGTGTTCACGACGATGGTGTCGTCCAGCCCGGACGGCGTGGCCGCGAATGACCTCGCTCTCGAAGCTGTTCAACCGGCAGCCGAAGGTGAGCACACGCAGGGTCATGCGGCCAGCGCCTCCAGATCGAGCGTGCCGCGGAACACGGTGACGGCGGGGCCGGTCATGAGCACGTGCCCGTCCGCCCGCCATTCGATCACCAGCGCGCCGCCATCGGCCTGCACGGTGGCGCGGCGATCGGTCAGGCCGCGGCGGGCGGCATTGACCAGGGCGGCACAGGCGCCGGAGCCACAGGCGAGCGTCAGGCCGGCGCCGCGTTCCCAGACCCGCAGGCGGATGCGGTCGCGGGCGAGCACCTGCACGAAACCGATATTGGCGCGCTCCGGGAAGATGGCGGCGTGTTCCAGGCGCGGGCTGATCTGTTCGATCGGCAGGGTGGCGACGTTGGCCACGAAAAACGAAGCGTGCGGATTGCCCATGGAGCACGCCGCGGGATCAGCCACCGGCCCTTCGGCCAGATCGAGATGCAGCGTATCGGCGGGACCGGCCAGCGGGATGTCGTGCCAGTCCAGGCGCGGCTTGCCCATATCGACGGTGACCGATCCGTCGGGGTGGATTGCGGCCGGCAGATCGCCGCTGATGGTGCGGATGAGCAGCGTGCGGCGCCCCGATTCGGCCGCCAGCAGGGACGCGACGCAGCGCGTGGCATTGCCGCAGGCGCCGGCCTCGCTGCCGTCGGGGTTGCGGATGCGCATGAACACATCGGCGGTGGCCGGCGCCGATTCCAGAATGATCACCTGGTCGCAGCCGACGCCGGTGTGCCGGTTGGCAATGGCGGCGGCGCGCGCCGGGGTGATGCCGAGCGCGTGAACCCGCGCGTCGAACACGACGAAATCGTTCCCGCATCCGTGCATCTTGACGAAGGGTGCGTCCATGCCAGGGGTTATATGGGGCGGCGGGCGCGGCACAAGAGGTGGGATGGCCGCTTGGCGCGTGACCCACAAGTCGCAGAGGCGCATGCTGCGTCAGAGCGGAGCATGCGGATGCCGACGATCCTGCGCACCGGAGGGCATCGTTTCTACTTCTATAGCCACGAACCAAACGAGCCGCCGCACGTGCACGTCGATCGCGACGGCGCGTCGGCGAAGTTCTGGTTGCACGACGGCTCGGTCGCCTACAATGCCGGCTTTGCGGCCCGGGACCTCAGCGCGTTGCGACGCCTCGTGCTGGAGCGGCGGGCCAGTTTCCTGGAGGCGTGGAATGGCTTCTTCAAGTCAGGCGCTGAGGGCTGACGCCCGGGTGCGCGGCGTCAGCGTCGATGCCGACGCGTTATCGGTGGCACTGATGGACGGGCGGACGATCACCGTGCCGCTGGCCTGGTACCCGCGCCTGGCCAATGCCACGCAGGCCCAGCGGAACCGCTGGGAGATCGCCGGCGGCGGGTGGGGCATCCATTGGCCTGAGATTGATGAGGACCTCAGCACCGAGGGATTGCTGCGCGGCGCCCCCGCACCCGGCGCATAGCCGGGCTGAGCCAGGTTGCCCTCGCCTGCCATCCTGCCAGGAACGGAAAAATCACCGAGCGAGAGCGGCGTCGGTTTCCGCGCCCGTGGGCATGCTGCCCTGGGTGCCGCGGCGGCCGCAGCACAGGGCCGCCGCCGCGTTGGCGCGGCGCAGTGCGGCCTGGAACGAGGCGCCGCGGTCGAGCGAAGCCGCCAGCACGCCGGTGAAGCAGTCGCCGGCGCCGGTGGTGTCCACCACCGCAACCGGGCCGGCATCGAGGCGGAACCGGCCGGCCCGCGCCTCCGCCTCCAAACCCCGCTCGCCGAGCGTGACCACCACATCCACTCCGAGCGCCGCATGCAGGCTGGACGCGGTCGCGCGCGTGCCGAGCCTTGTGCCGAGCCAGTCCGCTTCGTCCTCGTTCAGCACCAGCACGTCGACCTGGCGCAGCACGGTGCGCGGCAGCGGGCCGGCGGGTGCGAGGTTCAGCACGATCCGGCAACGCGCCGCCCGGGCGCGGGCGATCAACGCGGCGGTTTCTCCGGCGGCGCACTCGTTCTGCAGCAGCAAAGTGGTGGCCGGGCCGAGCAGGGCATCCTCGACCGCAGCCTGCGATGCCGCGAGATTGGCGCCCGACGCAACCGCGACCAGGTTGCGCCCTTGCGGGTCCACACAGATGGAGGCGCAGCCGGTGGCGCCGTCCTGCGTGCTCACGCGGGAGAGGTCGATCCCGCTCGCGCGCAGCAGGGCCAGCGCGCCCTCGGCCAACGCGTCGCGCCCGACAGCGCCGTCGAAGACCACTTGGGCCCCGTCGCGGGCGGCGGCGACGGCCTGGTTGGCCCCTTTCCCGCCCGGCTCGATGTGCAGGTCGGGGCCGGCAACGGTCTGGCCAGGGGCGGGCAGACGCGGCAGGCGAAAGATCAGGTCCAGATTGATGGAGCCGAAACAGACGATCACGGGGCAGTTACCGGGCCGTCGGGGTGATGGGGCGAAGCAAGGCCAGGGGCTCTGCCCCTGGCCTTGCTTCGCCCCATCACCCCGATGGCCAGCGCCAGCGCCGAATTGACCAGGGCGACATGGCTGAACGCCTGTGGAAAATTACCGACCATCCGCTTCGCCAGCGGGTCATATTCCTCCGCCAGCAGCCCGACATCGTTTTGCAGCGCCGCCAGCCGGTCGAACAGCGCCCGCGCTTCGTCCCGGCGCCCCTGGAGAACATAATTATCCGCCAGCCAGAAGCTGCAGGCCAGGAACGCGCCTTCCCCCGGCGGCAGCCCGTCCTTTCCGTCGGCGGTGTCGTAGCGGCGGACGAACCCGTCCACCAGCAGCTCCCGCTCAACGGCCGCGAGGGTGCCGCGCACCCGTGGGTCCTCGGGCGGCAGGAAGCCCACCAGCGGGATCAGCAGCAGCGACGCGTCCAGCGCGCGGGCGCCGTAGCTCTGCACGAAGCTGTTGCGGCCGGCGTCGAAGCCGCCGGCGCAGATGCTGGCGTGCATTTCGGCCCGCAGCGCCCGCCAGCGGTCGAGCGGGCCTTCCAGGCCGAAGCGCTCGGCGCTGCGGACGGTGCGGTCGAGCGCCACCCAGGCCATGACCTTGGAGTGGGTGAAATGGCGGCGCCCGCCGCGGGTTTCCCAGATGCCCTCGTCGGGTTGTTCCCACAGGCTGGAAAGATGGGCGATCAGCTTGCGCTGCAGTCCCCAGCTTTCCGGCCCGGCGGCCAGCCCGCCGGCGCGGGCCTGGAACATCGCGTCGGCGATTTCGCCGAACACGTCGAGCTGCAACTGGCCATGCGCGGCATTGCCGATGCGCACCGGGCGGGCGCCCTGATAGCCGGGCAGCCAGTCGGCTTCCCACTCGACCAGGCGGCGCTCGCCGGCCAGGCCGTACATGATCTGCAACTGGGTGGGGCTGCCGGCGGCGCTGCGGCGCAGCCAGTCGCGCCAGGCCTGCGCCTCCTCGAAATAGCCGCCGCCCATCAGCGCCTGCAGCGTCAGCGAGGCGTCGCGCAGCCAGCAATAGCGGTAGTCCCAGTTGCGCGAACCACCGAGCGCCTCGGGCAGCGAGGTGGTGGGCGCGGCGACGATGCCGCCAGTCGGGCGGAAGGTCAGCGCCTTCAGCGTGAGCAGGGAGCGCTCGACCGCCGCGCGGTCGGGGCCGCGATAGGTGCCGCGGGCGGACCAGTCGCGCCAGAAACGGGTGGTGCGGTCCAGCGCGGCCTGCGGGTCGATGCCCGGTGGCCGGGTCAGGTGGCTGGCGCTGTGGGTGAGCACGAAGGGGATCGTCTCGCCGGCCGAAACGGTGAATGCGGCCACCGTGGTCAGCCCCTGGCCCTGCAACGGCACCGGGGTGCGCAGCACGGTCATGTCGGGGCCGGCAACGGCCATGAGGCCGGGCTCGTCGTGCAGCCTGGTGACCCAGGGCACGGCGGCGCCGTAGTCGAAGCGCAGGATCAGGGTCATGCGCATGTCGACCCGTCCGGACCTGCCCTGCACGAGGCGGACAAGATGCGACCCGGCTTCGCCCACCGGCATGAAATCGACCAGCGCGACTTCGCCCTCCGGGGTGGAGAACAACGTCTCCAGCACCAGCGTGCCGTCGCGGTAGAAGCGGCCGATGCGCGGGGCCGGGTGCGCAGGGGCGATGCGCCAGGTGCCGTGCTCGGAGGTGCCGAGCAGGGCGGCGAAGCAGGCCCCGCTGTCGAATCGGGGCCAGCACAGCCAGTCGACCGCCCCGCTGCGCGCCACCAGGGCCGCGGTGGTGCAGTCGCCGATCAGGGCGTAGTCCTCGAGCGGTGCGGAACCTCCGGGTTCGGCCGGTGAGGCTGTTGTCAGTTGGCCTGGCCCCAGACCCGCCCGCCATTGGCGGCGCAGGCGCAGGCCGCTCCGCTGGCGGTGGGCTGCTCCAGCGGACAGACCCAGGGGCCCGCATAGCAGGCCTGTGCGGGCCCCTGCGGCGCGCTGTACGACGGCCCCGGCGCATAGGGGCCCTGGGCATAGGGCGCCTGGACGTAAGGCGGCGCCGCATAGACCGGCGGTGCGACATAGACCGGCGGCGGCGCGACGTAGACCGGCGGGGCCACGTAGATCCCCGGCAGCCCGAACCACACCCCCCCGCGCCAATAGGCCTGGGCGGCAGCCGGCAGCAGCGTCGCGCCGGCCAGGGCCAGCAGCGCGGCACGGAACAGGGCAGAACGGAATACGGTCATCGCAACGCTCCTCGAGCGGTTCCTTGCCGGCATTATCACATCAAAGCGCATCATCCGGCTATTGTCTCATCAATTCAATGACGCTCGGCGGCGCTTCCGGAGGGGCGGGGGCTCAGGCAAGGCCAGGGCGCTGCCCTGCACCCGCCAAGGGCCGAGAGGCCCTTGGAACCCATTACTTTTCGCCAGTCGTATAAAGTAACGGAGTCCAGGGGCCTCTCGGTCCTCGGCGGGTCCAGGGCAGAGCCCTGGCCTTCCTTCCCTCCCCGTTGCCCCGCAGTTCGGCCCACCCAACCTTGACTTTCCCGCGTGGTTTCCTGATATGCCAGCGTCACGCGCGCCGACGGTGCGCGTGCCGGTGTGCGCCGATGCTGGCGCCGCCCTGAAGGCACATACCAGTTTGACCGATACCTTTCCGATCTCCGAGTCCACGCAAGCCGCGGCGGCAGCGCCTGAGCAGACGGAGTTGCACGACCCCGTTGCGGCGCACGTGCCCGATTTTCCCGCGACCGACCTACCAGAGATGGACAAACCGGACACCAATCTCGCAGCGCCGGATGCCGATTCCGACGAGCCGGAAACCGAGTCCGACGAACCGGAAACCGAGTCCGAAAGCGGCTTCGCCGCCCTCGGCCTGTCCGAGCAAATCCTCCGCGCCATTGACGAAAAAGGCTACCGCACGCCGACGCCGATCCAGTGCCAGGCGATCCCCTGGGTGCTGATGGGCCGCGACCTGCTGGGCTGCGCGCAGACCGGCACCGGCAAAACCGCCGGGTTCACCCTGCCCATGCTGGATATCCTGTCCGGCAGCCGCGCCCGCGCCCGCATGCCGCGCAGCCTGATCCTGGAGCCGACCCGCGAACTGGCCCTGCAGGTGGCCGAGAACTTCCTGCAATACGGCAAATACCTGAAGCTCACCCACGCGCTGATCATCGGCGGCGAGAGCATGTCCGACCAGAAGGACCTGCTGATGCGCGGCGTCGACGTGCTGATCGCCACCCCCGGGCGGCTGATCGACATGTTCGAACGCGGCGGGCTGCTGCTGACCGATACCCGCCTGCTGGTGATCGACGAAGCCGACCGCATGCTGGACATGGGGTTCATTCCCGATGTCGAGCGCATCGTCGCGATGCTGCCGAAAACCCGCCAGACACTGTTCTTCAGCGCCACCATGGCGCCGGAAATCCGCCGCCTGGCCGATGCCTTCCTGCAAAACCCGAAAGTCGTCACGGTGTCCAAGCCGGCCTCGGTCGCCACCACCATCACCGAGGCGATGGTGGTCGTGGCCGAGCACGACAAGCGCGAGGCGCTGCGCCGGCTGATCCGCAGCGAGGACGTGCAGAACGCGCTGATCTTCTGCAACCGCAAGCGCGACGTGGACATCCTGTACAAGTCGCTGACCCGGCACAAATTCTCGGTCGGCGCGATGCATGGCGACATGGCCCAGCCGGCGCGCTTCGCGACCATGGACAAGTTCAAGTCGGGCGGCATCAGGCTGCTCTGCTGCAGCGACGTGGCGGCGCGCGGCATCGATATCGGCGGGCTGTCGCACGTGTTCAACTTCGACGTGCCGCATCATGCCGAAGATTACGTGCACCGGATCGGCCGCACCGGCCGGGCCGGGCTGGAAGGCCGCGCCTTCACGCTGGCGACCCCCGACGACCAGCTTGCGGTGGAAGCGATCGAGAAACTGACCGGCCACGTCATTCCGCGCATCGACATCGAGGGTCTCGACACGGTGGAATGGGCCGTGAGCGATGGCCGCAAGAAGCGCGGTCGCGGCGGCCGGGCGGCCCCGAAGCGTGCCGAGGCGGCCCCGTCCGAAGAAAAGCGCAAGCCCGCGCGCCGGCGCAGCGAAACCCCGGCCGACGCCGAGGCGCCGCCGAAAGCCGCCCGCGCGGAGGCGCCAGCCAAACCGGCCCGGGCGCCCAAGACCCCACGGGCGGAGGCGCCGGCGAAGCAGGCACGCGCAGAGCCGGCCGAACGTGCGGCACGGCAGGAACCGGTGCGGCCCGATGCGGCGCGCCCGCCCCGCCCGGAACGCGACAGCCGCCCCGAGCGCGAGCCGCGCGGCCGTCACGACGACGACCTGGGACATTCGGTGGTCGGCTTCGGGTCGGACATTCCCGCCTTCATGCTGGTCGCCGCCCGGCCGCGGCGCCAGCTTGCCGAGGCCATGGCTGAGGAAACGGACGGCTGACATGAACGAAACCGTGCCTGCCGCGTCGCGCAAAGGAAAACTCGGCCCGTTTACCTGGGACGACCCGCTGCTCATCGACGACCTGCTGACCGAGGACGAGCGCGCCATTCGCGACGCCGCCCGCGCCTATGCGCAGGACAAACTGTTCCCCCGCGTGCTCATGGCCAACCGGCACGAGCATTTCGACCGGGAGATCATGAACGAGTTCGGCGAAATGGGCTTCCTGGGTGCCACGCTGGAGACGCATGACTGCGCCGGCGTCTCCTACGTCGCCTACGGGCTGATCGCGCGCGAACTGGAGCGGGTCGATTCGGGCTATCGCAGCGCCTTTTCGGTGCAGTCCTCGCTGGTGATGTACCCGATCTCCGCCTTCGGTTCGGAGGCGCAGAAGGACCGGTATCTGCCGCTTCTGCGCAGCGGCGAGTGGGTGGGCTGCTTCGGCCTGACCGAGCCGGACGGCGGCTCGGACCCGGGCAGCATGCGCACCCGGGCGAAATCGGTGGACGGCGGCTATGTGCTGAACGGGTCGAAGACCTGGATCTCCAACTCGCCGATCGCCGATCTGTTCCTGGTCTGGGCGAAGGACGATGCCGGCGATATCCGCGGCTTCCTGGTGGAAAAAGGCACCGACGGCCTGACCGCGCCGAAAATCGAGGGGAAGTTCAGCCTGCGCACCTCGGTCACCGGCATGATCATGCTGCAGGACGTGTTTGTTCCCGCCGATGCCATGCTGCCGAAGGTCAAAGGGCTGCGCGGGCCGTTCTCGTGCCTGAACAATGCGCGCTACGGCATATCCTGGGGCGCGCTGGGGGCGGCCGAGTTCTGCTGGCATGCGGCGCGCGACTATACGCTCGACCGCCAGGTCTTCGGCCGGCCGCTGGCCGCGACCCAGCTCGTGCAGAAGAAACTGGCCGACATGCAGACCGAAATCACCCTGGCGCTGCATGCCGTGCTGCGGGTGGGGCGGCTGCTCGACGAGGGCCGCGCGGCGCCGGAGATGATCAGCCTGGTGAAGCGCAATTCCTGCGGCAAGTCGCTCGACATCGCCCGGGTGGCGCGTGACATGCACGGCGGCAACGGCATCGTCGATGAGTACCACGTTATCCGCCACGTCATGAACCTGGAGACGGTGAACACCTACGAGGGCACGCATGACGTGCATGCGCTGATCCTGGGCCGGGCGCAGACGGGTATTGCCGCGTTTGGCGGGTGACGGCGACCGCCCCACAGGGAGATACGGCCGGTCCGGTTGAGGTCCGCGTCACCCGGATCGGCGCCGATGGCGACGGTGTCGCTGAACTGGCGGACGGAACCCCGCTCTACCTGGCCGGCACGCTGCCCGGCGAAACGGTGCGCGCCCGCCGGGGCAAGCCGCGCGGCGAGGGCTGGGCGGGGCGCGTCGAGGCGCTGGTGGCCGCCAGCCCGGAGCGCGCCGATCCGCCCTGCCGGCATTTCGGCCTTTGTGGCGGTTGTATGCTGCAGCACTGGCAGGACGCCCCGTACCGCGCCTGGAAGGCGGGGCTGCTGGAAGCGGCCCTTCAGCGGGCGGGATACGCGGTCCGGATCGCCCCGCTGGAGGCAACGCCGGCCGGAACGCGGCGGCGCATGGACCTCGCGCTGCGTCGTCAGGGCGCCTCGGTGGTGGTCGGGCTGCATGCGGCGCGGGCGGCCGAAGTGGTGGATCTGACCGAATGCCCGGTGCTGCACCCTGCCCTGTTCGCCCTGATCGCGCCGCTGCGCGCGGCGCTGCGGGGTCTGGCGCTGCTGCGGCGCGAAGGCTCGGCGGTGGTGAACCTGCTGGACAGCGGGGCCGATCTGCTGTTGCGCACCGACGCCGCGCCGAATACGGCCGACCGCACGCTGCTGGCGCAATTCGCCCAAGCGCACGGGCTATGCCGGATCACCTGGGGGCCGAGCAAGGGCGCCGGCCAAAATGCCGCGCTGGAAACCTTGTGCCTGTTGCACCCGCCGGTGGCGGTGCTGTCCGGCGTTGCACTGCGGCCACCGCCTGGCGCCTTCCTGCAGGCCAGTCGCGAAGGCGAGGCGGCGATTATCGCCGCGGTGCTGGCGGGACTGCCCGCGAAACTGCCGGCGCGCGCGCTGGTGGCGGATCTCTATGCCGGCTGCGGAACCCTGAGCTTCGCCCTGGCGGCCCGCGCGCGCGTGGCCGCCTATGAGGGGGATGCCGATCTGGCGGCAGCGTTGCGCGCCGCCGCCAATGCGCAGGGCCTCGCCGGTCGGGTTTCCGCCGAGCAGCGCGACCTGGCGCGGCGGCCGGTCACGGCGGGCGAACTGGCCGGCTGCGCGGCGGTGGTGCTGGACCCGCCCTTTGGCGGGGCCGCGGCACAGATGGCGCAGGTCGTGGCGGCGCGGCCGCAGCGTGTGATTTATGCGAGCTGCAACCCGGCCGCGCTGGCGCGCGATGCCGCCATGCTGCACCGGGCGGGCTACGGGGTGGTGAGCGCGGTTCCGATCGATCAGTTTCTGTGGTCAGCGCGGCTGGAGAGTGTGGTGGTGTTTGCGGCGTTGTAAGGAAGGCCAGGGCTCTGCCCTGGACCCGCCAAGGGCCGAGAGGCCCTTGGAACCCATTACTTTTAGACAGTTGTTATATGAGGGGGGTGAGGCAGTGAACCGGTTCACCGCCTCACCCCCTTCATATAACAACTGTCTAAAGTAGCGGGGTCCAGGGGGCCACTGCCCCCTGGCGGGTCCAGGGCAGAGCCCTGGCCTTCCTTCAATGCCGCAGCAACACCGGCACCCCGGCCTGTGCCACCACAGTGCGCGTCACCCCACCCAACAGCATTTCCCGCAACGGGCTGTGCGCATAGGCCCCCATGATCAGCAGGTCCGCTCCCAGGTCCCGCGCCCTTCCCAGCAGCAACTCCCCGAACGACCCCGAACCGAGCGACAGAACATGCAGCGCCACCCTCACCCCGTGCTCAACCAGCACGGGCGGAATGGGGGGCGTCGCGGCGCCGCTGCGGACGCCGGCGAGCAGGAAGACATGCTCGGCACCGGACAGCAGCCGCAGCGCCGGCACCAGCGCTTTCAGCGTCTGGGGGTCGTCGCGCCAGGCGATCGCGACGCGGCGGCCGAAGGCGCCGAATGCCGCGCCGGGAGGTACCATCAGCACCGGCCGGTCGGTCCGGAACAGCGCCGCCTCAAAGACCTGGCGAGTGAAACGGTCATCGTCCGGGCCGGGCCGGGCCACGACGACAAAATCCGCCCGGCCGCCCCGTGCCTCGACCTCGGCGGCGATATCCGCGCCGGGTGACAGCACATCGACGGTAAGGTCAGGCAGCGCGGCGCCGCTCTCGGCCGACGCGGAGGCCAGCAGCCGGATGCGTCCCTCCCCGGTCAGCGCCGCGAGGCATCTGGCCGCCGCCACCAGACCATCCCGCCGCTCGGGACGGGCCGCCACCACCAGGATCACCTCCGGCATGGATGGGCCTCCTTCAGTGGCGCATCAGGACCGGCAAATCTGCGTGCGCGAGCACGTGCCGGGTGACCCCGCCGAGCAGCAATTCGCGCCAGGGGCTATGGCTGTAGGCGCCCATGATCAGCAGGTCGGCGCCGACGAACCGCGCCTGGGCCAGCAACGCTTCGCCGAACACGCCGGCGCCGAGCGGCAGCACATGCAGCGTCGCCGCGATGCCATGTTCGGCAAGGATGGCGGGAATTGCCGGGTCCGGCGCCCCCTCGCGCACGCCCGCCAGCAGATGCACCTGTTTGGCCTGCGACAGCAGCCGCAGACCGGCCAGCACCGCCCGCACGGTGCGTTTGTCGTCCCGCCAGGCGATGGCGACCCGCTCCCCGAACGGCAACGCCGCCGATGCCGAGGCGCCGCCGGGCGGCACCGCCAGCACCGGGCGATCGGTGTCGAACAGGGCCGCCTGCAGTTCCAGCCGGTCGGCCGCACCTTCGCGCGGTCCCGGCCGGCTGAGCACAATGAAATCCGACCGCCGGCCCCATTCCGCGACGAGTGTATCGGCCGGCCCCTCGATGTCGGCCCATTCGATGGCAATGCCGGGCGCACGCGCCGCCGGCGCCCATGCCTCGAAGGCGGCCTGCAATCCGGCCACGCGCGCCTGCTCGCGGGCGCGGATCTCGCCGGCATGGTAGCGGGTCAAAACCTCTTCGCTGGGCATGATCGTGGTTTCGGGGGGCACCCGAATGGCGAGCACGTTGATCCGCGCGCTGCCCATCAGACCGGCCAGCGTCCGGGCAGCCGCCAGCGTCTGCAGCGCCGATCCGAAATGTTCCACCAGGGCGAGGATGACGCCGGACATGGCCTGCCGCCTCCCGATCGCCCCCGGCATCCGCGGACGGTTCCCGGGGCGTGGAAAAGCTACGCTCCTGCGACACAAACTGCAACATGGTCGACGGCCAGGGCAGGGTCCTTGGCCGCGCTATTCGGACGCGTCGATCACCATGCCGTCATAGCCCGGTTCCACCGCGGCCGGCAGCCGGGCACGCAGCCACGCCCAGTCCATGTCCTGGCCCATATGGGTCAGCACCGCCCGGCGCGGCCGCACCCGGGCGATCCAGTCCAGCACCCGGTCGAGCCAGGCATGGGTGCGGTGCTCGGTGACCTGAAAGCAGCCCACCACCCAGGTATCCACCCCTTCCAGCGTGGCGAAGGCCGCCTCGTCGAGCGTGACCGCGTTGGTTGAGTAGGCGAGCGGCCCGGCGCGCAGGCCGAGCGAGCGGGTGTAGCCGTGATCCTGGTCGAAGGTGCGCACCTGCATTCCGCCGGCGGCCACGGTTTCGCCCGGCCGGAGGGCGCGCCGCAGCAGCACCGGGCGGTAGAAGCCGGGCGGTTGCCAGGGGCGGAAGGCATAGGCGAAGCGCCCTTCGATTTCGTCCAGGGTTGATGCGGTGCCGAACGCCTCCAGCGGCCTGCCGGCGATGCGGTTCAGCAGGCGGATGTCGTCCAGGCCGACGATGTGGTCGGCATGCGCATGGGTGAACAGCACCGCGTCCACCCTTGCAATACCGCAGTCCAGCAACTGCCCGCGCATGTCGGGCGAGGTGTCGACCAACAGGGTCCCTGCCCTGCCCCCGGCCGCGTCGCTGGCCTGCAGCACGACGCTGCTGCGGGTGCGGCGGTTGCGGGGTTCGGCCGGGTCGCAGGTGCCCCAGTCGCCGCGACCGTCCGGCCCGCCGATATGCGGCACCCCGGCGGAGCCGCCGGTGCCGAGCAGGATGGCACGAATGGAGGTCACGCCGCGGCGGCGACCCGGGCCTTCGCGAACAGGCGGCGGAAATTCTGCGTGGTCTGCCCGGCCAGCGCCGCCGGGGAGATGCCTTTCACTTCGGCCAGCACGCGGGCGGTATGGGCGACCCAGGCCGGCTCGTTGCGCTTGCCGCGGAACGGCACCGGGGCGAGGTAGGGGGAATCGGTTTCCACGAGCAGCCGATCGAGCGGAACATCGCGCGCTATTTCGCGGATTTCAAAAGATTTTGGAAAGGTAAGGATGCCGGAAAAACTGACATAGCCGCCGAGCGCCAGGGCCGCCTCGGCCAGCCCCCGGCCGGAGCTGAAACAGTGCAGAAGGAACTCGAACTTTCCTCCGTTATCCCATTCATCTTGAAGTATATTGATCATATCCTCGTCGGCGTCGCGGGCGTGGATGACCAGCGGCAGGCCGGTCAAGGCGGCCGCTTGCACATGGGCGCGGAAACATTCCTGCTGCACGTCGCGCGGGGCTTTGTCGTAGAAGTAGTCGAGGCCGGCCTCGCCGATGCCGATGCAGCGTGGGTGCGCCGCCAGCGCGGCGATGTCTTTTACTTCAGGAACAGTATGTTCCGCGGCGTTGTGCGGGTGCGTTCCGACCGTGCACCAGACGTTCGGATGCGCCGCGGCGATGCCGAACAGCGTGTCCGAGCCGCTCAGGCGGGTGCCGATGGTGACCATCTCCCCGACCCCGGCCTCGGCCGCGCGCGCCAGCACCGCGGCGATCTCGTCGGCGCGGTAATAGTCCAGGTGGCAGTGGCTATCGATCAACATCGTATTGTTATGCAACATCATCGGTATGGCGTGGAAATACCCCCTGCGGCGGCGGCAGCGCCGTGCCGTCGGGCAGTGGCGCCGCCAGGGCGGCGAGATCGCGCGCCTCGCCCGGCACGCCGAGCTGGTCGAGCATCTTCGCCATGCTGCCCGGCATGAAGGGCTGCAGCACCGTGGCCACCACCCGCAGCACGTCGGCCAGCACGCGCAGCACGCTGGCCATACGCTCCGGGTCGGTCTTGCGCAGCGCCCAGGGGGCCTGGCGGTCGATATAACCATTGCCGGCCCGGATCACTTTCCAGACCTCCTCCAGCGCCTCGTGAAACGCCTGGCGGTCGATCTGGCCGCGCAGCAGCGCGGGCAGGGCCGCGGCGGCGGCGAGAATGGCGGCGTCGTCCTCGGTGGCAGCGCCGCGCGGCGGCAGCTGCCCGCCACAGTTGCGCGCCAGCAGGCTCAGCGTGCGCTGCGCCAGATTGCCCAAATCGTTGGCCAGTTCCCCGTTCAGCCGCTGCACCAGGGCGCGCCGGCTGAAATCGCCATCGTTGCCGAACGGCACTTCCCGCAGCAGGAAATACCGCACCGGGTCGAGCCCGAATTCCGCCACCGGATCGGCCGGGGCAATGACGTTGCCCAGCGACTTGCTCATTTTCTCGCCCTCGATGGTCCACCAGCCATGGGCGAATACCCGCTTCGGCGGCGCCAGCCCGGCGGCCATCAGGAAGGCAGGCCAGTAAACGGCGTGGAAACGCAGGATGTCCTTGCCGACCATGTGCAGGTCGGCGGGCCAGAATCCGGCGCGCGGGGCGGCGGGATCGGGCCAGCCGGTGGCGGTGACGTAGTTGTTCAGCGCGTCGAGCCAGACATACATCACATGCGCCGGATCGCCCGGCACCGGAATGCCCCAGCGGAAACTGGTGCGGCTGACGGACAGGTCCTTCAGGCCGCCGCGCACGAAGCTCAGCACCTCGTTGCGCCGGCTCGGCGGGGCGATGAAGTCGGGATGGTTTTCGTAGAATGCCAGCAGCCTGTCCTGCCAGGCGGAGAGGCGGAAGAAATAGCTGGGCTCGACCACCCACTCCACCGGCGCGCCGGATGGCGCCACCCTTGTGCCATCCGGCCGGACGGTGAGTTCGGTCTCGTCGTAGAACGCCTCGTCGCGGACCGCGTACCAGCCCTCGTAGCCGCCCAGATAGATTTCGCCGGCATCGTGCAGGCGGCGCCAGAGTTCGGCCGTGGCCGCCTTGTGGCGCGGCTCGGTGGTGCGGATGAAATCGTCGTTGGAGATGCCCATGGCCTGGGCCATCGCCTGGAAGGCGGGGCTCACCCGGTCGGTGAACGCCTGCGGATCGAGCCCGGCGGCGGCGGCGGCTTTTTCCACCTTCTGGCCGTGCTCGTCGGTGCCGGTGAGGAAGAAAACATCGAACCCGTCGAGCCGCTTCCAGCGCGCCAGCACGTCGCAGGCGACCGAGGTATAGGCGTGGCCGATATGCGGCACGTCGTTGACATAATAGATCGGCGTCGTGACGTAGAATTTTGGTTTCATGGGACTCATGGTCGTGAATGCCGGGGAGGTCACGGAACGCGCGCGCCCGCCCCGGCGAGCAGGCCGAGACCGGTCACGATGGCTTGTCGGCGGTCGAGGTAAAGCGCCTCGGTTTCATCCTGCAGGCGGCCCAGCCCCTGCCACACGTCGACCCAGGCATCAAGGGGCCGGGGGCCGATCAGGCGGATCTGATCGGGATCGGCGCGGCCGCGCGCGGCGTCGCGCACCGTCGCCGCGACCGAGGAGCGCAGCAGGTCCATGAAGGTGGAAAACGCCTCGTCGTCGCGCGCCAGCGCGTCGGCCACCTCGTGCGCCCGGCCGGTGGTCATGGCGGGCAGCTTGTCCAGCACCTGCGCCAGCAGATCGGCCAGCCCCACGCCGTTGCCGGCGGCAAGCGTCAGCGCCCTTCCGGGCGATCCTTCGGCCATGGCGGCCAGGCGGTCGCGCGCGGCCGGGTCGAGGCCGGGGTGATAGCGGTCGAGCAGGCCGGACACTTCCGCCTCGGTCAGCGGCGACAGGCGCAGGCGGCGGCAGCGGCTGCGGATGGTGGGCAGCAGCCGGCCGGGAGCGGCGCAGACCAGCAGCAGCAGGGCGCGCGGCGGCGGTTCCTCCAGCACTTTCAGCACCGCGTTGGCGGCCTGGTGGTTGAGGTCCTCCGCACCGTCCACCACCACCACGCGCCAGCCACCCTCGGCCGGCGTGAGGTGCAGGAAGTCCGGGATGCCGCGGGCATCGGCGACAACAATCTCGCCGCGCTTCTTTTTTCGCTTCGGGTCCCATTCGCGTTCGATGGTCAGCAGGTCGGCATGGGTGGCGGCGGCGACGCGGCGGAACACCGGATGCGTCTCGGGCAGGAACAGATCCGCGCCGGCGCCGCCGGCCAGCAGGCGGCGGGCGAAGCGGAAGGCGAGCGTGGCCTTGCCGATGCCGGGCGGGCCGGCGAGCAGCCAGGCATGGTGCAGCCTGCCGGCGCGCATCGCTTCGGCGAGCGCCGCCTCCGCCGCGGCGTGGCCGACGAGATGGGAATTGGCGCGCGGATCGGGGGCGGTCATGACGGGTTCTCGCGGGACGGGCGGGCCGTGTTGCATACCGCACCGGGCGTGGCCGCCGCCACCGGCCGCGCATCACGGAGTGCGGCGATGGCGGGCGCGCGACACCTGCGCCGGTCGCGTCCGGCCGCCGGGCGGGGCAGAGTTGGCGAAACAGAGGATGCAATGGCATGTATTATAATGCGTTTGCCGGGCGGAGCGTCGGGCGCATCGAAGCGCTGAGCGACGGGGTGTTCGCGGTGGCGATGACGCTGCTGGTGCTCGACCTGCACGCGCCGGCCATGGCCGCGGTGCATAGCGAGGCCGATCTGTGGCAGGCGCTGGAGGCGCTGGCGCCGCATTTGCTGGTCTATCTGTTGAGCTTTCTCACCCTCGGCATTTTCTGGGTGGGGCAGCAGACCCAGCTCAACCATTTTGCCCGCGGCGACCGCGACCTGGCGTGGATTCACCTTGGCTTTCTGTTCGCGGTCACGCTGATGCCGTTCTCCACTGCCATGATGGCCGCGTTCATCGCCTACCGGGCGGCGCTGGTGGCGTATTGGGCGAACGTGCTGCTGCTCGGGGGTATCCTGTTCGGCAGCTGGCGCTATGCCGCCCGGCACGGGTTGCTGAAAGACGACGTGCCGGCGCTGGCCGGGAGGTCGATCGAGCGGCGCATCATCATTGCCCAGGGGTTGTACGGGCTCGGCGCGCTGCTGTGTCTGGTGAACACGTATGTGAGCATCGCCTTCATCGTGCTCGTGCAGCTCAACTACGCCATCGCGCCGCGCCTAGGGCCGCTTGCACGGCTGTAGCGCGGCGCTTTGGGGTGGGTTCTAGCTCCGGATGCAGGCGGCCTTGATGTAGCCCTCGTACTCGCCGCGCTGCACGGAATAGCCGTCGGCGCCGGGCGGGATGTCGGTGGCGTAGCGCAGCGCCGCGGCCGAGCCGCCCACGTCGATGAACACGAAGTCGGCGAAGGCGAGCGTGGTTGAAATGAAGCTGAGCAGGTACACCTCCACCGCCACACCGCCTGCCAGCAGGCCGGCGCTGTTCACGTTCGCCGGGCCGACCAGCGGCAGCACCACATACGGTCCGGGCGGCACGCCGGCGGCGCACATCGCCTCGCCGAAGTCGCCGGTCTGGCGGGCCAGGCCGAGCGGGGTGGCCACGTCGAACAGGCCGGCGATGCCGACCGTCGAATTGATCACGAAATCTTCCGGCCGAGGTCAGCATCATGCTGGCGTCGCGCCGCAGGGCGCCGTTCAGCACGTATTCGATTTCGGTGAGGTTGTTGTAGGCATTGCCGAGCCCGGTGACCACCGGCGCCGGTGTGTACGGCCCGACGGCGTCGACCGTGGGGTCGATCACATGGTCCACGACCCCCTTGTTGAAGTCGTACATGGCGCGGTTGAACAACTCCAGCGGATCGTGCGGCGCCGTTGCGGCGGCGTCCGCCAGCCCCGCGGCATGGGCGCCGCCGGAGCAGGCAAGCAGGACAGCCGCGAACGCTGCGGCGAGGACAGGCTGGATCACAGGTACCTCCTTGTGGCCATACCGGCCCGGCCGCCGCGGTGATCGCGACGGCTATGGCCGAATGCCGCCACGGGGGTGCCCGCAGCTTTATTCTCGTTGCTTTATATGGTGCCAGGGCGGCGCAGTGGAAGCCGGTCAACGGCCAGGTTCGACCCCTGGGCTATCAGGGAGGGAAGATAGGGCCAGGGCGCTGTTCTCCATCCTTGCCATCGTGACCGGGCCATCGTGACCGGGCCATCGTGACCGGGCCATCGTGACCGGGCCATCGTGACCGGGCCATCGTGACCGGGCCATCGTGACCGGCAGCAATTCGTGCCGTGGCATCGTCACCTGCATCGACGTTCATCGCGACAGGCTGAACGCGGCCTTTGGTCTGATATGGCGCGGCGCCCCCGCACACCACCGCCATCCGCCATATCCTGCAGGGGCCGGATCCGGCAGCGGTGGAGGCGGTCTTCCGTCGCCATGCGGCCCAACTGCAGGCAGCCGGCGGAGCGCCCGGACAAGGCCGCATCGCGCTGGACGGCCAGACGCTGCGCGGCAGCTTTCATCACCGCGCCGCCGCTCAGGTGGTGAGCGCCTGCGCCACCGACACCGCCTTGCTGCCCGCCCATGTCGGCATCGACGAGAAGTCCAACGAAATCCCCGCGGCACAGGCACTGCTCGCCGAACCCGGCGTCGCCGCCGGAAGCATCGTCGCGCTCGATACGCTGCATTGCCAGAAAAACTGCCCGAACGTCGCCAGTGGCGCCAACGTCCCCCTGATCGTCCAGGTCCCTGATCGTTCAGGTCAAAGAACAACCAGCCGACCCTACACCCGCAAGTCCAGGAAATCAGCGCCACCACCGCTCGGCTTCGCCCGAAGCCACGACAACGGCCGCAACCGTGTCGAGAGCCGTGTCGTCACCCGCAACAGCAAGACCGGGCTCGTGCCCCAGTCCTCCGAGACCGCCTTCTACATCGCCAAGGCGCCGGCTACTGCTATCGGCGCCACCGCGGCCATCCGCCGGCACTGGCGCAACGAAACCACCTCGCACGACAGCCGCAACGTCACCATCGCCGAGGACCGCGCGCGCATCCGATCCAATCCCGGCGTGTTCGCCCGCGTGCGCAGCTTCGCCTTCAATATCCTCAAGGCAAACCAGACCACACCCTCAGCCACGACCGCTGCCGAGCCGGCCTCGCGGGCTTCACTGGCCTCCTCAAACCAATCGGCGTCTCATAGCGTTGAAAAGCCCTGGCCCCGCACCCCACAACGTGCGGGGTGCGGGGGATGCAACTTCGCCCTAGACGCGCTCGACGACAGCCGCAATTCCCTGGCCGCCGCCAATGCACATCGTAATCAGCCCATACCGCCCGCCGGTCCGGTGCAGCTCATAGATCGCCTTCACCGTAATGATTGCCCCGGTCGCCCCAATCGGATGGCCCAGCGAAATGCCGCTGCCGTTCGGGTTCAGCTTCTCGGGATCGAAGCCGAGTTCCTTCGCCACCGCGCAGGCCTGCGCCGCGAACGCCTCGTTCGCCTCGATCACGTCAAGGTCGGCCACCGCGAGCCCGGCGCGGGCAAGCGCCTGGCGGGTGGCGTTGACCGGCCCGATACCCATGTAGGCCGGATCGACGCCCGAATGCCCGGACGCCACGATGCGCGCCAGCGGCTTGAGACCCAGCCGCTTCACCGCCTCGCCGCTCGCCACCACCACCGCAGCGGCGCCGTCATTGATGCCGCTGGCATTGCCGGCGGTGACGGTGCCGTCCTTCTTGAACGCCGTGCGCAGCCCGGCGAGATCCTCCAGCTTGGTCTCGGCGCGCACGTGCTCGTCGGTATCGAACACCGTGGTGCCCTTACGCGTCTTCAGCTCGATGCCGAGGATCTGATCCTTGAAGCGGCCCTCCTTAATCGCCCGGGCGGCCCGAAGATGGCTGGTCACCGCCAACGCATCCTGCTGTCCGCGGGTGATTTCATATTTCGCCGCCACGTTCTCGGCGGTGATGCCCATGTGGACCTTGTGGAACGGATCGGTCAGCGCGCCGACCATCGGGTCCACCGCCGTCGTATCGCCCATCTTCGCGCCCCAGCGGGCCGCCGGCAGCTGGTACGGCGCGCGGGTCATGCTCTCGACCCCGCCCGCCAGCGCCACCTCGGCTTCGCCGGCGCGAATCGCATTGGCGGCGGTGAGGATCGCCTGCAACCCGCTGCCACACAGCCGGTTCAGGGTGAACGCCGGGGTTTCCTGCTTCAGACCGGCCTCGATCACGGCGATGCGGGAAATGTACTGGTCGCGCGGCTCGGTGTGGATGACCTGGCCGACCACCGCCAGTCCGATTTCTTCAGGCGCCACCTCGGAACGGCGAACCGCCTCGCGGGCCACCGCGGCGATCAGCGCGCTGGGTGCCTGGTCCTTCAGCGCGCCGCCGAAGTCGCCGATGGCGGTGCGCACGCCGGCGACGATGAAAATGTCGGTCATTCAAAATCTCCCTAAGGAACAGCAAGGACAGGTGGGGGCGAAGACGCCCGAGCACGCCGTCACGGCATCGGGACGCGCCGCCGCGAGCGGCAGTTTGCAGGCCAACCCAACCCGTCCGGCATGGCACCGGCGCGGGTCGTGTCGCGCGATCATAGGCGCAAGACCGGGCAAGAGAAAGACGACCCCCCGGCGCGCCATCAAACCACCGAGACCCCGCCGTCTACGGCGAGCACCTGGCCGGTGATATGCGCCCCCGCGTCGGAGGCGAACAGCAGCGCCACACCTTTGAGGTCGTTCGGCCCGCCGATCCGCCCGAGCGGCGCCTGGGCTGCCAGTTCGTCGCCGAACTCCGCCAGCGTGCCGCGGGTCATGCGCGAGGGGAACCAGCCCGGCGCGATGGCATTGACGGTAATGCCGAACCGGCCCCACTCGACGGCGAGCGTGCGGGTGAGGTGGATCACCGCGGCCTTGCTGGTGTTGTAGGCGGCGGTGCCGGGCGGGCGGGCATGCGCGCGCAGGCCGGCAATCGAGGCCAGGTTGACGATGCGCCCGCCTTGCCGCGGAATCATCCACAGCCTTGCCACGGCCTGGCTGAGATAGAACGGCGCATCGACGTTCAGATCCATCACCCGGCGCCATTGCTCCGGCGTGTGGTCCTCGGCGGCGGCGCCCCAGGTGGCGCCGGCATTGTTGACCAGGATGTCGATCCGCCCGGCGGCGGCCAGCGCCGCCTCGGCCAGCGTTTGCGCCGCCGGCTGGGAGCGCAGATCGGCGGCGATCGCCACCGCGTCGATACCCTGCCCGACGAGCTGCGCCACCGCGGCCGCCAGCTCGTCGGGCTTGCGGGCGGCCAGCACCACGCGGGCGCCGAATTCGCCCAGCGCCTCGGCGATCTGCAGGCCGAGCCCGCGCGAGCCGCCGGTAATCAGCGCCACCCGGCCGGTGAGGTCGAACAGCCCGTGCAGCACATCCATTGCGTTCCCCCCCCGATGCCGCCCGCTCACGATCACGTTAACGGACTGTCTTGCTCTTTTCACGGTTCTTATGGATCATAACAGTCCCCGCAAGAGGCGGACACCCCCGGCGCCGCGGCGCCCCGGTGAACCGTTGGCTTTTTTTCACCACCTCGGTTGCCACGCAAGGTCAACCTGCTCCGTTTCGCCCGGCTCCGCGCCCTGGCGGGGCACGGCGGGCGCGTGCGTGCCGCAGACCCGCAGGATTCGCAAAGGAAACCAAGTGCTCTACCACGTGTTCGAGTTGCAACGTGCGACCCTGGCGCCCATGCGGCTGATGGCGAGCCACGCCCTGTCCATCCTCGACATGCCGTACAACCCCTGGCGCCCCACCGCCGCCGGGCGGCTGACGGCCGCGGCGCTCGACAGTTTCGAGCACAGCACCCGCCGCTTCGGAAAACCCGAATTCGGCCTCAAACACACCAGCATCGAGGGCGAGACCGTCGATATCGTCGAGAACATCGTCCACAGCGACACCTGGTGCGATCTCAAGCACTTCCGCCGCGTGGCCGACCGACCGGCCGACCCCAAAGTGCTGCTGGTGGCGCCGATGTCGGGCCACTATGCCACCCTGCTGCGCGGCACGGTGAAAGCCTTCCTGCCGGATCACGAGGTGTATATCACCGAGTGGCGCGACGCCCGCGATGTGCCGCTGACCTCGCCCGATTTCGGCCTGAGCGACTACATCGACACCGTCATCGGCCATCTGCGCCGGCTCGGCCCGGACACGCATGTCATTGCCGTGTGCCAGCCCGCGGTGCCGGTGGTCGCGGCGGTGTCGCTGATGAACGAGGCGGGCGATCCCGATTCGCCGCAAAGCATGTCGCTGATCGGCGGGCCGATCGACACCCGCCAGGGCGTGACGACGGTGAACGATTTCGCCAAGCGGCACAGCATCGACTGGTTCCGCCGCAACGTCATCCACCGGGTGCCGATCGGCCATCCCGGGTTCATGCGGCGGGTCTATCCCGGCTTCCTGCAACTGGCGGGGTTCATGGCGATGAACCTGGACCGCCACATGGAAGCGCACTGGCAGATGTTCCAGCATCTGGTGGAAGGCGATGGCGAAACGCTGGCGGCCAAGCGGCGCTTCTACGAGGAATACCGGGCGGTGATGGACCTCTCGGCCGAATTCTACCTGGAGACCATCCAATCGGTGTTCCAGGAGCATTTGCTGCCGCGTGGCCTGTTGATGCATCGCGGCCATCGCATCGATCCGTCCGCCATCACCCACACGGCGATCCAGACCATCGAGGGCGAGCGCGACGACATTTCCGGCATTGGCCAGACCAAGGCCACGCATACGATCGCAAATCGGCTGGACAATTCACGGCGCGAGCATTGGGAGCAGCCGGGGGTCGGGCATTACGGGCTGTTCAACGGGCAGCGGTTCCGTGCTGAAGTGGCGCCGCGGATTAAGCGGTTTATTCGGGCGCAGCAGCGAAAATAGGAAAGCAAGGCCAGGGCTCTGCCCCTGGCCTTGCTTGCTTCGCCGCAGCCACAGGGAGGGAAAAAATGCTCGGCCTGATGCAAGACCAGCCCCTGCTGATCTCCTACATCATCAAGCACGCGGCACGCCACCACAGCGCCGCCGAGGTCGTCTCCAAAACAGTCGAAGGCGGCATCCACCGCTACACCTACGCCGACGCCGAGCGGCGCTCACGCCGCCTGGCCCGCGCATTGCAGCATCTGGACGTGCGCGCCGGCAACCGGGTCGCGACCCTCGCCTGGAACGGGTATCGCCACCTGGAGCTGTATTACGGCGTCTCCGGCATGCAGGCGGTCTGCCACACCGTCAACCCGCGCCTGTCTTCCGACGACATCGCCTTCATCCTGCACGACGCAGGTGCGGTGCTGCTGTTCACCGAAACCAGCTTTATCGCCCAGGTTGAAGCGGTGGCGCAGCGCCTGGCCGGCCAGGTGCGCGCCGTCGTGGTCATGGCCGACCGCGCCCGCATGCCCGCCATCGCCCTGCCGGCCGGCATGGAGCTGCTGTGCTATGAGGAAATCATGGCGGCGGCGGACGAAAACTACGTCTGGCAAACGTTCGATGAACGTACCGCCGCGTCCCTGTGTTACACCTCCGGCACCACCGGGCGCCCGAAAGGCGTGCTGTACAGCCATCGGTCGACGGTGCTGCATGCCTACGCCGTCAGCACGGCCGATGCGCTCGCGCCGCGGTCGGTCGACCGGTTCCTGCCGGTGGTGCCGATGTTTCACGTCAATGCCTGGGGCAGCCCCTATGCGGCGCCGATGTCGGGGGCCGCAATGATCATGCCCGGGCGGCACCTGGACGGTGCCTCGCTGGCCGGGCTGATGAACGAGGAACGGGTGACCATGTCGGCCGGCGTGCCGACCGTGTGGCTCGGCCTGCTGCAGCATTTGCGCGCCAGCGGCCAGCGGCTGGAAACCGTGCAGCGCTTCGTAATCGGCGGCTCGGCCTGTCCGCGCATGCTGTTCGAGGCGTTCGACGCCGAGTACGGCGTGCGTATCGAGCACGCCTGGGGCATGACCGAGCTGTCGCCAATTGGCAGCTACAACGCCCCGAAGGCGAGCAACGCCCAGCTCACCGGCGAGGCCGCGATGGCGGTGCGGCTGAAGCAGGGCCGCGTGCCGTTCGGCATCGACATGCGCATCGTCGACGATGCCGGCCAGGAACTGCCGCGCGACGGCACGCGCTCGGGCCATTTGCAGGTGCGCGGCGCCTGGGTGTGCAGCGCCTATTTCGGCGCGCAACCGGGCAGCGCGCTGGATGCGGAAGGATGGTTTTCCACCGGCGACGTCGCCAGCATCGACCCCGACGGCTACATGGAAATCACCGACCGCAGCAAGGACGTGATCAAGTCCGGCGGCGAGTGGATCAGCTCGATCCAGCTGGAGAACATCGCCGTGTCGCACCCGGACGTGGCGGAGGCGGCGATCGTCGCGGCGAGGCATCCGAAATGGGACGAGCGGCCGCTGCTGATCGTGGTGGCCAGGCCGGGCCGCAGCATCGACAAGAACGACCTGCTGCGCCTGTACGAGGGCAAAGTGCCGAAATGGTGGCTGCCGGATGACGTGGTGGTGGTGGCGGAGTTGCCGCACTCGGCCACCGGCAAGCTGCAGAAGACGGCGCTGCGGGAACGGTTCCAGACCTATCTGATCGAGAACGGCGCGGCGTAGGGCGCTTCGCACCGGAAACGGCGGCCAGGGCCCGGCCGGCCCTGGCCGCCGCGGGATTACAGCGCCTTATGGGCGCCGTCGCAGAACGGCGGGTTGCTGGTCTGTTTGCAGCCGCACAGATAGGCGGTCTTGCTTTCCGCGGCGGTGAATGCCTGCGGCACGAAATTCGTGCCCTTATGGGCGCCGTTGCAGAAAGGCTGCGCCGTGCTGCTGCCGCAGGTGCACCAGTAATAGGTTTTGCCGGCTTCCAGTTCGACCGCGAGGGGGGTCTTCTGGGCGATCACGGGCGCTGTCATGCGGAATGTCCTTCCAGGGTGATACGGTCCCCCGCTTTAGCCCGCCGTCCGCAATCGATAATCACATGTGATTGATCAACAGTGTTCAATATGATCGAACAATCGCGCCCCCGCGCGGCGCCAGGACGATCCGGGAGGTGCCATGGACCGGCTGACCGCCATGGAAGTCTTCGTCCGCGTGGTCGAACGCGGCAGTTTCACCGTCGCGGCGCAGGAGCTGCAGTTGTCCCGCTCCATGGTCAGCAAGCATGTGCAGGACCTTGAGCAAAGGATGGGCGTGCGCCTGCTCAACCGCACCACGCGGCGGCTGTCGGCGACCGACGCCGGGCGTGTTTTTTATGAACGCTGCATCCGGATCCTGCTGGCGGTCGAGGAAGCCGAAGACATCACCGGCGAGCAGCAGAACCAGCTGCGCGGCCTGCTCCGGCTCAATGTGCCGGTGTTCTTCGGCGTTCGCCACCTGACGCCCGCCATCGCCGATTTCACCCGCCGTCACGCCGGCGTGAGCGTGGACATGACGCTGAACGACCGGGTGGTCGATCTGATCGAGGAAGGCTACGACTTGGCGGTACGCATCGGCCGTCTGGCCGACAGCAGTCTGATCGCCCGCCGCCTCGCCCCCTGCCGCTTCGTGACCTGCGCCTCACCCGGCTACCTGGGTGAGCGCGGCGAACCGGCAACGCCCGACGACCTCCGCCAGCACAATTGCCTCACCTACACCTATATGGCGCTGAAGGATGAGTGGCTGTTTTCCGGCCGCGACGGCGATGTCGCGGTGCGGGTTTCCGGCAATTTCAGGGCCAATAACGGCGACGCCCTGCGCGTGGCCGCGCTGAGCGGCCAGGGCATCACCCAGGCCCCCAGCTTCCTTGTCGGCGACGATCTCAAGCGCGGCCGGCTGGTGCCGTTGCTGGCCGGCTTTCAGTCACCGGAAACAGGCATTTACGCCCTCTACCCGCCGGGCCGGGTGTCGGCCAAGGTGCGCAGCCTTGTCGCGTTTCTGGCGGCGCGGTTCGGCGACGACCCGGAATGGGATGCCTGGCGGGACCCGGCCGCCGCTCAGCGGCAGCCGGCGTGCTGGCGCGCGTAGGCGATACTGTCGCGCAGCTCCGGACGCGCGATCGGGAACTCGATGCGCAGCTTGTCCAACGTCTGGCAGGCAGCTTTTTTCTCGTTGAGGTTGGTCAGCGCAACCGCGAGGCCCAGCAGCGAATCCTGGGCGCGCGGCCCGGTCCTGGCATGTTCGTAGCTGTCGTCGTAGGACACCGCCGCTTTGGCCCAGTCCCGCCTGCCGGCCAGCGATTGGGCCAGCAGGTAACTCGCATCATTGCTGCGCGGCCCGCGCGGCCCGGCCAGCACCTCGCGCGCCGCCGCCTCGGCGGCGGCGTAGTCGCGCCGGGCGAGCGCGGCATTGCCCTCCTGCAGCGCCAGCTCCGGCGTGCGCCGGGGCGGGACCGCAGGCGCTGCCGGGGGGGGCACCGGAGGGGGGGGCGCCGCCGGCACCGGCACCGGCGCCGCTGCGGGCCCGGGGGCTGGCGGCCGCGCTGTGCCGCCGGCCATGCCGTCCAGTTTGAAATTCAGGTCAGCGATCTGCTTGCCCAGATCCTCGCCCAGCCGCTGGCGGGCGTTATCGGCCTCGTCGACGCGGCCGCGCAGCCCGCGCACCTCGTCTTCCAGCTCGCTCACCCGTTGCAGCAGTTGTGCGATCAGCTCCGAACTGCCCCCAGCTGCCGCCGGCGCCGCGCGGCTGCTGCCGAGCGAAGAGGAATTGTCACCGGACGAAACCCCGCCGCGCCCGATCTGTTCGCGCAATGCCTGCAGATCGTGGCGCAACTCGGCGATCTCGTTGTTCAGGGCGATGCCCTCGCGGGTGTCGAACTGCGCCCGGGCGGGGGCAGCCGCCAGGGCAACGAGCAGGAATGCGACCAGCGCGTGCTTCATGCGGGATTCCATGCGTGGAGAAAGAAAGGAAGGCCAGGGCTCTGCCCTGGACCCGCCAAGGGGCGGTGGCCCCCTGGACCCCGAAACTTAAGTAATGGGTTCCAAGGGCCTCCCGGCCCTTGGCGGGTCCAGGGCAGAGCCCTGGCCTTCCTTCCTGCGCCGCCTAGCGGACCGAAGTAATCGCGTTACGGTTCTGCGCCCAGGCCTGCTCATCCGAGCCGAGCGCCGAGGGGCGGTCCTTGCCGTAGCTGATGGTCGTGATGCGGCTGCCGGCAACGCCGCGGGCCACCAGATAGTCGCGGGCGGAGTTGGCACGCCGCTGGCCGAGGGCGATGTTGTATTCCTCGGTGCCGCGCTCGTCGCAATTGCCGGCGATCTGCACGTTGTTCTGCGCGAACTGCGCCAGCCAGCTGGCCTGGTGGTCCAGCACGGCCTGGCCGTCGGGCTTCAGCCGCGAACTGTCGAAGTCGAAGTAGACGCGGTCCCCGACATTCTTCACCAGGTCTTCCTGGCTGCCTGGGGCGGGCGCCCCTGCGGTGCCCATGGTTTCGCCCGTTCCGGCGGTGGCAGCCGTGTCGGCGGGTTTTTGGGCGCAGGCCGCCAGCAGCGCTACGGCGGCGAAAACGCCGAGAATTTTGATGTCCATCGGTGATGCGTTCCTGTAACAGGTGCGAAACGGTTGATGCCCGTCGGATTGGCTCAGGCGAACGGGCGGTTCAGGCGAACGGCGACCGTATCGGCGGAGCGACGGCTCCAAAGGAAGCGCCGTTCGCAATACCCACCCGCCTTAGACCACCGCAACGAACACGGTCAAGAACCTGCGTCATCCGGAAGCCACATGTTCACAGTGTTCGACGAACTCTGGTACCACAGTTCGCCGGCAACTTTCGCGCGTTCATGCGTTGTTGATGGGTCACGCGATGGTCAGGCCCCAAGCGGCGACCACGCCGGATCGGAGGCATCCGTGGGCGTGGTCACCGCACGCTCGTTGAACCCGGTGATGTCGATCGAATGCAGCCGCGCCGAGAATCCGCTGCCGCGCAAATCGCGTGCCGCCGTCTCGCGCCAGAACATGATCACCCGCCCGTTCGGCGCGAAGGTCGGACCTTCGCAATAGTAGCTTTCCGACAGGATGCGCTCGCCCGAGCCGTCCGGCCGCATCACCCCGATGGCGAAGGTGCCGCCGCCGAACCGGGTGAAGGCGATCAGGTCGCCGCGCGGCGACCAGACCGGCGTGGCGTAGCGGCCGCGGCCGAAGCTGATCCGCCGCACGCCCCCGCCATCGGCGCCCATGACGTAAAGCTGCTGGTCGCCGCCGCGGTCGGAATTGAACACGATCTGCCCGCCATCGGGGCTGAAACAGGGCGAGACGTCGATGGAGCCGCCCTCGGTCAGCCGGCGTGCCCCGCCGCCGCCGACGCCCACCTGCAGGATCACCGAGCCGCCCGCGGTGGTGGTCTGCGCCATGATGATGCTCGCCCCGTCCGGCGAGAAGCGCGGCGACAGGGTAATGCCGTCGAAATTGCCGAGCAGTTGCTGCCGCCCCGAGCCGAGGTCGAACAGGTACACGCGCGGCCGGTTGTTCTGATAGCTCATGAAGGCGATTTCATCGCGCGTCGGATGAAAACGCGGGGTCAGCGCCATGGAGCCGCCATCGGTCAGGAACCGGTTGTTCTCGCCGTCCTGGTCCATGATCGCCAGCCGCTTGACCCGACGGTCGCGCGGGCCGGTGCCGGCGACGTAGACGATGCGGGTGTCGAAATAGCCTTTCTCGCCGAGCAGCCGCTCGTAGATCACATCGCTGATGATGTGGGCGATGCGCCGCCAGTTGCTCACCGAGGTGGTGTAGGCGGTGCCCTGGATCTGCTGGCCGGGCAGCACGTCCCACAGGCGGAACTCGACGCGGACCTTGTCGCCGCCCTGGCTTTCCACCCGTCCGGTCACCAGCGCCTGGGCGCCGATCACCTTCCAGTTCTGGAAGTTCGGCACGTCGCCGACCGGACCGGCGTTGATGAACGCCGCCGGATCGACCGGCCGGAACAGGCCGGAGCGGCCGAGATTGTTGGTGATCACGCCGGCGATGTCCTGCCCGAGCCGCAACTCGCCGCCGGTCAGCACCGGAATGGCGATCGGGATCGGATCGGTGCGGGCGCGGTTGACATCGATCACCGCGCTGCCGGGTACCGGGGTGCCGGCGGCTTGCTCCTGGGCGCGGCCGAGGGCGGGCGCGAGCAGCGCGGCCGCGGTGCCGGCGAGCAGCCGGCGGCGGGAGGGGGTCAGGTCATCCGTCATGAGGTCACCTGTCACACTCTTGGCGTAAAGGGCAATCGGGAAGAAAGGGCGGGACATCCACCGGCGTGCCGGCGGGCTTGTGAAGTAATCGGGATTGCGACAGCATGTCCGGACATATTATCGTTTTTTTATATATCAGCCAGCCTGGTACGGCCCTTCTTCCGGGCGCTTTCACGGCCGGAAACGGAACTTGAGGACGCCGCGGTCCCCCGCGATCAGGTTGTGCGGCACCGGCAGGCTGGCGCAGCGCGGACTGAGCACGGCGCGGATGGCCCGCTCGGCGAAGGCGCGAAAGCGCGGGTCGCCCATCCGCCCTAAATCCTCCGGCCCGACATGCGCGTCGCGCGCCACCCCCTCGGCATCGATGGTCACCACCAGCATCGCCTGCATCTTCTCCAGGTCGAGCGCGCCGTCATCCTTGGTCCAGCATTCGCGCACCTTCTCGCCGATGGCGCCGCGCTGGGCGGCGCTGAGCTTGTCGGTGAGCGTGCCGGCCGGACTGCCGCCGCTGCTGCCCGGCGCCGGGCTGGGGCGCGCCGCCGGCGGCTGGTTCTGCGCCTGCAGTGAGCGCAACCGCTCCAGCGTGTTGTTCAGCTCGCGGCTCTCGGGCGCCGGGTTCTTCGTCGGGTTCGGCTGGCTGGTCGTGCTCGGCGGCGCCGGCGGTGCCGGCGGCGTTGGCACCGGCCGCGGCGGCGTCGGCGGCGCCGGCGGCGCCGGCGGCCGCGGCGTGGGCGGCGGCGGCGTGGGCGGCGGCGGAGTCGGCGGCCGCGGCGTGGGCGGCGGCGGCACCGGCCGCGGCGGCGGCGGCTTTTGCACCGGCGGCGGCGGTTTGGGCGGCGCGGGCGGCGGCGGCGGAGTCGGCAGCGGCGTCGGCTCCGGTGCCGGCGGCGGCGGTGTCGGCGGCTTGGGTTTGGGCGGCGGCGTCTCCGGCGGCGGCGGGGGTGGCGGCGGCGGGGGTGGTGGCGGGGGTGGTGGCGGTGGTGGCGGCACCGGCCGCTTCTGCGGCGGCTCGGGCGACGGCGGCTGCGGCGTGACCTGCGGGGCCGGCCGGGAGGCGGGTGCCGGCACCGGGCTCGGTGCGTTGGCCTTCGGCGCCGCCTGCGGCGGCCCGGGTTCGGGCTGCTCCATCGCCAGCTCGACTTCCATCGGCTTCGGCTCGTCGGGCTTGTTGCTGATGTCGATGCCCAGCAGCAACGCCACCAGCACGATGACATGCAGGATCGCCGAGACGATAGCGCCGCGCTTGAGGTCCGGGCTCATGGCGATCGGGGCACCCTGCCAGCCGCGCTGCGGCCGCGGTCAGCCGCGGCCCTGACGGCGCGGGGCGGCCGAGGTGGTCGGCGCCGGCACGGCAGGTGCCGCGGGAAGCGCCGTCCCGGGAACCGGTGCCGCGACGGCGCCGGCGCTGGGCTTGCCGCCGACCTGCTCGGTCAGCAGCGACACTTTGGTAAAGCCGCCCTGGATGATGGTGCCCATCACCTCCATGATCCGGCCATAGGAATTGGTGCGGTCGCCGCGGACGAAAATGCGGCGGTCCTTCTCATCCTTGGCGATCGCCTGCAGCTTCACCACCAGGTCCGGCAGCTCCACCGCCTCGTCCATCAGATACACCTGCCCCTGGGCGTTCACCGACACCTGCAGCGGCTCGCTGTCCTGGTTGATCGGGGTGGCGTTCACTTTCGGCAGGTCGACATTGACCGAACTGCTCATCAGCGGCGCCGTGACCATGAAAATGATCAGCAGCACCAGCATGACGTCGACCATCGGCGTCACGTTGATTTCCGACAGCGGCCGGTAGCGCCCGCGCCCGCCCTTCTGCATCGAGGCGCCCATGGCTCAGGCCCGCTCCTCGCTCTGGCGCGACAGGATGGCGCCGAACTCGGAGCCGAACCCTTCCAGCCGCGCGGCGAAACGCCCGAGATCGGTGGAAATCGTGTTGTAGGCGAGCACCGCCGGAATGGCGGCCACCAGGCCGATGGCGGTGGCGAACAGCGCCTCGGCAATGCCCGGCGCGACCACGGCGAGGTTGGTGTTGTGCATCTGCGCGATGGCCGAGAAGCTGTGCATGATGCCCCACACGGTGCCGAACAGGCCGATAAAGGGCGCGGTCGAGCCGACTGATGCAAGGAACACCATCCAGCGCTCCATCCGGTCCATTTCGCGCTGCACGGTCACGTTCATGGCGCGCTCGATGCGGTCGCGCATGCCGCTGCGGCTGACATCGGCGCCGGCCACGCGGGCGCTGCGGCGCCATTCGCTCATGGCCGCGCCGAACACCGCGGCCATCGGATGCTCGGGCCTTGTGCCCTGGTCTTCGTAAAGCTCGTCCAGGCTGCCGCCGGACCAGAACCGGTCCTCGAACGCGTCGGCCGCCCGGTTGGCGCGCCGCAGGCTGGTGACTTTTTCGAACACGATGGCCCAGACCCACACGCTGGCGACCACCAGCATCACCATCACCAGCTTCACGACGATATCGGCCTGCACGAACAGGCCCCAGATCGACAGGTCGCCCGCCGCAGCCCCGAGGTTCACCGCGTCACCTGCGCCCACTATCCCATTCCCCTCAAACCCGCGCCGTCCCGCCCGGAAGGCCGGACACGCGTATCATCAACAGCCATATCAAGGCCAATTCATGGCCTCACGAAAGCGATATCAGGGCGGCCCGCCACCGCTCCGGCACCCGTCCGGGCCGCTGGTCCGCCGCCCGCACGCAGGCCAGCAGAACCTCCAGCACGACCAGGGGCCGGTCCTCGCCGGTCCGGAAAATGGACTGGCGAAGTTCGACCGATGCGGCGCGCAGCAGCAGCTTGCGGGTGACCACCAGCAGCAGGTCGTCGAGCCGCGCGGGTGCCAGATAATCCACTTTGACCCGCCGCACCATGAACATTAGGCCATGCCGGGCGGTCATTTCCGCGTGCGGAACGTCCGCCGCGCGCAGCGCCTCGGTGCGCGCGCGCTCGGCGAAGCGCAGATAGGCGGCGTGGTAGACCACCCCGCCGGCATCGGTATCTTCGTAATACACGCGCACCGGGTGACGGTGCCCGCCGCCTGCTGACGCGTCGCTTTCGGCCGGATGGTCGCTCATTCATCCTCACGCAACAGATCGAGCACGGCCTGCGGACCGGAGGGCGCCATCAGGCCCAGATGCTTCCAGCCGCGCTCGCCCAGCACGCGGCCGCGGCTGGTCCGCAGCACCAGCCCTTCCTGGATCAGGAACGGCTCAACCACGTCTTCCAGCGTGTCGCGCGCCTCGGCCAGCGCCGCGGCCAGCGTTTCCACCCCCACCGGGCCGCCGGCGTGGTGCTCGGCGATGCGGCGCAAATAGCGGCGGTCCATGCCGTCCAGCCCCAGCCGGTCCACTTCCAGCCGCTGCAGGGCGGCGTCGGCGGTCGCCTGGTCAACCGGGTCGTCGCCCGCCACATGGGCGAAATCGCGCACCCGGCGCAGCAGGCGCCCGGCGATGCGCGGGGTGCCGCGGCTGCGCCGGGCGATCTCGGCCGCCCCCTCGGCGGTCAGGCCGAAGCTGAGTTTCTGCGCGCCGCGGGCGACGATCAGTTCCAGCTCGGCCGGGGTGTAGAAGATCAGCCGCAGCGGAATGCCGAACCGGTCGCGCAACGGGGTGGCCAGCAGCCCCGCCCGCGTGGTGGCGCCGACCAGGGTGAACGGGGCGAGGTCGATGCGCACGCTGCGCGCCGCCGGGCCTTCGCCGATGATCAGGTCGAGTTGGAAATCCTCCATCGCCGGATACAGCACCTCCTCGATGGCGGGCTGCAGGCGGTGGATTTCGTCGATGAACAGCACGTCGCGCGGCTGCAGATTGGTCAGAATGGCGGCGAGGTCGCCGGCGCGCTGGATCACCGGCCCGGAGGTCGCCCGGAAGCCGACGCCAAGCTCGCGGGCGACGATCTGCGCCAGCGTGGTTTTGCCCAGGCCGGGGGGGCCGTGCAGCAGCACGTGATCGAGCGCCTCGCCGCGGGCGCGGGCGGCCTGGATGAAGATGCCGAGATTCTCGCGCGAGGCTTTCTGGCCGACGAATTCCGCCAGGGTCTGCGGCCGCAGCGACGCTTCGGCAGCGTCTTCCTCGGCGCGGGCGGGGGAGATGGGGCGAGCGGTCATGGGGGTTTTCCGGGGCCTGACCCCTCCCCCCGGCCCCCTCCCTCAAGGGGAGGGGGAGAAGTGTCCTTCTCCCCCTCCCCTTGAGGGAGGGGGCCGGGGGGAGGGGTCGCCCCGGTCGTCGCAGCATCGGCAATAACCCGCAGCACTCCGTCCAGATTGCCCAGCACCTCGTTGTTCCAGAAGCGCAGCACGCGATAACCCTGGGCATGAACCCAGGCATCACGGTCCCGGTCGGCGATCGTCGGCATGCGTGGCGCCATCGATCTCGACGATCAGACGTGCCGGCGGGCAGAAGAAATCCACGATGAAGGGTCCGATCGGTCGCCTGCCGCCGCCATTTCGGGCCTGTCTGCCAGCGCCTCGCGGCGATCGCCACAGAAGCCGCTCGGCCGGCGTCTGTTCGCGGCGCATCGCCGTCGCCAGCCGCACAAGCGACGCGGGATACCCCCCTGCCCTCACCGTGCCAACTCCTTCAACCCCTCGCGGATCACCACCTCCAGCGCCGCCCCCTCGCCCAGCCGCCTGACCACCAGCGCCACCGCCGCCGCCGCCTCCGGCCTCCGATAACCAAGGTTCACCAGCGCCGACAGCGCATCCGCCTCGACCCCGGACACCGGCGGCGGCAGCACCGGCGAGAACCCGACCCCGGACGGCATCGCCCCGGCCTTCTCGCGCAGTTCGGTCAGCAGCCGCACCGCCAGCTTCACCCCCACGCCCGACGCGCGCGTCAACGCGCCCCGGTCGCCCGCCTGGATCGCCCCCACCAGATCGCGCGGCGACAACGCCGACAGAATGTTCAGCGCCACCCGCGCGCCCACCCCCTGCACCGTCGTCAGCAGCCGGAACCACTCGCGCTCGGCCGCCTCGGCAAAGCCGAACAGGGACATCGCGTCCTCGCGCACCTGCATCTCGATGAGTACCGTCGCCACCTGCCCGGCTGGCAAGGCCGCCAGGGTGCGGGTCGAGGCCTGCACCAGATACCCCACCCCGTTCACATCGATGACGCAGCGGTCGGCTTCGATCTGCTCGACCCTGCCGGTCAGTTTCGCGATCACGCCATGCGCACCCCGGCCGCCCAGAGCCGCGCGCTGGCACGGTGATGCGCGTGACAGATCGCCACCGCCAGCGCATCCGCCGCATCGGCCCGCCGGATCACCGCCCCCGGCAACAGCCGCCGCACCATCATCTGCACCTGCTCCTTCGCCGCCCCGCCAGTGCCCACCACCGACAGCTTGACCGACTTGGCCGCATATTCCGCCACCGGAATCCCCATCAAGGCCGGTGCCAGCAGCGCCACGCCGCGGGCATAGCCCAGCTTCAATGTCGCCGCGCCGTTGCGGTTGACATAGGTCTCCTCCACCGCCGCCTCGTGCGGCCGGTGCTCGGCGAGCAAAGCGGCCAGGGCATCGTGCAGCACGCGCAGGCGCTCGGGCACGCTCGCCGCGGCGTCGGTGGCGATCACCCCGTCGGCCAGATGGCGCAGCCGGTTGCCATCGGACTCCACCAGCCCCCAGCCGGTGAACCGCAGCCCCGGATCGATGCCCAGCAGACGGACCAGCACGCCCGCCTAAGCCGACAGCTTCGTCATAATGGCATCCGGGATGTCGAAATTGGCATAGACGTTCTGCACGTCGTCATTGTCCTCCAGCGCATCCAGCAGCTTCAGCAGCGCCGTCGCGCGTTCTTCGTCCAGCGTCACCGACGTGCTCGGCCGCCAGTCCAGCTTGGCCTCCTCCGGGGCGCCGAACCGCGCCTCCAGCGCATCGCGGACGGCGAAGAAACTCTCCGGCGCCGTGGTCACCTCATGCCCGTCCGGACCGCTCTCCGCATTGTCCGCCCCGGCCTCGATCGCCGCCTCCAGCATCGCATCCTCGCTCGCCGCCGATGCGGGATAGCGCACCACGCCGAGCCGGGAGAACAGAAAAGAAACGCTGTTGGTCTCGCCCAGCGCCCCGCCGAACTTGGAGAACGCATTTCGGACATCGCCCGCGGTGCGGTTGCGGTTGTCGGTCAGCGCCTCGACGATTACCGCCACGCCCGCCGGACCGTACCCCTCGTAACGCACCTCGGCGTAGTCCTCGCCGCCGGCGCCGCCGGTTGCCTTCTTGATGGCGCGCTCGACCGTGTCCTTCGGCATGTTCGCCTGGCGCGCCGCCGTCACCGCCGCACGCAGCCGCGGATTGGCCGCCGGGTCGGGCAAACCCTGGCGCGCCGAGACGGTGATCTCGCGGATCAGCCTGGCGAACTGCCTGGCCCGCTTGGCGTCCTGGGCGCCCTTGCGGTGCATGATGTTCTTGAACTGCGAATGCCCGGCCATGGCCGCTCCTCGGATGTCGAAACCACTGCGGCGGGGCAACAAGAAAGGAAGGCCAGGGCTCTGCCCTGGACCCGCCAGGGGGCAGTGGCCCCCTGGACCCCGCTACTTAAGACAGTTGCTCGACGAGGGGGGTGAGGCGGTGAGCCGGTTCACCGCCTTACCCCGCTCATCGAGCAACTGTCTAAAAGTAATGGGTTCCAAGGGGCCACTGCCCCTTGGCGGGGTCCAGGGGCAGAGCCCCTGGCCTTCCTTTCTTGTTGCTCCGCAGCCGCGCTTCTACACCGACGGCAGTGATTGTGACAGTCGGCCGCCCTGGCGGACCGGTTCGATGCGGATCGCCAGGCCGGTGGCGTCGTCGGTTTCCACGAACACCCCGCACACCGTTGCCGCGCCTTCGGCCGGCTGCAACCGCTCGCCGGGCATCTTGCGCCAGAACCGGGCCGCGGCGACCTCTTTCTGCATGCCGATGACGCTGTCGTAATCGCCGCACATGCCGGCGTCGGACTGAAACGCGGTGCCGCCTGTCAGCACCTGGTGGTCGGCCGAGGGGCAATGGGTGTGGGTGCCCACCACCAGGCTCACCTGCCCGTCGAAGGAATGCGCGAAGGCCATTTTTTCGCTGGTCGCCTCGGCGTGGAAATCCACCACGATGGCGGCGACCGAGGCGCCCAGCCGGTGGCGTGCCAGTTCCACGGCGGTGGAGCGGAACGGGCAGTCGAGGCAATCCATGAACAGCCGCCCCATGGCGCTCACCACCAGGGCGTGCCGCCCGTCGGGCAGCTCCACCACCACGCTGCCGGCGCCGGGCGTGCCGGGCGGGAAGTTCAGCGGGCGCAGCAGGCGCGGCGTCTCGGCGAGGAACGGGACGATTTCCTTGCGGTCCCAGGCGTGGTTGCCCAGCGTGATCACATCGGCGCCGGCGGCGAACAGCGTGCGCGCCATTTCCGGCGCCAGGCCGAAGCCGTGCGAGGCGTTCTCGGCATTCACCACCGCGAGGTCGATGCGCAGGCGCGCGCGCAGGTCGGGAAGCGTGGCGGCGACGGTTTCGCGGCCGGTGCGCCCGACCACGTTGCCCAGGAACAGGATACGCATCTAGTCTCCGCTACAGGGGATCACGCCGCGCTCGGTGGCCACGGCGTGCAGCCGGACATCGTGCGCCGTGACCGGCACGGCGTCCACTTCCTGGCATGCATAGGCGCAGCCCACCGCCATGGCGCCGGGCAACGTGGCCAGGGTGCGGTCGTAGAAGCCGCCGCCATAGCCCAGCCGGCTTCCGGCGCGGTCGAAGGCCAGCAGCGGCACGAACAGCCAGTCAGGCCGCAGCACCTCGCCGCCCGGCCGCGCCGTGCCGAAACGTTCGGGCAGCATCGGCGCGCCGGGATGCCAGAGCCGGAAGATCAACGGGTTGCCGCGCGCCGGCGTTTCCGGCAGGGCGATGCGGTGGCCGCGGGCGTGCAGCGCCCCCAGCAGCATGCGGATGTCGATTTCGCTTCCCATCGGCCAGAACCCGGCGACGATGGCGCCGGCAGGCGGCGGCATAAAGCGCAGCACGCCGGCCGCGAGCGCACCCCCGAGCGCCGGGTCGCAGCCCGCGCGCAGCGCAGCCATGCGGGCGCGCAACGCCTTCTTGGCGGAAAGCGGATCAGGGACGGAAAGGTGCGGAGCCGCCATGGCCGTTGGCATGTGCATCCTCCCAAGGCCCGCGTGAGCAGGTGGGCACCGGATACCGTGACCACGGCCACGACAGAGCCAGCTCCCGGGAGATGCTTATCGGCCCTGGGGATGAAAAACCTGACGCACCGGGCAGCCCCGCACGCCTGTAATTAGGGACGCTGCAGCGTCGCCGCAATCTCTTCCGCACGCGCAGCCAGTTTTCCGAGCCGCTGTCCCAGGCCGGACTCGACCTTCGCATCCGCGCTGCCGCCCGGACGCGCGGCGGCGGCGCGGTGTTCTTCCACCTCGGCGCGCAGATCGTGGATTTCGTCGGCCATCAGCAGCGCGGCGAGCAGCAGCAGCCGGACCTCGCCGGAGTTGCCGCCCAGGCCCTTGATGCTTTCGACCCGGTTGTCCACCTGCGTCGCCATCGCCTGCAGGTGCAATTCCTGCCCGTCCTCGCAGCCGACGGTGTAGGCGTAGCCGTTGACCTTCACGGTAACCTGCGCCATCGCAGCCTCCTTCCTGTTGGGGCTCCGCCGTCAGGCGGGCCGGCGGGCGAGCGCCGCGCGCAGCGTTGCGATCAGCGCGTCCAGCCGCTGTGCCACGGCGGCGGCCTCCGCCATCCCGTCCTGTGGCGGTACGGGGTCCGGCGCCGGACGGACCTTGCCGGCAAGGGCTGCGATCCGCTCCAGCGCTTCCTCGAGCCGCGCCGCAGCGTCGGCCGGATTGTCTGTGTTGGCCAACTCGAGTCCTCCGGCCGCTCCGGTGCAACTTGCGTTTCAAGCGCCAAGGGGCTTGAACGTCAAGCATGATCCTGCATCACGCCGTCGTGGTCCACGGACTTGCCCATGTCCGGGCGGTGTTGCGGCCTGGGCAGGCGGTCACGCTGCTGTCAGCGCCGGGGGCGGCACGGTTCGCCGGCTGCCTGTGGTGGCGCGGGCTGATCGGACATGCAAGCGCGGAATTTCCCGCAGCCGTGGCGGCGGATGTGCTGGACTGCGCCGACTCGCCGGGCTGGGCGATGGCGGCGCTGCGGGTGGGCCAGCGGCTTCTGGTGCTCGACCCCGCCTGCCCCGGCTTCCCCGCGGTCGCGGCGGCGGCGGCCACGCTCGGCGCGTCGGTGCTGCCCGCCCGCCCGGTCGCGCTCGACCTCGCCGCCCCCGGCGCCGAACGCTTGCTGGCGGCCTGGCTGCGGGGTGACAGCGCCAGCCCGCTGGTCTAGGACCCGGCGATCGAATTGGCCGAGTCGCGAGGAGCCACCATGCGCATCACGCCGCACGTCAAACAGATCCTCGACTGGTACGAGAGCGACAATCCCGGCACCAAGACCAACCTCGCCCGCATCCTGATGGAGGGCGCCCTCGGCGGCACCGGCAAGCTGGTGATCCTGCCGGTCGATCAGGGGTTCGAGCACGGTCCGGCCCGCTCCTTCGCCCCCAACCCGGCGGGCTATGACCCGCATTACCATTTCCAGCTCGCCGTCGAGGCCGGGCTGTCGGCCTATGCGGCGCCGCTTGGCATGATTGAGGCCGGCGCCGCCAGTTTCGCCGGCGCCATTCCGACCATCCTGAAAGTGAACAGCTCCAACAGCCTGGCCACCGACAAGGACCAGGCGGTGACCGGCGGGGTGGACGACGCGCTGCGGCTGGGCTGCGCGGCGATCGGGTTCACCATCTATCCGGGCAGCGAATACGCCTTCGAACAAATGGAGGAACTGCGCGAACTCACCGCCGAGGCGAAGGCCGCCGGGCTTGCCGTGGTGGTGTGGAGTTATCCGCGCGGTCCGCTGCTGGACAAGGCCGGCGAGACGGCGCTCGACATCTGCGCCTATGCCGCCCACATCGCCGCCCTGATGGGGGCGCATATCATCAAGGTGAAGCCGCCGACTGACGTGGTCAGCCTGGAGGCGGCGAAGAAGACCTATCAGACGCAGAGCATCGACCGGTCCACCCTGGCCAGCCGGGTGGCGCATGTGGTGCAGGCCTGTTTTGCCGGCAAGCGCATCGTGGTGTTCTCGGGTGGCGAGGCGAAAGACCTCGAGGGCCTGTATAACGAGGTCCGCGGCTTGCGCGACGGCGGCGCCAACGGCTCGATCATCGGCCGCAACACGTTCCAGCGCCCGAAGGCCGAGGCGCTGGCGATGCTGGCGAAAATCATCGACATCTACCAGGGCAAGGCATGATCCCGATGGCGGGCGGGGAGCGGTGCCGGCTGTATCTGGTCACCCCGCCGGCCATCCTGCCTGGCTTCGCCGACAGCCTCGCCGCCGCACTGGATGCGGGGGATGTGGCGGCGGTGCAGATAAGGCTGAAGGAGCTGGACGACGACGCGTTGAAGCGGGCGGTGACGGCGCTGCTGCCGGTGGCGCAGGCGCGCGGCGTGGCGGTGATCCTGAACGACCGGCCCGATCTGGCGGTGGCGCTGGGCTGTGACGGCGCGCATGTCGGCCAGGACGACACGCCGGCGGTGATCGCCCGCTCCGTGCTGGGCGAGCTGACCCTTGGCGTCACCTGCCATGACAGCCGCCATCTCGCCATGGAGGCGGGCGAGGCCGGCGCCGATTATGTCGCCTTCGGCGCCTTCTTCCCCACCGGCACCAAGCAGGCGCTCACCCACGCCGATCCGGACGTCCTGCGCTGGTGGTCGGAGATGATGGAGCCGCCCTGTGTGGCGATTGGCGGCATCACGGCGGAGAACTGTGCGCCGCTGGTGCAGGCCGGGGCGGATTTCCTGGCTGTCGTCGGGGCGGTGTGGGCCCATCCCGACGGGCCGGCGGCCGGGGTGCGGGCGATGAATGCGGCGATCGCCGCGGCTTAGACCCGCTCGCTCACCGCGATCGCCACCCGGCAGCCGCCTTTGATGATGGTGTATAACAACCGGTAGCCCGGCGCCTCCTCCGCCCCGTGGGCGAGGCCGATGTCGCGGTGTTCCAGTTCTTCGGCGCGGAATTTTTCCACCGTTTCGCGCAGGTCGGCTTCGTCGTCGCCGAGGTCGGCGGCCTGGCCGGCGTAGTGTTCGTCGATCGCTTCCTCGACCGCGACGGTGCAGGCCATCGCCGCTTTCGTGCCCAGCGCCGCCGTCACCGCGCCGAGAGCGAAGCCGGCGACGTGCCAGAGCGGCAGCAGCGCGGTCGGGCGCACCCGGCGCTGCACGATGAGCGCCGAGAACCGGTCCAGATGCGCCTGTTCCTGTTGCTTCATGCGCCGCAGCACGTCGCCCTTCGGGCCGCGGCCGAGCACCGACAACTGGCCCTGGTAGATGCGTTTGGCGCCGTATTCGCCGGCGTGGTCGACGCGGATGATGCGTTCCACCATCTCGCGTGCGGTGAGGTCGCCGGGCAGGCGTCCGGCGGCTGTTTCGCTCATGTGGCACTCCGTCTGCTGCGCAGGAGGAACATGGCGATGGAAGACGAGAAGGCCAGGCTCATCAGCAGGTTCAGCCCCGCGGTGGAAATCGGCAGGTCCGGCAGGATGTAGCTCGGTTCATCGCAGGGTTTGGACGGGTGGTCGGGCATGTTGGCGAGGCGTTCGGCGATGGTGCCGCCGGTGAAGTGGGGGGCGGCGCATTCCGGCAGCGGGCTGGGCCACCGCCCGTCTTCGACGCCGACATGCACCACCGCGATGCCGGCGCCGCCCAGCACCACCAGCCCTGCCAGGCCGAGCGCCACCCGGGCGGCAAGGCGCGGCAGGAAATACCCAACCAGGGCGATCAGGAGGGCGATGCGCCAGGGCCAGCGTTCGAGCAGGCAGAGGGCGCAGGGCACGACGCCGAGGAAGGTTTCGGCGGCGATGGCGGCGCCGAGCGCACTGGCGGCGGCGATGGCGGCAAGCGCGAGTGCAACACGGGTCATAGCGGCCGATATGACGCGACCTGGGTTGCAAGGCAATTTAAGTAATGGGGTCCAGGGGCCTCTCGGCCCTTGGCGGGTCCAGGGCAGAGCCCTGGCCTTTTGTTTTCTTTCATGAAGGCAAGGAGAAAGCCGCAATGATCACCCTCTGGGGCCGGACCACCTCCAGCAACGTGATGAAGGTCATGTGGCTGCTGGACGAGCTAGGCCTGTCGTATGAGCGCCATGACGCAGGCGGCAGTTTCGGCGGCACGGCGACGCAGGAGTACCGTGCCATGCAACCGCTGGGTCTGGTGCCGGCATTGCAGGAGGATGGCGGGTTCACTCTGTTCGAGAGCAACGTGATCCTGCGTTATATTTGCAACGCGCATGCGCCCGCGACCGCGCTTTACCCCTCCGAGCCGCGCCCCAGGGCGCAGGTCGAGGCGTGGATGGATTTCCAGCAGACGGCGCTGAGCCGTCCCGCCGGGGTGGTGTTCCAGGGGCTCATCCGCACCCAGCCGGAGCAGCGCGATCCGGCCGCCATTGCCGCCGGCATTCGCGACGCCGGGGCGATCTGGGCCATTCTGGACGCACGGTTGGCGCGGTTTCCCTATGTCGCCGGTGAGCACTTGACGCTGGCCGACTTCGCTTACGGGCCGCATGTGCACCGTTGGTTCAACATGGCGTTTGAAGGAAGGCCGGAGGCGCCGAATCTGCTGGCCTGGTATGAGCGCTTGCTGACAAGGCCGGCCTACAAGGCAAGCTGTGCCGTCACGATCGTATAATATAAGTTAAGCGGGTTCGCGAGCATATGAAACGGGTCGTTGTCGCTGAAGGAGAGCACAGGTGACCGGTCTGATCCAAACCATGGGATATTCGGCACCGGGATGGGGCAGTCTCGGCCCGGTGCCGGACTACTGGATCGACGCCTGGCAACGCTCCATTCTGTTCCTCGACGTGCTCCGCCAGCGCGGCAATATCGCCCGCGAACACAATGCGCGCGCCGTCCCCAACGTGCTGAGCTTTGACGCCGAAGTGCTGATCGACGGGCGCACGCTGGCGCGCCCGGTGAATTACGGCCTGGTGCGCATCGTGCCCCCCGAGGGCACGCGCATCGACCCCGCCAAGCGGCCGTTCATCGTGTTCGACCCGCGCGCCGGCCATGGCCCGGGGATCGGCGGCATGAAGCACGACAGCGAGATCGGGGTGGCGCTGGAGGCGGGCCATCCCTGCTATTTCGTCGGCTTCCTGCCCAACCCGGTCCCCGGCCAGACGGTGGAGGATGTCTGCCGTGCCGAGGCGGTGTTCGTCGAGGCGGTGGCGGCGCGGCATACCCAGGCCGACGGCAAGCCGGTGCTGATCGGCAACTGCCAGGCCGGCTGGCAGATCATGATGATGGCGGCAACGCGCCCGGAACTGCCGGGGCCGATCCTGCTGGCGGGCGTGCCGCTGTCGGTACTGGGCGGGGGTGCACGGCAAGAACCCGTTGCGCTATCTCGGCGGCCTGCTGGGCGGCACCTGGCTGACAGCGCTGGCCGGCGACCTCGGGCACGGGATTTTTGACGGCGCCGACCTGATCGCCAATTTCGAATCGATGAACCCGGCCAACACCTACTGGCTCAAGCCGTATACGCTCTATTCCAAGGTCGACACCGAGGCGCCGCGGTTCCTGGAGTTCGAAACTTGGTGGGGCAGCCCGGTGCTGCTGAACGCCGGGGAAATGCAGTGGATCGCCGACAATCTGTTCGTCGGCAACCGGCTGACCTCCGGCGGCCTGCGCAACGCCGACGGGCTGCGCATCGATTTGCGCAACGTCCGTTCGCCGATCATCGTGCTCTGCTCCTGGGGCGACGACATCACCCCGCCGCAGCAGGCGCTCGGCTGGATCACCGACCTGTACGATGAAGACGACGAGATCGTCGCCAACGGCCAGACCATCGTCTACACGCTGCATCACAGCATCGGCCATCTCGGCATCTTCGTCTCCGGCAAGGTCGCGACGAAGGAACATCGCGAGTTCGCCACCTGCATGGACATGATCGACCTGATGCCGCCCGGCCTGTACGAGGCGGTGATCACCGAGGTCGACCCGAACACGGAAAATCCCGAACTGGTCAACGGACGGTATCTGTTCCGGCTGGAAGCACGCGGCCTCGCCGACATCCGCGCGCTCGGCGGCAACGATGCCGCGGACGATCGGCGCTTCGCCGCGGCGGCGCGGCTGTCGGAGGTGAACCTCGGCCTGTATCGCACCGTTCTGCAGCCGGCGGTGCGCGCCATGACCTCCGAGCACACCGCCGAGGCGATGCGCATGCTGCACCCCAACCGCGTGCGGTTCGCCCTGTTCTCCGATCAGAACCCGCTGATGCAGCCGGTGAAGGCACTGGCCGAGACGGTGCGCGCCGCTCGCCGGCCGGTCGCCTCCGACAATCCGCTGCTGGCCATGGAACAGGCAGCATCGGCCTGGATCAGCACCTGGCTGAAAGCCTATGGCACGGCACGAGATATGCTCACCGAGCAGTTCTTCCTGACCACCTACAGCGCGCCCCTGCTGCAGGCATTGTTGGGTCTCGGCACCGAGGAAGAACCCGCAAGGCGCCGCGCCGAACATGACCTGCTGCGCGAAACCACCGCCGCACGGCGGCGCGCCGAAATCGAGGCGCGGTTCGAAACCGGCGGGCTGGCCGAGGCGGTGATCCGCGCCCTCATCTACGTCGTGCTGCCCGAACGCAGCGCCGACGAGCGCGGCTTCACCGTGCTGCAGGAAATCCGCCAGGCACAGCCGGAAGAACGCCGGCTCAGCCTGCCGGCACTGAAGGAATTGTTCGCCGAACAGTTCCTCATCATCCGGACCGACCCTGAACGCGCGATTGCTGGCAATTCCGGCGATGCTGCCGGATGAGGCGGAACCGCGGCGGGCCGGACTCGCAGTGCTGCGGCGTGTGGTGGACGCGCGCGGCATCGTGCCGCCGGAAGTCGGGCGCCGGCTCGCGCGGGTTGAGGCGCTGTTTGCCGGGGCGCTGCCCCGGACCCCGCCCCTCGCGGAGCGCGCCTTCGGCACGACGGCGCCGCCCCTGGACCCGGCCAAGGGCTTTGCCCTTGGAACCCTTGATTAAGGAAGAACACGGAGCACTTGAGGGGCGGAACGTGGGCGAGGGACGGGATGGTTGCTTCTAGCGAAACAATGGGCACGCCTCGCGGCAAACTGCGCGAGGCATTGGACTATGTTTTGTGGGCCTACACACCGTTTCGGCCGATGACGGCACGCGGGCTATACGAACTGGTTTCTACCAACGCCTTCACCGCCCGCGGCCTCTACCTCAACCTCGGCTACTGGAAAGACGCCGACACCATCGATCAGGCCTGCGAGGCACTGGCCGCCCTGGTCGGCGAAACCGCCGCCATCGGACCCGCCGACGACGTGGTGGACGTGGGCTTCGGCTTCGCCGACCAGGACATCCTGTGGCTGAACCGCTTCGCCCCGCGCCACATCACCGGACTGAACATCACGCCCTCACAGGTCCGGCTCGCCCGCGCCCGCGTGGCCCGGCTCGGTCTGGCGGACCGGATCGACCTGCGGGAAGGCTCCGCCACCGCGATGCCACTGCCCGATGCCTCCTGCGACGTGGTCACCGCCGTGGAATGCGCCTTCCATTTCGACACCCGCGAACGCTTCCTCGCCGAGGCATTCCGCGTGCTGCGGCCGGGCGGGCGCCTGGTGCTGGCCGACGTGATCCGCAACGCCCCCGATCCACGCCCGCTCCGCCGCCGCCTGCAAGACGTGAACTGGGCCGCCTTCGCGCAGAAATTCGCCATCCCACCGGCCAACGCCGACCGGCTTCATAGCTACACCGGCAAGCTACAGGCGGCCGGTTTCGAGGACCTGCGCGTCACCTCCATCCGCGACCTTGTCTTCCCCGGCTGGCATCGCGCCCTGGCGGACGATCCCGCCCTGCTGCGCCGCTTCCATCTGGCCGGACGCCTGCCCTACCGGCTGCTGCTGCGGCTGGATGCGAACACCGTCTACAGCGCCTTCGACTACGTGCTGGCCGCCGCCCGCAAGCCGCTCTGACCGCGTCCTGCGGCGCGCCCTCCCGGAGAAAACCCGAAATGACCGGCTGGACCACCGCGGATATCCCACCGCAGCACGGGCGGCTTGCCGTCGTCACCGGCGCCACCGGCGGGCTCGGCTTCGAGACCGCGCTTGCCCTGGCGGGAGCCGGCGCGGAAATCGTGCTGGCGAGCCGCAATGAAACCAAAGGGGCGGCGGCGCTGACAAAAATCCGGGCTGCTCACCCGGGCGCCATCGTCAGGTTCGAGCTGCTCGACCTGGCGTCGCTGCGCTCGGTGGCGACGTTCGCCGACCGGCTTCTCGCCGCGGATCGTGGCATCGGCCTGCTGGTGAATAACGCCGCCGTCATGGCGCCGCCGCAACGCCAGCTCACCGAAGACGGGTTCGAGCTGCAATTCGCCACCAACTATCTCGGCCATTTCGCCCTGACCGCCCGCCTTCTGCCGCTGCTGCGGCGCGGCCCCGACGCCCGCGTGGTGAACCTGAGCAGCGTGGCAAGCTGGCAAGGCAAGATCGCCTTCGATGACCTGCAGTCCGCTCACGGCTACGCGCCGATGCGGGTCTATGCGCATACAAAGCTGGAGATGCTGATGTTCGCCCTGGAACTGCAGCGCCGCAGCGATGCCGCAGGCTGGGGTCTGACCAGCCTGGCCGCGCATCCTGGCTGGGCCCGAACCGACATCATCACGAACGGACCCGGCGGGAGCGGTGAGGTCCAGGGGTTTTGGCGCCTCGCCGAGCTTGTCGCCCCGCTGCTGGGCCAATCCGCCGCCGCCGGCGCGCTGCCGGTGCTGTTCGCCGCGACATCGCCGGACGCGCAGGGCGGGTTCTATTACGGACCTTCCGGCATGTTCCTCAACGGCCCGCCGGCACCGGCGCGGCTGCCGCCACGGGCAAAGGATGCAGCCGTTGCCGCCCGCCTGTGGGCGACATCGGAACAACTGGCCGGCGTGGTATTCGGCGGCGGGGCATGAAAATCGTCGTGTTCGGCGCGACCGGCGGAACCGGCCGGGCGCTGATCACCACCCTGCTGGCCGGCGGACATCAGGTCACCGGTTTCGCCCGCAATCCGGCGGCGTTGGCCGCAAGCCCGGGCCTGACCGTGGCGACCGGCGACGCCATGAACCCCGCCGAAGTGGCACGCGCGGTCGCCGGCCAGGACGCGGTGGTGGTGAGCGTCGGCGACGCCCAGAACAGCTTCGCCCGCTGGTTCGGCGGGAGGCCGGTTACGGCTGCCAATATCTGCGAAATCGCAACCCGCAACGTCATCGCCGCCATGCAGGCGGCCGCGGTCCGGCGGCTGGTCTGCGTCACCGCCTTCGGCGTCGGCGACACGCGCGACAAACTGCCGCTCAGTTTCAGGCTGTTCTTTGCCCTGTTCCTGCGCCGGCAGATGGCCGACAAGGAGCTTCAGGAAACCCTGGTGAAGGCGTCCGGCCTGGACTGGACCCTGGTGCAGCCGGTCGGCCTGAACGATCTCCCCGCCACCGGCGCCTGGCTGGCGAGCCGGACGGGGGAGATCCGCAAGCACATGGTCAGCCGCGCCGATCTCGCCACCTTCATCGCCGCAGAACTGGTAAGTTCCAGATACAGGCTGGAAACGATCGCCGTCTCCGGCTAACCATGCTTCACGCCGCCGGCCGCCCTGCCCTGCCCGCTTCCGCCGTCTTCGCCGCAACATAGCGCAGGAAGGCAGGCGAGGCCTGTTCGGCGAGGAATTCCACCCGCACATCGCCGCGTTGGTCGCGCCCGCGCACCTCGAACCGCGCATGCGCATCCGCGCCCGTACCGTCCAGCCGCAGCAGGCCCGCCGCGCCCGGATCGGCATGCCCCAAGCCCCCCAGCCGTGCCCCGCCGGTTGAGATGTCGCGCACGATCGCGGCAACCGGCGCCTGACCGCCAACCACCACCGTGCAGGGCGCATCGACACGAACCCGCGTCGCGCGGCGGCGTTCCGCATCCGACGTGGAAGTACGCACCACCCGCACGATCGACCCGCGCAGGTCGACAATCCGTTCCGCCACGGCACTCGATCCAAGCCGTACCGCAGCGGCACGCTGGCCGGTGGCCTGCGCATCGCGCGAGACCTCGGCGATGCTGGCGGAGACCTGGCCCGCCGCCGCCGCCGTCTCCACCGCGCCGCGGGCGATTTCCTGCGTGGCCGCCGCCTGCTGCTCCACCGCCGCCGCCACCGCCACTGCGATTTCGGAGGATTCGCCGATGGCCCGGCCGATTTCCTCGACCGCGGTCACCGTGCCCCCGGTCGCCGCACGGATTTCGGCGACCTGGCGGGTGATCTCCTCAGTCGCCTTCGCAGTTTGCGCCGCCAGCGCCTTCACCTCGCCGGCCACCACGGCGAAGCCGCGGCCCGCCTCGCCGGCCCGCGCCGCCTCGATCGTTGCGTTCAGCGCCAGCAGGTTGGTCCGGCTGGCAATATCGCGGATCAGTTTCACCACCGTGCCGATATTATCCGCCGAGGACGCCAGCGAGCAGATCCGCTCGTGCACGCGCCCGGTGCTGATAACGGCCTGGCGGGACGCGTCGCTGGCATGGGCGACCTGCCCCGATATCTCGCGGATCGAAGCGGTCAGCTGCTCGGCCGCCGCGCCCACCGTTTGTGCGGTGGCCATGGTGCGCTCGGCCGCCGCCGAAACCTCGCTTGCATGGACGCCGGCCCGTTCGGCCGCCGCCGCCATGTCGGCGGCTTCACCCGCCATTTCGTCGGTCTGCGCCGCCACCCGCGTCATGGCCGCGGTGCTCTCGGTTTCGACCGTTGCCGCCATTTCCTGCAGCGCCGTGTGCCGGGCGGCGTCGGCCAGCCGGAGTTGTTCCTGCTGGGCCCGGTGCATATAGGCCAGCCGCGCCCGCATCGCCCGCAGCAGGCGGGTTACGTCCCAGAATTCGCGCGGCCCCGGCAACTCGATCTGGTGGGCGACGTCGTCACGCGCCACCGCGTCGAAATGCTGCTGCATGCGCCGCAGCGGCCGCCGCACGGACAGCAGCACCAGCCATGCCAGCCAGCCCGTCAGCACCGCACCGGCCGCCACCGCGGCGCATACCAGCCAGACCCGCGCACCGAAGGTTGCCTTGGCCGCCGCGAAATCCTCCGCCGCCACGCGCGTCTGCAGCGCCACCAGCGCGCGCAGCGTCGCCAAGGGCGGATCAAGCAGGGTATCGGTCGGCTGGGGCAGGCGTTCGTCCAGCGCATCGCCCTGCCGCTGCTCGGCCAGCCGCAGCACCGGATCCAGCCCTTCCTGGCGATAGGCCGCACGCTGCGCGGCGAAGCGGCGGGCCAGTTCCGCTTCCTCCGGGGTCAAATTGGTCGCCAGATACGCGGCCCATGCCTGTTCGATCCAGGCCGCATCGGCCCGCACCGCATCGACCCGTGCCCGCGCGGCCTCAGCCTGCCCTTTCCGCAGCGCCGATCTCGCCAGCAGAAGCTGGTGCGCCTCCTCGTGCAGGCGATCAAGGATATGCGCGAGCTGCGCTGCCGGAACGGTGCGGTCCTGGTAGACCGCTCGCAGCATGGCATCGGTCCGCCACATGCCTTGCAGACCGGCCCCGCCCACCAGCACGGTTCCCACCACTGCCGCCACGCCCAGGGCGGCCAGGCGGGTGGTGACGTTCGCCCACACGCCGCGCAGGCGCGCCAGCAGTGTCGTTGCCACCAGCTCGCCGTCGAGCAGCCCCAGTCCGCGTGCCTCGCCGGCGCGGAGGCGCGCATAGGCGGCCTCGGCGGCCTGCACTTTCTCGCGCGGCGGGCGCAGCCGGATGGAGATATAGCCGGTGATCCGTCCGTCCTCGATCACCGGCGTGACATTGGCCTGCACCCAGTAGAAATCGCCCGCTTTGGTGCGGTTTTTGACCAGCCCTTCCCATGGCCGCCCGGCCTTGATGGTTTGCCACAGATCGGCGAAGCCTTCGCGCGGCATGTCGGGGTGGCGGACGATGTTGTGCGGCGCGCCGATCAGCTCCTCGGCGGTGAACCCGCTGATGTCGAGGAATGCCTTGTTGACGAACGTGATGCGGCCCCCCGCATCGGTGCGGGAGACGATTGTTTCGCCTTCCGGAAGGAAAACCTCGCGGTTCGTCACGGGCTCGTTCACACGCACGGCATTCTCTCCTCGCCCCGCATTGTCCACGCACGCAGCTCAGACCTGATGATTCGGACGACGGGGCACAACCGGCCTCCCCCGCGCGTGCAGATCGATCTGCAGTCGGATAGATCAGCCATGCCGCCCGGCCTGGCCGCGGAACGGGCGGCGCGGGCGCGGCATTTGCCACATGGTTTCGCAGAACCGGCTATAGGAACGGTTAATTTCGGGCGGTTCAGTCGGCGACAACCCGGTTACGCCCGGTCCGCTTGGCACGGTAGAGCGCGCGGTCGACACGGCGCACCACGTCGTCCACACAGGTGTCGGCCGCTTGCGCATGCGCGACGCCGATACTGATGGTGACCGTGAGGATGCCGGCCTCACTCGCGATTTTCGCCGCTTCGATCGCCCGGCGCAGCCGCTCGGCGACCGACAGCGCGATGTCCGGTCCGGTCCCGGGCAGCAGCAGCAGGAACTCCTCGCCGCCCCAGCGGATAACGGCATCCGGCCCGCGCGTGTTCTCGCCGCAGATCCGCACCAGGGCGCGCAGCACCTCGTCGCCGGCATCATGGCCCCAGCGGTCGTTGACGGCCTTGAAATGGTCGCAGTCGAGCATCAGCACGGTGAAGATGCGGCCGTGGCACTGCCAGCAGCGGAACGCCTCTGCGAGCTTCGCGTCCCCGGCGCGGCGGTTGCAGGCGCCGGTCAGCGGGTCGGTGGTCGCGAGTGCGAGCAGCCGGTCTTCCATCTGCTTGCGTTCGGTCAGGTCGCGGGTGACCAGAACATAGCCGCTGGCGCGGCCTTCGCGATCCGGCAGGGAGGTGGCAACCGTGTTGCCCCAGAACATGCTGCCATCCTTGCGGACGCCCCAGCCTTCGAATTCGGCCGTGCCGAACTGCCGCGTGCGCTCGAGCAGCCCGGCGGCGCATGTCTGCCCGGCCGCCGCGGGCGGGAACAGGATGTCGACCGGCGCGCCGGCGACATCCGCCGCCTCCCAGCCGCCGAGCCGGTTCAGCGAGCGGTTCCATTCGTCGACGCAGCCGTCGAGGCCGACGGTGAAGATCGCGTAGTCGCGGACATTTTCGAAGATCGCGCGGAAACGCTGCTGGTCGTCGCGAATCCGCCGCTCCTGTTCGATCGCGCGGGTGATGTCCTCGATCACCGCCATCAGCGTGCCCGGGTTGATCTTGTTGATGCCGAGCGTCAGCACGTTGCGGCTGCCCGGCACGGGGAGCTGCAGTTGCGCGCAGATCTGGCCACATGGGGGGTGGAACCGCTCGATACGGGCGCGAAGATCGGGGCTGAGGCGGGAAAGCACGCGATAGAGGTCCGACATATCCCGGTCGGCCGCCAGCGGCATCAGCAACTGCGCCGCCATGGCGTTGGCCATTTCGATGCGCCCGTCGGGACGGAATTTGACGATCCCGACCGGGGTCAGATACAGGAACTCGAGCAGCGCCTCGTAATCAGGGTCGGAGCTGGCATCGTGCCCGGACTCCAGCGTTGCCGTCATGCTCAGTCGCGCTTTTCGACCGCCAGGTACATGCGCTGCCCGCCCGGCCGCTTCAACAGCCGCAGCCGGACCTTGAGCGGCGCGAGCCGGAAGGTAAAGACGTAGTCGATCACGGCGTCGATTTCGGGCTCGGACTCGAAGCGGTGGGCGACCATGAAATTATTGGTGCACGGCGCGACCGAGGTGAAGAAGTTCCGTCCGATGACGCGCGCGGGCGTCAGGCCGGACAACTTCCCCTCGGCGGTGTTGTAACCCTCGACGGCGCCGTCGGCCGCCATGGCGACGACGCCGAAGGGCAGGCCGTCAAGCGCGTCGGCCGATGCCGCCTCCAGCCACGCGAACAGGCCGGGCGCGGTGAAGCCGATGGCGGGCGGGACGGTTTTTGCGTCCGTGCCGAAAAGGCCGGGCAGTTCGGTGGTGGCGCTCATGTCTCGGTGATTCCTTCGGCGTCCGGGCCGCGTGCGGGGCAGGTGCACAGACCACGGAATAGACGAAATGCGTCACCCAAGGCTTAACCGGAACCGGCCGCCCGGCGGCCGGGCCGGCCTATCCGGGAGGATCGAGCCGCAGCCCCGTCTGGGCATCGAACACGTGCAGATGGGCCGGCGGAATGCCGACCGCGATGCTCTCGCCGCCTGGTGGCGCGCCGGCCAGCTTGACCGAGAACAGATCCCCCTCCGCCAGCCGGCCGATCAGCACCGTCTCCGAGCCCAGCGGTTCCACCAGGTCGATCTGCAGCGCCATGCCGGCGGGATCGGGCTGTACGTGTTCCGGCCTGATGCCCAGGATCAGCTTGCGCCCGTCCTCGCCCGGCCGCCGCCCGTCGGCGAATGCTATGACCCGGCCGGCGGACAGTGTGGCCGCCGTGCCGGCATGGCTGAGCGCGGCGGGCAGGAAATTCATCGCCGGCGCGCCGATGAAGCCGGCCACATAGGTGTTCGCCGGGCGCCCGAACACCTCCATGGGGGTGGCGAGTTGCACCGGCCGCCCCTGGTGCAGCACCAGCAGCCGGTCGCCGAGCGTCATCGCCTCCACCTGGTCGTGCGTCACATACAGGCTGGTTACGCCCATGCGCCGCTGCAGGCGGCGGATTTCGGCGCGCATCTGCACCCGCAGCGTGGCATCGAGGTTGGACAGCGGCTCATCGAACAGGAACAGTTTCGGATTGCGCACGATCGCCCGGCCCATGGCGACGCGCTGGCGCTGCCCGCCCGACAATTGCCGCGGCTTGCGGAAAAGCAGCGGCCCGAGGCCGAGCATGCCGGCGGCTGCCTCCACGCGGGCGCGGATATCCCCTTTCGACAAACCGCGGATGCGCAGCCCATAGGCCATGTTGTCGAACACGCTCATATGCGGATAGAGCGCATAGTTCTGAAACACCATGGCGATGTCACGCGCCGCCGGATCGAGCCGCGCCACGTCGCGCCCATCCAGCAGGATGCGCCCCGCGCTCGGCACCTCCAGCCCCGCGACCAGCCGCAGCAGGGTGGACTTGCCGCAGCCCGAGGCGCCGACGATCACCAGCATCTCGCCCGACGGCATTGCGAGGTCGATGCCGTGCAGCACCGGCACGGCGCCGAAACTCTTGCGCAGGTCTTCGAGAACCAGGGACGCCATTTATTTATCGCCTTCCGTCAGGCCCTTCACGAACCAGCGCTGCATCAGCATCACCACCGCCACCGGCGGCAGCAGCGCCAGCACGGCGGTGGCCATCACGCGGTTCCACTCGGTCGCGGTCTCGGTGCCGATCATTTTGACGATGCCGATGACGATGGTGTCGAGCTTCGGATCGGTCGCCACCAGCAGCGGCCAGAGATACTGGTTCCAGCCATAGACGAACAAAATGACGAACAGGGCGGCGATGTTGGCGCCCGACACCGGCAGCAGGATGTCGCGCAGGAACCGCCACGGCCCCGCCCCGTCCATCCGCGCCGCTTCCATCAACTCGTCCGGCACGGCGAGGAAGGTCTGGCGAAACAGCAGCGTCGCCGTGGCGGAGGCGATCAGCGGCACGGTGAGGCCTGGAAATGTGTTGATCAGGCCGAGGTCGGACATCACCGCATAGGTCGGCATGATGCGCACCTCGACCGGCAGCATCAGGGTGATGAAGATCACCCAGAACGCCGCCATGCGGAACGGAAAGCGGAAGAACGCAATCGCATAGGCCGACAGCACCGAAATGACGATCTTGCCGCAGGCGATCGCCAGCGCCATGCCCGCACTCACCAGCAGCATGCGCCAGACCGGCCCCGATCCGGCCGAGCCTTCGGTCAGCACGCTGGCATAAACGCCGAGCCCTTGCAGGCGCGGGATCAGCGACAGCTCGCCGCGCGCAATCGCCCCGGCATCGAGCGTCGAGCCCGCCAGCACCAGCCAGATCGGCAGCAGGAACAGCGCCGCGCCCAGGCACAGCACCAGATGCGCCGGCCAGTCGATGCGTCCGTTCATCCGCCGCCACATGCTTACGCTCATTCGCTGTCGCTCCGGCGCCCCAGAAAGCGGAACTGCAGCGCGGTCAGCACGATCACGCCCAGCATCAGCACCACCGACTGCGCCGAGGACGAACCGATATCGAGGTTCACCACGCCGTCGCGATACACTTTCACCACCAGCGTCTCGGTGGCTTTGCCGGGGCCGCCGCCGGTGAGCGCCTGGATGGTGCCGAACGTGTCGAACGCGGCGTAAACCAGATTGACCACAAGAAGGAAAAACACCGTCGGCATCAGCAGCGGCAGCACCACGGTGCGAAAGCGAAAGAACCCCTTGGCCCCGTCCATCCGCGCCGCCTCGATCACCGAGCGCGGAATGGATTGCAGGCCCGCGAGCAGGAACAGGAAATTGTAGCTGATCTGCTTCCAGGCGCTCGCCAGGATCACCACCAGCATGGCCTGGCTGCCGTTCAGTTTGTAGTCCCACGCCACGCCGATACCATTCAGCCAGCGGCCGATCAGCCCGATCTGCGGATGCAGCAGCAGCACCCACAGCACCGCCGCCATCGCCGGCGCGATGGCATAGGGCCAGATCAGCAGCACGCGATAGGTGGCGCGGAAAGCTGATTTCGCGATCGGCGGCGACCGCCAGCGCCATGGCGATCCCCAAAGACAGCGCCGTCACCGCCGCGCAGAAAAACACCGAGCGGCCGATCGACTCCAGATAGAGCGGGTCAGCGAACAGATCGGAGAAATTCTCCAGCCCGACGAACTGCGTGCTGATGCCGAACGGATCGGCCTGCGTCAGGCTCGACCAGATCGCCTGCCCGGCCGGCCAAAGAAAGAAAACGACGGTGAGCGCAAGCTGCGGCAGCACAAGGGCCGCCGGCAGCTTCCACCCCGGAAAAAGAGTGCGGCGTTCCATCAGCAAAAACCGGCTTGGAGCGCGGCTCCCCGCACGCGCGCCGGCACGCTCAGCTCTTCACGGATTTCTCGAAAGCGCGCAGCACGACATTGCCGCGCACCACCGCACTGTCGAGCGCCTGCTGCGCGCCCTGCTGGCCCTGCAGCGCCTTCTCGACTTCCTCATAGATGATGTTGCGAATCTCCGGCAGCCGGCCGAGCCGCAGCCCCTTGGAATTCGGCGTCACCGTGCCGCGGGTGAGCGACTTGATGGCAATGTCCGCACCCGGGGTTTTCTCGTAATAGCCCTGCTGCCTGGACAATTCGTAACCGGCCAGCGTCACCGGCACGTAGCCGGTATGCTGGTGGTACAGCGCCACCTGCTCCGGCTGGGCGATGAACTCCAGGAAGCTCGCGACCGCCTTGTATTCGCCCGGCGTGCGGTGCGGCGCCGTCATGGTCCACAGGCTGGCGCCGCCGATGATGCTGTTGTTCGGCGACTTGATGATCGCGGGGTCGTACGGCAGCACCGCCGGGGCCCATTTGAACTTGGCGTTGCGGACGATGTCGGCGCGCCCGGACGAGGAGCCGAAACCGATCGCCGCCTGACCGGTGTAGAACAACGGATCGGGCGCGCCGTCGCGGCCGGCGTATTTGAAGGTGCCTTCCTTCGCCATGTCCAGCAGGCGCTGCAAATGCTTCACCTGCGCCGGGCCGTTCAGCGTCAGCACCGCGTCCAGCCCCTCGAACCCGTTGGCGCGGGTGGCATAGGGCACGTTGTGGATGGCGCTGTAGGTTTCCAGGTGCACCCAGGTCAGCCAGGCGGTGGTGGAGGGCACCAGATCCTGCCCTTTCGACGCCCATTTCTCCTTCAGCGTCCGCGCCGTGGTGACGAAATCCTCCCAGGTCTGCGGCGGTGTTTCGGGATCGAGCCCGGCGGCCTCGAACGCGTCCTTGTTGAACCACATCACCGGCGTCGACGAGTTCAATGGTGCCGAGGCCAGCCGCCCGTCGGCGAGGCTGTAATAGCCGCGCACCGCCGGCAGATAAGCGCCCGGATCGATCTTCGCGCCGGTTTCCCGGATCAACTGCCACACCTGCTTCACCGCCGGCCCCGCGGCCAGCATCGAGCCGGTGCCGACCTCGAACACCTGCACCACATGCGGCGCCTGGCCGGCCCGCCACGCGGCGATCGCGGCGGTCAGCGTCTCGGGATAGGAGCCCTTGAAAACCGGCTCGAGCTCCACCGCCGCCTGTGCGGCGTTAAAATCGCGGGCGATGCGGTTGATTTCCTCGCCGTTGGCGCCGGTCATGGCGTGCCAGAAGACGATTTTCGTGCGGCCGGCCTCGGCCCGCGCTTTCGGGGCAGCAGCCAGCGCAGCCGCGCCAGCGAGCATGGTCCGACGCTTCATCGCGGTTCCTCCTTCCCATCGGGGCGGCCGGTTCGTAACGACTCGGTGTTGCCCTCGGGTGACAGTAGCATGGCGGCGGGATGAAGGCGCTAGCGGCGGCGCAGCGCCCAGTACATGAGCCCCCAGACCGGCCCCACCCAGAGCACCCCGGCCAGCAGAAAATACACCGCCTGCACGGCCCAGTGCATGGGCGCGAGCGCGTCCGCCAGCATGACTGCGCCGGCGATGTAGGCGATGAACCATACGAGGCTGGCACACAGGGCGATGGGGGGGCGGGTCATGCGGCTGGGGTAGCGCGGGAAGGCAAGGAAGGCCAGGGCAGAGCCCTGGCCTTCCTTGCCTTCGCCGCCCCACGGCCCTAAACGCGCCCCCTCGGCATCTGAGGACGGCGCGCGTCATGGATCTCAAAGACCACATCCGGGGCATTCCGGATTTCCCCAAGCCCGGCATCTTCTTCTACGACATCTCCACCCTGCTGCGTCATGACGACGCCTGGCAGGTGGCGATGGGCCGCATGGCCCGGGCGGTTCGGACGCACCAGCCCGATCTCGTCGCCGGCATCGAGTCGCGCGGTTTCCTGGTGGCGGCCCCGCTGGCGCTGAAGCTCGGCTGCGGCTTCATCATGCTGCGCAAGCGCGGCAAGCTGCCGGGCGCGACCATCCCGCTCGACTACGCGCTCGAATACGGCACCGACCGCATCGAAATCCAGGCCGACGCCATCACCCCTGGCCAGCGCGTGGTCGTGGTGGACGATCTGTTGGCCACCGGCGGCACCATGGCGGCCGGCATCCAGCTGCTGCGCAATGTCGGCGCGGTGGTGCCGGCGGCTGCCAGCCTGATCGAACTGACCTTCCTGGAGGGCCGCAAACGCCTCGACGTCCCTTTTGAGGCGCTCGTCTCCTACAATTCCTGAGCCTCCCCCCGCCGGACCGACCTCACCGATTTTTGACAAGCCGGCTCTGCGGGTGCAGGGAGAGCGCCGGCCGTCCGCTGGTGGCCGGCCCCGTGCTTGGCAGGAGGTCAAGATGCCCGACGCCCAGCCGCCAACAAACTTGTCTGTTCAGCCACCGGTGGCGCCGCGCGGCACCGGCCGGCGAGCCTTGTGCCTGGCACTGGCTGGGGTGGCCGCCACCGCCCGGGCACGCGCGGCCACACCCGACCGCACTGGCGCGCCGCCGCCCGAGCGATTTCCCGACAGCATCCTCCTGCTGGTGGCCGGGCCGCGTGGCGGACGGATGGACCGGCGGGCGGACGCCATCGCCACCGCCCTGTCGCACACCTTGCCGCCGGGAACCACGCTGCGCCAGACGCTGGAGGGCGGGGCCAACGGGGTCACTGCGGCCAATCAGTTCGATGCCCGAGTTCGCCCCGGACGGCCAGACCGTGCTGCTGCTGCCCGGCGAGGCGCCGCTCGCCTGGCTGACCGGCGATCCGCGCGCGCGTTTCGAACCTGCCTCGTGGCTGCCGGTCATGACCGGCGTGACCCGAGCGGCCCTGGCCAGCCGCGTGCCGGCGAGCGCCCTGCGACCGGGATTGCGCCTGCGGGTTGCCAGTTCGGCGCCGGCGGGCCCCGAACTGGCTGCGCTGCTGGGTCTGGATCTGATGGGTATCGAGCCGGTGCCGTTCTTCGGGCTGGAAGATAGCGGCGCGGCCCTGCTTGCCTTGCAGGAACGCCGGGTCGACGCTGTTTTCATCACCGGGTCCGACGCCCCGGCGCGGCTGGAGCAGGCCGAAGCGGCCGGCGCCCCGCCATTGTTCACCCTCGGCGCGGCGACGGAGGGCGGCATGCGGCGCGACCCGCTGCTGCCGGAGGTGCCCACCGCGCTGGAACTGGCGAGCGCGCTGCGCGGTGGCCTGCCCGCCGGCGCCCTGACCGGGGCATGGCGGTCGGTCTCTGCCGCCACGCAGATCGATTTCGCCCTGGTGCTGCCGCCGCTCACCCCCGCCACCCTGGTGGCGCAATGGCGCTGCGCCGGGGCCGAGGCGAGCCGAGCGCTGCGGCCGCAGGCGCCGGGTGTGCGGCTGCTCTGCGCGCCGGAAGCGAACATCGCCACCACAGCCGTCGCCGCCGATCCGGCCGCGATGCTGGAACTGCGGCGCTGGCTGGTGGCGCGGTTCAACTGGACTCCTTCCTGAGACGCTTTCTTGCTGCGGTTTACCTTTTCGCAATCCCCCCGGCGCACGCTACCCTCTTGACGGCATGGGCCGTCCATCCGGTGATTGATCGGATCATGAGCACCGCCATCGCACCACTCGCCAGTCTGCTCGGCGCTGAACCGGTCGTAGCTGCCAGTGCACGCGGCGGCGTCAAGTCCGCTGCGGAACCCATGCCGGCGGAGGCCGCGCCCGCCCAGGCGCCACTCGGCCCGAATCCGTCGTTTCGCATCGACGAGGCGCTCGGCATCATCGTCATGCAGTTGCACGACGCCTCCGGCAAGGTTGCCTCCACCATTCCCACGGCGCAGCAGTTGAACGCCTATCGCCGCACCTCGGCCCATGAAACCGCCGGAACGACGCCCGCCGCCGCGGGCACGCCAGGAACCGGTACGACCACGCAGGGGGCCACCGCCAAGACTGCCAGCCCGGTTCCGTCTTCTGGGACGACCCCGGCAGTCGGGTGAAGGAAGGCCAGGGCTCTGCCCTGGACCCGCAAGGGAGCAGCGGCCCCCTTGACCCTATAACTTTAGAAATTGATGGGTTCCAAGGGCCTATAGCCCTTGCTGGGTGCAGGGCAACGCCGTCGCGCCGAAGCCGCGCTGCGCGCAACGGCGGGACCGGTTGGCGCGGCTACCCTGCCCGGGATCAGGCGGTGACCTTCCGGTCGGACCATGCCGCTTCCGGGGCGCGCGCCGGCGGACGGGCTTGCGCGCGCAGACCCTCAATCATGTCGCGGTGCAACTCGATCAGCGGCTGCAGCGGGAGATTCCGGACCATTGCCCTTGTGGCATACCGCATGGCCCAGAAGCCCAACCGGAGCAGGTTTTGTTTCAGCTCGTCCGGCAGACGGTTGCCCTCTGCACCAAGATCCTGCACCAGCAGCGACCAGAGCTGCTGCGTCTTTGCCAGCGCGTCGATCCGCTCGCGTGGCGTGGCCGCCCTGGTAAGTCGGTCGTTGCAGAGGCCAAACGCCAGGATTTCGGTCTCCTGGGGACTCGCCCCGCCGATCTGGGGAGTGCGGAAGTAGCTTGCCGTGCGCTGCATCGGACAATCCTGTGGATGGCCTTATTCACTCGAAGAAACCCGGCCGGACCGCGCTCGGTCCGGCCGGTTATGCTTAGCCACCGAACAACTTGAGCAGGATCTGCGGCTGCTGGTTGGCAATCGACAGTGCCTGTATGCCGAGCTGCTGCTTGGTCTGCAGCGAGGTCAGTTTTGCACTCTCGGTCGCCATGTCGGCGTCCGTCAGCGCCCCCACGCCGGCGGTCAGCGCGCTGCTGAGCGAGGACGTGAAAGTCTGCATGCCGGTGATGTGGTCCGATGCCGTGCCGAGCTGCGAGCTGATGGTGCCAAGCTTGGAGATCGCCGCCGTGACGTTGGCAATCGCCGCCTGGGCGTCGAGCTGTTGCACACCGTGGACGGCATTGGCGGTCGTGACCGTGCTGGTGGCCGTGCTGGTGGTGGCGCTGGCGGACAGAACCGTCGGCGGAGGATTGGTGATGGTCGGTGACGGCGCGCCACCCACGGCCGCGGTGATGTTGCTAACGGTGGGGGCAACAGTGCTGAGGTTGGCCCCGGAAATCGTGAACGTGTTGTCGCTGCCGAGGCTGGCGGTGAACCCCGCCGCGTTGGCGGCGCCGGCCAGAGCGGTGAGTGCGGCCGCGCGCGTCGTTGTGCCGGTGACATCGGTGACATCGTTGAGCGCATCGCCCAGGGCCGAGCTGCTGGACGCGAGCCCAGAGATGTTGGCGACGATCAGGTTCAATGTTTGGTTGGGAATCGTGAGACCGCTCGTTGGATCTTTGGCGGCGTAGCTGTACTCGGTGCTGCCGTCGCTCAGCGTTTTGACGGTGCCGCCGCCATTGGCGACCGCCACGATCTGACCGGTGTTGGAGTCGACCGTGAAGGCCGTCCCGGTCGTAATGCCACCGCTGCCGTTGCTCGAGTCGGCGATTCCGGCGCTCAGCGTGTTGAGCTGGTTCAGAACCTCGTTCAGGGAGTTGGTCTGCGAGGCGGACTCGGCCGACGGTGTGCCAAAGCCGGTATTGTCGCTCAGCATCAAGACGGTCGTCGCGCCGGGGCTCGTCGGCGTCTCGCTGGTGGCGGTACCATAGTTGGCCGTCTGAAGCGTGATGGACGAGTTGTTGGGCATTCCACCCGAGCTGGATCCCAACACGGAGCCGCCAGCTTGAAGCGTCTCCTGGGTGCCGGCAGCGACCGTATCGGTGCCAAGCGCAATGGTGGCGGTGGACATTTGCGATGTCGTGGACACCGTGAAAGTGCCCGTGCCCACGGCCGCATTCGTGAGATTCTGGCCGGAGACGACGAGGGCGCCAGTGCTGGTATTGAGGCTGGCATTGAAGCCACCCGCGTTCACCGCATTGACCAGGGTGCCAAGGGTGGACGCCCGGAGTGCTTCGTTCGCGGCGGTGTCGGTCGATTGCGTGCCATCGAGCGCGACACCACTGTTTGCCGCCGCCTGGGCCGAAATCCCGGCGACGATGACGTTCACTGTTTGGACGGCGTTGTTGCCGCCGGTCGCGTTCGTCTGATAGCTATATTCCGTGCTGCCGTCATTGAGCGTGGTGATCGAACCGCCGGTCTGGCCATTCGCCAGCACGATGGCGCCGTCCTTGACCGTAAAGACCGATCCGGAAACGGTGCCGCTGCCGCCGGTATAGTCCGCAATGCCGCTGGACAGGGCGTTCAGCTGATTCAGCACGTCGCTCTGCGAACTGGCTCCGCCGGTGGAGCCATCGCTCAACATCACGACGGTCTCGGCCTTGTCGGTCGTGAGCGTGATGTTGGTATTCGCGGCCGCCGCTCCGCCGCTGCTCGCCGCCAGGATTGCGCCAGTAACGAAAAGCTTCTCGCCGGTGCCGACGGCATCATTCCCCAGCGCGAGCGTCGCCGTGCCGGTCGTCGTCTGCGTCGTCGCCGTCGTCACGCCGCCGATATTGGTCCCGGCGGCACCGGTGAGGTTGGTCACCGCACTGGTCAGATTGATGCCGTTGGCGTTCGCGGTCGTGTCGATGTTGTTGCCGGCAATGGTCAGGTTGTTGCTGCCGTCGATATTGGCATTGAACCCCGCCCCGTTCAGGGCGCCGACCACGGCACCCAGCGCCGCCGTGCGGGTCGCCACGGCGGCGGTACTGTTGGTCGAGGACGCCCCGTTGAGCGCATCCGTCAGGTTCGACCCGGCAGGCACCGTCAACCCCGATACGTTCGCGCTGATCACGTTCACTTCCGACGTGGCATTGCCATTCGCGTCGCGGGCGGTCACGACCGTATATTCCGTCGAGCCGTTGCCGAGATTGGTCATCGATGCGTTTTTGGAGTTGGCCGTAACGGAGATGCTGCCATCGGAATTCAGCGTGAAGTCGGACCCCGCAGTCGTCGCCGGCTTGTAGTTTTGTATGGTCGAATCACCGGCGACCGCGTCGGTGATGGTGTAGGTTGTCGTTCCGTTATTGTTGTTCGTCGGCGTGATAACGGCATTCGCCCCGATCTTATAGAGGGCCGTGTCCCCCTGGGTCGTGGTGCTGGCGACCGAGAGGGTCTGGCCGTTCGTCGGCGGCGCGACGTTGTTGGCCAGCGTAATCGTTGTCCCGCCAGTCAGCGTGCTCACGTCGGTCGCCGCGCCGTCCGCCACGTTGGAGCTGAGGAAGGTCTGCTGCGTGCTGACCTGGTTTCCGGTGGCGCTGGCGGCATCGGTCACGGTGTAGGTGGTGGAACCGTCGGAATTCTGCGTGGCCTGCAGATTTGCGCCCTGGCCGATCGTATACTGGGTGAACTGACCGACCGCGTTGCCGGCAGTGGAAGGAACGTCAACGACGGTCGCTCCGGTGCCGGAGGCCGTCAGCTGGGGAGATCCGGCGGCGAGCGTGAACGTCGTCCCGCTGATCTTGCTTGCCGTGCCGAGCGACAGCGGCGATCCGTTCTCGTAGCTTGCCGCCCCCATGGTGCCGGTCGCCGCGCTCACCGCGGCGTTGATCTGGTTCAGGATGTCGTTGTTGCCGTTGGCTGATCCGTCATTGAGAACCACGAAGGTCTTCTGCCCGACATTCTGTGCCGTGCCGCCGGTCGCGTAATTGCTCGTCTGCACCGTCAGCGTCGTGCTCGTTGCGGCTTGCCCGCTCGCGCCGGCGAGGTTCGCGCCGTCGGCAACCAGCGTCAGGCCCTGGCCGGCCGTGGCCGAGTCAGCACCCAGGGCGACCTGCGTGGCCGAGGAGTTGACCGTCAGGTTGGCGATGCCCAGCCCCGCCGAGGTGGCGTTCAGCGCCTGCGCGCCGGCGCCGCCCACGGTGAAGGAGTTGCCTTGCGTGTCGGTCAGCACCTGAAGCTGGGTGTTGGTCACGCCGCTGCCGCTCGCGCCGGCGATCAAATTCACGCCATTCAGCGTCGCGCTGTTGGCGAAGGAAATCGATCTGCTGCAGCGCCGCCGTGATGCTGCTGTTGATATCCGTCGCGCTGATGCCGGTCGACTGCCCCTGCGTCAGGGTCTGCTGCAACGTGGCCAGCGTCGAGGAGATGCTTGCGGTCGAGCTCATCGCCGTGCCGACCACCTGCGAAGAGAACGACAGCCCGTCCTGCACCGCCGTGAGCCCCGCGATCTGCCCGTCCATCGCCTGGGTGATGGAATAGATGGCCGGATTGTCTGCGGCCGTGGCCACCTTCAGACCGGTGGAGATCTGGTTCTGCGTGTTGGTCAGCGCGTTCTGCGTCTGCTCCAGGGACTGCAGCGCCGTCATGGCGCCGAGATTCGTGTTCACCGAGAAGAGAGACATGGGAAGCTCCTTTTTGACGGCCCTGCCTGGTTGCGCGTCTGTCTGGTTGCGCGTCTGTCTGGTTGCGCGTCCGTCTGGTCGCGCGGCTGGTTGGTCGCGCACCTGTCTGGTCCCGCACCTGTCTGCCGTGGACCGCAACGAATGGGTTTTGCCGCGGCGCACGCGGCGAACATCAGCCGAAATGCTTAACCGGCCGTTTATCCGTAGGGATCATTCTTCGCCGGCCGGAATCCGCCGGCAGCCAGCGCGCGGAGGTCACGATGTCCATTTTCGCCATGAACAGCACCCCCGGCTCGGCAATCTCGACGTACCTTACGGACACCAAGAACGAGCAGACGCTGGCCAACAAATGGGCGAAAATCAGCCCGCAGGTGCAGTCGAACGTCGCCTATTTCCAGGCACAGGCCCCCAAGCTCACGACCGTGGACGCGCTGATGAAAGACTACCGCTCGCTCCAGGTCGTTCTCGGCGCCTTCAACGTCTCCAACCTGATCACCTCGCCCGCACTGACCCGGCAGTTGCTGACGCAGGACCCCGCCTCGTCCAGTTCCACGGTGCAAAAAATCGGCAACCCGGCCTACCAGATCTTCGCCAACGCGTTTAATCAGTTTCAGAACAACCCGCTCGGCAACAGCGCCGGCGTGACCAGCGTGGTCAATTCCTACGTGGAGAACCAGTTCGAGGCCGCACAGAATACGCAGACCCCCGGCATGCAGAACGCGCTGGCCTTCACCCGCACCGCCTCGCAGTTCACCACCCTCGCCGCGCTGATGAGCAGCGCGCAGGCACTGCCGGTGGCGGTGGCGCAGACCGGCATCAATTTCACCACCTACGCCAACATGAGCTACGACCAGCAGGTCTCGTTCCTGAGCAGCAAAATCAAGCTCGCGGATTTCCAAAATCCGGCGAAGGTGACAAAGATGGCGGAAAATTACCTGATCCAGGCCGTCCAGGACCCGACCAACTGGTCGGCCACAATGGCAGATACCAACACGGTGCTCTCGCTGTTCGGCGGCAGCAGCAGCACTTCAGTGCTGTCACTGTTCGGTGCGAGCGGGACCAGCAGCGCCAGCTCGAGCACCGACCCTACGTTGTCACTGTTCGCCTGACAAAAAAAGCAAGGCCAGGGCTCTGCCCTGGACCCGGCAGGGGGCTGGCCCCCTGCACCCCGTTCCTTACGTCTCCCGGCCCAGCACCGCATCCTCGTGGCGCATCACACGGCGCACCAGCTTCAGAGCGGTGTAGCAATCATCGCCGGCAGCCGCCGCCAGGGCGCGTTCCAAAATCTCGCGCGCGAGCGCCGAGGTCGTCGCCGCCTGAAACTCGCGGATCAGGCGAAGCGCATCCTTCAACCCATCGGCCCGCTCCGCGTCGGTTCCGATATACGCGGTCTGCAAGGCGTAATAAATGCGCCGCGCCGGACTGTCGGCCGCCGCCGGCGGCATGATCTGCTTGCCGAACAGAAACCGCGCCTTGGCGGCCAACTCAATGCGTGCCTTGTTGCGAAATCGGATACACGCGCCATTGACGATCATCATGTCGCCCTGGCGCAGCTCGAGTACGAGGTTTGACATCGGCGCTTTTCCCGGTTGCGTCCGTCCGCGGCCATCCTGGCCGCTGCCTCCGTTCTCGCACGCGTCGCTTAACATCGGATGAAGCCGGCGGCCGGCCTACAGATAAGCGGTCAGGGACAATTGCTTCATTCCGGCAATCAGCTGGTAGGAGGCCTGCAACTGCGTCTGCACCTGCGACAGCGCCGTCGCGGTGGCCGCCATGTCGACGTTCTCGGCACCGGAAACCTGCGTGTTCAGCGTGGTCAGCGTGTCCGACAGAGCGCTGCCCTGGGCGGTCAGATCGTCCTGCACCTGACCGAAACCGGCCTCCTCGGTGGTGATCGCCGTGTCGGCCCCCTGCAGCACCTGCGATACCGCAACCCCGAAGGATTGCAGGCTGGCCGTGCTGGCCGAACTGGAGCCGAGTGCCGCCAGACCCGCAAGCCCGGCCACGAGGTCGCCGACATACGAGCCGGTGCCGCCGGCCGAGGCCGGGGCGAAGCTGTTCCGCCCGGCCACGAAGGCCATCGGCACGCTCTGCCCCTCCCCCGTCTGCGCCTGCACCGAAGCCGGCAGCGCGCCGGCCGCCGGCGAACCGGGGGCGGCGAGGTTCCAGCCGGACGCCGCGGTCACCAACTGCTGGGCCACGGTCGCCGGATCGGTGCCGCCGCTCAGCCCGGCCACCACGTTGCCGGCGCCGGCGGCCGAAGCGGCCCAGGCGGCCAGATTGCTGCCCACCGGCGGATTGGCGGAATCGGTGCCGGCAAAATCATATTGCCCGCTGGTCTGCGTGTTGAGCAGCGCCACCACCTGCTGCAGCGCCGACTGTGCCTGCGCCGACATCGCCGCCACCCCGCTTTTCGACTGCATCGGCGTGCCGAGCGCCTGGCTGGCGAAGCTGGAGGCGATGCTCTGCAACTGGCCGAGCACGGTCTGCGTCGTGCCCAGACTGCCATTGGCCGCGGAGATGCTCTGCTGCCAGGCCTGCGCCTGCGCCATTTGCGGCCGCAGATCGATCGACACCGACGCCGCCTCGCCCAGCCCGCCATAGGTGTCGGCAACCCGCCCGCTGGCGGATTGCTGGGTGAGCTTGTCCACCTGCGCCTTCGTCGCCGTGCTGTCGCCGACGAGCTGCGCCAGCAGCCCGTTCTGGACCATGCCGCTGACCGCGCCCACGCTCATATGCGCCTCCTCATGCGCTGGTGCCGATGTCGAGCAGCGAGGTCCACATGTCCTGGATCGCCGTAATGATGCGCGCATTGGCGGCGTAGGCGTTCTGCAGCCCGATCATGGTGGACATCTCCGTATCGACCGATACGCCCGAAACCGCGGCGACGCTGTTGTTCAGCGTCGTCTGCGCCGCCTGGGCGGTGGAAAGACTGGCAGCGGCATCGCTGCTGGCGCTGGTCTGCACCGAGACCACGTCGGCGGCGAAACCGCTCAGCGTCTGCGGTGCCGTGAACGGCGCCGACAGGGTGCCGGACAGGCCCAGCCCCTGCGTCTGCGGCGGGATGACGCTGGCGGATGCGGCCTGGGCGGCATCGATGGCGTTCCAGTCGCCGACGATCGTGCCGGCGGCGGAGGTCACCGTGCTGTTGCCGGCAACGCTGGCCGCGGTGACATCGCTCGCCAGTTGTGTCATCGCCGGCACCACGCTGCCGGCATTGGCGGCATCGATCGCGGTCCAGTCATTGATGATCGCCTGTGCCGCCCCCAGGGTTCCGGGCGTCGTGGCGTTGGCGGTGGTCGCGCGGGCCAGCATCGTCGCCTGCGCGGAGGCCACCGCAGCGGCGGCGTTCGTCAGCGCCGTCTGGTCGCCGTTGTCCGCCGGGTTCACCCCGTTGATCTGGTCGGTGTACACCTGCGCCTGCGCCGCCGTCGCCGCCGCCCGGGCGGTGGCGACCGTCTGCACGCTGGCCAGCACCCCGGGGAAAGGCGCCGCCGCGGAAATGTCGGCCGCCAGCGTCGCCCCGGCGGCGGTGACGCTGGCGCGCGCCTGCGTCACCGCCTGGATATCGGCACTGACCGGGGTGAGCGCGCTGGCATTGCTCTGCAGGTCGGCGGTCAGGGTATTCTGCAGGGTCGTCAGATCGGTCTGGCTGGTGCCCAGGGTAAAGTTCAGCACGGCAGTGATGACCGTCTGGTCGCTCGCCCCTTTCGCCGGCGCCCCCGGCAGCGCCGCCACTGTGCCCTGCTGCACCAGCAAAGGGTCGGCGGCAACGGCGGGGTTCACCTGGATGCGGTTGGCCAGGCCCAGATAGGCGGACTGCACCGGTCCGTTCGCCGCCACGTGCTGCGGCGGACAGGAATCGGTGAACAACTGCAGCCCGGCCGCGGTGAAACGCTGGGTGAGAGTGTTCGAGAACTCGTCAAGCTCGGCCTGAAACGTCGGCAACTCGGTGTCGCGCAGCGCGAGGTTGGCGCCGATCTGACCGCCGGTGAGCTGTGCCGTGATATCCTGGCCGTTGAGCGTCACCGGCGGGGCCGCGGCCTGGGGCACCTGTATCGAATCGACGCTCTGCAGCGCCGCCGATCCGTCGGTCGGCAGCGTCGCACCGGAGGGCAGGATCACCTGCACCTGACCGTTCGCCAGGTTCACGAAGCTGGCCCCGGTCAGCTGCGCCACGGTGCTCATGGCGGCATCGCGCTGATCCGCCAGCCCTGCCGTGCTGATGCCCTCGACCGTCATCGGGGCGATCTGGTTGCTCAGCGAGCCGATGCTGGCGAGTGCCGCGTTCAGCTGGGTGAGTTCCTGGCTGATGGAATCCTGCGCCGCCTGGCGCTGCGTGCCGATCGCCTGTGCCACGCTGTTGATGCCGCCGGCGAGGCTGCCGGCGGCGCTCACCACCGCACTTTGCGCGGCGGTGGAGGACGGATCGGCCGACAGCGTGGTGAACGCATCCCCCAGCGCGCCGGTCAGGCTGGCGAGGTCGTCGCCCTGGCCCGGCGTGCCGTTCGCCGCATCGATCGCCGCCAGCGCCTGCGCGCGCACGGTCAGCGCCGCCACCGTGGCGTTCTGCCGCGACGCCTCGGCCTGCAGCAGGGTATTGACGCTGCGCACGGTCACCCCGGTGCGCACCCCCAGTTCCATGCCGTTCACGCTCAAGGCGGTTTGCTGGCCGACCTCGAGCGTGTAGCCCGCCGTATTGGCGTTGCTGACGTTCTGCGACACCACCGCGAGCTGGCTGGTGACATTGGCCAGCCCGCCGGCGGCGATGGACAGGGCGGAGCCGAGGCTCATGACCGCATTCCCACGCGCCGTGCCGCCCCCCGCTCAGTTGCCGCGGGAAGCCGGAGTTCCTGAATTTTGCTCAGCTTTTCATGTTGATGGTGGTCTGCATGAGCTGATCCGCGGTGGTCACCACCTTGGCGTTGGCCGAATAGGCCTGCTGGGCGATGATCAGCTGGCTGAACTGGCTGGCGATGTCGACATTGGACGATTCCACCGAGCTGGTGACCAGGTCGCCGGCGCCGTTGGTGCCGGCCGCCTGCAACGATGGATTGCCGGAATCATTGGTGGCGGTATAGGCGCTGCCGTTCTGCGACTGCAGCGCGTCGGCATCGCCGAAGGTGGCCAGCGGCACCTGGGCGATCAGCCGGGTCTGCCCGTTGTCATAGTTGGCGTAGACGTCGCCGCTGGTGGTGGTCGAAATGCTGCTGAAGCTGCCCGGCGGCACGCCGTCCTGGGTGAGCGAACTCAGCGTGTAGGCGCTGGCGGCGAACTGGGTCAGGCCGTTGGTGGTGCCGATATCGCCGAGGTTCAGCGTAATCGGCTGGATCTTGCTGGTGGCACTGGTCGGGTACGGCGCATCGAAGGTGAGCGCCGCCAGCGGATTGGCATTGGTCGCGGTGGCCGCGATGGTCACCTGCTTGCCGGTCGGGTCGGTGTATTGCAGCTGCTGCAGCGTGCCGTTGGCGCCGAAGGTCGCCAGCGGCGAGCCGTTGGTCTGCTCGGCCGATTGGATCGCGGTCCAGTCGGCCGTCACCGCCGTCTGGGCGATGTTGACGGCGGTCTGGGCGAACGTCAGCGGCGTCTGATCGGCGGCGACCTGGTCGGTGGCGGTGTCGACTGTGGTCCAGTTGGTGACAAGCTGGGTGGCCGCGGTTGTGGTGGCGGCGGTATTGGCCGCCACGACGGCGGTGCCCAGCGTCTGCATCGCGGTGGTGACATTGCCGTTGGCGGTATCGATGCTGCTCCAGTCGCTTTCCAGCGTCTGCGCCGCGGCGGTGATCGGCCCGGCGGCGCCGCCGTCGGCGGTGGTCGCGGCGGTCGTCAGTGCCGTCACGGCGGTGGCCACCGCGGCGGTGGCGTTGGTGAGCGCGGTTGAGTCGGCGGCGGGGATCGTGGCACCTGTCATCATGTCCTGATACACCTGCGCCTGCGCCGCGGTGGCGGCCGAGCGGGCGGTGTCCACCGCCTGCACGGCCGACTGCAGCCCCGGCGCCAGCGCCGCCAGCGCCGCCATGTCGGTATTCAAACTGGGCGCGGCGCTGGCGGCGGCGGTGCGCGCGGTCTGCACCGCCGTGACATCGGTTGCCAGCGCATTGAGCGCCCCGCCAGTGCCCGTCAGGTTCGTCACGCTGGACGCGACCGTGGCCTGTGCGTTGGTCAAAGTGGTCTGATCAGCGGGCAGCGAGGTGGTGGTGTTGGCCTGGGTCAGCGCGTCGGTGGCGGTGGTCAGGGCGGCCTGGTCGGTGACCAGCTGGCTCGTGCTCGGTGAGGTGGTGGCAGTCGACGGCACGATTGGTGTGTCGGCGCCATTGGTCGTGTCGGTGATCGACAAGGCCCAGGGCATGCCCGTTTGGGTGGCCGATGTGGCCGTCGGCGTCCAGGTGAGGGTGAGCTGGTGCAGCACGCCGTCGGCATCATAGACGCCCACCTGCGAGGTCGGCGCCTGAACCTCGGTGCCGGTCGCGTCCAACACCGTCACCTGATTGCTGGCACTCAGGCCCAGGTGGTAGCCGGGCGGCAGGTTGGCGTTCATCGTCATATTCTGGGTGGCCACCGGGGCGTAGACGGTCTGGGCCACCTGGATCGGCTTGATGTTGCTTTTGTCGAGCACGCCGGTGGTGGGATTGGCGATCCAGCCGTTCAGGTAAAGGCCGGACTCGTTGGTCAGGTAGCCGGTGGAGTTGAGCTGGAAGTCGCCGTCGCGGGTGAAGTACTGCTGGCTGTTGAACAGGGTCTGGCCGGTGGTGCCGGTGCCGGTGGCCTGGCTCACGTCGAAAAAACCCTGCCCGCTGACCGCCAGGGCGAGCGGGTTCTGCGACGTCGAAATCGTTCCTTGCACCGTGTTCAGATATTGCGGGGTCGCCACCACCGTGCCGGGGTCGTTGACCAAGGCGGAGCTGGTGGTCAGGTAGTCCTCGAAACTGGTGTTGACGCCCTTGAACCCGACGGTCTGGGCGTTCGCCACGTTGTCGCTGATGTTGCTGAACGCGGCCGATTGCGCGGACAGGCCGCTGACGGCGGTGTTCATGGCGCCGAGGATGGACATGCGGGTCTCCTGACAGGTGAGCAAGCGCGGTGCGCCGCGCGGTGCGCCTAGTGGTGCTGCCACCGTCAGCGCAGGAACCGTGCCAGCGGGCGAGCCGCGCGCCCGGCGGGTTTGCGGCGGCGCCGGCTGGCGACCCGGCAGTTTGAACCCGGCAGGATCTGCCGCACGGCGCGGCAAGCCGGCCCGCGCGGCACCAATTTCCGCCGCCCGCTTGCTGGTTCCGGCGTGGCACGGGGCGTGCGTGACGATGCCGGGCGAGGTGCCCTTCGCAGGCCGGGCATGCCGTGGCAGGCGCCCGCCGTCCCCCGCCGCAGCGAGGAGTCCCGATGCATTTTCTTGCCGTTTCCGCCCTGGCTGCCTCTCCGGCTCTGCCTGCCGCGCCAGCGGCCGCTGCGGTGGTGCTTGCGGCCCCGTTCGCGGCCCGGCTTGCCGGCATCCTCGATGCCGCGCCGGCCGCATCCGCCGGTGCGCCCGCGACGGCGGCGCCCGTCCGGCTGAGCCCACCCGCCGCGGCGACCGCCCCCCCAACGGAGCCCTCACACGGCGCCGCCACCCCGTCGCCCGCCACCCGGTCGCCCGCCACCCCGTCGGCTGCCGGTCCGGCGGGTTCAGCCGCCACCGGCGCCCCATCCGGGGCCGCCCGCGCGACCCGGAGTCGCACCGCGCCGCGGTCGCGGAACGAGCAGCAGCCGCAGGTCCAGGCGGCCGCCGGCGCGGCACCGGTGGGGCCGGAGAGTCTCGCCGCCGCCTGGCCGCCGGCAATCCCGGCAGCCGCTGCCGCCACCACCGGCCCCACACCCACGCCCACGCCGGCCACGGCGGCGGCTGCACCGATCGCCCGGACGGCGGGGGCAGGCGCTCTGGCCGCATCCGTTCCCGCGACGCGCGCCGTCGCGACAACGCCGCCGCCCGGCAGCTTCTCGCCGGCCCAGCCGGTCGGCACGGCGCGGACAGGCACGGACCAAACAGCGCCCGGCGCGGGCGGTGCCGCATTCGCATTGCCGGTCGCCAGCACGCAGCCGGCGCCGGATCAGGCGCTACAGACATGGGACACAGCGCCGCCCGCACGGGCCAGCGGCGAGCCGGCCGGCGCGACGGCCGCCCCGTCCTGGCCGAACCTTGCGGATGCGGCCGAGCCGCCGATGCAGACCAGCCGGGTCGCGCCATCGGCGCCGGCCGTCCGGGAAGCCGCCCCGGCACCGATCGCCCAGGCCAGCGCGCCGGCGCAGGTCGCCCAGGCTGCCCCAACGGCCCCCGCCGCCCCAACAGCCGTGCCGGCGCAAACCGCAACGGCCGCCGCTCCGGGTCCGGTCGCCCTGGCCGAATCGCCGGTGCAAAATGCGGCCGCGGCTTGGGCGCAGGCCCCCCAGACCGCCGCGCCGGCGGCGGCCGACCAGAGCCAATCGCCCGAACCCATCGCCCCGTCGGCTCTCACGCCGCCGGCCCTGCAGACCGTCGCACCGGCACCGGCCGCCCGCAGTACAGCGCTGGACCAGACCACTGACACAGCCACGCCGTCACCGTCCGCGCAAACGGTAATGCCGCCCCGGACAGATCAGTCCCTTGCACCGATCCCACCCGCCCCGGCCGCTCAGGAGCCGGTGCCGCCGCAGCCCACCCAAAGCCCCGTACTACCGGCAACCTCCGCCGTGCCCGCCCCGGGCGCGGCGCCGCCGCAGGCTTCACAAGCCGGCCCGACGGACCCGTCGCGGCAGACCGGCGCGGCGGCAACCCCGTCCGGCGGCGCACCCCACAACACCGTCACGGTGGCCACCGCAAGCCAGGCCCGCGGCTCCGGACCGGCCCACCCGGACACAGACACGCCCGCTGTGACCGCGAGGCCGCAGCCAGCCCCCGCACCGGCGGGGCAGACGGGCGGCGCGTCCGGCGAAACCGCCAGGCCGGCGCCGGCCGATGCGACGCGCCCTGCCCTTCCCGCGCAAACAACCCCGGCGCAAGCCGGCACGGCGGCGACCGATGACACGGCCCCCGCTGCCCCGCTGCCACCGGACCGGACCGCCGAGCGGACCCGGCCCGACGCAGCGGCGCGGCACAGCCCCGCCGAACCGGCCGCAACCGGCCACGCAACCCCGGACAGCACCGCGCCGGCCCCGGCGGCGGCCGAACCCGCCGCGAGTGCGGCCCAGCCCGCCGCGCCGGCCGCCGCCGCGCCGGCCGCCGCCGCGCCGTCTGGCGAGGATGCCAAACCCGCTGCCGTTCCCGCCGCTCCAGCGGCCGCGGCAGCCCCGGTCCAGCCCACACCGGCCGAGCAGACCCTTCCCGCCCTGGTCTCGCTCGGCGGCAGCCAGGGCACCCGGCACGTCACCATCCGCCTCGACCCGCAGGAGCTGGGCCAGCTGCAAATCCGCGTGGCACAGTCAGGCGACGGCACCGCGCAGGTAACGCTGACCGCCGAGCGGCCGCAAACCCTCGATCTGCTGGTGCGCGACCAGGATCAGCTGCACCGCGCGCTCGACCAGGCCGGGGTGCCGGCCGAGGGACGCTCGATCGCGTTCCACCTTGCCCCGGCGGCTGCCGCCGCGCCGGCTGACCCGCATCGCGCCGCCGCATCGCCGGACGCCGCCACCGCCGGCACGGGCAGCGGCATGGGCACCGGCGGCGGCGGATCAGAGCGCCTGCCGCAGCAAGACGGGTTTGCCGCCCCGCCGCGGCGCACCGCCGCCATCCCGGCCGACGGCCCGACGGAAGTAAACGCCCCCCAACAAGCCGCTTCGCGCTGGCAGCGCGCCGGCATCGACATCACCGCCTGAAGGAGACAGCCCCATGAGCATCGCCAGCGTCGCCGCCCAGCAGAGCGCGGCCCAGACCAGCGGCAGCAGCGCCGCCAGCGCCACCGGGCAGAATGCGCTGCAATCGCTGTCCGGCAATTTCCAGGACTTCCTGGGCATGCTGATGACCCAGTTGCAGAACCAGGACCCGACCAGCCCGCTGGATACCAACCAGTTCACCCAGGAACTGGTGGAGTTCTCCGGCGTCGAGCAGCAGATCAACACCAACGCCAGCCTGACCCAGTTGATTTCGCTCACGCAGTCGGGACAGATGCTGCAAGCCTCGTCGATGGTGGGCAGTACGGTGCAGCTCGCCTCCAGCCAGATGCCGCTGCAGAACGGCAGCGGCGCGCTGACCTTCACCGCCACCAGCGCCGGCCCGGCGGAGATTACCATCTCCAACGCCGCCGGCGCCCAGGTGCTGGCCACCACCGTCAACGCCACCGCGGGCAGCAACAACTGGACCTGGAACGGCGAGAATTCGCAAGGCAACACCCAGCCCGACGGGCCCTACACAGTCACCGTCACCGGCGCCAATGCCAGCGGCACCGCGGCGGCGCTGCCGTTCACCGTGACCGGCACGGTCACCGGCGTGGTGAACAACAGCGGCACGCTGAATTTGCAGCTCGGGTCGGAGACGGCGGCCTTCTCGACGGTGCAGTCGGTCTCAAAGGCGTCGTCGGGGTCCTGAACAGCCGGGGCCGCCCCCACTCAGGCCGACAGTTCAGGCCGGCAGCAGCCCCCAGAAGCGGGCAATCGCGCCGGTGGCGTCGATGCCGGCGTCCAGCACGAACGGCTCGGTGGAGGCCTGCGCCACCGGGTAGCCATGCGCCATGCCGTCGATGGTGATGACCTCGACGTTGTTCTGCCAGACCCTGCGGCGCAGGCCGGGCCGGGGCGACAGATCCTGCGTGGGCGCGCCGGCCAGGCCGTGCAGGGCGACGAATTGCGCCGCCAGATTATCCGCGTTGGCGGGGTCGACCACCTGGTCGGCGCCGCCCTGCCAGATCGAAATGCGCGGCCAGCGCCCGGCATAGCCCGCCGGCGCCAGCGCGCGCGCGCGCGCCGCCCAGCCGGCGCCGTCGAGATCGTCGCCGGCTTTCGCCATGCGGGCCATCGCCGAGGACACATCGGCAGCACAGCAAGCCGGCAGCCCGGCCACCACCGCACCGGCGGCGAACACGTCCGGATAGGCGGCCAGCAACGCCGCCGTCATGGCGCCGCCGGCGGAAAGCCCGGCCACGAACACCCGGCTCCGGTCGCAGCCGAAGCCATGGATGGCGACCTCCACCATCTGCCGGATCGACCGTGCCTCGCCGCCGTCGCGGGCGATGTCGCCCGGTTCGAACCAGTTGAAACACCGTCCCTGGTTGTTGCGGGAGAGCTGATCGGGCAGCAGCAAGGGCGCGCCGAGCCGGTCGGCCAGCGCCGTCCAGCCCGCGGCCGCCGCGAAGCCCGCCGCGTCCTGGCCGCAGCCATGGAGTAGCACCAGCAGCGGGCCGCCGGTGCGCGAGGCGGTGTCCGGAATGTACAGCTTCATCGTCAGCCCGCCCGGATTGGGGTCGAACGACGCTTCCGTCACCCGCCCGCGCGGGCGGGCGGCGGCCGGGCCCTCCGGTGCGGTCAGGCCGGCGGAGGCCAGGGCGTTGCGAAGGCTCGCGGGCAGATGGGACAACAGGGACTTGAACATGCGGTTCCGATCAGGACGCGTCGGGCTGGACGGACGGGGCGGCGGCGATGAAGGCGGGGTGGTCGGCAGCTTCCGCATCGGCGCGCAGCAGCAGCGGATAGGCGCCGAGCGGGCACTCCACCCGGCGGGCGTTGGCCAGTTGCGGCACCAGCACCACATCGGCCAGTCCCGGCGCCGCGCCGAAACAATACGGCCCTGCGCCGCCGTGCCGCGCCAGCATGGCTTCCAGCGCCGGCAGCCCCTCGGTCAGCCAATGGCGGTACCAGTCGTCGATGGCCGGCTGTGGCTGGCCCATCTGGCGTTTGAGATATCGCAGCACCCGCAAATTGTCGACCGGATGGATATCGCAGGCAATGGTCAGGGCAAACGCCCGCACCTGCGCGCGCAGCCACGGATCGCGCGGCAGCAGGGGCGGTTCGGGATGGGTTTCGTCGAGATATTCGATGATGGCGAGCGACTGGGTCAGCACCGCGCCGTCATCGGTCTGCAGCGCCGGCACCAGCCCGAGCGGATTGGTGGCGCGGAACGCCGGGGCGTGCTGCTGGCCGCCGTCCTTGAGCAGGTGCACGGGCGCGGCCTCCCAGGGGAGACCCTTGAGGTTGAGGGCGATGCGGACGCGCCAGGCGGCGGAGGAGCGGAAATAGGTGTAGAGTTTCATGGACGGAAGGCCAGGGCTCTGCCCTGGACCCGCCAAGGGCCGAGAGGCCCTTGGAACCCACTACTTAAGGGGTCCAGGGGCCTTGCCCCTGGTGGGGGTCCAGGGGGCGAAGCTCCCTGGCGGGGTCCGGGGCAGCGCCCCGGCCGGCCACGGCAATTGCCTCCCTCACCACCCCCACATCCCCAATATGATTCGCCAGCAGCAGCACCAGCCGCGCATCCAGCCGCCGAGACGCCTCCGGCGCCAGTCCCTGGTGCGCCTCCACCAGCGCCTCGAACAGCCCGTCCGGATCGCTCAGGCGGGGAGACAGATCGAGCTTGCTCATGCCGAAACCCGCTGCCTTTCCTCGCCGGTTTGTCCGAGCGCCCGCCGCCGTGCCGCCGCCACCGCGGCCGGATCAAAGCTGCGCCAGCGCGCCGCCACATGCTGGTCCGGGCGCAGCAGCACCGCCGTGCCCGGCTGCGCGTCGTAGCGCGCGGCGGCGAGCCCGTCGCGGTCCCACAGCACGCCGTCGGCTTCCACCGGGCTGACGAACACCGACCGCACCGGCCAGGCGCCCTGCCGCACCCGTCCGGCCGGGGCGGTGACGGCGCCGGCGGGAACCTCGTCGGGGGGGCCGAACAGCAGCAGGGTGAAGCCGTCGGGGGCGAGGTGGCGCAGCAGCCAGTCCGGTTGCCCGTCGCACAGCACCGGCGCATCGGCGGCGGCCGCGCCGGGCGGCAGGCCGCCGGCCCAGGCGCCCGTGTCCGGGGTGTTCAGCCGGCTGTCGTGCAGCACGGCAGGGCGCGACAACCGTCCCGAATTGACCATCGGACGGGCGAATTCGTGCTCTTCGGCCAGTTCCAGCACCGCGTCGCGATACGCCCGCGCCGCGTCGCTCTTGGGGGTGATGAAGTCGGTGGTGCGGGTCGAGGCGCGGATGTTCTCGTCGGCCGCCGCCGCGCGCTCGGCGTCGTAGCTGTCCAGCAGCGCCTCCGGCGCGTCGCCGCGCAGCACCGCCAGCAGCTTCCAGGCCAGGTTGTCGGCATCATGCACGCCGGCATTGCCGCCGCGGGCACCGAACGGGCTCATCTGATGGGCCGCATCGCCCAGGAACAGGGTGCGGCCGTGGCGGAAGCGCTCCAGACGGCGGCAGCGGAAGGTGTAGATGCTCACCCATTCCAGTTCGAACGGCACTTCGGGGCCGAGCATGGCGCGCACCCGGGCGCGCACCCGCTCGGGCTCCGTTTCGGCCTCGGGATCGCTGTCCCAGCCGAGCTGGAAATCGATGCGCCAGACATTGTCGGGCTGGCGGTGCAACAGCACCGAGCCGCCGCGGTGGAACGGCGGGTCGAACCAGAACCGGCGCTCGGCCGGGAAACCGGGCTGCATGATCACGTCGGCGATCAGGAAACGGTCGCGGAACACCCGGCCGACGAAGGGCAGACCCAGGCTCTCGCGCACGAAACTGTGTACGCCGTCGCAGGCCAGCAGCCAGTCGGCGGTCAGATGGTAGCGGTGAACCGGCCCCTCGCCGCCCGGGACCTCGATGGCCAGCGCCACGCCGTCGGGGCGATTTTCCACCCCGGCGACCCGGTTGCGCCAGCGCAGATCGACCAGCCCGGTGGCCTGGCACGCCTCCACCAGCCATTGCTCCACGTAGTATTGCTGCAGGTTCACGAAAGCCGGGTATTCGTGGCCGGGTTCGGCCAGCAGGTCGAACTCGTAGACGCGGCGGTCGCCGAAGAACACCCGGCCGATGTTCCAGGTGACGCCCTTGGCAAGAAACCGCGCGCCGAGGCCGAGCCGGGCGTAAACCTCCAGCGTGCGCTTGGCGAAGCAGATGGCGCGCGAACCGCGGCTGACCGTATCGTCGTCGTCGAGCACCACCACGGGCTGGCCGCGAAGGGCCAGATCGAGAGCCGCGGTCAGCCCCACCATGCCGCCGCCCACCACCACCACGGGGTGGCGGGCACCGTCGTCGGTCGGCGGCACATGGTCGTAATGCGGATGAACAAACGTGCTCTGCATGGCCTGCTCCGCCCGCTAAGGGGCGGTCTCCCCATTCTGCCCGCTTTGGCTTGCGAGCGCCTGCCACATCTCACGGTCGCGCGCGGCGGTCCAGATGCGCGGGTGGCGATGACCGCTGGCCTCGTCGAAGGCGCGGCTGACGTTGAACGGCATGCAATGGTCGAAAATGACCCAGTGGCCGAAACGCGGGCGGAGCTTCTCCATCGCCTCGTCGTAAATCGCCTTGAGGCCGCCGCCGCGCGCCACCGCCGCGCGCACCAGGGCGAACAGGCTGGCGGTGAACGCCTCGGTGGCGTCGAGCGCGTCCGCCACCTCGCCTGCGGTCAGCAGGGCGCGGCCGCGGCCGGGCACCATTTTTTCGGCGCCGAGTTCGCGCAGCCGGGCGATGGTGGCGGGCCAGTCGGTGAAATAGGCATCGCCGCAATAAGGGGTGGCGCCGCACTCGACCGTATCGCCGGCGAACAGCACCTTTTCTTTCGGCAGCCATACAACCGTATCGCCCGCCGTGTGGGCGCGGCCGATGTGAATAAGCTGCGCCTCCCGTTCGCCCAGCCACAGGGTCATGCGGCCGTGGAACGTATGGGTCGGCCAGGTCAGGCCGGGGATGCTTTCGCGGCCCCGGAACAGGCGGGGGAACCGGCCGATTTCGCTGTCCATGTCCTGCTGGCCGCGCTCGGCGATCAGGTCGCGAGTCGCGTCGGAACAAAGAATTGAATGGGCCGGATAGCCGGCGGCGCCGAGCACCCGGACGGCGTGGTAATGCGACAACACCACCTGGCGAACCGGCAGGGCGGTGACGGTGGCGATGCGGGCCTGCACGTCCTGGGCCATTGCCGGGGTGGCCTGGGCATCGACCACCACCACCCCGTCGGGCCCGACGATCACGCCGGAATTGGGATCGCCTTCAGCGGTATAGGCATAAAGCCCGGGTCCAAGCTCGTCGAACGAAACCGTTTTCTCGGCCATGTCGCTGGTCGAGGCGAATCCGGCCATAGTTGCGCTCCCCTCCGCCTGGTTCCCGGTCTCGGGCCCGGTCCGGAAGCGAGGTTAGCAGACCTTGCCGGCGCGCGCGCGTGTCGGTGAACACACTGCGAATGATTATTGTTGCACGGCATGGTGTTTTCCTTTCAACCGGTCCCACCTGCTAGGTTCAAACTCAGACTGACGGGTGGTTACAAATGAAAACAAACGGGGACAGCTACGCGGACATCGTCGCTTTCGATGGTGGCGATGACGCACGTAACGCTGACGCCTTCCTGCTTGAGGAGTTCCTGCCGTTCGAGCTCTCGGTCGCGGCCGGCCGCACGTCGCGGCTGTTCGCCCGCCGCTTCGAGGCCGCGTTCGGCCTGAGCATTGCGGAATGGCGAGTGCTTGCGGTGGTGGGCCAATTCGGCACGATCACGCCGAGCGCGGTTTCGGAACGCACCGACATGGACAAGGTCAAGGTCAGCCGCGCCACCGCCAGCCTGGTGGCGACCGGCCTGCTGGAGCAAGGGCCGGCGCCGCATGACGGCCGCGCCCGGCTGCTGCGCCTGACCCGCAAGGGCCGCACCGTGCATGACAGCATCGTGCCGCTGGCGCTGACACTGGAGGCGCAGCTCGCCGCCGGCCTCAGCGAGGAGGAGTGGACCATGCTGCGCGCCTGCCTGCGGCGTCTGCAGGAACATGTGCGCTCGCTGGAGAACACGGCACTCGTGCACGCCACCCAGCGCCGGCTGAATGGCGGAGCGCACGCGGCCGAGGCCTGAACCAGCCGGCGCCGGCACGCGCGATCCGCGATTACCTGCGGGTGCTGGACACGGGCATATGAGACGTGCGCCGGGCGATCGGGCATGCTTGCCGCGTGACCCGAATCGCCCGGCGCATCTCCCGAAGTCGTCGCTGCTTTGCTCGCGCTCGCGGCCATTTGCGGGCGTGCGCTGCCGGCAGCGCAGGCTGCCTGCACGGCCGAACGCCGCGCTGAGCTGCCGCTCACGCCGCTGCGCAATTTCCTGCTGGTGCCGGCATCCCTCGACGGCGGCACCGCGATCCTGGTGGTCGACACGGGTGCCGAGGCGACCACTGTCACCCCCGAAACGGTGGCGAACTTTCATTTGGTCCGGACGCCCGACCGCAGGATGCTGCTCGGGGTGGGCGGGGCGGTGCGCAGCTTCGGCATGGTGCGGCTGCATCGCCTGGATCTCGGCGGGCTGCAGCTCGGGGACCTGTCGCTTGATATCGGCATGCTGCCGCGGCTGCGCGGCCCCGGCGGGAAGGTCGGCGGCCTGCTCGGCCTCGACGTTCTGGGGGGCTACGACATCGCGCTGGACGCCTCCCGCCGCCGCATGACGCTGTATGCGGTGCCGCCCTGCCCGGCGTTCGTACCGCCCGGCTACGCCGCGGCGGATGGCATAGCGCTGCGGCAACTCGGCAGGCTGATGCTTCTCACCGTGCGGATCAACGGCAGCCCGGTGCGGGCCCTGCTCGACACCGGCGCGCGCAGCAGCCTGCTCGCGACCGAGGCGGCGGCACGGCTCGGCGTCACCGACGGCGACCTCTCCCGCGATCCGGTGACCCGCGGGCGCGGCATCGGTGCCAGGCCGGTGCCATTGCGGCGCCACCGGTTCCGCGAGGTGCGGGTGGGCGCCGCCGCCGTGCGCGACATGGTGGTCGATATCGGCGCCCTGCCAGTCCCGGGCGTTGACATGCTGCTCGGCGCGGACTGGCTGAGCGGACGCAGGCTATGGATCAGCCCGGCGGCCGGGCGGCTGTTCCAGCGCTGACCTGCCGCGACCATGCCGCTTGTCATCGAGTTGGATGTCCATGACAACGAGCAGCGAGATTTCTGCAGCAGGGGGGAGGAACGTTTCATGAAGCGGGTCGCGGTTGCGTGCTTGGTGGTGATGGCTGCGGCTCCGGGGCATGCCCAGCAGCCCGGGCCGGTTTCCTGCGCGGACAGCCCGATCGCCCTGCCCTTCACCTCCCCATACCAATGCAACCGGCTGGAAATGGCCACGGGGAACAGCAGCAGGGGTGGATGCGTGTTCGACCGGTTCGATGCGATTGGCACCGACCGCACCCGTCAGTTCGTCGTGGCGATCATCAAGCGACAGTCCGCCGGCGGAAATTGCGCGTTGCCTGAGCGTCAGGACGTGGCCGCCGACCTTCGCAGCGCCACCCCGTTCGTGCGCGCCAAGGGATCGAACTTCGGAGCGCCGCAGCCCTCCGGCGGCGGCTATGGCATGACCTTTACCGGGACGGTCGGCGCCGGCCCCGTCAGCTGCTTCAGTTTCTTTAAATACGGTGCCAAGCGCGTCGTCGGTTATGAGGCGATCCTGCGCGGGCATGTCTGCAACCGTGACGGCGCGGCGGTGAGCGAGGGCGAGATGCAGGAGTTCATCCAGGGCGTGAACGCGCGCTAGGGCAGAAAGGCCAGGGCTCTGCCCTGGACCCCCTCTCAAGACAAATGGCTAAAAGTAATGGGATCCAAGGGGCCACTGCCCCTTGGCGGGTCCAGGGCAGAGCCCTGGCCTTGCTTCAAAGTCCCGCCGCCGCCGCCGCCACGTCCCTGGCGTGCCCATCGACCTTCACCTTCCGCCAGGCCCGGGTGATCCTGCCGTTGGCATCGACCAGAAAGGTCGAGCGCTCGATGCCCATGTATTTCTTGCCGTACATCGATTTCTCGACCCACACGCCATAGGCCTCGGCGGCCGCCTTGGTTTCGTCCGAGGCAAGCGGAAAGGTCAGATTGTATTTGGCGGCAAATTTCTCGATCGGCTTGATCGGATCGGGCGAAACCCCGATGACCTCAAGCCCGAGCCTGCCCAGTTGCGGCAACGCCTCCTGAAAGGCGCAGGCTTCCTTGGTGCAGCCGGAGGTATCGGCCTTCGGATAGAAATACAGGATATACGGCTTGCCCTGCAGCGCCGCGCTGCTCACGGTGCGCCCGCCACTGGCCGGCAGCGAGAATGCCGGCGCCGCATCGCCCTCCTGAACGCTCATGATCCGATCTCTCCCACCTGCCGCGCGAAGATGGCGCGGACATCCCGCGCCAGCGTCTCCAAAGTGGCGCGCAGGGACGCCGCGTCAACCGGAACCGGATCGATCCCGGCGGCGGCAAGCGCGCGCAGCAATTCCGCCTCGACCGCCTCGGAGAGTTTCCCGGGCGGCGCGTGACCATAGGTGATGCGCAGCAGCCCCTGCACGCTGCGCCAGATGAGATCGGCGCGGATCAGCAGGGCGGCGTCGTCGGGCGGCAGTGTGCCGGCATCGCGCAGCGCGGCCAGGGCATGCCGGATGCCGGGGTGCAGAACGCCGGGATGGGCGGGCGCGTGCACGAGTTGCAGGGCCTGGGCGATGAACTCCACTTCGATCTGTCCGCCCGGACGCAGTTTCACGTCCCAGGGGCCGCCCGGCGGCAGGTCGCGTTGCAGGCGGGCGCGCATGGCGGCGGCGTCGGCGCGGATGCGCTCCGGCGGTCCGGCATTGGCGATGGCGGTGCGGATGGCCTGCCGCACCCGCGCGCGCAGCTCCGCCGGGCCCGCGACGACGCGCGCGCGGGTCAGCGCCATGCGTTCCCAGGTCCAGGCGCCGCCGTGCTCGCCGCCGGCTTCGTGGTAGCGCTCGAAGGCGCCGAGCGAGACCGCTACCGGGCCTTTGTTGCCGGACGGGCGCAGCCGCATGTCGATGGCGAACATCGGCCCCACCGCGTCCGGCGCGGTGGCAGCGGCGACGAAGGCGTGCACCGCCCGGATGAACCACTGGCTGGCCGCGAGCCTGCGAGGAGCACCCTCGCTTTCCGTTACATCGTCAGGATGGTCATACACGATCATCATATCGAGATCGGAGCCGGCCATCATCTCCCGCGAGCCGGCCTTGCCGAGCAGCACCACGACCATGGACCCGCCGCGCACCCGGCCGAAGCGGGCGGCGAAATCCTCCAGCACGCGCGGCAGCAGGGCGGCCAGCGCCGCCTCGGCCACCCGTGCGCGCGCCTCGCCGGCCGCATTGGCATCGATGCGTCCCTCCATGGTGGCGACCGAGGTGGAAAAATCCTCGGCCCGCACGGTGGCGCGGATGATGCGGATCGCTTCCTCCAGGCCGCGCGCGTCGGCCAGCCGGAGGCGCACGGTGTGGGCCACGTCGCCCGATACGGACGGACTCAACAGCCCTTCCAGCGCCTGCGGCGTGCGGGCCAGATAGTCGGCGAGCGCGGGCGCCGCGCCGAGCACGCCGGCGACGCGGTCGAGCAACGCCGGGTTGCGCTGGAACAGCGACAGCGGCTGCACCCCGGCGGGCAGCAGGCCGAGCAGGGCATCGAACCGGGCGAAGGCGGCATCCGGCTGGGCCTGCCGGGCGAGCGCCGCCAGCAGAGCGGGCAGCACGCTGTGCATCAGGTCGCGGGCGCGCTGCGAGCGCAGCGCCCGCACCCGTCCGGCCGACCAGCCGCGCACCGCGTCCACCACCCGGTGGATATCGGTGTAGCCCAAGGCGGCGAGCGCCGCCGCTGTGGCCGGCGGCGGATCATCGGTGCCGCTGAAATCGAGCGCGGGCGGCGCGCCGCCTTCGTACGGGTCGGGGACGGCCTCGAACACCTGCCTGTAGCGCGTTTGCACGCGGGTCAGGTGGCGCAGCAGGACGGTGGCGAAAGCGGTGGCGTCCGGATAGCCCATGAACAGGGCAAAGGCTTCGAGGTGCGGGCGCTTGTCGGGCAGCGCGTGGGTCTGCCGGTCGGCCACCATTTGCAGCCGGTGCTCGACCCGGCGCAGGCTGCGGTAGGCGGCGCCGAGCTCCCCGGCGGCGCGCCGCGGCAGATGGCCGGCTCGGGCGAGCAGGGCCAGCGCGTCCAGCGTGCGCGGCGTGCGCAGCGCGGGATCGCGGCCGCCCCAGACCAGTTGCAGGGTCTGCGCCATGAACTCGATTTCGCGAATGCCGCCCTGGCCGAGCTTGACGTTGTGGCCGGCGATGCGCGCCACCGGATCCTGATGGGCGGCAAGCCCGGTGCCTTTATGCGCATCGATGCGCTGCTTCATGGCGTGGATGTCGGCGACCGCGGCGAAGTCGAGATGGCGGCGCCAGACGAACGGGCGGATGGCTTCAAGGAAACCGGCGCCGAGGGCGAGATCGCCGGCCACCGGGCGCGCCTTCAGCATGGCGGCGCGTTCCCAGTTCTGGCCCATGCTTTCGTAATAGGCGATGGCGGCCGGCAGGGCGATGCAAGGCGGGGTCGCCGCCGGGTCGGGGCGCAGGCGCAGATCGGTGCGGAACACATAGCCGTCGGCGTCACGCGTTTCCATCAGGGACACGACACCGCGTGACAAGCGGGTGTAGAACGCACCGGGAGCGTCGCCACAATAGACCCCGGCGTCAGGGTCATGCAGCAGCACGAGGTCGACATCGCTGGAATAGTTCAGTTCCCGGGCGCCGAGCTTGCCCATGCCCAGGACGGTGAAGCCGCTCGCCCGGCCGGGGTCGTCGGGATGCGGCAGCCGCAGCGTGCCCGCCGCGTGCGCTTCCCACAGCAAATGCGCCACCGCCGCACGCAGCGCCGCCTCGGCGAGGTCGGACAGCGCCCCGGTAACGCGGGCGAGATCCCACAGGCCGCCAATATCGGCGACTGCGGTGGCGAGCGCGATCACGCGCTTGGCGGCGCGCAGGGTGGCGGCGAGCTGCTCGCGCGGCGCCGTGACCGGACAGGCGGCGATCGCGGCCATCGCCTGCTGCACGGGCGCCTGCGGTCCGGATTGCGCCAGCAGGATCAGCGCGGCGGCCTCGCGCAGCGCCAGATCGGCCAGATAGGGACTGTTGCCGCCCAGGCAGCGCAGCATGGCGCCGGCCCGCTGATCGGCGGCCAGCGCCGCTTCGGCGCCGCCGAGGGCGGTGAAACGTTCGACCAGGCGCGCGGCGGCCGCGGGGTCGGCGGCTTGCGGCCAGTTGGCCGGCAGCCGGAAGCCGGGCACGGGAGGTTCGGCGTGCATGCGCCGGCAGGCTGGCCATGAGCCTCGCCTTCGGTCAAGCGCTCCGGCGCCGGCTGGGGCAGGCCCTGCATCGCGCGCTCGGCAGCGCCATGCTGTACACCGGCCGGATGGTGCATGGCCTGGTGCGGGTGGCGCTGGCGCTGGCCTTGCTCGCGGCGCTGGGCGCCGGCGCCCTGGCCTGGCGGCTGGCGCAGGGACCGCTGGAACTCGGCTGGCTGACCCGCCGGATCGAGGCCGAAGCCAATGCCAGCGGCACCCCGCCGGTGCTGGTGATCGGCAGCGCGGCCTTGGTCTGGGAAGGGTTTACCCAGGGCGTCGACCGTCCGCTGGATATCCAGCTGACCGACCTCGCACTGCTTGATGCGGCTGGCGCGCGCATCGCCGAAGTGCCGCGGGCCGACGTGTCGCTGTCGGCCGGCTGGCTGATCCTGGGGCGGGTGGTGCCGCGGGCGCTGGAACTGGTCGGTGTCCGGCTGCGGGTGTTACGCGGCGCGGACGGACATATCAGTATCGATATGGGCCGCGCCGCCGCCGAGGCGGCGGAGCCGGAAGTGGGCGAGACGGCTTCATCCTCCGGCGGCAAGGAGCTGCTGGCAGCACTGCTGAGCGAACTGGCGCGGCCGGCCGGGAACGATAGCAGCGCCCTTGGCTCACGCTTCGCACAGCTTCGGCGGGTGCGCATCCGCGATGCGGCGCTGACGGTGATCGACCGCCAGATCGGCGCCACCTGGCGGGCGAGCGCGGTCGGGCTCGACCTGGTCCGCGGCGCCGAGGGCGGTGCGGAGGCCGACGCCGAGCTGACGCTGGCGCTGGGCGAGGAGCGTCTGCACGCCACCGCCCGCGCCACCCTGCCCGCCGGCGGCGGCAGCGCCGAGGTGCAGGCGCATCTGGCCCCGGTTGTGCCGGCCCGCCTGGCGGCGCTGGCCCCCGGGCTGGCGGCGCTGCAGGCGCTGGACGCACCGCTGGCGCTGTCCGCCACCGCGACGGTGGGGGCCGATTTGCTGCCGACGCAGGTGAAGCTGCAGGCGCGCCTGGGCGCCGGGCATCTGCTCATCGCCGCCGGCAGCGTGCCGCTGATCGGCGCGCTCGCCGAGGCGGAAGGATCGCTCACCGAAGCGGTGCTGCGCATCCAGCGGGTGGAACTGGTGCCGCGGCTGGACCACCCGAGAACGGTGCTGCGCGGGAAAGTGACCGCCACCCGCCAGCGCGGACGCCTGGACGCGAAGATTTCGGGCGAGCTGGACCAGGTGGATTTCGCCGACCTCGCCGCCCTGTGGCCGGCCGGCGTGGGCGGACCCGGCACGCGCCCGTGGATCACCGAGAACATGACCGAAGGGGTTGCCCGCAACGGCAGGTTCGACCTGCAGCTGACGGCGCGCGACGATCTGTCGGACGCCACGGTCATCAGCCTGGCGGGCGGCATCGAGGGGCAGGACCTGACGGTGCACTGGCTGCGCCCGGTGCCGCCGGTGGAGCATGTCAACGGACGGCTGGCGTTTGTGTCGCCGGACGCGGCGGAAATGACGGTCACCAGCGGGCGACAGGCCGGCGGCAGCCAGGGCGGCATCGCCGTGCAGTCCGGGCGCCTGCGCATCGACGGGCTGGCGGCGCGGCATCAGTTCCTCACTGTCGAGGCCGACCTCGCCGGCCCGGCCGCCGATTTGCTGACGGTGCTGAAAAATCCGCGGCTGCATTTGTTCGACCGCCGGCCGCTCGACATCCACGACCCGTCCGGCGCGGTGACCGGGCGGCTGACACTCACGCGACTGCCGCTCGAGAACACGGTGACCACGGATGACGTGCACATCCAGACCAGCGGCAAACTGACCCGGCTGCATCTCGGCAACATCGTCGCCGGGCGCGACCTCGACCAGGGGACGATGGAGTTCGACGCCGGCAATGACGGGCTGCATCTGCGCGGCACCGCGCTGCTCGCGGGCATCGCGGCCCAGGTGCAGGGCGATCTGGATTTCCACGCCGGCGGCGCCGCACAGGTGCTGCAGAAAGTGGTGGTGACCGGCAGCGCGACCGCACGCCAGCTTGCCGCGGCCGGGTTCGATACGGCGGGCATGCTGGACGGCACGGTGCCGCTGCAGGCGATCTGGCTGACGCGGCGCGACGACCGCGGCCAGGTGCTGGTGCGCGGCGATCTCGGCCGGGCGGCGCTGCAGGTGGCGCGGCTGAATTTCCGCAAGCCCGCCGGCCAGCCGGCCAGCGCGGAGGTGCATGTGGTGCTGGAGGACGACCAGATCACCGGCATCGACCGGCTGCGCCTGGACGGCGACGGCATCGCGGTGGCCGGGCGCGTCAGCTTCGCCGCCGGCCGCGCCCAGGCCATGCAGTTCGACCGCATCCGGCTCGGCGATGCGATCGATGCGCACGGCGATGTGCGCATCCCCGCCGCACACGGCGACCCCTGGGTGGCCACGCTGACGGGCAGCAGCGTCGATGCGTCGGCCGAATTCGGCCGTGGCGACGCCGCCGCGAAACCGGCCCCTGACGACGACGATCTGCCCGGGCCGCCCTGGCGGGTCGATGCGCATTTCGACCGGGTGCTGCTGAGCGCCGACGGACGCGACCTCGCCGCGGTCGCCGCCGTTGCCGAGAGCGACGGACAGGTGATCCGGCAGGCAAGGCTGACCGGGCAAACCGGCGCCGGCGCGGCGTTCCGCCTGGACATCGCCCCTGGCCGCACCACCCGCACGCTGACCGGCAGTGCCGAGGATGCGGGCGGTCTGCTGCGGGCACTCGACCTGCTGGATGACATGCGCGGCGGGCGGCTGACCATCCGTGCGACGTTTGACGATCGCGTGCGCGGCCATCCGCTGCAGGGCACCGCCGAAATCGTCGATTTCCGTATGCGCAACGCCCCGGCACTGGCCAAGCTGCTGCAGGTGATGACGCTGTACGGGGCGGTGGAAGCGCTGGAAGGCGAAGGACTCGGGTTCAGCCGGCTGATCGCGCCGTTCCAGTTGTCGCGCGACGGGCTGGACCTGGCCGAGGCGCGCGCGTTCAGCGCCTCGCTGGGCATGACGGCGAAGGGGCGGATCGACCTCGCGCGCCACAGCATCGCGCTCGATGGCACGATCGTGCCGGCCTATTTCTTCAACACGATGCTCGGCCAGATCCCGTTGATCGGCCGGTTGTTCAGCCCGGAGCGGGGCGGCGGGGTGTTCGCCGCGACCTATTCGATGCGGGGGAATCTGGCCGATCCGGCGGTGTCGGTGAACCCGCTGGCGGCGCTGACGCCCGGCTTCCTGCGCGGGCTGTTTGGGATATTCGACGGGTTGTCGGCGGGGACGGGGAATTAAGGCCAGGGCTCTGCCTTGGCCTTCCTTCCGCCTTGCCAGCCACCACCCGGCCTGGGAAAATCATCCGCGCAGAAGGAAACCACCGCCATGCACGGCGTGAAGGCCATCCTGTTCGACACCTTCGGCACCGTGGTGGACTGGCGCACCAGCCTGATCGACGAACTGACCGCATTCGGCGCCGCGCGCGGCATCAGCGCCGACTGGACCGCGCTGGTCGACGCCTGGCGGAGCGCGTATGTGCCCTCGATGGACCGGGTCCGGCGCGGCGAGGTGCCATGGACCATGCTGGATGATCTGCACCGCGCCTCGCTGGAGCGCCTGGTGGCCGATCTCGGCATCGCCGGGCTGAGCGGGGCCGATCTGGACCACCTGACGCGCGCCTGGCACCGATTGCGGCCATGGCCGGATTCGGTGGCCGGACTGACCAGGCTGAAGGCGCTCTATGTGATCGCGCCGCTGTCGAACGGCAACGTGGCGCTGCTGGTGAACCTGGCCAAATACGCCGGCCTGCCCTGGGACATGGTGTGCGCCGCCGAATTGTTCCGCCACTACAAGCCCGACCCCGAGACCTATCTGGGCGCGGCGCGGCTGCTCGGGCTGGCGCCGGGCGAGGTGATGATGGCGGCGGCGCATAACAGCGACCTGCATGCGGCGCGGCGCTGCGGGCTGCAGACCGCGTTCTTCGCCCGCCCGAGCGAATACGGGCCGCACCAGGCGCGGGATTTCGCCGCCGACAGCGACTGGACGGTGGTGGCCGCCGACATCGCGGACCTGGCCGCCCGGATGGGCGCCTGAGCGTGCCGGGCGCCCGGCCGCACGGGCTGCGGCTGGCGCAGCCGGTCGGCGGGTTGAACCATGTCATCGCCTACGGACAGTCGCTGGCGACGGGCTGGGAAGGCTGGCCGGCGCTGTCGCTGCAGCCGCGCGGCGATTCGCTCATGCTCGGGCGCAGCGTGCGGCCGGACAGCGAGAGCGCGCCGCATTTCGTGCCGGTCGGCGGCGGGGCACCGCAGCCGCTCGCGGCGACGGTGCAGGACATCGCCACCGGCGCGTTGCTGAACGCGGCGCAGGTGGCGGCGCTGCCACCGGGAAGCCTCGCGCTGGGCGAGACGGTGCTGGAGGGGGCGGTGCACGCCTACCGCGCCGGGATGCTGGCCGAAGGCGGCGCGGCGGCGCCGCCGGCACGGGTGCTGGCCAGCGCCTGCGGCGTCGGCGGACGCACGCTGGAAGCGCTGTCGCGCGGCGCGCGGCCGGAGCTGTTCAACCGGCTGCGCCAGTGCGTCGCGCTGGGCCGGCAGGCGGCGGCCCGCGACGGACAGGCCTATCAGGTGCTGGCGCTGCTGCTGCTGCAGGGGGAGCATAATTCCTGGGCGCTGAACGGCGGCACCGCGGACCGGGCCGCCTACCGGACCCTGCTGGTGCGGCTGTACCACGACCTGGTGGCCGACCTGGCGCAGGGCATCGCCGGACAGGACGCGCCGCCGGCGCTGTTCACCTACCAGACCGGCGGCGCCTATGCGTCCGACGAGCTGGGGGTGGCGATGGCGCAGCTCGATATGGTGCTCGGTCTGCCCGGGTGTTTCATGGCGGCGCCGGTCTACCCCGTCACCGACAAAGGCGGGCACCTGGACGCCAACGGCTATCGCTGGCTGGGCGCGCAGTTCGGCAAGGTGATGCACCGGGTGCTGACGCTGGGCGAGGCGTGGCGGCCGCTGCGCCCGCTCGCCGCGGTGCTGCGCGGGCAGCGCGTGCTGGCGCGGTTTGCCGTGCCGGTGCCGCCGCTGGCCTGGGGAAGGCCGTTCGCCGGGCACCGCGCGGTCGAGGTGCCCGACCGCGGCTTTACCGTGACCGATGCCGAGGGGCTGGTTGCGGTGCAGGAGGTGGCGCTGGCCGGGCCTGACCTGGTGGTGGTGACGCTGGCGTGGCCGCCGCGCGGGGCGGCCACGCTGCGGTATGCGGACCGGCGGCATGGCGGGCTGGGCGCGCTGCACGACAGCGATGCCACGGTGGCACAGGACAGCTACGTGTTCGACAAGCTGGCCGGCCACGCCGCCACGGCGGAGCTGGCGGAGCTGGTCGGCCGGCCCTATCCGCTGGCGAACTGGTGCGTGGCGTTCAATATTCCGGTCACTCCGGGCTGACCCGCAGCAGCCGGTGGTGCTTGCGGCCGGATGAAACTTTTACCCCCGCTCGCAGCGCCGCCTCGGTGACCACCTGGCCCTCATCGGTGACCGGGTCGTCGTCCAGCCGGGCGCCGCCGCCGCGCACCAGGCGGCGCGCCTCGGCGTTGCTGGCGGCGAGACCGGCGAGGACAAACAGGCGGAAGGCCGGCAGGCCGTCGGCCAGCCCCTCGGCCGGGATGCTCACCAGCGGCAGCGCGTCGGCGGCGGTGCCTTCCTCGAAGGTGCGGCGGGCTGCCTCGGCGGCGGTTTCGGCGGCCTGCCGTCCGTGCAGCAGGGCGGTCGCTTCGGTGGCCAGGGTTTTCTTGGCCTCGTTGATCTCCGCGCCCTCGAGGGATTCGAGCCGGGCGATTTCGGTCAGCTTCAGGTCGGTGAACAGGCGCAGGAAGCGGCCGACATCGGCATCTTCGGTGTTGCGCCAGAACTGCCAGTAGTCAAAGGGCGGCAGCCGGTCGGCGGTGAGCCAGATCGCGCCCTGGGCGGTTTTGCCCATCTTGGCGCCGGAGGCGGTGGTGATCAGCGGCGTGGTGAGGCCGAACACGGCGTGCGCCTCGGTGCGGCGGACCAGGTCGATGCCGGAGACGATGTTGCCCCACTGGTCCGACCCGCCCATTTGCAACAGCACGCCGTGGCGGCGGAACAGCTCGCGGAAATCGTAACTCTGCAGGATCATGTAGTTGAATTCGAGGAAGGTGAGCGGCTGCTCGCGATCCAGCCGCAGGCGCACCGAATCGAAGGTGAGCATGCGGTTGACGGTGAAGTGCACGCCCACGTCGCGCAACAGCGGGATGTAGCCGAGCGCGCCGAGCCAGTCGTTGTTGTTGGGCATGAGTGCGTCGGTGGGGCCGTCGCCGAACGACAGGAACGGCGTGAAGCAGCGGCGGATGCCCGCCATGTTGGCGGCGATCTGGTCATCGGTGAGGAGTTGCCGGGTTTCGTCCTTGCCGGACGGGTCGCCGATGCGGGTGGTGCCGCCGCCCATCAGCACCACCGGGCGGTGGCCGCAGCGCTGCAGCAGGCGCAGCAGCATGATCTGCACCAGGCTGCCGACATGCAGGCTGTCGGCGGTGCAGTCGAAGCCGATATAGCCCGGCACGATCCCCGCCTGCAGCGCGGCCCGCAGGCCATCGGGGTCGGTGCATTGGTGGACGAAGCCGCGCGTGGTGGCCTCGTGCAGGAAGTCGGCGCTGGGCATGATGGACGGGTCCGGGATGCTCGGGGGCAGACCGGCTAGCACAGGAGCAAACCGGATGGAAATGCTGCGGGCGATCGGGCTGATGAGCGGCACGTCGCTCGACGGGGTGGATGCGGCGTGGCTGGAGACCGACGGGGAGCGGATCGGGCGGATCGGGCCGTCGCTGACCCTGCCGTATGATGCCGTGTTGCGGTCCGATCTGCGGGCGTTGCTGGACCGGGCGGCGGGGCTTGGGCGCGACGATGCGGGGGTGGCGGCGATCGCGGCACGGCTGACGGCGCGGCATGTGGAGGCGGTGCGGGCGATCGGGCTGCCGGCCGATATCATCGGATTTCACGGCCAGACCATTCTGCACCGGCCGGATCGGCGTCTGACCTGGCAGATCGGCGATGCGGCGCGGCTGGCGCATGCGACCGGGCTGCAGGTCGCGTGGGATTTCCGCAGTGCGGACGTGGCCGCCGGGGGCGAGGGCGCGCCGCTGGCGCCAGTGTATCATGCCGCGCTGGCGGCTCCCCTGCCCCGTCCGGTGGCGGTGTTGAATATCGGCGGGGTGGCGAATGTGACCTATATCGGTACGGACGGGGCGTTGCTGGCCTGTGATACCGGGCCGGGCAACGGCCCGTTGGATGATTGGGCGGCCCGCCATAGCAACCTGAATTGTGACCGCGACGGGGTGTTGTCGGCGGGTGGGCGGGTGGATTTGGGGGTGCTGGGTCGGCTGCTGGCCGATCCGTATTTTGCCCGCGCTTTGCCGAAGTCGCTGGACCGGCTGGATTTCACCGAGGTGCTGGCGGCGAGCGGGTTGGCGGGGTTGTCGCCGGCGGACGGGGCGGCGACGCTGGTGGCGTTCACGGCCGAGGCGGTGGCGCGGGTGGCGTTGCCGCAGGCGCCGCGGCGCTGGCTGGTCTGTGGCGGCGGCAGGCGCAACCCGAGCCTGATGGCGGCACTCCGGGACCGGCTCGGCCCGGTCGCGCCGGTGGAAGCGGCTGGTTGGGATGGCGATGCGCTGGAGGCGCAGTGCTTTGCCTTCCTCGCGGTACGGGTGCTGCGTGGGTTGGCGTTGAGTTTTCCCGGCACCACGGGGGTTGCGGCACCGTTGCCAGGGGGAAGAGTTGTTGGGTTCCAAGGGCCTTAGGCCCTTGGTGGGGTCCAGGGGCAAGGCCCCTGGCGGGGTCCGGGGCAGCGCCCCGGCTGCCGCAAAAAAGCGAAAGGCCCGGGAGCGTACCCCCGAGCCTTTCGCTTATGCCGCGCGATGTTTGCCCTCAGTCGGCGGCAAGGGCCATCGAGCGGCGGGCCACGGTTTTGCGCACGTAGTCCTCGACGTGTTCGGCGATGATATCGGCGTGGCTGGCGAAGACGTGGTCGCCGCCGGCCAGGATGCGGTAGTCCACCGACACGCCCTTCTGGGTATTCAGTTTATCAACCAGTTTCTTGACCGCGGGTTCGGGCACCAGTTCGTCGCTGTCGCCGTGCAGCATGAGGCCGCCGCAGGGACAGGGGGCCAGGAAGCCGAAATCGTAGTGGTTGGCGGGCGGTGCGATGCTGACCCAGCCGGAGATTTCCGGCCGGCGCATCAGCAGTTGCATGCCGATGAATGCGCCGAAGGAGTAGCCGGCGATCCACAGTCCGCCCGAGTTGGGGTTGACCGCCTGCATCCAGTCGAGTGCGGCAGCGGCGTCACCGATTTCGCCGATGCCGCCGTCGTAGCGGCCCTGGCTGCGGCCGACTCCGCGGAAGTTGAACCGCATCACCGAGAAACCCAGACGCTGGAACGACTGGTACATTGTGTAGGTGATACGGTTGTTCATGGTGCCGCCGTGCAGCGGATGCGGGTGCATCAGCAGCGCCAGCGGGGCCGCGGATTCCTTCGAGTGGTGGTAGCGACCTTCCAACCGGCCGTCGGGGCCGGCGAACATGACCTCAGGCATGGTGTTCCGAAATCCGTTTCCTGTTCGCGCCGACCGGGACCGGCCGGGCTGAGACCCTGACGAAGCGCCCGGTTGGCTGCTGCCGACCGGGCGGATGGGCGTACCATGGCGATCGATCGATTGCCGACACCACGACTCCTCCCCACTTAACGAAATACGGCGCCTTGGAGGCATGACGTTCGCGAAAGTGCGTACTCTAAATTAGGCATGTCCTTTGCTTGAAGCGAGTCCTGTGCGCAAGAACGTGCGATTTCTTGATCCGGAATATCGGGAAATGCTTGCCTGCCTTCGCTTCCGGCCTTGCCCGTGCGGGGCGCGCCGCGCGCCCGCTCCGGCCAGAGCCGTCATTCGATACACTATCGACAAAAACACACCCCTGTACTCGCGGACCGCCCGCGGCGCTCCGGGCAGGGGCGTGTCCCCGAAGCGAAGCGGACTATATGTCGGGCGGTGGCATTTTCATAACGAAAATGTCGCGCTGGGTTCATGTTTTTGCGGAAATCGGTCAAGACCTGTCAGGAGCGGGCGCCGGCGCACCAAAGTTGGATGGGCTTGGCGCATTGCTACCTGGGGTTGCATATGCTGATCTGGCACAGGAGCCCGTATACAATACCGCGGGATCATCTGTACTTGCCGGCACGGAACAGGGTGAACCAACCCGCAGCGGAGTTCGGAGCAGGCACATGCAAATTTCCACCCGCGCGCGCTATGCGGTCATGGCGATGGTCGAACTGGCCTGCCGCGAACAGGCCGGCCCCGGTGGCGGGGCGGTGACGCTGGCGCAGATCGCCGCCAGCCAGCAACTGAGCCTGTGCTACCTGGAACAGCTGTTCGGTGGGCTGCGGCGGGCCGGGCTGGTGCTGTCCACCCGCGGCCCCGGCGGCGGCTACCGGCTCGGCCGGCCTTCCGCCTCGGTGGCGCTGGCCGACATTGTCGACGCGGTGGAAGAGAAGCTGCACACCACCCGCTGCACCGCCGAGGCAGGCTGCATGCGCAGCGAGACGGACGAGCCGGCGCGGTGCCGCACGCATGATTTATGGAGCGAACTCGGCCAGCAGATCCGGCTGTTCCTGGCCGGCATCACCCTGGCCGACGTGGTGCAGGGCCGGGTCGCCGGACGGGCCAGCAGGCCGTCGGTGCTGGAGGAGGCATGACCTATCTCGACGCCAACGCGTCCGAGACGCTGCGCCCGGAGGCGCGCGCCGCGGTGCTGGCGGCGCTGGACCTCGGGGGCAATCCATCGTCGGTGCATGCCGCCGGACGGGCGGCGCGACGGCTGCTGGAGGAGGCGCGGGAGATCATTGCGGCGCGTTTCGGCGGGCGGCCGGCCGATCTGGTGTTCACCTCCGGCGGCACCGAGGCCGACGCAATGGCGGTGCATGCGCTGGGCGCCGGTCGGCGGCTGATCGTGGGGGCGACCGAGCATGACGCGGTGCGCAGCGCGGCGGCGGGGGCCGCGGTGCTGCCGGTGGATGGCGCGGGGGTGGCTGATCTGGACGCGCTGGCGGCGCTGCTGGCAGGGGGCGGGAAGGCGCTGGTCTGCCTGATGCTGGCCAACAACGAGACCGGCACGCTGCAGCCGGTGGCCGAGGCGGCGCGGCTGTGCCGGGCGGCCGGGGCGCTGCTGCATGTGGATGCGGTGCAGGCAGCCGGCCGGACCTGCGTCGATTTCGCCGCCCTGGGGGCGGACAGCCTGGCGCTGTCGTCGCACAAGCTGGGCGGGCCGCAAGGGGCGGGCGCGCTGCTGCTGGCGCCGGCGCTGTCGGCTGGGCTGGCGCCGCTGATCGCCGGCGGCGGGCAGGAGCGCGGGCGGCGGGGCGGCACGCCGCCGCTGCCGGCAATCGCCGGGTTTGCCGCCGCCGCCCGCGTGGCGGACGGGGCCGCTTCGCTGGCGGCGCTGCGCGATGCGGCCGAGCAGGGCGCGGTGTCGGCCGGCGCCGTTGTCCTGGGGGCCACCGCGCCGCGCCTGCCCAACACGTGCTGCCTCGCCCTGCCCGGCGTGCGGGCGGAGACGCAGGTGATCGCGCTCGATCTGGCGGGGGTGCGGGTGTCCGCCGGGGCCGCCTGCAGTTCCGGCAAGGTGGCCCGCAGCCATGTGCTGGACGCCATGGGTGCCGGGCCACTCGCGGGCGAGGCGATCCGGGTGTCGCTACCCTGGTGCGCCGGTCCGGCGGAGGTCGGCGCGTTCCTGACCGCCTACCGGGCGATGGCGGCGCGGCTTTTGCGCCGCGCCGCCTGACCCTACATCTGCGCCATGCCGCCCTGCCCCGACCGTCCGGTGTACCTCGACAACCAGGCCACCACGCCCTGCGATCCGCGCGTGCTCGCCGCCATGCTGCCCTGGTTCACCGAGCGCTTCGGCAACCCGCACAGCGCCGAGCATGCCATGGGACGGCAGGCCGACGCGGCGGTGGAGCAGGCGCGCGGCCAGGTGGCGGCGCTGATCGGGGCGGAAGCGCGGGAAGTGGTGTTCACCTCCGGTGCGACCGAAAGCAACAACATCGCCATTAAGGGCGCCGCCCGCCACGCCGCCGCCAATGGCGATCCGCGCCGCCGGGTCGTGACGCTGGCAACCGAGCACAAATGCGTGCTGGAGTCAGTCGCCGATCTGCGGGCGGAAGGGTTCGAGCCGGTGGTGCTGCCGGTGCGGCCCGACGGGTTGCTCGATGCCGAACTTCTGGCCGGCGCGCTGGCGGCGCCGACGCTGCTGGTCAGCGTCATGGCGGTGAACAATGAAACCGGCGTGGTGCAGGATCTGGCCGCACTGGCCGCGCTGGCGCGGCGGCACGGGGCGCTGTTTCATACCGACGCGGCGCAGGGGTTCGGCAAAATCAAGCTGGATGTCGGCGCGATCGGCATCGATCTGCTGTCGGTCAGCGGCCACAAAGTCTACGGCCCGAAAGGGGTGGGCGCGCTGTATGTGCGCCGGCGGCCGCGGGTGCGGCTGGCCCCCCTGTTCTCCGGCGGCGGTCAGGAACGCGGGCTGCGGGCGGGCACCCTCCCCGCCCCGCTGATTGTCGGGCTGGGCGAGGCCGCCCGCCTGGCGGGGCTGGAAATGACCGCCGAAGCGGCGCGCCTGGCCCTGCTGCGCGACACAATGCTGGGCCGGCTGCAAGCGGCCGTGCCGGGGCTGGTGGTGAACGGCACAATGGAAGCCCGGATTCCGGGCAATCTGAACCTGACATTTCCGGCTGCGACCGCGGCGGAGCTGATGGCGGCGGTGCCGGAGTTGTGCCTGTCCACCGGCTCCGCCTGCTCCTCGGCGGAGGTCGCGCCGTCCTATGTGCTGCGCGCAATGGGGCTGGCGGACAACGCCGCGGCCCGCACCTTGCGGATCGGGATCGGACGCTTTACGTCGGCGGCCGATATCGACGCGGCGGCAGCGGCTTTGTCCCGCGCGCACGCGGCTTTGGCGCACGCACAGATCGAGGCCTGACCGTTCCATGCCCAGGATGACTTTCATCGATCGCGACGGCTCGCGCCGCGAAGTCGACGCGCCGCTTGGCCTGTCGGTGCTGGAGATCGCCCATAAACACGGGGTGGACATCGAGGGCGCCTGCGAGGGCTCGCTGGCCTGCTCGACCTGCCATGTGATCGTCGATCCTTCCTGGTTCGCGAAGCTGGCGCGGCCGACCGAAGACGAGGAGGATATGCTCGATCTGGCGTTCGGACTGGAGAAAACGTCGCGGCTGGGGTGCCAGATCGTGATGACCGAGGCGCTGGACGGGCTGGTGGTGCGAGTGCCGGCCGCTACTCGGAATATGTTGGGCGCGTAAGAAAGCAGCCGGGGCGCTGCCCCGGACCCCGGCAGGGGCTTTGCCCCTGCACCCCACCAGGGGCTTACGCCCCTGGACCCCCTTACTTAAGTAATGGGTTCCAAGGGGCCACTGCCCCTTGGCGGGTCCAGGGCAGAGCCCTGGCCTTCCTTTCTGTAACCGGGAGTCCCGCAGCATGCGCGTGCTGGTAGCCATGTCCGGCGGCGTCGACAGCAGCGCGGTCGCAGGGCTGCTGGCCGAGGCTGGCCACGAGGTGATCGGCGTCACCCTGCAGCTTTACGACCACGGCGCGGCCTCCGGCCGCAAGGGCGCCTGCTGCGCGGGCCAGGATATCCATGACGCCCGCCGGGTGGCCGACCATTTGGGCATTCCGCATTACGTGATCGACGCCGAGGCGCGGTTCCGCGACGCGGTTATCGCCGACTTCGCCGATGCCTATGCGCGCGGCGAAACCCCGGTGCCCTGCGTGCGCTGCAACCAGACGGTGAAGTTTGCCGATCTGACCGCGCTGGCCGACGATCTGGGTGCCGAACGCCTCGCCACCGGCCATTACGTGCGCCGGGTGGAAGGCCCCGAAGGCGCCGAACTGCACCGCGCCGCCGACCCGGCGCGCGACCAGAGCTGGTTCCTGTTCGCCACCACCCGCGCGCAGCTCGCACGCACGCTGTTCCCGCTCGGCAGCATGCCGGACAAGGCGGCGGTGCGGGCGGTGGCTGCGCGAATGGGCCTGCCGGTGGCCGGCAAGCCGGACAGCCAGGACATCTGCTTCGTGCCGCACGGCAGCTACGCCGAGGTGGTGGCGCGCCTGCGACCGGACGCGGCCGCGCCGGGCGAAATCGTCACCACGGCGGGCGCGGTGGTCGGCCGGCATGCCGGCATCGCCCACTACACGGTGGGCCAGGCGAGGCGGCTGGGCACCGCGGCACAGGCCGGCCGCGTTGTGGTGGCGCTGGATGGCGCGCAGCGGCGCGTGGTGGTCGGGCCGGCGGGCGACGGCGGCACGCGACTGGTCGCATTGCGAGAGGTGAACTGGCTGACCGCGCCGCGGGTGTTGCGGTGCGCGGTGAAGCTGCGGGCGCGGGATTGTCTGCGTGCGGCGGAGGTGGTGCCGACGGCAGAGGGCGCCGAGGTGTACCCCGACGCCCCGGCGCTGCCGGCACCAGGGCAGGCCTGCGTGTTCTACGACGACACGCGCGTGCTGGGGGGCGGTTTCATCCGACCGTCATCACCGGGTTGCGGTTGACTGCGGCAAGAAGGAAGCGGTATGTCCCCGCCCCTGCGCGATGGGATGGCGGCGTAGCTCAGCGGTAGAGCAGGGGAATCATAATCCCTTGGTCGGTGGTTCAAATCCGCCCGCCGCTACCATCCCGTTCCCGGTTATCCCGTGCGCAACCTTGCCCTTTGCCCGTCGTCACATGGGGTTGCGCAACCGTTCGCAGCCCTGGCCGGCGGATGTTGGCGGCGCGAAAAAACCCCGGCCGGCCGGCCATGCCGCGCAAATGCGTCGAACCATTCCTTTACTAACATGAAACGTTTGCGCAATGTATTTGCGACATTTCGATGGCCGCGCAAACCTCTGTTGATCGCGTGCCATTCCGGCTGATATTCCTGGGTGTAATTGACGGAACGCACCATGATACGGGTCGCCGATATGGATCCCGATGCGGCCGGTACGGTTGCGGCCGGTACGCCGGTGCGCAGGATGCGTGGATTCGTTCTCCCAACCATGCACAAGGTGCCGGCGCGCGCCGTGTCGGATGCGGGGATTTTTACCTCGCTGCTCGCCTGGACCCCGGTATTTTGGCTGCTTGGCGCGCTGACCCTGGCACAGGCCGCCGTGGTGATGCGGCTGGCGTGGCGGCGCTGGCCGCGCGACCGGCTGGTCAATCTGGTGGTCGCCATGTGGATGTGCGTCGCCGCAACGCAGGCCACGGCGTCCATCCTGAACGGCGTGTACGACGACATGATCGGGCTGGGCCTGCGTAACGCCGTGGCTATGACCGTGCTCGGCTGGATCTTCGGCGGGCTGGCAATCGCCGCGGGCGCCGCCCACCGGCTGAACGACGCCCGCGCGGTGCGCGCCGTCGCGCGGCTTGGCCTTTATGTTCTGCTCCTCGGCGCCGCCTCGGTCATCATCTGGCGGGTCACGCACCTGCCCAACTTTACCGAGTTCGATACCCCGGTGGAGATGCTGGCGCCATCATCGGACGTGGTCAGGTTCTATGCATCGGCCCAGTTCTACCAGCACGAATCGACGTTCGGCGATGCGTTGATGCGGCTGGTCCTGTTCTTCCCGTGGACGACCGCCCTGGGGATGGGCGGGCTCGGCATTTTCCTCATCAGCACCCTGGAGCGCGATCTTCTGTGGCGACTGACCGGTATCGCCGGCGGGCTGGTCGCGGTGGTGTTCAGCTGGAGCCGGATCGCCCAGGTTTCCCTGATTCTCGCCATCGCGCTGCTGCTGTTCATGCGCCTGCGCGGGCGGGGGCGCGTGGTGCTGCTGAGCCTGCTGGCCATCGGACTGGCGGCGTTGCCGATGGCGGGGATCAACCCGCTGACCGAAGCGGCGGAAGCGCGCGGCGCCGTCGACGCCGCGCGCGCCGGCTCCAGCCTCGCGCGCGAGCTGATCTATAGCAAAAGCTGGGACGGCTTCCTGGCTTCACCGGTGATCGGCCAGGGCTGGATCGGCGCGTCCGTCCATCCCAAGGAAGACTTGCCAATCGGCAGCCATTCGACCGTCTATGGCACGCTTTACACGGGTGGAATTCTGACCTTCGGAACCTTCGTGCTGGCCATGGCGTTGACCGCGGCTGCCGCGCTCCGGCAGGTGTGGCAGACGGCGCGGGCTACGCCGGAACACCGACGTGCGGAGGTCGGCGTGGCACTGACCGCTTGCCTGGTCGCCTATTGCCCGGTCGAATCCCTGTTCAGCCTCACGCTGCCCTGCGCCTTCGTTTTCGTCTTTCTTGGCGCTACCCTGGCGCCTGCGCAAACCACCCAAGCGGCCATTCCTCTCCGGCCGCCGCAGTTGCGCTAGTCGCGCCGGCACCCCGGCATCGTCCGCCGTCCCGCTCGCCATTGAGAACGAAACGTTCGCACAAAGAAAGTGTTACCGATCTTTTTCCAACGTGTTAATGAAGCTCCCCTTATTCGGTAGACTGGTTGCCATGACACCCGTCCTCGCACCCCCACCGGACAGCTTCGGCCAGGGCCCGCCTGTCGCCCGTGCGGTGGCCCCGCCATCCTCCGCCGAGCGGCGCGGACCATTCCGCCCCGACACCCTGGCCTCCAGCAGAACGCGGTTTGATGCGCAGTTGATCGGCCGCCTGTTCCGGGCGATCGAAACGTCGCTGGTCGTGATCCTGGCTGCTTTCCTTTGTGCCGCCGCCTGTCCGCAAGGTTTGCTATTGGCGCCGCTGGCCGGGGTGCTGCCGTTCGCCGCCGGGGCGCCGCTGCTGATCGTCTGCCTGGCCGGGATGGGGGCCAATTTCGTCCGCATGCGCGACGGGCTGCCCCGCTTGCTCGCCCGCGCCGGCGGCGCCCTGCTGCTGGCCGCGGCGGGTCTGGCGGGGCTGATCGCTGCCCTGCCAGTCACCGCGGCCCAGGCCGAGGCGGCCGCCATGTGGTTCGCCATCAGCGCCGCCGGCGTCCTGCTCCTGCGCGCGGCCTGGTGGCGCTGCATGGCGAATATGCGGCGGACCGGCAAGCTGACCCCGAACGTCATCATCGTCGGCGCGACCGGCAACGCCGAACGGCTGATCGACCGCGCCCACGACAACGGCGACATCGCGGTGCTCGGCGTGTTCGACGACCGCAGCCCGGACCGGATCCCCACCAGCATCGGCGGCGTGCCCGTGCTGGGCGACACCAGGGCGCTGCTGACCCATCGCATCCTGCCCTATGTCGACCGGGTGGTGCTCACCATTCCCGCCAGCGCCGAGGGGCGCATCCGCGAACTGATCGAACGCCTGCACGTGCTGCCCAACGAGGTATCGCTGCTGCTTGATATCGAGGGCCAGATCGATCCCGCCAAGACCCTCTCCTGCCTGGCGCAGACGCCGCTGCTGCGCCTGTCCGGCCACCAGATCGACCAGTCGCGGCTGTTCGCCAAACGGGTGCAGGATGTGCTGCTCGGCGGCCTGGCCCTGCTGGCGGCGGCGCCGGTCATGCTGCTCATTGCCATGGCGGTGAAACTGGACAGCCCCGGCCCGGTGTTTTTTCGCCAGCGCCGGCATGGCTTCAATAACGAAACGATCACCGTGTGGAAATTCCGCTCCATGCGCCGCGAGGCGGCCGACCCGACCGCCGCGCGCCAGATCACCGCCAACGATGTCCGGGTCACCCGGGTGGGCCGCCTCATCCGCACCACCGGCCTCGATGAGTTGCCGCAGCTGTTCAACGTGCTGGCCGGCGAGATGTCGCTGGTGGGACCGCGGCCGCATGCCATCGGCATGAAGACCGGCAACGCCGAGTCGGCCCGCCTGGTGGCAGAATATGCGCATCGTCACCGGATCAAGCCCGGCATCACCGGCTGGGCCGCCATCCACGGCTCGCGGGGGGCCGTTGACAGCGCCGCCGACATGCGCCGCCGGGTGGCGCTGGACGTGGAATATATCGAGCGGCAGAGCTTCTGGCTGGACCTCTATATCCTGCTGATGACCGTGCCCCATTTGCTGGGCGACCGGACGACGGCGCGCTGAGGCCGCTGCGGCGACTGCCACGCGCCCGCAATGACGTGGTTGACATTGTTTTAACTCATATTCTATATCGCCCGATCATAAGATAATCCCGTTTGATTGCGCACATAATGGCACTCGTTGTCTCGTTGCCGTCATTGTTTACGTCGGATCGACCGGGCATCGACCGCAGCGCCACCGGATTTTTTTGCGCTTCTTGCCCGAAACAGGGATGGCGCCGCCGGCAGCGCCGCGCCAGGGTTGCGTCTTGGCGCCAATGATGAACAGGATCACCAACCTGGCCGAAACATTCGTCATCGCGCCGACGCAACAGCTCAGCGCACCGGAACCGACCAGGGGTGATCCGCTGTGTCCCACCATCTTCCACGAGCCGTGGTGGCTCGAGATCGCGACCGGTGGCGCCTTCGCCGTTACGGAAGTTCGCGAAGATGGCCGGGTGGTCGGCCGTATGCCCTATGTCGTGGTGCGCCGGCTTGGGCTGGCGAAGGTGGTGATGCCGACGCTGACGCATTTCCTCGGCCCGGTGACCGACCAGGGAGAGGGCAGTGCACAGGCAAGGTTCCGCCGCCGGCTGGGCATTACCCGTGCCCTCATCCGCCAGTTGCCGGCGGCACAATCCATTTACATCAAATGCGCCAGATGCGTGCCCGATGTCGTCGCCTTCCAGATGGAGGGTTTCCATGCCGGCGTGCAGTTCACCTTTGAAGTCGCGCCGCAGCCGCCGGATGCGATCTGGCGGGCGATGCGCGACAAAACACGCAACGTCATTCGCCAGGCGGAAAAACAGTTCGATATCGTGACGCCGCCGGATGCCGAAGCCTTCATGCGCTTCCGGGCCGCCAATTTCCGCGCGAACGGCAAAACCGACAGTCTCGACACCGCGCTCGCCCGCCGGCTGATCGAAGCATGCCTCGAGCGGGGGCGGGGCCGGATCTATGCCGCCGTGGATGCGAAATCCGCGCTCGCTGCGGCGATCTTCTGCTGCTGGGATCGCACCGCGAGCTTTTATCTGGTGTCGACGCGCCGGGGGGATGCGGGCAACGGCGCCATCAGCCTGCTGATCTGGCAGGCGATCCAGGATGCCGCTTCGATGGGCCTGCATTTCGACATGGAAGGCATCGGCAACGCGGGAAGCGTTTCGCTCTATTCCGGATTTGGCGGTAATTTGTCGCCGCGTTACATCGCGGTGCGCGAATCCTGCCTGGTTCGGTTTATTCGAACCTTTAAGGCCGACGGCGCGGTGAACCACTTCGTGTAGGCGCGGTCGCGGGCGTGGCGATTTCGCCGGCGGTTTACCGAACGGAGATGAAATTCGGCTTCGCTGGCGCCGATGTCGCACCCAGGCGACAGCAACGACGGAGCGTCACGTGCGCCGGTGGCAAATCCTCTGCGTCGGACTCGCCGCAAGCCTCGGCGGCGGCTGCACGCCCGCGTACGTCTACACGCCGCCGACCACGCTCGCCCAGCCCTGGATGATCGGCATCGAGCGTATGCGCAACGATCCGGTGCTGCTGGCGCCGTTCACCAACCGGTTGCTGGCGGAACTGGCGGCGATGCCGCAGGTGCAGGTGGTGTTTGTCGGCGCCGAGCGGAACGACCAGATGTTCGCCGCCTACACGGGCAACAAGCTGCGGGTTTATTCGGCGCTGCGCACCGAGAATGGCTGCATGGAGTTCAGCTACAGCGTTTTCCGGTCCGGCCAGCAGGTGGTGACGTACGGTCTGGTGGTCCCTGCCCTGCCCGCCGGTCCCGAGCCTGATTCGGCCTGTGTCGACCGTGCGGCGGCATATTTTTACCAGTCCATGGCGAGTGAGGGGCTTTGAGCGGGGTCCTATCGGGGCGTTGCCCCGAGCCCCACCAGGGCTTTGCCCTGGACCCACCAAGGGCCGCAGGCCCTTGGAACCCATTCCTTAAGAATGGGGTCAAGGGGCCTCTCGGCCCTTTGCGGGTCCAGGGCAGAGCCCTGGCCTTGCTTGCTGTCTACTGATGGAAAGGCCCGCCGGCGCGGTGCTATAATTGATGGCATGATCGACGCGGACATCCTGACCCAAGCCGAGGCAGTGCTGGCGGCATGCCGGGCAGCGGGGCTGCGTGTGGCGACGGCAGAAAGCTGCACCGGCGGGCTGATCGCGGGCGCGTTGACGGCGGTTGCCGGCAGTTCGGACGTGGTGGAGCGCGGGTTCGTCACCTATTCCAACGAGGCGAAGACGGAGATGCTGGGCGTGCCGGCGGGGCTGATCGCCTCGGTGGGCGCGGTGAGCGAGGCGGTGGCGCGGGCGATGGCCGAGGGTGCGGTGGTGCACGCGCGGGCTGATCTGGCGGTGGCGGTGACGGGGGTGGCGGGTCCGGGCGGCGGCAGTGCGGAGAAGCCGGTGGGGCTGGTGTGGTTCGGGCTGGCGCGACGGGGGGCGGCGACGGCGGTGGTGCGGCATGTGTTCGCGGGGGATCGCGGCGCGGTGCGGCGGCAGGCGGTGGTGGAGGCGTTGGGACTGCTGGGCACGGCAGCAGAGCGATAGCGCGCACCAGTTGGTCGCGTGCGATGGGCGCTTCCGGCGCGAAGCCGTCCTTTAACGGTGATGAGGGTGTCGGATGGACCGCACTTGGCTTTCCCGCCCGGCAGCTTGCCGCAACGCCACATCAGAGTGGATTGAAAGCGCGCAACTCCGCGCGTGCGGCCTCGCTGAACTGCCTCAGCGGATCGATTCCGTCTCCCCTCGCGACCCGTTCGTACAACTCGCGGACGGTCTTGTTCGGGCCGAAGTAGGCCTCAATGGTTTCGTGCATGATCTTCTCGGCGCAGGCAAGCGTCCGCGGCGAGGACACGACCCGCATGACGCTGATGAGGGCGTAGAGGTCGACAAGCACTGGGATCTGCGGCTCGTTGCTTACCAGGGCATCCCCGTAAACTTTCGATGCGGAGATGATAAAATGCTTGTAGAGATCCTCTCGCCGCGACAATTCGTGCTCGAGCCGCCCGGCCCTCACCTGGGCACGTTGGCTCACCCAGGTTGCGATGCCCGACGTAAGCCCACCCACCACCGATCCGGCAAGTGCGGCGAATGCTGAGACGTACGCAACTTCCATAGGGCGTGGACGCAATTTGCCAGGGTCTTCAGCAATGCGCATGAAGTGGCTATCTGTCAAGTTGCGGGACGGGCCGTGCATTATCGGGACATTTGTTTTCCGCGCGGCCCGGGCCGATCGTATGGGGTTGAAGTTCATCGCGTAGGGCGGATAAGCGTAGCGCCATCCGCCGTCGCAACTGGCGCTTTCCTTGGCATCGGCAACGAATAACAGGAAGCAACAGAGCTGCGCCGACACGCTGGGGCATCGTGCCAGATCCAGAAATGCCTGTGCAAACAGGAGCTTGCGTTGGCGGATGGCGCTACGCTTATCCGCCCTACGCTTGCTTAAACTGTACGGACTTCGTTATTGGAACTCCTGGCCCCTGAGATCCGGGGAACTGCAACCCCATTTGCGACACGGTGCTTATGACGTGACAGGCCAGAGCCGCGACGCCACGTTGTACCTTTTCAAGATAAGCGAGATCGATATCATCTTCGAAGATCTCGCCTTTGCTGTTTACGAAAAAGGGCCGCGAGCAGCCGCGCACGTTGGGGGCGCGCCAGGACCCGTGGCAGAGCACGTTTCGAATCTTCGATGCCCGACGTAACTCATCGATCAAATTGCTGAAACCAGGAATCTCAGCCTTTGAGTGATCATGAACGACCTTTTCATAGGTATCGATGAGCTTGCCAAGTTGATCGGAAAGCGCTTTTTCGAGTATCGGCAGCCACTTTTGATATGCATCCTCGATCTCGTCCTCGCGATACTTGCGTGTGAAGGTGAAGGAAAAAATCGCTTTACCGAGGATCTCCTCAAGGAAACCAAAGGTCGCAACGCTGCGTCCCAGCGCTTCCCAGAATTCCTTGGAATGCAGGTGCGTAGGATATTGCGCGGGCATCTGACCAAAATCAACAATATGCCCCTTCGTCTTATCATCTGACATGGTTCGATACTTCACCTATCGAATTCGCGCTGCCGCCGAAACCAAATGGAGCGCTTACCAACCCAAGCAGTCACCACCCAACCCGACTGCCCTCAATGCCCCGGCGCCCCCATCGCCCGTGGCCGCACCAGAAAAAGCGTCGCCGGCAACGCCGCGAAAAAGCACAGCCCCAGCACCAGCAGCACGTCGTTATACGCCAGCGTCAGCGCCTGCTGCTGCACCAGCAGCGCCAGCCGGCGCAGCGCCGCCAGCCCCGCCATGCCCTCCTTGGCCGGGGTGAGCAATTGCGTCAGATGCGTCATCGCCGCCGGAACGTTCGCCCGTCCCCACCCCGCCTCCTCGTGCAAATGCAGCGAATGCACCGCGGTGCGGGTGGTCGTCAGGGTGCCGAGGACGGCGATGCCGATGGCGCCGCCGAGGTTGCGGGTCAGATTGTACACACCCGACGCGTTCTTCAGCGCCACCGGCGGCAGCGTGCCGAGGGCCAGCTGGTTGACCGGCACGAACAGGAACATCAGCGAGAAACCCCGCAGCGCCTGCGGCGCCATGATCTCCCACATGCCCGACAGGACGGTCAGATGCGCGAGCCACCAGCAGGAAACGCCGAAGCAGAACAGGCCGAACGCCGCCATCCGCCGCAAATCCACTTTGCCGGCGAGCCGCCCGGCAATCGGCCCGGTGAAGAACATCGCCACCCCGGTCGCCAACATCGACGTGCCGATCTGGAAACTGTCAAAGCCACGCACCTGCCCCAGATACAACGGGATCAGATAGGTCGCGCCATACAAGCCGAGGCCAATCACCCCGGCCAACAGGCAACACAGCGCATAGGTGCGATTGCCGAACAGACGCAGATCGACCAGCGGCTCCGGCCGGGTCAGCATGCGATAGAAAAACAGCACCGCGGAGACCGCCGATAGCGCCGCGAAGAAACGGATGGTATCGTCCTCGAACCAGTCGTTGCGGTTGCCCTCTTCCAGCACGTATTCGAGGCTGCCCAGAAACGCCGCCAGCAGCGCCAGGCCGAGCACGTCGAAGCGCCGCAGCAGACCGAAATCGGGGCGGTCGATGTCGATGAACAACCACACCGCGGCCGCGCAGGCCAGGCCGGGCGGCAGGTTGATGAGAAACAGCCAGTGCCAGGAAAACGCCTCGGTCAACCAACCGCCCAGCGTCGGGCCGATGGTGGGGGCGAGCGTCGCGGTCAGGGCGATGATGACCGCGACCTGGCCGCGCCGGTGGCCGGGAAACAGCAGGAAGGCGGTGGCGAACACCGTCGGGATCAGCGCCCCGCCGGAAAACCCCTGCAGCGCCCGCCACAGGATCATTTCCGGCAGCGACGAGGCAGAAGCGCACAGCCCCGAGAACAGCGTAAACGCGAGCGCGCAGACCACATACAGCACCCGCGTCGACACCGCCCGCGACAGAAACCCCGACAGCGGGATCATGACGATCTCGGCCACCAGATAGCTGGTCTGCACCCAGGCCACCTCGTCGGCGCTGGCCGCCAGCCCCGCCTGGATTTCGGCGATCGAGGCGCTGACCACCTGGATGTCGAGGATGGACATGAACATGCCCACCACCATGAAGGCGAAGCCGACCCAGTCGCGCCAGGTGTTCTCGCGCGGCGTCATTGCAGGCCGAGCGTGCCGGCGGCGGCCCCGATCAGGCCCAGCCGCGCGCCGCCGGCCGCGCGCGTGTCGACCTCGGCGGTGACCGACAGCCCCGCGCGCAGCCATCCCGCGGTCGCTGCGGCGGCGGGGTCGAGCACGATCTTCACCGGCACACGCTGGACCACTTTGGTGAAATTGCCGGTCGCGTTCTCCGGCGGCAACAACGAGAACAGCGCGCCGGTGGCCGGCGCCAGACTGTCCACCCGTCCCGGCGCAACCGCGCCGGTGTCGATGTCGGGCGTCAGCCAGACGCGCTGGCCGGCGCGCATGCGGCGCAACTGGGTTTCCTTGAAGTTGGCGATGACGAACAGGTGCGGCGGCGGTGGCGACACCGCGATCAGCAACTGGCCGGGCTGCACGTGCTGGCCGCGCTGCGCCACCCGGTTGCCGACAATCCCGTCGAACGGCGCGCGGATGACCGTGTAGGACAAATTGTTGGCGGCGAGGCGCGCCGCGGCCTCTTCGGTGGCGGCGTGGGCCTCGGCCTGCGGCACCTGCGCCTGCGCCACCGCCAGCGCCTGTTCGGCGGTGGCGCGCTGGGCGCGGGCAGCGGCAAGCTGGGCCTCGGCCTTCTGGCGATCGGCCACCGCCTGCTCGTTGGACTGGCGTGAGGTCCAGCCGGCGCCGACCAGCACGCTGGTGCGGCCGGCCTCGGCGGCGGCGCGGGTGAGCTCGGCGCTGGCCTGCGCCATCGCCGCCTCGGCCTGGGCGATGGCGCTGCGGCTTTGCTCCACCTGCCGCCGCGCCGTGGTGACCGCGGCGGTGGCCTCGGCGGCGGCCCCGCGCGCCTGGTCCAGCCGCGCCGACCAGTCGGCGGGGTCGAGCGAGATCAGCGGATCGCCGGCGTGCACCGTCTGGTTGTCGGCGACATGGATGGCAATGACATCGCCCTCAATGCGCGTCGACAGCACGGCAATGTCGCCCTGCACGTACGCGTCGTCGGTGCTCTCCAGCCAGCGCCCCTCGGTTGCCCACCAGTTGCCGAAAACCGCCGCCCCAAGCAGCAGCAGCACCAGCGGGAGCAGGCGCAGAAGGCGCCAGCGCGGCCGCGGCGGCGCGGCGGCGCTTGCACTTACGTCGGTGGCCGTTGGCTTTTCGGAAACGGCATTCATCGCGAAGCCCTGATTGTTGCCCCGCGCAACAGTGGCGACGACGCAACCGCCGGTCAAGGGTAAACTGAACCGTTCAGTTCAGTTTTTCCTTGACCCATGCCGCCGCGTTGGCCAGAGTGCGGGCATGGATGGCGCCGCTCCGCACGCACCCGACATTTCCCCCAAGCGCCGGCAGATCGTGCAAGCCGCCGAGGCCTTGTTCCTGGCACACGGCTACGGGTGCGTGAGCATGGACGCGGTGGCGCGGCAGGCCGGGGTGTCGAAGGCGACGCTGTATGCGCATTTCACCTCGAAGGACGGGCTGTTCGCCAGCATCGTCGCCGACAAGGGATGCGAGAGCCCGGTGGTCGAGCAGTTGTTTCCAGAGACGGTGCCGGATTTGCGGGTGGCGTTGCTGGCCATCGGGCAGCGCCTGCTGCGCTTTCTGCTGCAGGAACGAACGCTTGCGATCATGCGCATCGCGATCGCCGAAAGCGCCCGGTTTCCCGAGCTTGGCCACGCCTTCTACGAAAACGGTCCGCAGAAGTTCTGCGATCGTTTTCGCCCGTGGCTGGAGGCGCTGGAGCGCAAGGGATTGGTGCACACGCCGGACACGTTGACCGCCACCCACCAGTTCATGGCGCTGCTGCGGTCGAGCGTGTTCCTGCGCGCGAGCCTTGGTCTGCCGCCAGCACTCAGCGAAACAGAAATCGATGAGACGGTGACGAGCGCGGTCGGGACGTGGATGCGGGCGTTCGCGGTGTGAGGAAGGAAGGCCAGGGCTCTGCCCTGGCCTTCCTTCCTTCACCCCAGCCCATGCCGCCTGCGGCTGGCAGCCTCCTGCGCCCGGAACTGGCCAAACCGCGGCAGGAACTTGTCCCAATCGATCGCATGCGCATCGATCTCCGGCCCGTCCACGCAGGCGTGCTTGCGCACCAGCTTGCCGCCTTCCAGCACCGGCACCATGCAGGCGCCGCACATGCCGGTGGCGTCCACCATGATGGAGTTCAGGCTGGCGATGGTGCGCACGCCGTAGGGCCGGGTCAGGTCGGTCACCGCGCGCATCATCAGCGGCGGCCCGATGGTGACCACCTCGGCGATCCGCCGCCCGGTGCCGGCCTGGGCGCGTTTCAGCATGTCCTCCAGCGGCAAGGTGACGAAGCCCTTGATGCCGAAGCTGCCGTCGTTGCTGGTGTAGATCACGTCAAGCAGACCAGGGAACTCGGCCTGCAGCCGCCCGACCCGCTCGTCGCGCTTGGTCCAGAACACGAGGTCCGCACTGCGGAACCCAGAGATCAGCGTCACGTGGTTGCCCAGCCGCAGATGCTCGCGGGCGATCGGGAACACCGGCGGCAGGCCGACGCCGCCGGCGGTGAACACCACCGTCTGGTCGCCCTCGTAACGGTGCAGCGCGCTCGGCTGGCCGAGCGGGCCGGCGATGCCGGTGAAAGCGTCGCCCTCCTGCATGCGGTTGATCAGGATGCTGCTGGTGCCCAGGCCCTGCACCACCAGGTCGATCGTGCCGGCAACCGGGTCCCAGTCGGCGAGCGTCAGCGGGATCAGCTCGCCCTGCGGCTCGGCCAGCACGCGCACGAACTGGCCGGCCTTCGCCGCCTTGGCGATCAGCGGCGAGTGCACCACGAACTCGACGATGCCGTCGGCCAGATGGATTTTGCGCACGATCTGCTGCGGCGCCTGGCCGAGCTTGGTGTAGCGCTCGGCGTCCTGCACGCGGGAGCGGATTTCGGCCGGGCCGATATCGATGCTGCCGGTGATTTCGCGCGCCGCCGCCTGGCCGTCACCGGCCGCGCGGATGGCGGTGGAGCCGCCGCGCGCGGCATCGCCGCCGGAGAACACGCCATCGACCGAGGTGCGCTGCGAGCCGCGCTGCACCTCGATGGTGCCCCATTTGGTGGTTTGCAGCCCGGGCTCGGCATCCTTGACGATCGGGTTGGGCGTGTTGCCGAGCGCCATGATGACCAGATCGACCGCCATCAACTCGGTCTCGCCGGTGGCGACCGGGCTGCGCCGGCCGGAAGCGTCCGGCGCGCCCAGCTCGATGATGTCGAGAATGGCATGGGTGACGGCATGGGTGCGCCCGTCGCCGACGAACTCGCGCGGCGCGCGCAGTTCCTTCAGCGCAATGCCTTCCTCCAGCGCATGGTGCAGTTCCTCCACGCGCACCGGCATTTCGCCCTGGGTGCGGCGATAGACGATGGTGACGATGCCGCCGAGCCGACGGGCGGTGCGGGCGGCGTCCATCGCCGTGTTGCCGCCGCCGATGACGATCACCTGCTTGCCTTCGGTTTCCGGCAGCGGGGTTTCGTACTCGGCGCGCAGCCCTTGCATCAGGTTGACGCGGGTGAGGAATTCATTGGCCGACATCACGTTCAGCAAGTGCTCGCCGGGCACGTTCATGAAGCGCGGCAGGCCGGCGCCGGTGCCGATGAAGATTTTCCAGAACCCGGCCTGCTTGAGTTCGTCCAGCGTCGCGGTTTTGCCGGCGACGAAGTTGGTGACGAATTTGCCGCCAAGGGCGCGGATTTTCGCCACCACGTCGTCAATCAGTTCATTGGGCAGGCGGAATTCGGGAATGCCGTAGCGCAGCACGCCGCCGAGGGCATGGAACGCCTCGAACACGGTGACCGGATAGCCTTCCGCCGCCAGCAGATAGGCATTGATCAGCCCGGCCGGACCCGAGCCCACCACGGCGATCGGCGGCTTGTCGGCGCGTGTCCAGGGGTCGACGAAGCCGTCCCAGCGCAGCTCGTCGCCGGGGGCGCGGTTCAGCTTCTCGCGCTGCGGCAGGTACCATTCGAGCTGGCCGATTTCGATCGGCCGCCCGGTATGGGTGCATACGCCCTGGCACTGCAGTTCCTGCGGGCAGACCCGGCCGGTCACGTTCGGCAGCGGGTTGCAGCCCTCGATCAGCTCCAGCGCCTGGCGGAACCGTCCGGTGCCCAGCAGGTCCAGCATTTCCGGGATGTGGATCTTGACCGGGCAGCCGCCCTTGGCTTCCGCCTTGCCTTCCACCTTCACGCCGATTTCGCAGGGCCGGTCCTCGCACTGCTTGTCGCGCAGCACTTCCAGCCAGACGAACAGATCGACCTCGCGGGCCGAGAAGCCGAGGCTCATGTAGCCAAGATAGCCCTGGTTCACGAGGCCGAAATCGCGCGACCGCTCCTCGGCCGGGCGCATATAGGGCGGGATGGAGTTCTGCGCCGGCCAGCCTTCCGACAGGCCGCGGAACATCGGGTAGCGGTCGGACAGATGCAGGTCGAGGGCGCGGACGAACTTGCGCTTGAACTTCAGCGGCACGTTCCAGATGAACCGCTGCAGAATGGCGCTCATGTCATCGCCGCGCAGCAGCAGGTCCCACAGCGTGCGGGTGAAGGCCGGACCCAGCTCCTCCTGGCGGAATTCCCAGACGATCGCCTGGGTGCCGTCGGCGACGAACATGTCGCGGAAGGCGTTCGGGTCTTGCAGCAGACGCTTGCGCAGCAGGCCGAGCTGTTTCTGGAACAGCTCCACCGCCTCGCTTTGCGCCAGCTCCTCCAGCTCGTGGCGCGTTGCGTCGTAAGCGGAGCTGGCGCGCAGGAAACGCTGCAACTCCTCGCCGCCGCCGGCCAGGGGCGTGCCGCCGCTCATCGGATGATCTCCGCGTCGCAATTGGCCGCCACCTTTGCCGCACGGCTGCGCAGCTCCGGTGTGATCGGCAGTTGGTCCAGGGCGCCGGGTTTCACCCGGCCGACCTCCTTGGCGACGCCATCCACCACGATGCGGGTTTTCTCGAACACTTCACCCAGATCCTGGTAGCAGGTTTTGCAGTTGGTGCACTTGGCCTGGTCGGCCTCGTCGATGGTCACCAGCGCGGCCGCGTGGCCGTTTGCCGCCGGTGCCGCGAGCGCCGGCAGCGCGGAGGCCGCGGGCATGAACGTGGTCGCCAGCCCGTTGGACCCGAAGCCGTTGAGCGAGGGCGCGTTGGACGAGGCGGCCAGTTCCGACATCGCGCGGGCGATACTGTCGAGCGAGGAGTCGCGTTGCTTGACCGAATCCTGGTACTGGTGCTGCCAGTGCGCCAGCTCGGCGCGATGGCTGGCGTCCAGCGCCTCGATTTGCTGGCCGCTCAGATATTGCAGCGTGCGCCAGTATTTCCGCCGCTCCTCGACCAGTTCGACGATGTTGACCGACACCGCGAGCTTCACCAACCGCTTGTCGTCGTCGGTCGCCCAGACGAACGGCAGGCGGCCGGCGCGGTCGGCCGGAGACAGATCGATGTATTCGTGGATCGGCACGCCGGCGGCCTCCGCCGTGAGCGGGCGGAACTGCTTGGCGAACCGGGTTTCCTGCCGGGCGAAATCGGCCGGGGTCATCGGCAGTTCCAGCAGTTTCGCCGCCCCGCCGGCGTCGACATATTCCAGCGTGGTCATCGCCCAGTCGCGTGTCGGCTCGGGGTTGCCTTCCAGCGAGAACCATTGGCGCAACGACTCGCCGCGCCGCGGGTCGTGCACGAACACCGGGCTCATCCGGCTTTCCACCGCCAGGCGCGCATGCCGGCTGGCGGCGGCATCGGCGATGCCGTGCTCGGCCTGGCAGGGCGTGTAGACATCCAGCACCGCCGGCAAGTCGCCGTAGCTGAGGAAGGCCATCACGCTTTTCAGGAAATGCCCCTGCAGCGCCGTGCTGGTCTGCACCACGAACACGTTCGGGTGGAAGGCCGCGATCAGGCCGAGTTCCTTGCGGTCCTCCTGCTTGCCGCTATGCGCCGCACCGAAGCGCGTCAGGTCGGAATCCTGGCCGCTGTAGCTGGCGGTGGAGGCCTGGCCGCCGGTGTTGGAATAGACGCCCGAGTTCAGCACCACCACCTTGATCGGCGTGTCGGTGACCAGCAAGCGCGAGAGCGCGCCGAAGCCGATGTCGTAGGTGGCGCCGTCGCCGCCGATGGTCATCACCGTCGGCAGCAGCGCCAGTTCGTCCGGGGTGAACTCCGCCCAGGTGAAGTTGCGGAAAAACGCGTCATGGAGGGCGGGATCGTAGCATTCCTCCAGTTCCAGATGCGCCGTGCGCAGCGCCCGCACATCATCGAGCGCGGAGGCCACCAGCCCTTCGAAAATGCCCTTGGCGAGCGGCTGGGCGTCCTGGAACAGCGAGTTCACCCACGGGTCGTTGTACGGGTTGAACGGGAAGGTGGAGGCAAACACGCTGCTGCAGCCGGTGGAATTGGCGATCACCGTGCCGGCCGGGCCGTTGCCGGTCGGGCCGCTTTCGAACAGGTACAGCCGCTTTTCCAGCGTGCGCAGGGTGCGCTCGATGCGCTCCGCCCGGCCGGGGTCGCGCTCATCGGCCGTCAGATGCGCACGCTTGGCGTCCAGCCTGCCGACCAGCGCCTCCAGCTCACGCACATGCGCCCGCCGGCGACCCTCCTGGATGGCCCGGTTGGTGGCGACCACCAGGCGGATGGCGGTAACTTCGCCGCAGCCGCGGCAGGCGCCATGACCGCCGGTGGTGGCGTAGTAGTTGGCGCGATCGAGCAGCAGCCGCTTGGTCTCGCCCTCCGGCCGCGTCGCCCCCTCGGTGAAGCGCGCCGAGGTGTTCGGCGTGCGGCTGAGAAACTCGAAGCGGCTCTGCAGCATTTCCAGCACGTCGCCGTCCTGGGTCCGCTGCACCAGCGCGCCGGGGCCGCAGACATCGACGCATTCCATGCAGCCGCTGCATTTCCACGGATCGATGCCGGCCGAGAACAACCCGCCGGTGCCGGGCTGCGCCTTTTCCATGGCGTCGAAGAAGGGCCGCGTGCGCGCCACCGGGAAGGTTTCCAGCACCTCGACAACGCGGCCGAGATTGCGCCGCAGCGTGGCATCGTCGAGCGGCAACCCGGGCAGCGCTTCGGCCACCGTCTGGGCGAAGCTGGTGGCTTCACGGCCCTGGCGATAGGCCTCGCGCACCGCGCTCGCCAGCGCGAACACCTGGCCGCGCAACGCTTCCTTCTGGGCGTCGGTCACGTCCAGATGGCGGATGCCGGTCAGCAACAGGTCGTGGATGTCGTGCACGGTGTTGGGAATCGCCGCGTCCGGGCAGACGATGGCGCATTCCATGCAACCGGTGCAGCGGTCGGCCAGGAACTCGGGCGCGTTCAGCCGGAACATGCCCTTGTCTTTGGCCGCCGCACTGCCGGGCGGCATGAACAGGCCGGCACCGGGCAGCACCGGCGCCTCGCCGATCGTGCCGTCGCGGAAACGCGATGCGACGATGTCGTCATAGTACCCGCCGTCAAGGAAGCCGGCGCTGGACGCGGGGCCGGCGGCGCGGCACATCGCCGCCGACAGCGCCACGGTGCGGCGCGACGGCGCGACCACCGCCAGTTCCTCCACCCGCAGGAAGGCGGGCGCGTCGTAGTCGACGCGCTGGGTCGCCTCCAGCCCCTCGCGCACCACCTCCATGTTGCTCTCGACGATCGCGCCGCCCTTGCCGCCGAACTTCTTGCTGATCTGCTGGCGGATCTTGGCCAGCACCGCCTCCTCCGAGGCGCCGGCCGAGGCACGGTCGACATGGCCGGCGACCGCGCCGATGAAGGCAATGCCCATCATGCGGGTTTCCAGCTCGGGCGTCGGCGCGTGCTTCTTGGCCACCGCAAAGGCATCGACCACGTGGAAGTTGATGCGCCGCTCGCGGATGGTGCGCCGCGCATGCGCCGGCAATTCGCGCCAGACATCGAGCGGCGACAGGCTGGACTGCAGGATGAAGCTGCCGCCTTCGGCCAGGCCGCGCAGCGGGCTGGTGTGGCTGAACACCTTGTGGTCGGGCGAGACGACGACTTCGACTTCCTCAAGCTCGGCGTTGGTGAGCTTCACCGGCTCGGGGCTGAGGGTGATGTAGTAGTTGGTCGGCGCGCCGCTTTTCTCCGAGCCGTATTTCGGCGCGGATTTCGAGTGCAGGCCGAGCGCGCCGGCGAGAATGTCGGTCAGCAGCTTGCCGGTGGCGATGGTGCCGTAGCCGCCCACCGAGTGGAAGCGCACGCGGAACGCGCCATCGGGCAGCAGATGCGGGTTCGGCTCGGTCTCCAGCGCCATGAACTCGGTTTCGGGATAGGCCGTGCGCAGCCGGTCCTGCAGCGCGGCGACGCGCGGACCCGCGTTCTTTTCGTAGAACTGCGAGCCGAGATAGACGAACGGGGCGCCGTTCGGGTTTTCCATGTTGCGCACGGCGGCGATCAGATGGCGCGGCTGCAGATCGTGCCCGCCGAGACCGAAAATCGCGGTGGTGACACGCGGCTGGCTGTCGAGCGCCGGAATGCCGGGATGGCGTACCCCCGCCCCGGCCTTCGCGCTCGCGTCATTCTCCCGCGCCTTGAACAGCGCCTGCGTCACCATGGCCGACAGCGCGGTGTCTTCCGAGCGTTCCAGGACGGTCACCGCACGCACGCCGCGCAGCGCCTCGACCAGCTCGGCTTCCGGGAAAGGCTGCAGCAGCTTGATCGCCACCACGCCGACCTTCGTCCCCTGACCGCGCAGGTAGGTCGCCACCGTTTCGGCGTCATCGGTGACCGAGCCGAGGCCGACCAGGATGTACTCGGCGTCGTCACACAGGAATGTCTGCACCGGGCTGTAGGTGCGGCCGGTGAGCTCGGCGTATTCGCGCATGGCCTGGCGGACGAAGCGCGGAATTTCGCTGGCGAAATGGGTGCGGTGGTCGGCCGCGCCTGCCTGGAAGTCGGGCTGGTTCTGCACCACGCCGGTCATGCCGGGGTTGTGCACGTCAACCAGCGCGGGCACGCGCTGGCGGGTGCCCTGCTCCGGCGCGTTCAGCCACTGCCGGCGCCACTGGCCGCGCAGCTCCTCGGGAATCCAGGCGATGGTGGCGTCCACCAGTTCGCCTGCATTGTCGCGCTCGATCTGTTCGGCCACATCGGCCAGGTAGGCGCGCAGCTGCGCCAGATGCTCGGGCAGGATGTCGGCCTGGTGGCGGGTGAGATACTGGCCGAGCTGGAACACGCGGCCCTTGGCGCCGAACAGGATTTCCTGCGCCACCGTCGGCGCCTTGATGCGGCCTTCCGGGTCGCCCAGGTACTCACGCAGCAGCTCGGGCTCGGGCAGCAGCGCTTCGCACAGCATGTGGCTGGTGGCGAAGCCGTCCATGGCGTTGGCCACGGGGATCAGCGACAGGGCGCTGACCTTGTAGGAAATGGCGGCGAGGTCGGCCGCTTCCTGCGGGTTGGCGCCGAACAGCACCGTGTAGCCCGAGGACAGCAGCGCATAGACGTCGTCGTGTCCGGCCATGACGTTCAGCGAGTGCCTGGAGACCACCCGCGCCGCCACCTGCAGCACGAAACCGCCGACCTTCTTGCCGACTGTTACATAATGTGACTCCAGCCCGTACAGTATCCCCTGGCTGGAGGACGCGTTGGAGACGTATTTGCCGCCGGTGAGGGCGGCGCCGAGAGCGCCGGTCTGCGCCGAATGCTCGCCTTCCGGACAGAAGAAGAACGGGTGCCGGCCCCACACGTTGCAGCCGCCGCCGGCACGGAACGCCTCGTAAAGCTCTGAAATCTCGGTGGAAGGGGTGATCGGGTAGCCGATAACGCCGCCGCAGACATGGCCCATGACGTGGGCGACAGCCCCGTTGCCGTGGATGACGGTGGAGATGCCCGGATATTTTGGATTCATGGTTTCGTGCCCGCTTACAGAATGGTTTTGGGTCATAAGCATCTTCTATAATTGCTTACGACCGGTGGCGGGGCGAAAAGGTTGCCGGTGTGTATCGCGTTCCGTGCGGGGCTGCAAGTGCAATGCTGCACCGCAGCGAAGGAAGGCCAGGGCTCCGCCCTGGACCCGCCAGGGGGCAGTGGCCCCCTGGACCCCGCTACTTTAGACATTTGTTAGACGAGGGGGTGAAGCGGTGAACCGGTTCACCGCCTCACCCCCTCGTCTAACAAATGTCTAAAAAGTAATGGGTTCCAAGGGCCTCTCGGCCCTTGGCGGGTCCAGGGCAGAGCCCTGGCCTTCCTTCACCAGCGCCGCCAGCGCCGCCGTGCCCGTGCCGCCCGGGAACGCCAGCGTCTGCACCGGCCAATCGACTTCCGTGCGCGGCAGCACCCGGAACGCCACCACGACGGCGAGCCCGCCGAACACGATCGACCCCGCCGCCTGCCCCGCCAGCACCCCCGCCGCCCCGTAGCCCGCGCCGATGGCAACGAAGGGGATCGTGCCCAGCGTGGCGCGGCCCCAGTTGAACAGCGTGGATAGCAGCGGGTGGCCAAGGTTGTTGAACGCCGCATTGGCCACGAACAACGACCCGGTGAACACGAAGCTGCCCGCCAGCACCGTGCAGAACAAGTGCACCACTTCGGCGGCCTCGCCGGTGGCGGAGAAGGCGCGCACGATCAGATCCTGGCCGAGCGCCAGCGCCAGCCACGCCGCGCAGACCACGAGCACGGTGAAGATCAGGCTTTCGCGCAGCGTCTCGCGCACCCGGTCGAACCGGCCGGCGCCGAAGTTCTGCGCCAGGATCGGCCCGACCGCGCCGCTGAGGGCATAGACCAGCCCGAAGGCGACCGGCGAGATGCGGTCAATGGTCGCCAGCCCCGCCACGGCCTGGGCGCCGAACCGGGCCATCATGTGGGTGACGAAGGCCGCGCCCACCGGGGTCGCGAGATTGGTCAGCACCGCGGGTGCGGCGATTGCGAAGATTGGCCGCATATCGGCCGCCAGACGGGCGAGCGGCACTGGCCCGATCAATCCGTGCCGGTACGCAACCCCCCGCCAGGCAACCGTGAGCAGCACGATGCGGGAAATCACCGTGCTGATCGCCGCACCCGGCAGGCCGAGATGCAGGCCGAAAATCAGCAGCGGATCGACCGCGGCGGTGACGATGGCGGCGAACAGGGTCGTGTTCATCGCCCGGCGCGGGTCGCCGGCGGCGCGCAGCACGCCCGACAGGCAAATGCCGGCCCCGAGCAGGGGCAGCGAGGGCGAGGTAATTTCCAGGAACACATGGGCGAGTTGGCGGGTCCGGCCTTCCGCCCCCAGCGTGTCCAGGATCGGGCTGAGGAACACCAGCGTCGCGGCACCCACGACCAAAGCCACGACGCTTGCGAGCAGCGTGCCCGAGGTTGCCAGATGCCGCGCCTCCGCGGTCGCCCCGGCGCCGAGCGCGTGCGAAACCACCGCGGTGACGCCGATGGTCAGCCCGAGCGCGATCGAAAACTGAAAGAAGCCGACGACGCCGGCAAAGCCGACCGCCGCCGCGACCGCCTGGTCGCCCAGCCGGGAGATATAGAACAGGTTCACCAGATCGACGGCGAACACGGCCACCAGGCCAATCGCTCCCGTGCCCGCCATCACCGCGACATGGCGCATGACCGATCCGGTGACGAAGCGGGCCGGCGTGGGTGGTGGCTCGGTCATGCCGGAAGAGTTGGGTCCAGGCGGCGTTGTTCAAGCCGGAATCCGGCCAGCCAGGGATCAGTTGGCCGCGGCGGGCGTGCCGCTGGCGGGCTCGAGAATGAGCGGCGGCACCGCGCCGCCATTGGCAAAGTCGAACAGTCCCAGCAGCGAGCCGGCGCCGGCGTCGAACGACCCGCCGCCGATGCGCTTGCCGTCCAGCCAGTTGTCCTCGATGAAGCGAACCACCGAGGCATGGGTGATGCGGGTGTGGTCGACCGCATTCGGCTTCGCCCAGGGGGAGATCACCAGGAACGGGACCCGCGTGCCCGGACCGCAGCGGCCGTTCACCGGCTTGCCGCCAACGCCCTCGGGCGCCGGGCCATTGCCGCATTTGCCCGCGCCTTCCAACTGGTCGGCCTGCGGATCAAAGGAGGCATGCTCCGGCTGCGCATACGCATGATCGTACCAGCCGTCGAAGTCGTCCCAGGTGATGATCAGCGCGGTGTCTTTCCACTCCGGGCGCTGCTGCAGGAAGTTGGCCAGGCGCACGATCCCTTCCTGCTCGTCGAGCGGGTCGGAATAGCCGGCGTGGCCGTCCTGATAGGCGCTGACCTTGATGTAGGACACGGCGGGAAAGTTGCCGGACGCCACGGCGGTGTAGAAATCCTCCAGGTCGTACTGATGGTTGGCCGGATCGCGGGTCTGCCCGTCGGCGGCGAAGCTGTGGCCGATAGTGGCGGGCGCGGCCGGGCGCGCATGGGCCGGGTTCGCGGTGGCGGCGAAATACTGGAACCACGCATGGTGCGCGCTGTAATCCGGAATGTCCTGGCCGATCACCGGCGAGCGCGTGTTGCGGGCGCAGCCGGTGCTGCCATTGGCGTTGACCACCGACAGGTCGAAGCCGCCCATGAAGCCGCCCCAGGTGATGCCGGCTTCGTTCAGCAGGTCGCCGATATTTCTGCCGGTCATCAGCGCCTGGTCTTTGCGGTTGGAGCAGGTATCGCCGGCGGGGTCAACGTCGTTGATCATCGTATAGCCGCCCTGACCGTCCGCGATGTAGTACGACACGGCGGCGAGGGTGGAGGGTTTCTTGCTGGTTTTAACCAGCGTCATGCCGTTGGTCTGGCCCGCCACCACCTCCAGCATGCCCGGCGTCGAGGGGCCGTAGGTGTCGGTGAAGGCATTGTCGTTCAGGGCGAAGTGCTGGGCGTAGTTCCACAGCGCGGTGACCGTGTTGCCATCGAAATACCCCATCACCAGACCGGTCGTGCCCAGGACGCCGGCCGCGCCGAAGATGCCGTTGCCGGTGTATTTCGGAAACAGATCGGCGCGGCCGCCGTTATATGCAAGCTGTTCGGCGGTGTAGGCGTGGTTCTGATCGGCGGTATTGGCCTGGCTGCGGGCGAGCCGGAACGGCTCGGCGGCGCCGGCCCCGTTCGCGGGGTTGGTGAAATTCGGGTTGTTGGTCAGCAGCCCGGCGGTGAGCAGATTGTCCACCACGGGGGTGCCGGGTGCAGCGGTGAACGCCGGCTCGTTGGGCGGATTGGCCGCGTGCGGGTAGGTGGCGAAATAATGGTCGAACGAGACGTTCTCGCTGAACAGGATCACCAGGTGCTTGATCGGCGTCGCGGTCGGGGGGACGGGCTGAGGGTCCGACGCGGCCGCGGCGCCGGACGCGAGGCCCGCGGCCAGGGCGCAAAGCAGGACCGTGCGACATGCCATTGGCAGCTCCCGGGGTCGAACAGGTAAACCGAATACCTACGGCAGGACTTCAGCGCCGTGGGTGACGCAATCGTGACCGCTATCATGCCGGGATCGCCCGGCCGTGTCAGCCGGGCCGGCGCTTACGCCGCCCGGGCGCGTCCGCGGTTGCGCGTGTCCGGAAAGCGCGACGTGCGCCGCGACGGCGAGGCCGCCGAAGGGGCCGGCGAACAGGGCGTGATGCGCACCTCGGCACCGGCTTCCTGCGGCATCATGGCGGCGAAACGCCCGGCCGAGGCCGCGTCGATTTCGAACTTGGTCTCGCTGTCGAAGATACGGATAGCGCCGATGTCGCGCTTTTCCACCCCGCCGAGCCGGCAGATCAGCGGCACCAGGAATTTCGGGTCGGCGCGGTCGCGCCGACCCAGGTTCAGGCTGAACCAGGCGCGCGGCGCAGCCTCGGCCGAGCGCGCGCGGCGGTCGGGCGAGGCCACCGGCAGAAGGTCCTCCGGCGCCGGCAGCCGGGCACGCTGCAGCCTGATCAGCGCGGCGGCGACCTGCTCGGGCGTGCGGCCTTCCAGCAGGCGGCGGATCAGCGGCAGTTCCTCCGGCGTGGGCGCGGCGTTCAGCGCTGCGTCCTGCAACAGCCGGTCGGCGTCGCGGGCGCGGATGGCGTCGGCATCCGGCGCGTCGGCCCAGATGGCCTCGACGCCGGCCGTGGACAGCAACTCCTCCGCCCGGCGCTTGCGGTTGAACGGCACCACCAGCACGCTGCACCCTTTGCGGCCCGCCCGGCCGGTGCGGCCACTGCGGTGCAGCAGGGTGGCGCGGTCGCCCGGCAGGTCGGCATGCACCACCAGGTCGAGCGCCGGCAGATCAAGCCCGCGCGCCGCCACGTCGGTAGCCACGCACACCCGCGCCAGCCCCTCGCGCAGCGCGTGCAGGGCACGGGTGCGCTCGGCCTGGCTTAGCTCGCCGGACAGCGCGACCGAGGCGAAGCCGCGTTCCAGCAGGCTTGCGTGCAGATGGCGCACCGCCTCGCGGGTGGCGCAGAACACCAGCGCGGTCGGCGCTTCCTCCAGGCGCAGCACGTTCACCACGGCGTGCAGAGTCTCATGCGCCGCCACCCGCACGGCGCGGTAGGCAATGTCGGCGTGCGGGCGGTTGCGGCCCAGCGTGTCGATACGCAGCGCATCGCGCTGGAAGCGGCGGGCCAGGGCCGCGATCTCGCGGGCGATGGTGGCCGAGAACAGCAGCGTGCGCCGCCCGTCCGGCGCCGCATCCAGCAGTTGTTCCAGCTCCTCGCGAAAGCCGAGGTCGAGCATTTCGTCGGCCTCATCCAGCACCACCGCGCGCAGGGCGGAGAGATCGAGCACACCGCGGCGCAGATGGTCGCACAGCCGGCCCGGCGTGCCGACCACGACATGGCAGCCGGCGGCCAGAGCGCGCGCCTCGCTACGGCCGTCCATGCCGCCGATGCAACTGGCGATGCGCGCGCCGGCCGAACTCGTAAAGCCACGCCAGTTCGCCCTGCACCTGCATGGCCAGTTCGCGGGTGGGCGCCACCACCAACGCCAGCGGCGCGCCCGGCGCAGGCAGTTTCGCGTCGTTGCCGAGCAGGTTCTCGGCCAGCGCCAGCCCATAGGCCACGGTCTTGCCCGAGCCGGTCTGCGCCGAAACCAGCAGGTCACGCCCGGTAGTGGCCTCCTGTAGCACGGCGTCCTGCACCGGGGTGGGCTCGGCGTAGCCGCGGGCGGTGAGCGCGCCGGCAAGGGCGGGATGGGCGCGCGCGAAGGACATCGGGGAGAGGGACATGGGGCGGCGATCCAGGGTTTGGCGGCAACCGCCACGGCCTGAATCGCGCGAAGGGCGCGGTTGGCGCAGGACAGGCCGATGGGGGGATTGGGTGCGCCTATAGACCACTCGGGCGCGAAACCCAAGCGTCGGCTTGGGGAGAAGGAAGGAAGGCCAGGGCTCTGCCCTGGACCCGCCAGGGGTCAGTGGACCCCTGGACCCCGCTCCTTAAGAAATGGGTTCCAAGGGGCCACTGCCCCTTGGCGGGTCCAGGGCAGAGCCCTGGCCTTCCTTCCCCGCTGGACAGTCCACAGCAGGTCAGCGAAAACCCGCCCCCGCGGCCGGCCCGGCCCCGCAATCCCAGAGAGGTGCCGCCTTGCCCGACATCCTGCTTGCGATGGCGGTGATGCTCGTCGTCGTCAGCGCCGTGCAGCCGCTGGCGCGGCGGCTGATGGTCTCCGACGCCGTGCTGCTGGCCCTGGTCGGCATCCTGATCGGCACCGGCGCCACCTTCGTGCTCGGCACCGGGCTGGGCGGCAAAGCGCACGCCTTCGCCGCCACCTTCGCGCATTTCCCGGTGAACTCGCAGGTGTTCCTGTTCGTGTTCCTGCCGGCGCTGGTGTTCCACGGCGCGCTGTCGATTGACGTGCGCCGGCTGGCGCGCGACATCGCCCCGGTGCTGCTGCTGGCGGTGGTGGCGGTGGTGGCAACCACCGCAGCCGTCGGCTTCGCGCTGCAGCCGATCGCCGGCCAGACGCTGATGGTCTGCCTGCTGCTGGGCGCCATCGTCGCCACCACCGATCCCAGCGCGGTGATCGGCGTGTTCCGCGACATCGGCGCGGACGCACGCCTCACCAGGCTGGTCGAAGGCGAGAGCCTGCTGAACGACGCCGCGGCGATCGCGCTGTTCACCCTGCTGCTGGCAACCGTGACCCATCGCAGCGTGCCCGACCTCGGCACCGCCGGGCTGATGCTGGCCGGCTCGCTGCTGGGCGGCGCGGCGGTGGGGTATGCGGCGGCGCGGCTCGCGCTTGCGGCAATGCCGCTGCTGGCCGGCAGCCGCCTGGCCGAGGTGACGCTGACGCTCGCGCTGCCCTATGTCAGTTACATCGTCTGCGACGAGTACCTCGGTGTCTCCGGCGTGGTGGCCGCCGCGGCAGCGGGGCTGACGGTGAGCGCCATCGGCCCCTCGGTGCTGCGCCCGCCGAGCTGGTCGTTCCTGGTCGATGTCTGGGCGCAGACCGCCTTCCTCGCCACCTCGCTGGTGTTCGTGCTGGCGTCCATGCTGGTGCCGCGGCTGATGCTCGGGATGAACGCCTGGGACCTGCTGCTGGTGGGCGTGGCGGTGCTGGCGGCACTGGCGGCGCGCGCGGCGGTGCTGTTCCTGGTGATGCCGCTTCTGCGCCTGACGCGGATCGCCCAGCGGATCCCGGGGAAGTTCAAGCTGACCATGTTGTGGGGCGGGCTGCGCGGCTCGATCACGCTGGCAATGGCGCTGGCGGTGACCGAGAACCGCCGCGTGCCGGCCGACGTGCAGCAGTTCATCGCCATTCTCGCGACCGGCTTCGTGCTGTTCACGCTGCTGGTCAACGGCACCACGCTGCGCTTCCTGGTGCGCTGGCTGAAGCTTGACCGGCTGTCGCCGATCGACCAGGCGCTGCGCCAGCAAGTACTGGCGCTGGGGCTCGGCCAGGTGCGCGACCGGCTGCGCCAGACCGCCGAAGAATTCGGCTTCCTCCCGCAGGTCACGCAGCGCGCGCTGGAACTGTATGACCACCGCGCCGCCGCCGCTGCCATCGCCAACACGTTCGATGCGTCGCTGACTGACCGCGACCGGGTCAAGCTCGGGCTGCTGACCTTCGCCGCACAGGAGCGCGCCATCCTGCTGGAGATTTTCCGCGAACGCGGTGCGCCGCGCCGGATCATGGCGAAGCTGCTGCGGACCGCCGACGTCATCATCGACGCGACGCGCGCGGACGGCAGGCTCGGCTATCTGCGGGCGGTCCGGCTGCGGCTGCGGCCGAGCCTGCGGCTGCTGCTGGCCCGCTGGGTGCACCGCCGCCTCGGCATCGGCTGGCCGCTGGCCGCGATCATGGCGCAGCGCTATGAAATGCTGCTGGTGATGCAACTGGTGTTCCTGGGGCAAATGCGGTTCATGCGCGACCGGATGACGCCGGTGCTCGGCGCGCGCGTGACCGGCGTGCTGGGCGAGATCGTGCAGCGCCGCGGCGTCATGCTCAACGACGCGATGGAAGCGCTGGGGCTGCACTATCCCGACCATACCCAGGCCCTGCAGACCCAGGTGCTGCAGCAGATCGGGCTGCGCTTCGAAATGGACACTTACGCCGAACTGCGCAGCGAAGGTTTGCTCAGCAAGGAGTTGTTCAAGTCGATCGGCCGCGACATCGAGACACGGCGCAACACCCTCCGCCAACCGATCACGATCGACCTGCAGACCGGGCTGCGCCGGCTGCTGTCGGAGTTGCCGCCGTTCGCCGCGCTGCCCGAGGACCTGCGGCGCGACATCGCGCGGCGGCTGACCATCGTGCTCGCGATGCCCGGCGAGCGCATCCTGCGCCAGCGGCGGCGGGCGGGCTCGGTGTATCTGATCAGCTCCGGCGAGGTGGATGTTTCGTATGAAGGACGCACGCTGCGGCTGGGCCGCGGCGCGCTGTTCGGCGGCGATGGCTTGCTGGACCCGGCGCGCACCCAGGGCGCGGTGACGGCGGTGCGGTTCTGCCATTTGCTGCTGGTGCCGGCCTGGCTTTTCCGCCGGCTGGTGGCGCAGCGGCCGGAGCTTGCCGATGCAACGGCCGGGGACGGCGTAAGCCGGAGCATCGCAGGATGATGTATGTGTATGTGGCGCTGGGCAGTGCGCTGGGTGGCATGGCCCGCTACGGGGCGGCGTTGCTGGTGGCGAGGCTGCTGGGCAGCGGCTTTCCCTGGGGCACGATTCTGATCAACATGGTGGGCAGTTTCATCATTTCGTTCTTCGGCACGCTCACCCTGCCCGGCGGCCCGTTGCCGGCGGCGACGGGGCTGCGCGTCTTTGTCATGGTCGGCGTTTGCGGCGGCTTCACCACCTTCTCGTCGTTCAGCCTGCAGACGCTGGAACTGGCGCAAGACGACGCCTGGGCGGCGGCGTTCGCCAATATCGCGCTGTCGCTGCTGCTGTGCCTGGCGGCGGTTGCCGCGGGCCATTTGCTGGCGGTGCGCATCGGCTTTCCGGCGTCACCGGAGCCGTGAACGAAAACGGGGAACCGGACCACCTCACCTGACGATCACTGCAAGCGGTCATAATGCGGTCTTTTTCGCGTAATGACCCAACTCGGGAGGGAGCCGGCGCGAGCTCCACGCACGCGCCGGCATGTTCGGACCGATTATTTCCGTAGCGAACGGAAGCCCGCGCGAAGCTCGTCGGTGAACAGCGCCGGCTGTTCCCAGGCGGCGAAATGACCACCTTTTTCCAGCTTGTTGTAGTGGATGAGATTGGGATACGCGCGCTCCGCCCAGGTCCGCGGCGTCTGGTAGAGTTCGTCGGGGAAGACGCTCACCGCAGTCGGGACTTTGACGCCCTTGGGACTAAAAAAGGCGCCCTTGTTTTCCCAATAGAGCCGCGCTGACGAAACCCCCGTGTTGGTCAGCCAGTACAGCGTGACATTGTCGAGGACATCGCCCGGCGTAAGGCCTTCGGCCTGCCCGTCGAATGAACGCGCGATGAGTTCCAGACTGCGCGCGTCGTGGTCGAGCAGGAAGGTCGCGAGACCGATGGGCGAGTCCGCCAATCCGGTCAGCGTTTGCGGGCGCGAGCCCATGAACAGGCCGTAGGAAACGTGCTTGTAGAAGAAAACGAGCTGGTCGTACGAGCGTCTCTCCTCAGCGGAGAGACCGGACGGCGCCGGCGCACCGGCGAAAGAGGCCTGGTCGATATCGGCAGGAATCGCGCCGGGCATGTTCGTGTGAATGCCGATCAATTCGGGCGGTGCCTGCACGCCCATATAATCGGTGATGATCGCCCCCCAATCGCCACCCTGCGCCACAAAGTGTTTGTAGCCGAGACGCCGCATCAGCGTGGTCCAGGCCTGTGCGATCCGTTCCGGTCCCCAACCGGTCGTGGTCGGTTTGCCGGAAAACCCGTAACCGGGCAACGACGGGATCACCAGATGGAAGGCGTCTGATGCGCTCCCGCCATGTGCCGTGGGGTCGGTCAGAGGTCCGATGATCTTCAATTGTTCGATCACCGAACCGGGCCAACCGTGCGTCACGATCAGCGGCAATGCATTCTCATGCCTGGAGCGGACGTGGATGAAGTGCATGTCGAGCCCGTCGATTTCGGTTATGAAGTTCGGCAGGGCGTTGATTTGCGCTTCAACCTTCCGCCAGTCGTAGTCCGTCTGCCAGGTGCGCAGGACCTGCCGGACGGTCTTGAGCGGCACGCCCTGAGAATAGTCGCCGACAGTCTCCTGCTCCGGCAGGCGGGTCTCTGCCAGGCGCCGGCGGAGGTCGGCGAGAGCGGGTTGTGGAATATCAACGCGGAAAGGTCGGATAGCATCGTCCGCAGGCTCAGCTTTGACCGAAGGCAAGCTGCGATCAGGGCTGGTGGCATTGAGTGTCTGGGACATCATGCGTGCTCCCCTTAGGTTGATTGTTTGCTCAGCCGCACTTGCGTGCGGGGCTTTACCTGTAAAGCACGGAGCCAAGCGGCGGTGGATCACGCTGCAATCCGGCGGTTGATCACACTCGCGTATTCCGGTCATCGTGATCAGCCAATCCGCCGGCTTATCGCCGTTTCGCTTCCGGCCGGTGCGCCGCCGCACGCAAACATCGGAGCGTATCACGGCAAAGATGCAATGCCGACCGGCAGATCAATGGACGACTTGTGGGCCGTTCCGATCACCATGCTCGAGGTGGCAGCGCTGATTCGCAGCGCCGTGCGGGCAGCAGCGGCCGCCACGGACGTGAGCGGACGCGCGCCACCACTGCCGATGTTGAACACGGCGAAGGGGCAAAAAGGCCAGGGCTCTGCCCGGGCCTTGGTTGCTTCAGTCCCCCAGCAGCGCCGCGCGCAACGCGCCCCAGCTTCCTTCGTCCGGCGTGCAGATCAGCCCGCCGGTGGTGACCGCAGGGGCATAGGCGCTGCCATCGAACCGGGCGGAAAATCCGCCGGCCTCGCGATGCAGCAACCAGCCCGGCGCGTGGTCCCAGGGCATCAGTTTGTAAAACAGCAGGAAATGGCAGTGTCCGCCGGCGAGCAGGCGGTATTCGTGACCGGCGCAGCGATAATCCCAACTGGCCGCCAGCACCGGAAGGTTGGCGCAGACGCGGGCGCGCAGCGGATCGGGCAGATAGCGCCACGAGGCGGTGCCCACCATTTGCGCCACCGGTACCGGCGCGGCCACGCGCAGATCGGCGCGGCGGCCGTCGGGCGATTCGGTCCAGGCGCCTTCGCCGCGCAAGGCCAGCGAACTGTCGTCGCCCACCGGGTCGTGGATGACCGCACCCGCCACCTCGCCGCGCATGATCGCCGCCGCCATGCAGGCGAACAGCGGCAGGCCGGCGACGAAATTCGAGGTGCCGTCGACCGGATCGACCACGAAGGCCAGTTCCGCGCCGGCCAGACCGTCCAGCAGCGCCGGATTGGCGGCGGTTGCCTCTTCGCCGACCACCAGGCAGCCGGGGAATTCGCGACGCAGCGCGGCGGTGATGGCGCGCTCAGCGGCCTCGTCGGCTTGCGTGACCAGGTCGTGCGGGCCGGTTTTGCTGCGCACGTCGGCGGCGGCGAGGCGGCGGAAGCGCGGCATCACCTCGGCGCGCGCAGCATCACGCAGCACCGACTCGAGGACGGCGAGGTCGCGCAGACGGAACGGCGTCACCGCGGCGGGCCGGGACGCTCGAAGCGGGCGCGGTCGGCCGGCAGCAGGCGCACCTTGACGTGGATCGCCTGCTCGCCGTCGTCGCGGCCGATCACCTCGCCGTGCTCATACAGCCAGGCGAGGCGGGCGCCGTCACCGGGCGGGATGGCGTAATCGGCCACCTGCATGCCGGCGGCGATGCGGGCGTCGATCGCCTCGCGCAGGGCGGGCAGGCCTTCGCCGGTGATGGCGGACACCGCCACCAGGCCGGGGCGCAGCGGCACATGATCGACGCCGCCGAGCAAGTCGGCCTTGTTGAGCACTTCCAGCGTGCGGTCGGGCCAGGCTTCGTCCAGCGTGCCGTCGGCGACCATGCCGTCGAGCACCGACACCACATCGGCGCGCTGCGAGGCCGAGTCGGGGTGGGCGGCGTCGCGGATATGCAGGATCACGTCGGCTTCCGACACTTCCTCCAGGGTGGCGCGGAAGGCGGCCACCAACTCGGTCGGCAGTTCGCTGATGAAGCCCACCGTGTCGGACAGAATGGCGCGGCGGCCGGAGGGCAGGCGCAGGCCGCGCATGGTGGGATCAAGCGTCGCAAAAAGCTGGTCGCGCGCGGTGACCTCGGCGCCGGTCATGGCGTTGAACAGGGTGGATTTGCCCGCATTGGTGTAGCCGACCAGCGCCACCACCGGAAACGGCACCCGGCGGCGGGCGCTGCGGTGCAGGCCGCGGGTGCGGCGCACCTGCTCCAGCTCGCGCTTGAGCCGGACGATGCGGTCGCCGATCAGGCGGCGGTCTGCCTCGATCTGGGTCTCGCCGGGGCCGCCGAGGAAGCCGAAGCCGCCGCGCTGGCGCTCAAGGTGGGTCCAGGAGCGGACGAGGCGGGAGCGCTGGTATTCCAGATGCGCCAGTTCGACCTGCAGCGCGCCTTCCTTGGTGGCGGCGCGCTCGCCGAAGATATCGAGGATCAGGCCGGTGCGGTCGATAACCTTGCAGTTCCAGGCCTTCTCCAGGTTGCGTTGCTGCACCGGCGACAATTGGGCATCGACGACGGCCACCGCGACCCCGGCGGCGGCCAGAACCTCGCCTTGCGCCGCGGCCTGGCCCTCGCCCAGCAGGGTCGCCGGGCGGCGGGCGCGCAGCGGCAGGATGGCGCTGTGCACCACCACCAGGCCGATCGAGGCGGTCAGGCCGACCGCCTCGGCCAAGCGGGCTTCGGCGGCACGCGAGGTGTCGGCGCCGGCGGCGGGCTTTTCCCAGGGGAGGATGACGGCGGCGCGGGTCGGCGCCGCCGTTCCGTTGCGCGGCTGGTCAGTCGGCTCGGGCAGAGACTGTCTCCCGCTGCGGCAGGGTGAGGGTGCTGCCGGCCGTTTCCTTGACGCCGTCGAACAGCTGGATGGGCGCGCCCGGCATCACGGTGCTGATGGCGTGCTTATAGACGAGCTGGGTATGCCCGTCACGCCGCAACAGCACGGAGAAATTGTCGAACCAGGTGATGATGCCCTGGAGCTTGACGCCGTTCACCAGGAAGACGGTGACGGGCGTCTTGTTCTTGCGCACATGGTTCAGAAAGACGTCCTGAACGTTCTGCGATTTTTCGTTGGCCACGACGCGATCCTTCTTCTTTTTACTGGCTCCGGATCCTTCCGGAGCCTGGTTAAGCCGACGCCGCGTGCGTGGCTTGGCTGCGCGCGGCGACACAAGTACTGCCGCAAATGCCCGCCCGCGCGCGGCAACCGCGTTGCGCGGGCATAGGCACCCTAGGCTCGCAGGCCCGGGAACACCCCGCGACCCTGCAAGACGGCACCGCCCACGCCATGCAGCCGCGCAAGCAAACTGCATGTCCATAGACGTGTTACACTTATATCATATGTCACGGCGCATTGACACGCTGCTCGTTGGCGGGAATGGCGGAAGCAAGCAAGGCCAGGGCTCTGCCCTGGACCCGCCAGGGACCGGGAGGCCCCTGGACCCCGCTACTTTAGACAGTTGCTCTGCGAGGGGGGTGAGGCGGTGAGCCGGTTCACTGCCTCACCCCCTCGCAGAGCAACTGTCTCAAAAGGAATGGGTTCCAAGGGTCTCTCGGCCCTTGGCGGGGTCCAGGGGCAGAGCCCCTGGCCTTGCTTGCGTCCGCCGATTGCCCCGCCGCCGCCGGATAGCTGCCGGGCGCGCCATGCGGGGCTGCGGTCACCACGTGAGGCCGGCAGCGGCGTCAAACCCAGCGGGGTCAAGTTCCCGCCAAACAATGTCCAGGCCCTCCCCCTGTCCGCGCAGGCCGATCGCGGCGAGGAAACCCCGATGCACCCTACGCTGGGCGAACCACCAGTCCTGCGCGCGCCCGGGCAGTTCGGGCGCGAAGGAAATGGCGGGGGGATCAACGCGGAACCAGAAGCTGGACAGGTCCTGGGTGAGCCCCTTGCCGGTCGCCTTGATGAACGCCTCCTTCAGCGTCCACAGGCGGAAAAACCCCTCGGGCCGGGCGGTCTCGGGCAACGAGTCAAGCCAGGCGATCTCCTCGCCGGTGAAATAGCGGCGGGCAACTTCCATGGGAGCACGCCGGGCGGCCGGCTCGAGGTCGAAGCCCAGGGGCAGGCCCGGGACGGAAGCCACCGCCACGCCGACCAGACCGTTCGTGTGGGACAGGTTGAAGGCAAGGCCGGCGGGGCCCCCGTTCAGCTGGGCCTCCGGCTTGCCGTGCGCACCGGGGGCGAAGGCGAAGGCGGCGGCCGGGGCCGCGGCGGCAGCCGCCAGCGCGGCACGGGCCAGGGCGTGCGCGGCAATGAAGGTGATACGGCTGTGGGCGAACACGAAACGGTCGGCGCGGGCGCGCTCGGCGGCGTCGAGCACCGCAGCCCAGGGGGCGACGGTGTCCTCGTCCAGGCCCGCCGTGGTCATGGTCCAGACCCGCACCGCCCCGGCCGGCACGGCGCGGGCGTTGCCGGGTTCGCGCATCGGGGCGAGAATAGGCCGATGCGACAGGACGCGAAACGCCGCCATCCGGGCAGCCGGGCGGCACCATGAAACTATGGGCGATCAGCGACCTGCATCTGGCGGCGGAAAGCAACCGCGCCGCTCTGCGCGCTTTGCCGGCGCGGCCCGGGGACTGGCTGATCGTCGCCGGCGACGTGTGCGAGTCGCTGACGCTGTTCGCCGAGGCGATGGCATTCCTGGCCAGCCGCTTCGCCCGCGTGCTGTGGGCGCCCGGAAACCATGAGCTCTGGCTGACCGGCCGCGACGGCGGGCCGGTCAGCAGCGCGGAAAAATACGCCGCCCTGGTGGCAGCGGCACGGCACGCGGGCGTGGACACGCCGGAAGACCCGTACCCGCGCTGGCCCGCCGGCGCGGTCGTGGTGGCGCCGCTGTTCACCAGCTTCGACTATAGTTTCCGCCCGCACGGGGTGGCGCGCGAGGAAGTGCTGCGCTGGGCCGCCGAAACCCGTTGCGTCAGTGCCGACGAGCGGCTGATGCGCCCGGCCCCGTTCGGCCGGATGGACGAATGGTGCGCCCAGCTTTGCGCGGCGGCCGAGCAGCGCCTGGCGCGTGAAGTGCGGCCGGATGCCGCGACCGTGCTGGTCAGCCATTACCCGCTGCGGCGCGACCTGGTGCATATTCCGCGCATTCCGCGGTTCTCCCCATGGTGCGGCAGCGTGCGCACCGAGGACTGGCCCGTCCGCTTCCGCGCCGTGGTGGCGGTGAGCGGGCATTTGCACGTGCGCCGAAGCGAGCGGCGCGGCTTCACGCGGTTCGAGGAGGTTTCGCTGGGGTATGCGCGGCAGTGGGATGCTTCGCGTGGGATGGGGGCTTATCTTCGCGATGTTACGCCGGACAGAAAGTAAGGCCAGGGCCCTGCCCTGGACCCGCCAGGGGCCGAGAGGCCCCTGGACCCCGTTCGTTAAGGATTAACGCGCGGTGATCGCGCTGCGGACCGTCAGGGGATCGGCAACGACGCGGATGGTTTCGGTGCCCTCGCCGGTCCCGTGCACGGCCAGATCGCCATATCCGAGGATACGGCCGAGGATGGACTGCTCCACCTCGACGGACTCGATCTGGTCCAGGTTCATCTCCAGGGTGCGGCGGCGGATGACGCCGGTTTTGTAGATCAGGCGATGATCGGTGACCGCGATTTCGGTTCCCCACAAATGGAACCAGGCGCGCAGAACCAGCAGGCCACCGAGCGCCGCCAGCGCGAGTGCGATGATATCGATCGCTGTTTCTAATCTCGGCACCTGTCGCGCCGCGACAAACACGGCGGCCGCGATGGCCAGGATGATGAAGCCGTTCAGATAAGTCACCCAGTGAATGGTGACCCGCACCTTCACGCGTTCGCCGGGTTGAAGAACGTTGTCCACATAGCTCATCCGCCGGTCCCTTTCCTGGCTGCCACCCGGGTCAATACAGCAAAGAGCCGGCGGGGGAAATTCCGACAGAGTGATAAACCGCGGGCATGGCATGATTTGCGCCCTTTGGAGCGCGTACCGATCCCGCGCCGGCTGACCTTTCTCTCGAACGGCCGGCCGGATAGCGTCTGCCGCCGCAGTGGGCGTCGCTGCGCCCTATCGTTTGGAGCACCGCATGGCTTGCAGGCATTGGTCGCTGGCGCGCGCCCTCGGCGCGGTGATGGTGGCGGCATCGGCAATCCCGGCCACCCATTGCACCGCCCAGGCCCAGTCGGCCGGCGGGCGCGGCGGTACCCATCCCGCAGCCACCCTGAAGCCACGGATCGATCTCAGCCAGCCCAGCGAATCCACCGACTTCACCCAGGAACTCACCCACGCAATGAACAGCCTGTACGACCAGTACCTGGCATTCAAAACCAACCTCCAGAACGACGCCCATATCGATTTCTCGATGCCCGTCTCCGTCTACGCGCAATGGGGCGCGCCGAAGGGTGGCCCGGGTGACGCCCTGCTGGTGTATTCGCCCTCGGTCACCTGGGCGCCGTTCGCCAACACCGCGATCGGCTCGGGCGCGTTTAGTTTTTCATTCCAGAGCGACCAGTTCTGGACCCGCGCCAACACCGCTGCACGCCAGGCAAGCATGGGCCTGATCACGCCGCCGAACGACTGGGGCGTGAGCACCTACCAGTTCGCCCAGCTGACCTACACCCACACACTCCCCGGCAACTGGCTGGCCGTCGCCGTCGGGCAGTATTCTTTCGCCCAGTTCGACTCGAACCAGTACGCCGGCGATGCCCAGACCAATTTCATCAACTACGCCCTGGCGCAGAACGCGACGCAGACCTACGGCAATGCCGGCGAGGGCGCCTATGTGCAGGTTACGCCGAACAGCCATCTGCAGTTCGCCGGCGGCGCGCAGAACGCCACCGACATCACCGGCCAGGTGCTGACCACCAGCGGCCTGCATAGCGGCCAGATCGCCGCCTTCCTGACCGCACAGTGGACACCGGCTTTTCTGGCCGGCGGCACCTATAGCCTGTTGACCTATCACCAGCCCTCGGCGCCGCTGCAACCGAGCGATTCGAAAGGGGTTTCATTCAGTGCGGCGCAAAACCTGAGCGCGAAATACGGCGTATTCCTGCGCGTCAACAACGCCTCGGGCGAGGCCATCCCAATCGAGACATCGGTCGCGTTCGGCGGCATCGTGAACGACCCGTTCGGCCGCCAGCCTCTCGACCAGGCCGGCATCGGCATCGCCTGGGACAAGACCAACAAGGTGGTGGTCGGCAGCCCGTCGCACAGTTCGGAATTCGTCGCCGAAATGTATTATCATTACCGGATCTTCAAGGGCTGGCACGTCACGCCGGACGTGCAGGTATATTGCAACCCGGTCGTCGCCCCGAATACGCGCGTCGCCGGCGTGTTCACGCTGCGGACCACATTTGACTTCTGATTAGCGCCGTTGCGTGCGTCTCCGATCGCCATCGTCGGCCGTTGCGTCGGCCGTTGCAGGGCACGAACGCCCTAGGCAACTTTGCGACCGGTGTGTATGATCATTCTTACAGATTATCATACATAGCGCGGCGGAGGATGCAATGCAGCGAACCCCAGCCACCGGCCATCGGCACGGGTCGCGCGGCGTCCGCATGGCGCATTGGGTGCCCTCCCTGCTCACCGGCCTTGCCCTGTCTGCCGCTGCTCCCGGCCTGCCATCGGCGCAAGCCGCCGACCCGCCACCGCAAGCCGCGGCACATACCCCGCCCGCGGACGCGGCCGCAGCCGGCGAAACCTTGCCGACCGTCGAAGTGCGCTCGCGGGTCGATCTGCTCGGAACCGCGGAAACGGCCAGCCAGGGAACGGTCACCCAGGAGGAGATCGACCTGCGGCCCGCCTATCGCGTCGGGCAGGTGCTGGAGACGGTGCCGGGCCTGGTGGTGACCGTTCATTCCGGCGAAGGCAAAGCGAACCAGTATTTCATCCGCGGCTTCAACCTCGACCACGGCACCGATTTCGCGACCTTCGTGGACGACATGCCGGTCAATGAACCGACCCATGCGCACGGCCAGGGCTACACCGACATCCACTTTCTCATGCCCGAACTTGCCGCCGGGCTCGACTACACGAAGGGGCCATTCTATCCGAACATCGGCGATTTCGGGGCGCTGGGATCGGCCCATGTCCGGCTGCTGGACGAAATCCCCACCCAGGCGTCGGTCAGTGTCGGCACCTTGGGCGATCAGCGGATGTTCATGGGCGGCACGGCGCATTTCGACAACGGCGACCGGTTGCTCGGCGCGCTGGCGGTCGGACATTACAACGGTCCGTGGACGAACCCCGACGCGTATCAGAGCTACAACGGCACCGCCCGCTACACCCACGGCGATCAGAGCAACGGCTTCGACCTCACCGCCATGGCCTACCGCGGCACCGGCAACTTCACGACCGACCAGCCGGTCAGCGCGTTTCAGGACGGGCTGATCAGCCGCTACGGCTCGCTCGATCCGACCGATGGCGACTATGGCGAACGTTTCAGCCTGTCGGGCCATGATTACGTCAGCGGCGACGACTGGAAGGTCACCACCAGCGCCTTTGCCATCCACTCACGGCTGACCCTGTGGAACGACTTCACCCACTTCCTGGTCGATCCGGTGCACGGCGACCAGGAACAGCAGGACGAGAACCGCACCACCGCCGGCGGCCAGATCGTCTATCAGCGCTTCGACACCCTCGCCGGCCTTCCCACCGAAACCAATGTCGGTCTGTGGGGGCGCTATGACACCGAATACATCGACCGCCGCCACACCGAGGCGCGGGTGGTGCTGCCGGACTGCCCGGGCGCCTCGACGCCCGAGCTCGTCGCGGCGACCGAGGGCCGCTACGTGTGCAACGCCGACCAGGTGAGCCTCGGCGATGTCGCCCTTTGGGCGAGCAACACCATGCACTGGCTGCCCTGGTTGCGCACCGTCGCCGGCCTGCGGCTGGAAGAAGCGAGCGGCACGGACCACAGCGAGGTGACCGGATACACCGGCAACATCTCGCAGTTCCTGCCCCTGCCGAGCGGCAGTCTGGTGTTCGGACCTTGGGAGAAGACCGAACTTTACCTCAGCGCCGGCCAGGGATTCCACAGCAACGATCTGCGCGGGGTACTTGGCACCGTGCCGACGCTGGGCGTGCCCAATCCGAACCAGGCGACGCCGCTGCTGACCAAGATCACCAGCGAGGAGGTCGGCATCCGCAGCGACATCCTGCCCTCGACCTCGTTCACCGCCGCGGTGTTTCGTGAGTATTTCGCATCATTCCTGACCTACGACGCCGATGTCGGCCAGAACGATGCCGGCCCGCCGGCGGAGCTTGACGGCATCGAACTCTCGGCCCAGGTCAGGCCGTGCGACTGGCTCGAGCTCAATGGCGATGTGAATTTCACCCATAGCCGCTACCGCACCAACAATCTTATTCAGTATGGCCTGGTTGAGCCGTACAACGGCGGTCTGTTCATTCCCAACGCGCCTGCCTTCATCGCCTCCTTCGGCGCGATCTGGGATCATATCGGTCCCTGGTTCGGCGGCGTCGAACTGCGCTGGCTTGGCGCCCAGCCGCTCGTGTCGGACAACTCCCTGCGAACCCAGGGGTACAAGGAGGTGAACCTTGAGGTCGGCTACAAGTTCAGCGAGCATCTCAAGCTCCGGCTGAGCATTTTCAACCTGTTCAACACCAGCGGGGCGGCATCGCAATACGCTTACGCGTATCAGGTTAGTCCGACGGCATCGCCGGAATTCGGCGCGACCTATCACCCGCTGGAGCCGTTATCGGCGCGACTGACGCTGACGGCCCTGTTCTGAGAGGATCGGAATTTGCCGGTTGCCATGGCGGCAGTGGCGCAGCCCGTCGGCGGGGGTGGTTGGCTGGACAGGCCGGGGCGGCCCGATGCCGATGGAGTACGCGCCCGCCGAAGCATGCTGCAGCGCGCCGCCGGGCTTTCGGTCATGGTGCATGCGGCGGCGTTGCTCGGCCTGTCACTGGTGCATCCGGTCCAACGGCCGGAGGTCACGGTCGCGACTTTCAACGTGGTCATGCTGCCCCCCGAGCCGGACATGCCGCCCCCAGGACCTGCGCCGGCGGCGCCGGCGCAGCAACCAGCCGCTGCCGCCCCGCCCCTCGCGCCACCCCCTGCCGCGGCCGCGCCTCCGCCCGACGAACCGGCGGCGCCGTCTGCCCCAAAGGTGCTACCACCCCGCCCTGCGCCCACGCCGCCTGCGCCACGCCCGCCACCGCGCCCGGCGGCCCGGACGCCGCTGCAACCGGCACGCATGCCTGTTCACGCGCCCGACTTGCACGCCCAGACCGTTGTCTCGTCGGCTCCGCAGCTCTCCTCCCCGCCACCCACCGCGTCCGCCGAACCGTCCGCGCCGCCGGTGCCGCAAGCCGCGCCCGCGCCGCCCGCCCATTCGAGCCCCGCCTGGCTCGCCGGCGTGAGCGCATGGCTACAAGCCCACCGGACCTACCCGGAGATCGCCCGGCAGCGCGGCCAGGAGGGAACCGTCGTCCTGCGGTTCACCGCCGCGCGCAACGGCCAGGTGCTGGAGGTAAACCTGGTGCGCGGCAGCGGGTCGGAGGCGCTGGACCAGGCAGCCCAGACACTGGTGCGCGACGCCCGCCTGCCGGCCTTTCCCGAGGACATGCCGATGCCACGGCAAAGCGTGACGGTGCCGATCCGCTACCGGCTGGAGTGACGGCTATTGCGGTTCCGCGGCCTCGGCGGCGAGCGCCTCGTCGATCAACTGCAGCACACGCATCCGGTCGCCGGTTCCCAACGCCTGGCGCGCCGCGGCAATGCGCTCCACCACCGGCTGCCGGCTTGGCTGACCGGCGCGCGACGGCCGCACCGACCGGCTCAGCGCCCGGCTTTCCGCCCGTTCCAGCGCCTCCTGCGCCTCGCCGGCCCGCCCGGCGGCGAGGGCGCGGCGGGCGGCATCGAGGAACACCGACACCGGCGCGTTCTCATCCACATCCGGCGTCGGCAGGCGGTAGCCATAGGGCACAGGTGCGGCGGAGGGCTCCAGATTGCTCGGCTGATCGGAGGTGGGCAACGACTGGCCGGTGCCGATCTCGTTGCCGGGCCGGACATACTGCCCGTCAGGCGGGAACTGGGCCGCGGCCGGGGCGGCGAGCGCCGCCAGCAGGGCAATACACCCGAAACGTGAGAGGCTCATGCGGCCTGGTCCTGTGCAAATTTGTGGCGTCCAGCATACGCCTGGGCGGGGCGGTGGTCACGGGTGGGAAGGAAGGAAGGCCAGGACTCTGCCCTGGCCTTTCTTGCTTCCCCGCTCACCCCTCCTGCCGAAACGCATCGGCAATCCGCCGCACCACGCCCCCGGCATCCACCAGCAGCACATCGAAGCGCACCCCGTTACGCCCCCAGCCCGGATTTTCTCCCAGCAAAATGGCTGCGGCAGCCAGCAGCCGGCCGCGCTGCCGCGGCGACACCGACGCCGCAGCAAGCGCCAGGGTCGGCCGGCTTTTCACTTCCAGCACAGCCAGCAGCCCATCCTTTTCGGCCACCGCGTCGATCTCCCCGGCCGCAGTGCGCAGGCGCCGGCCGAGCACGGTCCAGCCGTCACGTTCGAGCGCCGCGCAGGCGGCCGCCTCGGCGTCGATGCCGCGGCGCTGGGCGGTGCGGCCGCGCCGGGCGCGACGGGCGGTCGTTAAGGTATCGACGGGTATCATGCGGCCGAGATTTCCAGCATGCGCCGGCGGCTGGCAACATGAACCGGTCAGGGAGAGTGGCTGCGATGCGGTTGCGACACGGGTTTGCTCTGCTTTGCCTCGTCCTCGCGATTGCCGGCGGCCGGGCGGACGCGGCCGAGCCGGCACGCGCGCATCGCCACCTGATCGTCGCCGCCGAACCCCAGGCGGCCGCGGCCGGGCTGGAGGTGCTGCGCGCGGGGGGATCGGCGGTGGACGCCGCCATTGCGGCGCAGCTCGTGCTGGCGCTGGTGGAACCGCAAGCCTCCGGCCTCGGCGGCGGGGCGGTGATGCTGACCTATGATGCCGCGACGCACCAGGTGAACGCCTGGGACGGCCGCGAAACAGCACCCGCCGCGGCCGGACCCGACCTGTTCCTGACCGCGGACGGGCATGAGCTGGGCGTCCGGGAGGCCGGCATCGGCGGTCGGGCGGTGGGCGTGCCGGGGGCGTTGCGCATGCTGGAGGCGGCGCATCGCGCCGCCGGAAAGCTGTCCTGGGAGCGGCTGTTCGCCGATGCCATCAGGCTGGCCGAGCACGGATTTGCCGTGCCGCCGCGCATGGCCGCCGCCATTGCCGCCGATGCGCCCGCGCTCGCGTCGCGGCCGGCGAGCCGCGCGTTTTTCTTCCGCCGCGACGGCACGCCGCTGCCGGCCGGTGCCACGCTGGTCAACCGGCCACTCGCCGAGACTCTGCATGCGCTGGCGGCGGGCGGGGCCGACGCGTTGCATCGCGGCGCGCTGGCGGCGGCGATTGCGACCGCGGTGCGCACCGACGCCAACCCGGGGCTGCTGACCGCCGACGACCTGGCCGCCTATGCGCCGAAGCGGCGCGACCCGGTGTGCGGGCCCTACCGGGTCTGGGTGGTCTGCGGCATGGGCCCACCCTCGTCGGGCGGCACCACCGTCCTGCAAAGCCTGGGGCTGCTGGCCCATTTCGATATGCAAGCCCTGACGCATGCTGCCGGCACGCCGGGGGCGGATGCGGCGCATCTGCTGGTGGAGGCCGAGCGATTGGCTTGGGCGGACCGGGCCATGTTTCTCGCCGACAGCGATTTCGTGCGGGTTCCGCTGCGCGGCCTGCTGGCGCCGGATTATCTGACCGCGCGGGCACAACTGATCGATCGCGACCACGCGATGGAAAGCGTGCGGGCGGGCAACCCGGCATGGCAGATGCCGAACCTGTCCCCTGCCCCGCCGCAGCCCGAGCATGGCACCAGCCAGATCTCGGTCGTTGACGATCGGGGCAATGCGGTGGCGCTGACCACCACGGTGCAGGATGTGTTCGGCTCGCGGCTGCTGGTGGGCGGTTTTTTGCTCAACAACGAGCTGACCGATTTTTCCTTCGCCCCGTCGGCGGACGGAAGGCCGGTCGCGAACCGGGTGGAGCCGGGCAAGCGGCCGCGCAGTTCCATGGCGCCCACGCTGGTGTTCGACCGGGCCGGACAGTTGCGGTTCGTGCTCGGCTCGGTGGGTGGTGCGCGCATTATCGGCGATGTGGTGCAGGCGCTGGTCGCGCTGCTGGACTGGGGGGACAGCCCGGCGGAAGCGGCGGCGGCGGCGCATGTCGCCACGCTCGGCGAGGGGGCTGATCTGGAGGCCGGCACCGCCGCGGCGGCGCTGGCACCGGCGCTGGAGGCGCGCGGCCAGAAGGTGAGAAGCTTCGTATCGATCAGCGGCCTGGCGATCATCGCGGTCACGCCCGACGGCCTGACCGGCGCCGCCGACCCTCGCCGCGAGGGAATCGCCGCCGGCGACTGAATTTTGTCACAAAAATATCGGGTTCCAAGGGCCTAAGGCCCTTGGTGGGGTCCAGGGGCAAAGCCCCTGGCGGGGTTCGGGGCAGCGCCCCGACCAAGGCTTGCAAACCCAGCCGCATACGCTATTCCCGCCGCCGAAGACCCGCGAAGGGAGAATAGCGTGACCGTCACCAGCGAGCCGGCCCTGATCGAGATCAAGGGCCTGACCAAACGTTTCGGCAGTTTCACTGCGGTGAACAATGTGTCGTTCCAGGTTGCCCGCGGCGAGGTGCTGGGGTTTCTCGGCCCCAATGGTGCCGGCAAGTCGACCACCATGCGCATGCTGGCCGGCTTCATGACGCCGACCGCCGGAACCGCCAGCATTTGCGGCCACAACGTGCTGACCGATTCGGTTTCCGCCCGGCGCTGCCTGGGTTTTCTGCCCGAGGGCGCGCCCAATTATCCGGAAATGACGGTGACCGCGTTCCTGACCTTCACCGCCCGTGTGCGCGGCTATGCCGGCGAGGAGCTCACGCGCCGGGTGGCGCAGGCGCTGCATCTGACCACGCTGGAAGGGGTGCGGCTGCAGCCGATCGAGACGTTGTCCAAGGGCTTCAAGCGCCGCGTCGGTCTGGCGCAGGCGTTGTTGCACGACCCGCCCGTGCTGGTGCTGGACGAGCCGACCGACGGGCTGGACCCGAACCAGAAGCACGAGGTGCGCAGCCTGATCGCGCGCATGGCGCCGACCAAGGCGATCGTGATTTCCACCCATATTCTGGAGGAGGTCGATGCGGTGTGCACGCGCGCCATCATCATCGCCAATGGAAGCGTGGTGGCCGACGACAAGCCTGGTGCGCTGGAGAAGCTGCATCCGTCCGGCAAGCTGGACGACGTGTTCCGCCAGATCACCCAGCCCGCCGCAAACCCGAAGCGTGCCGCCTGAGCCATGCGCAATACTCTGATCGTCGCCCGCCGCGAGCTCGGCGGCTACTTCGCCACCCCGGTCGCGGTGGTGTTCATTGTCATCTTCCTGGTGCTGCAGGGCGTGCTGACCTTCAACCTGGGCAATTTCTTCGACCGCAACCAGGCCGACCTGGCGCCGTTCTTCAATTTCCTTCCCTGGGTGTTCCTGTTGCTGGTGCCGGCCATCACCATGCGGCTATGGGCGGAGGAACGGCGGCTGGGCACGATCGAGCTGTTGCTGACCCTGCCGGTCACCCAGGCGCAGGCGGTGGTGGGCAAGTTCCTGGCCGCCTGGGCGTTCTGCGCCATTGCGCTGGCGCTGACCTTTCCCTTCGTTCTCACCGTTAATTATCTCGGCCGGCCGGACAACGCGGTGATCGCCACCGGCTATCTCGGCGCGCTGCTGGTGGCCGGCGCGTTTCTGTCGGTCGGCGCGGCGATGTCGGCGCTGACCAAGAACCAGGTGATCGCCTTCGTGCTGGCGGTCGCCGTGTGCTTCCTGTTCGCGGTGTCGTCCTATCCGCTGGTCACCGATTTCCTGTCGCAGACCGCGCCCGTGCTGGGCGAGGTGGCGCGGCGGGTTTCGGTGGTCGAGCGGTTCCAGGGCTTTGCCCGCGGCGTGGTGTCGCTGCGCGACGTGATCTTCTTTGCCTCGTTCATCGGGTTCTGGCTGTTTTTGAACGCGGTGATCGTCGACCACCGGAAGGCTGACTGACATGCGCCGAATCTGGAGTTCCGCGCTCGGGGTGCTCGCCGTTGCGGCCATTCTGATCGTCATCAACCTGCTGGCCGAGACGCGGCTGGCCACGCTGCAGATCGACGTGACGCAGCAGCGTTTGTACACGCTGTCGGCGGGCACGCGGAGCGTGCTGGGCGGGCTGAAAGACCCCGTGACGCTGCGGCTGTATTACTCGCGCGAGCTGGGCACCCGGGTGCCGGCCTATGGCGCCTATGCCGACCGGGTGAGCGAGCTGTTGCGCCAGTACGCGGGCATCGCCAACGGCAAGATCAAGCTGGAATTCTACGACCCCGAGCCGTTCAGCGACACCGAGGACCGGGCGGCGGCCTATGGGCTGCAGGGGGTGCCGCTCGACCAGTCGGGAGAGCAGGTCTATTTCGGCCTGGCCGGCACCAATCTGCTGGATGACGAGCGCACCATCGGCTTCTTCCAGCCCGAGCGCGAGCCGTTCCTGGAATACGACCTGACGCGCCTGGTCTACGAGTTGTCCAATCCGACGCGGCCGGTGGTGGGGGTGATGTCGTCGCTGCCGCTGGATGGCGACCAGCGCACCATGATGATGATGCGCAACACCGCCAGCATGGGCGGTCCGGGCGCGCCATACGTGTCGATGTTGCAACTGCGCCAGTTCAACACGGTCAAAACCGTACCCACCACCGCCCAGGTGATCGACCGGGACGTGCAGGTGCTGCTGGTGGCGCAGGCGCAGAACCTGTCGGACGCAACGCTGTATGCGATCGACCAGTTCGTCATGCGCGGCGGGCGGCTGATGGTGATGGTGGACCCGTACAGCGAGGCCGAGGCCGCCATCCCCTCGCCAAACGGCATGCCGACGGAAAACACCGCAAGCAACCTGGCCAAGCTGTTCGACGCCTGGGGCATTACCTTCGACCCCGCCTTCGTGGTGGGCGACCTGAAGGGCGCCTGGCGGGTGCGCGGCTCGGCCACCGACCGGGCGCAGGCGGTGGACTACGTCGCCTGGTTCAACATCCGCGACGGCCTCAACCACGACGACCCGGCGACGGCCGACCTCAGCCAGGTGACCGTGGCGGCGGCCGGCGCGATCGGCAAGAAAGACGGCGCGGCGATCGAGTTGATCCCGCTGCTGTCGAGCTCCGCCCAGTCCGGCCTGGTGGCGGTGGACAAGGTGAAAACGCTGCCCGACCCGGGCAAGATCCTCGCCGAGTTCACGCCGGAGGGTGGGCCGCGGGTGATCGCCGCGCGGGTGCGCGGCGCGCTGAAATCGGCCTTCGACGGCCCGCCGGCGCCGCCCGAGGGGCAAAAGCGGCCGGATGATCTGCCGGCGCATATCGCCCAGACCGCTGGGCCGGCCAATCTGGTGGTGGCCGGCGATTCCGACATCCTGGCCGACCGGTTCTGGGTGCGGGTGCAGGATTTCTTCGGCCAGCCGGAAGCCACCCCGTTCAGCGACAACGGCGCCTTCGTGACCAACCTGATCGGCACGCTGGCCGGCGGCGACGCGCTGATCGGCCTGCGCAGCCGCGGCACCGCACAGCGTCCGTTCGATGTGGTCGACAACATGCAGAAAACCGCCGAAGCGCGGTTCCGCCAGACCGAGCAGGCGCTGCAGGCGCATCTGGACGAGGTGCAGAAGAAACTCACCGAGTTGCGCACCGGCCGCGGCGGGGCGGAGGCCAGCGCGCAGCCGGTCATCACGCCGGAGCAGCGTCAGGCAATCGACGATCTGCGGCATGACGTGGCCGAGACGCGCAGCAAGCTGCGCAACGTGCAGCTTGAGCTGCGGCGCGACATCTCCGGGCTGGAAACCCGGCTGCGGCTGGCCAACATCGTCGCGGTGCCGGTCATCCTGACGGTCCTGGCGGTGGTGCTGGGGATTGCGCGCCGCCGCCGGCGGGCGCGGGCGCGGGCGTGAGGGGGAGGATTTCAGCATGAGAACCCGCACCGCTCTGGTTCTGGTTGCCATCGCTGCGCTCGCGGTCGGCGCCTTCTGGTATTTTGTCGTCGCCCCTTCCGGCTCGGCCGGGCCGGCAGCGGAAGCGCCCGGCACGGTGGTGTTTGACGGTCTTGCGCCGAAGCTCGGCACGGCCACGCGGGTGGAGATCACCAGCAAGGGCCAGACGCTGGTCATCGCCAAGGCCGGCGATGTGTGGGGCCTGGCCGACCATGGCACCTACCGGGTGCAGCCGGACCGGCTGCGCGAGTTGCTGACCGGCCTGACCGAGCTGCGCATCACCGAGCTGCGCACCTCCGACCCCGCCTTGCTGGAGCGGCTGGGCCTGGGCGACCCGGCGAGCGCCGCCTCGACCGCCGTTCTGGTGCGCGTGCTGGACGGCAACGGAAAGCCACTGGCAGAGCTGGTCGTCGGGCACCGGCGGGTGCGGACCCAGGGCAACCTGCCGGAGACGATCTATGTCCGACATCCGGACGGGAACCAGGCGTGGCTCGCCGAAGGACAGCTGCCGGTGGATGCCGACCCGCAGCTCTGGCTCGACCGCGACATCGCCAATATCGACAGCAAGCGCGTCGCCTCGGTGGTGGTGCATCGCGGCGATGCGGTGCTGGCGTTCGCCCGCGACGGCGACAAATTCGTGCTGAAGGCGCCCGCCGAGCATCCGAAGCTCGACGAGTACCGGGTGGAGGACGTGTCCCGCGCGCTGGAATCCTTGACGCTGACCGACGTGAAGCCGGCCGCGCAAGAGCAAGGCGAGCGCCTTGGCACGGCCACGATCACCCTGACCGATGGCACAGTGGTGGACGCCACGGTGTTCGGCGTGGCCAAGCCGGGCACCAAGGAGCCGACGCCGCCGGAGATTTGGATCCAGTTGGCCGTGCGCGGCGAGTCGGAGGAGGCGAAGAAGCTGGCGGCACGGGTAACCGGCTGGGCCTACCAGGTCGGATCGTGGAAGGAAAAGGCGTTCGTTCCGACGCTGGATGATCTGAAGGCCGAAGAAAAGCCGGTGCCAGCGCCTGCGGAAGCCGCACCGCCTGCTGCAGCGCCAGCGACAGAACCGGTACCCGCTCCCCCTGCGCCGGCCGCGACCGGCACGACGGAAACCGCGCCTGCGGCACCGGCGACGACCGAGGAGAAGAAGCCTTAGGAGTGGCCCCGCGCGCCCATGACCCGCGAATACCCGCCACGTCCTATCGTCGGCATCGGCGTCTGTCTGCTGCGGCCGGACAACGGCGGCGAGGTGCTGCTGGCACGGCGCGGGCGGGCGCCCGCGCTGGGGGCGTGGGGCCTGCCGGGCGGCGCGCAGGAACTCGGCGAGACCGCCGAGCAGGCGGCACGGCGGGAATTGCTGGAGGAAACCGGGCTGACAGCCGGTGATCTGGTGCTTGCGGCGAACGTGGATTCCATCCATCGCAACGTCGCCGGGCTGGTGCAGTACCACTACACGATCATCGACTTCGCCGCGCGGGCGCTGGGCGGCGCGCCAGCGCCGGGCGACGATGTGGCCGAGGTGAGGTGGGAGCGCCTGGACGGCCTCGCGCCGTATGCGATGTGGAGCGAGGTGCACCGGGTTATTGCGATTTCGCGGCGGCTGCTGGGGATCTAGCGGCGGGTGAAGCAAGGAAGGCCAGGGCTCTGCCCTGGCCTTCCTTGCTTCACCCCGCTGCCCAGACCGGTAGCGTTTTCAACCGCGGCGCGCGCATCATATCACGGTCGGCCCGTTCAGGAGCAGCGTATGTCCCGGCGATTTCCTGTCCTTGCCTTGACTCCCCTCCTGGGCCTGCTCGCCAACCCGGCAGAAGCCCAGGCCCTGCACGGCACCCTGAGCCTGGAGGGCTCGCAGATCCCGCTGCCCGAAGGCGCATGGGAACAGGCGGGACGCACGAGCACGGCGGCCGGCGTGGTCAGCGTCGCGCTGGTTCAGCTCGATGGCGGCAGCGTGACGGGCGCGGTGCTCGTGCAGGCCAACCGCCGCGGCATCGCGCCGCGCTGGGGCGATGCGCCCGAATGCGAGCGCAGCGATCTGCCGCTCGCCAGGACGCATTACAAATCCGACCATGACGGGTCGTGCGCCTTCGTGATCCGGGCCGAAGCCGGCGGCCCGGACACCGCGGTCGATGCCGCCTGGCGCGACGCGCAGACCACCGCCGCGGCGCAGGGCTGGGCGCTGCCGGCAGCCTGGGCGGTGGCGGGCGTGCGGGTGACCAGCCCGCTTTCCGGCGTGCAGGTGCGCTACGCAACCCCGGCCGGGCCGGCGGACGGGGCAGGTGTCGCCGCCCTGGTCGCCTGGACGCCCGTCGTGTGGGAACAGGTGGAGCGCGGGCTGCACAACCAACTCGATCCGGCGCAGCCGCTACCCCCCGTCGCGTCTCCCGGCCCGGCGCCGGCCTGGGCCCTGCCGCCGCCGGAGCAGGGCGGCGTGCACCTCTCGCGGGCGGTGTGGAAAACCATCAGCTTCCGGGTGATCGGCACGTCGATCGACTTTACCACCAACCTGATCGCCATCGGCGATCTCGCCACTGCAGCGGCGCTGTCGTCCTTGCCGATTATCATCGGCCCGTGGATCTATCTCGGCCATGAACTGGCCTGGGAGCGTTTCGGCGGCCCCGCCGAACGGCACGAAGCCTTGCCGGGGATCGGCGCCGAAGGACCCTGGCCGCCGCCCGCCGCCGCCGCGGGCGGGAAAACAACGTGATGCGCCACGTCGCCGCACTGGCCGCCTGTCTGCTCCCCGCCCTTGCCGCGGCGCAGCCGGTGCCGTCGCTGCCCGTCCTGCGCGGCGTACTGTCCATCGAGGGCAAGCAGGTCGCTCTGCCCGCGGGCGTGTGGCTGCGTGCCGCCACGAAAGAAGGGGAAGGCCGCACGTTGGGCGTGGTCAGCGTCGTGCTGCTGCAACTGCGCGGCGAGGCGGTGGTCGGCAGCGTGCTGGTGCAGGCCAACAAAGCCGGGGCACCGAGCGACTGGGGCAGCGCCCCCGCCTGCGCCCGCCACGACCTGCCGCTGGCGCGGGTGCGTTACGCCTCCGACCATGACGGGTCCTGCGCTTATGTCGCCGTGGTGGAAGCGGGGGGCGACGGGGCGGTCGATCCGGCCTGGACGGCGGCGCGCGCGGCGGCAACGGCGCGCGGCTGGGTGCTGCCGGCGTGCTGGGCAGAAGCCGGCATACGGGTCAGCGATCCGCGGGAAGCGGTGCAGATCCGCTACGGCTTCGCCTTGCCGCCGCGCGCGCCGCTCCCGCCCGGGCTTACCGGCTGGACCGACACCGCCTGGGACAGCGCCGAACAGGGCCTGCTGAACCAGCTCGACCCGGCGTACAAGCTGCCCCCGCTCGGCCAGGGCGCGCCGGAGCCGGCGGCGGCCGCGGAGCCGCCCGCCGGCGGGCTGCCGCGCGCGGTGTGGAAAACGATCACTTTCCGCATGATCGCGACGACGATCGACTTCTCGACCAACGTCATCGCCATCGGCAACCTGACCACCGCGGCTTTGCTCTCGGCCTGGAACACGGTGACCGGGCCGTGGATATATCTCGCCCACGAAATGGCCTGGGATTATTTCGGAACCCCGCCGGTCAGGCAGCGCGATTTGCCGGGTCTCGGGCCGGAAGCCGCCGCCGGGTCCTGATCTCGTCGGCTGGTTTGCGTAATTCCTGCCGGGAGGCGACGAGAAGAAAGATGACGTTACGCAGCCTTCGCGCCATAGTGATCGCAGCGCTGCAAGCCTAACATGGTCGAGCGCGTGCGACCGGGCAACGATGAATGTCTGGTGATGAATGTCTGGTACGGGCAGCCGTCAGGCGCGGCACGGTATCCGCGCCGGCCGCACAGGCCGGATGGAATCAGCCAACTCCCCTGCGATGGCAAGCGGTCGAACCCGGCGCATGACGCCGGTCACCTTCAGCGGGTGCTTCGGCTGGCTGCATACGAATAACACGGTCGCGGCAGGCGATCATGCCATTCTGCTCTGCCCGGGGGTGACCCGGGATGCCCTGAACGCCCATCACGCACTCCGTCTGCTCGCCGACGACCTTGCCGCGGCCGGTTACCCGTGCCTGCGCTTCGACTATCCGGGCACCGGCGATGCCTGCGAGGTGGCAAGTGTCGCAGGCGGCACCGGTGAGGCCTGGACGACCTGGCAACAAAGCATCGACTGGGCGGCGGACTGGCTGCGCCGCGCGACCGGGGCGGGCAGGCTGGTCTTTTGCGGGCTGCGCCTCGGCGCCACGCTTGGCACCCTTGTTGCGGCCCGCCGCGGCGATGTCGCGGGGCTTGTCCTGCTGGCACCGGTGCTGCGGGGCCATGCGTATATGCGGCAATTATCCGTCGAAGCGCGGCTGCAAAGCGGCGAGGCGGGCAGCGGCGGACTGGATTTTCTCGAACTTCGCCTCAGCGCCGAAACCGTCGGCCTGATCGGGCGGGCCGATTTGCGGCAGGTGACGCTGCCGGCCGGGCGGCAGGTGGCGCTGTTTTCGCAAGCCGCGTCCAGGCGTCTGGACGAATGCGCGCAGGCCTGGACCCGGTCGGGCGCGGTGGTCACGCGGGCCGGCTTTGAGGGGTTGCAGCCGTTGCTGCGCTACAACATGCAGGATGGTCCGGCGCCGGATTTTTCCCGCGTGATCACCTGGCTGCGCCACGCCGTACCGGCACCGGCCGGGTCGCGCAGGTTTCCCCTCCCCGTCCCCGCAAGCGCGGTGCTGCGCCCGCCCGGCTGTATCGAGACCCCGCTGCAGTTCGGCGCCGGCCAGCGGATTTTCGGTATGCTGTGCCGCCCGGAACGCGGTACCGATCCCAGGGCGGTGATCATCGGCAATGGCGGGCGTGACCCGCATTACGGATCGGCGCGGATCGGCGTCGAATTCGCCCGGCGCCTGGCGGCCGAGGGCATCGCGTCCCTGCGCATCGATTTCGCCGGGCTTGGCGACAGCCCGGGCCCACCCGGACAAGAAAGAGTGCTCAGCCATATGTTCGAGACCGACCGCAGGCCGGACATCACGGCGGCCATCGATGTGCTGCACGGGTTGGGTTTCCGGCGTTTCGTTGTGCAGGGGCTTTGTGCCGGTGCGTATCACGCGTTTCACGCAGCCCAGGCGGACCCCAGGATCGGCACGCTGCTGCTCGTCAACATGCCGTTGTTCCGGTGGCAGACGGGCTGGACCATCGGCTCGATTTACGGGCGGATGTCGCCGCCGATCCATTACCTCAGGCGGCTTGGCCGCAAGGAGATCTGGCGGCGGCTGCTGCGGGGCGATGTCGATATCGACAGCATTGTGCGGGGTCAGTACAACCGTTTGCGCGACCGCGTGTTGCGTATCGTGGCCCGCTGTCTTGGCGGCGCCGGGCCGGGCTTCGCCGCGCAAGCCATGACAGTGCTGGCGAAACGTCAGGCCAGAACGCTGTTTCTCTTCGCACCGGGCGATGCCGGCCTCGACCCCTTCACGCAGGCATTCGGACCGATGGGCGCGGCGCTGCGCGCCTTCGACGGGGCGTCGATGGAGATCGTTCCGGGCCTCGATCACGACCTGAACGACCGCGCAACCCGGCAAACCGCGGTGGAATGCATGATAGACTTCCTGCAAGCGGCCGTGGTTTCAGAGGATGCCAACGCGCCTGGCGTTCACCCGGACGCCATGCTGTCGTAACGTCTTCCGCGGTCCACTCCGGAGACCATCCCATGCCGATCCGTGCCGTGATCCTCGAGCAGCTCGAGACCATTGCCCGCCAGCAAGGCAAGCGTCTCGCCCCGCTGGCCGACGACCTGCCGCTGCTCGAGTCCGGGCTTGATTCCCTGTGCATCGCCATCCTGGTCGCCAATCTCGAGGACGAGCTGGAGCTCGATCCTTTCGCCGCCGGTGACGAAGTTGCGATCCCGGTGACGCTCGGCGATTTCATTCGCCTGTACGAGAATGCCGCCGCCTGACCGGCCGTCGCTCTGGGCGCTGACCATCGCGGCCGCCACGCCGTCAGGCTGGCTTGCCGACGACATCAGCCGCGTCGTGCTTGACGATCTGCGGCATGGTTGCAGCCTCGAGGTCCCGGCGGAGACACTGCGCGGGCGGTCGGTGCTGGTGCGTGCCAGGCGGCAGCTTCCCGCCGTGCTCGCGGCCATTGCGCTCGACGGCATCGCCCGGCGTCTGCTGCTCTGCCCGCCCGATGTGACGCCGGCGCATCTTCCGTCCATCCTGGCCGATGCGAAGGTCGATGCCGTCGTGTCCGACACGGCGTGCACATGGCCGGATACGGCGCCGCCGGTGCCCCTCATCGCCTGCCGCGACGCAATCGCCCCGCTGCCGGGCGCGCCGCCCAACCGCAGCAGCGAGACCGAATTCGTGCTGTTCACTTCCGGCACGGCGGGACAACCGAAGATGGTGGTCCACTCCCTGCAAAGCCTCAGCGGACCGCTCGATGACGGTCTCGCCCGCCCGGGCGGGGCGGTGTGGAGCACGTTCTACGACGTGCGCCGCTATGGCGGGCTGCAAATCCTCCTGCGTGCCCTGATCGGCGGCGGCGCCATGGTATTGTCGAGCGCCGAAGAACCAGTTGGCGACTTCCTGGCGCGGGCCGGCGCCGCCGGTGTCACCCACATCTCCGGCACGCCGTCGCACTGGCGGCGCGCGCTGATGAGCCCGTCCGCCGGACGGATATCGCCGTCCTATCTGCGCCTGTCGGGCGAAATAGCCGACCAGGCGATCCTGGATGCGCTGCACCGCCGCTATCCCGCCGCCAGCATCGCCCATGCCTTCGCCTCGACCGAGGCCGGCGTCGCCTTCGATGTGCGCGACGGGTGCGCCGGCTTTCCCGCCATGTTGCTGGATCAGCCCGATCCGAGCGTCGCCATGCGGGTCGAGGGCGGCACGTTGCGCATTCGCTCGGCACGCACTGCGTCGCGCTATCTCGGCGCGCAGGCAAGCGACCTGTGCGACCATGACGGCTTCGTCGACACCGGCAACCTGGTCGAGCGGCGGGGCGCCCGGTACTATTTCGTCGGCCGCAGGGAAGGCGTGATCAATGTCGGCGGCCTCAAAGTGTGTCCCGAGGAAGTCGAGGCGGTGATCAACCAGCATCCGCAAGTGCGGATGTCGCGCGCCTGGGCGCGCCGCAGCCCGATCACCGGCGCCATCGTCGCCGCCGACGTGGTGGTCAGGACCGATGACGCGGCTGCGCCCTTCGACTCCATCCGCAGCGCCATCCTCGACACCTGCCGGCGCGTGCTGCCCGCCCATAAGGTGCCGGCCACGCTGCGCCAGGTGGCGTCGTTGCCGATTGACGCGTCGGGCAAGCTGTCGCGCCGGCATGCGTAACGTGGTGGTGACCGGCGGCAGCCGTGGCATCGGCCTGGCGATTGCACAAGAGCTGGCACGCTCCGGGTTCCGCGTCATTGCCATTGCGCGATCCGAGAGCCCGACCCTGGCTGCCGCCATGGCGGCGCAGCCGGACGGGCTGCATTTCCACGCCTGCGATCTGGCGGATATCGGGTCCCTGCCGGGCCTGGCCCGCAGCCTGCGCAAGTCGTTCGGGCCGGTCTATGGCCTGGTGAACAATGCCGGGATCGGCACCGCCGGCATCCTCTCGACCATGCCGGACGGCGAGATCGAGCGGATGATACGTCTGAACCTCACCGCGCCGCTGACACTGACCAAATACCTGGCGCGGCCGATGATGGCGGCGCGCGCCGGACGGGTGGTGAATGTTGCGTCGATCGTCGCGGCGACCGGCTTTAGCGGGCTGTCGGTTTATGCCGCGACCAAGGCGGCGCTGGTTGGCTTCACTCGCTCGCTGGCGCGCGAAGTCGGGCCGCTCGGCATTACCGTCAATGCGGTGGCGCCCGGGTTTGTCGACACCGAAATGACGCATGGGCTGGACGCCGGACAGCGTGAGAAAATCGAGCGCCGCAGCGCGCTTCGCCGCATGGCCTCGGCCGAGGACGTGGCCGGTGCGGTGGATTATCTCGTCGGCGACCGGGCGGCGAATGTGACGGGGACGGTGATGACGGTGGATGCTGGGAGTACGGCTTGAAGGAAGGAAGGCCAGGGCTCTGCCCTGGCCTTCCTTCCTTCAAGCCGCACCCACGGCACAAACGCCCCCACCGCCGCATCGTCGAACCAGACCGGGTCCGATCCGGCACCAGCGTACCCATCCCGGGCAAGGTCCGCTTTCTTCGGCTTGAACGTCGCCGTCGTCTCGATCGCGCCGCAGAGCCGCACGAACAACGGGCGCGCATACGCGGGCAGGCTGGCGTGCACATGCTGGCGGAACGCTTTCAGGCTGAACGTGCCGTCCACCACCAGCGCCGCCATGCCGGCTTTGCCCTCGGCGCCGGGCACCTCAACACCATAGACCAGCGCATCCGTCACGCCCGGACAGGCGCCGAGAATGGCAGCGACCTCGGTGGTGGAAACGTTTTCGCCGCGCCAGCGGAATGTGTCGCCCAGCCGGTCCACGAAGTAATAGAACCCCGCTGCGTCCTTGCGCAGCAGGTCGCCGGTGCGGAACCAGCGGTCCCCGGCCGCGAACACGTCGTGCAGGATTTTCCGCGCCGATGCGGCGGGGTCGGTATAGATGTCGGCCGGCGCGCCACGAAGCCGGCCGATGGCCTCGCCCGCCTCGCCGGCGGCGCAGGGGATGCAGCGCCCCACGGCGTCGCGCCGCACCTCGCCCGTGTCGGCGTCGCACTGGATCAGCGCCACCGGAAACCGGTGCGCGAGGAAGGGCGGCACGCGGCCGATCGCGCCGGGCTTGCCCTCGCAGTTGTAAAGCGACACGCCGCCTTCGGTCGCCGCGTAGAACTCCAGGATGCGTGGGATTTTGAACCGGTCCTGAAACGCCGGCCACACATCGCCGCGCAGTCCGTTGCCGCAGAACAGGCGGACGGCGTGGCCCGTCTCCGCCTTGTGCGGCGGGGATTGCAGCAGATAGCGGCACAGTTCGCCGATGTACTGAACGATCGTGCAGCGCGATTGCGCCACGTCCCCCCAGAACCGGGAGGCCGAGAAGCGGTCGCGGATGACCACCGATCCGCCCGAGGACAGCATCGCCCCGACGGCGACCACGCCGCCGACGCTATGATACATCGGCAGGCAGTCGTACAGCCGGTCGGCCGGCTGTGCATTCATCATGCCGGCGAACCAGGCGCTCCATTCCAGGATCTGCGCGTGGCCGACATGCGCGGCTTTCGGCAGGCCGGTGGTTCCCGAGGTATAGATCAGCAGCGCGTGGTCGCGCGGCGGCGGCGCGTCGACACCCAAACGGGCGCTGGCCGGCGCGGCATCCGCAATGTCGATCCTGGAAAATTCCGCCGGCGCCTCGCCATGTGCCCACCAGCGCGTGGTTGCCGGCAGCTCCGCCATGACCGCGCGGGCGCGTTCGATCAGTGTGGCCGCGACGATGACATGGCTTGCCGCCGCGCTGCGGATGCAATGGGCGAGCGGAGCGCCCACGATATGGGTGTTCAACAGCGCGACCACGCACCCGGCCTGCGTCAGGCCGAGCCAGATCGCGACATAATCGGGCTGGTTCGGCATCAGCAAGGCCACGACGTCGCCGGCGGCCAACCCATGCGCGCGCGCCCAGCTTCCGTAATGGCCGATCCGAGCAGCCAGTTCGTCGTAGGTGAGTTGCGCCTCCGCCCCGATCAACGCCGCCTCGGCTCCGCGTGTGCGGGCAACCGTCTGCACCACCGATGCCAGCGTCGAGTCGGGCGTGTTACGCAGTTTCTCGGTCGCTTGCAGCGCACGCACCCAGTCCTGCAGTACAGCCCCGCTGGAGCGCATGCCGACAGGCCTCTGCCCTGCCCCGGTCATGTGCGCGCCTAGGCTCGCCGCACGTTCCAGAACAGCGACATCCCGGTCAGCGTGCCGACCAGCTCCTTGCGCTGCACCGTCGGCTGCACGAACAATCCGAGCGGCAGGAACGGCACGTCCACGAAGGCCTGCGCCTGGATCTCCGCGGCGATGCGCCGCTGGGCAGCCGGATCGGCCGCCGCCAGCCATTCGTCGCGCAATGTCTCCAGCTTCGGCGCCGAGGGCCAGCCGAACCACCCGGCGGTGCCGTTGCCGCGCAGCGCGAGATGCGCCGCGGGGCTCGACATGTCGACGCCGCTAAAGGTGGTGAAAAACACGTTCCAGCCGCCCTGCCCTGGCGGTGCCTTGCTCGCCCGGCGCTGGATCACCGTGCCCCAGTCCATGTCCTGCAGGTCCACGTTCAGACCGCACCGCTTCAGCATGTCGGCAGCGACATTGGTAAGGGCGCTGATCCGCGGGTAGTCGGTGGGGTTCATCACAACCACGGGCTCCCCGGCATAGCCGGCCTGCAGGATTTCGCGCCGGGCGCGGTCAGGGTCGCGCGGGCCGGTAATCGCCGACATGCCGGCCTCGCTGGCCATCGCCGTGCCGGGAGCGAAGAAACCGACATCGGCGCGCCAGGATTCCGAGGCATTGCCGGCGATGGCCTGCATGAAATCGGCCTGGTTCAAGGCCGGCAGCAAGGCGCGGCGGATTGCCGGGTTGTCGAATGGGGGAAACAACTGGTTCAGCCGCATCAGGCCAATATTGCCGCTGACCTCGACCACCGAAATCCGCAGATTCGCGGCCCGGTGCATCAGCGGCAGCAGGTCGAATGACGGCTGCTCCCACCAATCGGCCTCACCGGCCTGCATGGCCGCCGCGGCGGTCGCCAGATCGGGGATAACAGTCCACTCGACCCGGTCGAAATGCGCAATCTTCGGCCCGGCGGTGCAGGCGGCCACGCCGGTCTCGCGCGGGCGGTAGCGGTCGAACCGCTGGTAGACGGCGCGCGTGCCGACCACCCGCTCGTCGGCGAGGTAGCGGAACGGTCCGCTGCCGACCATTTCGGTGACTTGCTTGAAGGCATCGGTATTCGCCAGCCGTTCCGGCATGATCGGCAGCATGTTGATGCCGACCTTGCCGAGCGCCTCCGGCAGCAGCGGGAACGGTGATTTCAGGCGGAAGACGATGGTTCGGTCGTCGCCGGCGGAGAGTTCGTCGGTGAAGCCCATGAGCGTCTGGCCGAACGCGTCCCGCCGCGCCCAGCGCCGGATACTGGCAACGCAATCGCGGGCCAGCACCGGCGTGCCGTCGTGAAACAGCAACCCGTCGCGCAGCCGCAGCCGCCAGAGCGTGCCGTCACGCTCGGTGACGGCGCCCTCCACCATTTGCGGCTGCACCCGCAAGGCGTCGTCCTGGCCATAGAGCGTGTCGAACACGAGATAGCCGTGGTTGCGGGTGACGTAGACCGAGGTCCACACCGGATCGAGCGCCGTTACGTCCGACTGCGGGATGAACCGGAGCACGGTTCCGCTCTGTGCCCGGCCAATGCGCGGTGCCGCCAGACCGCCGGCGGCGAACTGGATGAATGACCGTCGCTTCAGCGTGGTCCTGCGGTGTGTCATTGCAATTCTTTTACATTCTGGATGTCGGAGAGGCACGGCGCAAGCCGTCCGCCAGACGCAGAACAGGGGTATTGTATAGAAAATAACCCGTCGGACGACAACGGGTTGACGCGCAATCACCGCCCTTGATCAAAATTGCGCTCGGGTCTGGCATGCAGCGATACGCCGCGCTGCTCCCGCGCGTGGCGCATCAGGGCGGCGAACCGGTACACGCCGTGCACGAACTTGCCGGTGGGCAAGGTGACGATCAGGGCGAACACCACGCCGAGATGTAACGCCAGAACCGGCCCCATCACCGGCGTGGCGCGCAGCAGCAGCAACGCCATGCCGGTCAGGCCGGTCAGGAACAGCAGGATTGTGAAGCCGGCATCCATCCCAAGACTGGCCGCGTCGCCCAAAGCGGGATCGCGACGCCGCCGGGCCGCCAGCAGGCCGACGGGTCCCACCAGCAATCCGATGCCACCGAGCGTGCCGAACAGCACCGGCGGATCATACCAAGCATAGGGCGCGGCCAAGCCGGCGATGTAATGCAACAACGTCGCCGCCGCCGTGGCCGCGACGCACAGCAGGAAGCCGTAAAATGTCACATGGTGATAGAGGCGCCGCCGGTCGTTCGGGCGCTCGTCGCGGTTCATGCAGCCGACGCCGCCGCCGCCGAGGTAGCGCAGCCGCGCCGAATCCTTGAGCGCCTGCCAGAACCAACGCGGCTCGGCCCGGGTCCCCTGCGGGTGCGCGATATCGCGCCAGAAGGCCCGCACGCCCATGCCGGTCGCGGCGATCGCATACAGGAAAGCGCCGCCGAACAGCAGAGTCATCGCCGTGTGCGGCATCAGTTCATAGAAAGCCCCTGGTCCGGTGTGACGGCCGAACAGACCCGCGTATCCGTCGCGGGCCGCAAAGCCGAGGAGAAATCCCGCCACCGCCAGCGCCGCCGCCAGGCTCAGCGCCCGCCCGTTGCGCACGAACAGACCCCGCAAGGCCGGTGGCCACGCCGTGGCCGCGTAGGAGCCGGCGCGGATTTTCGCCATCGTCCGGGGTACGTTCACGTTGAACGCGTGCGGCGGGGCGTACTGGCAATCGAAATAGCAGGCGCCGCAGCCATGGCAGAGATGGGCCAGATAGGTCAGGTCGCCGTCGGCAAATTCCCGCCGGAGCTCGATGGACGGGAACACCGCGCAAAGCCCCTCGCAATAGCGGCAGGAATTGCAAATCCGCATCAGACGGCCAGCCTCGGTCAGGGTCTCATGTGCAGGCATTGGCGGCAGCCTCCCGGATGCGGCCCGCCGCGATCAGGCTGGCTGGCGGCATGTCCCCCCGCACCGCGCCCCGCGGCCGACACTTTCATCGCTCCTTGTGCCAGGACTCGTCCTCCGGCAGCGACCGGTCAGGGCGAGGGTGGCGCCGTGATGGGCGCCGCGCAAGGTGCGCCCGCGGCCGTGCCGGCGCCGCCCGCGAGTTCGTCCAGCAACGCCCGCCAGCGGGCAACGCTGTCGTCCAGCGCCGACACCATGGAGCGCCGGGCCGCTTCGCCCATCGTCGTCAGGTTCCGCCCCGCCAGCGCCGCAATCGCTTCGGCCAGCCGCTCCGGGTCCTCCGGTGCGACCAGCAATCCCCAGGACGGGTCCACCTGTTCGGTCAGCCCATCGGTGCGCACGGCGATCACCGGGCGACCGGCCGCGCGGGCCTCGGCCGCGACCAGGCCGAACGCCTCCCAGCGCGACGGGATGACCACCGCGTCGATGCGGGCAAGGAACGCCGCCAGGCCATTGACCGCGCCACCGATGCGGACATGCGCCAGCCCGGTCGCCGCCGCCTGCAGGGACGGCAGATCGGGCCCGTAGCCGGCCAGTTCGAGCGTCGCCAGTGCCGGCGGAATGCGGCGCATCGCCGCGATGAGCAGGTCGAAGCCCTGCTGCGGCTCATAGCGTCCACAGGCGCCCAGCCGCAGCGGGCGCGGCGCCGCGGGCACCGGCGGCAGCAAGGCGATCGCCGAGGTGTCGGATGCGGGCGGGATCGTCACCAGCCGGCCGGCCGGCACCAGATCGGCCTGGCGCAGCCAGTCGGCCTGGCCCTGCGAAACCGCGACGACGCGATCCGCCAGCCAGTAACCGAGGCGCTGCAGCGTGCGCAAACGCGGGCGCGCGTGCAGCCGTTCATAGGCGGCGGTAGCAGAATGCTCGACGAGGATCAGCGGCACCCGGAAGGCGCGCGCCCGCAATGCGAGCAGGAACGGCAGCTTCGACCAGCTCAGGGTGAAATGCACCACGACAATGCCGGCCCGGATGCGGCCCGGCAGGCGCCACCAGGACCCGACCGTGCGGACGACCGGCGGGAAGCGATCCGCGAGCAGCGGCAGATGGTCGGCGATCACGCGGGCAACGTCGCGGTGGCACGCCTCATCGATCAGGTGCAGAACTTGCGTCATGGCCCGGTTATCACGTCAGGGTGCGCAGCCGTCGGGCGCGTGGCCGCGGACACGCAAGATCATCGCCAGCCGGCCCCACGGCATGCCGGTTATGAAGTTGGTCATTGGGGCGGGAATCATGGGCGGTCCTCACGCTGGACATCACCGAGCCATGCATTCAAGTCCCGCACCAGACCGCGCTGCGCAGAAAAACTTTTTTATTCAATGCTTTGAGGAATATGCGCCGCTCCCTCAGCCGACCAATTCTGCAATACCGCCGCATTGTGGGAGACCTCCCACCTCCCATTCTGCAACGCATCCATCGCGCAGCCTTCCGTCGGGCAGGCGCCCCGCGGCGGGCAGCGCGCGCGAGGCCGCCCTCTTCCGCGCATCCTGATGCAGGAGGATTACCGCAGGTTGCGCTGGTGACAGAACGCGGCGAATTGGCTCTACTCCCCGCGCCGAGGCGGAATCGTTGCGCCGCCGCCGGCGTGACTTAGAAAGCGCAACAAAAAAATGGACGGAGACCCCGCGCATGCCGCAAACCCAGGACAGCGCCGCGCCGGCCGGGGGGCGCATCCGGCTCGTGCTGCTCGCCGAGCACAGCGCGACCGTGGCGCTGTTCGCGCGGGCCCTGCTGGAACGATCAGGCTTTACCGTCCGGCTGGCCGACGCCGAGGCCAAGGCCCTGCCGGCGCTGGCCGGGGAGACCTATGATCTCGCCGTCGTCGATGCCGCCATGCAGGACGCCGCGGCCATCGCCGCTGCCTGTGCGGCGCGGGCGGTTCCGGTGCTGGCGATCCTGCCCGACGGCTACGCCCTGGCCGGCGCGGCGGCCGAGGTGACGGCGCCGATCAATGCCATGGCGTTCCAGGCGGCGGTGCGGCACTGCCTCGACCGCCGCAAAGTCGACCTGATGGCCGCCGCCGGCCTCGATGCCGATGCGATCTTCGGCCTCTGGGGAGCCATCGAGAGCCTGAGCTTTCTGGGCGTGGCCAGCGTGTTCGTCGCCGAACTGGAGGAACGTTTCACCCTCATGCCGGCGCTGCTGGCGAGCGGCGACCGTGCCGGGATCGAACTGCAGGCGCATTCCATCAAGGGCGCGGCCTCCAATGTCGGCGCCACCGCCATCCATGCCGCCGCGCTGACGCTCGAATCGCAATCACGGACCGCCAGCATCGGCGAACTTACCACCCTGGCCGCCGACCTGCGCACCGCCGCCGCGCCCGCGATCGCCTGCCTGCAGTCGCTCATCCACGCCTGTCAGGACTGACACTGCCCATGGCACGCCAGCGTACCGTGCTGATCGTCGAGGACAGCCCCAGCCAGGCCGCGACCTACCAGGCCCTGCTGCAGCCGCTCGGCTATCGCATCCTGCTCGCCGGCGACGGCAAAACCGCTTTTGAGCGCCTGCGCGCCCAGCCGGTGGACTGCGTGCTGCTGGACCTGAAGCTGCCGGACATGGACGGCATCGACATCCTTGAGGAGCTGCGGACCTGGCCCGCGCCGCCGGCCGTCATCGTCGTCACCGCCAACGCCTCGCTGACCACCGGCGTGCATGCGGTCAAACGCGGCGCGGCCGACTATCTGGTCAAACCGATTTCCGCCGGACGGCTGACCACCACGGTCGAGATCGCGCTCAGCGGCGCCGATCTGCGGCGCGAGGTGGAAACCCTGCGGCGCACCGTCGAGCCGGCCGAATTCGCCGGGTTCGTCGGCCGCTCGATGCCCATGCAGGCGGTGTACCGCACCATCGAGGCGGCGGCGCAGAGCACCGCCAGCGTGTTCATCACCGGCGAATCCGGCACCGGCAAGGAACTGGCGGCGGAAGCGCTGCACCAGATGAGCGGGCGTAAGGATCGCGCCTTCGTCGCGCTGAACTGCGGCGCCATTCCGAAAGACCTGCTGGAAAGCGTGATCTTCGGCCATGTGAAGGGCGCCTTCACCGGCGCCACCGCCGACCAGGAAGGCGCGGCGCAGCGCGCCGACGGCGGCACGCTGTTTCTCGACGAACTCGGCGAGATGGACCCGCTGCTGCAGACCAAGCTGCTGCGCTTCATCCAGACCGGCAGCTACCAACGGGTCGGCGACCTGCGTCCGCGCCAGACCGATATCCGGTTCCTTGCCGCCACCAACCGCGACCCGATCGAGGCGGTGCGCAGCGGCCGGCTGCGCGAGGACCTGTTCTACCGGCTCAACGTCGTGCCGGTCCGCCTGCCACCGTTGCGCGACCGCGGCGAGGACATCGTGCTGATCGCCCGCCGCTTCCTCGCCCAGTTCGCGGCGGAGGAGCGCCGGCAGTTCAAATCCTTCGCGCCGGAGGTGGAGGCGCGGTTCCTGTCGTATTCCTGGCCCGGCAACGTCCGGCAATTGCAGAACGCGGTGCGCAACATCGTCGTGCTGCACGAGGGCAAGGAGGTTACGCTCGACATGCTGCCGCCGCTGGAGGGAACGCCGCCGGCGCCGGCCGCCGCGCCGCCGGCGCCGGTCGCCATGCCGGCCGGCCCGGACGCCATCGAGCCGCTGGCCGTCGCCGAGCGCCGCTACATCGAACGCGCGATCGCCTTGTGCGGCGACAATCTGCAGCTCGCGGCCCGCAAGCTCGGCATCAGCCCGTCAACGATCTACCGCAAAAAGGAAATCTGGGAGCGAGCGTAAGAAGCTTGACGAATAAAAGTTTTTTGGTTCTTTTTTTCAAAAAAGAACAGAAAGTCTTCTTCTTTTTTGAAAAAAAGAAGCAAAAAACTTTTGGACTTTTGCCCTTGAGGCTCAGGCTGGGGCTGCGTCTGATATGATGAAGCCGGCGCTGATGGTGCCGTTCCATTCCTCGGCGCGCAAATGGCCGGCCAGATGCAACGGCATGCCGTCGCGGCGCAGCAGGGCATCGGCCAGCGCGCCCTCGCGGGCACGGAACTTCATCGCTTTGAGACGTCCGCCACCCCCCTCGCCTTCCACGAACGCACGGATGCTGGCGCCCTCGCGGCCAACCCGGTCGGCCCGCAGCACCCGCACCCGCGGGAGAATCAGCACCGGCTCCTCGTTGCCGTTGCCGAACGGGGCCAGCCGGGCCAAATGCTGCGCCAGCTCGGTCGTGCAGCCGGCCACCGCGACCGTGCCCTCCACCGGCAGATCGGCCGCCGACGGCAGGGTCAAGGCCGCGGCCAGGCGCTCGTCCAGGAACGCATGGAACGCGGCGAGCCCGGACTCGGGCAAAGTGAACCCCGCCGCCATGGCGTGGCCGCCGCCGGTCAGCAGCATGCCAGACTGGCGGGCGGCAATCACGGCGGCGCCCAGGTCGATCCCGGCGACCGAACGGCCGCTGCCCTTGGCAATGCGATCGGCCAGCGCGGCGACGCAGGCCGGCCGGTTGAACCGCTCCTTGATGCGCCCGGCGATGATGCCCACCACGCCGGGATGCCATTCCGCCCCGGCCACGAGCACGGCGGCGCGGCCGGCGGCAATCTGCAGCTCGGCCGCCTGCATGGCCGCGTCCAGCATCGGTGCCTCGACCGCCTGGCGCTGCCGGTTCACCTCATCCAGCGTGGCGGCCAGGCCGCGCGCCTCGACCGGGTCGTCGCAGAGCAGCAGGCGCAGGCCGAGATCGGCCTCGCTGATGCGTCCGCCGGCATTGATGCGCGGGCCGAGCGCATAGCCGAGCGTGGCGGCTGTCGGCCGATCGCGCACCAGCGCCACCTCCAGCAGCGCAGCAATGCCGGGCCGCTCGCGCCGCGCCATCACCCGCAGGCCCTGAGTAACAAACGCGCGGTTCAGCCCGGTCAGCGGCATCACGTCGCACACCGTCGCCAGCGCCACGATGTCGAGCAGGCCCAGCAGGTCGGGCTCGCGCCGGGCGGTGAAGAAACCGTTGCGGCGCAGCGCGCGCACCGTGCCGATGGCAGTGAGGAAGGCAATGCCAGCGGCGCACAGCATGCCAAGGCCGGAGCCGCAATCCAGCCGGTTCGGGTTGACGGTGGCCAGCACGCCCGGCGGCGGGCCTTCCGCCTTGTGGTGGTCGAGCACCACCACATCAGCGCGGCCGTGCAGGCAGGCGAGCACCTCGCCGGCCGCGGTGCCGCAATCGACGCACACCAGCAGCGTCGCTCCGCGTCCGGCCAGCGCTCCAGCACCGGCACGTTGGGACCGTAGCCTTCGGTCATGCGGTCCGGCACGTGCGGGAAAACGGTGCAGCCCAGGTCGCGCAAAAAGCCGGTCATCAGCGCGCCGCTGCAGGCGCCGTCCACATCGTAATCGCCGAACACCGCCACCGTCTCGCCGCGCTGCACCGCCTCGGCCAGTCTTGCGGCGGCGCGGTCCATGTCGCGCAGCACCGAGGGGTCGGGCAGCAGGGCGCGCAGCGTGGGATCAAGGAAGTCGGAAGCCGCCTCCAGCCCCACCCCGCGCGCCGCCAGCAGGCGGCCGACGATCTCCGGCACACCCAGGCGCTGGGCAATGCCAAGGCCCACGCGGTCTTCGCCCTGCCGCCAGATCCAGCGGCGCTCGCTGAGGCTGCGGGCGACGCCGAGCACCGGCGCCGCCTCCATCCCGCTCAAAGACCCGTCATCAAAATCGCGCCATCACTTGTCGGCCAGCAACGCCTGGGCGCAGGGGTTGACGGTGTGGTTGTGGTGCGCCTCGATGTAGCGGACCGTGCCCGACCGGCTGCGCATCACCACCGAATGGGTGATCGCATGGTGGCCCTGGCGGTGCACGCCGCGCAGCATCGGTCCGCTGGTGACGCCGGTGGCGGCGAACATCACGTCGCCCTTGGCCAGTTCCAGAATGTCGAACTTGCGGTGCGGATCGGTGATGCCCATGGACAAAGCGCGGGCGATCTGCTCGTCGTTCTCGAAGATCAGCCGGCCCTGCATCTGCCCGCCGACGCAGCGCAACGCCGCCGCGGCCAGCACGCCTTCCGGCGCGCCGCCGATGCCGAAGAAAATGTCCACCCCGCTGTCCGGCTGGGTGGTCGCCATCACGCCGGCCACGTCGCCGTCGCTGATCAGCATGATGCGCGCGCCGAGGGCGCGGATGCGGCTGATCTTGTCTTCGTGCCGGTCGCGGTCCAGCAGGCACGCCACCAGATCGCTCACGTCGCAGTCCTTGGCGCGGGCGAGGTTGTGCAAATTCTCCTCGACCGAGGCGTCGATATCCACGACGCCGGGGGGCAGCCCGCCGCCGACGGCGATCTTGTCCATATAGATGTCGGGCGCGTGCAGGAAATTGCCGCGCTCGGCGAGCGCGATCACCGCGAGTGCGTTCGGGCCGCCCTTGGCGCACAGATTGGTGCCCTCCAGCGGATCGACCGCGATATCCATCGCCGGGCCGCCGCGGCCGACCTTCTCGCCGATATAGAGCATCGGCGCCTCGTCCATTTCGCCCTCGCCGATCACCACGGTGCCGTCGATCGCCACCGCATCGAAGGCGCGGCGCATGGCGGTCACCGCCGCGCCATCGGCCTCGTTCTTGTTGCCCATGCCCATCCAGCGGCTGGCGGCCAGGGCCGCGGCCTCGGTGACGCGCACGAGTTCGAGCGCCAGATTGCGTCCGCTGACCAGCTCGCGGACAACGTTCTCTTGTATCGACATGACGTAAAGCCTCCAAAATTCGTTTATTCAGCCCGGTTCAATCCGGATTACGGCAGGCTCTTCCAGCACGGCGTCCAGCCCGCCGATGCGGACCAGGGCGGCCCGCATCGCCGCCTCGCGGGTTTCGTGCGTCACCATCACCACCGGCACCGCCTCGCCGGGGCTGCGGCCGCGCTGCAGCATGCTCTCCAGGGAAATCCCCTGGTCGCGCAGCACCGCGGTTACCTCGGCGATCACGCCAGGACGGTCCACCACCATCAGGCGCAGGTAATAGGCGCCGACATGCGCCGCGATCGGCACCGAGGGGGCATCGCTCAGCGCGCCCGAGGCGGCGCCCCAGACCGGCGCGAAGCGGCCGCGGGCGATGTCGATCAGATCGGCCACCACCGCCGAGGCGGTCGGCCCGGCGCCGGCGCCGCGGCCTTCCAGCATAATCCGGCCGACGAAATCGCCCTCGGCCACCACGGCGTTGAACACCCCGTCCACCCGCGCGATCGGGGCGGCCTGCGGCACCATGCAGGGATGCACCCGCGCCTCCACCCCCGCCTCGGTCTGCCGGGCGATGCCGAGCAGCTTGATGCGATAGCCGAGCTCGCCGGCAAAGCCGATATCGAGGGCGGAGATGCGGCGGATACCCTCGACATGCACGGCGCCGAACGCCACCGGCCGGCCGAACGCGAGTGCGGCCAGAATGGCCAGCTTGTGGGCGGCGTCGATGCCGTCGATGTCGAAAGCCGGGTCGGCTTCGGCGTAGCCGAGCTTCTGCGCCTCGGCCAGCACGTCGGCGAACTCGCGGCCGTGCTCGCGCATGACCGTGAGGATGTAGTTGCAGGTGCCGTTGAGGATGCCGGCGACGCCGGTGATGCGGTTGCCGGCCAGGCCCTCGCGCAACGCCTTGATAACCGGAATGCCGCCGGCGACCGCCGCCTCGAAGGCCAGCGGCACGCCGGCCCGTTCGGCGGCGGCGGCCAGCGCCGCCCCGTGCACGGCCAGCAGCGCCTTATTCGCGGTGACCACCGGCTTGCCGGCGGCGAGCGCGGCTTCGACCAAAGCGCGGCCCGGACCCTCCGAGCCGCCGATCAGCTCCACCACCACGTCCACCGCCGGGTCGGCGGCCAGCGCCACCGCGTCGTCAACCCAGCGCAGGCCGGCGAGCGGCACGCCGCGGTCGCGCGAGCGGTCGCGGGCGGAGACGGCGGTGACGGCGACCGGCCTTCCGGCGCGCGCGGTCACAACATCGGCATTGTCACGCAGCAGCCGGAGCAGCCCGACGCCGACCGTGCCCAGGCCGGCGACGGCGATCGAGAGCGGGCGCGTCATTCCGCGAAACCGCCCGCCGCCGCGTCGCTGGCCGGACCCCAGGGTCCGTTGGTGTCGGACTGCAGAAAGCCGCGGATGCTGCGCATCGCCTGGCGCAGCCGGTGGGTGTTCTCGACCAGGGCGATTTGCACATGGCCGTCGCCATGCTCGCCGAAGCCGATGCCCGGCGCCACCGCCACTTTCGCGCGCGCCAGCAGCAGCTTGCTGAACTCGACGCTGCCCATCGGCGCGTAGCGCTCGGGGATCGGCGCCCAGGCGAACATCGAGGCTTCCGGGCAGGGCACTTCCCAGCCGGCGGCGTGCAGGCCGCGGATCATCACGTCGCGGCGCTCGCGGTACAGGTCGCGCATCTCCTGTACGCAGTCCTGCGGCCCGTTCAGCGCCGTGACGGCGGCGACCTGGATCGGCGTGAAGGCGCCGTAGTCCAGGTAGGATTTCATCCGGGTCAGCGCATTGATCAGCCGCGCGTTGCCGGCGGCAAAGCCCATCCGCCAGCCGGGCATGTTGTAGGTCTTTGACATGCTGGTGAATTCGACCGCGATGTCCTTCGCCCCCGGCACCTGCAGGATCGAGGGCGGCACTTTCTCGCCGAAATAAATCTCGGCATAGGCGAGGTCGGACATGATCCAGATTTCGTGCTCGCGGCAGAACGCCACGACTTCGCGGTAAAAATCGAGATCGGCCAGATAGGCGGTCGGATTGGAGGGAAAATTGACGATCAGCGCGGTCGGCTTCGGCACCGAGTGGCGCACCGCGCGGTCAAGTGCGCGCAGCATTTCTTCATCGGGGCTGGCCGGAATGCTGCGCACCGCGGCGCCGGCAATGATGAAGCCGAACTGGTGGATCGGGTAGGACGGGTTGGGCACCAGAATGGTATCGCCCGGGCTGGTGATGGCGGCGGCCAGGTTGGCCAGGCCTTCCTTCGAGCCGAGCGTGGCCACCACTTCGAACTCGGGATCGAGGCCGACATCGAAGCGGCGCTGGTAATAGCCGGCAAGCGCGCGGCGCAGGCCAGGGATGCCTTTGCTGACCGAGTAGCGGTGCGTGCGCGGGTCCTGCACGGCCTCGACCAGCTTGGCGACGATGTGCGGCGGCGTGGGGCTGTCCGGGTTGCCCATGCCGAGATCGATGATGTCTTCCCCGGCGGCGCGCGCCGTCGCCTTGGCCTTGTTGACCTCGGCGAAGACATAAGGCGGCAGACGGCGGATGCGATGGAAGTCGTCGTGCATGGCAGCGGTCCGGACCCTCGGGGTTCTGGAAGCGATCGGGTAGGGGCAGATGGGCAATGCCCCTCCCGGACGGGCCGGGCAAGAAGGAAATCAATTCGTGTTGCGAGCGGCACCACCGGGATCGGCGATTCGGGCGGCGCCGCCGCGTCCCTCGGCCTCGGCCTGGACGGTCACCAGGGACGCCGGCACGCCGGAGGCGGTCAGCACCGCGGCGACCGCGCGCGCGCGCGCCAGCGCCAGCGGCAGGGCGGCCGACTGGCCGGACGGCTCGGCGCCGGCGGCGTCGCCGTAGCCGATGGCCTCCATCGGCGCGGCACCGCGCCGCAGCGCCAGGGCGCGGAGCGCGTCCTGCGACTCCGGGGCGATGACGGCGGCACCGGGCTGGAACGGCACCGCCACGCTGGTGGCGGCGGTGCTGGGTTTCGGCACCGGCGGCGGCGTGGACGGGGCGACCGGCGGCGGCGTGGGCGCGGTGGTGGCCGGAATATCGGCGCCCTGGACGTGCGGCGCCGGCGGCGGGGCGGCGGGGATCGTCAGGCCGCCGGCATCCACCGGGAGCGCTTGCGTCGCCGGGCCGTCGGCGGCCGCGTCCGGACGATCGGACGGCGGGGGCGCAGCCGGGCCCGGGGCCGGCTGCTTGCCGGGCGCGGCGGGCGGCGCGGTCGCGGCCTGCAGCGACGCGCTGGGTGTGTCGGACTCCGCTGGCGGCGAGGGCGGCAGCGGGCGCGGCGGCGTGCCGGCGGGGCTGCCCGACGCCTTCGCCGGCCCGCCCGGCGGCGGCGGTTCGGGCATGAGGGTGCCGGCATACTGGGCATTGGCCCGGTCGGCCAGCAGCGTGCTCGCGATTTGCCCGCGGGTGGCGGCATCGGTGATTACCGGGCGCTGCGGCACGCTGCCCAGGTTGGGATAGGGCGCATCGGCATTGGGCGGCGGCGGCCGCTGTTCGGCGATCTTGCCGCCCTCCAGCGCATGCCACCAGTCGGCCGGGCTCAGTGAGGCGGGGGGCGCGGAACAGCCCAGAAAAAGTATCACCGGCAACAACCCGCCCGCCGCGGCAGCAGCCGAGATGATCGTGCGTGCAACGGCATGCAAGCCCTGCGGCCGCGGCACTTGAACGCCTTCCGGGCACACCCTAAACCAACGTCCCACACGCCTATCTGACATAAATTCGGATCGCTCCAACCGCCCGCGGCGCCGCCGCGGAGCAGGTTTAGCGCGCAGCCGGACCTTCGGGAAGGAGACCCTCAATGGCCGAGCCGACCAAGCCGGACGCCGGCGCCCTCAAGCTGACCGATCCCACCGAGATCGGCCGCTCGATGGCCGACATCGCCGAGCGCTCGCAGCGCATCGTCGGCGAATGGCTGAAACGGCAGGGCGGGAATGGACCGGCCAGCATCGACCCGCTGAACATCGGCGGCGCCTTCATGGAAATGACCACCCAGCTGATGTCGAACCCGGCCAAGCTGGTGCAGGCGCAACTCGGCTTCTGGCAGGACTATATGTCGCTGTGGCAGAACGCCGCGCGGCGCATCATGGGCATCGACAGCCAGCCGGTGATCGAGGGCGACCCGAAGGACCGCCGCTTCAAGGACGATGCCTGGAAGGAAAACGAGGTTTTCGACTTCATCCGCCAGACCTACCTGCTGTCGGCGCGCTATGTGCAGGACGTGGTGAAACAGGCCGAGGGGCTGGACCCGCACACGGCGCAGAAGGTCGATTTCTATTCGCGCCAGTTCGTCGATGCCATGAGCCCCAGCAACTTCCTGCTGACCAACCCGGAAGTGCTGCGCAAAACCGCCGAGACCGGCGGCGAGAATCTGCTGCGCGGGCTGAACAACCTGCTGGCCGATCTGGAGCGCGGCAAGGGCGATCTGCGCATCAAGATGACCGACACCGACGCCTTCCGGATCGGCGAGAACATCGCCGTGACGCCGGGCAAGGTGGTCTATCAGAACGATCTGATGCAGCTGGTGCAGTACACGCCCACCACCGACCAGGTGCTGAAGCGGCCGCTGCTGATCATCCCGCCCTGGATCAACAAGTTCTACATCCTCGACCTGCGGCCGAAGAACAGTTTCGTGCGCTGGGCGGTGGCGCAGGGCCACACGGTGTTCATCATCTCGTGGGTGAACCCCGACGAGCGGCTCGCCGAAAAGGGCTTCGAGGACTACATGAAGGAAGGCGTGCTCGATGCGCTGTCGGCGATCGAGGCCGCCACCGGGGAGACGGCGGTCAACGCCATCGGCTACTGTCTGGGCGGCACCCTGTTGTCGGCCACGCTGGCCTGGATGGCGGTGCACGATGACCCGCGCATCCGCAGCGCGACCTTCTTCGTCACCATGATGGATTTCCGCGACTGCGGCGAGCTTGGCGTGTTCATCGACGAAGAGCAGCTTCAGATGCTCGAGGAGAAGATGAACAAGCGCGGCTATCTCGAAGGCAGCGAGATGGCGACCACGTTCAACATGCTGCGCGCCAACGACCTGATCTGGTCGTTCGTGGTGAACAACTATTTGCTGGGCAACGACCCGTTCCCGTTCGACCTGCTGTACTGGAACAGCAACTCCACCCGCATGCCGGCGCGGATGCACAGTTTCTACCTGCGCAACATGTACCAGGAAAACCGGCTGAAGGACCCGGGCGGCATCACGCTGGCCGGCACGCCGATCGATCTCGGGCGGGTGAAGGTGCCGTCGTATTTCATCTCGACCCGCGAGGACCATATCGCGCCGTGGCGCAGCACCTATTACGGCACGCACCTGCTATCCGGTGAGAACCGGTTTGTGCTCGCCGCGTCCGGCCACATCGCGGGCGTCGTGAACCCACCCGAGGGCGGCAAGTACAGCCACTGGATCAATGCGGACCTGCCCGATGAGCCGGAAGACTGGTTCAAGGGGGCGACCGAGCTGCCCGGGTCGTGGTGGCCGGACTGGCAGCGCTGGATTACCAACCTCGATAACGAACAGGTCAAGGCGCGCAAGCCCGGCGACGGCAAGCTGACGCCGATCGAGGATGCGCCGGGGGCGTATGTGAAGGTGCTGCTGGGCTAAGGAACGGGGTCCAGGGGGCCACCGCCCCCTGGCGGGTCCAGGGCAGAGCCCTGGCCTTCCTTACTTCTTGCCGAGCCCCGCGAGATACCGCTGTCCCAGATCAACATAATGCGGCGCCGTAAAGTCGAACTTCGCCCGTTCCTCAGCGTTGATCACCCGGTTCAGCCGCGCCGGCGCGCCTTGCCACAGTTCGTTGCGTCCGATCCGTTTGTTCGGCGTCAGCAGCGACCCAGCCGCGAGCATGCCGCCTTCCTCGATCACCGCCCCGTCCAGCACGGTCGCGCCCATACCGACGAAGGCCCGGTTGTGCAGCGTGCAGGCGTGGATGATGGCCGCGTGCCCGACCGTGACGTCATCACCGATAAGGGTCGGGTAATCGCCGGCGTTGACGTGAATGATGGTGCCGTCCTGGATGTTCGTGCGGGCGCCGATGCGGATGTAATTGGTGTCGCCCCGCACGACGCAGTGAAACCAGATGCCCGACAGCGCGCCGATATGCACGTCGCCGATCACCGCCGCCGTTGGCGCGATGAAGGCGTCGGCCGCGACAACGGGTGCCACCCCGTCGAGGGCGTAAAGCGGGCCGGCAGACTCAGGCATCGGCATGTTCCCGCACGATGCCAGCCGGCAGCCCCAGCATGAGGCCGATATTCTGCACCGCGGCGCCGGACGCGCCCTTGCCGAGATTGTCCAGCCGCGCCACCAGCACCGCCTGGCGATACGCCTCGTTGGCGAACACGCGCAGTTCCAGCACGTCGGTGTCGTTCAACGCCTCGGGCTCCAGCTTGCCGTCGGCGGTGGGCGGCAGCACGCGTACCAGGCGCTCGCCGGCATAGCGGCGGGCGAGCGCGTCATGCAGGTCGGCGCCGGACGGGGTGCCCGGCAGGGTGGCGAGATGCAGCGGCACCGAGACCAGCATGCCCTGCCGGTAATGTCCGACAGCGGGGGAAAAAATCGGCCGGCGGCTCAGGCCGCTGTATAGCTGCGTCTCGGCGACGTGCTTGTGCTCCAGCCCGAGGGCATAGAGTTCGAAGGCCGGGCCGCCACCGCTCTCGTGGTCGGCGATCATCGATTTGCCGCCGCCGGAATAGCCGGAAATGGCGTTGACGGTGATGGGATAATCGGCCGGCAGCAGCCCGGCATCGACCAGCGGGCGGAGCAGCGCAATCGCGCCGGTGGGGTAGCAGCCCGGGTTGGCGACCCGTTGCGCGGCGGCGATGCGGCCGGCCTGGCCGGGGTCCATTTCGGGAAACCCGTAGACCCAGCCGGGTGCGACGCGATGGGCGGTGCTGGCGTCGAGGAGTTTGGGGGCGGCGTCACCCAGGCTGTCGGCCAGCGCCACGGATTCGCGCGCAGCGGCGTCGGGCAGGCAGAGCACCACCAGGTCAACGTCGCGCATGAGGGCGCGACGGGCCTCGGGGTCCTTGCGGCGGTCGTCGGGCAGGCTGCGCAGGGCCACTGCGGGCAGGGCGAGCAGGCGCTCGCGAATGCCGAGGCCGGTGGTGCCGGCCTCGCCGTCGATGAACACGGTTGCCATGCGTGACCTCCTGCAACGCGCCATGGTGGTATGCGGGAAGGGGAAAAAGCAAGGCCAGGGCTCTGCCCTGGACCCGCCAAGGGGCAGTGGCCCCTTGGAACCCGATACTTAAGTAATGGGTTCCAAGGGGCCACTGCCCCTTGGCGGGTCCAGGGCAGAGCCCTGGCCTTGCTTGCCTTACCGCTTGCTGAACTGGAAGCTACGCCGAGCCTTCGCGCGGCCGTATTTCTTGCGCTCCACCACGCGGCTATCGCGCGTCAGGAAGCCGGCCAGCTTCAGGATCGGCCGCAGTTCCGGCTCGTAATTGGTCAGCGCCCGCGAAATGCCATGCCGCAGCGCGCCGGCCTGGCCGGACAGGCCGCCGCCGACCACGGTGGAATAAACGTCGAACTGGTTGTAGCGATCGGCCACCAGGAAGGGCTGGGTGATCAGCATGCGCAGCACCGGCCGGGCGAAATACTGGCCGACGCGCTTGCCGTTCACCTGAATGTCGCCCTTGCCGGGCTTAATCCACACGCGCGCCACCGCGTTCTTACGCCGGCCGGTGGCGTAGGAGCGGCCGAGCACATCGCGCTTGGGCTCGGGCTTGGCCTGCTCGCCGGGAATCGCAGTGGCGACGGCGAGGTCCTTGAGATCGGCGAGGGTGCGGGGAGTCCGCGGGGTGCCGGACATCGTCTCAGGCCCTCCTGTTCTTGGGATTGAGCGCGGCGACATCGAGCGGCTTCGGCGACTGGCCGTCATGCGGGTGCGCCGCGCCGCCATACACATGCAGATGTTTCATCTGCCGGCGCTGCAGCGGGCCACGGGTGATCATGCGCTCGACGGCTTTTTCCAGCACCCGCTCGGGATGGGCGCTGTCGAGCCGTTCGCGGATGCTGCGGCCCTTGATGCCGCCGGCATAGCCGGTGTGCCAGTACAGGATCGCCTGGTCGGCCTTGTTGCCGGTGACTTTCACCTTGGCGGCGTTGATGACGACAACATTGTCGCCACAGTCGACATGCGGGGTGAACTGCGGCTTGTGCTTGCCGCGCAGACGGTTGGCGATGATGACGGCGACGCGACCCAGGACCAGGCCGTCGGCGTCAATCAGCACCCAGTCCTTCTTCACCTCCGCGGGCTTCAGCGAGAGGGTGGTCTTCATGGGTCGCATCCTTGGGGGAGATCAGGGCGCGGCTTATGCCGTCCGGGCCTTGCCGGGTCAAGGGGTTCTGTGTGTGGTATCTTCCTACCACAGCCCTTTGCCCCTGGATAATTCAGCAGGAAATCACGCCCGGCGGTTGCGCAGGTCCCTGCCGGCAGCGTAGGACGGCGGCGCAACGGATGGGGTCGGGCATGGAACGCTACATCGAGGCGCTGCTGCTGACGGCACGCTGGCTGCTGGTGCCGCTGTATATCGCACTGCTTACCTCGGTGCTGGCGATCTACGCCCTGGTGGGACGCGAGATGGTCCACGTGGCCGAGACCATCATGACCATCCGCGAGGCCGAGCTGGTGCTGGCGGTGCTGTCGGTGCTGGACCTGGTGCTGGTGGCCAACCTGGCGGTGATGGTGGCGATTTCCAGCTACGAAACCTTCGTGCAGCGCATCGTGGCGGAGGATACAGCGCGGCCGGAATGGCTGGGCACGATGGACGCGGGCAACGTGAAGCTGAAAGTGTCGCTGGCGATCGTGATGATTTCGGCGATCAACCTGCTGCGCGGCTTCCTGATGGACGCACCGGCCGAACGGCTGCCGCTGATGGCGGCGGTGCATATCGTGTTCCTGGCGTCCACCCTGACGATCGCCCTCGTGGGCCGGGTGCAGGGGAAGTAACATCCGGATCAGCCGCGACCACCGCGGCGCGCTTGCGGGGCGGGGCGTGCGCAACCGGCGGCGGACGGGAGGCAGGCTGCAGATCGGGAATGACCGCCGATGCGCACACCCTGGCGGCGGCCATGATGGCCTGACGGGCCTGCGGCGTGGCCGCCGAGAACGTCGCCCAGAACAGCAGGGCGACCACCACCAGCGGCTCGAAGGGCGAGCCCGACCGGCAAAGCGGCAATGCCCAGGTGCCTTTCAGCGGCCAGGCCAGCCTGAGACCGCGCGGCGTCAGCAGGTCGCCGGCGAGATGCGATAGATAGCCGACCAGGACCGGTGCTGCGACAGCACGCGGGGTGCCGTCATGGAACAGCAGCCAGCCGCAGCCGGCCACCGCCAGCAGCGAATGCGTCGCCCCCCGGTGACCGAGGATGGCGCCGATGCAGGTCGACAGGGGCCGGACCCGCCGGCCGACCCAGGATTTTGGATGGTCGATGTCGGGCAGCAGCGACCCCACGACGGCCAAGCCGAGTGAGGCCGCATCCATGGCCGGCAAGCCAAGATGCGGCGCGGCGACACACCAGGCGGCGGCTCCGACGGCCACGTGCGAGCCCGCCATCATAACGAAGGGATCTCCAGAACAGAAGAGATCACCTTATGTGTGAGGACTCTCGCCTACAAGGCTGATTGTCCGCAGCGATCAGCACCGCGCCGCTGCAAGCGCACACGCACGGGCCGGATCGTCAGCCCGAATGCGTCGGTTGGATCACAGCGGGCGCCCGGACGACACGCTACCGGGCGCTGCGGGCCTGATCAGCTATTTTTTGGCCGTCCGGGAGCCGGGCGGACAGGTTGTCGCCAGACGCCGGCGGATGCGCGATGGCAGTATGCCGGGCCGCCAGGGAGCGCAGGAAAGGACCGCCCATCAATGCGCCAACGGGCCCCCCCACCAGCGCAATGGCAGAGCTGCGCAGATCGAAATGGCCCGCCGGCGCCTCCCGCACGGGCGCGGCGTCATAAACGATTTCGGCCGCGCCGTTGCCGCTGCCGAACGGCGAGACCAACGAAATCATGAAGGAGTCCTGCACCCGGCCGGCACGGGTGAACGGTGCCACGAACAGCCCGTCGGACACGCGCGACAGCTTCAGGCTGGAACCGTCCGCCAGATCGACGGACAGTGCGGACTCGGCAACTGGGGCGTTGTCGTCCAGCCGGTCAACGAGGGCGTAGATCTTGTCGCGCGCGGCCACCAGGACCACGCTTGCCCCGCCGATTTCGACCGCGGCGCGCGGCGACGGCGCCACAGCGTCCGCGCGCGCGGTGGCCGGCCAAGCCGCGGCAGCAATAACTGCGATTGCGACAAATCCGCAACCGCAAACGACGTTTATGCAGCGGATCGGGATGTGGCGTTCCGGCGTAGGGCGCGACGCCGTTCGGGACATTCGCACGCGGGACAGGTGGGGTACCTGAGTGGACCGGGTTTGCCCGGATTGCCCTGCCTCGCCGACCTTCCTGGTCGCCCGCAGCATGACGCCCTCCCCCATGACCAGAACGGCCATTTCGACACCAACGCTTAAACTGGCGGGCCGAACGACACCAGACAATTTCGTGAGAGTATCTGCGCAACCAACTGCCGGAAGAGCCGGCTGGCTTGCGCCGCATTACCACAGCACAAAAAAGTAGCTCTCGCTGACCCGCGGCCAGACGGGCGCCCTGCGTCCGCTGCCTGGCGGCGGATAGCAGGCAGGCCGGGATGCGACCCGGGCGCGGCGCGTGGCCAAAATGACACATACCCACGTGCAATCAGAAATTATGTCGGAATTCGTCGTGATTGCAGGTGGCCGTTCCGCTCATACGAGGCCATTTTGTGCACCAGCGGCCGGTGTCGAGGCCGATTAACTCCAGGCCTCCTGTCCATGCTCGCGCAGTCCGCACCGGTTACGCCTTCCACCATCGCAAGCACCGTCGAGGCGCTTTCGGCGGAGCTTGCCCCGCTTCCGGCCGAGGCAGGTATCGCCCTGCTCGCCGTCCGCTACCGCGGCCAGATCGCCCTGGTTTCCTCCTTCGGCGCGGAATTGGCGGTGCTGCTGCATCTGGTCGCCCGCGCCGATCCCGCCCTGCCGGTGCTGTTTCTCGACACCGGAAAACTGTTCCCCGAAACCCTCGCCTTCCGCGATCAGCTGGTCGAACGGCTCGGATTGCGCGATGTCCGCAGCATCCCGCCCGACCCCGCCGCCCTGGCCGCGCGCGACCCGTTCGGCGGGCTTTGGGCCTTCAACCCGGATGCCTGCTGTGCGCTGCGCAAGGTGGAACCCCTGGCCTCCGCCCTCGCGCCCTTCGCCATTTCCCTGAACGGACGCAAGCGCGCCCATGGCAGCCTGCGCGCCGCCCTGAAGCTGGCCGAAGCGACCGCGGACGGCCACGTAAAAGTGAATCCCCTCGCCGCCTGGGACGCCACAGCGGTGGAAGCCTGGCGGGTGGCGCACGACCTGCCGGCGCACCCGCTGGCCGCACAAGGCTACAGCTCCATCGGCTGCCGGACCTGCACCAGCCCCACCGCCAGCGGCGAAGCCACGCGTGCCGGCCGATGGCGTGGCACCGGCAAAACCGAATGCGGTATCCATATCCCCCGGGCGGCCCCAGCGCCGACACAGACAAGCGGACCCCCTGACCATGGACGATCTCGACAGTCTTGAGGCCGAAAGCATCTATATCCTGCGCGAGGCATTCAGCCGGATACGCCCGCTGGCCATGCTCTGGTCGCTCGGCAAAGACAGCAACGTGATGATCTGGCTGGCCAAGAAGGCCTTTCTTGGCCGCGTGCCCTTCCCGGTCGTGCATCTCGATACCGGCCTTGAATTCCCCGAGGTCTACGCCTTCCGCGAGCGCTATGCGAAGGAATGGGAGTTGGAGCTGATCGCCGATGCCTGCCCGCCGATCGAGGACGTGGACCAGACCCTGCCCCCCGCCTCCCGGCTGGCCGCGCGCAAAACGCACGGGTTGCGCCAGGCGATCGATCGCTACGGGTTCCAGGGGCTGATCGCCGGCATCCGCCGCGACGAGCAGGCGACGCGCGCCAAGGAACGCGTGTTCAGCCCGCGCGGCGAAGACAATGCCTGGGACTTCCGCGACCAGCCACCGGAGTTCTGGGACCTGTTCCACCTGGATTTCCCGCCGGGCACGCATGTGCGGGTGCATCCGCTGCTGCACTGGACCGAGCTTGATGTGTGGCGCTACATCGCGCGCGAGGAAATCCCCGTCTGCCCGCTGTATTTTGCCCATAACGGCAAGCGCTTCCGCTCGCTCGGCGAAATCGGCATCACCTTTCCGATCGACAGCGAGGCTGCCGACATCCCGGCGGTGATCGCCGAGCTGCGCGGCACCACTTCGGCCGAACGGTCCGGCCGCGCCATGGACCATGAAGGCGAGGACGCCTTTGAGCGGCTGCGCGTCGGCGGCTACATGTAATGCATATGCAGGACAAGCGTGCCTTTCCGATCGTCGTGGTCGGGCATGTCGATCACGGCAAATCCACCCTGGTCGGCCGGCTGCTGCACGATACCGGCAGCCTGCCGGAAGGCCGCGCGGAGCAGTTGCGCGCCCAGTCGGCCAAGCGGGGGCTCGATTTCGAATTCTCCTTCCTGCTCGACAGCCTGCAGGTGGAGCGCGACCAGGGCATCACCGTCGATGCGGCCCAGATCTGGTTCCGCACCGCGCAGCGCCGCTATGTGATCATCGATGCGCCGGGCCATCTGGAGTTCCTGCGCAACATGGTCACCGGCGCCTCCGCCGCCGAGGCCGCGGTGCTGGTGGTGGACGCCAAGGCCGGCGTCAGCGAGCAGACCCGCCGGCACGGCTATTTGCTGGGCATTCTCGGCGTCCGCCAGGTGGTCGTCGCGGTCAACAAGATCGACCTGATCGACAACGACGCGGCGCGCTTTCAGGCGGTCGCCGATGCTGTGCGCGACTATCTGGGCGGGCTCGGCATCACCCCCGCCGCCATCGTGCCGCTATCGGCGCGGCACGGCGACAACGTGGTGCAGCGCGGCGCGGCGCTGCCCTGGTATGCCGGTCCGACGCTGGTCGAGGCGCTGGACGCGCTGACGCCGCGCCCGCCGCCGGAACACGGCCCGCTGCGCCTCCCGGTGCAGGACGTTCTACCGGCTGCAGGACCGCCGCATCGTCGTCGGCCGCATCGAGAGCGGCCGGGTTGCCGTCGGCGATGTCGTGCGGTTCGTCCCCGGCAGCCAGACCGCGCAGATCGCCAGCATCGAAAACTGGAACGGTCCGGCGCCGTCCACCGCAGCGGCCACCGGGCAGAGCGTGGCGCTTTCGTTCGACCGGGACGTGTTCGTCGAACGCGGCGCCATCGTCTGTGCCGCCGACAACACGCCGCGCGAGAGCCATGTGGTGACGGTGCAACTGTTCTGGCTGGACCGCCAGCCGCTGGTGCCAGGCGACCGCCTCTCGTTGCGGTTCGGCACGGCGGAACAGCGCGTCACCGTCGAGGTGATCGAGGCGGTGATCGACGTGGAATCGCTCACCGCGGCGCCGGCGCTGGCCTTGCCGCAAAACGCGGTCGGCCGGGCGCGGCTGCAATCGGCGCGCCCGCTCGCCATCGACAGCTTCGCCGACAGCCCGCGCACCGGACGCGGCGTGCTGGTGCGCGACCACCGGATCGCCGGCGGCTTCGTGGTGGAGGAATTGCCGGGCCCGTCGCGCAACCTTACCGCGGTGGATGCGCCGGTAACACCGGGCGAACGCGCGTTGCGCAACGGCCATAGCGGCGGCGTGCTGTGGCTGACCGGACTGTCCGGCGCCGGCAAAAGCACGCTCGCCATGCGGCTGCTGCGCGGCCTGACCGACCGTGGCCGGCAAGCCTACGTGATCGACGGCGACAACATCCGCCATGGGCTGAACCGCGACCTCGGGTTTTCGCCCGAAGACCGCGCCGAGAATGTCCGGCGCACGGCGGAGGTGGCGAAGCTGCTGGCCGATGCGGGGCTGATCGTCATCACGGCGCTGATTTCGCCGTCAGCAGTCCAGCGGGCGGAGGCGCGGCGCATCGTCGGCACGGGGTTTCGTGAAGTGCATGTCGCGGCGGATCTGGCCGTTTGCGAGGGGCGCGATCCGAAAGGGCTGTACCGCCGGGCGCGGGCGGACGGGCTGGCCGACTTCACCGGGGTCTCGGCACCCTATGACGTGCCGGTGGCGCCGGATCTGCGGCTGGATACCGGGGCACTTGGGCTTGAGGAGGCGGGGCAGCAATTGCTCCAGTTTGCTGAGGCGGCCTTCGCTTCGGCCGGGGCGCTGCCCCGGACCCCGGAAGGGGCTTTGCCCCTTCACCCCACCAGGGGCCTCGGGCCTCTGGACCCCTAGCAGAGCCTTCGGGCACTGATCGTGCCCGCGATGGCGCGCAGGGCCGCCAGCACGGCGGGATCGTTCGCGGGGCCTTCCACGTCTGCCACCACGTAGCCTACATCGCCCTCGGTCTGCAGGTACTGGGCGGCGATGTTCAGGCCGCGGCTGCTGAACACTTCGTCCACCTGGCCCAGCATGCCGGGCACGTTGCGGTGCACATGGATGAAACGAACATCGTGGTTGCGGGCCGGCAGTTGCACCTGCGGGAAATTCACCGCGCCCAGCGTGGCGCCGGCATCGGCATAGTCGAGCAGGCGGCGGGCCACTTCCTCGCCGATGTTCCACTGCGCTTCCGCGGTCGAGCCGCCGATATGCGGCGTGAGGATCACGTTGGGCAGGCCCTGCAGCGGGGTGGTCAGCCGGTCGTTCTTGCCGGTAGGCTCGACCGGGAACACATCGATCGCGGCCCCCAGCAAATGGCCCCGGCGCAGCGCCCCGGCCAGCGCCTCCAGATCCACCACCGAGCCGCGGCTGTTGTTAATGAGGAAACTGCCGGGTTTCATGGCCGCGAGTTCCGCCTCGCCGATCATCCGCGCGGTCTGCGGGGTTTGCGGCACATGCAGGCTGACCACATCGCTTTCCGCCAGCAATGAACCCAGGCTGGCGGCCGGAAGGACGTTGCCGCGCGGCAGCTTGTCCACCACGTCGTGATACAGCACCCGCATGCCGAACGCCTCGGCGAGCGCGGATAACTGGCTGCCGATATTGCCGTAGCCGACGATGCCGAGCGTCTTGCCGCGCACTTCCCAGGAGTTCGCGGCACTTTTGTCCCAGTCGCCGCGATGGGCGGCGATGCTCTTTTCCGGCACCCGGCGCAGCAGCATGACGATCTCGCCCATGACCAGCTCGGCGACGCTGCGGGTATTGCTGAAGGGCGCGTTGAATACCGGAATGCCGCGCACCCGGGCCGCGCGAAGGTCGACCTGGTCGGTGCCGATGCAGAAACACCCCACGGCGAGCAGCGAGTCCGCGCCCTGCAGCGCGGTTTCGGTCAGCCGGGTGCGGCTGCGCAGGCCGAGCAGATGCACGCCCGCCAGCGCCTCGGCCAGCGCCGCCCCTTGCAGCGCCCCTGGCAGGCGGGTGACGTTGACGTAGCCGGCCCGCGAGAGCAGGTGGACGGCGCTGTCCGCTACCCCCTCCAGCAGCAGCACCCGCAGCTGATCGCGCGGCGGCGAGAAGCGGTCGGGCAGCGGCGACAGTTGATTCATGGTGTGGTTTTCAAATTCAACGGTGAGAAAACAGGTAATGCATGACACCGAGCAGGATCAAGCCGCCGCGGAGCTGCGCCGCCTGCTCGACATCATGGCTGCCCTGCGCGACCCCGTCGGGGGCTGCCAGTGGGACGTGGCGCAGGATTTCGCCTCGATCGCGCCCTACACGATCGAGGAGGCCTACGAAGTGGCCGACGCCATCCTGCGCCGGGATTTCGCCGCCCTGCCGGACGAGCTGGGCGATCTGTTGTTCCAGGTGGTCTACCACGCCCGCATGGCCGAGGAGGAAGGACGGTTCGGCTTCGCCGATGTCGCCCGCCACATCGCCGACAAGATGGTGCGACGGCATCCACATGTGTTCGGCGACGCGGCGGCGCGGACCGCCGGGATGCAGGTGGCGGCCTGGGAGGAGCAGAAGCGCACCGAGCGCGCCGCGAGGGCCGAGACGGGGACGCTGGCCGGCATTCCGCTGGGGTTGCCCGCGCTGACGCGGGCGGAGAAGCTGACCAAGCGTGCGGCCAGGGTGGGATTCGACTGGCCCGACGCCGGTGCAGTGCTGGAAAAGCTGGACGAGGAAGTGGCGGAGCTGCGCGCCGAGCTGCACGGCGCCGACCCGGCGCGGCTGGCCGACGAGCTGGGCGATGTGCTGTTCGTGGTCGTCAACCTGGCGCGCAAGCTGGGGCTGGATGCGGAGCGCTGCCTGCGGGAGGCCAATTTCAAGTTTGCCCGCCGTTTCGCGGGCGTGGAGGCGGCGCTGGCGGAAGCGGGGCGAACGCCCGGGGAGGCGTCGCTGGAGGAAATGGAAGCGCTCTGGCAGGTGGTGAAGCGGGGCGAGCCGGGGATGGATCGCGGGTGACGGCGTACGGCCGGTGACCGGAGCAATCGGGTGAAGGAAGGAAGGCCAGGGCTCTGCCCTGGCCTTCCTTCCTTCACCCGATTGCTCCGGTCACCGGCCGTACGCCGCTTGGATGACCCGCGCAGTTGTGTTAACAATCGGATCAAGTTACCTCGTCGTCTCTGGAACGAATGCAAGAGCGCACCGCCTTCATCCTTAACCAATAAGTGACTTCAAAATAAAAATCTCGACTGCAGGGAGAAAATAGAAATGAACCAGGGCCGCGCATGCGCTAAACACTACTTTATTTCGATATCAGTTTTTGTTTCGCTGCTTGGCACGGCCGGCATTGCCAATGCCGAGGATTTTGTTGACGGTGTGAACGCTTATAATGCCGGACAATATGAAGCCGCCATGCGAATTCTGACGCCGCTAGCGGAAGAAGGCAACGTGACCGCGCAATACGACATCGGTTCGATGTATTATGGCGGAAAAGGCATTCCGCAGGACTACGCGGCGGCCGCGGGCTGGTTCATGGCGGCGGCGGAAAGCGGGTATGCCGCGGCGCAAACTGATCTCGGGCGCATGTATTTCGCCGGTTACGGCGTCGAGCGGAATTACAAAGCCGCCGTGCTGTGGCTGACGAAAGCAGCGGAGCAGGGAAATGCAAACGCGCAGGCCGACCTTGGGAAGATGTATTTCGAGGGCGTCGGTATCGAGCGGGACTACGCCCTGGCATTGAAATGGTATACGAAATCCGCGTATCAGGGAAATGCGACCGCGCAAGCCGGGCTTGGAACCATGTATTACAATGGCCTCGGCGCGGAGCAAGACCACAAACTGGCAGCGACATGGTTTATGGATGCCGCCGAGCAAGGTGAACCGAAGGCCCAGCTCGGCATTGGCATTATGTACGAAAACGGCCTGAGCGTGCCGCAGGACTATACCCTGGCAGCGAAATGGTATGCCAAAGCCGCGGAACAAGGCGTTCCTTTGGCGCAGAACAACCTCGGAGCCATGTACGACAAGGGCCGTGGTTTAGCGGAAGATCACCGGGCGGCCGCGAAGTGGTATCTGGCCGCCGCGCAACAGGGAGAGCCGACTGCGCAGTATAATCTCGGATCGCTATATTCCAATGGCTTGGGCGTTTTGCAGGATTACAAGAAAGCCCATATGTGGTTGAACATTGCCGCCGCTCAAGGCATTAGCAATGCGGTTACCGTCCGGAATCTGATCGAGCGAAAAATGTCAACGAGCCAGATTGAAACGGCCCAGCAAATGGCGCAGCGGTGCATGAATTCCGGCTACAGACAGTGCGAGGAATGACTGATCCTGGAGGCGCGCTTTAAGTAATGGGGTCAAGGGGGCCACTGCCCCCTTGCGGGTCCAGGGCAGAGCCCTGGCCTTGCCTTTCTTCAGCCGAACTTCCCGCTTTTCGGAAACCCATGCGGCGGGCTACGCCCCACCTGGGCTCGCTCCCCAAGCCACTGCCGCAGGTCGGTTTCGGTGCGGGTCCGTTCCCCTTGTCGCCAGCTCAGCCCGTCGGCGAGGCGGAACACGCGCGCATCGCTCAGCGTGCCGTCGCCGGTGTATTTCTGCAGAATAACCCCTGCCCCGCGCGCCAGTTCCGGCACCTGGTCCAACGGAAACACCAGCAGCTTGTGGCCGCTGCCGATCACCGCGAGATGGTCGCCTTCGGCCGGCGCGCAGACCGCCGCCTCCTCGCCCGGGCGCAGGTTCAGCACTTGTTTGCCGGTGCGCTTTTCCGCCGACAATTCTTCGCCCTTGACCAGAAACCCGCGCCCGGCGCTGGAGGCGACCAGATAGCGGACGCCCTCGCGCGGCAGGAACAGCGCGGCCACGTCGTCTTCGTTGGTCATTTCCACCAGCAGGCGCACGGCCTGGCCGTCGCCGCGGCCGCGCGGCAGGTCGCCGGCTTTCAGCGTGTAGGCGCGTCCGTTGGTGGCGAACAGGCACAGCCGGTCGGTGGTTTCGCACGCCACCAGCAGGCGCAGCCGGTCGCCTTCCTTGAACTTGATCTCCGCCGGGTCGGTTGCGTGGCCTTTCGTTGCGCGAATCCAGCCCTTGTCCGACAGGATCACGGTGATCGGCTCGCGTTCCATGAACGCCTCGGGCGCCACGTCGATGACCGGGCCGGCTTCGGCGAACACGCTGCGGCGGTCACCCAGCGGCCCCGCGCCGAATTTCGTCCTTATTTCCGCCAGTTCGCCGGCGATGCGCGCCCAGCGCCGTTTTTCGTCGCCGAGCAGGGTCTGCAAATCTTTCCGTTCCTTGGTGAGCGCTTTGTGCTCCTTCTGGATTTCCATTTCCTCGAGCTTGCGCAGGCTGCGCAGCCGCATGTTGAGGATGGCCTCGGCCTGCACGTCCGAGAGCAGGAACGCCCGCATCAGCACCGGCTTGGGTTCATCCTCGGTGCGGATGATACGGATCACCTCGTCGAGGTTCAGATAGACCTTGATGAACCCGTCGAGGATTTCCAGCCGCCGCTCGATCGCGGCCAGCCGGTGCTTGGAGCGGCGGATCAGCACTTCGTGGCGGTGGTCGAGCCAGGCGCGCAGCACCTCGCGCAGGCCCAGCACCCGCGGCGTGTGATCGGCGGTGAGCACGTTCATGTTCAGCGGGAAACGGCTTTCCAGCGCGGTCGAGCGGAACAGGCTCGCCATCAGCACTTCCGGCTCGACGCTGCGGGTCTTGGGCTCCAGCACCAGGCGGACCTTGTCGGTGCTCTCGTCGCGCACGTCGCCCAGCAGCGGCAGTTTTTTCTCCTCCATCAGCTGGGCGATCTGCTCGATCAGTTTCGCCTTCTGCACCTGATAGGGAATTTCCGTAACCACGACCGACCAGGTGCCGAACCGGCCGGCCTCGACCGCCCATTTCGCCCGCACGCGGAAGCCGCCGCGGCCGGACTCGTAGGCGGTGAGGATCGACGCCTTGTCCTCGACGATGATGCCGCCGGTGGGGAAGTCGGGGCCGGGCATGTGGGCGAGCAGGCCGGCGGTAGTGATGGAAGGATCGCCAATGAAGGCGATCGCGGCGGCGCACACTTCGCCGGCATTGTGCGGCGGGATGGAGGTGGCCATGCCCACCGCGATGCCGGCCGAGCCGTTGGCCAGCAGATTGGGGAATCCGCCGGGCAGAACGACCGGCTCGCTTTCCTCGCCGTCATAGGTCGGACGGAAATCAACGGCGTCGTCGTCGATGCCGGCGAGCAGGGCTTTGGCGACTTCCGTCAGGCGCGCTTCGGTGTAGCGCATGGCCGCGGCGTTATCGCCGTCGATATTGCCGAAATTGCCCTGGCCTTCGACCAGCGGGAAACGGGCGGCAAAATCCTGCGCCAGCCGCACCAGCGCTTCGTACACGGACGCATCGCCGTGCGGATGGTATTTGCCGATCACGTCGCCGATCACGCGGGCGCATTTCTTGAACCCGGCGGTCGGGTCCAGGCGAAGCTGATGCATGGCATACACCAGCCGCCGGTGCACCGGCTTGAGCCCGTCGCGCACGTCGGGCAGCGAGCGCGACATGATGGTGGACAGCGCATAGGCGAGGTAACGCTCGCTCAGCGCGTCCGCGAGCTTGGTGTCCTCGATTTTTCCGGCCAGATCGTCAGGCATCCGACTCCATTCCCGCCAGGATCGTCACCCGGTCGTACAGCGCCTGGCGGGCCAGGGGCAACGGCAAGTGACGCAGGCCGAACACGTCACGGGCGAGAAAGAACCCGGTCAGGCGCAGCCCGTCGCGCCATTGCGCCGGATCGCCCTCGCCGGCGCCGAGCAGAAATGGCGGCAAGGGCAGCATCCTGGGCGCCCATTTGCCGGCGCCCTCTTGCGTCAGCGCCCGGCCGGACTTCGGGCTGACATAGACCAGCCCCTCGGTGGCGCCGGTGACCGGACACGCCGACAAATCCAGGCCGTAGCCGAGATCGGCCAGCAACAGCGCCTCCCAGCGGATCTGCTCGGCGAGCATGCCGGAGGTGCGCGACAGGCGCGCGATCAGGTGCAACAACCCATCGAACACGCGCGGATGCGCCTCGCGCTCGGGCAGCGCACCCTCGGCCACCGCACAGGCGGCGGTGAGCATGCCAAGCTGCAGCGGATCGTCCATGGCCAGGGCCGCCGCGGGGTGGATGAGTTCGGCGGTGAAGCTGCCAAGCTGGTCGGCCAGGCGGCCGACCCAGCGGACCTGGGCGAGGTTGCCGGGCTGCCAGAGCGCCGCACGGCCCCGGCTGGCGCCGCCGCGGGCGAGGCCGCGATGGGCGCCGTGCGCTTCCGTCATGACGGTGGCTATGGCGTCGCCTTCGCCGAAGGGGCGAACATCCAAAATAATTGCGGGAGCGTCCCACTCCATGTGGCCTCTCGAAGAAAGCAAGGCCAGGGCTCTGCCCTGGACCCGCAAGGGGTCGGAGGACCCCTTGACCCCGCTACTTAAGGAAAGACTTACCCTGGATCATCCAGCCCCAGCGCCCGCAACCGGGCCCCCTCCTCGTCCCAACCAGCGCGCTCGCGCACATTGAGGAACAAATGCACCTTGCGCTCCAGCAGCCGGGCCAGCTCGCCACGGGCGCGGGCGCCGATGTCGCGGATGCGGCTGCCGCCCTCGCCGATCAGAATCGCCTTCTGGCCGGCCCGCGCGACATACACCGTGGCCTCGATGCGCACCGAACCATCGCGCCGCTCCTGCCAGCTCTCGGTCTCCACCGTGGTGCCATAAGGCACCTCCTCGTGCGTCTGCAGGAAAATCTGCTCGCGCACCAGCTCGGCGGCCAGCAACCGGTCGGGCAGGTCGGTCAGGTCGTCATCAGGATACAGATGCGGACCGGGCGGCATGGCATCGGCCAGCGCGGCCAGCAGCGCATCCAGCCCGTCGCCGTTGGCGGCGCTGACCATGAAGGTCTGCGCGAAACTCGCGATGCCGTTCAGCTCCGCCGTCAACGGCAGCAGACGCTGCGGCTCGATCGTGTCGAGCTTGTTGAGCACCAGCCAGGCGCGCCCGCCACGGTCGCGCAGGCGCTCGGCAATGCCGCGCACGCCGTCGGTCAGGCCGGCGCGGGCATCGACCAGGAACAGCACCAGATCAGCATCCTGCGCGCCGGTCCAGGCGGCGTGCACCATGGCACGGTCGAGCCGGCGGCGCGGGCGGAAGATGCCGGGCGTGTCCACCAGCAAAATCTGGGCGGCACCGCGCATCAGAATGCCGAGCACGCGAAACCGGGTGGTCTGCGCCTTCGGGCTGACGATGGACAGTTTCGCCCCGGTCAGCCGGTTCAGCAGAGTGGATTTTCCCGCATTCGGCGCGCCGACGATGGCAGCGAAGCCACAGCGCGTGACGGGCGCGGCCTCGCTCATGCGCCGAGCTTGGCGAGCAGGTCGGCGGCGGCCAGCCGTTCGGCGATGCGCTTGCTGCCGGCGGTGCCGCTGCCGTCATGGCCCGCGGCGGCCACGCCGATGACGAACACCGGGTCGTGCGCCGGCCCCACGCGCGAGATCACCGTGTAATTGGGCAGGTTCATGCCGCGGGCGAGCAGCCATTCCTGCAGGGCGGTTTTCGGGTCCTTCGGCGGCTCGGCGACGCCGGCCATCGCCTCCTCCCACGCACGGCGCACGAACCGGCGCGCCGGGTCCAGCCCACCGTCGTAATACAGCGCGCCGATCAGCGCCTCCATGGCGTCCGCCAGCACGGTGGCCAGCTTGCGCACGCCCGCGCGCGATTCGCCGGGCGCCACCGACAGCGCGGCGGGCAGGCCCAACTTGTGGCCAATTTCGGCCAGCACCGGCTGGGACACCAGATGCGCCAGCCGCGGACCGAGCTGGCCTTCCTGCTCATCGGGGAAACGCTCGGCCAGCCACTCGGCGATCAGCAGGCCGAGCACACGGTCGCCGACGAATTCAAGCCGCTCGTTGGAGCCCGCGCCGCTGCGCCGCGCGGTACGTCCGCGCGCGAGGGCCCGGCCGACCACGGCGGAGCGATGGGTCAGCGCCTCGCGCAGCAGTTCCGGGCGGGCGAAATCATGGCCGAGTACGTCCGCGGCGCGGGCGGCATCGACATACGGCGCCGCGCCGCGCGCCGGGGCTGTGGCCTGGGTCAGGATATGCCCTTGAACAAGCGGGACCAGCGGATCTCGAAAGGCCATTCCCAGACCTCCCACCATGGCGAGGTGGCGTCGACCGAAAGGAAGATGAACTCGGCGCGGCCCACGAGATTCTCGATCGGCACGAAGCCGACGGCGTTCAAGAAACGACTGTCCTGGCTGTTGTCGCGGTTGTCGCCCATCGCGAATACATGGCCTTCGGGCACCTTGTATTCCTGGGTGTTGTCCATCATTCCGTCGTCGCTGGCCTTCAGGATCGGGTGCTCGCGGCCGCCCGGCAAGGTCTCGATATAACGCCTGAGCAGCATGGGCGGCCCTTCGCCCTCGGCGGTTTCAGTGCCCACATCCTTGCGCGGCACAATCTGGCCGTTGATGTAGAGCTGCCCATAAATCATCTGGATGCGGTCGCCGGGCAGGCCAATGATCCGCTTGATGTAGTCCTGGCTGGTGTCGCGCGGCAGCTTGAAAACGGCGACATCGCCGCGCTCCGGCATGCGGCCGAAAATGCGGCCGGAAAACAGCGGCGGCGACAGCGGCAGCGAGAAATGCGAGTAGCCGTAGCTGAATTTCGATACGAATAGGTAATCACCTATCAGCAGCGTCGGGATCATCGATCCGGACGGGATGTTGAACGGCTCGAATGCGACCGTGCGGATGCCGATGGCGATCAGCCCGGCATAGAAGATGGTCTTGATGTTCTCGATCAGCACGCCGGACTTGCGCCTGGCCAGGGGTTGCTGCGCCATGAGGATGAGGGCTTTCTAGCCCCGGGGGGCGGGGCGGTGCGTTGGGGGGCGGATGAAGCCTTTCCGACACCCCTGTGTCAAGCAAGCCGGGCGGGGCTGGGGGAATTGGGTGAAGGAAGGAAGGCCAGGGCTCTGCCCTGGACCCGCCAGGGGGCAGTGGCCCCCTGGACCCCGCTACTTAAGCAGTTGTCTTGAGAGGGGGTGAGGAAGTGAACCGGTTCACCGCCTCACCCCACTCTCAAGACAACTGCCTAAAAGTAATGGGTTCCAAGGGGCCACTGCCCCTTGGCGGGTCCAGGGCAGAGCCCTGGCCTTCCTTCCTTCACCCAGGTCCCCACGGCCCCGCCCGGCTTGCCCCCGGCCCCGGCGCGGGCTAGAAGCCGCCGCTCCCCGACAGTTCCCCGAGAGACCACGCCCCATGAAACAGCAGGCGAACCTGATCCGCGCCGGCCAGGTGATCGAGCACGAAGGCCGCCGTTGGACCGTGCTCAAGCAGCAGATCATCACCCCCGGCAAGGGCGGCGCCTTCATCCAGGTGGAGATGCGCGACCTCAAGTCGGGCAGCAAGACCAACGAGCGCTGGCGCACGGCCAACACGGTCGAGCGGCTGCTGACCGACAACAAGGATTACACCTACTCCTACACCGACGGCCCGAATATCGTGCTGATGGACCCCGAGACCTTCGAGTCCATCCACGTCTCGGCCGAGCTTCTCGGCGATGCCGCGCCCTTCCTGCAGGACAACATGACCATCGCCGTCAACCTGGTCGAAGGTGAGCCGGTCGCCCTCCACCTGCCGCAGAGCGCGGTGCTGGAAGTGGTCGAGGCCGACCCGGTGGTGAAGGGCCAGACCGCCTCGTCTTCCTACAAGCCGGCCAAGCTTTCCAATGGCGTCAAGACGATGGTGCCGCCCTTCGTCGAGGCCGGCGAGAAGATTGTCGTGCGGATCGAGGATGCGAGCTACATGGAGCGCTTCAAGGGCTGATCGCGTCGCCCCTGGGGGAGACCGAAAATGGCCCTGCGCCTGTCCGCCCACATGACCATCATGCAGAACGCCGCCCAGCGCGCGGCGAAACGCCTGCTGCGCGACTTCAACGAGGTCGAGCAGTTGCAGGTCAGCATGAAGGGTCCCGGCGACTTCGTGACCCAGGCCGACATCCGCGCCGAGCAGACGCTGCGCGACGATCTCAACAAGGCGCGTCCCGGGTATGCGTTCCTGCTGGAGGAGGCGGGCGCCTCCGGCAGCGACAACTGGTCGTGGCGCTGGGTGATCGACCCGCTCGACGGCACCAGCAATTTCCTGCACGGCATTCCGCACTGGGCGATTTCCATCGGGCTGGAGCACCGCCTGCCTGATGGCGGCAGCGAGCTTGCCGCCGGCATGGTCTACGCACCGGCCGCTGGCGAAATGTTCTGGGCCGAGAAGGGCGCCGGCGCCTTCCTGAACGACCGCCGCCTGCGCGTCTCCGCCCGGCGCGATCTCAAGGAAGCCATTTTCGCCACCGGCATTCCATTCGCCGCGGTGGCGCCGCGCAACCGCCTCGCGTTTGCCCGCACGCTCGGCGCGCTGATGCCGCAGGTCGCCGGCATCCGCAGGTTCGGCGCGGCGTCGCTGGACCTCGCCTGGACCGCGGCCGGCCGCTATGACGGGTTCTGGGAGTTCGGGCTGCACCCGTGGGACATCGCCGCCGGGCTGCTGATCGTGCGCGAGGCGGGCGGCTTTGCCACCGACCCGTATGGTGGCGACCCGCGAAGCACTGGCGACGTGGTGGCAGCCAACCCGCATTTGCACGCCGGCCTGCGCGAGGCCGCCGCGAACGGCCTGGCGGGTGGCGAGGCACGGGCCTCCTGATCCCGCGGAACGGACGGCCTTCGTTGAGAATTCAGTGCCCGGTGGTTAGGGTGGCCGGACCCATGCGAACAGTTTCCATTGTCCTCGCCCTGGCCTGCGCAGCCACGGCATCGCTTGTGCCGCTGGCGGCGCATGCCCAGGCAACCGTCGACCCGCGCGCGCTGGAGCCGTTGCAGCCGCCCGCCGCCGCCCCGGCGCAAACCGGCCCCGGGCAGACCAGCGCGCAACCGGCGAAGCCGCCGGCGCACCACAAGCGCACGGCGCACCCGGCGGCTTCCGGGCAATCGTCCACGTCCAACCCGGCGGCGGGGAAGCCTGCCGCCGCCGTCCGTACTGCCACGCCGGCAGCCCCGCCCATCCCCCCGCCGGCTCCCGGTCAACCGTCCACGCTGCCGCCTCCGTCCAAACCTGCCGCCGGCACGCATTTGGCCACGCCGGCGCCGCCGCAAGTGCGGGTGCCGCTCAGCGCGCCGCCGGCGCCGGTGCTGCCGCCGCCGCTGATCGTACCAACTCGCCCGCCGGCGCCGCCCGCCCCGGCGCCGGTCGCGGCCGATGCCCCCGGCGCCGCCGCGCCGATCCCGGACGGGCTGCGCGTCACCTTCGGCGAGGGACGCGCCGACCTGAACCCGGGCACCGAAACGGCGCTGCGCACGCTCGCGCACCGCGCCCCTGCCGAGACCAGCTTCACCGTGGCCGCCTTCGCCCCGGGCGCCCCGGAGGACCCTTCGACGCCCCGGCGGCTTTCGCTCTCGCGGGCGCTGACGGTCCGCTCGGTGCTGATGGCGGAGGGGATCCAATCGGTGCGGGTCTATGTGAAAGCGTTCGGCGCCAGCCACGGTGTGGAGGACGGCCCGGCCGATCGCGTCGATGTGACCATCGCCTCAGCCACGCCCCATGCCCCGACCTCGCAGGCAAGACCGCCGCAATGACCCGCCCCACCGTCTATCTTTTCCGCATGGCCATGTTCCTGGCCGCCGTGCTTGTCGTGGCCGGGCTGCTCGGCGAGCCGCTGGTGGTCGCCTTCCGCGCCAACACGATGCTCAACAGCCTCATCCTGCTGGTGCTGCTGCTCGGCATTTCCTGGAACCTGCGTCAGGTCACCCGGCTCTCGCCGGAGGTCACCTGGCTGGAGACGTTCCAGAAGGCGCGTCCTCGCCTGGCCACCCTGCCCGCCCCACGCCTGCTGGCGCCGATGGCGAGCATGCTGGCCGCCCGCGCCGCAAAGGCACGCGAGGCCGGCAGCGCCGCCTCCGACCGGTTCACCATCTCCGCCCCGGCGATGCGCTCGCTGCTCGACAGCATCGCCAGCCGGCTCGACGAATCGCGCGAATTGTCGCGCTACATGACCGGCCTGATGATTTTCCTGGGCTTGCTCGGCACGTTCTGGGGGCTGTTGCTCACGGTGTCGTCGGTGGGCGACGTGATCAACTCGATGTCGGTCGGCTCGGGCGACATCAACGCGCTGTTCGAACAGCTCAAATCGGGCCTGGCCCGGCCGTTGAAGGGCATGGGCACGGCGTTTTCGTCGTCCATGCTCGGGCTGGCCGGTGCGCTGGTGCTGGGATTCCTCGACCTCACCGCCGGGCAGGCGCAGAACCGCTTCTTCAACGAGCTGGAGGAGTGGCTGGCCGGTATCACCAGGCTCGCCTCGGGCGTGCTCGGCAATGAGGGCGAAGGTTCGGTGCCGGTGTATGTGCAGGCCCTGCTGGAGCAGACCGCCGAGAACATGGAGAATCTGCAGTTCATTCTCGCCCGTGGCGAGGACGGACGGAACCAGGCCAACCAGGCCGTGGTCGGACTGACCGAGCGCATCGCCACGCTGTCGGACACGATGCGCACCAGTCAGCAGCTTATGTTGCGCATCGCCGAGGGCCAGCAGGCGATCGTTCCCGCCCTCGCGCGGGTTGCCGAGCAGCGCGCTCCGGACGGCGGCCACGAGGACATCATGCGCGCGCATTTGCGCAACATCGAACTCTATCTGCAACGCCTGCTCACCGAATCCGAGCAAGGCCGCGCCCAGAGCACTGCGGAGCTGCGCAACGACATCCGCGTCCTAACCCGCACCATCGCCGCCCTGGCCGAGGACCCCCCAAGATGACCACCGGGGTCCAGGGGCCTCCGGCCCCTGGCGGGTCCAGGGCAGAGCCCTGGTGGGGGTCCGGGGGCAAAGCCCCCGGCAGCCCGGGGACCTAACCCATGGCATACCGCCGCCGCCCCACCAGAGACGACAGTTTGAACGCCTGGCCCGGCTATGTGGACGCCCTGTCCACATTGCTCATGGTCATCATTTTCGTCCTGCTCGTGTTCGTCCTGGCCCAGGCCTTCCTGTCGGTCGCGTTAAGCGGGAGGGACCAGGCACTAGACCGCCTGAACCGGCAGATGGCCGAGTTATCCGACATGCTGGCGCTGGAGCGCGGCCGGACGGCCGAATTGCGGCTGTCCCTGGCGCAGGTCAATCGCGACCTGCAGACCGCCGGCGCCGCGCGCGACGATTTGGCGCAGCAGCTGGCGGCGCTGCAGGGCGAGCGGGACAAGCTTACCGCTGACCGGGATGCGCTCAAGACCGAGCGCGACCGGCTGTCGGCAAGGCTCGCCGATGCGGCGCTGCAGACCCAGGCGGCGCAGGCGCGCGCCGAGGAGTTAACCGGCAAGCTGGCGGAGGCGGAAAAGCGCGGCGAGGCGCTGACCCAGGAGGCGGCGGCAGCGGCGGCGCCGCTTGCCGAGGCAAGGCGGCAGCTGGCCGAGGCTTCCCGCCAGTCGGACGCCACGGCACAGGAGCAGGCCAGGCTGGCCGAGCAGGTGCGAACCCTGACGGCGTTGCGCGACGACCTGGAAAAACAGGCGCACGACGCCGCGGCGAATGCCGCCACGGAAGCCCAGGCCCGCGCCGCGGCGACCGCGCAGGCGGCCGAGGAAAAGCGGCTGGGCGATTCGGCGCGCGCGCAGATGGCGCTGCTGAACCGGCAGCTCGACGAATTGCGGGCGCAGCTGGCGGCGCTGCAGAAGGCGCTTGATGTGTCGGACGCCGCCGGGCGCGACAAGGACGTGCAGATCGCCAATCTCGGCGGCCAGCTGAACGCGGCGCTGGCCCGTAAGGTCGAGGAACTGCAACGCTACCGCAGCGAATTTTTCGGCAAGCTGCGCGAAGTGCTGGCCAACCGCCCCGGCATCCAGGTGGTCGGCGACCGTTTCGTGTTCCAGAGCGAGGTGCTGTTTCCGGTGGGCAGCGCCGAGCTGACCAGTGCGGGGGTCGAGCAGATCAACCGGCTGGCGGAGACACTCAAGCAGATCAGCGCCGAAATACCCAAGAACGTGGCATGGGTGCTGCGGGTGGACGGGCACGCCGACCGCCAGCGCATCGAGGCCGGACGCTGGGGCAGCAATTGGGAACTTTCCGCCGGGCGGGCGATTACCGTGATCAAGATGCTGATTGCGGATGGGATTCCGCCGAACCGGCTGGCCGCCACGGGGTTCGGGGAGAACCAGCCGCTCGATCCGGCTGATACGCCGGAGGCTTATGCGAAGAACCGGCGGATTGAGATACGGCTTACGGATCGGTGAGGTACTAGATAAGACAGGAAGGCCAGGGCTCTGCCCTGGACCCGCAAGGGGGCAGTGGCCCCCTTGACCCCGTTCCTTAAGCTGCCTCTCGGTCGTCCTTGCGGCCGTCCTGCGACAGGCGGGCCAGGCTCGCGATCATGGCGGTGGCTGTGTCGGCGATGGAGGCCTCGATCCGCTGGACCGTCGCCGCCGCCGCGTCCCGGTCGTCGCGTCCCACCTGATCGGCCAGTTCCTCCAGCGCCTGGGCCAGACCGACCGCGCCGAAATCAACCGCCCGCCCGCCGACATCGCGGCAAAGACGCACAATCGCCTCCGCCTCCCATCCCGGCAGCAGCTCAGACAGGCGCGAGCACCGCGCGGTGGCGTCGGCCACGAACTCGTGCACGCAGGCACGGGTCCGGTCGATGCCGATGTCCGAAACCATGCATTCCAGAAACCCAACCCAGACCTCGGTGATTTCGTCGGCGGGCATGCTCCCGGCCGCCTCGCCGGCGCTGTTATCGGTCGCGGCGGCCCGTCCTTTTTCGATCCATTTCCACAACTCCCCCGACAAATGATCGAGGTTGACCGGCTTCACCACCCGGGCGGTCATTTTCTCGTCGGTGCAGCGCTTGCGGATCAGCGCGCCGGTCAGGGCGGTCAAGGCAATGATCGGCATCGAGGCCATGCGCCCGCCCATGCCGCGGATCCGCCGCGTCGCCTCGAACCCGTCAACCCCCGGCATCTGCAGATCCATGAGGATGGCATCGAACGCCACGCTGGCGGCCAGGCGAACCGCGGCTTCCCCGCCGTCCGCCACGAACGTCGTGAACCCGCGCCGCGACAGCGCCGCGGAGAGAAGCGACTGGTTGACCTTGTTGTCCTCGACGATCAGCACCCGCGCCGCGCCGGGCAGCGGCGCCGAGGGATCGATGCATTCGAGCGCCGGGACAGCCGCCAGGAACGTCGCGACCGTCGCCGCCACCTTCCGCCCATCGGCCGCGGCCGGCAGGATCGCGTCGGCCATCGACGCACCGCCAACCGGCATGCCAACGGTCACGATGGCCGACCGCCGGCCGTGGGCGGTCGCGCGCAGACGGGTGAAAAACGCCTCCGGGTCCATACCGGTCATGCCGGCGTTCACCACCGCCGCGTCGAGGGCGCCACAGCGCGAGGCGATCCGCTCCGCCAGGCCGATGGCGAGGAAACCGTCCTCCGCCGTCTCGACGGCAACGCCGATCCGCGCCAGATGGCTAACCAGCCGCCCGGCCTCGGACTCGACGAAGCCGACAACCAGCGCGGTGCGGCCGGTATAGGGCGATCCCTGGCGTTCAGGGCCGGGGCGCTCGGCGGGAAATTCGAAGGTGAACTCGCTGCCCACTCCGACAGTGCTCTCCACCGTCAGCGATCCGCCCATGAGGGCCGCATTCTCCCGGCACAGCGCCAGTCCCAGCCCAAGCCCTTCCCGCGCTTCCGACGCATCGCCGCGGCCGCGCCGGAACCGCTCGAAAATCAGGCTGCGGTCCTCGCGGGCAATGCCGGCACCGGTATCGGACACCGCGAGACGGATCGATGTCCGGCCATCGGCGTCGGTGATGGCGCAGGCGCGGATTTCGACCGAGCCGCTCGCAGTGTACTTGATCGCATTGTTCGCCAGATTGAACAGCACCTGGCGCAGCCGCGTCGGGTCGGCCATCCAGCTTCCGTGCACCGCGTCATCGAAGCGGGTTCTGAGCTCCAGGCCCTTGTCGTGCGCCTGCGGGGACAGCACGCCGGACACTTCGTCCACCAGCCCGGCCACGTCAACGTCGGCCGGTTGCAACTCGGCATTGCCGGCGCCGCTGGCGATTTCCAGCAGGCCGTTCAGCATGGCCAGCAGCGCCTCGCAACTGGCGTCGATCCGCTCGATCCACACCCGCTGGGCGTCGGCGAGTTCGCCTTCCTCCAGCAGCAGGGCGCAAATGCCGAGGATGCTGTTCATCGGCGTGCGGACATCGTGGCCGACCGCGGCCAGCACCCGGTCGCGATCGCTGGCGACCGCCTCCACCTGTTCACGCAGCACGCCAGCCTCGGCCTGCGCGGCATCGGCGCGGGCGCGCGAGCCCACATCCTCGGACACATCACGGGCCGTCCCGCGGACGCCGCCGGACGGCAGCGGCGCCAGGTTCAGCCGATGGATACGGTCGCCGCCGTCGCCGGCACCAATCCTTACCTCGAGCGCCTCCGGCCTGGCCCGCGCCTGGATGGCAGCGGCGATCCGCTCGCAAGCGGCACCGTCCTCCGCCGCCGCTTGCCGCAACACCTCGGCGAATGGCTGACCGAGGCCGCGCCGGATGGCCTCCGGCACGGCGCCGCCAAGTTCCGTCAGCGTGCCCTGGGTGTCGAGGCAGAAACCCCAGTCTGCCCCGTACACCGGCGGAGCGGCCGGGCGGCCGGCAGGCTTGCGGCCAGACGGAAGCGCCATGAGCAACAGACAAACCGCAACGCCGGCAACTAGCAGAAACCCGGGCATCACGGCTGAAGGGTCGCTCCAGGCGGCGCGGATGGCGGCCTCGGCGGGCAGTGATATCTCCACCGTGGCGTGAATCGAGGGGATTTCCGCCGAGGCGGCCAGCGTCGCCGGTCTTTCGCTCAGCCGGTCGATGGCGAGCAGAATGGACGGGAGCAGATCGGACGCGCCCGCGCCATCGGCCGGCGCCGCAGGCGCCCCCTCGGTGCGGATGCTATTCGCCTCGTCCTGGGCTGCAAGGCTGGCGGCGACGCCGGGCGCAATCCAGGCGGGCCTGATGAGCCCGCGCATGTCCTCAAGGCGGAAAATGGCGCCGGCAAGGCCGACGAAACGTCCAGCCTCGTCGGCCACGGTGCGGGTAAGCAGCACCGTCGCCCCGACCCGCAGCCAGGACAACTCGACCCGCTGGAGGGCGAGGCTTCCGGCCGGCAGCTCGGCACCGTGGCGGAACCATTTCGTCTGCCCCACATCCGCCTCGGTCGGCGGGAAGGGAATTGACGCGGCCACCACCTGCCCGGCCCGGTTCACCAGGAAGGTCGTGCTGGCATACGGAACCGCGCCCTGCAGCCGGATTTGGCGTGCGGTCATGGCCAGCCGGTCGGCCGAGGCGAAATCGGCCGGACGATCCGCTTCGGTCAGAGACGCGAAACGGGCGAACGGGGCGTCGATCGCAGCCGCCAGCGCACGCGCCGTAACGGCGAGGTTGCGGGTGGCAAGTTCCTCAGGTACTCGCGGCCGCGAAGCCGAGCCACCACAGAATAGCCGCCGCCAGCGACCCGGCCGCCGCCAAAGGGACCACGACGCGCCAGATGCGATGCAAGACCGCCGCCCAGGAAATCTTCCCAATGCCCATGATCCGCCTTCGTTATCCGGGTTTTCGAAAGCGACCAAAAACCGATCGATAAAATCACGACAAACCAGCCGCTCGGCAACGAAAAAATCGGTCCGCACCCTCCGCGAGGAAAAAACCTTCACGTTTTGCCGCCGCGGCCACCCAGATGCGGGATATTTTGCCGCCGCCAGACACAATATGCGGTGAATATTCCCAACAAAGTTTGAAAGACGTTGACCTTCTCAAATCATCTGGTGACGGGCGCAATCAAACCAAGTCTGCCCTTCCGGACCGGCCGGTGGAAGTTGCACCGACGCCAGGACGGGGGGCGAGGCCGCAACATCGAGGACACCGCCGCCAAGCAGAATGAGTACCCGGCCAAACGACATTTCGTCCGGACGCGACGAGACGCCGATGCCGTGCCTTGCCGTGCCGCTCGCCTGCAGGTTCCATTTCCCCGAGGGACCGCTGAACCGCAGATGCGCCGCCGACCCGGCGGCGATCTGCGCCGCGTCGGGAGCCCGAAACGCCAGGTTGAGGTCAACGGTCGCGTTTCTGCGGACCGTGACGGTAAGGGTCGTGAGGTGGCCGGCGGCCGTGGCGACGCAACGGTCCGCCCCGACATCGAACGACCACGCCAGATGAACGACATGGCGGGAGGGCGGGGGCGGCGGTGGCACCGGCGCCGGCGGCGGTTCGGCCTCAACCGCCGGGGCGGGCGGCGGCTGGTCCTGCTGACACGCGCCAAGCGGCCCTGCCAGCGCCAGGGCAAGCAACAGAGCGGCCACACGCGGGCGCGCGAACCACCACGTCCGGCTGTCATGGTGCGTACGAATGTCGCTCATCTTACCCGCAAAAACATCGTCATGCACCCCTGCCTTGCATTCTGCCCTGCTTTGAATTCTGCAACGCGTCGCGCAAACCTCGGAACGCGGTGCACGTTGTGGTTGAGTTTACCCCGTTGGCACCGTGCCTGTCACCGCCCGTCACGCCATCGCCCGCTTGACACGCCCCGGTCCCCGCGAAACTTTCGCGTCCCCTCTGTGTCCGGTGTCCCCATGAAGCCGAATTTCGATCTGACCGGCCGCCTCGCCCTCGTCACCGGCTCCTCGCGGGGGCTGGGCTGGGCAATGGCGCAGGCGCTCGCCGCCAGCGGCGCGCGCATCCTGCTGCATGGGCGCGACGCCAGCGCGCTTGCCGCGCACGCCGCCACGCTCGCCGAGCGCGGCACGCCGGTGGCGGAAATCCTGCGCTTCGATGTCACTGACGGCACTGCGGTGCAGGACGCTTTTGCCGCAATCGCCGATACCCATGGGCGGCTGGACATCCTTGTCAACAATGCCGGCAGCACGGTGCGCAAGCCGATCCTGGAATTCTCCGATGCCGACTGGCACCAGGTGATCGATGCCGACCTGACCGCCAGCTTCCGCTGCTCGCGTGAAGCGCTGCGGCTGATGATCCCCCAGGGTAAAGGGCGGATCATCATGACCTCGTCCATCCTGGGCCACCTGGCCCGGCCCACCATCCCCGCCTATGTGGCCGCCAAGACCGGGCTGCACGGCCTGGTGCGCGCGCTGGCGGTGGAAGTGGGCCGCCACGGCGTGACCGTGAATGCCATCGCGCCAGGCTACTTCCCGACCGCGGTGACCCTGCCCCTGCAGAACGACGCGGTCGTCGGCAAGTGGATCGTCGAGTCCACGCCGATGGGCCGGTGGGGCGACCCGGCGGAACTGGGCGGCGCAGTGGTGTTTCTCGCCTCCGACGCGGCCTCGTTCGTGACCGGCAGCGTGCTGACGGTCGACGGCGGGTTCACCGCCTCGCTGTAGGCCAGCGCCGCCTTTCCGGCCGCCGGGGCGGCGAACACGGCGCGATCCGGCGCAAAAAGACCGGGTCGCGTGCATTTTTTCAGCGTTGGTTCATCTTTTTATTTCAGGATTATGTAATACTTTTTTCGAAACATCATGCGGGTCACGCATGGCGCAAAGCCCGAATATCAGCGTTGAGGAAATGCTTCAGCGATGGCGGGACAGCCGCGGTCGCGCCGATGCCGTCGACCTGTGGAAGGCGGCCAAGGGCGTGCGCATCGGCGAGTATGCCTTCACCGCCCTGGCCACCGACCACTCCGTGCTGCGGCGGCTGCCGGCCGAGCAGTCCGCGAAACTTGTGCGCGATGCCGACAACTATGTCCGCACGCTGCGGACCATCGTCGGCGAGCGAAACCCGTATGAAAGCCCGGCGTCGGCGGCCATTTTCGTAGTCTCGCGCGCGTTATCGGACTGGCGCAGCCGGCAGGCGGGCGCGCGCGCCAAGCCGGACGACGGCAGCCTGCCGGGCACGATCCCGACCGTCGGTGAGGTGGCCGACATGGCGGCGGCGGATGACTGGAAGAAGGCCCTGCAAAAATATCCCCAGTTCGATGAAACCACCGGGGCGATGACACTGGCGGCAGTGGTTGCGCTCGGTTCGCACGGTCTGAGCAAGATGAAAGAACCATGGGACGGGGTGATGACCCTGGGGGCGGCGCGCTATGTCGCGCGGGCGCGGCGCGGCGACCTGCTGCGGCCGCCCCCAAGCTTTGCCGATATCCAGACCGCGATCGCCGCCATCCAGGAATACGCGTCCGCCAACAGCCGTTCGCCGTGGGATGTCGGCTACACCGGACGGGTCGGCACCCCCGCCACCCAGGCATTGCGTCTGGCCCGCGACGCCGGCTTTTGCAACGATATCGCCGCTTGCCTGCCGGAGGGCGCGCAGGCGCCGGGATTTCAGATCTGGGCCGCCGCCGAGGAGCGTCACGCCTTCGCCTCGATGGCGCTTGACCGCGGCCTGGTCATGGGCATGCCGGTGGAGGAAGCCCGGCGCTTCGCCGCCGCGGCCCTCAGGCACGCCACCGCGCTCAAGGCATTGCCGGACGGACCCGCCCTGGTCGAGGCCATGGGCATTCCCGCCGGCTCGGTGGAGGCTGTTTCCATTGCGGCGCATGCCATCGTGCGGGATGGCACGCGGCCTGATCCACGCGACAGCAAATCCGTCGATACGCTCGACAAGAAGGGCGTCCGGTATTCCATTTGGTAGGCTGGCGCGTGGTCGACCGGCTGACGGCCGAACCGCCGCTACGGCGCCCGCAGCGCCGCCTGTACCACCGTATCCAGAGCGCTCAGGAACCGCGAGCGGTCCGCGCGGTTCAGCGGCGATGGCCCGCCGGTTGGCAGGCCGATCTCGCGCATATGCCGCGACACTTCCCGCCCGGCCAGCGCGCCGCCGATATTGTCCGCCGTCCAGACCCGGCCGGTGGACGACAGCGCCCGCGCCCCGCGGGCGAGGCAGCGCGACGCCAGCGGAATGTCGGCGGTGACGCAGAACGTCGCGCGGGCCGATCCGTTCGGCGATCCAGTCATCGGCGACATCCGCCCCCGCGCCCACCACCACCATGCGGACATTGGGCAGCCCGGGCGGGCGGATCGGGCGCGAACCGTTCGACACCACATGCACCACCAGGGCCAGGCGCGCCGCGACGCGATACACCTCCTCGCGGACCGGGCACGCGTCACCGTCGATATAGATCTCGGTCATCCCCACAGCGTGGCAGAACCTATCGCGCATGCAAGCGCCTGGGTTCCGCGGCGGGATGGTTCCGCTATACTGTGCCCGTCATGTCCCGATCCGAGGACCCGCAGACGACCATGGACGAACCCGACTGGGAGATTCCGGCGAACCTGCAGCCGGACCCCGATGAGTACGGCTTCGATCTGGAACGCGCGCTGCGGGCCGTGGTCGGGCTGCGCAGCAACGTCCCCGCCGATGCGTTCACCGCCGGCACCCTCGGCACCGAACGCCTGGGCAGCGGCACGGTGATCCGCGATGACGGGCTGGTGCTGACCATGGGCTATCTGATCACCGAGGCCGAAACGGTCTGGCTGATCACCGCCGATGGGCGTGCGGTGCCCGGCCATGCGCTGGGGTTCGACCAGACGACCGGGTTCGGTCTGGTGCAGGCGCTGGGGCGGCTGAACCTGCCGGCACTGGAACTGGGCGATTCCGACAGCGTGAACCTGGGGGCGCCGGCCATCGTCGCCGCCGGCGGCGGGCGGGAACACGCGGTGGAGGCCAAGATCGTGGCCAAGCAGGAATTCGCCGGCTACTGGGAATACGTACTGGACGAGGCGTTCTTCACCGCCCCCGCGCACCCGTTCTGGTGCGGTGCCGCGCTGATCGGCAAGGACGGCAAGCTGCTCGGCACCGGCTCGCTGATTTTGCAGCAGGGCGACGGCAAGCGGCCGATGGACATGAACATGATCGTGCCGATCGGGCTGCTCCGCCCGATCCTCGACGACCTGCTGACCATGGGCCGCACCCGGGAAGCACCGCGCCCGTGGCTCGGCCTGTATGCCATGGAGAGCGATGGCGGCCTGGTGGTGGGCGGCACCGCGACCAGGGGCCCGGCCGAGCGCGCCGGCCTGCGCCAGGGCGACCGGATTCTCGCCGTCGGCGACGAGGACGTGAACGATCTGGCGAGCCTGTGGCGCAAGGTATGGTCCGCCGGCAGCGCCGGCGCCCCGGTGGTGCTGCGGGTGGGACGCGACGGCAATGCACAGACCGTGCGGGTTACGTCGGCGGATCGCACGTCGTTTCTGCGCGGACCCAGGTTACACTGAGGGATAAGTCGCGGGGCCCGATCGGGACGTTGCCCCGAGCCCCACCAGGGCTTCGCCCTGGACCCACCAAGGGCTTCGCCCTTGGAACGCGTTGTTAAGTAGGGGCCTTCCGGCCCCTTGCGGGTCCAGGGCAGAGCCCTGGCCTTCCTTGCCGACCGAGCGCCCCCCGGCTCAGGGCACCGTATCCAGATCCCCCAATTGATCCCGCGGCAACAGCCCCTCCCCGGCAATCGCCATTGCCTCGCGCAGCACGTCGGCATCCCCGACATGATTGGCCAGAAGAAGGATCAGCCGTGCGTCGAATGCGCGCGCCTGGGCGTCGTCGAGGTGGCGGTAGGCGCGTGCCAGTGCGGTGAAGATTCCGTCCGGATCGGCCAACCGCGGCGTGGTATGGAGTTTCATCGGACCTCCGCCGCGCCGGTCGCGCGCGCCAGCGCGGCTGTGATGGCGGCCGGATCGAAGCGCCGCCAGCGCGCCGCCACGTGCTGGTCGGGGCGGATCAGGTAGGTGGTCCCGGGAAGCGCGCCATAGCGGTCACAGGCCAGCCCGGCAGCATCGATCAACCCGGTTGCATCCGCGGCCACCGGCGCGTCCTTGCGCAGCACCAGGGTGCGGACCGGCACCGGCAGGGCGGCGAGGCGCTCGATCAGGTGCTGCGGCGGCGCCTCGTCGAACACGAGGGCGGTGAAACAGAACCCCAGATGATGCAGCAGCCACTCTGCCCGGCCCTGCCGCTCCACCGGCGCGTCCGTGCAAGGCGCCCCCAGCGGCACGCCGCCGGCAAACGGGTCGGACGGATCATCCGGCGTGTTCAGCCACGAGTTCGGCATAGATGGTGGGCTCGGACAGCCGGCCGCTGTTGATGAAATCGTGCGCGAAGCTGTACCGTCCGGCCAGATGCAGGGCGGCATCGCGCAGCGCGCGCGCCATGGGCGAGCGGGGGGAAATGAACTCAGCCGCGCGGGCGGCGTCGCGCAGGTTCTCGTCGGCGGCCACCACCCGCTCGCAGTCGTAGCTATCCAGCAGTCCCGCCGGTGCCAGCCCGGCCAGCACCAGGCGCAGTTTCCAGGCCAGATTGTCAGCGTCCTGCACGCCGGAATTGGCGCCGCGCGCACCGAAGGGCGAGACCTGGTGGGCCGCGTCGCCGGCGAACACCACCCGCCCGTGGACGAACCGCTCCAGCCGGCGGCACTGGAATGTATAGACCTCGGCCAATTCCACCCGGAATTCGGCCTGCTCGCCGAGGATGCGCCGCAGCCGCATGGCAACCCGCTCGGGCGACTGCTCGGCCGCCGGGTCGGCGTACCAGCCCAGTTGCAGGTCGATGCGCCACAGATTGCCGGGCTGGCGGTGCAGCAGCACCGAGCGCTCGCGATGGAAGGGCGGGTCGAACCAGAAATGCCGCATGTTGGGGAAATCGGCGTCGGTTTCGACATCACAGACCAGGAAGCGGTCGCGGACGGTCTGGCCGATGAATTCCAGGCCGAGCAGACGGCGCACCAGCGACCTCGCCCCATCGGCCGCGAGCAGCCAGTCGCATTCCAGATCGTACGGCCCGTCCGGGGTGTCGACCCGCAGGGCAACATGGTCCGCTGCCACGGTCATGCCCGTCAGCCGGTTGCGCCAGCGCAGCTCGAGCCCGGCAACCTCCTGCGTGCGAGCGATCAGCGTTTCTTCCAGTCTGTATTGCTGGAGGTTGGTGAAGGCCGGCATTTTGTGGCCGGCCTCGGTCAGCAGGTCGAATTCGGTGACCAGCCGGTTGCCGTGATGCACCCAGCCGCGCCGCCAGCCGGCTCCCTGCGCCGCCACCGCCTCGCCGACGCCCAGCCGGTCCCAGATTTCGAGGGTCCGCTTGGCATAACATACGCCCCGCGAGCCGGGGCTGATGGTGTCGTCATCGTCCAGCAGCACCACGGGCACGCGCTGCAGCGCGAGGTCGATGGCTAGGCTCAGTCCGGTCGGACCGGCGCCCACCACGACGACCGGACGCCGCACCGGCATGGGCGCGTCCTGGTCGGGGGAGCGCCGGTAGCCGAAGGTCGGGCGAATGAGCGGGTTCGCCATACGCAGTCCTGACCGTTGGGGGGCGAATCGACGGAAATGCTGACGACCGGACGATCGCCGGTCAACCCGCACCATCGCGTCAAGGCCGCCCCGTGAACGCAGGCGGCCGACTAGTCATGCCGGATCGGCATGGTGCTGACCATTTGCGATCAGCGCACGCCAGCCCATCGTTTTGGCGGCAAGTCTGCCGCCCGGCCGGCGCCGGTCAGGCCGGTGCATTGCGTGCGGCATTGCGGTGCGCCGGGACCCCGGTATCATTCTGCTTTCAAGGCGCGCCGCACCAAGCGGCGGGCGTGTGCGGGGCAGCAGCATGGCATCTTCAACCCGACCCAAAGCCGCGGCGCGGACGGCACCCAGTGAAAGCGTGCTGATCCTGGAGGAGTTCATGCCGTACCGGCTGAACGTGCTGGCCACCATCGTCAGCCAGGGATTCGCCCGGCTTTATTCCGAGCGCTTCGGCATCAGCATTCCGGAATGGCGGGTGATCGCCATGCTCGGCCAGCACCGCACCCTGACCTCGAAAGGGATCGGCGAACGCACGCACATGCACAAAACCATGGTCTCGCGCGCGGTGACCGACCTGGAACGCCACGGCCTGCTGTCGCGCCTGCCGAATCGCGACGACAAGCGGGAGGCGTTCCTGTCGCTCACCGAGTCGGGACGGCGCATCTATACCGAAATCGTGCCGCTGGCGCGTGAGTACGCCGCCCGGCTGACCGCCGACCTGTCCGAGGCCGACCGGGCGGCGTTCGACCGGATCGTGGCGGTGCTGCGGGACCGGTCGGGGATCGTTTTCGCGCTCGATGCCAAGGGCGGCGGCGCCGGCTGAACCGGGCGGCGGCGCGATTGCGCCAAGCCTGGAATGAACCGGACCGGATTTGCAGACAATCAGACACCGATGAGGTGCGCTACGACCTCGCGGCGATGCGGCGCGCCAGTGCGGTGCTCCCGGCCAGGCCGCGCCCGGCGCTGGCCACGACAAGGGTCTCGAGCGCCTGTTGCAGGGCATTCTCCTTCACCGGCACGTTCCTTGCTAAGTTCTGCGCACTGCGCTTGCAGTTCGCGCTTGCTCCAGCCGGCGCGCCAGAGGAGTATGCCTGATCATGTCATCCCCCCAGACCCTCGTGCTGACCGGCGCCAGCCGTGGCATCGGTCATGCGACCGCCCGCACCTTTTCCGAAGATGGCTGGCGCGTCATCACCATCTCCCGCCAGGCGTTCTCGCCGCGCTGTCCGTGGGCGGGCGGGCCGCAGGACCATGTGCAGTGCGACATCGGCGACCCCGCCTCGCTGGAGGCCGGCATTGCGGAAATCCGCGCCCGCCTGCCCGACGGGCGGCTCGATGCGCTGATCAACAACGCCGGCATTTCGCCCAAGGGGCCGGAGGGGTCGCGGCTCGGCGTGCTCGCCTCCGACCGCGACATCTGGAACGCGGTGTTCAGCGTCAACATCTTCGCCGTCGCCCTGCTGGCGCGCGGGCTGATCGACGTGCTGTCGGAAGCGCAGGGCACGATCGTCAACGTCACCTCCATCGCTGGCTCGCGCGTGCACCCGTATGCGGGCGCCGCCTATGCCTGTTCCAAGGCCGCGCTGCTGACGCTGACGCGCGAGATGGCGGCCGAGTTTGCGCCGCGCGGCGTGCGGGTGAACGCCATCAGTCCGGGCGAGATCGACACCGCCATCCTCTCCCCCGGCACCGCCGCCTTCGCCGAGCGCGAAGTGCCGATGCGCCGGCTCGGCCGGCCGGAGGAAGTGGCGGACGCCATCCGGTTCCTGTGCGGCCCGCAGGCCAGCTACGTGACCGGCACAGAGCTGCACATCAACGGCGGCCAGCACGTCTGATCGGGCCACGCCCGGCCAGCGCGTGATCGGCTGGCTGGAGCGCGGCTATTTTTTCCCGTCCGGACCCGGCTGCTGCAGCGCTGTGATCGCCTCCCACACCTCGTGATAGATCTGCTCGCGGGCGTAGCCCATGCGCTGGGCGACTTCGCTTTTGAAGTTGGCGTAGTCGATGTCGCCGGCGATGCGGCCCATCGCCTCGGCCAGATCGGCCTTGGCGACACGGGCGCGCCAGGCATAGTCGTGCTCCGGGGTGGACAGGATCTCGCCGAGGCCGGGCAGGTATTTCGCCCGCAGCGAGGCAAGATCGCCGCGCACGCGGGCGCGCACGGTCAGCGTGCCGGCAGGGCGGTCCTCGGGCTTCTCGACGATGCTGAAGAAGCCGAAAGTGGTCAGCAGCCACATGGTCGCACCTCGCGCGCATCGGTGCCGGCCGGGACGGTCCCGGCCGGGATGCAGATATAGCACTGATTCCCGCCGCTGCCGCCGGCCCAGCCCCTCGTCTTGTCCGGTTGTCCCTTCCCCTGGACGCATGGCATCGCTACCTGTCGCGCATGCGCTTATCCTTCCGAATCTCCCGCCGCGCCGTGCTCCGCCTGCTCGGCGTGGCGATCACCCTGCCGCTGCTCGCCGCCGCGACCGTGGCGGTGCTGCTGTGGATGGCCGTGCCGGGCGGCGACCTGACCGCCGCGCTGCCCGGCCTGGCCGCACCGGCGAGCGTGGAGATCGACCCCGACGGCATTCCGCACATCCGCGCCGCCAACGCGCTCGACGCCGCCGAGGCGCTGGGGTTCGTGCATGCCCGCGCGCGCATGCTGCAAATGGACCTGATGCGCCGCTCGGCCAGCGGTGAATTGTCGGAAATCGCCGGGCCGGCCACCCTGCCGCTCGACCGGATGATGCGCACGCTTGGCCTGCGCGGGCGGGCCGCCGCCGACTACCCGACCCTGCCGGCCGACACCCGCGCCATGCTGGAAGCCTACACGCGCGGGGTGAATGCCTGGATCGCCGCGCGTGGACGTTTCGCCGCCGCCGAGTTCCTCGTGCTCGGCGCGCCGCGGCCGTGGACGCCGGTGGACAGCCTGCTCTGGGGCCGCACCATGGGGGTGTGGCTGTCGGGCAACTGGCGGACCGAGCTGGCGCGGCTGACGCTCGCCGGGCACGTGCCCGATCAGGTGATCGAGGCCTTGTGGCCAATCGCCGCCGGCGGCGCGGGGCAGCCCCAGGCGGCACTGGACCCGGCACTGGACCCGGCGCTGGCGGGCATCGCCACCCGGCTCGCCGCCGTGCTGCCGGGGTTTCCCGCTCCCTTCACCCTCCCCCAAACCGCCAGCAACGAATGGGCGGTGGACGGGGCGCACAGTGCCAGCTTCGCGCCAATGCTGGCCGGCGACCCGCATCTGGGCTTTGGCCTGCCCGGCATCTGGTTCCTCGCCCGCATCGACACGCCGGAGGGCACGCTGGCCGGCGCCACCGCGCCGGGCGTGCCCTTCATGGTCCTGGGCCATAACGGCCACATCGCCTGGACCTTCACCACCACCGGCGCCGACACCCAGGACCTGTTCATCGAAACGCCCTCCGGCGACGACGCCTATCTGACCCCGGATGGGCCGCGCCCCTACACCGTGCGGCCCGAGCCCATCCAGGTGCGCGGCGCGCCGGACGAAATGCTGCTGGTGCGCGAAACCCGGCACGGGCCGGTGATCAGCGACCTCGCCGGCCCCTCCGACAAGGTGCTGGCGCTGGCGGCGGCCAATCTCGAACCCGGCGACGCGGCGCCCGGCCTGCTGGCGCTGAACCGCGCCGGCAGCGTGGCCGAGGCCGGGCGCGCCGCGCCACTGATCACCGCCCCGGTGCAGAACCTGCTGGTCGCCGACCGCCAGGGCATCGGCCTGTTCGTCACCGGGCGGGTGCCGCTGCGCCGCGCCGGCGACGGCAGCCGGCCGGTGCCCGGCGCCGACGGCAGCCATGACTGGACCGGCTTTGCCAGCGGCGAGGCGTTGCCGCATGTGGTGGCGCCGGCGAGCGGGCGGTTGGTCAACGCCAACGAACGCGTCGCCCCGGCCGATTTCACCCCCACCCTCGGCCGCGACTGGTTCGACGACGCCCGCGCGCGGCGGATCCGCGAGCTGCTCGACCACGGCGCCCGGTTCACCCCGGCGGATTTTGCCGCCATGCAGATCGACACGGTCGATCTGGTGGCGCGCGACCTGCTGCCCCGGCTGCGCGCCGTGCGGGCGCCCTCGCAACTGGCCGGCCGGGCGGTGGCACTGCTGGCCGACTGGGACGGCACCACCGCCGACAACCTGCCGCAGCCGCTGATTTTCAACGCCTGGATGCAGCGCCTGTATTACGACATCATGGTCCGCGCCGGCGTGCCGGGCGGATCGGCCGCCGCCGCCGCGCCCTGGACCGCGCTGGTGCCGAGCGCGCTCGGCCCCGAGGGCGGGGTGTTGTGCGGCGGCGATTGCGCCACCCTGCTGCCGGTTGCGCTGGAGCAGGCGATCTACGATCTGGCGGCGCGCTTCGGGCCGGACCCGGCCGCCTGGCGCTGGGGGGCGGCGCATCAGGTGGTGTTCACCCACCCGGTCCTCGGCGCGCTGCCGCTGATACGGCGGCTTGCTGTGGTGCGTATCGCGGCGCCAGGCGATGACTTCACGCTGTTCCGCTCCGGCATGCGGCCGGGCTCGTTCGAAGCCACGCACGGCGCTTCGTTCCGGTCCGTCTACGACCTGGCGGATTTGGACCACAGCCTGTTCCTGGTCGCACCCGGCCAGTCCGGCCATGTGCTGAGCCCGCTCGCGCGCAATTTCGTCCAGCGCTGGCGCGACGGCGGGATGGTCATGATGCCGGCCCGGCCCGATGCGGTCGCCGCGCGCCTGACCCTGACGCCGGCAGCCATCCCGTGAGCGAGGGAGCCTTGCCGGGCGCCGCGCCGCCGCCCGGGCCCACGCGCGATGCCGCCCTGCTGGATGCGTGGCTGACCCGCGGCGTGCTGCCGCGCCGGGTGCTGGGGTTTGTCGCCGATGTGCTGCTGATCGCCGCGATCGTGCTGGGGCTGTGGGCGGGGCTGCTGCTGACCGGCCTGATGACATTCGGGCTGACCCTGCCACTGCTGGCACTGCTGCCGGCGGTGGCACCGCTGTATCATTTCCTGTTCCTGGCAAGTCCGCTTTCGGCCACCCCCGGGCAGGCGCTGATGGGCGTGGTGGTGCGGCGCAATATCGACCTCGGGCGTCCGGACATGCTGGAGGCGCTGGTGAGCGTGGTCGGATTCTATGTCACGCTGGGGCTCGGCGCGGTATGGTTGGTGGTGGCGCTGCTGACCCCCCGCAACCGCACCCTGCACGACCTGCTGTCCGGCCTGGTGGTGGTGCGGGCCGACGCGCGCGCGGACGCATTCGGCGATAAACGCGCAAACGTGATACCGCCATTGACGCCGCCCGAGGCGGGCTGGAACATACGTTCGGGAGGTTTTCCGCACGCATGACGTACAAACCGCCGCGGCGTCCGCAGTTCTTCTACACCACCGCGCCCCTGCCCTGCCCCTACGTGGGCGGGCGCACCGAGCGCAAGGTGGTAACCGAAATCACCGGCCCGGAATCCGACCTGCTGCACGACCGGTTGTCGCGCGCCGGGTTCCGGCGCAGCCACAATATCGCCTATGCGCCGGTCTGCCCGGGCTGCAGCGCCTGCATTCCGATCCGCGTGCGGGTCGCCGATTTCCAGCCCGACCGCACCTTGCGCCGGATCATGAAGGCCAATGCCGGGCTGGTGGGGTTCGAGGTGCCGGCGCGCGCCACCGCCGAGCAATTCCAGCTGTTCCAGCGCTACCAGCAGGCCCGCCACCACGACGGCGACATGGCCACCATGAGCTTCTACGACTACCGCGCCATGGTCGAGGACACCCCGATCGACACTATCATCGCCGAATTTCGCGACGAGAACGAGCGGCTGGTCGGCGCCTGCCTGACCGACCGGCTCGGCGACGGGCTGTCGGCGGTGTATTCGTATTTCGCCCCTGAACAGGAACGGCGATCACTCGGCAGCTACACGATTCTGTGGCTGATCGAGCGCGCGCGGCTTGGCGGGCTGCCCTACGTGTATCTCGGCTACTGGGTGCCGGAGAGCCGCAAAATGGCCTACAAGGCGCGGTTTAGGCCCTGCGAAATTTTGACCGGGGGAACCTGGCGGATGCTGACCGAGGCTGAGGTTTTGGTGCGGCCTGGGGCAGAAGGTACTGGTGCCGCAGACCGCGGGGTGAGGCCGGGGCGCTGCCCCGGACCCCGCCAGGGGGCTTTGCCCCCTGGACCCCCACCAGGGGCTAAGCCCCTGGACCCACTTAAGTAGCGGGGTCAAGGGGGCCACTGCCCCCTTGCGGGTCCAGGGCAGAGCCCTGGCCTTCCTTCATGCCCGCCACGCATATCGCCACTTGATCCATGTCAAGGATTAGAATTCGGAACAATGACATCCGTCCCGGTCACATGCGGGTGATCTGCCCGCCTCACGTAAAGTCCGCCTCGCACCGAAGGGAGGAGGCGCCCGATGCCAAATCATCAGACCGAAGCCGGATTCGAAATCGTCCGGCGGGAAGACTTTTCGGAACGTCACGTACCTTCTGGCGGTGCGCCATCCCCTGATGGCGCGCGCGGCCAGGCCCGGGCAGTTCGTCATCGTCATGTCGCATCCCGACGGCGAGCGCATTCCGCTCACCATCGCCGATTTCGACGCACGCGACGGAACCGTGACCCTGGTCATCCAGGCCGTCGGCAAGACGACGAAGGAAATGCAGCAGACCTGCAAAGCCGGCACCCGCCTGCACGCGCTGGTCGGGCCGATGGGCGTGCCGACCCATCTCAGCGCGGCCAAGAAAGTGGTCTGCGTCGGCGGCGGCCTCGGTGTCGCGCCGATCTATCCGCAGGCGCGCGGCTTCAAGCAGAACGGCGCGAAGGTCATCGGCATCCTCGGCTTTCGCACCAAAGACCTGGTGTTTTGGGAAGACCGTTTCCGCGCCGTTTGCGACGAGGTCATCCTCTGCACCGATGACGGCTCGGCCGGCATCAAAGGTTTCGTCAGCGACGGCATCCGCCAGGCCATCGCCACCCATCCCGACATTGACGAAGTTGTGGCAATCGGCCCGCCGGTGATGATGAAAGCCTGCGCCGAAACAACCCGCCCGCACGGCATCCGCACCATGGTCAGCCTCAACCCGATCATGGTGGACGGCACCGGCATGTGCGGCGGCTGCCGGGTGAAGCTCGGCGACGTGGTAAAATTCGCCTGCGTGGACGGGCCGGATTTCGACGGGCATCTGGTGGATTTCGACGATCTGATGATGCGCCTGCGTCGCTACGCCGAGGAAGAAAAAGCGGCGACCGAACGCTGGTCCGAGACCTGCCGCATGCGCGCCTTGCTGGCCGTCACCTGAGCGAAGCGAACAGACAAAATGGCCGCGAAACGGACGATCCGCAGCATCCCGCAGCAGCGCACCCCGGTGCGTGAACAGGACCCGCAGGTCCGGCGGGGCAATTTCGAGGAAGTGAACCTCGGCTACGACGCGGCCGAGGCGAAACTGGAATCACAGCGCTGCCTGGTTTGCCCGGACCCCGCCTGCACCAGCGGCTGCCCGGTGGGCATCGACATCCCCGGCTTCATCGCGCGCATTTCCGACGGCGACATGCGCGGCGCCTACGACGTGCTGGCGCGCACCAATTTGCTGCCCGCCGTGTGCGGCCGGGTCTGCCCGCAGGAAAGCCAGTGCGAGGGCGTGTGCATCGTCGGCGACGTGCTGGAGCCGGTGGCGATCGGCCGGCTGGAACGCTACGTCGGCGACCGCGCCATCGCCGAAGGCTGGGCGCGCCGGCCGCATATCGAGCCCAGCCGGTTCCGCATCGGCGTGGTCGGCTCCGGCCCCGCCGGCATGGCCTGCGCGGCCGACATGGCGAAAGCGGGCTGCGACGTCACCGTCTATGAGGCGTTCCATCTGCCCGGCGGGGTGCTGCGCTACGGCATTCCCGATTTCCGCCTGCCCAACAGCGTGGTCGATGCCGAAATCGAGGCGATGCGCCGCCTCGGCGTGCATTTCGAATGCAACACGCTGGTCGGCCGGCTGTTCACCATCGAGCAGATGCTCGACGAGCTCGGCTACCATGCCGTGTTCATCGGCACTGGCGCGGGCTACCCGGCCATGCTCGGCATTCCCGGCGATTCGCTGAACGGCGTGCTGTCGGCCAACGAGTTGCTCACCCGCTGCAACCTGATGCGCGCCCGCGACTTCCCCGCCGTCGACACGCCGCTGCCGCTCGGCCGGCATGTGGCCGTGGTGGGCGCGGGCAACACGGCGATGGATGCGATGCGGGTCTGCCTGCGGCTCGGCGCCGAGAAAGTGAGCTGCATTTACCGCCGCAGCCGCGCCGAATGCCCGGCGCGCGCCGAGGAAGTGCATCACGCCGAAGAGGAAGGCATTGCATTTCACTGGCTGACCGCGCCGGTGGAAGTGCTCGGTGACGGGCGCGGCAACGTGCGCGCGCTGCGCTGCCAGAGCATGGTGCTGGGCGAGCCCGACCGTTCCGGCCGCGCCCGCCCGGTGCCGGTGCCGGGCAGCGAGCACGACATCGAGGTCGATCAGATCGTCTTCGCCATCGGCACCAACGCCAACCCGATCATCGGCCAAACGTCGGGACTGGCATTGGACAAGCGCGGCTATATCGCGGTGGACGAAAACCTCGCCACCTCGCTCGCCGGCGTCTACGCCGGCGGCGACATCGTCACCGGGGCGGCGACCGTCATCGAGGCGATGGGCGCGGGGCGCCGCGCGGCGCGCAGCATGAAGGCATATCTCGGTCTGTCCGATCCGGCGCGCGTGCCGGGCGAGCTGACCGACACGGTGTTCGGCATTCCCCGCGACGAACGTAATTTTGTCCGCCTGCGCATCGCCTGACCAGCCCGAGGCACATATGAACGACGCCGCCACGATCGAACGCGAACCCCGGGCCGGCGCCAGCCAGCCGGTTGTGCTGTCCGAGCACATTGTCGAAATCATCAGCGATTCCGGCGAAGGCGCGCAACGCTGCGGCCAGGCGCTCGGCGCCATCGCCGCGCGCATGGGCAACGGCGTGTGGACGGTGGAAATCATCCCCGCCGAAATCCGCCCGCCCGCGCGCAGCACCGCCGGCGCCAGCGGCAACCGCATCCGCCTCGGCGCCGGCCCGGTCACCAATGGCGGCGGCGAGACCGATCTGGCGGTCGCGTTCAACGAACAGGTGCTGCTCGGCCGCGTGCATGCCGGCGAGTTGAAACCCGGCTGCACCATCCTGCTGGAAAGCATGTGGCGCAGCGACCGCGACCCGGCGATCGCCGCCGGCTACGCGCAGGTGCACGACCAGCTTCTCGCCGCCGGTTACGACGTGCGCGAAATTCCGATGGAGCTTGAGTGTCGCAAGCTCGTGTCCGATGCGCGGCGCGGCAAGAACATGTTCGTCCTCGGCATGCTGTGCCGCATCTACAGCCTGGACCTTGAACTGGCCCGCGAGCAGATCGCGCTGGCCTTCGGCAAGAAGGACAAGGGCGTCGTCACGCAGAACGTGAAGCTGCTGGAAGCCGGCTTCGACTGGACCCAAAACAATCTCGATCTTCGCTTCTCCATTCCGGCCGCGCCGGTGACCGCGCCGCAAATCGTGGTCAACGGCAACACGGCGCTGGCCCTCGGCATCCTGGCCTCCGGCATGGAGGTCTGCGCCATGTATCCGATCACGCCGGCGACCTCCGCCTCGCACTACCTCAGCGACGTGTTCGAGAAGGTCGGCGGGCTGGTGCACCAGGCGGAAGACGAAATCGCCGCCTGCGCCTTCGCCCTCGGCGCCTCCTATGCCGGCAAATGCGCCGTCACCATCACCTCCGGCCCGGGCTATTCGCTCAAGCAGGAAGGCATCGGGCTTGCCGTCATGGGCGAAATCCCGCTGGTGGTGGTCAACGTGCAGCGCGGCGGACCGAGCACCGGCCAGCCCACCAAGGTCGAGCAGGGCGACCTGCTGACCACCATGTTCGGCAGCCATGGCGACGCCCCGAAAGTGGTGATCGCGCCGTCCACCATCGAGGAATGCTTCTATTCCATCATCACCGCCCGCAAGCTGGCGGAAACCTTCGGCATGGTGGTGGTGGTGCTGTCCGACGCCTCGCTCGCCACCTCGCAGCAGCCGATCCCGCGCCCCGGCTTCGACGAGGCGTGGCTCGCCGCCCCCGCCGACCAGAGCCGGGTGGCGCCGGGTGCACGACCGTACGACTGGGACCCGGTCACCGGCCTGTCGCGCCGCATCATTCCCGGCCAGCCGGACGGCATGCACACCCTCACCGGCCTCGCGCATGACCGCGCCAGCCGGGTCGCCTACGATCCCGAGAGCAACCAGGAAAGCATCCGCGCCCGCAGCCTGAAGCTCGCCACGCTGCAGAAAACCCTGCGCCCGCCGGTGGTGCATGGCGATGCCGACGGCGATCTGCTGGTGGTGGGCTGGGGCAGCACGCGCGGCGCCATCGAGGAAGCGGTGGACGGTTTGCGCGCCGAGGGCCATCGCGTGTCGTCGCTGCACCTGACGTTCCTGCAGCCCATGCAGCCCGGCCTGAAAGCGATCATGCAGCGCTTCGGCCAGGTGCTGTCCATCGAGGCGAACTGGAGCGACCGGCCGGACGATGCGATGATCGACGCCGACAACCGCCGCTATTCCGCTCTCGCCATGCTGCTGCGGTCGCGCACGCTGATCGACATCGACTGCTGGAGCGAAGTGAAGGGGCAGCCGATCAAACCTGGCTCCATTCGCCGGGTGGTGCTTGAAAAACTGGGCGCCGCGGCGGGAGAAAATCCATGAGCGACGCCACCGAATGCCTGCTGCGCCTGCACGACGAACACCACGCGCTGGAAGACTACCAAAGCGGGGTGCCGCGCTGGTGCTCGGGCTGCGGCGACAACGCCATCCTGACCGCGGTGCAGCGGCTGTGCCGCGACGAGGATCTGCGGCCGGAAAAAACCGTGTTCGTCTCCGGCATCGGCTGTTCCAGCCGGTTCCCGCACTACATGCGCACCTACGGCCTGCACGGCATCCACGGCCGCGCTTTGCCGATCGCCGAGGGCGTCCGCATGGCCCGCCCCGACCTGACCGTGTTCGTCAACACCGGCGACGGCGATTGTTGCAGCATCGGCGCGGCGCACTGGATTCACGCCATCCGCTACAACATGAACCTCACGGTCATGCTGCATGACAACCAGATCTACGGCCTGACCAAGAAACAGGCCTCGCCGACCTCGCCGATCGGCACCCGCAGCAACACCACCCCGCGCGGCTCGTATCTGGAAGCGTTGCAGCCGCTGCAGGTGACGCTCGGGGTGGAGAACGTCTCGTTCGTGGCGCAGGCGGTCGATTGGATTCCGGAAGTGCTCTACAGTATCCTGCGCGCCGCCTATCACCATCGCGGCTTCTCGTTCGTGCGCATCCTGCAGCGCTGCCCGGAATGGCTGCCGAAGATGTTCGAGCCCTACATCCAGGACCCGGAACGGGTACGCCTGCTGCACCACAAGCGCGGGCTTTCCATCAGCCCCGCTTTGGCAGAAATCTACAGCAACCAGCTTGAGCACGATCCGCGCGACCTCGCCGCCGCGCGCGCGGTCGCGTCCACCCACGATCCGATCCCGGTCGGCATCCTCTACCACAACCCCGACGTGCCTTGTTACGAAGACGTGCGCGGCGGCGGCGAGGAACGCTCGCCCGAGCGCATCCGCGCCGGGCTCGAGGCCGAGTTCGACAAGTTCACCATCTGGCCGCATGAAGCGCATGCCGCGCCGGCGCCGGACGCAGGCTGATCCACGCAGGCAAAGCAGAAGAACATGCACGTCGCACAGCAGGACCAGCTCGCTTTCTACCTGACCGGGCGCCTTTCCTCCGGCGCGCTGGAACCGATCGAAGGGCGCGGCCTGCTGCCGGCGCCGCTTGCGCCCTATCGCGACATCGCCGCCTTGCGGCATGATTTCCCGCTGGTGCTCACCCCGGGCGCGCCGGCGCGCAGCCTGTCGGCACTGTTCGATACGGCGGTGGCGGATGCCGGCGACGGCGAGGCCGCAGAACGCCTGCGCGGGCATGCCACGCGCATGGAACGCGCCCTGCGCCGCCTTGCCGCCGAGGGCGCGGCGGACGGCCTGGCGGCGGCGTGGAACACCGCGTCGGCGTCTTTGGTCGCCGCCGACCCGGCGGTGCGCGAAAGCCTCGACCGGCTGTTCGTGGCGTTACCGCGTGACGGCGCACTGGCCCGCTGCGACCGCCTGCTTTCCGCCCGCCTGCTCGAGCACGAATGGAGCGAGCGTCAGCGCGCCAAGACCGACCAGTTGCGCGAGACGATCGGCACGCTGGCAACCGGGCTGGAAGACATACTCAAAGCCGACTTCGCCACCTCGGCCGATGCGCGCACCCCGGAGCGCCTGCGCGCATCGATGGGATCGGGGCTGGCGGCGAGCTTCGACTTCGATGTCATGGCCCGCCTGCTCGCCGGGGCCACCCCGTCCAGCGGGCTCGACGAAGCGCGGCGCCGGCGCATCGAGTGGCTGCTGACAGTGCTGCGCACGCAGCGTTTTGTCTTTCTGCCGGGCAACCGGGTCTCGCCGTACGGGTTCATGTTCGACAGTTGCGGCGCCGCGCTGCAAGCTTGGCGGGAGCGCCAGTCCGAGGTTGCCGAGCTGGCGCGGGCGATCGCCATGGCCCGGCTGGAACTGCACGGCGAATACAACGAGGCGAAGCACGACCCGTTATTCGCCGGTCTGACCGACACGATGCAGGGCCAGGCGCCGGGCGCGCTGGTGCCCGACTATCTGGTCCGCGTCGCCGACCATGACCTGACGCCTGACCACGCCGCGGTGATCATCGAGGCGCTCGCCACTGGCTTGCCGTTCAAAGTGCTGGTGCAGACCGACGATCTGCTCGGCGGCGGCGGCGGTTCCATGGCGGCGCTCGGGCTGCGGGTGCGCCCGGTCGTTTCCACAGCCCTCGGCCTGGGCGATGTGTATGTGCTGCAGGCCGGCGCGTCGCAGTTGCCCGGCCAGTTGGCGCGCGTGCAGGCCGGGCTCGCGCATGACGGGCCGGCACTGTTTTGCGTCTACAGCGGTGCCGGGCCGGCGACCGCGCCGCTGCCGCCCTATCTGGTGTCGGCCGCCGCCGTCGAGTCGCGCGCGTTTCCCGCGTTCGCCTACGATCCCGGCGCCGGACCGGATTGGGCGTCCCGGTTTTCCCTCGACGGCAATCCGCAGGCCGAGCGCGACTGGCCGCTGCATGCGCTGACGTGGGAAGACGCGGCGCACCAGCGTCAGGGCGAGGCGGCCGCCTTCACCCTCGTCGACTTCCTGTCCGTCGACCGGCGTGCGGCTGCGCATCTGGCCCGCATCGCGCCCTCGTCCTGGAATGAAAATCAGCTTCCGGTCGCCCAAGCCGCGGCGGAGGCCGGCCCGGAAGGCCGCGTGCCGTTCCTGTTCATGACCGATGCCGAAGGCGGGCTGCACAAAGTGTTGGCCGACGACGTGCTGCTGCGCGAGGCGCGCCGTTGCCTGGACCGCTGGCGTGCCCTGCAGGAACTCGGCGGCATCAACAACTCGCACGTGGCCCGCGAGGTCGCGGCGGCGCGGCTGGAGTGGACCGCGCAGGCCGAGCCCGCGGCCCCGGCGCCCCGGCCGCCCCGGCGGCACCGGCGGTCGCCGCGTTGCCCGAGGCCGACCCACCGCCACCCATCGCCGCAGTGGCCGAGGCGCCGATATCCGAGCCGGAACCTTCGTCTGATGGGCCCTCTATCCAGACGGCAAGTTGCATCAGTTGCAACGAGTGCATTCGGATCAATGACCGCATGTTCGGCTACGACGCCAACGGCCAGGCGATCATCATCGATGCGGCCGCCGGCAGCTACCGCCAGCTCGTCGAGGCGGCCGAGAGCTGCCAGGTGTCGGTCATCAACCCGGGCAAGCCGCTGGATGCGAACGAGTCGGGGCTGGAAGACCTGCTGCAGCGGGCAGAGCCTTTTTTGAAGGCGAAGAAAAAGAAGAAGAAGAAGTGAAGAAAGGCCAGGGCTCTGCCCTGGCCTTCCTTTCTTCCTCTCCGAAGGTCCGACATGGAGCCGCAAGAATACGCCCTGATGGACAAAGCCGAAGCGCGGATGTGGTGGTACCGCGCCCTGCATGTCCGTCTGGCCGATGCGCTCGCCGGCGTCCGCGGCCGCATGCTTGATGCCGGCTGCGGCACCGGCGGCCTGCTGGCCTGTCTGCGCGCCGCCCGTCCCGATCTGGCGCTTGCCGGCGTGGAATGGTCTGGCGAAGCTGTCCAGCGGGCAGCGCAGAAAAGCGGCGCCGCCGTCACCCGGGCCAGCATCCATGCCCTGCCGTTCGCCGATGTCAGCTTCGACGGCGCGGTGGCCGCTGATGTGCTGTGCCACGCCGCCGTCGATCCCGCCGCCGCCCTTTCCGAACTGCACCGCGTGCTGCGCCCCGGCGGCCTGCTGGTGGTGAACATGCCCGCCTATGCCTGGCTGCTCTCCGCCCACGACCGCCGGGTGCACAATGTTCGCCGCTGGACCGCCGGCGGCACGACGGCGGCCCTGCAACAGGCCGGCTTCGTCCGCGTGCGCGCCCGCTACTGGAACGGGCTGCTGCTGCCGCTGATGGTACTGCAACGCAAGCTGCTCGCCCGCAACGCCGGCGCGGCCTCGGATGTCGCCCCGTTTTCGCCATGGCTGAATGCCACGCTGCATGCCATCACCCGCCTCGAGCGCTGCCTGCCAGTGCCTCTGCCCGCCGGCGGCTCCGTGCTGGCGACCGCGATCCGTCCGCCGGCGCCGCGACCCCACCCTTGACCAAGGAGTTGGCCTGCATGCCCCCTGCCCCGCTCGCCGCCCTGTCGGACGCCGGCGCGCCCGGCCTGTCGATCGTCGTGCCGGTCTACCGCGGCGCCGCCACCATCGGCCTGCTGGTCGACGCGCTGTCCAGACTGCGGCCGGAAGGCGGCATGGAAGTGGTGCTGGTGAACGACGGCAGCCCCGACAATTCGGCCGAAATCTGCCGCGCCCTGGTCCGCACCGCCGCGTGCCGGTGGTGTATATCGAGCACGCCCGCAACTACGGCGAACACAACGCGGTCATGACCGGCCTGCGCCACGCCAGCGGCGCCTTCGTCATCACCATGGACGACGACCTGCAGAACCCGCCGGAGGAAGTGCTGAAATTGTACGACCACGCCCGCCTGGGCGGCTGGGACGTGGTTTACACCCGCTACGCGGTAAAGGCGCATGCCGCCTGGCGCAACCTCGGCAGCCGCTTCGCCAACAAAGTCGCCGACTGGCTGCTGGACAAGCCGCGCGGCCTGTACCTGTCGTCGTTCCGCTGCATGTCGGCGCTGGTGGTGCGATCGGTCACCCGCTACCGCGGCCCTTACCCGTACGTTGACGGGCTGATCATGCAGGTGACGCAGCGCATCGACAGCATCGAAGTGCGCCACCTGCCGCGCGCCGAGGGCCGTTCCAACTACACGCTGAAACGGCTGATCCTGCTCTGGCTCAACCTCGCCACCAGCTTCTCCCTCGTACCCCTGCGTCTGGCCATCCTGGCAGGCATCGGCATGGCCGCCCTCGGCGCCTTCGGCGCCGCCGCCACCATCTTCGAGGCGCTGACAACCCGCGCCACGCCGAGTGGCTGGGCGTCCACCATGACCGTCATCCTGCTGGTCTCCGGCGTGCAGTTCATGGTGCTCGGGGTGATGGGCGAGTATATCGGCCGCACCTTCCTGTCCGCCAACGGCAAGCCACAAGGCACGGTCCGGCTGGTCGAACGCAGCGACGGCGCCAGCGTCCGGCAGGACGCGGCGTGATCTACTGGTGGGTGCTGCTGGCCGCGATCGCCACCAGCATGGGCGGGCAAACGCTGCTGAAAGCCGGTGCCGGCGCACCCGACTTCCTTGGCCAGCTGTTCGACTGGCGGACCATCCTGGGACTGGCGCTGTACGGCGGGGCGGCGATGCTGTATATCGTGGCGCTGCGGCGCATCCCAATGTCGGTGGCGCTGCCCTGCACCGCGATCTCCTACATCGCGGCGGCACTCATCGGGCACTACGCGTTCAGCGAACCGCTGACCGCGATGCATGTGCTTGCAATCGGGCTGATCGGGGCTGGGGTGGTTACGCTCGCATTAGCGTAAAGGAAGCAAGGCCAGGGCTCTGCCCTGGACCCGCAAGGGGGCGGTGGCCCCCTTGACCCCGCTACAAAGAACGCAACGCTTCGCAGACCAGAGCTACCTGGTCCCCGGTCAGCTCTGGATACATTGGCAGACTCATAACCTCCGCGGCGGCGCGCTCGGTCTCGCGGCACGCCGCAGGACCCATCGCCACCCGCCCGCGGTAGGCCGGCTGCAAATGCACCGGCACCGGATAATGCACGCCCGTGCCGATGCCCCGCGCACGCAACGCCGCCTGCACCGCCGCACGATCCGGCACACGCACCACATACTGGTGAAACACATGCCCACCACCAGGGCGACGAACCGGAGCGGCAAAGCGCCCGCCCGCCAGCGCCGCGTCGTAGCTGGCCGCGATCGCGCCGCGCCGCGCGTTCTGCGCGTCCAGATGCGGCAATTTCACCCGCAGGATCGCCGCCTGCAGCTCATCCAGCCGGCTGTTCACCCCGACCGCGTCCGACACGTAATGCTGCCGCCAGCCATACTGGCGCAACGCCGCCAGCCGCTCGGCCAACGGCGCATCGCCGGTCGCAATCACCCCGCCATCGCCCAACGCACCGAGATTCTTCGTCGGATACAACGAAAAACACGCGGCCACACCGAACGTACCGACCTTGCGGTCAGCCAACGTCGCGCCATGCGCCTGGCTGCAATCCTCCACCAGCGCCACCCCATGGCGCGCGCATACCGGCCCGATCGCATCGAGATCGGCCGCCTGCCCATACAAATGCACCGGTATCACCGCCCGCACCGGCGGCAGCCCGGCGGGCGGACGGGCCAGCACCGACTCCAGCTCCGTCGGGTCCATGGTGTAATGCGCCGGATCGATGTCGATCAGCAGCGGTACCGCACCGGCCATCTCGATGGCGGCAACCGTGGCGACCGCCGTGTGCGACACCGTCGCCACCGCACAGCCCGGCCCGATCCCCAGGCCGCGCAACGCCAGCGCCAGCGCATCGGTGCCGTTGCCGCAGCCGACCGCATGCGCCATCCCCAGCCAGGCGGCGAATTCCGCCTCGAATCCCCGCCCCTCGGCGCCGAGCACATACCACCCCGAGCCCAGCGCCCGGGCCACCGCCGCGTCGATCTCCGCCTGCAGCGCGCGGTAGCCGGCGCCGGGATTGGCCTGCGGGATGCTGACCGGAACAGGGCCCATCACAGATACGCCGCCAGCCGCGGCCGGAACCATTCCAGCGAACGGCTGATGCCGTCCTCCAGCCCCACCAGCGGTTCCCAGCCGGTGACGGCGCGAAAGGCGCGGTCGTCGGCGTAGTAGCTGCCGATGTCGATGCTGGCCCGGTCGGCGGGGAACTCGCGGGTGGTGTAACTGGCATCCGCCCCGCCCAGGCTGACAACCAGGTCCGCCAACTGCTTCAGGCTGGCCGGCGGCGAGCCGCCGATGTTGAAAATCCGGCCATGGCAGGCCGGCGTCTCGGCCGCCAGCAGGAAGGCCGCGGTCACGTCATCCACATAGGTCAGGTCGCGCAACTGCGCGCCGCCCCAGACCTCGAACGGCCTTCCCTCCAGCACGGCGCGGATCCAAATGCCGAGGAAGGTCTGCCTTGCGTCGCGGATGCGCAGGCGCGGCCCGTAGCAATTGGTCAGGCGCAGGCTGACCACCGGGCGCTTGCTGGTGCGATGCTCGATCATCCAGGTACTGCTCGCCGGCGAATTTCGACACGCCGTTCGCGTCGGGCGGGTTCACCGGATGCGCTTCGTCCACCGGCAGGTGCAGCGGGCGGCCGTAGAACTGGCGGGTGGAGGCATGCACGACCACCGCCTCCGGCGCCGCCTCACGCACCGCCTGGATCAGCCGCACCTGCGCCACCGCGTTCACCGCGATATCGGCCAGCGGGTCGCGCTGGCCGCCCATATGGCTGGTCTGGGCGGCGAGGTTGAAAATAACCTCCGCTCCTTCGCAGATCGGGCGCAGATCGACCTCGCGGATATCGGCCCGCATCAGTTCCACCGCGGCCCCGTCGAGATTGGCCGGGTTGGCGCCGCCGCCGAACAGGAACCCGTCCAGCGCCACCACCCGTGCCCCGCGCCCGGCCAGCGCATGGCACAGATTCGAGCCCAGAAACCCTGCCCCGCCTGTCACCAGCACCTTGCGGCCATGCCACACCATCGGACTCTCCTTCACCTGCGCCGCACTGTCAGGATGCTTCGTGGCGGAATTCGGTCGGCGACGCCAGAATGCCGTGCTGTTGACCGGAAGCCGGGCATACGCTGCGGCTTTTTTTCGGGGCTGGCGGGCAGGGTAATTCGGATGGCGCGAGGCATGTACATCTGGTACATTAAGATGGATTGTTTCAAACTGAAGTCAGCCAAGGAAAGACGAATGGCAACCTTCATCATCGTTCCCGCCGACGGTTCGAACGCAACGCCGATCCGGCTGAACATCGACACCATCGCTTTCTACGAAGAGATTGGTCCCGACAGCACGTCGGTGACATTCGTGGGCGATGAGATCCAACGCAACCTGGGCATCGGCATCAAACAGCTCGATGCCTTGATCAGCGAGGCAACGACCGCGTTATTGCGGGGACGCAGGCTGGACTTCATCGCGCTCTAGCCCGATCCGGCTGTGGCAGTTTCTGCCACAGCTGCTTCGCTTTCCCGCGCTCTATTCCTCATCGTCGACGCCGCGCCGCAGGTGGCGCCGGTGCTCGGTATCCGGCCCGCCGCTGCGCATGATCTCGCTGAAGCCGAACAGCAGCAGCAACAGGCCCGATACCACCTCGACCGTGGCCAGCGCCCGCACCGACGGTCCCACCGGCGTGATATCGCCGTAGCCGACCGTCGCCAGCGTGGTCACCGAAAAATACAGCGCCTCGCTGAAGCTGAGCTGTTGCGGATGGTCGTGCACCAGGAACATCGGCCCGCCCACCGTCATTTCCGCGATCCGGTAGAAGCAGGCGAACACCACCACCAGCAGCGAATAGAAGGTCAGGAACGCCACCACCGGCATGACCAGCCGGTCCACCCGGGCGGCCACCGTCTCGAACACCAGGGCGATGTCCATCAGCAGCAGCACCACGTCGCGCGCCGCCCCCCCCACCACGCCGGCGATCAGCAACGAGGACCCCAGCAGCGCCGCGCCCTGCCCCATCGCGCCCATGTTCAGCCGCGGCAGCAGGAAGGTCAGCACGCCGATCACCAGCAGCGCCGGCAGCCAGCGCGACATGCGCGGCAGATGGGTGAGTTCATGGTGGCGCCGCGCGCGGATCAGCCCGGCGATCTGCCGGCGCCGCAGGAAGCAGCCGAGCAGGAAGCCGGCCACCGGCACGCCCAGCGAGGCTGCCGCAACACTGTCCGGCGCGTCGGGGAAATTGGCCTCATGGAAATAGGCGAAGATGCAGGCATAGACCGCCAGCATGTTCGCCATGGTCACGCCGAAATGCGACCCGCCCGGGAAGACGAGGTAGAAAAACCCGAACCCCAGTACGCAGGCCCCGGCCGAGGCCACCGAGAAATGCCAATCCTCCCCCATCGCCGCCGCCACCAGGCCCACCAGCAGAAGGGTGAAGGCGGTGGCCCGCAGCCAGTGCAGGTCCATGCGGCGGGCGGCATGGCGCGGTGAGATGGGCATGGTGTGGACTCATTGGCATGCGGTTATGATGGGGCATGCGGTCATGGGAGCGAGGATGTGCGCATAAACGGCGGCGCTGATTATCCCGCCGGAACCATTGGATGCCACCCTATCCCCGCCGCCGCCAGCGCCTTACCCCCGGTAATGCGGCCGCCGGACTCGCGCCCGCAAACTCTCGCGTGGTCCGGCCAGCAGACCCGCCGCCCACAGCCCGCCGGCCGACAGCACGATCGCCGGCCCAGCCGGCACGTCGGCATGGAACGACAGCAGCAGCCCCGCCACCGACGCAATCAAAGCCAGCGCCACCGCCGCGCGCACCTGCCCCGGCAAATCAGCGGCAAAATGGCGTGCCGCCACTGCCGGCAGCATCATCAGCCCCACCGACATCAGCGTGCCCAGGGCTGCGAACCCGCCCACCACGCACAGCACCACCAGCGCCATGAAGCCCAGGTGCCACACGCCGCCATGCCCGCCCACCGCCGCCATGAAGCCGGGGTCGAAGCTTTCCAGCACCAGCGGCCGCCAGATCACCGCCAGGCCCAGCAGCGACGCCGACGCCGCCCCGGCCATCAGAAACAAGGCGGAATCATCCACCGCCATCACGCTGCCGAACAAGAGATGCGCCAGGTCCACGCTGCGTGTGGCCGAGACGATCGCCACGCCCAGCGCCAGCGCCACGAGGTACACCCCGGCCAGTTGGCTGTCTTCCCGTCCGCCGGAGGCGCGTGCCAGCCACCCCGCCAGCAGCGCGACCCCCAGCCCCGCCAGCACGCCGCCCAGTCCCATGGCGGCGAGCGAAAACCCGCCGACCAGCGCCCCCAGCGCCACCCCCGGCAGGATACCGTGCTGCAGCACGTCGCTGGTCAGGCTCATGCGCCGCAGCACCAGAACCACCCCCAGCGGCGGCCCGGCCAGCGACAGCGCCAGGCAGCCGGCAAGCGCACGCCGCATAAACCCCAACGCGAAGGGTTCGAAGAGCCAGTCGAGGATCACGAATGGGGTCCAGGGGGCCACTGCCCCCTGGCGGGTCCAGGGCAGAGCCCTGGCCTTCCTTCTCTTCCCTTCACGCTGCGTGCAGGCAAGCCGCCCCCTCCTCCAACCACGCCTCGGAAGCCATTCGCGCCCGCTTCCGGTTCTCCGCCGAAAGCGTGCGCGCCGTCGGCCCCCAGGCGATCGGTTCGCGTGCCAGCAGCAGCGTCTCGGGAAAAGCGTGCGTCACCAGCTCGAGATCATGCAGCACCGCGATGATGGTGCGCCCCTGGCCGTGCCAGCTTCGCACCAGCGCCATCAGGTCGGCGGTCGTGCGCGAATCCACTGCGTTGAAGGGCTCGTCCAGCAGCAGCACCGGCGCGTCCTGCACTGCCAGCCGGGCGAACAGCACGCGCTGGAACTGTCCGGCCGACAGGGTGCCGACCAGGCGCCGCTCGAACCCGGCCAGCCCGACCTCGCGCAGCGCGGCATCGGTGCGGGCGGCGGCGTCATCCGGCAGGCGGCGAAACGGCCCCATGCGCGCCCAGGCGCCCAGCGCCACCACGTCCCGGCATGACACCGGAAAGCTGCGGTCCAGCGTGCCGGCCTGCGGCAGCAGGGCGATGTCGCCGGGTGCCAGCCCATCGCGATCGATCATGCCCTCATGTGCCTTATGCAGCCCGGCCAGCGCCCGCAAAAGCGTCGTCTTGCCCGCGCCATTCGGCCCGACCACCGCCGTCAGGCTGCCCGGCGCGAACCGGCCGCTCAGATGGTGCACCGCCGGATGGCGGTCATGCACGCAGGTCAGGTCACGCAGCACGATCGGCGGCGGGGTCATGCGGCCAGCGCCCAGGCAACGCCCAGCCAGATCACCGCCACGAGCAAAACCGCCAGCGCCAGGCGGGGCCCCAGACCGGCAAGAGGTGAGAGCGGGTCCATCATCGTTATAATATAACATCTCCAGCGCTTTTCGGCAAAGCAACCCAACGTGGTAGCCTGCCGCCCGCATGACCGCTCCCCTCGCGCCTCCCGCGCCCGACCCCGACCTGGACGCCCGACGGTCGCTGCAGGACCACCGGCGCTTTGCCACCGCCCTGCTCGCCGGCATGGCCGGGCTGACGGTGGCCACCTACGCGCTGCCGCCCGGCCTCGCCACCGACCTGCTGCAGGCCGCCGCCAAGGCCGGCTTCGTCGGCGGGGTGGCCGACTGGTTCGCGGTGACCGCTTTGTTCCGCCACCCGCTCGGCCTGCCAATTCCACACACCGCCATCCTGCCGCGCCAGAAGGAACGGCTCGGCCGCGCGCTCGGCCGCTTCGTCGCCGGGCACTTGTTCACCCGCAGCGAGGTCGCGCAATTCCTCGGGCAGATGGACCTGCCCGGCATCCTGCAGCGGTTCCTGTCCGACCCGATGGCCACCCGCCCGGCCGCCGAGGCGCTGACCGCCCTGCTGCCGCGCCTGCTGGCCACCATCGAGGACGGCCGCGCCCGCCGCGCCCTCGGCCGCATCCTGCCGCGCATCCTCGGCGGCCCGGACGCCGGCCGCGTGCTCGGCCGCGCGCTGCGCCAGATGGTCAAGGGCGGGCGCCACCAGGATGTGTTCAGCTTCATCCTCGGCAGCCTGAAATCGGCGCTGGCCAGCCGTGAATGGGCCCTGCGGCGCGCCATCGAAGCGCGCGTCGCCGAACAAGGCGGCCGCGTGCTGGGCTGGACGGTCGGCGCCGCGGTCGCCCACCGCGTCATTGCCCAGATGAATGCCGAACTGGCTCGCATGGAACCGAACAGCTCCGAAATGCGCGCCGCCTTCGACGAATGGGTGCGGCGTGAGATCGTCCGCATCGAACAGGACCCGGCGCGCGCCGCCGAAATCGGGGCCGCCATCAACCGGGTGATGGCGCACGAGGCCATGCGGAGCTGGTTCGCGGACGTTTGGACGCGCCTGCGCACCGCGGTGGAGGAAGACGCCGCCCGGCCGGACGGGCAGACAATCGGGTTCATTGAAGGCGCATTGGCCAACCTGGGCACCATGCTGGAACGCGATCCCGCCGCGCGCGCCCGCCTGCAACAGGCCGCCGAAAGCATCGCCGGCACGCTGCTGCCGGCGGCCCAGGTGCAGTTGTCGGAATTCATCGCCGGCGTGGTGGCACGCTGGGACGCCGAAACCCTGACCGACAAACTCGAACTGCGCGTCGGGCGCGACCTGCAATACGTGCGGATCAATGGGACGATCGTCGGATTCCTGGTGGGCGGGTTCCTGTTTGGGGTGCTGCACGCCATATTCGGGCGGGTTAGTTTTTGAGGGGAATGTTATGAGGCATAAGCAGGGTCCGGCCGGGGCGCTGCCCCGGACCCAGCGCCGCGCGCAGCGCGCCTTCGGCGCGACGGGCTTTGGCCCCTGGACCCCTACCAGGGGCTTTGCCCCTGGACCCTCGAGCAGACCATGAAACTTTCGGTGCTGGATCAGTCGGCGGTAGTGTCAGGCCGTCAACCCGACGCCTCCATCCGCGAATCCCTCGCCCTCGCGCGACACGCCGACGCGCTGGGCTACCATCGCTACTGGTTGGCCGAGCACCACAATTCCGCAGCGATCGCCGGCTCGGCGCCGGAAATCATGATCGCCGCCATCGCCGCCACCACCCGCCACATCCGCGTCGGCAGCGCGGGCGTGATGCTGCCGCATTACGCCAGCCTGAAAGTGGCTGAACAGTTCCGCGTGCTGGAAGCGATCGCCCCCGGGCGAATCGATCTCGGCCTCGGCCGCGCGCCCGGCAGCGACGGACTGACCGCCCATGCCCTCAACCCCAACGCGGCCGCCGCGGCGGCGCATTTCCCGGCCCAGGTGCGCGACCTGCTGGCCTGGCTCGCGGGCGAGAAACTGACAGACAACCACCCGTTCCGCGATGTGCTGGCCATGCCGCAAGGCGCGGGCGTGCCGGAAGTGTGGATGCTGGGAAGCTCAGACTACGGCGCGCAGGTCGGCGCACATTTCGGCCTGCCCTACTGCTTTGCCCATTTCATCACCGATGGCCACGGCGCGGCCGAGGCGCTGGAACTCTACCGCGCCCAGTACCGCCCGAGCGCCCGTCACCCCGCCCCCTGGACCGCACTATGCGTCTGGGCGCTGGCGGCGGACACGCAGGAGGAAGCCGATCGCCAGTTCGCCAGCCGCGCCCTGTGGCGACTCGGCCGCGACCGCGGGGTCTACGCCCCGCTGCCATCGCCCGAAGAAGCGGCGGTCTATCCGTATTCCGAGGCTGAGCGAACGCGCATAGACCGGCTCCGACGCAACGCCATTTTCGGCACCGCTCCGGTGGTCGCGGCACGGCTGCGGGCCCTGGCGGACTCGCTCGGCGCGCAGGAACTGGCCGTGCTCACCGCCACGCACGACCCGGCGCCGCGCCGGCGGAGCTACGAATTGCTGGCGCGCGAATTCGCCCTGTCAGGCGTAGGGTCGCCGGAAGGGCGTGTGGACCTCGCCACCGGCTGAGCGGCCAAGCCGCCACATGCGCCAGCGGAAGGCGCCATAGGCGATCAACCCGCCAACGATGGCCACCGGAATGAGCGCCAGCGCCAGCCACAACGCGAGCGCGGCCATGGCCGCCATGCCGGCGAGCACCGCCACCGCCACGCCATAGCGGAACAGTTTTTCCGAAGCGGTTTCCGGCGGCAGTTCCACGAACTGCCCGTCGGGCGTCATGTCGAGCTGCGGGCCGGACCGGACGCGGCTGATATGAATTTTCATGAGCGGCACGTGGCGCGGCGGGGCGCGCGGTTCAAGCCCGGTCCGGGTAATGCTTCGGTCATCTTAGGCCGACACCGGCAGACGTTCGCCCACCCCTTCACGGAGCGGTTTTGACGTGCTTGCCGTCGTAATACAGGTGCCACAACCGCAGAATGGCGGGCGTGCCCAACGCGCCGACCGCGCAGACGCTGGCGAACACCGTGCCGGTAATCGCCACCGCCAGCCCGACCGTGCTCGTCGGCGCGAGCGTGCCGCCCGCGACGACCATGATCATTTGATTGGTGCCGGCGAACCAGGTCAGCCCGGTCGCCACCGCGCCGGAAATGAGGCACCCGTATCCCTGCAATTCCCCATCCGACGGAGGCCCCAGCTCATCGTCGGCCAAAGCGCCCGCACCAGGCGCGGCCGGGCCGTCAACGCGGTCGCTGGCAACAGCATTCGTGGCCGTGATCGCGGATTGCAGGGGTCCGGCGGCGCAAACCGGATGAGCGACCAGCAACGCGACTGCGACCACCGCCGCCACGATCGAAGCGCGCACCGCAACACCGCTCGCGCGCGCCTGCGCTGTCGCCCCAGCCGTCATCACGTCGTGCAATCCCACCATGGTTTCACCGCCAGCGCCCCGGGCCGGCCCGCAGCGCCATCGTCCGTTTGAATGTTGCAAATTTTTGCTCAGGCTGACAACGGGAAGCAGCGGCGGGACACGGCAAACCGGTCCCGCAGCCACCAAGTTGACCAGCCGCCTTTTTGCCGTCCTACGCGTTGTGCGCCTTCCCTGCCGCGTCCAGGGGCGGCCCACTCCCCGGCGTGCCAATCGGCTGCACCACCAGCACCACCCCGCTCACCGCCACCACCCGCAGCCGCGCGTCCGGCTGCGGCGGCGCGGCACCGTGCACCAGCCGCGCCGGCCAGTCGCTGTCGCCCAGGCGAACCCTGCCTTCGCGGTCTTCGAAGGCAAGCGCATGCACGGTCCGGCCGACCAGGCCGGATTCGGGCATGTTGATGCGCCGCTCGGGCGGGCGGCGCAGGCGCAGGGCGATGGCGATGCTGGCGGCCGACAGCAGCGCGAAACAGGCAACCTCCAGGCCGAATCCATCCAGTCCCAGCGCCACTGCCCCGCCGGTGCCGATCGCCGCCAGCCCGATCCACATCAGAAACACGCCCGGCACCGCCAGCTCCGCCACCAGCAGCGCCAGCCCGACGCTGATCCAGGTCAGCGACGTGGGCGTATGCGCCAACAGGTCTTCCATCAGGCCGGGCGCGTCGGCGCCGTGCCCGGAGAAACCTGCAGCAGTGACAAGGCCTGGGTGATGCCGCCGGCCAACGCCGCGGCCTCCATCGGCACGATCACCAGGCGGCTGCTCGGCGAGGCCGCGATTGCCTGGAAGGCGGCCACGTAGCGATCCGAGATGAAGTAACGCAGCGCCGTCTCGCCGCCCTCCGCCACCGCCTGGGCGACCACGCGGGTCGCGGTCGCCTCGGCCTGGGCGAGCCGTTCGCGGGCCGCGGCGTCGCGCTGCGCCGCCTCCTGCCGGCCCTCGGCCGACAGGACCAGGCTTGCCTTGTTGCCCTCGGCCACTTTCACCGCGGCTTCCCGTTCGCCCTCGGCCTTCATCACCGTGGCGCGGCGCTCGCGCTCGGCGGTCATCTGCAGGTTCATGGCGCGGATCAGGTTCTCGGGCGGTTCGATCCGGCGCAGCTCCACGCGGCTCACCTTGACGCCCCAGGCGGTGGTGGCGCCGTCCAGAATAACCAGCAGCGAGGTGTTGATGCGCTCGCGCGACGACAGCGCCGCGTCGAGTTCCAGCTCGCCGATCACCGCGCGGATATTGGTCATGGCCAGCGTGGACAGCGCGACGGCCAGGTTGGCGACCTGATAGGCTGCTTTGTCGGCCTCCAGCACACGGAAGTAGATCACCCCGTCCACGGTGACCGTGGCGTTGTCGGCGGTGATGACGCTTTGTTCGGGAATGTCGAGCACCTGCTCCTGCACGTTCAGCCGGCGGCCGACCTGATCGACGAAGGGGATCAGGAAGTTCAGGCCCGGATTGAGCAGGCGGGTGAAGGCGCCAAACCGCTCGACGGTCCACACCTCGCCTTGCGGCACCGTCTTCATGCCCGCGAAGACGACCCCGATGACAAGGACGAGGACGAGGATCCATACGAGGAAGAAACCGATTTGCATGCATACTCTCCGGAGGGACGGGTGCGGGCGCACCTGGTCCGCGCCCGGATACAATCCTAGCACGAACCGGCCTAGCATGAACCGGGCGATGTGAGGTGAGGCATGATCCAAGGCGCAATGACCAACCTGCCGGTCGACCTGTCCGGCCTGCGGGTGGCGATTACCGCGGGGGCCGGCGGCATCGGCCGGGTGATGGCGGACAGTTTCGCCGCCTGCGGCGCGGCGGTGTTCGTCTCCGACATCGATGCCGCCGCGCTGGCCGCCTGCGGCCATCCCGGCCTGCGGGCGGATGCCGGAAAGCTGAACGAGATCGAGTCGTTCATGGACGCCGCGATCGCGCATCATGGCGGGCTGGATGTGCTGGTGAACAATGCCGGCATCGCCGGCCCCACCAAGCCGGTCGAGCAGGTGCTGCCGGCCGAGCTCGATGCCGTGCTGCAGGTTGATCTCGCCGCGATGTTTCATTGCGCGCGACGGGCGATCCCGGCGCTGCGGGCGGCCGGGGGCGGGTCGATCGTCAATTTGTCATCGGCGGCCGGACGGTTCGGCTTCCGGCTGCGCAGCCCCTATGCGGCCGCCAAATGGGGGGTGGTGGGGTTCACCAAGACGCTGGCCATCGAGCTGGGCGGCGACAGCATCCGGGTGAACGCCATCCTGCCCGGGCTGGTGGACGGGCCGCGTATCCGTGCGGTGATCCGGGCCAAGGCGCAGGCGGCCGGGATGTCGGAAAACGAGATGACGGAAAAGGCGGTCTCCACCACCTCCCTGCGTTGTTTCGTCAGCCAGCACGATATTGCCAACATCGCGTTGTATTTGTGCAGCCCGTTCGGCGCCACGATCAGCGGGCAGGCGCTGGCGGTGGATGGCGACATGCAGGTGCTGATGTAGGGGAAGGGAGGAAGGCCAGGTCTCTGCCCTGGCCGTCCTTACTTGTACAGCTCTCCCCGCGTAGGAGGCAGCCCACTGGCCCCCCGCGCCCGCCGCGTGGCAACCGTTTGAAAGATTCCCACGGTCCCCCGCTCAAACGCCAGCGACACTCCGGCAAGATACAGCAGCCAGAGCCGCAACCTGCCGGCGCCCACCTCGGTCTCCGCGGCGCTCCGTTGCGCGTACAGCCGCTCGCACCAAAGCCGCGTGGTGCGGGCGTAGTGTTCCCGCCAGCCCTCCACGTCGTGTACCTCGAAGCCGAAGCGCTCGAGGTTGGCGATGGTGTTGCCGATATGGTCGAGTTCGCCGCCCGGGAAGATGTAGCGGATGATGGCGGCGTATTCCGGCTTGTGGCGGCGGAAGGCGCGCTCGGTGCGTTTGGCCGGGCGGGTGATGGCGTGGTGCAGCATCAGGCCGCGCGGTTTCAGCAATGCGTGCATGCCGCGAAAATACGCCTCGTGGTTGGCAGCCCCGACATGCTCGAACATGCCAACCGAGGCGATGGCGTCGTATTCACCCGTCAGCGCCCGCCAGTCCTTCAACTCGACCGTGACGCGGTCCTGCAGCCCGAGCCGGACGATTTTTGCCTGGGCGAAATCGTGCTGCGCCTGCGACAGGGTGACGCCATGCGCGCGCACGCCGTGGTGGCGGGCCGCGTGGCACACCAGCCCGCCCCAGCCGCAGCCGATATCGAGGAAGCGCTGGTCCGGACGCAGGCGCAGCTTGCGGCAGATCATGTCCATCTTGGCCTGCTGCGCCGTTTGCAGATCCGCCGTCCAGTCCGGGAAGTAGGCGCAGGAATACTGCATTTCGGCGTCGAGAAAGCGGGCGTAGAAATCGTTCGACAGGTCGTAGTGGAACTGCACCAGCGCCTTGTCGTCGCGCCCGGTTTCCGGCCGCGCCGCCGCCGCCCCTGCCCATGCATGGCCGGGCTTCGCCTGCCCGGCGCGCAGGAACAGGAAGGGCAGCAGGGTACGGGCCAGCAGAAGCTTGTCCAGCCGCCGGGCCAGCCCGCGCGAGGCCGCGCCGCGCCGGGCGGCGAGGTCGAGCAGGGTGCCGCCCTCGATGTCGATATCGCCTGCCGCCATCAGGTCCAGCAGGGTGAACAGGCGCGGGCGGCGCAGCAGGCGGCTGATTGCGCCCGGGGTGCGAATCGCCAGCGCCAGCTCGCCCGTGGGTGCCGGGCCGAGGGGCAGCAATTCGCCGTTCCACAGGCGCAGGCTCAGATCGGCCTGGAGCACGCCGGCCAGATGCGCGGCCAGGCGGCGAATCGCGGCCAGATGCTTTTCGTCGGCAGAGCGGACAGTCATGGACCTGGTTCCGTCCGGACGCCTCGCTTGAATGGGAAACGGCGCGGGCGATGGCTTGCCCGCGCCGCCGGTTCCGGTCTGGACTGTCCGGTCAGGCGCTTTTCGCCATGATCTCGTCGGCGATGTTCCGCGGCACCGGCTCGTAGTGGTGGAACTGCATGGTGAACGACGCGCGGCCCTTGGTCATGCTGCGCAGATCGGAAATGTAGCCGAACATTTCCTTCAGCGGCACGTGCGCGCGCACGATCACCGTCGAGCCGGCGCTTTCCTGGTTCTGGATCATGCCGCGGCGGCGGTTGATGTCGCCCACCACGTCGCCGACATGATCCTGCGGCGTGGTGACTTCCACGTCCATGATCGGCTCCAGGATGATCGGGCCGGCCTTTTTCATGCCCTCGCGGAAGCACGCCTTGGCGGCGATTTCGAAGGCGAGCGCCGAGGAGTTGACGTCGTGGTACTTGCCGTCGATCAGGGTGTATTTGAAGTCCACGGTCTGGAACCCGGCCAGCACGCCGGTGTCGGCCTGCATGCGGATGCCTTTTTCCACCGCCGGGATGTATTCCTTCGGCACCGTGCCGCCGACCACCTTGTTCTCGAACTGCACGCCGGCGTTGCGCTCCTGCGGGGCGAACACGATCTTCACTTCGGCGAACTGGCCCGATCCGCCGGTCTGCTTCTTGTGGGTGTAGGTTTCGGTGTGCGTCTTGCTGATGGTCTCGCGATAGGCCACCTGCGGGGCGCCGATATTCGCCTCGACGCCGTATTCGCGGCGCAGCCGGTCGATGATGATTTCCAGGTGCAGCTCGCCCATGCCGGACAGAATGGTCTGGCCGGTTTCCTGGTCGGTCTTCAGCCGCAGGCTGGGGTCTTCGCCGGCCAGCTTCTGCAGGCCGATGGTCATTTTCTCGACCGAATCCTTGGTCTTCGGCTCGACCGAGATGTCGATCACCGGCACCGGGAAGGCCATGCGCTCCAGCACCACCGGATCATCGGGGCTGGCCAGCGTGTCGCCCGTGCCGGTGTCTTTGAGGCCGACGAAGGCGGCGATGTCGCCGGCCTCCACTTCCTTGATTTCGGCGCGCTTGTCGGCATGCATCTGGAACATGCGGCCGACGCGTTCCTTGTGGTCCTTGGTGGTGTTCAGCAGGGTGTCGCCGCTTTTCAGGGTGCCGGAATAGACGCGCACGAAGGTCAGCGTGCCGTATTTGTCGTTGATGATCTTGAACGCAAGCCCGGCGAACGGCGCCTTCGGGTCGGCCTTGATGCGGCGGCGGTCGCTGAACTCGCCGTCCTCCTCGCCTTCCTCGGCGGCGATCGAAATGCCCGGCACGTCGAGCGGGCTCGGCAGGTAGTCGAGCACGGCATCGAGCAGCGGCTGCACGCCCTTGTTCTTGAACGCGGTGCCGCACAGCACCGGGCGGAACGCACCGCTGATGGTGCCCGCCTTGATGCAGCGCTTCAGGGTGGCGACCGCCACGTCACCGTGCTCGAAATATTCCTCCATCGCCTCGTTATCGACCGACAGCGCGGTGTCGAGCAGCAGCTGGCGATACTCCTTCGCCTTTTCCTCCAGCTCGGCCGGGATCGGCTCGTCGTGATACTTCGCGCCGAGTTCGCCGCCTTCCCAGATGACCGCCTTCATCTCGACCAGATCGATCACGCCGATGAACGTGTCCTCGATGCCGATGGGCAGCTGCAGCGGCAGCGCCACGATATCGAGCTTTTCCTTCAGCGTGTCGAAGGCGCGGTAGAAATCGGCGCCGGTGCGGTCGAGCTTATTGATGAAGATGATGCGCGGCACGTTGTAGCGGTCGGCCAGGCGCCAGTTGGTTTCGGACTGTGGCTGCACGCCAGCCACGCCCTCGATGATGAACACCGCGCCATCGAGCACCCGCAGGCTGCGGTTCACTTCGATGTTGAAGTCGATATGGCCGGGGGTGTCGATGATGTTGATGCGGTGGTCTTTCCACTCGCACGTCACCGCGGCGGAGGTGATGGTGATGCCCCGCTCACGCTCCTGCTCCATGTAATCGGTCGTGGTGTTGCCGTCGTGCACCTCGCCGATCTTGTGCGACACGCCCGTGTAATACAGGATGCGCTCCGTGGTCGTGGTCTTCCCCGCGTCGATATGCGCGGTGATGCCGATGTTGCGGATGCACTCCAGTGGCGTTTTGGGCACGGCAGACCTCCATTAGCCCTCAGGGCATGACCATAACGGGCGCTGCGTGGCCGGTTGCCTCGCGCGCCCGTTCATGTGCCGGCCCATGAGCCGGTGCGATACGAGGCAGCACATGCCCTTCCGCCCGGCGATTTGCAAGAGCGTCTTCGGCCACCGCATGCACCGCCGGCCCGCGAACCGGCGCCAAAAGGAACGGGGGCCAGGGGCCTCTCGGCCCTTGGCCGGGGTCCAGGGGGTAGAGCCCCCTGGCCTTGCTTACTTTCTCAGCCCTTGGCCTAAGCCCGCCAACGCGCTAACCGGGAGGCGCAGAATCACCCGGGAGAGCGCCGCCGTCATGACCCGTTCCGACATGGACCGCGTGCAGACCTATCTGCGCCGCCTGCTAGGCAGTGACCGCATCCGTGTGGTCGCGCCCGCCAAGCCCGGTCTGACCGTGGAAGTTGCGGTCGATGACGAGGTGATCGGCACGCTGTACGAGGATCGCGAGGAGGGCGAGCTTTCGTATTCGGTGCACCTGACAATTCTTGAAGACGATCTTCCGCCGGTGGCCAAGGCAGCGCCGGCCGCGCCACTGACGAAGCCCCGCCGCACGCGCTGAGCCGCGCCGCCGGCGCTGCGCTCCCGAAAGCTTGAACGGAGGAAACCTTCCTGTCGCGCCCGGGGCACAGTAGTGAACCCGACCGGACGATACCGGCGACCCAAGGAGGCGGGATGCAATCGACGCGGCGCGCGTCCTTGCGTGTTCTCGGCCTTGCCATGGTTGGCTGCGTGCTGCTGCCGGTTGTGCTGCTGGCGTCCGGTGCGGTCACCATCCGCCGGGCGACGATGCATGAGGCGGACGAACAGCTCGCCCGCACGGCCGACATCCTGCACGAGCAGGCGCTGAAGGTGTTCGAGAGCACCGACGTGCTGCTGCAGAACCTGGCGGACATCACGCGCGCTTTGCCGGATTCGACCATCCGCGCGGATTTTCCGCGCTGGCACGACCGGTTGAAGGCAATTTCGAGCCGGCTGCCGCATCTGCAGTCGATCTGGATCATCGGCGCCGACGGCCGGATCTGCGCCACCGATTACACCACCACCTTGCCTTCCCTGGATGCGAGCGGCCGCGATTATTTCGCCGCTCAGACCGGCAGGGACGCCGGCCTGTTCGTCGGCGCCGCGTTGCAGCCGCTGCTTGGCGGGGCGTCGCCTTTCTTTGGCCTCTCGCGCCGGCGCGAGACGCCGGGCGGCGGATTCGGCGGCGTCGTCACCGCCTCGCTGCTGCCGAGCGATTTCGAGAATTTCTACCGCGAGATCGCCCGCGCCGAAGGATCGTTGCTGGTCCTGATGCGCACCGACGGCACGCTGCTGGCGCGCTATCCGCCGCTCCGCAAGGGGGATCACCCGGCGGCGCAGCCGCCAATTCTGACATCCGTCGCCGGCCCGCTTGATCGCGGCATGTTGACCGCGGTTTCCCCGATCGATGGCCGTGAGCGGCGGCTGGCCTGGCGGCGCCTCGATCCCTACCCGGTGTTCGTCATGGCCGGGATGGCCACCGCCGCCATCCGCGACGAATGGCTCGGCACGCTGGCGACCCACCTGGTGTTCGGCCTGCCCGCCACCGTGCTGATGCTGGCCGCACTGTGGGTGGCGATGAAACGCACCCACGCACTGTTCGAGGAGGCCGAGCGCCGCGTCGCCGCCGAGGAGGCGTTGCAGCGGGGGCAGCGGCTGGAGGCGCTTGGCGAACTCACCGGCGGCGTCGCGCATGATTTCAACAACCTGCTGATGATCGTGCTGGGCAATGTGGACCGCATGCGCCGCCGCCCGCGCGAGGCCAGCGATATCAAGGCGCTCGACACGATCGTCGCCGCGGTGCGCCGCGGTGAGGCGCTGACACGGCAATTGCTGACATTCGCCCGCCGCCGCGCGCTGTATCCGGAACCGATCGACCTGGCCCGCCAGCTTGGCGACATGCGCGGCCTGCTGGCGCATTCCCTGCGCGGCGATATCGCCATGGCGATCGAAACCGACCCGGCCGGCCCCTGCATCGTCAAGGTCGACCCCTCGGAACTCGAGCTGGCGGTGGTGAACCTGGCGGTCAACGCGCGCGACGCGATGCCGCATGGCGGCCGGCTGACGCTGCGCCTGCGCCGGGTGACACTGAGCGCCGAACACGACATCGACGACCTGCTGGGCGATTTCGTGGCACTTTCGGTGGCCGACACCGGCCTCGGCATTCCGCCCGCGGTATTGCCGCGGGTGTTCGACCCGTTCTTCACCACCAAGGAGATCGGCAAGGGCACCGGACTCGGCCTGTCGCAGGTGTATGGCTTCGTCCGCCAGTCGGCCGGCACCGCCACGATCGACAGCACGCCCGGCATCGGCACCACCGTGACGCTGTACCTGCCGGCCTGCACCGAGACACCGGCACCGCGTCAACCCCAGGCGTCGTCCACCACCGCGCCGGGCACCGGGTTGCATGCACTGCTGGTGGAGGACAATGCCGAGGTCGCCGCGGTGACCCGCAGCCGGCTGGAGATGCTGGGCTTCGACGTGGCGGTGGCGGCGTCCGGGCTGGCGGCGCTGACGCTGCTGCAGATGCAAAGCTATGCGCTGCTGGTCACCGACATCCTGATGCCCGGCGGCATGAGCGGGGTCGACCTGGTGCGTGAGTTGCGCGCCCGCGGCATGCATATGCCGGCGATCCTGGTGAGCGGCGGCAGCGGGGCTGCCGAGCAGGCACGGCGGGAAGGCTTCACGGTGTTGCAGAAGCCGTACGACGAGCAATGCCTGCGCGAGGCGGTCACCGCTGCCTTGTTCGGCAAAACGGCGCAGATCGCCGATGCCTGAGGCCTGGTGAACGAATGTCCTCACCCCCATGAACCTGACCCGCTTTGCCGACTACGGACTGCGCACGCTCATCCACCTCGCGGTGCGCGAGGACCGTGTCGTGCCGATCGGCGAGATCGCCGCCGCCTACCGGATTTCGGAGCATCACCTGCACAAAGTGGCCAACGCGCTGGGACAACTCGGCTACGTGCACGCCGTGCGGGGGCGCCATGGCGGGCTGCGGCTGGCGCTGCCGCCCGACCGGATCATCATCGGCGAGGTGGTCCGGCGCACCGAGGCGACGCTGGCGCCGGTGGAGTGCATGGACGGCGTGGGCTGTCCGATTCGCGGGCCGTGCCGCCTGGAAGGCATCATGGAGGAGGCGATGGCGGCGTTTCTGGCGGTGCTGGACCGCTACACGCTGGCCGACGTGTTGCGCGCGCAGCACGCGGCCCTGGCGAAACGCCTGGGGCTGCCGGCCGGCGTTTCGTAACGCAATGTCGTCCCGCTGCCGAGCGATCGCCGAGGGCAGCAGCCAAAGCCCGATTTATGTTACCTTACGACATCGTATACGGGCGATCGTCTGCAGTATTCTCGGAAGATTTTGATTGAGCGGTCTTAAACATACCGGCCGGACCGACAACAGAATGTTCGTTTGGCGTAGCACCCATTCCATAATGGAAGTGGAAGTGCAGGAATGCCAAGGTTAGATCTGCAACCATATTGTCAGGGCCGCCGCCGATGTCACTCATTAAACTTCCCCTATGTTTCACGGCGCAGGAAGTTTTTTAAGTGATACCAAACGAAGCCCCACGCCATGCGACTTCGGAATTTTTATGCCGCACCGCAGCATCGACGTCGATAGAAATTATGCTGCGGCGCAGCATCGCCGGCGATGGCTGATATGCAGTGAAACGGCGGCGCGCACGAAACCATCGGTTTCGTGGCGCATGACGACGCTGTTGCGCGCCCTTAGATCGCCGCCGCCACCGCGCGCCGGGCAATCACCCCGATCAGATGAGCGCGGTACTCGGCGCTGGCGTGAATATCGCTGTTCAGACCGTCCGGCGGCGTGAGGATGCCCTCCAGCGCCGCCGGCGACCAGGTGCGCTCCAGCGCCTGCTCGAACACCGTGTGGCGGAACACGCCATCCTGCCCCGCTCCGGTGACCGCCACCCGCACCCAATGCCCAAATCTGGCCACGAACACGCCCACCATGGCATAGCGCGACGCCGGGTTGCGGAACTTCGTATAGGCCGCATGACGCGGGATGGGGAAAGCGACCTCGGTAATGATCTCGTCCGGCTCCAGCGCGGTGGTGAACAATCCCTGGAAATAATCGTCGGCCGCAATGATGCGCTTGCTGGTGCGGATGGCGGCGTCGGTGGCCAGCGCCGCGGCGGTATAGTCGGCGGTCGGGTCATTGTTGGCCAGGCTGCCGCCGATCGTGCCGCGGTTGCGCACCTGGCTGTCGCCGATGCCCGCCGCCAGGCAGGCGAGCGCAGGAAACGCCTCCCGCACGTCGCGATTGGCCGCCACCGCGGCATGCGTCGTGGTGGCGCCGATCGTGATCCTGTCCGCGGTCACCTTGATGTGCGACAGGCCCAGCCCGGCGAGATCGACCATGATCGCCGGCCGGTTCAGCCGCTGTTTCAGCACGGGAATAATGGTCTGTCCGCCGGCCAGCGCCTTGGCGTCCTCGGTGCCCAAGGCATGTACGGCATCCGCCAGGGTGGAAGGCCGGATATAGGCGAAATCATACATGGCACGTCCCCCTACGCGGCGGCTTGCGCCTGCGGCCTTGCGTGCATCACCGGCCAGGCCGCCGCGATCGCCTTCACGATATTGTGGTAGCCCGTGCAGCGGCAGAGATTGCCTTCGAGACCGTGGCGGATCTGCTCCTCGGTCAGCCCGTGGGGATGGGATTGCACCAGGTCGATGGCGCTCATCACCATGCCCGGGGTGCAAAACCCGCATTGCAGCGCGTGATGCTCGCGGAATGCCGCCTGCATCGGGTGCAGGGTGCCGTCGGCGGCGGCCAGACCCTCGATGGTGGTGACGCTGGCGCCATCGGCCTGCAACGCCAGGACGGTGCAGGATTTCACCGATTTGCCATCCAGCAGCACCACGCAGGCGCCGCACTGGCTGGTGTCGCAGCCCACATGGGTGCCGGTGAGGCCCAGCTTTTCGCGCAGCAACTCGACCAGCAGGGTGCGCCCCTCGACCTCGACCGTCTGGGACTTGCCGTTCACCGTGAGGCTGAGCTGCGGCATTTTTTTCTCCCGTGGCGCTTCAGGGGGAGTGTTGTCATTGGGGCGGGGTGGGGTCAAGCGAAGGGAAGGAAGGCCAGGGCTCTGCCCTGGACCCGCCAAGGGGCAGTGGCCCCTTGGAACCCATTACTTAAGCATCGGGATCCAGGGGCATCTCGGCCCTTGGCGGGTCCGGGGCAGAGCCCTGGCCTTCCTTCAAGTGGCACGCAGCCACATGCCCAGCCGCCCCCGGCACTGCCCGCAGCACCGGCTCCTCCACACGGCACCGGTCAAAAACAAGCGGGCAGCGCGTGTGGAACCGGCAGCCGCACGGCGGATTGATCGGGCTGGGCACATCGCCACGCAGAATGATCCGCTGGCGCCGCGCCGCCGGGTCCGGCACCGGCACCGCCGACAGCAGCGCGCGCGTATACGGATGCCGCGGCGCCGCAAACAGCGTGCGCCGGTCGGCCAGTTCCACGATCCGGCCGAGATACATCACCGCCACGCGATGCGTCAGGTGCTCGACGATGGCCAGGTCATGGCTGATGAACAGCAGCGCCAGCCCAAGCTCGTCCTGCAGGTCGGCCAGCAGGTTGACGATCTGCGCCTTGACCGAAACATCAAGGGCCGAAACCGCCTCGTCGCAAATGATCAGGTCGGACCCCGGCGCGAGCGCGCGGGCAATGCAGATGCGCTGGCGCTGGCCGCCCGAGAATTCATGCGGGAAGCGGCGCATGGCATCGCGCGGCAGCCGCACCTTGTCCAATCAGCGCGGCAACCCGGTCGTCCAGTTCGCGGCCCCGGGCAACGGCGAAATTCACGATCGGCTCGGCGATGATGTCGCGCACGCGCAGGCGGGGGTTGATGCTGGAGAACGGGTCCTGAAACACGATCTGGATGCGCCGCCGCAACGGCCGCAACCGGTGCGCCGGCAGATTGTCGATGCGCTGTCCGTCCAGCCGGACCTCGCCCGCGGTCAGCGGAAACAGCCGCAGGATGGCTTTTCCCACCGTCGACTTGCCGCAGCCGCTCTCGCCCACCAGGGACAGGGTTTCGCCCCTGGCAATGTCGAACGAAACGCCATCGGCGGCATGGACAATGCCCCGCATCCGGCCGAACAGACCGCCGCTGACGGCAAAATGCTTCGTGAGATCGCTGACCTCGAGCAGCTTCGCCGCGCTCATCCGGCCCGTTCCGCGCAGCCCTCGACGTGGTGGCAGGCGGCGAAATGGGCCGGGCGCTTTTCCGCGACCGACGGCGCCACCACGCGGCACAGGTCGCTCGCCAGGGCGCAGCGCCCGGCGAAAGCGCAGCCAAGGACCCGCTCGCGCAGGCTGGGCACCTGCCCGGAAATTTCGGTGAGCCTGCTGCGCCCGCCCTGCGTCAGCGACGGAGCCAAGCCGGGGCACCGCCCCGAGCAGGCCGCGCGTGTAGGGGTGCATGGGACGGGCGAAGATCGCCTCCACAGAGGCTTCCTCCACGCAGCGTCCGGCATACATCACCACGACCCGCTGCGCCATTTCGGCCACCACGCCGAGATCATGCGTGATCAACAGGATCGCCGATCCCAGCCGTGCTTTGAGGCCGCGCATAAGGTCGAGAATCTGCGCCTGGATGGTCACGTCCAGCGCGGTGGTGGGCTCGTCGGCGATCAGCAGGCGCGGGTTGCAGGCGACCGCCATGGCGATCATGACGCGCTGGCGCATGCCGCCGGACAATTGGTGCGGATATGCGCGCACCTGCCGGTCCGGCGCGGGAAGGCCGACCAGGGTCAGCATTTCGACGGCGCGGGCTTCGGCGGCGCGGGCGGAAAGACCCTCATGCAGCCGCAGCGTCTCACCGATCTGCCATCCCACCGTCAGCACCGGGTTCAGGCTGGTCATCGGCTCCTGGAAGATCATGCTGATCTCCTTGCCGCGGACCCGTCGCATCTCCCGCTCGGACAGGGCAAGCAAGTCGCGGCCGCGGAACAGGATGTTGCCGGCGATGCGGCCGGGCGGCTCGGCGATCAGCCGCAGGATGGACATCGACGTGACCGACTTGCCGCAGCCGCTTTCGCCCACCAGCGCCACGGTTTCGCCGGCGCCGATCCGGAACGACAGCCCGTCGACGGCGCGCACGACGCCATCCGGCGTGCCGAAATGGGTTTGCAGAGTCTCCACCTGCAGCAGCGGCGCGTCCACGGCACTCAGATCTTCTTCGCCATGCGCGGATCGAGCGCGTCGCGCAGCCCGTCGCCCAGCAGGTTCACCGCCAGCACGGTGACCGACAGGAAAAACGCCGGGAAGAACACGATAAACGGCTTCACCTGCCACAGCGCCCGCCCCTCCGCCATGATATTGCCCCAGGACGGGATGGTCGGCGGCGTGCCGGCGCCGATGAACGACAGGATGGCCTCGGTGATCATGGCGGCGGCACAGATATAGGTGGCCTGCACAGTGGTCGGCGCCAGCGTGTTGGGCAGGATGTGCCGGACGATGAGCCGCGGCGTCCGCGTTCCGCACGCCACTGCCGCCTCGACATAGGCAAGCTCGCGCAGGCTCAGCACCACGCCGCGCACCAGGCGCGACACGCGCGGCACCTCGGTGATGGTGATGGCAATGATGACGTTCTGCACGCTGCCGCGGGTCAGCGCCATCAGCGCGATCGCCAGCAAAATGGACGGGATCGACATCATGCCGTCCATGACCCGCATGATAATGGCATCGATCCAGCGGACAAATCCCGCTGCCAGGCCGATGACCATGCCGGTCAGCGCGGACAGGAAGGCCACCGAAAAGCCGACGATGAGCGACACCCGCGCGCCGTACAGCACGCGCGAATAGACGTCGCGCCCCAGCATATCGGTGCCGAACCAGTATTGCGCACTGGGCGGACGCGTCCGTCGCGCCGGCGCCAGCGCGGTCGGATCGACAGTGCCGAGCCAGGGTGCGAGAACGGCAATGCCCACGATCAGCGCGAGCAGAACGCCGCCCACTGCAATGGAAGGATGGCGATAGACGAACATGCCAACAACGCCGCGCAGCTTGCGTGGCGGCAGCACCTCCGGCAGGCCGGGCGCGGCTTCATGCACGGGTGCGGGCCGAGGGCGCCATGCTCAATAGCGGATCCTCGGATCGAACACGGTATAGAGCAGGTCGACGCCCAGGTTCACCAGCACATAGACGAAGCTGAACAGCAGCACGACGCCCTGGATCACCGGGTAGTCGCGCCGCAGAATGGCATCCACCACCAACCGCCCGATGCCGGGAATGGCGAACACGCTCTCGGTCACCACCGCCCCGCCGATCAGCCCGGCCACACCCAAGCCGATGACGGTCACGACCGGCACGGCCGCGTTCTTCAGCGCATGCACGAACAGGATGGAGCGCTGACCGGCACCTTTCGACTTCGCCGTGCGCACGTAATCCTGGCTGAGCACCTCCAGCATGGTCGCCCTGGTGATGCGTGCGATCAGGGCGACGAAGGCGCTGCCCAGGGTGACCGCGGGCAACAGCAAATGCGACAGCCAGGACCCCAGACCGTCCGCGACCGGCGTGTAGCCCTGGACCGGAAACAGATCGAGCTGCAGGGCAAACACATAGGCCAGCACATAGCCCACCACGAACACCGGCACCGAGAACCCGGCCACCGCCAGCAGCATCACCAGCCGGTCGATCCAGGTGCCGTGGCGGGATGCCGCGAGCACCCCCAGGGGCACCGCCACGGCGACGGACAGCAGCAGCGTGAGCACCATCAGCGACAGCGTCGGCTCGATGCGCTGGGCGATCATGTGGCTGACCGGCAGGCTGGTGAAGATCGAGGTGCCGAGGTCACCGTTCAGCACGTCCCAGACCCAGGCGCCGAAACGGACAAGGAACGGCCGATCCAGCCCCAGCGAGGCGCGGATGCGGGCCACGTCGTCCGGGCTCGCCTGGTCGCCGGCGATGATCGCCGCGGGATCGCCGGGGGCGATATACAGCAGGCTGAACACGAACAGCGCCACCACCGCCATGACGGGAATGGTGGCCAGGACCCGCCGCGCGGCGTAAGCGAGCATTATTCTCGTCCCTTGCGCTCTGCACCCAACGGACGGCGCCGCGACCGCAGCGCGCGGTCAGGATTTCTGCACGCCCCAGAACACCGGGAACGGCGCCTTCACCACGCCGGAGACACTGCTGCGCCACGCCTGGTACATCTGAAAGAACCCGGTCGGTGCGTACGTGACATTCTCGAACGAGGCGCGATTGATGGCTGCCATCGCCTTCTTCTCCGCCGGCAGATCGGTGGCGACATACCAGTCGGAGATGCGCGCCTCCACTTCCGGAGAGTTCGGCCAGCCGAACCATGCCTTGTCGCCGCCGGCATCGAGTGCCGTGTAAGGCGCCGGGTTCACGCAGTCGGCGCCGGCGTGCCAGGTGTGAAAAATATTCCACCCCCCCTTGGCCGGCGGGTCCTTCTTGGTCCGCCGCGCGCCCACCGTGCCCCAGTCGGTCGCCACATAGTCCACCTCGAAGCCCAGTTTGGTCAGCAGGTCCTGCGTGACCTCGCCTTCCGCCTTGGTAATCGGCACGTCGGTGGCGACGATCAGCGTCACTTTCGCGCCGAGCTGCCCGGCCTCGGCCAGCAGCTTCTTCGCCCCGGCGATGTCGCGCGGCCCTTTCAGGATGTCGCCGCCCTCCTCGGTATAGACCGGCGTGCCGGGGGTGAAGAAACTCGGCAGCGGGCGCCACAGATCGGGGTTATCGCCCACCACGGCCTGCATGTAATCCTGCTGCGACAGCCCCATCAGCAGCGCCCGGCGCACCCGCACATCGTTGAACGGCGGCTGCAGATGGTTCATGCGCAGGCTGCCGATATTGCCGAGCGGGTCGGCGATATCCACCGCGATGCTGCGGTTGCGCTTGAGCAACGGCACCAGATCGGGCAGCGGCGTCTCCCACCAGTCGACCTCGCCGTTCTGCAACGCCGACCCGGCGGTCGCCGCATCCATCACCACCCATTCGATGCGGTCGAACATGATGCGCTTGCCGCCGGCGAGCCACTCGCCCGCTTCCGGCCGCACCGGATACTCGGCGAATTTCTCGAACACCGCTTTCACGCCGGGCACCCATTCGCCCCGGTTGAACTTCATCGGGCCCGAGCCGACGAACTCACTGATCACCTGGAACGGATCGGTTTTGGCGATGCGCTCGGGCATGATCAGCGCCACCGGCGCGTTGCTCTTGCCGATCGCGAACAGCAGCTTGGGGAACGGCCGGTTCAGGCGGAAGCGGAAGCTCCGGTCGTCCGGCGCTTCCAACGCGTCGAGCCTGGCGGCGATCTGCTGGCCCATGGTGTCGCGCACCATCCAGCGCTTCAGGCTGGCGATCACGTCGCGGCTGAGCACCGGCGCGCCGTCATGGAACTTCAGGCCAGGACGCAGCCGGAAGGTCCAGGTTTTGAACGCGGCGTCGACCTCGTGGCCCTCGCACATCTGCGGCTGCGGCACGAGGTTGGCATCGACGCCGTACAGCGTGTCCCACACCAGCAGGGCGGCATTGCGCACCACGTACTGGGTGCCGGCCACCGCGTCCATGCTGGACAGGTTGGCCTGCGGCACGAAACGCAGCACCTTGCCGCCCTGGGCGGCGGCAAGGCTGGGCGCGGCCAGGACGCCCGCGGCGGCCTGCAAGACCTGACGACGCTTCATGCCTTGGTCACCCCGTTGCATCGCCCCTGCTGTCGCGGGGCGTGATGTTCATCTTGCAGCGCCTGCGCCGCCGCGCGCAAGGCGTTGGGGCGTTGGGTGAAGGAATGCCAGGGCTTTGCCCTGGACCCGCCAAGGACCGAGAGGCCCCTGGACCCCGCTACTTATGCAGTTCTCATGAGAACTGTCTAAAAGTAATGGGTTCCAAGGGCCTCTCGGCCCTTGGCGGGTCCAGGGCAGAGCCCTGGCCTTCCTTCATCCAACGCCCCACCTCAACGCGGCAGCGTGCTGCCGCCCATCAGAAACGCATCAATCGCCCGCGCGCATTGCCGCCCCTCGCGAATGGCCCAGACCACCAGCGACTGCCCGCGCCGCATGTCGCCCGCGGCGAACACCCGCTCCTGCGACGTCCGGTAATCCTGCGTGTCGGCCTGAACGTTGCCACGCGCATCCAGCGCCAGTTCCGACCGTTCCAGCAGCCCCGTCCGCACAGGTCCGGTGAACCCCATCGCCAGCAGCACGAGTTCGGCACGCAGGCGGAAGGCGCTGCCCGGCACCTCGCGCGGTAGCATGCGGCCATCGGCGCCGCGCTCCCAAGCAACGCGCACGCAGTCGAGTGCGGTCACCAGTCCGTTCTCGCCGATCGCTTCGCGGGTCAGCACCGCCCAGTCGCGCACACATCCTTCCTCATGCGCGGGCGAGGTACGCAGGCGCAGCGGCCAGTCCGGCCAGGTCAGCGCCTTGTTGGCCCGCTCCGGCGGCTTCGGCATGATTTCGATCTGCGTGACCGAAGCCGCGCCCTGGCGGATGGCGGTGCCGACGCAGTCCGCGCCGGTGTCGCCGCCGCCGATTACCACCACGTGCCGCCCCGCCGCATCGATGCGCCCGTCCGGCGCGACATGCGCCGGATCGTCCCCGGCCAGCACACGGTTCTGCTGCACCAGGTACTGCATGGCGGGGTAGATGCCCTGCAGTTCGCTGCCCGGCACCTCAAGGCCGCGCGCCTGCTCGGCGCCGCCGCACAGCGCCACGGCGTCGTGCTCGTCGAGCAATTCGCCGAGGCTGAGGTCGACGCCCACTTCCACGCAGGTGCGGAACAGCACGCCCTCGGCCCGCATCTGCGCGATGCGGCGGTCGATCAGGTGCTTCTCCATCTTGAAGTCGGGGATGCCGTAGCGCAGCAGGCCGCCGATGCGGTCCTGCTTTTCCAGCACCGTCACCATATGGCCGGCGCGCGCCAGTTGCTGGGCACAGGCAAGCCCCGAGGGGCCGGACCCGACCACGGCGACGCGCCGGCCGGTGGTGTGGGCCGCCGGCTGCGGAACGATCCAGCCTTCCTGCCAGCCCCGATCGACGATGGCGCACTCGATGGTTTTGATCGTCACCGGCACGTCCTGCAGGTTCAGCGTGCAGGCTTCCTCACAGGGCGGCGGGACAGATGCGGCCGGTGAACTCGGGAAAATTATTCGTCGAGTGCAACGACGCGAGTGCTGACTGCCACTGCTCCCGATAGACCAGATTGTTCCAGTCCGGGATGATGTTGTTGACCGGACAGGCGTTGTGACAGAACGGAATGCCGCAATCCATGCAGCGCGCCGCCTGGCCGCCGAGCTCGGGCCCGGGCAGCGGGGTGACGAACTCGTTCCAGGTGCGGCGCCGTGCCTCGGGCTTTTCGTAGCCGCGGTCGCGACGGTCGATTTCAAGAAAACCGGTGGGCTTGCCCATGCGTGCGCTCCTGTTCTCTCACTCGGCCGCGGTCGCGCGGGCCAGACGCTCGGCGCGCAGATCGAGCAGCGCGCGGCGGTAATCGAGCGGCGTGACCTTGACGAAATGCCGCAGTGCCGCGTCCCAGTTCTCCAGCAGCGCGCGGGCGCGGACGCTGCCGGTGAACAGCGCGTGCCGTTCCACCAGAATGCGCAGCCGCTCGGCATCGAAACGCAGCGGATCGCCCATGCCGCTGTCTTCCACCGAGACGGAGCGCTGCCGCGGCCGTTCCGGGTCGGTCGCGGCGGCGGGGTCATGCGGAGCAATGCGCTCCAGTTCCACGTCGGCCGGGTTGCACAGTTCGGAGAACCGGTCGGACGGATCGTAGACATAGGCGATGCCGCCCGACATGCCGGCGGCGAAGTTGCGGCCGGTTTCGCCCAGCACCGCCACCACGCCGCCGGTCATGTATTCGCAGCCGTGGTCGCCGGTCCCCTCGACCACCGCGACCGCGCCCGAGTTGCGCACGGCGAAACGCTCGCCGGCCACCCCTTCGAAATACGCTTCGCCGGCAATGGCGCCGTACAGCACGGTGTTGCCGACGATGATGTTCTCGGTCGGGTCGCGCGGAGCCTGCGGCGGCTGGCGCACCACGATGCGCCCGCCCGACAGGCCCTTGCCCACATAGTCATTGGCGTCGCCCACCAGTTCCAGGCTGACGCCGCGGGCGAGAAAGGCGCCGAAGCTGCCGCCGGCGGTGCCCTGCAGAACGATCGAAATCGTGTCCTCGGGCAGGCCGGCATGGCCGTGGCGCTTGGCGATCTCGCCGGACAACATGGCGCCGACGGTGCGGTCGACGTTGCGGATGTCGCGCTCGATGCGCACCGGCGTGCCGCGTTCGATCGCCTCCTGCGCCGCCGCGATCAGCGCGCGGTCCATGATGTGGTCGAGATTGTGCGCCTGCCGCTCGCTGTTACGGATGGCGATGCCCGGCCGCGGCACCGCCTGGTGCAGCAGGCGCGAGAGATCGACGCCGCGCGCCTTCCAATGGTCGAGCGCCCGCCGCGCATCGAGCCGGTCGACCCGGCCGATCATGTCGTCGAAGCGGCGGAAGCCGAGCTGCGCCATCAGGCCGCGCACCTCTTCGGCGACGAACATGAAATAGGCGATGACGTGCTCGGGCGTGCCGGCGAAGCGGGCGCGCAGCACCGGGTTCTGGGTGGCCACGCCGACCGGGCAGGTGTTCAGATGGCATTTGCGCATCATCACGCAGCCGGCGGCGATCAGCGGGGCGGTGGCGAAGCCGAACTCGTCGGCGCCGAGCAGGGCGGCCACCACCACGTCGCGCCCGGTGCGCAGCCCGCCATCCACCTGCACCGCGATCCGGCCGCGCAACTCGTTCAGCACCAGCGTCTGCTGGGTTTCGGCGATGCCGATTTCCCAGGGCGAGCCGGCATGGGTGAGCGAGGTCAGCGGGCTGGCGCCGGTGCCGCCGTCGTAGCCGGAAATGGTGACATGGTCGGCGCGCGCCTTCGCCACCCCGGCGGCGACCGTGCCGACGCCCACTTCGGACACGAGCTTCACCGAAATCCGCGCCCGCGCATTGGCGTTTTTCAGATCGTAGATGAGCTGGGCGAGATCCTCGATGGAGTAGATGTCGTGGTGCGGCGGCGGCGAGATCAGGCCGACGCCGGGGGTGGAATGGCGCACCTTGGCGATGGCCTTGTCCACCTTGTGGCCGGGCAACTGCCCGCCCTCGCCCGGCTTGGCGCCCTGGGCCATCTTGATCTGGATGTCGTCGGCGTTGACCAGATACTCGATGGTCACGCCGAAGCGGCCGGAAGCCACCTGCTTGATGGCCGAACGGGCGGAGTTGCCGTTCGGCAGCGGACGGAAGCGCTCGGCTTCCTCGCCGCCCTCGCCGGTGTTCGACTTGCCGCCGATGCGGTTCATGGCAATGGCGAGCGTGGTGTGCGCCTCGCGGCTGATCGAGCCGAAGCTCATCGCGCCGGTGGCGAAACGGCGCACGATCTCGGTGGCGGGCTCGACTTCGTCCAGCGGCACCGGTTCGGGCGCGGTGCGCAGTTGCATCAGGCCGCGAATGGTCAGCAGCCGCTCGTTCTGGTCGTTGATGGAGGCGGCGAAAGCGGCGTAGTCCGGGGCCGAGTTGCCACGCACGGCGTGCTGCAGGCGGGAGACCGAGTCCGGCGTCCACGCATGGTCCTCGCCGCGCAATCGGAAGGCGTAGAATCCGCCCACGTCCAGCAGGTCACGGTACACCGGGTTGTCGCCATAGGCGTTGCGGTGACGCTGCACCGCTTCCTCGGCGATCTCGTTCAGGCCGGCGCCCTCGATGGTGCTGGCGGTGCCGGTGAAGCACTGTTCGACGAAGGCGCTGGACAGGCCGACCGCCTCGAAGATCTGCGCGCCGCAATAGGACTGGTAGGTGGAGATGCCCATCTTGGACATCACCTTCAGGATGCCTTTGCCCACCGCCTTGATGTAGTTCTTTTGCACCTCATAGGGTTTCATCGCCGGCAGGCTGCGCTGGCGAATTTGCTCCAGCGTGTCGAAGGCAAGGTACGGGTTCACCGCCTCGGCGCCGAAGCCGGCGAGCACGCAGAAATGGTGCACCTCGCGCGCCTCGCCGGTTTCCACCACCAGCCCCGTGCTGGTGCGCAAGCCCTGGCGGATCAGGTGATGGTGCACGGCGGCGGTGACCAGCAGCGCCGGGATCGGCGCGCGCCCCGCCGACACCGCGCGATCGGAGAGGATCAGAATGTTGTAGCCGGCGAGCACCGCTTCGGTCGCGTCCCGGCAGACGCGTTCGAGCGCCGGCGCCAGCCCGTCGGCACCCTGCTCGGCCGGCCAGGTGGCGTCGATGGTGCGGGTGCGGAAGGCGTCGCCGACCAGGCTGGAGATCGAGCGGATCTTCTCCAGGTCGGCATTGGTCAGGATGGGCTGCGTCACTTCCAGGCGGAAATGCGTGCCGGCATGGTGGCCGAGCAGGTTCGGCCGCGGCCCGATCATCGACACCAGCGACATTACCAGTGCCTCGCGGATCGGGTCGATCGGCGGGTTGGTGACCTGGGCGAAGTTCTGCTTGAAATACGTATACAGCAGCCGCGGCCGGCGCGAGAGCACCGCCAGCGGCGTGTCGGTACCCATCGAGCCCACCGGGTCCTCGCCCTGGCGCGCCATCGGCTCCAGGAAGAACTGGATGTCTTCTTCGGTGTAGCCGAACGCCTGCTGGTGGCACAGCATATCGTTTTTGTCGTTGGCGGCGGCATGCGCGGCGGCGGCATGCGCAGCAGCTTGGGGCTCGGCAGGATCGGCCAGATCCTCCAGCTTGATCTGCGTCGCTTTCAGCCACTCGGCGTAGGGATGCGCGGTCGCCAGATCGCGCTTGATCTCGGCGTCGTCGATGATGCGGCCCTGCTGCAGGTCGATCAGCAGCATCTTGCCGGGCTGCAGCCGCCATTTGCGGACGATGCGCTCCTCGGGCACCGGCAGCACGCCGGACTCGGAGGCCATGATCACGTGGTCGTCATCGGTGATGACGGTGCGCGCCGGGCGCAAACCGTTGCGGTCCAGCGTGGCGCCGATCTGCCGCCCGTCGGTGAAGGCGATGGCGGCCGGCCCGTCCCACGGCTCCATCAAAGCGGCGTGGTATTCGTAAAACGCGCGGCGGTCGGGGTCCATCAGCGTGTTGCCCGCCCAGGCCTCCGGGATCAGCAGCATCATCGCGTGCGCCAGCGAGTAGCCGCCGGCCACCAGCAGTTCGAGCGCGTTGTCGATGCTGGCGGTGTCGGACTGGCCGTGCGGGATCAGCGGCCACATCTTGTCGAGATCCGGGCCGATCAGGTCGGAGGCCATGCCGTAGCGGCGCGCATACATCCAGTTGACGTTGCCGCGCACGGTGTTGATTTCGCCGTTATGGGCGAGGTAGCGGTACGGGTGCGCCAGCCGCCAGGACGGGAACGTGTTGGTGGAGAAACGCTGGTGCACCAGCGCCAGCGCCGAGGTGGTGAGCGGATCCTGCAGGTCGCGGTAGAAACTGCCGACCTGCGGCGCCAGCAGCAGCCCTTTATAAACAATCGTGCGGGTAGAGAATGAGGGCATGTAGAACTCGCGCAAACCAGGCAGCCCGTGCCGTTCGCCGAGCGAAACGAGGTTGTTCAGCACCTGCTTGCGGATGACGAGGATTTTCCGCTCGAACGCATCCTGATCGGTCAGCGCCGGGTCGGCCGCCACAATAACCTGGCGGATCACCGGCATGGCCTCGATGACGCGCGCACCCAGGCCGGTGGTGTCGGTGGGCACGACCCGCCAGCCGACCAGCCGCTGGCCTTCGGTAGCGATCACGCGCTCCAGCAGGCGGGCGGCGAAGTCGCGCGCACCCGCGTCGCGCGGCATGAAACACATGCCGACCGCGTAGCGCCCTTCCGGCGGCAGCACCGTGCCGGCCTGCTCGGCCCAGGAGCGCAGCAGCGCGTCCGGCATCTGAATCAGGCAGCCGGCCCCGTCGCCCACCAGCGGGTCGGCCCCGACCGCGCCGCGATGGTCCAGATTGACCAGAATTTGCAGTCCGCGCTGGATAATATCGTGCGACTTCCGGCCCTTGATGTTGACAATGAAGCCAACACCGCAGGCATCGTGCTCATTGCGCGGGTCGTACAGGCCCTGGGCCGGATGCTGGTCCATCATCGACGCACACCACCTCCGCGGAAAACGGATTAATTCACACCGACGGCGGGCGACCGCCGTTTCTGCGGGCCCGCTGTCACATAAGGGACCCTATCCATCGCTGGATGTTCACGCAATCTCGCATTGCGGCAAAAGCAAGGCCAGGGCGCCGCCCTAGACCCGCCAAGGGCCGACAGGCCCTTGGAACCCATTCGTTTTAGAGGATTGTGGGAACTCCGCCGGACGGCGATGCCGAGATATCTTCGCAGCCCCGCAGTTCCCACAATCCTGAATGCGCCGGCGCCCTACGCGCAGACCGCCGCCGCGATCACCCCCAGCGCCTCGTCGATCTGCCCGCGCGACACATCAAGATGCGTGCAGGCCCGTCCGCGCCAGGTGCTGTTGACCGAGAATGCAACCCCGTGCGGACGCACCCGGGCAAACAGGTCGGCCGCGGTCAGGCCGGTGCCGCTGGTGTCAAAGAACACCAGGTTGGTTTCCGGCAACTCGACCGTGATGCCGGGAATTTCGGCCAGGCCGCGGGCAAGCAGCCGGGCGTTCTCGTGATCCTCGGCGAGCCGGTCGATATGGTGGTCGAGCGCATAAAGACAGGCCGCGGCACAAATGCCGCCCTGGCGCATCGCGCCGCCCAAACGCTGCTTCCAGCGCCAGGCACGGCCGATGAACGCGGCACTGCCGCACAGCACAGCACCGAGCGGGGCACCCAGACCCTTGGTGAAGTCGAGCCAGACGCTGTCATATAAGGCCACCATGGCGGCGGCCGGCACGCCGGCGGCGACAGCGGCGTTCATCAGCCGGGCGCCATCCATATGGGTGGCCAGCCCTGCCGCATGCGCGGCCTCGGCGACATCGTTCAGCCGCTTCAGCGGCCAGACCGTGCCGCCGCCGGTATTGGCGGTCTGTTCCACTTCCAGCAACGCCTGCGGCGGCGCGTAGCGCGAGTCCCGCGGCCGCAGCGCCGCACGCACGGCATCGGCGTCGAACTGGCCGCGCGGACCGCGCAAGGGCGTGATCTGCGCGCCGGCCAGGGCCGCGCCGCCGCTGCCCTCGCTGGTGAGGATATGCGCGGTTTCGTGCGCCAGGATTTCATCGCCCGGCCGGCAATGGGTGAGGATGGCGATCTGGTTGCACATCGTGCCGCTGGGCAGGAACACCGCTGCATCCTTGTCGAGCAGCGTCGCCATGCGGTCGCACAGCGCCCAGACCGTGGGGTCGAGGCCGGCCTGTTCGTCGCCGACTTCGGCCGCCAGCATCGCCGCCTTCATCGCCGGCGTCGGCCGGGTCTGGGTGTCGGAGAACAGGTTGATCCGCACCGGCGGCAGGCTGGGATCGGGACGCGGCGGCGCGTAGGTCATGGGCCGTGTTCTCCGGGCGGAGCGGTTCAGATCCGCTGCGGACCCGCCTGGGTGACGGCGGGAACGGCGGTGGCCTGCGGGGTGCCATAGACGTCGCGGGCGCGGCGCAGGAAGGCGTTGACCATGCGGCGGGTGGCTTCGTTGAACACCACGCCGAAGGCGGATTGCAAAACCCGGCTGCGGAATTCGAAATCGACCCAGAAATCCACCTTGCAGCCGCGCGGATCGGGGGCAAAGAACCAGTCGTTGTTCAAATACCGGAACGGCCCGCGCTCGTAGCGCACCTTGATGTATTGCGGCCGCAACAAGGTGTTGCGGCTGGTGAAGCTTTCCCGGATCGGCCCGAAGCCCACCGACATGTCGGCGATCTGCAGCGTCTCGGTCTGCTGGCGCACTTTCGCGCCCACGCACCAGGGCAGGAATTGCGGATAACGGTTCACATCGGCCACCAGGTCCCACATTTGCTCGGGCCGGTAGGGGATGATGCGCGTTTCCGTATGCGTGGGCATGTCAGGCCGCCGCACCGGCGCGCCGCGCCGCCTGAAGCCGCGCGAAATCGGCATCCGCATGGTACGAGCTGCGGGTCAGCGGGGTGGCGGAGACCAGCAGGAAGCCGCGGGCGCGGGCCAGGCTGGCATAATCGGCAAACGCCTCGGGGGTCACGAATTCCGCCACTGCAGCATGTTTCACGGTCGGCTGGAGATACTGGCCGATGGTCAGGAAGTCCACCTCCGCCACGCGCAGATCGTCCATCACCTGTAATATTTCGCCGCGCGCCTCGCCCAGCCCGACCATCAGGCCGGATTTGGTGAAGATGCCGGGCGCGAGGCGTTTGACGCTGTCGAGCAGCCGCAGCGACTGGAAATAGCGCGCGCCCGGCCGGATGGACGGATACAGGCGCGGCACCGTCTCCAGGTTGTGGTTGAACACGTCCGGCCGCGCGGCGGCCACAATTTCGGCGGCACCCGGCTTGCGCAGGAAATCGGGGGTCAGCACCTCGATCGTGGTGCCGGGGGCGACGGCGCGGATGGCGCTGATGGTGGCGGCGAAATGCGCCGCCCCGCCATCTTCCAGATCGTCGCGGTCAACCGAGGTCACCACCACGTGGCGCAGGCCGAGCCGGGCGACGGCATCGGCCACCCGGGCCGGCTCGCCGGCGTCGAGCGCGGCGGGCTGGCCGGTGCGCACGTTGCAGAAGCTGCAGGCGCGGGTGCAGGTGTCGCCCATGATCATCATGGTGGCGTGCCGCCGGCTCCAGCACTCGCCGATATTCGGGCAGGAGGCTTCCTCGCACACGGTGTGCAACCGCTGACCACGCATCAGGTCGCGGGTTTCGTGATAGACCGGATGCGTCGGCGCCTTCACCCTGATCCAGGCAGGCTTGCGCTGGATCGGGTTGTCCGGCCGGTGCGCCTTTTCCGGGTGCCGGGCGGTTGCGTGATCGATGACGATGCGCGTGGTCATGCGGGCCGGGCGATCATGGTGGCTAGAAGTGGATGGCCCGTCCGTAGGCGTCAAGCACGGCCTCATGCATGGTCTCGCTGATGGTCGGATGCGGGAACACGGTGTGCATCAGCTCGGCCTCGGTGGTTTCCAGCGTGCGGGCGATGGCGTAGCCCTGGATCAGCTCGGTCACCTCGGCGCCGATCATGTGCGCGCCGAGCAGCGCGCCGGTTTTCGCGTCGAACACGGTCTTCACCAGGCCTTCGGGCTCGCCGAGGGCGATCGCCTTGCCGTTGCCGATGAAGGGAAACCGCCCCACCCGCACCTCATACCCTTCGGCCCTGGCCCGCGCTTCCGTCAGCCCGACCGAGGCCACCTGCGGGCGGCAATAGGTGCAGCCGGGAATATTGGTCCAGTCGATCGGGTGCGGGTGCAGCCCGGCGATGGCTTCGACACAGACCACCCCTTCGTGGCTGGCCTTGTGGGCGAGCCAGGGCGGGCCGGCCAGGTCGCCGATGGCATAGACGCCTGGCTCGCCGGTGCGGCAGAGCGCGTCGATCACCACATGGGTGCGGTCGACCTTCACGCCGGTGCCCTGAGCCCGAGATCTTCGACGTTGCCGACGATGCCGACGGCGGAGATCACCCGGTCCACCGTGATGTCGCTCGATGTGCCGCCGGCCTCGACGGTCACGGTTACGCTGTCGGCGTTTTTCCTGGCACCTTTCACCGCAGCGGAAGTGAGGATTTTCATCCCCTGCTTCTCGAACGATTTGCGGGCGAAGGCGGAGATTTCCGCGTCCTCGACCGGCAGGACGCGGTCGAGCACTTCCACCACGGTCACCGCGGCGCCCATGTTGAGGTAGAATGAGGCGAATTCGATGCCGATGGCGCCCGATCCCACCACCAGAAGGGATTTCGGCATGACGGTGGGGACCATCGCCGCCTTGTAGGTCCAGATCAGCTTGCCGTCCGCTTCCAGGCCGGGGAGTTCGCGCGCGCGCGCGCCGGTGGCGAGGATGATGTGCGGCGCGGTCAGTGTCGCGACCGGTTTGCCTTCTTTCTCGACGGCGAGCGTGTTGCGGCCGGCGAGGATGCCGTGGCCGTCGAACACCGTCACTTTGTTCTTTTTCAGCAAATGGGCCACGCCGGAGGAGAGTTGTTTCGCCACCGCCCGTGAGCGTTTCACCACGGCGGCGATATCGTAGCGGACGTTGTCCGCGGCGAAGCCGTACTCGCCGAGATGGTGCAGCAAATGGTTGATTTCCGCGCCGCGCAGCAGCGCCTTGGTGGGAATGCAGCCCCAGTTCAGGCAGATGCCGCCGAGATGCTGGCGCTCGACGCAGGCGGTCTTCAGGCCGAGCTGGGCGGCGCGGATGGCCGCGACATAGCCGCCCGGCCCGCCGCCCACCACGATGAGATCAAAAGCCTGGTCGGCCATGTCGCGCTTCCTTTCTTCTCCCCCTCCCCTTGTGGGAGGGGGTTGGGGGGAGGGGTCGGGCCAACACCGGCGTTCCTACGGTTGGCACCGCTCCCCCTGCCCCCTCCCACAAGGGGAGGGGGTTCATTCCTGCCGACCCGCGAACGAATGCAGCGCGTCGCCGCTGAGGCGCTGCACCGTCCAGTCGTCCACCGGGCGCGCGCCGATCGCGCGATAGAACCCGATCGCCGGCGCGTTCCAGTTCAGCACCGACCACTCCATGCGCAAGCAGCCTTCCTCCAGCGCACGGCGGGCCAGGTCACGAAAAATACACCGGCCGATGCCGCGCCCGCGATGCCTGGGCTGGACAAACACATCCTCGACATACAGCCCCGGCTTCGCCGCGAAGGTGGAAAACGTATAAAACCACAGGGCAAACCCCACTTCCTGCCCGCCGTCCTCGGCGAACAGTGCCCAGGCGCACGGCCGCTCGGCGAACAGGGCACGGCGGAAATCCTCCGCCGTGCCGCGAACCTCGTGCTGAAGGTGTTCGTATTCCGCCAGCGCCCGAACAAACCCGGCAATCAGCGCCTCGTCCCCCGGCACCGCGTCGCGCAGCCGAACCGCGCCGCTCACAACATCAGACTCAGCGGATCTTCCACAATGCGCCGGAACTCGGCCAGCCATTCCGCCCCCAGCGCGCCGTCGATCACGCGATGATCGACGCTGAGCGTGCAGGTCATGACGGTGGCAATCGCGAGCGCCCCGTCCTTCACCACCGGGCGAGGCGCGCCCGCGGCGACGGCAAGAATGCCGGCCTGCGGCGGGTTGATGATGGCGGCGAAATCCGACACGCCATACATGCCCATGTTGGAAATCGAGAACCCACCGCCCTGGAACTCCTCGGGTTTCAGCTTGCCGGATTTCGCCCGCGCCGACAGGTCCTTCATCTCCGCACTGATGGCAGCCAGGCCCTTGCGGTCGGCCTGGCGAACGATGGGCGTGATCAGCCCGTCCGGGATCGAAACGGCGACCGAGATGTCGACATCGTCGAACAGGGCGATGCCCTCGTCGGTCCAGGCGGCGTTCACCTTTGGAATTCGCCGCAGCGTCACGGCGGCGGCCTTGATGATCAGGTCGTTGACCGAGAGCTTGAAGGCGTTTGGCCCGTCCTTGGCGCTGCGGGCGTTCAGCTCGGCGCGCAGCTTCAGCAGCGCGTCCAGTTCGATATCCATCGAGACGTAGAAATGCGGCACCGTCTGCTTGGCTTCGGTGAGCCGGCGGGCGATCACTTTGCGGATGTTGGTATGCGGAACGATCCGGTGCGGCCCGGGGAGCACCACCGCAACCGGGGGAATCGGTTTCGGCGCGGCGGCGGGCGCCGCGGCCACCACCGGAACGGCGACCGGCGCCGCAACGGCCGGGGCCGGCACGGCAGCGCCGCCCTGCTGCGCCGCCTCGATATCGGCGCGCACGATCCGCCCGTTCGGGCCTGATCCTTTCAGCGCGGACAGATCGATACCCGCCTGCTTTGCCATGCGGCGCGCGAGCGGCGAGGCGAACACCCGCGTGCCGGCGTCGTGGCCGTTGGCGACCGGCGCCGCGGCGGGAGACGCAGCCGCTTGCGGCGCGGCCGCCGCCGCGACGGGCACTGGCGCTGCCGCGCCGGCCGCCGGCACCGCCTCGCCGGGTTCGACCAGAACGGCGATCGGCGCATTCACCAGCACGCCCGCGGTGCCGTCGGTCACCAGAATGCGGCCGAGCACGCCCTCGTCCACCGCTTCGACCTCCATCGTGGCCTTGTCCGTCTCGATTTCGGCAATCACGTCGCCGGCCTTGATCGTGTCGCCTTCCTTCTTGAGCCAGCGGGCCAGCGTGCCCTCGGTCATGGTGGGCGACAACGCCGGCATCAGGATGTTGGTGGCCATCGGATCCTCCCTTCCCCGCCCGGTCAGATCAGCTTGCGCACGGAAGCGACCACCCAGTCGGGCTGCGGCAGCGCCAGCTTCTCAAGGTTCGCGGCATAGGGCAGCGGCACATCCAGCCCGTGCACGCGCGCCGGCGGCGCATCAAGCCAGTCGAAACACTGTTCGATGATCTGCATGTTCACCTCGGCGCCGATGCCGGCGAACGGCCAGCCTTCCTCGACGGTGACGATCCGGCTGGTTTTCTTCACGCTCGCCACCACAGTTTCGATGTCGAGCGGACGCAGCGAGCGCAGGTTGATCACCTCGGCCGAGATGCCGGCTTCCGCCAGCGCCTCGGCCGCCTTCATCGCCACCCCGACCATGATCGAAAACGCCACCAGCGTCACATCGGTGCCGGCGCGCTCGATCTTCGCCCGCCCGATCGGCAGGACGAAATCATCGTTGGTGGGGCATTCGAAATGCTGGCCGTAGAGGATTTCGTTTTCGAGGAAGATCACCGGGTTGGGATCGCGGATGGCGGCGCGCAACAGGCCCTTGGCATCGGTGGCCGACCACGGCGCCAGCACTTTCAGCCCCGGACAATGTGCGTACCAGCTTGCGTAGCACTGGCTGTGCTGGGCGGCGACGCGGCTGGCCGCCCCGTTGGGGCCGCGGAAGACGATCGGGCAGCCCATCTGCCCGCCCGACATGTACAGCGTCTTGGCCGCCGAGTTGATGATGTGGTCGATCGCCTGCATGGCGAAGTTGAACGTCATGAACTCGACGATCGGCTTCAGCCCGTTCATTGCCGCACCCACCGCCATGCCGGTGAACCCGTGCTCGGTGATCGGCGTGTCGATGATGCGCCGCGGGCCGAACTCGTCCAGCAGGCCCTGGCTGATCTTGTAGGCACCTTGGTACTGGGCGACTTCCTCGCCGATCAGGAATACGCGGTCGTCGGTGCGCAACTCCGCCGCCATGGCGTCGCGCAGCGCCTCGCGCACGGTAATGGGCTTCGTCGGGCCCCAATCGCGCTCAGGCCCGGCCGGCGCGGGATCGGCGTGGGCGGGAGCGGCGACCGCGGCCGGCGGCAGCACCGGCGCCGGCCTGACGACACGCGGCGCGGCGAGGTCCTCGCCGTTGCCGCCAAGCACGGCGATCGGCGTGTTCACCGCCACCCCCTCGGTGCCTTCATCGACCAGGATCTGCGCCAGGCGCCCTTCCTCCACCGCTTCCACCTCCATGGTGGCCTTGTCCGTTTCAATCTCGGCGATCACGTCGCCGGCGCGCACATCGTCGCCGACCTTTTTGAGCCAGCGGGCCAGCTTGCCCTCGGTCATGGTGGGACTGAGGGCGGGCATCAGGATTTCGGTCGCCATCGTCTCAGCCCTCCACCAGCACGTCGGTCCACAGCGCGACGGCGTCGGGTTCGGGGCTGTTTTGGGCGAACTCGGCGGCGTCCTGCACGATGCGCTTGATTTCGTCGTCGATCCGCTTGATCGCGGCCTCATCGACGCCGAGTTCGGTCAGCCTGGCATGCGCATGCTCGATGCAGTCGCGCTCGCTGCGCATTTTCTCCACTTCCTCGCGGGTGCGGTATTTGGCCGGGTCGGACATGGAATGGCCGCGGTAGCGATACGTCTTGACCTCCAGCAGATAGGGGCCGCTGCCGGCGCGGCAATGCGCCACTGCCGCGACCCCCGCCTCGTGCACCGCCTCCACGTCCATGCCATCGACCTGCACGCCCGGAATGCCCCACGGCGCGCCGTTCTTCGACAGGTCGTGCGAGGCGGAGGCGCGCTCGACGCTGGTGCCCATACTGTAACGGTTATTCTCGATAACAAACACCACCGGCAGCTTCATCAGCGCGGCGAGGTTGAAGCTTTCATACACCTGGCCCTGGTTGGACGCGCCCTCGCCGAAATAGGTCAGGGCGACATGGTCATTGCCGCGGTACCAATTGCTGAACGCCAGCCCGGTGCCCAGGCTGACCTGGGCGCCGACGATGCCATGCCCGCCGAAGAAATTCTTCTCCTTGCTGAACATGTGCATCGAGCCGCCCTTGCCGCGCGAATACCCGCCGGCGCGGCCGGTCAGCTCGGCCATGACGCCGCGCGCCTCCATGCCGGTGGCGAGCATATGGCCGTGGTCGCGATACGAGGTGATCACCTGGTCGCCCGGCTTCAGCGCCATTTGCAGCCCGACCACCACGGCTTCCTGGCCAATATACAAATGGCAGAAGCCGCCGATCAGGCCCATGCCATACAACTGGCCGGCTTTTTCCTCGAAGCGGCGGATCATCTGCATGTCGCGGTAGGCCCGCAGCAGGTCCTCCTGCGACAGACCCGTTCGCGCCTTGCCGCGCTTCCTGGCTTCGGCTGCCTGCGCCATCTTGTGTCCTCCCCGCTGATCTGCCGGTCGCGCAACCAGACCTAGCCGCCAGCCCGGCGGTGGGCAAGGCCAGGGCTCTGCCCTGGACCCGCCAAGGGCCGAGAGGCCCTTGGACCCCGCTACTTTAGAGAGTTATTTTGAGGGGGGCGAGGATATGAACCGGTTCATCTCCTCACCCGCCTCAAAATAACTGTCTAAAAAGTAATGGGTTCCAAGGGCCTCTCGGCCCTTGGCAGGTCCAGGGCAGAGCCCTGGCCGCGCTTTTCAGTAAAGTCGCTTACCCTGCCCGTAAGGAATGACAATATCCGCCGGATCAGAGCGGTTCAGCATGGCGCGGGCGCGCTCGTCCAGTGCGTCCGGGTCGAGTCGGTTGGCGCGCAGGGCAGCGACCCGGCGTTCCCAACCGGCCAGGTCGTTCTGCGCCCGTTCCAGGTCGGCCTGTGCCGCCTTCAGATCCTCCAGCCGTCCCGCGTAGGCCCGCAATCCGCGGTCGCCCTGGGTGGCGTTCCAGACGAAATAGGCGACGAGCGACAAAAACACGAGCGGCGGCACCGCCGCCTTCACACGTCGCCTGATCGCACGGCCGATGGACACGCCCCTCACCCTCCTGCGCAAATTATCCGGACACGGCAACTTGTACAGAAATCGGCGCGGTGTCGCCAGTGTTTCGCCATGTTCCCTCTGTTCACTTCGGCATGCGGCAATCACAGACCGCGACAGGAGCTTCCCATGAACACGCGAAACGTCCTTTCCGCCGCAATCGCCGTGCTGGGCGTGACGATGGTGATGGCCTCGGCCACGCCGGCGCGCGCCGACCGGGATGACTGGCGCTGGCGCCGGCATGAATGGCGCGAACACGAATGGCGCGAACACCACTGGCACCCGTCCTATCGCCCGTATGTCTACGCGCCGCCGCCGGTGTACTATGCGCCGCCCGCGTATGACGGGTACGGGTGGTAGCCGCCTTTGGTCTCGCCCCGGGCGCGTCCATTCCGGCTGACGCGACCGGGGACGAAGCGGCAACGTTGCATCTTTTCCCGACCACGCATCTTTTTCCGACCACGAATCGCCCGGGAGCGCTGGCGCGCTGCTGCAATGGGCTTGATGGCCCGAACTTTGATGTGATATCACTTTGATGTGATATCAAACTTCGCTGAGGGCAGCACTCATAATACTGGCGTCTCGACTGAAGTCTCCTCCAGGTTGATTAGGGGCGGGTGAGAAAGTTCATGTACATGTTTCTCGGCGACTCCCATTCACGCCAGTTTGTCGGCATCACCTGGGGGATTCTCATCCACCACGTCTTCTCCCGCGCGACGATGAAGGGCCTGATCTCGCCAGAATCGGTTACCGGGCACGGCAAGATCATCCGGCACGCGCTCACCGTTCCGACAGAAAAAATCGTATTTCTGATGTTCGGGGGCGTGGATTTGGATTTTTCGTTCCATCGTGAAGTCTGCAGGGATCTTGTTATCGACCTGGACGAATTTTTCGGCGCCCGAACCGAAGCGTGCCGTCAATTCGTCGATGATATTTTCGAGGATCGGCAGGCTGCGCCGTTCATTCGCCATTTCTGTATTCTGGGACCGCAAATCTCGCCGCTGCGCGGCGACGGGTTTATCCGGCAGACGTTGATCCAGGCAGGAGTCGCGGAAGACCGGCTGCGTGAAGCATGTGATATTTTCGATTTCAGTCACGAGGCCCGTAATCGCAGAGTCGTCGAGTTCAATGACCGGCTGGAGGCAACGTTCGCCAACCGGGACCGTATCAGCTTTTGCCGTATTGACAAAGAAATGGTAGATGCAAATTTTGCCATCAAGGATGTCTTCGCCCATCCTAACCCGCTTGAGCATCACGCGGCCACCTGGGAAACGGTGCAGGTATGGCGTCCGTTGCTTTCAAACTATATGGATCTGTTAAGGCCACAATTCGAACACGAGTGATTGCCACGTTCGGCCTGCGGTTTCTTCGTCGCCGCGCCTGCCGGGCCGCGTGAAGCCTCACGCCGGTGCCACGCTGCCGTCACGGCGCGGGTCGGCGGCCCCGGTCATCACCCGAGTCGCGGGGTCGATCGCCACCGCCTGCAGGCCGCCGGCGTCCGCCGTCCAGGCGAAAGAGGCGTCGATGTCGTGCCCGCGCGCGCGCAGCGTCTCCAGCACATGGGCGGCGATCCGACTCTCGGCGGTGACCCGCCGCCCGTCCCACAGTCGTGCCCGCGGCGCGTCGACGGCATCCTGCAGCGACAGGCCGAAATCGACATACTGCACCAGCGCCTGCGCCTGGATCTGGCTGATGCCGTAACTGCCCGGCGAGCCGAGCGCCAGCACCGGCGCGCGCGCCCTTGTGGCAACCGAGGGCGCCATCGGGCTGGTCAGTATGCGGCCGGGCCGCAGCCCGTTGCTGGCCCGCGGGTCGTGCTCGCCCCAGTACAGCGCGTTGTTCAGGCACACGCCGGTGCCCGGCACCACCACGCCGGAGCCGAATTTCGCCCCCAGGCTCTGGGTGATGCACACGACATTGCCGGCACGGTCGGCAACCGACAGCGAGGTCGTGTGCTGCCCGCTCGCACCGTCGCCGTCGGCTTGCGGGGCCCGCCATTGTTCCACCGGCCCCTCGACCGGCCCGGCATCGGCAACGCGCTGGCGCAACCGCGCCACCAACTCGTCGGACAGCAGCCGGTCGAGCCGCTCGGGCGGGGGATCGTCATGGGCGATGCGCTCCATCGCCGCCAGCCGCACGGCGCGCCACACAGTGTCGAGATGTTCCACCCCGTCGCGCTCCATCCGGCCGAGGTCGAACCCGTCCAGGATGCGCAGTGTCAGCAGGTACTGGAATGCCTGGCTGGGCGGGCGCGGCACGTGCACGGTCAGGTCGCGGTAGACGGCAGAAACCGGCCGGTCCCAGAGCGGCGAGACCGCTTCCAGATCCCCCACGGTCATGCAGCCGCCGAGCGACTGCAGATGCGCCACCAGTTTCTGGCCGAGCCGCCCGCCATACAACAGCTTGATCCCCTCCGCGGCGATTGCCTCCAGCGTGGCGGCAAGCTCGGGCTGGCGCAGCACCTGGCCGTGCCGCACCTCGCCCCGCCCGTCGGCGTAGACCGCGTTCCAGGCGGCGAAGAAGGGCTGGTCGCGCAAGGCATCGGCGGAGGCGTTGATGGCGGCGGTGTTGAACCCGGTCAGCGGAAACCCGTCCCGGGCGAGCCCGATGGCCGGCGCCAGCACTTCGGCGAAGGTCTTGGTGCCATGCGCGCTGACCAGGTGGTACCAGCCGGCCAGGTTGCCCGGCGGGGCGACGGACATGGCGCCGCGATGCAGGTCCGCGCGCCGGCTAAATCGGCCAACCGGGTAGCGCCGCGGCACTTCGGTGCGAAAAGCAAGCGTGCGGATGCGCTGATCGCCCGCGACCCAGCAGGTCGCCATGCCAAGCCCGGCCAGCCCCGACATGAACGGCTCCACCACCCCGAGCGCGGCGGCGGTAGCCACCGCGGCGTCGAAAGCATTGCCGCCACGGCCCAGGATGCGCGCACCGGCGGCGGCGGCGAGCGGGTGGGCCGCCGCGACCACGCCATGGCGCGATGCGACGGTCGGGCGTTTGCCGTCCATCCGGGACCTCCTCAGGGAAGCGCTACACTGCCTTCACGGCGCGGGTCGGCCCCGCCGGTCGCGACGCACGTCTCCGGGTCGATGGTGATGCCCTGCACGGCGCCCACCAGGCTGCTCCAGGCCGGTGCGGCCTCCGCATCATGGCCGCGCTCCCGCAGCGCCTCGATAGTGGCGGCCGGGATGCGCAATTCGGCCTGCACCCGCCGCCCGTCCCACAGCCGGGCGCGCGGAGCTTCGATGGCGTCCTGGATCGCCAGCCCGTAATCGATGTGCTGCACCAGGGCCTGCACCTGCGCCTGGGCGATGCCATAGCTGCCGGACGCGCCGAGCAGCAGCACCGGCTTGCCCTGTTTGGTGCTGAGCGAGGGCGCCAGCGGCAGCGCGAGATCGCCGCCGGGCACCAGCGGATTGGTGCCGCGCGCGTCCACATCCCCCCAAGAGAGGCAGTTGTTGAGGCAGATGCCGGTGCCCGGCACCACCACGCCGCAGCCGTAGACCGTGCCGAGGCTCTGGGTGAGGCACACCGCATTGCCGTCGCGGTCCACCACGGACAGGCTGGTGCTGTCCTCGTGCGCCGGGTCGGGATGCTGCGGCGCCCATTGTTCGGTCAGCGCCCGCACCGGGCGCGGGTCGCGCAGGCGGGCGCGCAGGGCCTCCGCCAGCTCATCCGACAGAATGCGCCCGAGGGCTGCCGGGTTCGGCTTGTTCAGCGCGATACGCGTGCCGGCGGCGAAGCGGATGGCGCGCCAGACCGTGTCCAGATGGTCCACGCCATCGCGCTCCATGGCGGCGAGGCCGAACCCGTCGAGGATGCGCAGGCTGAGCAGGAACTGAAACCCCTCACCGGGCGGCGGCGGCGTATGCACCTGCAGCTCCCGATAGGCCACCGCCAACGGGTCGCGCCAGACCGGGCTCACCGCGGCCATGTCCTGCTGGGTGAGGCAACCGCCGAGCGACTGCACATGGGCGATAAGCTGGCGCGCGAGCGCGCCACGGTAGAAATGCTCCGGCCCCTCGGCGGCGATGGTCTCGAAGATGCGGGCGAGATCGGGCTGGCGCATGACGCTGCCGTGCCCGGGCTCCCCGCTGCCGTGCGCCAAATAGGCGCTGCGCCAGTCAGCAAAGAACGGCAATCCCTGCAGGGCGGACGCGGCCTGCTTTGTCCAGAGGGCGGGGACGCCGGTCAGCATGTGCCCGTCGCGCGCCAGCGCGATCGCCGGGGCGAAAATGTCGTGCAGCTTTTTGCGGCCGTGCGCCTTCGCCAGTTCACACCAGCCCGCCAGATTGCCCGGCGTGCCGCAGGCAAGCGGGCCGCGGTAAAGCTCTTCGCGCCGGGCGAACCGGCCGGCCGGGAAGTTCGCCGGCACGCTGGTGACGAAATCCAGCGTGCGCACACGCTGCTCGGCGGCGACATAGCAGGTGGCCATGCCCATGCCGGCCAGGCCGGACATGAACGGCTCCACCACGCTCAGCGCGGCCGCGGCAGCGACGGCGGCGTCGAACGCGTTGCCGCCGATGGCCAGCAGTTTCACCCCCGCCTGGGCCGCCAGCGGATGCGCGGCGGCAACCATGCCATGCAGCGAGGCGATCGTGGGGCGCTTGCCGTCCAATTCTGTTATTCCTTGCCGTCGGTGGCCTGGTACCGCTTGCCGGCGCCGATTCGGTCGTCTTCGGCAGAGTGCATCATTTTGATCCGCGGCCGATTAGCTAGAATATCAAATGATTGCGCCTTTGTCCTGCATTGTTGCGACGGCGAGGGGGGATCAGCAAAAGAAAGGCCAGGGCTCTGCCCTGGACCCGCAAGGGGGCGGTGGCCCGCTTGACCCCATGCCATAAGAACCGGGTCTCGGGCACCCGTTTCTGTTATCGTGGGCGGGATGAGCGCCCCGCCGCAACAGAAGATGACAACCGATACGTTCCTGGCCTGGGAACAGCCGCAGGCGTTGCGGTGGGAGTTCGATGGCACGGCTCGCGTGCCGCGCCTGAGCGGAACCGTCGCGCATGCGCTGATTTCCGCCAATATCGTCGCACAACTGGCCAAATCGCTCGCCGGCACGCGGTGGGCCGTGTTCGGCAGCGATCTGAAGATCGCGGCCGGCGGGTCCGTCCGCTATCCGGACGCCTGCGTGGCCCGCCTGTTTCGCGACCCGCTTGCCACAGTGGTGCACGACCCGGTCGTGGTGTTCGAAGTCCTGAGTGAATCGACCGCCGCGAACGACCTGCTGCGCAAGAACCGTGACTACGAGGCAACTCCGTCCATCTGCCGTTATGTCGCCGTTCAGCAGGACAGCATTGGCGCCACCGTGTTCGCCCGCGCCGCCGGCGGCTGGCTCGGCCGCCTGCTCGGCGCGGGCGATACGCTCGCCCTGCCGGAAATTGGCGCGAGCCTGCCGCTCGCCGCCCTTTATGCCGGGCTGGACCTGTCGCCCGGCCCGGCCCGTCCGCGCGCCGGCCGGCGCTGTCCCATATCTATAATTGTCAGATACCTCCGCGAGGCCATAGAACGAGGCTACTCGTTTCGGCATGGAGGTTTCGTGATGGCACGGCAGACAGCGGTGCGCAGGCCGGCGGCACAGGCACGCAGCGCGCCGCCCGCGAAGGCACGCGAGGAAGTGCCGGAAGAGCAAGACGCCGAGGCACCGGAGCCGGTGCCGTTCCTGGCTGCGCTGGACGTGGGCTATTCCAACCTCAAGCTGATGGCCGGCGTGCGCGGCGGCACCCCGACCGCGACGGTGCTTCCGGCCGGGGCGGGTCCGGCCACTGCCATGCCGCTGCATCCACAGACGGCTCCGGGCGCGGGTGCGCGCATCGGCCAGGACGGGCTGGCGGTGCAGGTCGACGGCGCCGCCTGGGCCGCCGGCGTCGAGCCGAGCCGGCTGCAGAACTGGGAGCGCGAGCTACATCCGGACTACCCCGCCACCGCCGGGTTCCGCGCTCTGGTCCACGCCGCCCTGCTGGCGGCCGGGCACGAGCGAATCGACATGTTGGTGACCGGCCTGCCGGTAAGTCAATGGCTGGACCCGGCGGCGCGCGAGGCGTTGCAGGGTCGCCTGACCGGCACGCATGCGGTCACACCGGCGCGTAGCGTCGAAGTGGCCGACGTGCAGGTGTTGCCGCAGCCGGCCGGCGCCTATTTCGATTTCGCCGCGACCGAGCCCGACGTAGTGGCCGAAGCGCGCATACTGGTGGTGGATGCCGGGTTCTTTTCGGTGGACTGGGTATTGTTCGACGAGGGGGCCATGCGCGGCATCAACTCCGGCACGTCGACCGCTGCGGTGAGTCTGGTGCTGGAGGAAGCCGCCGATCTGATCCGGCGCGACCATGGCAGCCGGATCGCCCGTGACCTGTTGGAGCGGGCAGTGCGCAACGGCACGGCGTCGGTGCCGTTGTTCGGCCGCCCCGTGGAGTTGGCGCCGTATCTGACCGAGGCGGCGAAGCAGACCTCGCACGTGGCAGTCACCGCGATCCGCCAGACTTTGCGCGGCGAGCGGCGCGAGGTGGATGTGGTGTTGCTGGCCGGTGGCGGGGCGGAGACCTATGCCGCGGCCACCCGCGCCGCCTTCCCGCGTGCGCGCGTGGCAGTACCAGAGAACCCCGTACTCGCCAACGTCCGCGGCTTCTGGCTGCAGGCCAACCGCTAGCCTTAACGAATGGGTTCCAAGGGGCCACTGCCCCTTGGCGGGGTCCAGGGGCAGAGCCCCTGGCCTTACTTTTCTTATATTCATGCTATCCTATCGCTTATGAGTTCCCCCCTGCCCCGCCCGATGACGCTGGAGGATTTCCTAGCCTGGGAGGAGCGGCAGGAATTGCGCTGGGAATTCGACGGGTTTGCCCCGGTGGCGATGACCGGCGGCACTTTCGCGCACGGCCTGATCGCCGCGAACATTCTCCGCGAGATCGGCAACCGCCTGGCCGGCTCGCCCTGCCGGCTGGTTGGCAGCGACGTGAAAATCCAGGCCGCCTGGTCGGTCCGTTATCCAGACGCTTTTGTGGTGTGCGGCCCGGTCGATCCGCGGGCGACCCTGGTGCACGACCCGGTGGTGGTGTTCGAAGTTCTGAGCGACAGCACCGCGGCCACTGACCTGGTCCTCAAGAACCGCGAATACGAAGCGGTACCCTCGATCCGCCGCTATGTCATGTTGGCGCAGGACCGGATCGCCGCGACCGTGTTTGCCCGCGAGGCCACCGGCTGGATCGGCCGGCTGGCCGGCGAGGGCGACACGCTCGCGATGCCGGAAATCGGCGTCAGCCTGCCGCTTGCGGCGCTTTACGCCGGTTTGGGGCTTCCGTTACCGCCGGGCGACGCCACCTGATACTCCGGCTGTGGACCATCCCGTCAGAAGAGGACCGCGCATGATCGCGCGCGTGATTCCGGTCGACCTGTTCGATCTCGTCGTCTTCGGCGCCACTGGCGACCTGGCGCAGCGCAAGCTGCTGCCGGCCCTGTACCAGCGCGACCTCGCCGGACAACTCCCCGACGATGCCCGCATCCTCGGCGTCTCCCGGCGCAACCTGTCCGACCAGGATTACGCCGCCCTCGCCCGCAAGGCGGTGTGTCGCGCCGGCGAGGATGTGGATGTGGAGGCGCTCAACCGGTTCCTCGGGCGCATCGGCTACGTCCAGGCCGATGCCGGCGACGACGCCGGCTGGCCCACCCTGGCTGTGCGCCTGGGCGAACGGCCGGGCCGGGTCAGGGTGTTCTATCTCGCCACCGCCCCCGAGCTGTTCGGGCCGATCTGCGACCGGCTCGGCCATCTCGGCCTGTCGGGCAATGGCGCGCGGGTGGTGGTGGAGAAGCCGATCGGCAAAAGCCTCGCCTCGGCCCGTGCGGTGAACGATGCGGTCGGCGCGCAGTTCACCGAAGACCGCATTTACCGGATCGACCATTACCTCGGCAAGGAGACGGTGCAGAACCTGATGGCGCTGCGCTTCGCCAACGCATTGTTCGAGCCGCTGTGGCGGGCCGCCCGGATCGACCACGTGCAGATCACCGTGGCCGAGACGCTGGGGGTGGAAGGCCGCGCCGGCTACTACGACACCGCCGGTGCGCTGCGCGACATGGTGCAGAATCACATGCTGCAGTTGCTGTGCCTGGTGGCGATGGAGCCGCCGCGCTCCCTTTCCCCAAACGCGGTGCGCGACGAAAAACTGAAAGTCCTGAAATCGCTGGTCCCTATCACCGAGGCCAATATCGCCGAGCGCACCGTGCGCGGCCAGTATCGCGCCGGCGCCTCCGCCGGCGGGCCGGTGGCGGGCTATCTGGACGAACTCGGCAACGACGACAGCCGCACCGAAACCTTCGTGGCGCTGAAAGCCGAAATCGCCAACTGGCGGTGGGCAGGCGTGCCGTTCTACCTGCGCACCGGCAAGCGCCTGGCCAACCGCGAGTCCGAAATCGTCGCCCAGTTCCGCCCCATTCCCTTCTCGGTGTTCGATGCCGCCGCCGGCCCCATCGAGGCCAACCGGCTGGTGATCCGGCTGCAGCCTAACGAAGGGGTGAAACTCTGGCTGATGATCAAGGACCCCGGCCCAGGCGGCATGCGGCTGCAGCACGTGCCGCTGGACATGAGCTTCGCCCGCGCCTTCACCGCTCGCAACCCGGACGCCTACGAGCGCCTGCTGATGGATGTGGTGCGCGGCAACCAGACCCTGTTCATGCGCCGCGACGAGGTCGAGGCGGCGTGGACCTGGGTCGACCCGATCCTGCAGGCCTGGGCCGCCAGCGACGACCGGCCAAAGCCCTACACCTCCGGCACCTGGGGACCCTCGGCGGCCATCGCGCTGATCGAGCGCGATGGGCGGAGCTGGTACGAAAGCCCGGAATAGCCCTCGAACGCCTTGCGCGAATGTGATCGCCCGGCGCTTGCCGGCGCACCGGGAGAGGCCCAGTTCCAGGGTCCGGCCGCGATACCGGCGCGACCGGTTGGATAAACCCAGGTTGCAGACGGATCAGACCGTCATGGCCGGTGCAGTCCGGCCACCATGACTTCGGCACGGCACCCCGGCCGCGACGGCGAGCCTCCGGTCCACCCTCATCCGAAGGCAACCATGACCAGCGACATATCAACGCGCGCACCAACCTCGCCCGCCGAGGCGGCGTCACCGCAGTGCGACCTGCGCACCATCCTGGCCGCTCATCAGGCCCCGATCCTCGGGCGCAGCCTCGGCCAGATCGCCGCCACCTTCCTGCCCTTCTTCGCCCTGATCGCGGCGATGTACGCGCTGGCGGGCATCTCGCCCTGGCTCAGCCTCGCTTTGGCGCTGCCGGCGGCGGGCCTGATCGTGCGCATCTTCATCATCCAGCACGATTGCGGCCACGGCGCCTTCTTCCGCAGCCGGGCGGCGAACGAATGGCTGGGACGGGCGTGCAGCCTGATCACCATGACGCCCTTCGCCAACTGGCGCCGCCAGCATGCCAACCACCACGCCATGTGGAACAACCTCGACCGCCGCAGCAGCGGGGCGGACATCTATTCCACCTGCCTGACCGTCGACGAATACCGCGCGCTGTCGCCGCTGCAACGCTGGGCGCACCGCGCCGTGCGCCATCCGCTGATATCACAAATACTCTTGCCGCCGCTGGTGTTCCTGCTGCTCTACCGCGTGCCGTTCGACACGCCGCGCGCCTGGCCGCGCGAACGGACGAGCGTGTTCGTCACCGATATCGGCCTTGCGGTCGTGTTCACCACGCTCGTCCTGCTGCTGGGCGCCGGACCGGTGGCGCTGGTGCAACTGCCGACCATCGTGATCGCCTCCATCCTCGGCGTCTGGCTGTTCTCCGTCCAGCACCGTTTCGAAAACGCGGTCTGGCTGCGCCAGGAAAACTGGAACGCCACCGAGGCTGCCCTGTTCGGCAGCTCGCACCTGAAACTGCCGCGCCTGCTGCAATGGTTCAGCGGCAATATCGGGTTTCATCATATCCATCACCTGCTGCCGCGGGTGCCGAACTACCGGCTGGAAGAATGCCACGACGCTTGCGCCTCCCTGGTTCCCGGCACGCCATCGCTGACACTAGGGCAGGCTTTGCAGGCGCCTACCTATGCGCTTTGGGATGAGGATCGGCAGCGGTTGGTCAGGTTCTCCGAGGTGCCTGCCGGCTTGTAGCAGCCGGGGCGCTGCCCCGGACCCCGCCAGGGGCTTTGCCCCTGGACCCCACCAAGGGCCATTGGCCCTTGGAACCCGCTTATCGGTTATTCCGCCGAATAAAGCGCGACAGTCATGGATAGTTAAGGGTGAAACGAGACCGGATCTCTTGGCCATAGTTGCCGGGGGCAAAAAGGTCATGTTAATCTTTCGAAGGCCGCGAAGTATCGTTTGAAAGCATTGACGCGATGCCACTGATGCTGACGGCAGCGCGCAACGCTGACTTCGACGTGTTTCCGGCCTCGATCCGGCGGACCAACCGACAAGCAGTCAAACCAAAAAGGGGAAAGGGAACAGGACGATGTCCGGCACGCTATCCAAGACGCCGTTCGTATGGACAAAACAGGCTTGGCTGGCGGCGACCACGCCTGCCGACATTCGGAAACGCAAACGTGGCCTGGAACTGACCGCCATCGATATAGCGATGGACGCATGGCAGAATGGCTACTGCTTGCCGACGCGGAAAGTCGCGGTGCTCACTGACATCGCCCAGAAATGTGCCAACTGGAAAGTGGCGAAACAAACGAAACAGTCCGCCAACTCGGTTTGGCGCCTGAACGCAGTCGATACACTGTTGAACCAGGTCTTTGCCCGGTTGCAATTCGAGCAGACACCAAAGCCACAGCCGCAAGACGCCGCGCAGGCCTTCACCCAGAAGCAGGCCGCTATCTTCGAGGAACGCAAGAGAATCCAGAAGCAGTATCACTTTGTGGGTGGACCGCCGCTGCCGGTCCGGCCGCTGCAGGGTGGGTATGCGCTGGAGCGCGAAAGCTATCTCGGCACACAGAAGACCGCCGCGGTGTCCGCCACCAAGGTCCATGATGTGATCGGGCGGATCAAAACCGACCAGCCGGATTTCAACGCTCTCACCCTGGCAGAGTTCGAGGCCTACATTAAGCAAGTCAGGCGGGGAGAGGTTACCCATGTCAAATTCTTCAAAAAAACGGACCGCATCACGAAGCTGATTGTCGTCGAGCAAGGCCTCCTGATGGACGGCCCGAAGCACCTCTTCGACACGAGCGACGGGGGCTTTAACAAGGTATATCCCTACGCCATCGACGAATACGGCAACCTGCTCAGCTGCAATGAAACGGCGCCTGGTGTGAGAGCGGCGTTCGCGAAGCATGAGCGCTTCAACCACTCCACGCTCAATGCCGGCAAAGCCGTCATCTGCGCCGGCTCGATCCGTGCCACGAACGGCGTGCTCGAATTCATTGACACGACGAGCGGTCATTACCAACCAACCAAGGAACAACTACGCAACGCGCTGCAAATTCTTTATAGCTGTAAAATCGACCTCACCAATGTCACCGCAGAAGCAGTGGAGTTCGGCGGTGGTTGGCCTGGTAAGAAGAAGAAGTTCCTGAACTCCTACAATGCTGCCGCGCTCGAGGCTGATTTGAAGGCCAAGCCAACAAAATCTGTCGATATAACAGACCATTAAAACCGGCGGAGGTGAAGGAGTTACGACGGCGCGCGCGCGATGGGTGCGACAGGATGTCGTGCCCTTCGCGCGCGCAACGCACCTCTTGGACAATATAATGCGTGCTGAATATCTGCGATGATTTTTGGTATTGCCGTGGCGCAGTGCGGAATTCACAATTATGCACCATAAAATCCGAATTTCCATCAATGATGTTCTTCGTATGTTCGTGTTTCGGTCCGAACGCGTCGAACTCACCCCCTCGTGCGGCTACAGGATGAGAAGCCGCCAAAGATTGTGAACGGCATTTGCATCCATCCGCGCACGTTCTTGGAGAGAAAAGCGAGAACGGATCAGATTCGTGGTAAAGCCACCCGGCAGGTAACTGCTCACCCCTTTGCGGCGGAGTTCAAGCGGCCTGCATGACAGGCATTCCGGCGAGTGCGTTGGCGAGCGCCTGGAGCGCAGTGAGACCATAGAGGCGGCCGGTGGCGATCACCGAGGCGGCAGCGGCATAGACCTTGGCGCCCCAGTGCGAACGGAAGCAGCCCGTGACCTTGCGGAAGATCACCGATGGCCGCAGCGCCCGCTCACAGGCGTTGTTGGTGTATGGCACGTCGCGGCGGGTGACGAAGCGGAACAGATCGTCGCGATCACGACGCATCGCGTTGAACAGGCGGCGGGCCGCCGGTGTGTCCGGGACAAGGCCCGACAACAGCCGGTCGAGCCGGCGTTCGAGATCGCCAAGGTACTGCCGCAGTGTGCTGTCCTTGAGGTCGGGGCGGCGACGACCGATCGCCATTGCCCGCAACAACAGGAACTTGAAGCCGAGGGCGAACACGGTGTCGCCTTCATCGATCGCGTACTGGGCATCACGCAGCAGATGCGCGTTATGCCGACGTCGGCATAGCGCGCACTATGCCGACCTCCGCATTATGCCGACCTTCCTCTGCCAGTCGGCGCCGGCGGCGGCGATCGTTGCCGTGGAGTTCGGCATAATCAGAGCGCCTCGAGGAAGGCGAGCAACTGGTCAGGCGGTCGGTAGCGGCCAGGCGTGATGTTGGCTGAGGGCGTGTTGGCCAGGGCGCGTTCTTTGAGTTCCAGGTCGGCGTGCAGGTAAATCTGGGTGATCTCGATCTGCTCGTGGCCGAGCCATAGGCGGCAAGCAGCGCGTCGAGTTCCGGTTCAGTCAGAAAGGTCACCAACCGTCGGTCGTAACGCTTGGCGGGAATGGCGAGCACACGCGCGATCACGGCAGCATGCTCGGGGTGACGCAGGGCGGCGTATCGGAACAGCGAGCGGATGGCGGTCAGGCGGGCATTGCGGGTGCGCGCGCCATTCAGGGCAATCGCATTTCAGAAGGATCCGAGGAGTTTGGAGAGATAGGAATCGTTCCAACCGGCCCGTTGGAACTTGCTGCGCAGAGAGGCCTTCGAGCCATCCTTCTGCATGATGTTGAGGGCCATGTGTCGCAGGACCGCAAGATTGTGTGGCCCGTTGCCCAGTCGGGTCCGGTCCTGATCCTCGTTCATCGCGACATCCAGCCGCCAGTGCAGCCGGTTTTCCACACCCCAGTGCTCGCGGACGACCTCGTTGAAGCGTGTCGAGGATAGTGCTGTGCTGAGCAGATAGTAGGCGATTTTCCGCCCCCCGGTTCCGGCAAAGCTGACGCCAAACCGTTCATTTCTCGCCCCGTCCGGCAATCAGCCCGGCCAGGAGGGCGGTCATCAACACCGGCCCTTTATGGTCCTGGATCAGGCGTGCCGCGTCCGCGAGCAGCAAACCCGGTCCGGCGGCAGCTGAGGGCGCCGGGCGCGGTGCCAGTCCGTAGCGCACCACGAGCGCCATAAAGAGGCAAATCGTCACCAGAACGCCGGCAACCACGAGTGGCGCGCCGGCCGCCCCGACACGCGGCAGGGCGTAGATCCAGAGTGCCGCGAGAGCGCATGCGAGCGCGGCGATGGCGCAACCGGCAGCCGCCACGCCGCCGACCGCCGCACATGCGACACACGTGCTCGCCGGCCGTCGGCCTGAGCCATCGGCGAGCGCCAGGACAAGTTTGATCAGGTCACCCATCGGCGGCGCGTGCTCAGCGTGACAGCAAGCGTCCGCCGACGTAGCCGACACCGAGGGCAATCAGCAAGGCAACCAAGGGCTGTTCCTCGATCTGCCGGCTGACGCCTTTGACGGCCCTGTCCCCCTCGGCGGCGACATTGCGATAGATCCGCTGCACACCGTCATCCAGCTGCTCGGCCGCACTCCGCGCGCCGTTCGCCGCACCAGCCTGCAAATGTTCGATCAAGTTCGCGACATCGCGCTTCAATGCCGCGATGTCGTCCTGCAGTGCGGCAAGGCTGGGATCAATGTGGTTTGATGCGTTCATGCTCTTGGCTTTCGTGTTGCGATGCTTGCCCTTTGCCGTCGTCATCGGCGCGGCGGCGCGGTGGCACCGAGCGGCTGGAAGCTGCTTACTCCGCGCCCAGCCAGGTGCGGCGGAATCCAGGCATCGAGCACGCACCCCAACCGGGCCGTCTTCAGCTCGTTCAGCAGGCCCTTGGGAAGGAGCATTGTGTGCGGGTCGGCGCCTGCCAGCACCTGCTCCAGCACCCTCTCAAGGAGAAATGGCGCGTCGGCGGAAGAGCTTCCCGGCCGCTCCATCGCTGCGCCCAGATGCGTGTGCATACGGTCACGGCAGTGCGCCCGGGCCTTCCTCATCCCGATGGTTTGAACCCGGACCGATCGCGACGATGTGTTGGGCCTCGGCGGCATGGTTGGGCGATCTCCTGGCGCTGGTGACGACAGCCGCCGATTCAGGTTCGATGGTATTGGGAATTTTCCCCGATTACGGGGCGCACGTTTCGTCGCGGTTTGATTGGACATCGAACGATGGCGACCATAACCGACGCCCCGTCGCGAGAAGCAGCCTCGGAAACTACCCACACGGCGCGGATGGGCGCTGGCCGCCACCGACAATCCCCGGCCGATCGCCCAATTGCCGCGCCACGCTCGCCTCCGCGACCGAACTGTGCCATCGTTGTCGTCGCTTTCCCGTCGGGCAGATGCCCTGCAAGGTCCGCGACAAAATGCCGGACAAGAGTCCGCGGCAGGCTCAGCTGACCTGCCCTCGATCGAACTCGCGACAATTTGCTGCCCCGGGGCCAGCCCCCCGGCACTGAAGACATAACCGTGGTCGGGATCGGCGCCTCGGCCGGTGGCCTCGAGGCGTGCAGAAAGCTGCTGGCCGCGCTTTCGGCCGGCAGCGGCATGGCCTTCATCCTGGTCCAGCACCTCGATCCGACGCATGAAAGCATGATGGCGGAACTGCTGGCCGCCGGCACATCCATGCCGGTGCAGCAAGCCACCGACGGAATGGCGATCGTGCGCGATCACTTTTACGTCATCCCCCCGGGAACCTATCTGTCCGTTGGCAACGGCGCCCTGCACCTGTCGGCGCCGCAGGCGCGCCACGGCGCGCGGCTGCCGTTCGACTTCCTGCTGCACTCGCTGGCGGAGGCGTACGGCGTTCGCGCCGTCGGCGTCATCCTTTCAGGCACCGGGGCGGATGGCAGCCTCGGGCTGAAATCGATCAAGGAACAATGCGGGCTTGTCATCGCCCAGGACCCCAACGAGGCCGTTTTTGACGGCATGCCGCGAAGTGCCATCATGACCGGCGGCGTGGATCTCGTGCTGCCGGTCGGGAAAATTCCAGAGGCGCTGGTTCAATACGACCGCCGCATCGCGCGGACACAGGCGCTGCCACGCGTGGCGCCGCCGGAAGGCGCAAATGCATGTGTTCTCAAGATCATCGAGCTTCTCCGCACCCGGACCTCGTATGATTTCACCCTCTACAAGCAAGGCACCCTGGAACGCCGGATCCAGCGCCGCATGGCGATGATGCCGGTCGAAATCGATGACATCGAGCGGTATCTCGACATCCTGGGCCAGGACGCGAGCGAACTCGACATGCTTGCGAAGGAACTTCTTATTCACGTCACCAGCTTTTTCCGTGACCCCAAGGTGTTCGATTTTCTGGCGGCCGCGGTCGTGCCCGGGCTCGTCCGGACGCATGTGCCCGATCAGCCGCTGCGCATCTGGATTGTCGGGTGCAGCACCGGCGAGGAGGCCTATTCCCTTGCCATGCTTTTCCGCGAGGAGATCACTGCGGCGCATCTCAACCTGAGGCTGCAGGTTTTCGCGTCGGACATCGACCCCGATGCGATCGCCAGCGCCCGCGAGGGAATGTATCCGGCGACGATCGAAGCGGAGGTGTCAGCGGAGCGGCTTGCCCGCTTTTTCTCGAAGGAGCCGAATGGTTACCGGATTCTGCCCGAGATGCGCGCAACCGTTGTCTTTACGGTCCATGATGTGCTGACCGACCCGCCGTTTTCGCGCATCGATTTCGTCTCTTGCCGGAATCTCTTGATCTACCTCCGCCCCGAAGCTCAGGCGAGGGTGGTCTCGGTGTTCCATTTCGCCTTGCGCGAGGACGGCATTCTCCTGTTCGGCAACGCCGAGGAAGTCGGCGATGCCGGCGGACGCTTTGAGGTGATCTCCAAGGCGGAACGGCTTTACCGGCATGTCGGGCGCAGCCGGCCGGGCGAATTCGGCTTTATGTCGGGCAGCGGTGACGGTGTGCGTCTGCGCGCCCGGGCCGGCCAAGGAACGGCATCATCGCGTCAGGCGGCGCTTGCCGAGCTGTGCCGGCGCCTGGTGATGGAGCACTATGCGCCGGCCGCAGTCCTGATCAACCAAAAGCATGAGTGCCTCTACTCGCTGGGGCCTACCGAACGCTATTTGCGCGTGCCGCCAGGCAATCCGACCCATGATCTGCTCGCCATTGCGCGTCCGGACTTACGCATCAAGCTTGCAGCTTCGATTCGGGAGGCAAGCGAGGCGAATGCGCGCGTTATCATTTCCGGTAGGCGGTTGCGGCAGAATGGCCAGTCGATTTCGTTCGTAATCAACGTCCAACCGGTCCTGAGCGAAGGCGAGCAGTTGTTGCTGGTCTGCTTCGCCGACACGGCGCAACAAGGCCAGAGCACGAGCCTCCCCGTCGCCCCGAAAGAGGTGACAAGAGTCGCCGAACTCGAGCAGGAACTGCAAGCAACTCGTTTGGAATTGCAGGCGGCCATTCGCACCCTCGAAATCTCGACCGAGGAGCAGAAGGCGGTCAATGAAGAGGCGCTGTCCGTCAACGAGGAATACCAGTCGACCAACGAGGAACTGCTCACGTCGAAGGAGGAGTTGCAGTCGCTTAACGAAGAGCTTGCAGCGCTGAACAGCCAGTTGCAGGAAACGCTGGAGCGGCAGCGCACGACCGCCAACGACCTGCAGAATGTGCTGTACAGCACCAACGTTGCCACGATCTTTCTCGATCTGAGCTTCAAAATCCGCTTCTTTACGCCGGCCACAAAATCGCTGTTCAGTGTCATTGCCACCGATGTCGGGCGGCCGCTTGCCGACCTCGCCTCCCTGGCCGCCGATGGCACCCTGCTGGACGACGCCCGGTCGGTGCTGCGAAGCCTGACGCCGCAAGATCGGGAAATCGAAATCTGCACCGGTGCCGGGAACGGCGCCCAGGAAGCTGCCCAGGACGCTGCATGGTATATCCGCCGGATCCTGCCCTACCGCACGCAGGATAACGGGATCGAGGGGGTGGTCATCACCTTTGCCGAAATCACCGAACGCAAGCGCGCGGCCGATGCGCTGGTGACGGCCAGGCGGCAGGCGGAGGCGGCGAATGCGGCAAAATCGCGGTTTCTCGCCGCGGCCAGCCACGACCTTCGCCAGCCGCTGCAGACGATGGCGCTGCTGCAAGGGCTGCTGTCGAACGCCGTCGAGGGTGAACGGGCACGAAAGCTGGTCGCGCGGCTCGACAAAACGCTGGGTTCCATAACGTCCATGCTGGACGCGCTGCTCGACATCAATCAGATCGAGGCGGGCAATGTCCATGCCGACCCGGTGAGCTTTCCCATCAACGACCTGCTGGACCGGTTGCAGGACGATTTCAGCGATCAGGCCCGCTCGCGCAGGATTGACCTGCGCGTGGTGCGGTGCGGCCTTTCGGTTTGCAGCGATCCGCGCCTGCTGGAGCAAATGCTGCGCAACCTGATTGCCAATGCGCTGAAATTCACCAGCCACGGCAAGGTGCTGATCGGCTGCCGCCGGCACAAGGACATCATGGGCATCGAGGTCTGGGACACCGGGATCGGCATCCCGGCCGAGGAACTGCAATCGATCTTCGAGGAATACCACCAGCTCGACAACGCCGCGCGGGAACGCAGTCGTGGCCTCGGCCTCGGACTGTCCATCGTGCAACGCCTGGCGGACCTGCTTCACCATCGGGTGCGCGTCCGGTCGCATCCCGGCCGGGGCTCGGTGTTCACCATAGAGGTCGCATTGTCGCCCGACGGCGCGCCGCCATCGCCCGAAACCCAACCGGACGTGGCAGATTTCGGCGTGCCCGCGGGCGCCAGCGTGACCGGGGCTATCCTGGTTGTCGAAGACGATCCCGAACTGTGCGACATCCTCGAGCTTCTCCTCACGAACGCGGGGCACCACGTGGCGACCGCACCGGATGGTGTCGCTGCGCTGGCACTGGTGGCGGGCGCGACAATCCGGCCGGACCTCATCCTTACCGACTATAATCTTCCCAAGGCGATGAACGGGCTGCAGCTCAGCGCAAAGCTGCGAGAAAAGCTGCACCACGATATCCCGGTCGTCATCCTGACCGGCGACACCTCGACTGAGACCTTGCGGAACGTCCATCTGCAGAACTGCGTGGCGCTCAATAAGCCGGCGCGGTTGCAGGAGCTGATGGAGATCATCCATCGTCTGCTTCGGGCGACAGATGTCGCAGAGAGCCCGCGCGCCCACCGCCCTGACGCGGCGGCCGGCGGTCTGGATCCCCCCGTCATCTATGTCGTCGACGACGACGCCGAGATACGCGACGGACTTCGCGCCGTGCTGGAGGAAGACGGGCTGGTTGTCGAGGATTACGAGACGTGCGAGGCGTTCCTTCATGCCTACGCCCCTGGCCGGGAGGCCTGCCTGCTGATCGATGCCTATCTCCCCGGCATGAGCGGGCTGGAATTGCTGCAGAGCCTGCGTGATGCCGGACATCAGCTGCCGTCCATCATGATCACCGGCAACAGCGACGTGCAAATGGCGGTTCAGGCCATGAAGGCCGGCGCCTCGGATTTCATCGAAAAGCCGGTCAGCCGCGCCGAGCTGCTTGCCGGCGTCGGGCACGCGCTCGAGCTCGCGCGGGATTCGGGTGTGCTGGCCGCCCGCCACGCGGCAGCTTCCGTCCGTGTTGGCAGTCTTACGCCGAGGCAACGAGAGATCATGGAACGCGTCCTGGCCGGCGAGCCGAGCAAGAATATCGCTGCGGACCTTGGTATCAGCCAGCGCACGGTCGAGAACCATCGCGCCTCGATCATGAAAAAGACGGGGGCAAAGTCGCTTCCGGCGCTGGCGCGCCTGGCGCTGGCGGCGGCGTCGCCGCGCGACGGCCTCAGCGCCGTTGGAGCAGCTTGCGGAGATGTCGCGCCGCTTGTCTGAGTAGTTTCCGACGCTGGCCCATCGGGCGGGCGGTTTGCTAGGTTGGCGTCGCTCGCAGCGGACATTGGGACAATCAGTCCGTGCCGGCGGCGGGCGGTCCGTGCCGGCGGCGGGCGGTCCGGGCCGGGGGTGGGCCGGACCGGGCGACGTCGCCACTGCGTCCGGCAGGTAAAGCTCATCCCAACCGGCGGCCGCTCGTCATGATCCCGGCCGCCACGACGAACCAACACGGAACGCGGTCGCGACCAAGGAACAACGCGATCCGGATCATTGGCGCACGAGGGTCGTTTCCGTCCTGATGACGGGGCGATGCGCGCCAAGAAGCACGACCAGCAGGCCCGCAGGGCCGGCTGAAGCTGTCCGTCTGCGCGGATATCACGCAACGGTCGGACGTGCCCGCACGTGCATCAACAACATGAGAGACAGCGACATGAACAAAGACCGTATCGAAGGCTCGGCCAAGCAGGTCGGCGGCACCGTTAAGGAAGCAGCCGGCAAGGTGCTCGGTGACTCCAAGATGGTTGCCGATGGAAAGGCCGAGAAGGTCGAAGGCAAAATCCAGAACGCCATCGGCGGCGTCAAGGATTCGCTGAAGTCTTAGGTCCTCGCGCGAAGCCCTCGGCCAGAGTCGGCCGAGGATCCGTGGGCAGCCCGATCGTCAACGCCGCCGATGACGCCGTGAGAACGCTCGACGATCTGATCGTCACGCCAGATGCGCGCGTGTCCGTCGCGGAGCTGTCGATCGGGGGTTTCCTGGGCTCGGACACGAAACGCGCCGTGCTGCCCTACAGCATTCCCGAGGTGCCCAGCAAGACGCTGGTGCTTCGCTGCGGCACCAAGGAAATGCCGAAGGCGCTTGCGGTGTTGTAGTACGGCAGCCTGAGCGATTGCGGAGAACAAGGGCCTGCCCGCGTTCTCCCCGGCCACGCGATCAGGGCGCGATGGCAGGAATCGACGGGCGTTTGCGGCAATCTCTGAACCACAAGGAGTTGTGACATGCTTGCATTGATTGTTCTCGTCGGCGCGGCGGCCCTCGCATGGCGGCTGGCGTATTGGCCGTTCGACCGGAGCTACAAGTATCTGCCGAAATACGGCGACCGCCAGCACGCCAAGGCCGTCCCGAACGTCCGGGACCAAGCCCCCGGCCTGACAACAAGCCGCCTGGCTTCGTCATAACGTCCGTGGGGAAACGGACTGGCCCGTTCCTCCCCACGGCGTTTCCGAATGACTGCTGATGCGGTCGCCCGCCCAAGCTGTGGCTGACAGACACACGTCGCGGTGCCGGGCACCGACGGCCTGGTTCTGTCGGGCGGGCGCACCTGCGGCAACGCGCGAAAAGGCATGAACATGAACATCATGAGTTGTACGCAAAGCATCGTGGCCGGAGAAGAACTCCACGATGAGGGTAAGCACGACCTGGCCACCAATCTCGACGAACCGCGGGCCTGGCGGTCCGCCTTCAAGGGATGGCTGCTGGAGGACTCGCCCTATATCATCATGCTGCTGCTGGCGGTTGTCGGCGTCGCCCTTCGCCTGCGGGTGGACTATTGGCTGCTCATCACGCCGATCTACGGCGTGATCTGCATCATCGCGGGGTGGCGCCATTTCGACACGGCTGCCGGCCACCGCGAACTGGTCTACACGCAGGCGGTCAATTGGTGCTCCCTGCTGATCGCCGTCTATGTGTTGTACAATATCGGCGTGCAGGGAGTCCTGAATACCAACGCGAGTGCGCTCGCGATGATGACGCTGCTGGCGCTGGGCACCGTCATGGCGGGATTGCAGGCACGGGTCTGGCGGATTTGCGCCCTGGGGGCACTGCTGTTCCTTGCCGTGCCGGCCATCGGGTGGCTCGACCAGTCGATCATGATTCTGGTCGCCGGCACAGTGGTGGTGGTGGCCATCGGCGCACTGGCCTGGTGGCTTCGTCACCGGCAGGACAGCACCGTCTAGCGCAACGTCTGGAGCATTTTTGCCGGACGAGGCGAGCCGATCCGGCCGGATGATGCTCTGGCCATTGGAAGACGCATCATCCCCCTGTGTCCGCAACGGGCACGGGGGCATGATGCGTTCGGCCGGTTGCCTGCAGGTTGGCCTGCGCCTTGTTCCCATGTGCGGGCCTGCCATGGTCCTGATCCTGGCGGCCGCCCTCGGCATGTCCCGAAGCCGCCTCAAGGCCCATGCCTTGCGCGGCCGTTGCGGTTACGTTTTTACAAATCGGGCTAACGCCCCTGGCAAGTAGCCGCATCGGACGATCTGAGTATTTTCCGATCCTGGCGACGCGTTCCGTTTTCGATTAACGTTTTTGTCAATGGGCTGATGTCCTGAAACCGAAAGTATCGGCAATCGAATTTTCGCCCCAGGACATCAGCCGGCGATCCGGTTATCTCGTATACCGGAGATCATCAATGGACAGAAGACCAACATCGGCGGCGCGCTGATGCCAGCGCCGGATGCCGGCGGTCCATCCCGACCCGCAAGGTCAGACCCACATGAAAGTACCAATACCATGCGCAAGAGTTTCTCCATCGCCCTCACCCTCCTCGTCCTGATCGGCGCAGCGCCATTGCTGGGCGCCTGCCACACCACTGCCGGCGCGGGCGAGGACATCTCTGCCACCGGGCACGCGATTACCCACAGCGCTGATCATAACACGCCGTAGCCGCCGGAGTGTTCTCTGGCCAGCCGGTTCCCACCCTCCTCCACCCGGAGCAGGCGGGTGTTCGGCCCGCAACGAAAGAACGGAGGAAATGACATGGATAAAGACAGAATAATCGGCGCCGACAAGCAGGTGGCCGGCAGCGTGATGGAAGCCGTCGGCAAGCTTGTCGGCGACGCCCGCCTGCAAGACGAAGGCCGCGCCGAACAGGCCGAGGGCACGCGGCAGATCGATGCCGGAATGGCCAAAGACACACTCAAAAAATAGGGAGTTCAGACAATGGGCTTAATTCTTTTGATTTTGCTGATCCTTCTGCTCGTCGGTGCCCTCCCGCATTGGGGATACAGCTCCAGCTGGGGCTACGGTCCAAGCGGCGGCCTGGGCCTGGTGTTGGTGATCCTGGTGGTGCTGATGCTCGTCGGCCGGATCTGAGTTCACCCATGCATACGCAACCAGTAACCCACGGTATCACCATGCGCACATCGTTTCGGCAAACCATCTTCGCAACCACGGCCATCATCGGTCTGCCGCTCCTCGCGCTCGGCAGCTTTCCCGCCGGCGCGGCGGCGGGATCCAGTGATCCGACTGTCGTCCATCCGGCCTCGACCGGCGGGCAGGCAGCGAGCCAGGGCCGGCCGGCCGCCGGCCACTCTGCGGAGGGAAGCATCGAGCGGCGGATCGCCGATCTGCAGGCCAGGCTGGAGATTACCCCGGCACAACAGCCGGAATGGGAGCAATTCGCCCAGGTGATGCGTGACAACGCGCGGACCATCGATGAGACCTTCCAGCAACGCCAGAAGGCGCTGCCCGGTCTGACCGCCGTTGAGAACATCGAATCCTACGCGCAGCTGACGACGGAACATTCGCGCGAGGTGCTGAAACTCGTGCCCGCGTTCCAGGCGGTGTACGACAAGATGTCGGAAGCCCAGAAGCACCGGGCGGACGAGGTGTTCCGCACCAACTCCAATCGTGGCGAACAGGCACGGCACGGCGAGCAAGGCCGGCACGGCTAGCGTGCTTTCACCCTGACCGTCCGCGGTCGGGCTGCTCTCGCGTCTTGTTGTAACCAGCAACTTTATCTGCCGGCTGTCGCGAGTCCGGTCGATATTGCTCCAGGAGGGAGCGGATGAAAATCCAGATCAGAAACCGATCCCCTGCGCACAGGTTCCGTCTTGTCTTTTTCAAGGGAGTGGCCGCTGCGGCCCTGACCGGCGTGCTCGCCGCGCCGGCCGTTGCCAGCAGCCACCCGAACGGCATGGGCGGCGATGCATGGCGAGGCCCTGCGTTCCAACTGGTCGCGGACCGGGATCACGGCCGCGAGCAGCATCGCGGCGGCAACGAGCACCACGGTGGCTATCGCGGCGGCCACGAGGGCTACTATGGCGCGCCGCCGATCGTCTATGCCCCGCAGGGCTACTACCAGCAGCCCGGGTTATCGCTGAATTTCGGCGTCCCGATCTACTGACAAACGTGGCGGCAAGGAACCGGCCGGCAAGCCGGCTCCCTGCCACGCCCACGCACGAACGCGGCCCACGCGTCACATCCACACCGAAGGATTTCATCCACATGCGCTCACTCATGTTGCCGACCGTCGCTCTGCTCGGCATGACCGCGATGGCGGCACTAGCCCAGACATCCAGCCTCGACCCCGCGACCGGCGCACGCCCCGGCCATGAGCCGGGCATCGGCACCTCGTTACCGCTGTCGAACAACGCGAGCAACATCGAACCCAGCGACACGCGATCCCTCATCGCACCGACCCTGCCGCCGTCTTCAGCCGGCGCGAATGCGACGGCGCATGAGTACCTGCAAGCCGCGCGTGCCGCGCTTGTTGCCGGCCGCACCGGCGAGGCGCAGCAATCGCTGGAAATGGCGGAGACACGGGCGCTCGATCGCTCGGTGCAAGCCGATCATGCCGACGAGCCGAGTCACAGCCGGTTCATCGCCCGTATCGGCGAGGCGCGTCAGGCCCTGGGTAACGGTGACGCCACGCGAACCATTGCGCTCATCGACCTTGCCTTGTCGAGCTGAGGCAGGGCGTTGCAGCCCGGCGCGGCATATGCGCAGAGGCTGACCGGTGCGGCCTTGGGCGATGGGGCGAAGCAGCCCGATCGCCCACAGCATTTCCAGGCGATGAGACCCGGCCTGAATGCTGGGTCTCAGCGACCCGTTGATGCCGACGATCCGGGAATTCCGCTGCTGCCTCGCCGGCTTCGGCATCACCGGCACTCTGCGGCGGCACTCACAGCGTGCGCTCGGCGGCAGCGTTGTGTTGCGTCTCGTGCTCGGCAAGCACATCAATCCGGGGGCCGATCTCGGTGCGGTGGGGGCGGCGCTGTGGCTGCTGATCCTGAGCCCGGTCCTGCTATATGGCACGCTCGTCGCCGGGTTATCGGCCGGGCTGCAGTTCCTCACCCGTTACGCACGCTGCGTCGCCGTCCTCAACTATCTCGGGCCGTCGCTGTTCGCCCGCGTCATCTGCACGTTCATGGCGAACGTACTGTGGACCAATGCCGGTCTGGCCATCGTGTAGCAACCGTTGCTGCCCGGGCCCGGTGGTGGTTCGAACGACCGCGGAACGGTCGGACGGCGTTCAGGGATCCACCGCATGTTTCCGTTCGAAATCATGACCGTCGTCCTGCTCGCCGGGATGGCGGTGAGTTTCGTTGCCGGTGGGGCTGCGCTGTATGGCGACACGTTGAGCCTGCACATCAACGTCACACCGAAACTCGTCGAGAGTGGGTTCGACACCGACACTGCCGATCAGGTGTTTATCGCTGAAGCGGCGCAAATCGTGCGCGGCGAATCGATCATTCCCACGCCGACGCTGCGCGTGAGTTCGAATCCGACGGTGGTGAGCGCGCTCGCCGCGCCGCTCCGGTTGGAATCCCTGGTCGGTGCGCTGCAGGACCAGTTCGGCTTGGACCGTCTGTTGGTCAACGCCGCCGTGCTGTCGGGTCCCGCCGATTCGCTGCGCATGCTGATCGTGGTGGCACAGCCCGGCCAGACGCAGGAGCAGATGCAGGTGGTGCAGACCGATGGCGACGCAGCGGCACTGGTGCGGCGCGGCGCCGACGCAACGATGGCGCGGGTCTCGCCCTATCGGGTGGCGCAAGCCGACTACATCCGAGGGATGAACAATGATCGCCAGGCGCTGCGCGCCGCCAGGGAGACGGCGACGACCTACCTGGCCCGCCCATGGGAGCCAGCCCGGGCCTCGGAGCGTGCGATGTTGTATAATCTGCTGGCGATGCTGTCGCTGCTGGATGATGAGATCCCGGCGGCCGAGAACGACCTGGCGCAGGTCGACCCGATTCCCGGCGTGCTGGCGCAAGCGCGCGCTGTGGTGGCCCTCAATCGCGCCTTCCTTGCCGTGGCGGAGAAGCGGCCAGACGAGGCGAAGGCATTCGTCCAGGCCGGGGAGAATTTGGCCGACAGCATTGCCCTGCCGGATGTCGGCGCCAGCATCACCCTGCTCAAAGGCTTGGTGGCATGGTCCGGCGGTGATCCGGCCGGCGCGGAAAAACTGTTCCGTGCGGCAATCGCGACCCTGCCGGGCGATGAGCAGCCGCATATCTATCTGGCGCAACTGCTCGCCGTCCGCGGCGATGCGGCCGGAGCGGCAGCGGAGCGGCGTGCGGCGACGGTCGTGCATCCGTTCGATGTGAATATTCCTGTGTTAGCACAGTCGGTCTTCCAGGTGGACCCGGTCGCCGGGGGCATCAAGCGACATGGCAGCCCGTAGTTCTGAACCCGCGGCCCGTCACGGCCGATCCCGGCTGGTCCCCAGGCATCACCGCAGGATGGACAGCGGCCGCAGCACGCATGCCGCCAGCGCGACCTGCCGGACCAGCCTTTGCGCCGCGACGGGCGCTCGTACCGACGTTGTTCCGCTCCGGCGACCGGCAACACCGGGCGGATCGGCGGTCGCACCGCGCCGACATGGCGATCGGCCACGCGCGCTCATGGTACGGGCGCGCGACCTGCTGCCCGGCGACCTTGCGCCAGCCCGCTGCCTGCAGACCGGAGTTCCGCTGATGCCGTTGCCCGCGGGTAGCACCGTTGCCACGGACACGCCGCATCGTGGCGACGAGGGCGAAGCCGCCGGCATCCGCAACGCGCAGCCCGACGTGTCGCGTGGGCCGCCCGACACGATCAAGATCTGCCTGGTGATCCTCACGGTGCTGGCGGTGCTGGCCGCGCTCACCGCCGCCGCCGCCATCGTCATACCGCTGGTGCTGGCGCTCGTTCTCAATCTGTTGCTCGCCCCTGCCAAACGCTTGCTGACCCGCCTGCGCCTGCCCAGCATCGCTGCAGCATTGCTCCTGATCATCGTTCTGTTCGCCGCGCTTGGCGGCGTCGGCGTGGCCATTTCGGTGCCGGCGTCGCAGTGGATCGCCCGGGCGCCGGAGGGCATTTCGAAACTGCAGGAGCAACTTGGCGCGCTGCGCAAGCCCATGGCGTTCCTGCGCAAAGGGTTCGATCAGATGAACCATGCGTTGGACCAGGGCGCGCAGCCGCCCGAGAAAGGGGTGCAGCGGGTCACGGTGCAAACAAGCAGCGACCTGGGCGGCCTCGGGTTGTCAGTGCTGCAGGGCACGCAGGTGGCGCTCGGGCAGTTCGTCATGGTGGCGGTGGTGCTGTTCTTTCTGCTCGCGGGCGGGGGCTCCCTGCTGCGCCGCCTGGTGGCAATCGTTCCCGGCTTTGCCGACAAGCGCCGTGTGCTGGCGGTCGCCGTCGAGATCGAGAACAATGTCTCGGCCTATCTGTTCACCATCACCTCCATGAACCTGTTGGTTGGTATCGCCAATGGGCTGCAGATGTGGGCCCAGGGAATGCCGGATCCGCTGCTGTGGGGAACGGTGGCTTTCCTGTTGAATTACATCCCTATCGTCGGGCCGATGAGCGGGGTCGTGCTGTTTTTCTTCGTCGGCCTTTTTGTCAGGGACGGCATTTGGGCAGCGATGCTTCCGCCGGCAATCTATCTCGCCATCCACGTTGCCGAGGGTCAGGTGGTCACACCGCTGCTGCTGGCGCGGCGTTTCACGCTCAACCCGGTGCTGGTGATTGTGTCGTTGTTCTTCTGCGACTGGATGTGGGGCGTGACGGGCGCCTTGCTTTCAGTTCCGTTGCTGTCGATCCTGAAGATCGTCTGCGACCATATCCCGGTGCTGAACCCACTCGGCCATCTCCTCGGCGGCCCACCCGAGGGCGCGACGGGAGTCGCACATTTTGCTGTGCTGCGGCAATGACGAAGCCTGCGGCCCTGCTTCGGCAGCCGGCAACAGGTTGGTATCGATGACACCGGTCGCGGGGCGTGGACCGCTATCACGGGTGTCGACCAGTTGCAGTGTGCGGATGGCCGCTGCGGGGCCGACGCGGGCCAGAATGCCGTAGGCTATCGTCGTGAGATCGTGGAAATCGCGGCCCGGCATAAGCGAGCCCCAGCCCCGCGACCTTAAACAGTTGTTATACAGGGGAGTGCAGGCGGTGAACCGGTTCACCGCCTGCACTCCCTTGTATAACAACCGTCTACAAAAGAATGGGTTCCAAGGGCCTTTCGGCCCTTGGCGGGTCCAGGGCGGAGCCCTGGCCTTCCTTCATTCACCCCATTGCCGATCGCGCCCCGCCCGATCCTGCGTTACGCTAAACCGTCTGCGCAAGCATCCGGAGCCGCCATGCCCGATTTTTGCCGTCCGCCGGTCAGTCCGGAGCATGCTGGCTGCGCACGATGGTGCGGGGCGGTCCTGGCGCTTCTGCTGGTGCTTGGCGGGTGCGATCAAACTCCGTCAAGAACGACGGGCGGCGTTGAACCCGCACCGCCGCCTGGCCAGCCGGCGCTCGCCGACTCCAGTGCAAGCGAGAAAAATAGTGTCAAGCTCGCCTATAGCCACGACGTCGCGCTGGAAATGCCGTCATCAAGCATCGCGCCGCGTTTCATGCGTGCCAGAGATCTATGCATCAGCAATGCGCAAATCGGGTGTATTGTTCTAAACGCCTCGCTCAATATGGGTGATTCGGCAGCGAATATTCTTCCAGGTGCTTCGTTGACCGTGCGGCTGCCACACAATTCGGTGGCGCCGTTTGAACAAAGCCTTCTTGTCCCGCTGCCGGATGAGAAGCCGGGCGACGCCATCCTGCGCTCGCAGGTCACGACGGCGGATGATCTGACTCGGGCGATCGCCGATCTCGAACAACGCCAGGCGCAACTAACGGACTATCGCGACCGGCTGCGTGCGCTCACGAGCCGTGCGGACGCGAAAGTCGAGGACCTGATCAAAATCGAAAGTGAATTATCCACCGTGCAGAGCGAGCTTGAATCGATCGCGGCGCAGAAGAAAAGGCTCGACGAACGCGTCGCCACGGAAAGTGTTGCCGTCGACTTTCGGTCCAGGGCGAGCCTCGGCGGCTTTGTCGGCCCGGTCAGCCTGGCGTGGCGTCAGGCCGGCGAAGTGCTGGGCGAAAGTGCCGGAAACGCCATCCGCTTTTCCATCTTTGTCTTGCCGTGGCTGCCGGTCGGCGCCATCGGGCTGATTCTCCTCCGCCTGATCGTGCGGCGCTGGCGGCGGTAGCGGTGGATGTCGGTCGGCGGCCTGCAGCCATCGGAATCCGGCTCGCGCGCGCGTGAGCAGCCTTGACGGCGAGGCAAGGATGCGCCATTTCAAGGCAATCAGGACCAAAGCGGTCCGCTTAAGGTGGCAGCCGCCATGCTCAGGCTTTCGAAGCTGACCGATTACGCCGTGGTGGTGCTGCTCCGCCTCTCCACCCCGCCGGATTCCTGTGATGGCGTGCAGACCTCCCCCTGTATCGCGGCCGCCACCGGCGTGCCAGAACCGACGGTGGCCAAGGTACTGAAGGCGCTCAGCACGGCGCATCTGGTGGTTTCCCACCGTGGCGCCCGTGGCGGCTACCGGTTGCTGCGATCGCTTGATCATATCGCCATTGCCGACGTGATCACCGCCATCGACGGCCCGATTGCCCTGACCGCCTGCGTCGACGGTGCCGCCTCGCCCTGCGAGGTGAAAAGGTTGTGCGCGGTCAAGGGGCGCTGGGACTTGGTGAACGACGCTATCCGGGAGGCGCTGGGGCGGATCACCCTGGCCGACATGCGCGACGCCTCCATCCCGGCGGCGTTCCGGTTCGAGCCCGCGCTTCCGGCGCATCCGCAAATACCCTTGGCCGAATAGAGGAGTTTTCAAATTGGCAGCAGTCGCAGAAACCCTCGACACCGTCCAGTCCGTCACCCAATCCGGTTACAAATGGGGCTTCTCGACCGACATCGAGATGGACATCGCCCCCAAGGGGCTGACCGAGGACACGATCCGGCTGATTTCCGCGCGCAAGAACGAGCCCGACTGGCTGCTGGAATGGCGGCTTAAGGCATTCGTCGCCTGGCAGACCATGACCGAGCCGCATTGGGCCAAGGTCCATCATGCGCCGATCGACTACCAGGATATTCATTACTACGCCGCACCGAAGAAAAAGACCGGTCCGAAGAGCCTCAACGAGGTCGATCCTGAACTGCTGGCGACGTACGAAAAGCTCGGCATACCGCTGAAGGAACGTGCCATCCTGGCCGGCGTCGAAGGGGCGGAGGACGCCGAAAACGAGCGCCCGCAGGTCGCGGTGGACGCCGTGTTCGACAGTGTCTCGGTGGCCACCACGTTCCGGGAATCGCTGGCCAAAGTGGGCGTGATTTTCTGTCCGATCAGCGAGGCGGTGCGCGACCATCCCGAGCTGGTGCGCCAATATCTCGGCACCGTGGTGCCGACCAATGACAATTACTTCGCCGCCCTGAACTCGGCCGTGTTCACCGACGGCAGCTTCGTGTTCATCCCCAAGGGCGTGCGCTGCCCGATGGAGCTGTCCACCTATTTCCGCATCAATGCCCGCAACTCCGGCCAGTTCGAGCGCACGCTGATTATCGCCGAGGCAGGCAGCCATGTATCGTACCTCGAAGGCTGCACCGCGCCGCAGCGCGACGAGAACCAGTTGCACGCCGCCGTGGTCGAGCTGGTGGCGATGGACGATGCCACCATCAAATACAGCACGGTGCAGAACTGGTACCCGGGCGATGCCGAAGGGCGCGGCGGCATCTATAATTTCGTCACCAAGCGCGGCATCTGCCGCGGCGCGCGTAGCAAAATATCCTGGACGCAGGTGGAAACCGGCTCGGCGATCACCTGGAAATATCCGAGCTGCGTGCTGCAGGGCGATGACAGCGTGGGCGAGTTCTACTCGGTGGCGGTAACCACAAACCGCCAGCAGGCCGATACCGGCACGAAAATGATCCATATCGGCCGCAACACGCGCAGCACCATCGTCTCCAAGGGCATCAGCGCCGGGCGGTCCGACAACACCTATCGCGGCCTGGTGCGCGTGATGCCGCGCGCCCACGGGGCGCGGAATCACACCCAGTGCGACAGCCTGCTGATCGGCGATCAGTGCGGCGCGCACACCGTGCCATATATCGAAAGCCGCAACCGAACCGCCAAGCTGGAGCATGAAGCAACAACGTCCAAGATCGCCGACGACCAGCTTTTCTATTGTCGCCAGCGCGGGCTGTCGGAAGAAGACGCCGTGAGCCTCATCGTCAATGGCTTCTGTAAGGACGTGCTGAAGGAGCTTCCCATGGAGTTCGCAGTCGAGGCACAGAAATTGCTTGCCCTCAGCCTCGAAGGCTCGGTGGGCTAAAGGGACCGTATTCATGCTCGTGATCAAGGGTCTGACCGCGCGGGTCGAGGACAAGGAAATCCTCAAGGGGATCGACCTGGTGGTGCCGGACGGCGAGGTGCACGCCATCATGGGGCCGAACGGCTCCGGCAAATCGACGCTTTCCTACGTTTTGTCGGGTCGGGAAGGCTACGAAATCACCGGCGGCAGCGCGACCTTCGACGGCATCGACCTGCTGGCGCTGGAACCCGAGCAGCGCGCCGCCGCCGGGGTGTTCCTGGCGTTCCAGTACCCGGTGGAACTGCCGGGCGTGAACAACGCCAATTTCCTGCGCACCGCGCTGAACGCCATCCGCCGCGCCCGCGGTGAGGCGGAACTCGACGCCGTGCAGTTCCTCAAGCTCGCCCGGGCGGCGATCAAGCGACTGTCGATGGCCGACGACATGCTCAAGCGCAATGTCAATGTCGGGTTTTCCGGCGGCGAGAAGAAGCGCAACGAGGTGCTGCAGATGGGCATCCTGCGGCCGAAGCTCGCCATCCTGGACGAGACCGACAGCGGGCTCGACATCGACGCGCTCAAGATCGTGGCCGAGGGCGTCAACGCTTTGCGCGCGCCGGATTTCTCCGCCCTCGTCATCACCCATTACCAGCGCTTGCTGGATTACATCGTGCCCGACCGCGTGCATGTGCTGTTCAACGGCCGCATCATCCGCTCCGGCGGGCCGGAACTGGCGCTGGCGCTGGAGGCATCCGGCTACGCCTCGGTGATCGCGGAGGCCGCGTGAGCACGCGTAACAAACCGCCGGCACCGCTGGAGGTTGTGGCGGGCGCGTTCCTCGCCCGCTATGAGGCGGGCGATGATCGCGCCGGCGCCCGCGCCGAGGCGGCGGAGTTGTTCCGCACTGCCGGGCTGCCCAGCCCGCGCGAGGAAGCCTGGCACTACACCACCCTGCGCCCGCTCGCCGATGCGGTGTTCGATGCGCCGCAAACCGACCCGGCGGACCTGCTGGCGCATCTGCCGGCCATCGCCGCGCCGCGCCTGGTGTTCGCGCATGGCAGGTTCCGCGCCGATCTTTCGGTGCTCCCCGCCGGCATCAGCGTGCGCACCGGCGCACCTTGCTGGGGCACGCTGGCTCGCCCGGCGGTGGAAAAACTCGTCGCCCTGAACAGCATGCTCGCCGAGGACGGCGCCGATATTGAGGTCGCCGATGGAACTGATGCCGGCACGCTGCTGCTGGTCAGCCTGGCCAGCGGCGGCGCGTTTCATCCGCGCCACGCCATTCGGCTCGGCCGCGGGGCGCGGCTGACCCTGGTGGAGGCAAATCTCGGCACCGGCGCCTATCTCAACAACCCGGTGTTTTCGCTCGCCGTCGCCGATGACGCGCACCTGACCCATTTGCGTATCCAAATCGAAGCACCGGACGCTTTCCATCTGTCCACGCTCTATGCCGAGGTCGGTGCGCGCGGCACCTATGACAGTTTTCTGCTGACCCTCGGCGCGCGGCTCGCCCGCATGGAAGTGCATGCGCGGCTGGCCGGCGAGAAATCCACCGCGCATCTGAATGCGGCGCAACTGCTCGGCGGCAGCCAGCACGCCGATTTCACCACCGTGGTGACGCATGATGCGCCGGGCACGACGAGCCGTCAGACGGTGAAGAACGTGCTGACCGGGCGGTCACGCGGCGTGTTCCAGGGCAAGATCGAAGTGTCCCGCATCGCCCAGAAAACCGACGGCTACCAGATGAACCAGGCGCTGCTGCTCAGCGCCGAGGCCGAGATCGACAGCAAGCCGCAGCTGGAAATCTACGCCGATGACGTGAAGTGCAGCCATGGCGCCACGGTGGGCGAGCTCGATCCCGACCAGTTGTTCTATTTGCGCAGCCGCGGCGTGCCCGAAGCCGAGGCCCGCAGCATCCTGGTGCGCGCGTTCCTCGACGAAGCGCTCGACCCGATCACCCACGCGCCCGCGCGGGCGGCGATGGAGGGCATGATCGCCAGCTGGTGGGAAGGACAAGCCGCGTGAACGATCTCGCCCCAGCCGTGCTGGATGTCGCGCGCATCCGCCAGGATTTTCCCATCCTGTCGCAGACCGTGCGCGGCAAGCCCCTGGTGTTTCTCGACAGTGCGGCGAGCGCGCAGAAGCCGCGGGCCGTCATCGACGCCATGGTGAACGCCATGGAAACGCAATACGCCAACATCCATCGCGGCCTGCACTGGATGAGCGAGCGCACCACCGAGGCCTACGAGGCCACCCGCGACGACGCCGCAAGGCTGCTGAACGCGGGCGACCGCGCCGAGATTGTGTTCGTACGCAACAGCACCGAAGCGATCAACCTGGTCGCCCACAGCTATGGCCGTGGTGTTCTGCAGCCGGGCCAGGCGGTGCTGATCTCGGCCATGGAGCACCATTCCAACATCGTGCCCTGGCACATGCTGCGCGACGCCCGCGGCATCGAGCTGCGCATCGCCCCGATCACGGACGCCGGCGAACTCGACATGGCGGCGTTCGAGCGTCTGCTGGCGGACGGCAAGGTCGGGCTGGTGTCGATCACCCACATGTCCAACGTGCTCGGCACCTACACGCCGGCCGAACGCATCGTGCAGATTGCGCATGCGCATGGTGCGAAAGTGTTGTTCGACGGCAGCCAGGCCATCGTGCATCGTCGCGTCAACGTCCGCGCGCTGGATTGCGATTTCTATGTGTTCACCGGCCACAAACTCTATGGCCCGACCGGCATCGGCGTGCTGTGGGCGCGCCGCGAACTGCTGGAGCGGATGCCGCCCTTCCTCGGCGGCGGCGACATGATTTCCTCGGTCACCGACGAACGCAGCACCTGGGCCGCGGTGCCGCATAAATTCGAGGCCGGCACGCCGGCCATCCTGGAAGGCATCGCCCTCGGGGCTGCCATCCGCTGGGTGGAGGCGATCGGCTACGACGCCATCGCCGCGCATGAGCAGGTGCTCACCGAGCACGCGATTGCCCGGCTGTCCACCATCGACGGGCTCACCATCATCGGCCGCGCCCAGGACCGCGGCGGGGTGGTGAGTTTCACCGTCGACCGCGCGCACGCTCACGACGTGGCCACCCTGCTCGATCGCAGCGGCATTGCCGTGCGCGCCGGCCATCACTGCGCCGAACCGCTGATGCGCCGCCTGGGCATCGACAGCACGGCGCGCGCCAGCTTCGCGGTCTATACGCTGCCCGCCGAAATCGACGCTTTGGCCGATGCGCTGATACGGGTGCGGGAGTTTTTCGGATGAGTTCGTCCGACCTCGGCGATCTGTACCAGGAAGTGATCCTCCGGCATGGACGCCATCCCGGCCATGCCGGCAGGCCGGTGCGCTACGACGCCGCCGCCAAGGGCGATAACCCGATGTGCGGCGATCGCGTCGAGGTGTTTTTGTCGTACGCGCCGGATGGGCGGATCGCGGATGCGCGTTTCGATGCCCGCGGCTGCGCCATCAGCATCGCCTCGGCCGATCTGATGGCCGAAGCGGTGACCGGCCGGACACAGCAGGCGACCCGGGAGATCTTCTCGCGGTTCCGCACCCTGGCGCGCACCGGCGCGTGTCCCGAGGGCGATACGACGATGGAATTGCTGCGGCCGCTGGCCGGCGTGCACGCGTACCCGAGCCGCGTGAAATGCGCGACTCTGCCATGGCATGCATTGATGGCGGCGCTCGACGGAGAAGGGCAGGCAACCAGTGAATGAGTTGAACGCGAATGTTCCGACGCAGGCCGCAGTGGGCAGCTGGACGCCCGCCGGTGTCACCCATCCAAAGCCAACCGAGGACGCGGTGATCGCCGCCTGCCAGACCGTCTACGATCCCGAGATCCCGGTGAGCGTCTACGAGCTCGGCCTGATCTACGCGATCGAAATCACCGACGGCGGGCAGGTGAAGGTGGAAATGACGCTGACCGCCCCCGGCTGTCCGAGCGCGCAGGAACTGCCGGTGCAGATCCGCGAGGCCATCATGGCCATCGATGGCGTGACGTATTGCGACGTGGAGGTGGTCTGGGACCCGCCCTGGCATCCCGGCCGCATGACCGAGGACGCCCGCCTGGCGTTGAACATGTTCTGACGCGAACCGAGATACGGCAAATGTCCATCAGCACCACTGCGCCGCCGCCCGCCCGCCGTCCCCTGCCGCCGCTGATGTCGCTCACCGACGCGGCCGCCGACCGTCTGCGTGCCCTGTACGCCAAAGGCCGCGAGGGCATGAAGCTGCGCATCACCGTGTCCACCAAGGGGTGCTCGGGGATGTCCTATGTCATGGATTTCGTGCCCGAAGCCGGTCCCGGTGATGAGGTGGTGACCGATAAGGGCGTCACTGTGCTGGTCGACCGCAGGGCCACGCTGTTCCTGATCGGCACGGTCATGGACTATGAGGTGAAGTCGCTCTCCGCCGGCTTCACTTTCACCAATCCGAACGAAAAGGGCCGCTGCGGCTGCGGCGAGAGTTTTCACGTCTGATCCACGGCGGCCCGGAGCGGTTGTTCGCCGCGCCGGGCCGTTTGGAGTTGCGCGCTTTCAATCCGGCAATTTCCGGCCTGGTAAAGGCTTGCTTGGCCGCGGCGAGACATGTGATTGCCTGCGGGTTGTGATGTCCGTCAGTCATTTAATGACTGTGCCTGCCTGCCAGCGGCACGGCAAGCGGACGAAAACCCGCCGGCCGGACCGGTCGCGTTTCAACCGATACGTGCATGCCCGTCGGGTCGGCCAGCGCGATTTCTGGATTGCCATCCAGGTAATTTCTGCGTATCATAAACTCAATAAGATGTGAAATCCACGTTGGCGACTACGTTCTGCCGCATGCATTGAGTCGTTCATCGCTCGGAGATCGTCGTGATGTCGAAGGTGGGTTTGGAGTACCCTGGGACCGGGAGTTTAGCTCTTACCGGCGCCGTGGGAGCACGGGACAGTGTTTTTGACGCCGCGACCGAACCCAAGCCATCCTTGAGCCGCGGCCTCGCCTACGCCATTCCTCCCGCCGTCATCTTCTGGATCGCTCTTGTCACCGCCCTGCGAGCCTGGGTACTTTAGCTTGCTGTCGGCGGAATGCTGACTGGTGTGTTTGGCGCCGGTGGCGGCCTAGACATTGGCAATCAGCATGTCAGGAGTGCCACCGACGCTCCCGGTCGAAATCGCAAGATGCGAGAGATCGGCAGTCGTCATTCCTGTGAACGTCATGTCCAGCGACTGTCCCTTGGACCCCGTTGCCATTAAGGTCAGTCCATCGAATCCGGATGCGCCCTGATTGTTCTCCCATTTCACATTGCTGAGCGCCCCCCAGATCGTCGCCATGTCGCCGCTGTGGAAATTATTGATGCAATCCCAGGTCGACTGCCCCGACAGTTCGGACATGAAAAAAGTGTCGTTCCCGCTGCCGCCGGTCAGCCAGTTCGTGCCACTTCCTCCATCGAGAATGTTATTCCCCGAAGTGGCCGTAATGTGATCATTCCCTGATCCGCCAACGATATAGGACAATTCCGGCGCAATAAACGCCATGGAATCGGTGCCTTGATAGATATACTCGGACGTGATGCCGGCAACCGGTCCCGTATATTGGGCCGCGTATGTCGTTCCCGACAGCCCGCTCGTATTGTCGGTAAACTGAACTTGCGGGGCGTCGCCATAGGAAGCCGATATCAGCGCATTGCCCCCGGCCGGCGCGGTTGATGCGTTGTAGGTGGTGGCCGGATCATACTCAAGGTTCAGGTTCGACAGCTGCATATCCAGAGTGGCGCTGCCCTCAACTGTCGGCGCATTGATGCCTCCCATCTCCAATCCGATATACGCGCTGTTGAAGTGCCAGGCAGAAAAATTGTCCAACTCTGGCGCATTGGCTGCCAGGCTCGGGACATTCTGGATGGCATCTTGTAGCATCGCATTAATATTCCACTTTATTTGCTCCGGCGTATCGCCGGTGACGTAGGGCAGTTCTGCATTGCTGGCATTCACATCATTGTAGATGACTGTCGTCGTATAGCCGTCAAAGCTGGTGTTCTGATAGGCGATCGGTGTCGTATTGAACCTGGAATCCGCCAGTTCAGCCTGCAGAAACAGGGTGACGTGAAGATTTGCTGAGGCGAAGGTTACGACGATACCGATCCCGGCCGTGCCCAGCGGATTGGTCGCGGCGAAAGCCTGGTCGGTCGTGCCCGGGGCATAGGCGACATCGGCCTCGCGAATCCTTGCGTCGAGCGACAGCGTGACCGGGTGATCCATGGTAATCGCCGCACCGCCCATCAGGCCGGGCATGGTCTGGAGTCCCAGGTCCGGACTGCCATAAGCGGCTGTCGCCGCGGCGGTTGCCGGGTCGACCGATTCCCGCATGTCGTAAACGAACGCCCCGTTGTCATCGAAGACGCTGAACCGACCGGAATCATCCGCCGATGCTACGGTGTAGATTGACGACCCGTACAGGGGGTCATAGTCGCCATCGGAAGCCATATTCGCATCGGCCGGGTTCAGGTATTCGGGTTGGCTGGCATTTTCCTGCCGTTCCCATTGATAGACGAACCAGTCCTGGCTGAGCTGGCCAGGCATCGCCGTGTTGTCTGGGAAATACCCGGCGTAGCCGGTGCTCGGGTCGACCGAACCCGTCGAGAATAGAAAATTTGCGGCAGATACAGATGGATTGCTTGCGATAGCGATGGTCATTCGAATGCCTGAAGTTTTTATGTTGGAGTATAGTTTTTTGGTTTCATACAATTATTTTTTTTGCTGCTGTTGTCGTGATATTTTATTGTGGAGTCTGAAGAAAATTCTGTTCGCAACTATTTTTGGGGTAATGTTGCAGCCCCACCGGCTTCGAAGACGGCTTTCCCCGAACGAGGCGGTCGCCATGGGACCGCCCGGCGAAGACAGCGACGCGACAAGATCGCGGAATCCCGGACCGGCGAGGATCACCGGCGACGCGATGAGCAACACTCCCATGCCTCGGATCTCCTATCAAAATTTGGACCTTTTCAATCGTTTGGGAACTTTTCGATTGACGGCCGTCCTTGGGGGCGATGATTAAGCGGGCCCCCTCACCGTCAGCAACGCAAAATTTCTAATTGATCGCAAATTGTGCGATTTTTAAGACGTTTTAATGCGCAAAATGCGCATTAATTCCCTCATTTTAATCTTTTTTTAACTCTTCGTCACATTTTAGTGAGCAAATGCGAAACGCGCGTCATTAATTGGTTTGTCACTAATTTTTCGATTGCGCATCCCGGTGATCCGCCAAGCGCCCTCTCCGACCCGCGGCGATCCCTGCTCGGCCGAACCCCAGGCGCCGGGACGCGCCGCATTCGCCACCGCAACCCGACCGGATGCCGGTGGCGGCCGGTCCTGCCCAATCCTGCGCACGCCGATCAGTCCGGCGCCGGCCTGATCTTACGCGGCACGGAAGCTCGATTTCCCGTCGACGGATATACTGGCGGCGTCAATGCCACTTATCGATCGGCATGATTGGCCCGGCACCGATGCGCCTGCACGCCGCCATCCCCCTCGCGTTGCATGTGCGCATCCGTCGCCGCCGAGCCCGGCCGGCGGCGATGCGCGCCGAGACGCCGGCCGGCGAACCGGCGGCCTGTCGGGCAACCGGCGGCACAATATGGCGCAGGATCGGGCGGCGCCGCGATTGCCGCAGACGGGCACGGCGGAACCGCGCCGGCCAAGCCGCCGCGAACAATCCGGCTGGGCAGACTGATCCGGTGGGCGAGGGCCGAACGGTCGCTGGTGTGTGGTTTCATGCCAGCGGCAGCGCTTGACATGCGACGGCTACGCTGCCGCCTCAACGTGAGGCTGGGTGCCGTCCGGATGGCGCATCGTTGCGAGCCGGACCGGTCCACTCTTGCGGCGTGCCTGCTCTCCCCTCGCCGCGACCTCACCCGCCGCGACCCCCAGGCCCGCAGGGGCAAGCGACAGGAACGCTCCCGCGGGTCGCTGCCTCTAATGCGCCGCGGCGGGCTCGGCGGGCATCTGGATGTCGATTTCGAGGGTAGAAATGGACTCACCACGATCGAGCTTGATCTGCACCATGTCGCGCTCGATCTTGACGTGCCGGGCCACCACCGCCAGGATCTCTTCCTGGAGGATGCGCACCAGGTCGCCGGAGTTGCCGTTCAGTGCGCGCTCATGTGCCAGCACGATTTGCAGCCGTTCGCGCGCAATCGGGGCCGTGCCTCGGCGGGAAAGGAAACTGAGCAGTTTCACGCCACCCTCCGGCTGAACAGACGTTGCACCAGGCCGCGCCTATCCTCGGGAACGTTCACCGGCACCGTCTCGCCGCGCAGCCGGCGGGCGGCGTCGAAATAGGCACGCGCCGGCGCGCTCTCCGGACTGCTCAGCGTCACCGGGCTGCCGATGTTGGACGCGCGCAGCACCTCCTGGCTTTCCGGAATGATGCCGAGCAGTGGGATGGACAGGATTTCCAGCACATCCTCGGTCTTCAGCATCTCGCCGCGGGCGGCGCGAGCCGAATCGTAGCGGGTGAGCAGCAGATGCTTCTCCATCCGCTCGCCGCGCTCGGCGCGTTCGGTCTTGGAGTCGAGCAGGCCGATGATGCGGTCGGAGTCGCGCACCGACGACACCTCCGGGTTGGTCACCACCACCGCCATGTCGGCATGCCGCATCGCCAGCGTGGCGCCGCGCTCGATCCCGGCGGGACTGTCGCAGATCACCCAGTCGAATTTCTCCCGCAATTCGGCAACCACGCGGGCAACCCCCTCGGGCGTCAGCGCGTCCTTGTCGCGAGTCTGCGAGGCCGGCAGCAGCGACAGCGTGTCGACCCGCTTATCGCGGATCAGCGCCTGGGCGAGCTTGGCGTCGCCCTGGATCACGTTGACCAGGTCGAACACCACCCGGCGTTCGGCGCCCATCACCAGGTCCAGGTTGCGCAAGCCCACGTCGAAGTCGACCACGACAACGGTCTGTCCGCCCTGCGCCAGTGCGGCGCCGAGCGCGGCGGTGGAAGTGGTCTTGCCGACCCCTCCCTTGCCGGATGTCACGACCAGGATTTTCGCCATCTGCGCCACCTCCTTTGGCCCTGTCAGTCCAGGGCCGTCATGACAATCAAGTCGCCCTGCAGCCAGGCCTGGACCGGCCGGCCGCGCAAGGATGCATCCATATCGTCGGCGGTCAGGTAGACGCCGTCGATCGCCACCAGCTCGGCCTCCAGCCGGCGGCAGAACACGCGCGCCTTCGGATTGCCCCGGAAACCCGCCACCGCCCGGCCGCGCAGCGTGCCGTAAACATGCACCGAGCCGCCAGCGAACACCTCGGCGCCAGACGCAATCGGACCGAGAATCGTGACGTCGCCCTGCGGATAGATAACCGACTGGCCGGATCGTACCGGTTCGTTGATAACCAGCCCGGCAGGCTCGGCTTCGGGGGCGGGAAGGACGACCGCAGGTTGCGCCATGGCGGAGGGAATTTCCACCATGCCGGTCGATCGGCCCCCTGGAATGGCACGGCCCCATTCGGCGGCGCCGGGCCAGGACGGATCGGCGCCTTCCACCGACAGAATGCGTATGCCCCGCCCCTGCAGCGTCCGCACCAACCCAAGCAGGTCGGCATCGTCGGCGGTCACGCCGCCAAGGTCAACCACCACCGGCTTGCTTTCGAGGAAAGCGGGCGAGCGCGCCACCTGGGCGTCAAGCTCGGCCAGCCAGTCGCCGACCGGGGGCTCCGGCCTCAGGACGAGCACGAGGAAGGAGCGGCCATGGACTCGAAACGCAGGTCGGGCGCGGGAATTTGATGTCACTCTCGCCGGGTATCCGGGCGGGCTGCAAGAATTCAACGAAGATTTCAGCATGCGCGGAGGATTTGCGCCCTTGACGGATGAGGCGGCGCACGGGCCCAAGTCGGGTGGCCGAGTCCCCGCACGGGATCACGGCATACAGGGCGACCGGCCATAGGGCGGCCGGGGCTCCGCTCTGGACCCGCCAAGGGCCGAGAGGCCGTTGGAACTATTCATTTTTTTCGGCACCTGTGGACACGGCGATGGGGAGCCTTGCAATGGCCGCGTCCCCGGCAGATCCCTGGCCTTCGTTCCGCCCCGATTGGCCGCCGCCGGCGCATCGTATTCGTTAATGGGCAACGAAATTTATGCTTTTTGCCCTCGATTCATGATGTTACACTGGATTTGTGCGATTTGCGGTCGCGTATTTGCGACGATTTTCCTTTCCCGGCCGGCAAGACCGCAGGAATGCGGCCACGTCAGACCGGCGGCCCCGAAAAAGCATCCGGCGGCCGCGGCGAAGGCGTCACGGTCACCGCACCTCCGTCGGGCGGAAATCACCCGATGCCGGAACCGGCATGGACGAACGACGTAATTTTGCCAACGAAGAGGAAACATATGCAGCAGACCGGGTCCAACACCGGCCGCATCGGCGACACCCTGCCGATACAGCGGCTCGTGAAAGCAACCCGCCGAAGCCCGCCGGCGCCGGCAATGGGCCGGTAACAAATCCGTCCTAAAGCCAAACTGGCGGCCGCCGCGGCTGGCAAGCGCCGCAGCACGGCAATGCGGCGGAGCAGGAAGACAGCATGACCATTGCCATCTCGGGTCTGTCGCGGTCAGGCCGGATACTCGCCGCAGTGGAGGGCGCACTGGCCGTGGGCGCCATGCTGGCCGCCATCGCCGTCGCCATGGGGCTGCATGTCTCGGCGCGCCAGGGCGCCGAGCGGGAACTGCGACGGCTGGCGGTGGTGCTGGCCGAGCAGACATCCCGCACGTTGCAGGCAATCGATCTCGTGCTCGCCGACGTGGCGAACGAGGCCGAGGTGGTGGCAAGCGAGGACCCCGCGCATTTCCGTTCCATCATGGCAACCCCGGCGATGCAGCGTGCGCTGCACGCCCGGATCGCCGGGCTGCCGCAGGCCGATGCGATCCTGGTGATCGACGCCGCGGGACAGGCGCTGCTGTCCTCCCGCGCCTGGCCGACGGTGCCGGTCAACGTTTCCGACCGCGCCTATTTCCAGGCCGCGCGCGACGGCACCTGGCGCGCGCCATTCCTCAGCGAGCCGGTCAGCAACCGTGAAACCGGCAGCTGGGTGTTCCATATCGTCCGCTGCGTCCCCTCCCGCTCGGGCGTGTTGCTGGGCGTGCTGCTGGGGGCGATCGATCTCGACTATATTTCGGGTTTTCATGCAGCCATCGGCCTGCCGCCGGGCATGGGCGTGGCGCTGGTCCGCCAGGACGGGGTGGTGCTCACCCATTTCCCGGCGGACACGGCCCGCGATCCCGGTGCCGCCATCCCCGGCTTGCACGTGAGCGCGGCCGGCGTGGTGGTTGGCCAGCCACTCGCCAATTTTCCCGCCGCCATCGAGGTCAGCATCAGCAACGCGGCCATGTTCGCCGACTGGCGCCGCCAGGCAGCGTGGCTGGCCGGCGGCACCGCCTGCGGATTGCTGTGCATTTTGCTGCTTCTGCGCGGCCTCGTCCGGCAGTTCCACCGCCTGGAAGCGGCGCGGGCCGCGGTCCACGAAAAATCGGCGATGTTCGAGACCACGCTTGCCAACATGGATCAGGGCCTGATGATGGTCACCGCCGGCAACGAGGTGGCGGTGTGCAACGACCGGGCGATCGAGCTGCTTGGCCTGCCGGCGGAGCTGATGCGCGGCAGGCCATCGTTCGACGCCGTGCTGAACTGGCAATGGCAGGCCGGCGAGTTCCGCCAGGACGACGATGCGATGAAGGCGATGCGGGCGCGCGGCGGCTTCCTGGAGCGGCCGCACGCTTACGAGCGGCGGCGGCCGAACGGCACGTGCCTGGAAGTGCGCAGCGTGCCGCTGCCCGGCGGCGGCGTGGTGCGCACCTTCACCGACGTGACCCAGCGCCGCCTGGCCGATGAACAGGTCAATTATGCCGCGAACCACGACGCGCTGACCGGGCTCTGCAACCGGGCGCGGTTCGCCCAGCGGCTGGACGATGCGGTCCTGGCTGTCACCGCGGACGGCCATGGGCCGGTTGTGCTGTATCTCGATCTCGACCGGTTCAAGCTCGTCAACGACACGCTCGGTCACCGCGCCGGCGATGAATTGCTGCAGCACGTCGCCAAACGCATGCGCAACGTGGTGCGCGGGGCGGATACGCTGGCGCGCATGGGCGGCGACGAGTTTGCCCTGGTGATGCCGGCGGTGCCGGGCATCGAGGTGGCGATGGCCGTGGCCGAGCGCCTGCTGCATGCCGTGCGCCAGCCCTACAACCTTGCCGAGGGGCCGGCGCGGATCGGCGTTTCCATCGGCATTGCCGCCTTCGGCCTGCATGGCACCGGCGCCGACGAATTGCTGCGCAATGCCGATCTGGCACTCTACCGGGCCAAGGTCACGGGGCGCGACACGGCATGCGTGTTCGACCCGCTGCTCGACGCGCGCACGCAGGGCGAGCTGATGCTGGCCGGCGCGCTGCAGTATGCGTTGCAGGAAGGCCAGTTCACGTTGGTCTACCAGCCGATCTGGGACCTCCGCACGAATTCCCTCGTGGGCGCCGAGGCGCTGCTGCGCTGGCAGCACCCGAGCCGCGGCACCATATCGCCGGCGCATTTCATCCCGCTGGCTGAGCGCTCCGGGCTGATCGTGCCGCTTGGCCGCTGGGCGATGCAGGCCGCCTGCGTGGAGGCGCTGACCTGGGCGAGCCCGATAAGCGTCTCGGTGAATGTGGCCCCGTCGCAATTGCAGCGGCGGGAGATGGTCGAGGAAGTGCGCGAGGTGCTGGCGGCCACCGGCCTGCCGGCCGGCCGCCTGAAGCTGGAAATCACCGAAAGCCAGCTGCTGGAAGAAACCGGCGAGGTCATCGGGGTGATGGAAGGGCTGCGCGACCTGGGCGTGCGCCTGGCGCTCGATGATTTCGGCACCGGGCATTCGAGCCTGAGCACGCTGCGCGCGTTTCCGTTCTCCGACCTCAAGATCGATCGCTGCTTCACCCAGGGCATCGTGCAGGATCCCCGCTCGCGCGGGTTGCTGGAAGCGATCCTGCAGGTCTGTCGGGTGATGGAACTGGACTGTGTCGCCGAGGGCGTGGAGACCGAGGAGCAGCTGGCCATGGTGCGCAGCCTGGGCTGCACGCACGCCCAAGGCTATCTGATCGGCCGGCCGGAGCCGGCTGCGGCGATTCGGCGCACGCTCTGGCACGCCGCCTCGCAAAAAGCGCCGCTTCCTCCCGGCTTGGCCGAGGGCACCGACGCGGTGGCCACGCGCGCCGGGGTGGCGGATTGAGTCAGAACGCCGTCCGGGCCGGCGCAGAACATGCCGTGCAGCGTCTGCAGGATGGTGCGCACCCGGTCGGACGCGATGCGGTAGTAAATCGTCGTCGCCTCCCGGCGCGTCGCCACCAGCCCCTCCTCGCGCAGCGTACCAAGGTGGCGTGACAGGTTGGACTGCGTGAGACCGAGGCGACGGCTGAGCTCGCCCGCCGAAATCTCACCCTCGACCAGGGAACACAGCACCATGAGCCGGTGACGGTTGGCGATTGAGCGCAGAAACAACTCGGCTGCCGCCGCGTGCGCCTCAAGTTCGCTGGCCGGAGACACGTCCCTCACCTCATGCCCCGCCATATCAGCTCCTGGCTCGGCGCGCCGGAACCCGGCTGTGAGCTTGAGATTATGGGCAATTACCCACGCGGGCAAGACCGGCAAAGCCAGGGCAATCGGGTGAAGCAAGCAAGGCCAGGGGCAGAGCCCCTGGCCTTGCTTTCGGTCCCCAATTGCCCCGCGGGGGTCGCTGCGGCCTGCCTCCGTTGCTCAAGGAACATATTGCTGCGTTCGGGTGGTCGTAACTGACGCACCCGGAGAAGAGTACGAATACGGAACGACCTGTTGCGTGGTGGTCCGTTCGGTCGTCGTGGTCATCACTGGCGCCGGTGTCTCTGATACACACCCGCCGAGCAGCGCCACCGCCCCGAGCAGCGCGCCCAGTACCCGGCACCGACGTCCGGCGTTATTATTAAATATCATTCTCGTTTGGGTCATAGCGCGTTTTCCTCAGTTTTTCGTTCCCGAGTGCGCGGCGCCCACCCGGCCGGTGCTGCGTATTATTCGGTGATGGTGCTCGACGTGTTTCTGGTCGTTGTGACCGATGCCTCGGGACTCTTGTTTGTCCGGGTCACGCTTTCATGCACCCCGCCCGCGCTGTCGCGGTAGGTTGTCTCGCTCGAGGTCGTCCGGGTGCCGTCGGGGCTGACGTTCTTCTCCGAGTGGCTTTCGCTCAATGTGCGCGCCTGGGGGGGCTCGACCGATGGGGTGACCGTTGTCGTGCTTTCCGACGACGTTGATTGCGCCATCGCGGCTCCAGTGGTCATCACCAGCGCAGCCGCAAATATTACCAGTCGTTTAGTCATTAACAATCTCCACATCTGTCACCAAGGCGCACAGTCTTGCGCCCTCATGTCAAATGGGCGTTCCGCGTCATCCGCAGCAGGATCGGATTCTACTCATCGCCCGTCCGGTTCATCCGCCGTCGGCGATCTGGTCGGTCCAGATGGTAAACCCGCGCAATGTGTTCGGGCCGAAACTGGTGCTGATCGCCACATCCACCGCGTCGCGGCCGCGCGCCAGCAGCACCCGGCCGACGCGGGGGATATTGTTGCGGGCATCGAAGGTATGCCACTGGCCGCCGAGATACGCCTCGAACCAGCCGGCGAGATCCATCACCCCGTACGGTGGGGGCATGGCGATATCGCCGAGATAGCCGGTGCAGTAGCGCGCCGGTATGTTCATGCAGCGGCAGAGCGCAATCGCCAGATGGGCATAATCGCGGCACACGCCCACCCCCTCACGATAGGCTTCCCATGCGGTCCGGGTGGCGCGGGCCTGCATATAATCGAAGCGGATATGCGTGTGCACGAAGTCGCAGATCGCCTGCACCCGCCCCCAGCCGAGCGGCGCATGGCCGAATCGCTGCCAGGCGATCTCGGTCAACAGTTCGGTATCGCAGTACCGGCTGGCCAGCAGGAACACCAGCACCTCCTCCGGTAAATCCTGCACCAGATGCTGATGCGCATGGGGAACCACCGCATCCGGCAATCCGCTGTCGCGCACGATCGCGCTGGTGCTGATGCGCGTCAGTCCGGCCGGCGCGACGATGCGGCTGACCCAGTTGCCGAAACCGTCCCGATAAGCGGTCAGCGGCACCGGCGGGTCGACGACCAGACGGTCCGGCACTTCGATATCCGATGCACGGCTGTAATGGATATTCAGCAACAGCAGCATCGGAGTCGGCTGCGGGCACTCATACAGCAGTTCGCAACCGACCTTGATGCGCATGGACCGCTTCCCGTCATGCAAGCCTGGCAGCAGCCATACGCGTCACCGGGCGCCGTGTCGAACAGGTCGTGGATCGCCCGCAGCCTTGGCCCGCGCACGTTCAGGTGTACCGCGCTCCAACGGCCCGCGGACATCCCGCCAACGGCATCTGCGTACTGACGATACGTGGCGCGAATGGTGGGCGATACTGGGATTGAACCAGTGACCTCCCCCGTGTCAGGGGGGCGCTCTCCCGCTGAGCTAATCGCCCTGTTACCGTTCGGGTGGGCGGTGTCCTAGGGACTTCCGGCCCGCCGTGCAACCCCGAAATCCTGGGAAGGGAAGGCAGGCCAGGGCTCTGCCCTGGACCCCACTACTTAAGGAATGGGTTCCAAGGGCCTCTCGGCCCTTGGCGGGTCCAGGGCAGAGCCCTGGGCTTCCTTCCCTTCCCCCCGGTAGCCGCGCCCCCCAACCTGGCGCACCATTGCCCCATGCGTTCGCTCCGCTCCCGTCTGGCCCTGCTCTGGATACTCTCCTTCGCCGCCTCGCTGGCGGTAAGCCTGCTGCTTGTCTCGCTGTACCGCCAGTCCGCAGCAGCCCAGGCCGGCCGCGCCGAGGCGGTGGCGGCGCGCGCCTGCGAGTTGGTCGCCGACCGCTGGAACTTCTATGCCGCCGGCTGGGCCGGTCCCGCCCCGGCCGCGAACGATGCCTCGTTCCGCCGCGACCTGCGCGGCCTGCTTGCCATCGCCCTGCCGCCCGGCCCGCCGCTGGAGGCGGGCATCTGGCGCGAGGGCGAAGGCGTGCTTGCCGCCACCGGCGCCAGTTCCGGCGGCCTGGAACTGGCCGTGGGCAACACCGCCGCCGACGCGCTGGGTGAGGACCGCACGGCGACCGTGTGGGCCGAAACCGTGCTGGGTCCGGTTGGCCTGGCGGTATGCCCGCTGGCCGGACCCGTGGCAGGGCTGGTGGCCTATGCGGCGGTGCCCCTGCTGGGCGCCCCCGGCCCGGTGGTGCTGCAGGCCGGGCTAGCCGTGCTGCTTGCGCTCATGCTCGCCATGACCGCCCTGCTGACCTGGCTGCAGCTTTCCTGGGCGCGCCATGTCCGCGGCATCGAAGCGGCGCTGGCCCGCCACGAAGCCGGCCAGCTTCCCCGCCTCGCCCCCACCGGGGAGCGGGAGCTGGACCGCATCATCGCCGCGCTGAATACCGCGGGTGCCCGGCTCGCCGAGGCGCACCAGCGCTCGGAGGCGCTGGCGTCGCGCGTCGCTTTATCGGAGCGCCTGGCCGCGCTGGGCCGGGTGACCGCGGGGGTGGCGCACGAAATCCGCAACCCAATCGCCGCCATGCGCCTGCGCGCCGAAAATGCCCTGGCGGCCGACGATGCCCGCCGCCGCGCGGCGCTGGAGGCGATCCTTGCGCAGATCGCCCGGCTCGACCGGCTGCTCGGTGAGTTACTCGCCATGACGCAGCGCCGGACCCCCGACCCCGGGCCGGTGGACCTGCTGGCTTTCCTGCAGTCCTGCGCCGCCGACCATCCCTGCGTGACCGTGAAGGCCCCTGCGGACACGCGGGTGGTGTTCGATCCCGCGCTGACGCGGCGCGCGCTGGATACGCTGCTGACGAATGCAAGCCAGCATTCGCCCGCCGGCGCGTCCATCATGCTGCACGGCCGCGTGGATGGAAGGACGGTTCGCATCGACGTGCAGGACCGTGGCCCCGGCGTGGATAAGGCGCTGCGCGATACGCTGTTCGAGCCCTTCGTCACCGGCCGCGCCGATGGAACCGGGCTTGGCCTGTCGATCGCCCGCGAACTGGTCGAGGCGCAGGGTGGGCGTCTGACGCTGGCCGATCCCGGCGGCGATGGACGAGGTGCTGTTTTTTCGGTGGAGATTCCATGGCCCGCATCCTGATCGTCGATGACGACGCGGCCTTGCGCGAGGGCATCGCCGAGACGGTCGGCGACCTCGGCCACACCCCGGAGCCGGCGGCGGACGGTGAGGCGGCGCTGGCGCGGGTGGCCCAGGGCGGCATTGACGTCATGCTGCTCGACCTGCGCATGCCGGGCATCGACGGCATCGAGGTGTTACGCCGCCTGCGCGCTTTGCCAGCCCCACCGCCGGTGGCGGTTCTGACGGCCGTGCCGACCGTGGCCAACACCATCGAGGCGATGCGCCTGGGTGCGGTCGACCACCTCGCCAAGCCGGTCGGGCGCGACGACCTGGCCGTCCTGATCGCCCGCATGCTGCCCGCCGCGGCACCCGCCGCGCCGCCGCCGGCGGAGGTGGGGGAGGACGAGTTGGTCGGGTCGTCGGCGCCGATGCGCGAAATCCAGAAATCCATCGGACGGCTGGCCGACAGCGAGGCGACGGTGCTGATCACCGGCGAGACCGGCACCGGCAAGGAAGTGGTGGCGCGCGCCATCCACCGGCATGGGCGGCGGGGGACACGGTCGTTCGTCGCGGTGAACTGTGCCGCCATTCCGGCAGCCCTGCTAGAAAGCCAGTTGTTCGGCCATGCCCGCGGCGCCTTCACCGGCGCCATCGCCGACCGCGTCGGCAGCTTCCGGGAAGCCGATGGCGGCACGCTGTTCCTTGATGAAATCGGCGACATGGATCTCGCCATGCAGGCCAAGCTGTTGCGCGTGTTGCAGGACCGCATGGTGGTGCCGGTGGGCGGACGGGCGGTGCCGGTGGATGTGCGCATCCTGGCGGCGACCCATCGCGATCTGCGCGCCATGGTCGCGCGCGGCGCTTTCCGCGAGGATCTTTTTTATCGGATCGGCGTGGTGCCCGTTCACCTCGCCCCGCTGCGCGAGCGGCTGTCGGATATTCTGCCGCTCGCCGAGCATTTTCTTGCCCGCGCCGGCGGCGGGCGCCGGCTTTCGGCCGAAGCGGCCGCAAGGCTGCTGGCGCATCCCTGGCCCGGCAATGTGCGCGAGCTGCGCAACGCCATGGAGCGCGCCGCCGTGCTGGCGCCGCTGCCGGTGCTGTCCGCCGCCGACTTCGCCTTCCTCGCCGGCGAAGCGGTATCGGCGGAAGGCGCGCCGGCGGCGGACTGGCTCGCCGGCGACCTGCCCGGCGCGGTCGCCCGGCTGGAGACGGAAATGATCCGCCGGACGCTGGCCGCGTGCGCCGGCAACCGGGCGGAGGCGGCACGCCGGCTGAACATCCACCGCCAGTTACTGTATGAGAAGATGCGGCGCTATGGGCTGGAGTTGTCCGCAAGCCGGACAGGTGGCGTCCTGGAGCCGGACGGGCAGGCTCCGCCAGGCGAGCAAAAACTACCATAATAACAAAGTGATATCCTCTGGCACGCGGGTTGCGGTGCAGGTGGCATGGGCCATCAGGGCCCGCACGGAGGATAGGATGAAACTGAAATACGCCTTGCTCGCGGCCACGCTGATCACTGCCGGTGCGTCCGGCGTGGCGCTGGCGCAGCGGTCGCCGGTGTATGATCCGGCGCAACTGCCCGAGGTGAAGGGCAAAGTGGCGCAGTACCTGCTTTCCCCGCGCGGCGATGTCGACGGGTTTCTGCTCGCCGACGGCACTGAGGTGCACATCGCCCCGCATCTCTCCACCCAGCTCGTGTTCGCGGTGAAGCCGGGTGACGCGGTGACCATCCACGGGCTGAAGGCCAAGGCCGCGCCGCTGGTGCTGGCCGCCTCGGTTACCAACGACGCCACCGGCGCCACCGTGCTGGGCGGCCCGCACGGCCGTCATGGCGGGCTCGCGCAGGTCGAGGCGACCGGCCAGGTGAAGGCGCAGTTGCACTCGCCGCGCGGCGACGTGGACGGGGTGCTGCTGGACAACGGCACCATCATCCGCTTGCCGCCGCCGGAGGCGCAGAAGCTGGCCGCCCTGCTCGCCGACGGCCAGACCGTGTTCGTGCGCGGCTTCGGCACCGACAGCCCGCTCGGCAAGGTGGTCGCGGCGACGGCGCTGGGTGCCGACAAGGACCACACCCAGCCGGTTGCCGGTCCGCGCCCGGGCGGTCCGGGCTTCGGCCCCGGCGAGCACCGCCATGGCCACGGTCCGTGGCACCACGGCCCGGACGGCGCAGCCGGCCCCGGTCCCGGACGCGCCGCCGCCGCCGGCCGAGCCGGATTGAACGCGAAAATCCCGCCCCGGGGCACCCGCTCCGGGGCGGTTTTTTCAGTTCCCGACCGGATGCGGCTCCGTCGCAGCCGCCGTTAAAGCTGCAGCGCGTTGTGGCCCGACAATACGCCGAGATCGGTCACCGACTCGCGCAGACCCTTCAGCACCGCAACGGCACTGAAATTTCCTTGTCCAAGCGGATCAAACAGCAGCACCGCGTCCGCCCCCTGATCGGCAATGGTGAAATACGACCCCAGGTTGGACAGAACGTCCTGCGCAGTCAGCTGCGCCCCGGCAAGGAGGCTGCGCAGATCGAGCACATCGCCGGCGGCCGGATTGAAGCCGGTGATCTGATCGGTTCCGCCGCTGTGCAGCACGAGCGTGTCATCGCTGACGCCGGTGGCGAACTGGATCATGAAACTCCCCGCACCGGGATCGGTCACGCTGTTGGACGCGGAAATCGTGATCTGGTCGCTGGCGGAGGAGGCTGAGAGTGTGCTGGCGGTCGCGACAATGGCGGTCGCCGCACCGGAGATGTAGGCCGTCGTCGCGGCCTCTCCGGCGGTGACCGAGGCGTCGTTCAGCGCGGTTCCATCCACGCCCGTCAGCACGCTGCCGGCGGCCGGGAGGAATGAACTCGCGTATGGCGGCGTTACGCCCAGACCGGAAGCAGACGTTCTGGTGGTGAAATCCAGCGCCACGGCGATCTTGTTCTGCACTTCGATCGCGTCGGCCCCCGTCGCGCCATTGGCGATCGCCAGCGCCGCGGCACCAAGGCCGACCGCGCCGCTGGTGATCTGTCCGACCCAATAGGTCTCCCCAGCGGTATCGGCGGTGCGATCGAACAGGTTGCCGTAGACGTTGCCGATGAAGGTTGCGAGGCTGGCCTGGGCGGCGGCAGTCTGCAAATCGAGGTTTGCCGCGCCAAGGATCGGGTAGAGCGCGTCGGTTTCCGGCTGCGGGGCGAAAGCGTTGGCGATGTTGGTCAACGCCAGCGACGCGCTTTGTCCGTTGGCCTGCGCTGTTGCGTTTTGTTCGCTCCAAAAGCTGAACCCGCCTTCGTCGGCGGCGCGGTTGTAGTATGCGATGTAGATCAGTTCTAACTGCTGGTTGAGGCTGAGGTTTCCAAGAAGCCCGCCAGACGTTGGGAGCGGACTTGTCGTCGTTGCGAAATCAGCGGAAATGACGATCGATCCGGGCGCGCTATCCGGCAACGTCAGAGCGGATTCATTGATAGAGATCGTGTGCGCCGAAAATGACAGATCATCGGCGGTCAGCCCGGGGATGTTGGTACTCACCAGCGAAACCCCGGTAATGGCCGGATCATTCGCTGCCGTTTGAAATACAAACCCGTTAAAATTCCCCACCAGGATTGTGCTGCCCTCCTCCGAGGCCGGATAGTCGATCACGATATCCGGTCCGCTGAAGTCAACCGACGGGCCAAGCAAATTGGTGGAACTGTGCGCCAGTGCGAGGACGTTCGGAAACGTTGTGGTGCCCGCCACGACGGTCGCGGTTCCGGTCAATAGAAGATCTGCCGGCACGACGTTCTGGATAATAAACACTGAGGGTGATCTGATCGCCGTCGAACCCGGCGCCTGATCCGGGGGGCGGCGTCGTTGTTCCGGCGGCGAGCGTATAGCCGAGAACGTTCATCTCCTCCAGATCGGTCGCGGAGATCTTCCCGACGGTACCAAGGAACGCATCACCGTAGGAATCGCCAACGACCGTGTTGGTCCAGTCGGCGATGTCCTGGCCGGCCGCGACCTGCGATGGGGTATCGTAGGGGAGCGTGACGGTCGTGCCGTTGTAAGAAAAATACGAATAGGTATTGGCATTGTAACCGCTCACAAACGGCAGATCAAGGATCCCGGCCGCCGCCCCCGGCGCATCCGTCGCCAGCCCGTTCGCGGCGGTGTATTTGAACATGTCCAGCAGGGTGTCATCACTGGCCGGGGAAATATTGTCCGACCGCCCCATGACCTCGGATATCTCGTGCTCAAGAACGCCGACAGCGTCATAGGTTCCGCTGGCGATGCTGGTCTGCGACCAACTAAAGCTGTCGGCGCTGTTCAGCCCGACATACCCGTCGGTCGCCGTGCTCGCCCCCGTCAGCCCAAGTGCCTTCGCTTCCGCACTGAAGACAAGGAACGTTGCCCCGTTCGTCGGGTCATCGGCAGGAAGCGTCGCGGCGGCTGCGATCTGCACCGCCGATGTCGTGTCGGACGCCCGAACGGCGTTATGGAGTTGCTGGTAGGTGTAGGAGTAACCCGAGTCGACATAGCTCTGACCAACATTCCCCGCCGAGACAGGCCTGCCGTCGACATCGCCCCACCCGAAGGTGATGTTGACCGTGATCGGATTGGTGAACTCGTTCTCGTAGTACTGCACCGCCGTCTGAACGGCGCTTTCGTACTCCGCCAACAGGGAAGCTGGAAGGCTCGTGACGCTTGAATCGTATATCACGTTGATCTGCATGGCGCCCTCCACAAACCGTTGCACACAGTTTGTCTGACAGAAGATTTGGCTTGCCGCGCTTTCTGACGGCAAGGCTACTTATTTTGTCAGATTCCCGCAAACCGCGCCGCACTTCCGGGCAGGCGGGTTTGGTTCGCTTTCGCTGGCCACGCTACCATCGCCGGGCAGCGCGTCTTTGCGGCTGCCGTTCTTCCGCGCCACTGAAAAGGTCAAACCCGTGACACCTCGCCCTCCCGAAGGCCACCTCGTCGGCCGCACCGGCTGGCTGCGCGCCGCCGTGCTTGGCGCCAATGACGGCATTATCTCCACCGCCAGCCTGATCGTCGGCGTCGCCTCCGCCGCCGGGTCGGTGGGCGAGGTGCTGACCGCCGGCGTTGCCGGCATGATCGCCGGCTCGATGTCGATGGCCGCGGGGGAATATGTGTCGGTCAGTTCGCAGGCCGACACCGAACAGGCCGATCTTGCGCGCGAGCAACGGGAATTGTCCGACGATCCAGAGTTCGAGACGATCGAGCTGACGCGAATCTATGTCAGCCGCGGCATCGAGCCCACGCTTGCGCGCCAGGTGGCGGTGCAACTCATGGAGAAAGACGCGCTCGCTGCGCATGCGCGCGATGAGCTGGGGATGTCGGAAATCACCACTCCCAGGCCGATACAAGCGGCCCTCGCATCGGCTGCCTCGTTCGCCGTTGGTGCCGCGCTGCCGATTGCCGCCCTGTTCGTCACACCTCAGCAACATCTTGTGCCGGTGGTCTCCGGCGCCTCGTTGGTGTTCCTGGCACTGCTCGGGGCGGTCGGCGCGAAGGTCGGGGGGGCTGGGGTGCTCAGGCCGACCCTTCGGGTGGCGTTCTGGGGAGCGTTTGCTATGGCGGTTACGGCGGGGGTTGGGGTGCTCGTGGGGAGGGTTGTTTAGTAAGGTAAGGCCGGGCTTAGCCCTGGACCCCATGACTTAAATCGGCTCCAAGGGGCTATGCCCCTTGGTGGGGTGCAGGGGCAAAGCCCCTGCCGGGGTCCGGGGCAGCGCCCCGGCCAAAGCGGCATGCAGCCGGTCCCGGTCCCGCGCGGACCCGCTGCGCAGATACGTCGCACCGTCGCACTCCACGCCAGCCAGGAAGCAATCGGGCGCATCCGGGCGCACCACGCCAAGATCGATGCGAAAGCCGGAAACCCCGATCTGCGGACGCACCACCCAGCCGCGGGCCCGCAAACGTTCGGCCACCGAAGCCTCGAACAGGCTCTGCGCCTCCCCGGGCGCCCGGCTGGCGGCAATGGCCAAAGCGCTCGCGCCCTGCTCGGCAAAGATCAGGAACTGTTTCAGTTGCGCGACACCGGTCGCCTGTGTCCGTGCCAGGTCGATCTGCTCCGGCCGCAGGCTTGCGAACACCGCCAGCGACTGCCGGGCACGCGTCACCGCCACGTTCAGCCGCCGCTCGCCGCCGGCCTGGTTCAGCGGGCCGAAGTTCAGCGCCACCCGCCCGGCCGCGTCCGGCCCGTGGGTGAGGGAGAACAGCATGATGTCGCGTTCCTCGCCCTGCACGCCTTCCAGGTTCTTCACCAGCAACGGCTCGGGCGCGTCCTCGGCGAAGCAGGGTTCCAGCGACGGGTCGTCGCGGCGGGCGGCGTCCAGCAGGTCCTCGATCAGCCGCTGCTGCTCGGCATTGAACGTTACGATGCCGACCGAGCGCGGCTTGCCGCCAGCGAGGGTCTGGCGCAGCACCGACAGTGTTTCGGCCACCACCGCGCGCGCCTCCGCCGGATTGGTGCGCGCCCCGGCGCGGCCGTAGACGCCGTCCGGCACATGGCGGAACGATACCGCGGTGTCGCTGGTAACCGGCGCGGGAAACGTCACCAGCCGTCCGCCGTAATAGGTGTGATTGGAGAAGGCGATCAGGCTTTCGTGCCGGCTGCGGTAGTGCCAGTTCAGTTCGACCGTGGGCATGCCGGCGCCGAGGCATTCATCGAGGATGGATTCGAGATCGACGATCTCGACCGTCTCGCCTCCGCCGGCCTCGTCAGGTACCTGGCGCTCGAAGAACCTGGTCGGCGGCAATTGTTGCGGATCGCCGACCACCACCACCTGCCGGCCGCGTCCGATCACGCCAATCGCGTCCCAGGGGGTGATCTGCGACGCCTCGTCGAAGATTACGAGGTCGAAGTTTTCGGCGTCAGGCGGCAGGTATTGGGCAACCGAAAGCGGACTCATCATCAGGCACGGCGTCAGCCGCCGCAGCGCCCGCGGCATGCGCGCGGCGAGCTGGCGTACCGGCAGATGGCGCTGCCGCTTGGCCAGTTCGCGCGCCAGCACGGCGTATTCCGGGTCCTGCCCACGGGCGGCGGCATCGGGGATGGCGGCGGCGAGCCGGGCCCGCGCCAGCTTCGCGGCGAGCGTCAGAAGCCGCGCATACAGCGCCCGGAAGCGCTCGATCCGCGTCTGGTGCTGGGCAGCGACGAAGCGGCGCAGGCGGGGGGAGTTGGCGACCGCGCGACCGATCCACCAGCGCGCGTAATTCGCCTCGAACACGCGCACCGCATCGGTGGGTGCCACCGCCCCGGTTTCAAGCGCCCGCAGCAGCGGCAGCAGCCTGGCCACGCCCGTGCGCTAAACAACGCCGCGCCAGGTGCACCAGTCGCGCAGCAGCGCCGCACCATCCGCCCAGCCGCGCAGATGGGCGGCGAGCGCTTGCGCCCAGTCCGGCCGCGCGGGGGTGAGAATGGCGGCCGGGTCGGACACGCAGAGCGGCGCCAGCGCCCGCAGGGAGGCGCGCGTGTCGGCCCAGGCCGCGCGCAGGCGGACCAGCGCCGCGCCCACGGTGCCCGTGCGCGCCAGCATGTCGGGCGCCTCTCCGACCAGAAGGCGCAGATGCGCACGCAGTGCCAGCAGGGAGGCCGGGTCGGACGTGCAGGCAACGGCGGTGGCGCACAGGCGCCGTGCCCAGGCATGGTTGGAGTCGAGCCGGGCGAAATCCGTCTCCAGGCCGGCCCAGCGCGCACCGAGCGCGGCGTGCAGACGTCCGGCCGAGGCCGCCACCGCCGCCTCGATCTGTTGCAACTCGGCAAGACGTCCGAGGTCCGCCGCGCAGTCCTTGGGCAGCTTGCCGCACGCCGCGGCGGCAAGGCGTTGGCGCAGGCCCCGGCGGGCGGGCATGCAGGGGATCGCCCAATAGGCGGAGGTGCGCCGCCACGCCGCGGCGACCTCCACCAAGGGCAGGTCCATCACCGCCGGCAGCCAGGACGTGACCAGGGCGGCGCGCAGTTCGCGGTGGCGCCCGGCGCGCGCCGCCTCGGCGGCAACCGCCGCAACGATTTCGTCTGCCTCCGCCGCGAGCGCCCAGGCGCTTTCGGCCGCTCCGCGCTCCAGCAGCACGCCCGCCAGGGCGTCGAGGGCCGCAATCGCCGGCTGCGACGGCGCAGGGGACGGCAGCGCCAGCGCCTGCGCCGCCGCGGCCGCCGCATCGGGCAGCGCCGACAGACGCGCGGCCGCGACCCCGGCGGCCTCCAGCAGGCTTGCCTGCCAGGAGGGACTCCACTCCGTCGCCCCGATGCCCACGATCAAGGGCGAGGACACCACCTCGCCGAGATGCGCGCGCGTTGCGGCGGCCTCATCGACCAGCCCGGCGAGGTGACGGATGCCGTCGGCATCATGCGTGTCGGCGTCCGCCCAGGCAAAGGCGATGTCCGGCACCGCGTCGGCCTCGGCGCGCAGCACGCGGCCGATGGCGCGGAACGGCGTGAAACCGTTGCGGCCAGGGCGGTGCAATTCCTGCACGTACCCGTCCAGCTCGACCCGCAACGCGGCGACGGCGTCGTTGGCGCCGTGCCAGTCCTGCGGGTCGAACGCCGCCTGCGCCTGCTGGGCGCGGCTGAGCTGTTCCAGCACCGCCGCCTTGCTGGTCCTGGCGGAAAACAGGTCGAGGCAGAAATCACCCAGCCCGACCTGTTGCAGCCGCCGCTGCACCACCTCCAGCGCCGGCCGTTTCTCGGCGACGAACAGCACGCTGCGTCCGTGCGCGAGCGTGTTGACAATGATGTTGGCGATGGTCTGGCTTTTGCCGGCACCGGGCGGGCCGATCAGCACGAAGCTTTGTCCCGATGCCACCGCGGCGACGGCGCGCAGTTGCGAGCTGTCGGCCTCCAGCGGGCAGAGCAGATCGTCCGTCGCCGCACCGGCATCCGGCGGCTCCGGCGGGCCGGCCCCGGCCGGCCCGTCCATCAGCCGGCGCGCCACCGCGCTCCGGCGCAGCGCATCGGCGTGCGCGCCGAAATCCTTCCACATCAGGAATGTCGTGAACGACAGGTTGGTCAGGGCGACGTCGTCGGTCACCTCCCAGCCTGGCAGGTCGCGCAGCCGGGCGCGAAACCCGTCCAGCACGCTTTGCACATCCAGGCCGGACTCGTCCTCGGGCGGGCGTTCGGCTTCCAGCGCCGGGAAGCGGAGGGCGAAGTCCTGGCGGAGCATTTCCAGCAGGGTGGTGTTGATGCGGGTCTCGTCGTCGTGCGCCCGCAGCGAGAACCCGGAGCGCAAGCTCGGCCGCTCCAGCACCACCGGCACCAGGATGACCGGGTCCGCGGTACGGGATGTCCTTGCCTTTCTGGCGCCAGAGCAGCGCGCCGATGGTCAGGAACAGCGTGTTGGCCCCGCCTTCCTGCCGGGCGGCACGGGCGGTGCGGAAAATCTCGGTCAGCGCCGCCGTCAGCGACGCGTCGTCGCTTCCGGCCAGCAGTTCGCGCCGTGCCAGCGCCTCGCGCGCGAAAGCGCGGTCCGCCGGCTCGTGCAGCCGGGCGAGATGCATCCCGGCGCTGCGCGGGTCGGCGCCGGTCATCAGCGCCGGCCAGGGACGGAAGCGCAGCGGCGCCGCGCGGGGCTGGCCGCGCATCTGCGCCAGCATGTCTTCCAGCTTCGCCGGTTCGGGGCAATCGATGGCGAGCGCCTGTTTACCGCCTGTGCGCAGGTTCAGCAGCCGTTTGCGTCCGGAAATGTCGAGCAGCCGCTTGCGCCACCCGGCCAGGCGGTCGGCAGGCGTGACCGGCGCCGCCTCCGGTTCGGGAGGGAAAAAATCCTCGCGCAGTGGCGGCGGCGCTTCCGGCGGTGGTGCGCTTGCTTCCGCGCCCGCTGGGGACACTGCGACCGCTTCCGCCAGTGCCAGCGGGCGGATGCGCCGCTGGCGGGCGCGGCTGATGTCGATCAGCGCTTCGCAACTGCCGTCTTTCTCCGCGGCGACATTGTCGCTTCCGGCCTGGCAGGCGGCGGTGAACCCGGTGCGGCCGCTGCCGCAGACCAGCGTGGTCTCGAACAGCAGCAGATCATGCAATGCCAGCCTGGTGCGCAGACCGGGGGCGTCCTCGGCCACCGAAGTGCCGAAATCATGCCGCGCCAGCCATAGCCCGGCGAAGGCGTGCTCGCGCATCACCACGATCACCGGATGCAACCCCGTGGCCTCGATGCAGGGGGCGAACAGCACGGAAAGTCCATCGGTCATCTGTTGGGTCAGGTGGCGTTCATCGCAGGCGGGACAAAGGAAGGCCAGGGCTCTGCCCTGGACCCGCCAAGGGGCGGTGGCCCCCTGCACCCAATGACTTATGCCGCGCGCGCCAACGCCACCCCGCGCACCAGATCGGCACATTTCTCGCCGATCATAATGCAGGCCGCATTGGTGTTGCCCGATACCAGCGTCGGCATGATCGACCCGTCCGCGACCAGCAGCCCCTCCAACCCATGCACTTCCAGCCGGTCGTTCACCACCGCCATGCCGTCCCGCCCCATCCTGCAGGTTCCCACCGGATGAAAAATCGTCGCGCCGAACGCGCGCGCATAGTCCAGCAATTCGGCATCGCTCTGCACCTGCTCGCCGGGCAGATATTCGGCGGCGATGAACTGGCGCAGCGCCGGCTGGGCGGCTATGCGACGGCACAGGCGCAAGCCCGCCACCAGCGTCTGCCGGTCCAACTCGGTCGCCAGGTAATTCGGACGGATCGCCGGCGCGGCCAGCGGGTCGGGCGATTTCAACGTGATCTCCCCCCGGCTCTCCGGCCGCAACTGACAGACGTTCTGGGTGAAGCCGGAATGCTTGTGCAACCCCTCGGCCGGCCGATCGGCGGAGAATCCAATGTAGTGGAACTGCACATCCGGCATCGGCAGATCCGGCCGGGTCTTGGTGAAAATCACAACTTCGCCGGCGCTCACCGTCAACGGTCCGGTGCGAAACAACGCATACTGCGCCGCCATGCGCGCCATCTTCCAGCGGCTGCGCATGATGTCGTTGACGGTAATGGGCAAACGGCAGCGATAGGCGAACCGGGTCTGGAAATGGTCCTGCAAGTTGCGCCCGACCCCGGGCAGATCATGCACCACCGGAACGCCCATGCCCTGCAGCGCCGCCGCCGGCCCCACGCCGGACAGCAGCAGCAGTTGCGGCGAGTTGATGGCACCCCCGCACAGGATCACGTCCTTGCGCGCCCGCACGGTCACTTTCTGCCCGTCCCGGCTGTACACCACGCCCACCGCCCGCCGCCCCTCGAACAGCACGCGCTCGGCATGCGCATGGGTCAGCACGCGCAGGTTCGGCCGCCGCATCGCCGGTTTCAGGAACGCCACCGCCGCCGAGCAGCGCCGCCCGTTGCGCGACGTCGTCTGGAAATACGCCACCCCCTCCTGCGTGCGGCCGTTGTAGTCGGGATTGCGCGGAATGCCGATGTCCATCGCCGCCTGCAAATAGGCCGCGCTGAGCGGGTTCGAATGGCCGATGTTCGAAACCGTCAACGGCCCATCGCGCCCGCGAAACGCGTCATCGCCCGCACCGAGGCGTCCCTCGCTGCGGCGGAAATACGGCAGCACATCCTCGTACGCCCAGCCTTCATTGCCGAGCTGCCGCCAATGGTCAAAATCCTCGGCCTGGCCGCGCACATACAGCAGGCCGTTGATGGACGACGACCCGCCCAGGACTTTCCCCCGCGGCCAGAAAAAACGGCGGTTGTGCATCTCCGGCTCGGGCTCGGTTTCGTACATCCAGTTCACCCGCTTATCGGCGATGGTGCGGCCGTAGCCCAGCGGCACATGAATCCACAGATGCCGGTCCGTCCCGCCCGCCTCCAGCACCACCACCTGCCTGACGGGGTCCTCGCTTAGCCGCGCCGCCACCACGCAGCCGGCCGAGCCGGCGCCGACAACAACGCTGTCCGCCTCGATGGTCTGCATGTTTTGCCTCCGTTCCGTCACCCCGGCCGCGAACCAATGAAATCGCAGTGTTGCGATCGGGCAAATACGCGGTCAATCTTCCTTCGTTCTCCGGGACCCCGCCATATGTCGCTTCCCCAGGTATTACAGGGCCTGGCGCTGCCGGTGATCGGCGCGCCGATGTTCATCGTGTCGACACCCGATCTGGTGATCGCCCAGTGCAAGGCCGGCATCGTCGGCAGTTTCCCGGCGCTGAACGCCCGCCCCGCCGAGGCGCTGGACGAATGGCTCCGCCGCATCGCCGGCGAACTCGGCGAGCACAATGCCAGGCACCCCGACCGCCAAGCCGCCCCCTTCGCGGTCAACCAGATCGTCCACCGCTCCAACGCGCGGCTGCAGCACGACCTGGAGACCTGCGTGCGCCATAGAGTGCCGGTGATGATCACGTCGCTGGGCGCCCGCGAGGATGTCTATCAGGCCGCCCACTCCTATGGCGGCATCGTGCTGCACGACGTGATCAATGACAGCTTCGCCCGCAAGGCGATCGAAAAAGGGGCCGACGGGCTGATCGCAGTCGCCGCCGGTGCGGGCGGGCATGCCGGCACCTTGTCTCCCTTTGCCCTCGTGCAGGAAATCCGCGCCTGGTTCGACGGCCCGGTTGCCCTTTCCGGCGCCATCGCCACCGGCGGTGCGGTGCTGGCGGCGCAGGCCATGGGGGCCGACCTCGCCTATATCGGCTCGGCCTTCATCGCCACCGAGGAAGCCAACGCCGCCGCCGATTACAAGCAGATGATCGTCGACTCGGCTGCGGCCGATATCGTCTACACCAACCTGATCACCGGAGTGCACGGCAACTACCTCAAGCTGAGCCTCCACCGCGCCGGGCTCGATCCGGACAATCTGCCGGACTCAGACCCCTCGAAGATGGATTTCTCCGGCGGCTCGGCCAAGGCATGGAAAGACATCTGGGGCGCGGGCCAGGGCATCGGGGCGGTGCGGGCGGTGGTGCCGGCCGCCGGGCTGGTGGCCAGGCTGGACCGGGAATACCGCGCCGCCCGCGCCCGCCTGGCCCTCTGATCAGCCGCCCTCTTTCGGTTCGAACCCCATCGCCACGCCGTTCATGCAATAGCGCAGCCCGGTCGGTTTCGGGCCGTCTTCGAACACATGGCCCAGATGGCCCTGGCACCGGCTGCAGTGGACCTCGGTGCGGGTCATGAACCAGGATTTGTCCGTGGTGTTTTCCACCGCGCCCTCGATCGGCGCCCAGAAGCTGGGCCAGCCGGTGCCGCTCTCGAACTTGCTATCGGCGGAAAACAAGGGCTGGCCGCAGCCGGCGCAAACGAATGTGCCGGGGCGTTTCTCGGCGTTCAGGGGGCTGCTGCCGGCGCGCTCGGTGCCGTGCTTGCGCAGCACGCGATACTGCTCGGGCGTGAGGACGTTCTGCCAGTCGGCATCGGTGCGGGCGGTGGTGTCACTGTCCATGGGGAGTCCCTCCGTTCACTGCGCATGTGGTGCGGGAAGGAAGGAAGGCCAGGGCTCTGCCCTGGACCCGCCAAGGGCCGAGAGGCCCCTGGACCCCGAAACTTAAGTCATGGGTTCCAAGGGCCTCTCGGCGCTTGGCGGGGTCCAGGGGCAGAGCCCCTGGCCTTCTTCGTTAACCACGCTACCTTCCAGTGATGCTGCAAACACTGGTCGCCCTTCTCGCCGCCGCCGCCGTCGCGGTCCCGCTTTCCCGCCGCGCCGGCTTCGGCAGCGTGCTCGGCTATCTGCTGGCCGGCGTCGCCATCGGCCCCTCGGGTCTGCGCCTGGTCACCGACCTCAGCGACATCGCCCATGTGTCGGAACTCGGCGTGGTGATGCTGCTGTTCCTGATCGGCCTGGAGTTGCGGCCGCAGCGCCTGTGGGTCATGCGCCGCGCCGTCTTCGGCCTCGGCACCGCGCAGGTGGTTATCTCCGCCACCGTGCTCGCCGCCCTCGCCCACGCCGCCGGCCTGCCCTGGGCGGGGGCCGCGGTGCTCGGCACCGGCTTCGCCATGTCCTCGACCGCCATCGTCCTGCCCATGCTGGCCGAGCGCGACCTGCTCGGCACCCCGGCCGGCCGCGACGCTTTCGCCGTGCTGCTGTTCCAGGACCTCGCCTTCATCCCGCTGGTGGCCATCGTGCCGCTGCTCGGCGGCGCTGACGTGCCGGACCGTGTGCCCTGGCTGGACGTGGCCCGCGGCGCCGGCGCCATCGCCGCCATCCTGATCGGCGGGCGCTTTCTCATTCGCCCCGCCTTTCACGCCATTGGCGGCGCGCGCACGCCGGAGATGTTCAACACGCTGGCACTGCTGATTGTGGTGGGCGCCGCGGCGCTGGCCAGTGCTGCGGGACTGTCCATGTCGCTCGGCGCCTTCCTGGCCGGCGTGCTGCTGTCCGGCAGCGAGTATCGCCACGAATTGCAAGCCGACATCGAGCCCTTTGAGGGCTTGCTGCTGGGCTTCTTCTTCATTTCGGTTGGCATGTCGGCGCGGCTCGATCTGCTGGCGCACGACCCGCTCGATTTCCTGGCAGCGGCCGTTGCGTTGCTGGCGGCCAAGACTGCTGTGGTGTTCGCGCTCGGCCGCCTCGGACGCTGCGACACCCTCAATGCCCTGCGCCTGGCGGTCGCCCTGCCGCAGGCGAGCGAGTTCTCCTTCGTGATGTTCGCCGCTGCCGTGGGTGTCGGCGCCCTGTCTGCCGCGGCCGCAGACGCCGCCACACTGGTGGTGGCGCTGTCGATGGTCGCTACCCCGCTGTTGTTCGCGGCCAGCGAGGCGCTGCTGATCCCGCGCCTGCGCCGGGTCGGAGCACCCGAATACGACCCGATCGCCGATGACCACGCCCCGGTGATCATCGCCGGCTTCGGCCGGGTCGGCCAGATCGTCGGGCGCGTGCTGCGCATGCAGGGCATCCGCTTCACCGCGCTGGAACAGGACCCGGGGCAGGTGGACGTGGTGCGGCGCTTCGGCAGCAAAGTGTATTTCGGCGACCCCGCCCGCGCCGACCTGCTGCGCGCCGCCGGCGCCGAGCACGCGCGCGTGCTGGTGGTGGCGATCGACAAAGTGGAGGAGGCGCTGAAAGTGGTCGAAATGGCGCGCCGCACCTTCCCGGACCTGGCGATCGTTTCGCGTGCCCGCAACCGCCGCCATGTGCATCTGCTGATGGACCGCGGCATCGACGATATCGTGCGCGACACGTTCCACTCCAGCCTGCGCCTGTCCGAGCTGGTGCTGCAGGCGCTGGACGTGCCGCTAGAGCGCGCCGTGCGCGCGGTGGAGCTGTTCCGTGCCCATGACGAGCGTCTGCTGGCCGACACGCACGCGATTTATCGTGACGAGAAGGCGATGATCCAGACCACCCAGCAGGCGGCCGAGGAACTGACCAGCCTGTTTGAGGCCGACCGCCCGGAAGGGACGGACTGAGCCGCCGCCTGACCGGCGTTTCGTTTCCAAAGCGCTCAGACCGCAGGCAAAACCCCCGGCCGTCGCAGGCCGGCCGTTAACGCCTGTCCGTCGTCGCGATTCGTGATGAATTTACCGTATTTTGAACGGCGTTTTACCGGTTCTTTCGCACTGATCCGTGCCACTCCGTTTCGCCCAGAAACCAGAGTTTAACCATTTCGGACCTAGGCTACAGGCCGGTGATCCCAGTCAGGACCACCGCCTGCCGATCATGTCACGCATCCGCATACGCCAACCCCGATGGAGAGACAGTCGTGTCCGGTTTCCTTGCAACGCAATCATCCGCCAGCCAGACCGAAGCGATCTACATCGCCTATTTCGGGCGTGCAGCGGATGGCCCTGGCTATCTTTACTGGACCGGCAGCTTCGGGTCGCAAGAAGCTTCCGGCGTCCCGGCAACAACGGCGGCCGTGAACATCGCGAACAGCTTCGCGGTTCAGTCCGAGGCGACCGCACTCTATCCATTCCTGGCCGCACCGCCAGCAATGCTCAGTACCACCGATCCGGTTCAGATCGCCGGGGTCGATCAATTCCTCGGCCAGGTCTACGAGAACCTTTTCAACCGCGCCGCGGACACGACGGGCGAGGCCTACTGGCAGCAGGCGATTCTGAGCGGTGCCGTCTCGATCGGCTCCGCCGTGTATGCCATCGCCAATGGTGCGCAGAATACGTCCACCAATGACGACCAGACCGTTCTTGCTGCCAAGATCGCGGCTGCGTCCACCTTCACGATCAACACCTATGCCGCCGGCCTCGGGATCACGGCGCCGCTTGCGCCGTCGTTCATGACCGCGGCCAAGTCAGCGGTCGCCCAAGTGACGGATGCCACGAGCGAGGCCGCCTCGCAGGCCGCAACGAGCGCTTATATCGTGAGCGCCCTGGCAGCGACCTACACACTCGCAGAGGCCTTGGCGGCAACGAGCCTGCCGGACACCTACAATCTGAGCAACGCCAGCGCCAGTCTCGGTTCGAATCTGACCGTCGCAGCCGCGACCGCTGCGCAGGCACATGCGCAAACCATCGTCAGCGGCGCCCTCAACGCATCCAGCCTGCCGCAGATGGCGGTCGCGTACACATTGAGCGATACGCTGGCGAACCTCTCTGCCAACAGCGCGGTCGTCAGCGGTGCGACAAGCTACGCGCTGACCAACGGCAGCTTCAACCTGGGCACAGGCCTGACCGTGGCCGCCGCTTCCACCGCCCTGGCACAGGTGCAGGCGCTGTTCAATGGCGCCACCAACCACACGAGCCTGGTCCTGACCCCGACCTACACGCTGGCGGACACCCTGGCGAACCTCTCCACCACCACCATGGTCGTCAGCGGCGCAACCAGCTATGCGCTGACCAATGCGGCGGGCGACCTGGGTTTGCTGAGCGCCGCTCAGGCAAGCCTTGTGGCGGGCGCGACCGACGCATCTAAGTACACCTTCCAGATACAGGGCAATACCTTTACGCTCACAACCACAATCGACGTCATCCCCGGCCTGGTTGGCTCGGACGGAACCACGAGCACAGTCGGGAATGACACCATCATCGGCACCGTCAACGCGAGCGGGACCAGCACTCTCAACGCCGGCGACTCGCTGAACGGCGGCGCTGGAAGCAACCTGCTGAAGATCGTCGACACCGCCGGATTTGACACCAACGATCTCGCGGGAGTCACACTGACCAACATTCAGACGGTCGAGATCCAGAACGCGGGCATCGGAAACACGGTGGCAGCCGACTTTACCGCCGACCCAGGTGTTTCGACCGTCATCGCCTATGACACCGCCACGAATGGCATTGACAACCTCACCGGCCTTGCCGCCGGTACGCAAATCGTTGCCTCGGGCTCCGGCACCGGCGGATCTTCCACGGTCAACTTCGCCTACGCTGCGTCGACCGGTGCAGTGTCCGTGAGCGTTGACGGCGGCGTGAACGGCGTGACGTTCAATAACGGGCCCAGCAGCGCCCCGACCTCCGCCATGATCGCCTCGACGGGCGCGGCGAACGGAACGTCCACCGGGCCGGACTGGTTCAACCTTGCGGCCGGCGCAACCCTGACGGCGCTGACGGTAAATGCGACCTCTAATCTCGTCGCGGACCTGAACACAAGCAATTATGCTGCGACAGCGGTCCTGACAGTGACAGGCGCTGCAACCAGCGTGAATCTTGGCATCACGGACTTCAAGGCCATCAATGCTGCCGGCCTGACCTCGGGTGGCCTGGTCATAACGGCCGGTGGCAATCTCACCTCTTTCACCGGCGGCGGGGGCAATAATGTCCTTGATCTCACGGCCGGGGTCATCGGTGGCGCCGGCCTGACGCTGAATGGCGGCTCCGGGCCGAACAACATACTCGGCATCGCCGATACCAGCCTCGCCACCGCCGATTATACGGCCATAAACGCCGCCACGAAATTCCAGACTTTGGCTTTCAATGGCGCGAGCGGCGCCGCGGTTGATCAGGCCGATATCACGAACAGCGCCATCTCAACGCTGCAATTTAATACAGGCACCGCCGGTGCGGTGAGCTTAACCAATGCCGTTACTGCTGAGCACTATAGCATTATCTCCGCAAGTGATGTCGATCTTGCCGGCGGCATCGGACAAACCACGTTGAACGTGTCCTTCGATGGCACCTCCACCGATGCCGCCACCGCTGGAACCGGGGTCACGCTCGCGACCGCCACGACGCTCAATCTGACATCGAACGGTTCGCTTGCCAGCGGCGTGTTTGCCAATGACTTCAACCAGGCGGGCGAAGTCACGCTGCAAGACAACTCGGCAATTAATATCACCGGATCACAGGCGCTGGAACTTGCCGTTTTTGATAGCGGCACCGGAACGCTGGTTGGCGAGACGATCAACGCGGGCAGCTTCAAGGGCGCTCTCGACATCACATGCAGCGGCGGCGTTGCCCAGATCACCTTCGGCTCGGGTGTCAGCGAAGCGGACTTCACCACCGGCAACCAGTCGGGTGTCATCAACGGCACGACGATCGGGAGCCTCGACACGATCGCTGGCTTTCTGGCTGGCGCGGGCGGCGATGCCCTCTACGCAGTGGGCGGAACGAACACCTACGCCGCGCTGACCTCGGCCCAGCAAGCCACCATCACGGCCGATACCACCCTCACGGCCGCAATCAACGACGCGACCAATGCGCACGATGCCGCCGGCTGGACAGCCTTTGCCTACGGAGGCAGCACGTACGCGCTGAACAACGCGGTTGCGGAGACCGCCGGTTACGGTACCGGCGACAACGTCGTGGATCTGGGGAGCACCGTCAGTGTGGGTGTTCTGACCCAGGCAAACTTCGCCAGCTTCGCCTAAGTCATCACTGATGACGCGCCGCGAGCGGGGGACCTTTCGGTCCCTCGTTTCGATACTTCACCCACAACTGCGCCGCCAGCCCGGTTACGGCCTTTGCGCCAGGAAGTGCAAGATGTGCCAGGTAAACGCGTCCGGGTCCTGCAGGAAAGCGAAGTGAACTCGTGTTCGGCAGAATCAGCAGGCCCGCGCCAGGAATACTGGCCGCAATGTGTTCGGTATGCTCCCGCTTGATCGCCTCGTCGTGGTCGCCGTCCACCACCTCGACCGGCGGACTGATGGCACGGAGTTGGCGCACCGTCCAGTTCGGCTGGGTCGCCCACATCCGGCTGATGGCGTCGACAAAGCCCGTGTAGTCGCTGGGTGTGGGCGAGAGATTCTGGTACTCGCGGCCGGCACGCGCGATAAAGGCGGCGAATGTCGGATTCTTTTCCACCCCGTCCACCACGCCGGAAGGATCGGTGTTGGCAGCGAAAGCAAACACTTTCGCGACCCGGGCGGGATAGCGGATGGCCAGATCGAGCCCCAGAATGCCGCCATCGCTCCACCCAATGACGGCCGCCTGTTGGACCGCGAGATAGTCGAGCAGCCCGACCACGTCGTCGGCCATCAGGTCGTAGCCGAACGGGCGACTGTCGCGCGTGCTGCGGCCATGGCCGCGGCTGTCCATCACGATCACCTGGTAGTGCTGCGCCACCGCCGGCACCTGCAGGCCCCAGTAATCCGAATTGGCCAGCCCGCCATGCAGAAAAACCACCGGCTCGCCTTGGCCGAACACGGCATACCATAGTTTGATGCCGTTCACCGGCGCGTACCCGCTGCGCTCGGCCTTCGGCAGGGTAGGCGTGGGCGGCAAATCGAGCCATTGCCGTTGCTGCGCCCGGGCGGGAGCGATGAGCAGCACAGCCAGCAGGCATAGTATCAGGACACGGTAAATCCTAGCGGGGCGTTGCCCCGCGCCCCACCAGGGGCTCCGCCCCAGGACCCCGCCAAGGGCCACGGCCCCTGGACCCCACTTAACGAATGGGTTCCAAGGGCCTCTCGGCCCTTGGCGGGTCCAGGCCAGAGCCCTGGCCTTGCTTTCTTTCACGCTGCAACCTTCGGCAACTCCGCCAATGCCGCCTGCAGCGCGTCATTGTCGTAGCCGCGATCCTCAAGCTTGCCCGCAAAATAGTCGATATACGCTTGCATATCGAAATGACCGTGTCCGGACAGGTTGAACACGATCGTCCGGGCAACGCCCTCCTCCTTGCAGCGCAACGCCTCATCCACCACGCAGCGGATCGCGTGGTTCGCTTCAGGCGCCGGCAGGATGCCCTCGGTGCGGGCGAACTGCACGCCGGCATCGAAACAAGGCGTCTGGTTGAACGCGCGCGACTCGATCAGCCCCAGTTCCTGCACCAGGCTCACGAGCGGCGCCATGCCGTGATAGCGCAGGCCGCCGGCATGAAACCCCGGCGGCACGAAGGCCGAACCCAACGTGTGCATGCGCACGAGCGGCGTCAGGTGCCCGGTGTCGCCGAAATCATAGGCGTACTGCCCGCGCGTGAGCGTCGGGCAGGCGGCGGGCTCGCAGGCGATGGCCCGCACCGGGCGCCCGCCGCGCAACTGCGCGCCAAGAAAAGGAAATGCCAGGCCCGCGAAGTTAGAACCGCCACCGGTACAGCCGATGACGATATCCGGGTAGTCGTCCGCCAGCGCGAATTGTTCGATCGCCTCCTGTCCAATCACCGTCTGGTGCAACAAGACATGGTTCAGCACCGAGCCGAGAGCGTAATTGGTATCGGCGTTCTGCGCCGCCACTTCCACCGCCTCGCTGATGGCGATGCCCAGGCTGCCCGAGGTATCGGGATGCTCGGCGAGCACCCGCCGCCCGGATTCGGTCTCGATGCTGGGGCTGGCGACGCAGGTGGCGCCCCAGGTCTCCATCAGCGCCTTGCGGTACGGCTTCTGGTTGAAGCTCGCCTTCACCATGAACACCCGCACTTCAAGGCCAAACAGCGCGCCCGCATAGGCGAGCGACGATCCCCACTGCCCCGCCCCGGTCTCGGTGGTCAGGCGGGTAATGCCGGCCTCGCGGTTGTAGAACGCCTGCGCCACCGCCGTGTTCAACTTGTGGCTGCCGGCCGCGCTGACGCCTTCGTATTTGTAGTAAATGCGGGCAGGCGTATCGAGCGCCGCCTCCAGCCGCCGGGCACGGAACAGCGGCGACGGGCGCCATTGCCGGTAGATCTCGCGCACCGGCTCGGGAATGGCGACGTGGCGCTCGGTGGTGACCTCCTGCAAAATCAGCTCGGTCGGGAACAGCGGCGCGAGGTCGGCCGGGCCGATCGGTTGCAACGTGCCGGGATGCAACGCCGGGTCGGGCGGGCGCGGCAGGTCGGCCACGATATTGTACCAGTCCTTCGGAATTCTGGTTTCGTCGAGCAGGTATTTGACGGTTGCGCTCATGGGCGGCGTCCTCACGTTTCTGTGCGAACGACCCTAGCGCATCGTGACAGACAAGTGAAATCGCGCGCCGGCACGGGAATTGGGCGCCGGCTTTGATCCGCTGGCCCGGCCGCGTGGATTGATCTATTCGTGGATCGGACGGAACATCGTCGGGATGGCGACCCCCTGACAGGGACCCAGCGCCGCCGTATGGGCTGATCGGAATCCGCGCGCCTCCCTCTTGCCATGACGGGGATGGCGCATTGCTGCGATACCACAGACCGCCCATGGCGCGGCGCGAACGAGGAGTGCGACGGATGGGGCCCAAGACGGAACCGACCACGGTGGATCTCGATTCCGGCGAGGTCGCCCTTATTGTCGGCGAGGAAAACGGCGCGATGTCGGTGCGCGTGGTGGCCGCCACCGACGTCGATACCGATACCACCGATTTGTCAGCGGCACCCGAAATCGTGCTGGCACTGGCCACACGCCTGCTCAAGGACCCCGATTTCCACGACGACATGCTGGATTGGTACTACGAGCACCAGGACGACGCCGACGAGGAAGACGACGAGGAGTAAAGGCAAGCGAGGCCAGGGGCACTGCCCCTGGACCCCGCCAAAGGCGGAGCCTTTGGAATCCGTTCTGTCGCTGCGCCGGCACGCCGCCGCGTATTGGCTGCGCCGTCAGAACAGCGACATCTGGGCTGCCGCCAGCCCTTTGCGCGTATCGGCGGGAACCGTGAAGCGCGCGCTGTCCAGCTCGCCGCGGTCCATCAGACCGTATTGCTTGGAAGCCCGGCTGAACCGGCGCGCCAGCATGTCGGCATAGACCCCGGTGCCGCTGAAACGCTGGCCGAATTTCGAATCGTTGAGCGCCCCCGCCCGCGTCTCGCGGATCAGTTCCAGCACGCGCGAGGCCCGGTCGGGAAAATGTTCGTCCAGCCAGGCGGCGAAGATCGTTTTCAGCTCATGCGGCAGGCGCAGCAGGATATAGCCGGCATAGCGCGCGCCGGCACGGGCCGCCGCTTCGAGAATGCGCTCAAGCTCGGCGTCGTTCAGCCCGGGGATCATCGGCGCGGCCAGCACCGCCGCCGGCACGCCGGCGCGCGACAGCGCCTCCATTGCGTGCAGCCGGCGCGCCGGGGCGGCGGCCCGCGGCTCCATCACCCGCGCCAGCGCCGTATCGAGCGTGGTGACCGACAGATGCACCCGCACCAGATTGCGACCCGCCAGCGACTGCAGAATGTCGAGATCGCGCAGCACCCCGGCCGATTTGGTCACGATGCTGACCGGATGGCTGAACCGGTCCAGCACCTGTAGCACCGACCTTGTGAGTTTCAGCGTTCGCTCCACTGGCTGGTACGGATCGGTGTTCGACCCGAGCGCCAGGGTGCGGGCGACATAGCCGGGCTTGCGCAGTTCCTTTTCCAGCAGTTCCGCAACGTCCGGCTTGAACAGCAGCCTGGTTTCGAAATCGAGGCCCGGGGAATAACCGAGATAGGCATGCGACGGCCGCGCATAACAGTAGACGCACCCATGCTCGCAGCCGCGATACGGGTTCACGGCGCGATCGAAGCCAATATCGGGGGACTGGTTCCAGGAGATGACGGAGCGGCTGGAATCGCGGGTCAGCGTGGTCGGCAGCGGCGGCAGTTCGGCGAACTCGGCCGCCAGCGTGCTCCAGCCGTCGTCGAACGGGGCGGCCTCCTGCCGCTCGAACCGGTTGGGCGGGTTGACCGTGGCGCCGCGACCCTTGCGCGGACGCGCGGCCGCGTCCTGCGGCGGATGAACTTGTGTGACTGGGGCGGCGCCACGACCGCGCCGTGTGCTGCGCGCGGCAACGGGCAGCGGGTCCGGAACGCCGGCGCGTTCGAGCGCTTCCAGCTCGCCCGGGTCCAGTTCGCGCGCCAGATCTGTCATCTCTGCACAGGGCTCCTGCCGCATGTTGATGTTCCCCGTCCGTTCAGGGGATAACCTGCGGGAACGCCGCGTCCCCGTCAAGAACGAAAACGGAACACGCCTCTGCAACCTTTTCTCTCCGTCGTCATCCCGGCGCTGAACGCCGCCGCGTTGCTACCGGCCACACTGGCTGCCCTGGGCGAGGCGCCTGATGAAGTGGTGGTGGTGGACGGCGGCAGCACCGACGCCACCGTGCCGGTCGCGATGGCGCTCGGCGCGCGCGTGGTGCAGGCGCCGCGCGGACGCGGCGGCCAGATCGCCGCCGGGGTCGCGGTCGCGCGCGGCGACTGGCTGTTACTTCTGCATGCCGACACGCGCCTCGCGCCAGGCTGGGCGGCGGCGGCGTTTGCGGTCATGGCGCACGGGCCGGAGCGGGCCGGCTATTTCCGCTTTTCGCTCGACTCCGCCGATCCCCGCGCCCGCCGGCTGGAGCGGATGGTCGCGTGGCGCTGTCGCCGGTTCGCGCTTCCCTATGGCGACCAGGGCCTGCTGATTGCCCGCACCCTGCTGGACTCGGCAGGCGGCATCGGCACATTGCCGCTGATGGAAGATGTCGATCTGGTACGCCGGCTGGGCCGGCACCGGCTGGTGGCGATCGCGGTGGATGCGGTCACCTCCCCTGCCCGCTGGGAGCGCGACGGCTGGTGGCGGCGTTCGGCGCGCAACCTTGTCTGTTTGTCGCTGTATATCGCCGGCGTGCCGCCGCGGCTGATCGCCCGCCTGTACGGATGAAAGACACGGTGTTCGTGTTCGCCCGCGCCCCGCGCCTGGGCACGGTGAAGCGGCGCCTTGCCTGCGAGATCGGCGAGCGCGCAGCATTGCGGTTTCATCGTGCGACGCTGGCCCGGCTATTGCGCAATCTTGCCGCCGACCGGCGGTTTGCCACGGTTCTGGCCATCACGCCCGACCGCGCCCGCCTCGCCCGCCCGCATGGGGTCGCCATCGTGCCGCAGGGTCATGGCGACCTGGGAGCGCGCATGCAGCGCGCGCTCCGCCGCGCCCGGCGGGCCGCGGTGGTAGGGACCGACATCCCCGAGTTGTGCGCCGCCGACGTGGCGGCCGCCTTTCGCGCGCTCGGGCGAACGCGGGCCTGCTTCGGTCCGGCGTTGGATGGGGGATACTGGTTGGTGGCGCTCGGTCCGTTGCGGCCGGCGCGGCCGTTCGCCGGGGTGCGCTGGTCCACCGAGCACGCGCTCGCCGACACGCTGCGGAACTTTGCCGGCCGGCGGGTGGCGCTGGTGCGGCCCCTGCAAGACGTGGACACTGTGGCGGACCTGCAGACAAGTAAGGCCAGGGCAGAGCCCTGGCCTTGCTTACTTAGCTCCGCTCAGGCGCTCCGAGCCCAGCCATGGTTATGAACCAGCCCGTCATCGTACCCATCGTCCATATTGGCGGAGATCTCGGTACGTTGCGTGTTCTCTTGCCGCACTTGCGGGCGGCCAAACGCCTCGGAAGCCCAAAGGTGACGATGCACCAGACCGTCGTCGTATTCGTAATCGCCCATTGTTTTTCTCCGTGGCGGCCGCGCCGCGTGTTTGCTGTGGGCATGAGTATTGCCCGATTGCGGCAGGAGATGGGGGAACGAATACGGGGCGGGGCGTGAAACCTGTATGCGGCATAACCGGTCGCGGCCGTAAATCCGAAAACCCTGTAAAGTCCGACTCCGGTACTCTGAGATCAGGACCGGAGCCGCTTACCCTCCCGACGCGACCGCCCCCGGTGCCAGATGCTCCTGCAGCCGCGGCATCAGCTCCACCAGATTGCAGGGCCGGTGCCTGACGTCGAGCTGCCACACCAGAATATCGTCCCAGCCGTCCTTGCACGCCCCCGGGCTGCCCGGCAGGGCGAACAGATAGGTCCCGCCGGCCACCCCGCCGAGTGCCCGCGACTGCATGGTGGAGGTGCCGATCTTCTGCCAGCTCAGCATGCGGAACAGCTCGCCGAAGCCTTCGATCTTCTTCTCCAGCACGGCCTCGAAGGCTTCCGGCGTCACGTCGCGGCCGGTAACGCCGGTGCCGCCGGTGGTGATCACCACGTCAATCTCCGGGTCGGCGATCCAGCCACGCAGGCGCCGCGTAATGGCGCCCACGTCGTCCTTGTCGATGGCGCGCGCCGCCACCCGGTGGCCGGCGGCCTCGATGCGGGCCGCCAGCGTGTCGCCCGAGGTATCGTCCGCCGCGGTGCGCGTGTCCGACACCGTCAGCACCGCGATGTTGACGGGGATGAACGTGCGGCTTTCGTCGATGCGGCCCATGCGTGCGCCTCCGTGCGCCGCCGGCGCCGTCAGTGCAGACGGGCCGGCGGCTCCTGCCTGGTTTCCAGCGGATGATATCGCGGCCAGCCGCCGGCGGCGAGTTCGTCCAGGGTCGGCGTCGGCAAATGCAGCCGTGCGGCGTAGATCCAGGTGTAGGCCAGCACGCGCGGCACATAGGCGCGGGTTTCATCGATCGGGATCGCCTCGATGAACAGCAGCGGGTCGCCGCCGTCGCGCAAGCTCGCACCCCAGCGGGCCAGGCTGCCGGGGCCCGCATTGTAGCTCGCCAGCAGCCGCAGCAGATCGCCGCCGATCACGTCCTGCCCGGCCAGGTAGTCCACATAACGCTGGCCGAGATCGAGGTTCACCGACGGATCGCGCAGCGTGCCGCACAGCGTCGGCGTGGCCGGCGCATGGATGATGAAGCCAGCCGTTTCCGGCATGATCTGCATCAGCCCGACCGCCCCGGCCGGCGAGCCAAGGTCGGCGTCGAAATTCGATTCGGTGCGCGTGATGCCATAGACCAGCGCCGGGTCCATGCGGAACCCGCGGGCGGGGCGCAGGCGCGGCACCGGGAAGCGCATATCGTCGCGCGGCCGCCCGTCGGCGGACTGCACCAGGTCGGCGAGCTGCGCGGCCAGTTCCACCAGGCCGGCGTTCTGGGCCACCAGCATGATGGCACGGCCGAGCGCCGGCGCATTCTGCGCCTGCGGCCAGAGCAGCCGCAGCTCGGCCTCGGCGCGGTGTTCCTGGCCCACCTGCAGCAGGGCGAAGGCCCGCATGCCCTGCGGGGTCGCCGCCACCGCCTCGATATCGGCCTCGCCCAGCGTCTCGCGCACGTCCCGTCCGCCCGGCCCGAAGCCGACGTTGAGCCCGAGCGTGCGCCGCGCCAGCATGCCGTAAAAGGTGCGCCTTTCCTCGGCGGCGCGCTGCATCCAGGGCACGTAGCCGGCCGGGTCGCGCACCCGCAGATGCGCGCGGGCGGCCCAGAACGCGGTGGCGGCGCGCAGCGCCGAGGTGGACAGCTCCGCCCGCCAGCCCGCTTCGAACATCGGCAAAGCAAGGTCGGGCTGGTTCATCCGCCAGGCCGCGAGCCCTGCCGCATAGCCGGCCAGCGCGGCGCTGGGACAGGTTTCGGCAGACCGGAAGCAGGCACGGGCGGCGGGGGCGGCGACGGCATAGGCTTCCTCGTCGCGGTTAAGCGTAAACAGGATCTGTGCCGCCTCGCCGCGCAGCAGTGCGGCGTAGACCGGCGAGAGGCCGCGCGTGCGCGCCAGCAGTCGCTGCACCGCCTCGCGCCGGCCCGAGCGCGCCGCGTCGTATACGTCGCGGTCCAGCGCCGGGTTGCGCGCCGGCATTTTCCCCTCCGGCTCGGTCTCTTCCGGCACCGGCGCCGTGGCAGCGGCGGTGGGCATGCTGGCCGAGAGCATGACGGTGACAGGTGCCGGTGGGCGGGCCGCCCCGCGGGGCAGCCGGTTCAACAGCAGGGCATGCACCGACGGCGCGTCGGCGAGGTCGGGCCACTGCGCCAGCCAAGCCTGCAACTCGGCGGCCACCGGCCGGGTGAACGGGCCGAGATGGCGGTCTGCAAGAATGTAGCCTTGCATCACCCGGCCCAGCGGCACCTCGGCCAGGGTCATGCCGGGGTCGAGCAAGGCCGCCTCGGCCGCGGCCGCGCGCAGGTTGCCGGCACGCTGCAGGGCGAAAACATGTCGGATGCGCGCCGCCTCACTGGGCGGCAGCGGTTGCGGCAAGGCAACCCCCTGGCGCTCGCGCGGCGCCAGGCGGGGAATTGCCAGGGCGGTATCATCGGTGCCCAGCGGTCCCGGGGTTGGCACTTGCGCCATGGCCCGTGGTGAAGCCGCTCCGGCCAGAATGGCGGCTCCGGCGATCAGCGCCCGAGCCGCAGGAAAGGGGGAAATTGTTCGATTTGTACCTCGCATGAGGCCGGCCCTACACGCGAAAGTGAGCGTGCGCAACACTTCGAGAGGAAATGAAATCTTAAGTTTTGGACGAAAGCTAAATTTTCAGGAGGTTATCGGGCGGCGTTGATTTACGTTTTTTTCACATCTGCGTCGAGCACGCGCCGAAGTTGCACAAGATCCGCCCAGGCCAGCCGCTTGGCGCCGGCGGTGCGCAGCAAATAGGCCGGGTGCAGCATGGGCAGCGCCGGCACCTTCTCGGCAAGCCCGGGAATGGCCACGTCCACCCAGCGCCCGCGCATCCGGGTAATGCCGGTCGCGCTGCCGGTCAGGGCACGGGTGGCGAGCGCGCCTAGGAGCACCAGCCGCCGCGGCCGCACCAGGGCGATGTGGCGCAGCAGGAACGGCAGGCAGGTCAGCACCTCGTTGTCGGTCGGGTTGCGGTTGCCCGGCGGCCGCCAGGGAATGACGTTGGTAATCAGCAGCTTGGTCCGGTCAAGGCCGATGCTGGCCAGCATCCGGTCGAGCAACTGGCCGGATGGTCCGACAAAGGGCTTGCCGGCCCGGTCCTCTTCCGCCCCCGGCCCCTCGCCCACCAGCATCAGCCCGGCTTCGGGGTTGCCGTCGGCGAACACCAGGTTGGTTGCGGTGGCGGAAAGCGGACAGCCGTCAAATGCCGCCATGGCGGCGCGCAGTTCGGACAGCGTCCGCGCCGCTGCGGCAATTTCCTGCGCGCGCACGCCCGGACCGCGGACAGGCTCGGCCGGCTTGAGGTTGGCTGGCGGGTGCGCCGCCGGCGGGGCGGCTGCCGGCAGCGGGCACGGCACGGCCCCGGAGGCGGTTGCGCTCGCCGCCGCCGCCGCCGGGCTGGCCGCGGCGGCAAGCCGGTCCACCGGAGCCTCGTTCAGCGCCTCGTCGGCGCCCCACTCGATCTGCAGCCGCAGCGCCGCCAGTGCGTCCATGCCGCACTCATCGCCAAAGCGCCGCTTCCGTGCAACCAATTCCCCCGCCATAACACCGCCCTCTGCCCCATGGTCCGGGGCCACGGAGGAGAGCGATGTCCGACACGTCCGCCCGGGAAAAAATGGAATTCGACGTTGTGGTGGTCGGCGCCGGCCCGTCCGGCCTCGCCGCCGCCATCCGGCTGCGCCAGATCGCCCCCGACCTGACCGTCTGCGTGGTCGAGAAAGGCAGCGAGGTCGGCGCCCATATCCTCTCCGGCGCGGTGATCGAGCCGCGGGCGCTGACCGAACTTCTGCCCGACTGGCGCGAGCGCGGCGCACCGCTGAGCACGCCGGCAAACGACGACCGGTTTCTGTATCTGACGAAAACCCGCGCGCTGCGCATGCCGACGCCGCCGCAGATGCACAATCACGGCAACTACATCGTCAGCCTGGGCGATGTGTGCCGTTGGCTCGGCCAGCAGGCGGAGGCGCTCGGGGTGGAGATCTACCCCGGTTTCGCCGCTGCCGAGGCGCTGGAGGAGAACGGCGCCGTGGTTGGCATCGCCACCGGCGACATGGGCCGCGACAAATCCGGCGCGCCGGGCCCCAACTTCCAGCCCGGCATGGAGCTGCGGGCGCGCTGCACCATCTTCGCCGAGGGCTGCCGCGGCAGCCTGACCAAGCGGCTGCTCAAGCGGTTCAACCTGAACGACGGACGTGACCCACAGACCTACGGCATCGGCGTCAAGGAACTGTGGGAAGTGCCGAAGGAAACCCACAAGCCCGGCCTGATCGTGCACACCACCGGCTGGCCATTGGATTTCGCCACCTATGGCGGCTCGTTTCTGTATCATTTCGGCGACAATCTGGTGGCCTACGGGTTCGTGGTGGGACTCGATTACAGCAACCCCTGGCTGTCGCCCTTCGAGGAAATGCAGCGGCTCAAGGCCCATCCGGTCCTGCGGCCGCATTTCGCCGGCGGGCGCCGCATCGCCTATGGCGCGCGGGCGCTCGCCGAGGGCGGGTTCCAGTCGCTGCCGCGGCTCAGCTTTCCGGGCGGCTGCCTGGTGGGCGACACCGCGGGGTTCCTCAATGTGCCGAAGATCAAGGGCATTCACACCGCCATGAAGTCCGGCATGCTGGCCGCCGAAGCGGTGGCCGACATGCTGGCCAACCAGCAGGCCGAGCCTGCCTCCTATACCGAACGCCTGCAGGGGAGCTGGGTCTGGGACGAACTGTACCGTGTGCGCAACGTCCGCCCGGGTTTTTCGAAATGGGGCCTGCTGGGCGGGCTGGTGAATGCCGCGCTCGACACCTATGTGCTGCGGGGCCGCGCCCCATGGACCTTGCACCACGGCGAGCCGGACAACGCCACCCTGCGTCCGGCCAGCGAGGCACCGCAGATCGCCTATCCGAAGCCGGACGGGGCGCTGACCTTCGACCGGCTATCGTCGGTGTTCATCAGTAATACGACGCATGAGGAGAACCAGCCGGCCCATCTTCACCTGCGCGATCCGGCCGTCGCGATTACTGTGAACTGGGAGACATACCGCAGCCCCGAGACCCGCTACTGCCCCGCCGGCGTTTACGAAATCGTCGGCGCCGAGGAGGGTGCGCCGCGGCTGCAGATCAACTTCACCAACTGCGTGCACTGCAAGACCTGCGACATCAAAGACCCCACCCAGAATATCGACTGGGTGACACCGGAGGGCGGCGGCGGGCCGGCTTACCCGGGCGGGATGTAAATATTCTGTAGCCCCGGCGCTTCACCGGCATGGCGAAGGGCGAAATGCCCTGATAGGGTGGGAAGATGCAGAACTGTCGTTCAATTCACCGGTCGCTCCTGCTCACCCTGTCGCTGCTGTCGGCGTGTGCCGCGTCCAATCCGCTGCCGCGCGCGGCCGCCGACGACTCCCGCACCGGCCAGCCCGCGCTCGCCGGTGCGTTCCTGTCCGGCCGCTTTGCGGCGATGCAGAGCGACCTCGACTTCGCGGCCGATGAGTTCTTGCGCGCGCTGGCGCTCGATCCGGGCAGCGCCGAGTTGCGCCAGCAGGCGTTCCTGGCCTGCCTGATGGTCGGCCGGCCGGACGCGGTGCGCCTGGCGCAGAAGCAGCCGGACAATCAGACCGCGCAATTGCTGCTGGCCGACCACGATGCCGCTCGCGGCAACTGGGACGCCGCCGAAGCCCGTTTTGCGTCCCTGCCCCACCAGGGATTGACCCAGTTGCTGCAACCCCTGCTGGTGGCCTGGGTGCAGCAGGGTGCGGGACACACCGACGCCGCTCTGGCGACGCTGCGCCCCTTCGTCGAGGGCCAGCGCTCGCGCTTCGTTTATGCCTTGCACAGTGCGCTGATCGCCGACCTGGCCGGCCGCACCGCCGAGGCGGCGCGGCTGTACCGCGTCGCCCAGGCCGAATACGGGTCGCCGACGCTGGAAGTCGCCCGGCTGGTCGGAAGCTGGCAAATGCGCCAGGGCCATCCGGCCGAGGCGCTGGAAACGTTGAAGGCCACCGCCGACCTCAACCCCGACATCGCGATTGCGCTGCCCTCACTGCAGGCGTCGGTTGGCAACCGGGTGATCCGCAAGCCCACCGACGGCATGGCGGAAGCCTACCTGGTGCTGGCCGCCGCGCTGCGCCAGCAGGACGCCAGCGAGCTGTCCATGCTGATGCTGCGTCTCGCGCTCGATCTGCGGCCCGATTACACCGCGGCCCGGCTGCTGGCTGCAGAAATCCTGGAATCGACCCGCCACCCGGCCACCGCCCTGCAGATGCTGGCACCGGTGCCGTCCGACGACTCGCTGATTGCCATCGTGCGCCTGCACCGCGCCGGACTGACCGAGCAGACAGGCCGGTCCGAAGACGCGCTGCACCAGCTGGAGCAGATCGCCCGCGACTATCCCGACCGGCCCGAGCCCTACGGCGCCCAGGGTGACATTTTGCGCTCCGGCCGCCGCTATGCCGACGCCGTCGCCGCGTATGACAAGGCGCTGGCCCGCGTGGGCAAACCCGGCAAGCTGGACTGGCCGCTGTTCTACGACCGCGGCATCGCGCTGGAACGGTCAAAGGACTGGGGCCGCGCCGAGGCCGATTTCATGACCGCGCTCAATCTCGCCCCGGATCAGCCTTATGTGCTGAACTACCTCGGCTACTCCTGGACCGAGCAGGGCCGCAACCTGGCCCGGGCCCGGCAGATGATCGAACGTGCGGTGGAACAGCGGCCCAGCGACGGCGCCATTATCGACAGCCTGGGCTGGGTAATGCTGCGCCAGGGCGATTACGATGGCGCCGTGAAATCGCTGGAGCACGCGGTGGAATTGCTGCCTGAGGATTCCACCATCAATGGGCATCTGGGCGATGCGTATTGGGCCGCCGGCCGCCGGCAGGAGGCGCTGTTTCAGTGGCGCCGTGCGCTGAACCTTAATCCCGACCCCGAAGACGTGCCGAAGCTGCAGGCCAAGCTGCGCGAAAGCGAGCAGGCGCTGGGTATCGCCGCCGCGCCGCAGGCCCCACAGGCCGCCAATCCGATCCGCTAGCGACCGGCGAGGTGGCATTCGTCGAGGCCGCGCCGGCCAAGGTCAACCTGTTCTTGCACGTCGTCGGCCGCCGCGACGACGGCTATCACCTGCTCGACAGCCTGGCCGTGTTCCCGCGGGTTGGCGACACGCTGCGCGCCGCGCCGGATGACACGTTCTCATTGATTCTGGAGGGAGATTTCGGCGCCGCCCTGCAGGCCGAACCGGACAATCTTGTCCTGCGCGCCGCGCGCGGACTGGCGGAACTCGCGGGGGTGCGGGCGGCGGCGCGGCTTGCTCTGGTGAAAACGTTGCCGGTCGCGTCCGGCATCGGCGGCGGCTCGGCCGATGCGGCGGCGGCGCTGCGGCTGCTGTGCCGGCTATGGGATGTGTCGCCGGCACCCGAGGCACTGCACGCGCTGGCGCTGCGGCTGGGAGCGGATGTGCCGGTGTGCCTGGCGGCGCGGCCGGCGCGCATGCAGGGCGTCGGCGAGGCGCTGACGCCGGCGCCCGGTCTGCCGGCTTTTGGCATGGCGCTGGTCAATCCGGGCGTGGCGGTGGCGACGCCAGAGGTCTTCCGCGCCCGCCGCGGTGGGTTCTCCGCCCCGGCGGCGTTGCCCGCCACCTGGCCGGACGCGGCCACAATGGCGCGCGACCTGGCGGCGCTGCGCAATGATCTGGAGCCGCCGGCGGTGGCGCTGCGCCCGGTGATCGGCGAGGTGCTGACGGCATTGCGGGCCGCCCCCGGTTGTTTGCTGGCGCGCATGAGCGGGTCGGGGGCAACCTGCTTTGGGGTTTTCGCCGACGCTTCGGCTGCGTCGGCGGCCGCCGGGCTTGTACGCCGTCCGGGGTGGTGGGCATGGGGCGGGGCTTGCTGAAGCCGGCCTCGGCGCTTAATCAGCGGGCTCGGATGGGGCGTCGCCAAGTGGTAAGGCAGCGGATTTTGATTCCGCCATTCGGAGGTTCGAGTCCTCCCGCCCCAGCCATAGTGTTTAGAAAGGCCAGGGCTCTGCCCTGGCCTTTCTTCCTCGGAGGAAACCGCCCCATGTGGGAGCCCAGCACCCGCTACCCCGACCCCGCCATCCGCACCCTCGACCCCAGCTTCGCCAAATACCGCCTGGCAGCTGCCTCAGTGGAGCGGCTCTACACCGGCTGTCGCTGGTCCGAGGGCCCGGTCTGGTTCGGCGACGGCCGTTTCCTGCTGTGGAGCGACATTCCCAACAACCGCATCCTGCGCTGGGACGAGGAAACCGGCGCGGTCAGCGTGTTCCGCCATCCCTCCGGCAACGCCAACGGCAATACCCGCGACCGTCAGGGCCGGCTGGTTACCTGTGAGCATGACACGCGCCGCATCACCCGCACCGAATACGACGGCAAAATCACCGTGCTGGCCGACCGGTTCGAAGGCAAGCGGCTGAACTCGCCGAACGACGCGGTGGTGAAATCGGACGGCAGCATCTGGTTCAGCGATCCGGACTTCGGCATCCTGCATTGGTACGAAGGCCACCAGGACACGTCCGAGCTGGCGCCTGCGGTGTACCGGATCGACCCGCAGACCGGCACGGTCGCCAAGGTGGCGGACGGCGTTCCCGGACCGAACGGGCTGGCCTTCTCGCCCGACGAAAGTATTCTCTACGTCGTCGCCTCCCGCGCCCAGCCGGCCCGGCAAGTGCTGGCCTTCGACGTGGCGGACGGGGCGCGGCTGACGCGCGAGCGGCTGTTCATCGATGCCAGTCCCGGCGGCACGCCGGATGGGTTCCGGGTGGATGTGGACGGCAATCTCTGGTGCGGCTGGGGCATGGGCACGGACGAACGCGACGGCGTGCGCGTGTTCAACCCGGCGGGTGCGCCGATCGGGCATATCGCCCTGCCCGAGCGCTGCGCCAATCTGTGTTTCGGCGGCCGCCACCGCAACCGGCTGTTTATGGCGGCGAGTCATGGGCTGTATTCGCTCTATGTCGCCACGCAAGGCGTGGCAGGGGGCTGACGATGCCGCAATTCCTGGTGGTGGCCTGGGACGGCACCGATCCGCAGGCCAAGGCACGCCGCCTGGCGGCGCGGCCGGCGCACATGGCGAATGTCGCGCCGATGGCCGAGGCGGGGCAGATGCTCCTGGGCGGCGCCATCCTCGATGAGGCCGCCGAGATGATCGGCTCGGCGACGATTGTCGATCTGCCCAGCCGCGAGGCGCTCGACCTGTGGCTGGCGAGCGATCCCTATGTGGCCGGCAAGGTCTGGGAGCGGATCGAGGTGCATCCCATGCGCGTCACGGTGCAGGCGCCGAAAGCCTGAATCCGTCCGCCTGGATGCGGCCCGAAGCGGGCGCGGTCAGGGCTGCCGGATCGTATCCCACTGCGCCCCGAAGACGGTGGCGCAGAGCTGCTGCAAACTGTCCTCCCAGTCCGGCAGGCGGATGCCGGCCGGCGAGGGCGAGAAATCTTCCGCCATCCACGCCTGCAGCGCCGCAGCCAGATCCTCCGGACGATCGCCGCGGAAATAGCGTGCCTGCGCGCCCGCCACGTCGCGGAACACCGGCAAGTCGCGGGCGAGGACCGGCATTCCGGTCCGCGCCGCCTCGACGATCGGCATGCCGAATCCCTCATCGCGGGAGGCTATGAGCAGCCCCGCTCCACTCTGATAAATTTGCTGCAGCCCGGCATCGCTGCAGCTCTCCAGCCAGTGCAGCCGTTCGCCCAGCTCCGGCGAGGCGCGCAGGCCGGTGGCGAATTCCGCCATCGCCCCGCCCTGCCGGCCGACGATGGTCAGGCCGATATCCGCCCCCGCCTGCCAGTGCCCGGCGAACGCAGCCAGGGCCTGGGCGTGCGCCTTGCGGGGCTGCAGCATGCCAACCATCACCACCGTCGGGCGGCGTCCGGCGCTGGCCACCGCCGCCTGCACCGATGACGAAACGTCCACTTCTTCGGCCCGGAGGTCCGCGCACGGGTGGAAAACGCCGATCGGCGGCGTCGTGCGCTGCTCCCCCGCCGTCGCGAGCCACGCCATCAGCGCCCCCGCCACGGGGCGGGAGATGCAGACGACCGCATCGGCAATGGCGAACATCCGCGCATACCACCCGCCAACCGGCCCGCCGTCCGGCGCCGGCATCAGGTCGTGGACCACCAGAACGATCCGCATACCGTCCAGCCGCAGCCGCCGCAGCTCGGCGAATTCCGTCTCCGTCATCCCGGGGTTCACATCGGCGCAGAGCAGCACATCGCCGGCGCCGGCATCGACCGGGACCTCCGGCAGTTCCAGGGGAGCATGGCCCAGCAGGCCGAGCGGCACCGCGGTGGTTTGCCGCAGCCGTCCCTCATGCAGCCGGACCGCCTCGGCCCGATACACGTCCGACGGCGCCTCCAGCGCCTGGCGGGCAATGTCGCGCACCACCCGCCGATCGCCCGGCCCCTGATCGCCGCGCGCCAGGTCGGAGATGTCGATCAGCAGGCGAGGGCGCCCCCCGGCCCGCCAGGTGTGCGGAAAACTGCGCCCGACGGCACGCGAGGCGGCGCGCAAACCGCCCGGCAGGGCCGCCGCGGCAGCGGCCTCCTGGTCGAGAAGCTGCGCCTGGACAGACGGCAAAGGCGTCGCATAGGCGTGTTCGATCGCATCGCGATAGCGCCGCGCGATTGCCTCGGGCGCCAGCTCGCGCAGGGCATAGAACCGGGCGGCGGCGCCGAGGCACGCCCGGCGCGCCGCATCGCCGTGCAAAGCGATGATCGCCTCCGCCAGAGCCTGCGCATCGGCCCGGTCGGGCAAGGCGAGCGACACGTCGGCCGGAAGTTCCGCCACCGAGCCGTGCCGGTTGACGATCAGCGGAACGCCTGCCGTCAGCACATCCGCCACTGCCCGGGAGGATTCACCGCGTGAGCCGGTGCGCCATTGCACCGCCACATCGGCGGCGGCCAGCCAGGCGTCATACTGCTCCTGCGCCAGCCGCCCGGTCCAATCGATGCCGGCGGCCGCATCGGTCAGACAATTGCGGAACTCCGGCGCCGCGTCGCCGGCGAAGACCAGTCGTCCTGCGAGGCCCGTCCGCCGCCAGGCGTCGGCCAGCAGGGAGGGACACTTCACGGCGGTGACGAAGCCGAAACTGCACACCACGAACGCATCGTCCGGCAGGCCGAGCAATTCCCGCGCGGCGATCCGCCCGGGCCGCCAGCGATCGGCCCGCACCATCGGGATGACCGTAATCCGGCTTGTCGCTGCCGCGCCGAAATGCCGTTGCAGCACTTCAACGCCGTGGCGCGAGTGCTGGATGACCGCGTTGGACGCCAGCAGCACCGGCAGGCAACAGGGATAACGCGCCAGAGCCGCATCCTCTCCATGCACGGCATCAAAGCGCAGCGCGGCGTAACCGTGCGAGCGCAGCAGCAAGGCCAGGAAGTCGTCCGGCCGGCCGGCGTCATGCGCCAGCCAATGCAGGTAATCCGAAAGAAATGCGTCGTGCAGAACGACCACGCCCGGGCATTCCAGTAGCAGATGCTCGGTCTGGAAACGGTGGCAGGCAGAATTGCCGATTTGATACACGACCCGGTCGAAGCTGCCGGACTGGGCCAGGAAGCTGTCAGGGTCCAGGCGCGGGAAAGCCGCCTGCAGCCGGGTGTCCTCGACCGCGGTCTCGCTCACCAGGGTGATATCGTAATGCCGGGCGAGGCTGGGCAGCAGGTCGCGGCTGTAGTCGGCGATGCCGCTAGGCTGCGGCGGCAATGGCGAGATGAAGGCCAGGCTCGGCCGTTGCTGCAGCACGCCGGCCGGACGGGGTTTCTCCTGGCGCAACCGGCTTGTGTGAATCTGTTCGAGCGCGTCCCAGGCGCGCGCCGCACTCGAGGGCCAGGTGAAGCGGCCGGCCTGCACCGGGCCCCAGGCGGCGAGATCGGCACGCAAGGCCGGGTTTTTCAGCACGTTTTGCATGCAGGCGGCGATGCCGGCAGGATCGCTCGGGTCGAACATCGCATCCGCCCGCCCGATAACTTCCGGCAGGCTGGTCGTGTTGCTGGCAATGGCGGGGGCGCCGCATGCCATGGCCTCGGCCACCGGCAAGCCGAAACCTTCGTGCAGCGAGGGAAACACAAACAGCGCACAGGTGGAATAAAGCGCGTTGAGGTCGCCTTCCTGGACGAATGGAATGACGATGAAATCCTCGACCGGCACATCCAGTTCTGCCGCTGTCCGGCGCAGCCTCGCCTCATTCATCCTGCCGACGATCAGCAATTGATGGCGCGCGCGCAGGTCCCGCGGCAGCAGCGCGTAGGCGGCGATCAGCCCCGCCTCGTTCTTGCGGATATCCCCGGCGCCAAGGAAAAGAATGAACGAGTTCGCGCAGCCCGTACCGTCGCAGCAGCTCCGCCCGCGCCACTTCGGACAAGGCGGCGGGGCGGAAATCGGCGCTGATGCCGGGCGGTACGTTGAACACGCGATCCGGCGGATAAGGCAAATGCCGGATGGCCTCGCCACGGCTCGAATCCGAAATGGCGAGCAGACCCTCGCACAGCGCCATTTCATGCACGCAGCGATAGTACCAGCGTGCCCCGGTTGTGAACGGGCCGGACGGCGCGAAATACTGCTGATGCCGGATCAGGGGGATCAGGTCGTAGCAGGTCGCCACCACCGGCAGTTGCTCCAGGCGCGGCGGCTGCACAGAGACAATGTCCTCATCCAGCCCCTCGAACAGGCTGCAGACATGCACCAGATCAGGTTGCAGCGCGGCCAGGAACTGCGCACGGATGGCCATCGCCAGGTCGCGCAGAGGCGATTCCTGAAACGCCGAGATTCCGCGCGGCGGATGCCAGAGGCGGATCTGTTTGCGGGGCAGGATGCCGGCAAAACCTGCGGCGAGTTCCTCCGCCGTTTCGGGCAGAGCGCCGCTGAGGGCAATGATAACCTCATGATCGCGCGCCTGGCGTGCCATGGCCATCGCGAGCTCGCGGGAATAGCGGCCGATGCCGCGCGCATGGCTGCAGCCCTGCGCGCCTTGCAGATCGATCACAAGACGCATACTGGTTTCAGGCCCTCACACGGCGGCGCCGGGCCGGCACCGGTCAGACCCTTGCGGCATGGCGTCGGCGGCAAGACCGCGGGCGGCGAACTGGCGATAGAGGCGATCCTCCGCCTCGCTCAGGTCAGACATGCCGGCCTCTGCCGCGAGGGCGGCGGGCGGCTCGGCCTCGGGAAGGACCTCCACCTCGGCCTCGGCAAAGACCTCCATCTCGGCCGCGATGACATCGGCGACCGGATCGGGCTCCGGCATCGCCCGACGTTCATAGGCGCGGTAGCGCCGCGCCAGATACTCCACCGGACCAGGCCCGATGGACCGCAGCAGCCGGGACGCCCGTCGCCCGCCCGGCAGGCGCAGCACTTGCCGCATGCCGCGATGAAAAACCTGCCGCGCCAGTTCCTTCCCGAATGGACCGGCGGCCGGAGCGGGAACCGCAGAGGCCTCGCCCGCCGTCCTGCCCGGCAGCAACCGGCGCAGCATGCGAAGTGGTGCAGTCATGCGCGCGCAAATGCTGTGCAGCACACCGGACAGTCTCGTATCGGCGGTCTGGCGCGGCGTCCGCCATAGCATTCGATTTTCCTGATACATGGCTAAAGAAGTGCGTGGCATGAATGATCCGGCTGGAACGGCGGTGGCGAAGACTTCGATGCATACCGGCTGACCCACACGCCGTCCAGAAGCGGCATGCCTGCGGACCGGATTACCATGGCGTTGACGTGCCGGTTTATGATCAGCCTGCTTGCGGCGTTTGCCCCCGCCGAAGCCCCGACGCATCACAGATGTCGGCTCGCCCGTACCGCAATACCCGCCTGGACCGCGGGGCGAACCGGCTCCGTTACGGTTGGCAGCACCTCCTCATCGCCGGCGCAGCACCAGCGTGCACCATTTGCCGTCGGCCCCGCTGCGCTCCAGCACCAGGCCCTGGCGCCGGTGCGCGGCGAGCACCCAGCGCGCCTGCGAGACCAGCAGCCCGGCCAGGATGGCGGTGCCGCCGGGTGCGAGATGGCCGGCAAGCGGCCGCGCCATCCGGCAGAGCGGGCGCGCCAGGATGTTGGCGAAGACCAGATCATACGGCCCGCCGCCGCTGACCAACGGCGAGGACCAGCCGTCGGCACGGAAAAACCGGGTCAGGCCGCCCGCCCGGTTGAGGCGCGCATTGGCGCGGGCGGTGCGCACGCTCCAGGGGTCGATGTCGGTGCCGCGCACGCGCCGGTGCAGCAGGCGCGCCGCCGCCAGCGCCAGGATGCCCGAACCGGTGCCCAGGTCGAGGATGCGGCGCGGGCGGCGATACGCCACACGCTCCAGGGCGCGCAGGCAGCCGCGGGTGGAGCCGTGCTCGCCCGAACCGAACGCCACCGCGGCGTCGAGCCTGATGGTCAGCCGCCCCGGCGTGACCGGCCCGCTGATATGGGTGCCACGGATGGCGAAGCGCCGCCCCACCAGTTGCTCGGGGAAGGCCTCGTGGGTGCGTTCCAGCCAGCCCTCGGCGGCGGTCTCGCGGCGGAACTCGGTGGCCTGAACGCCGGTGACCAGGGCGGCCAGTGCAAGGACGGCGGCGAGTTCGGGTTCATGCGCCCCCTGGTCCTTGACCCCCTCGACGGTCCAGAGCCCGGCTTCCTCGTCGTGGAAGAAGCCCACGGTGCCGCAGACCTCGCCCAGCGCCGCCGCATAGGCTTCCAGCGCGTCAGGCGCGACGGTAACGGAGACGGTTTCGAGAATTGTGGCGTGGCGGCGTGGGGCAGTCAGCACCTGACGATCCGATCGGTCGGCATGGGTTCAAAACGGTGGCGGCTCATCGCCATCCTGCTCGAGCAGCCGCTCGAGCGCCTCGGTCTGCTGGGCCGACAATTCGGCCGCCTGTTCCGCTTCCTCGCGGCGCCGGTCCTGGTCGGCGCGGAGAAGCTGGTTGGTGACATCCAAGGTGGCAATGAGATCGCGAATAGCCTCGATCAGTTTTTCCGGCATGCGTTCCTCGGGTGCGGGGGGCCAGGCGGCGGCAGGCTCATAGCACCTTCTCGACGAACCGATCCAAGACGCGCTTGTCGCCGGCCTTGTCGAAGGCGATGTCGAGCTTGTCGTCCTCGGCGGCGGTGACGGTGCCGTAGCCGAATTTCTGGTGGAACACCCGCGCGCCCACCGCAATCTCATCCTCGCGCGGCTTGCGGGCCGGCTGCTCCCAGGCCTCGATCGTGCGGGTCCGGCGGGCGGCGAGCGGGAACTGGGCGGGGAACATGACGGGCGCGGACAGCATGCGGTCGCGCGCGAGGGCGGCCGAGCCGGTACGCTCGACTTCGGCGTCCGGCAGTTCGGCGATGAAGCGGCTGGGGATGCTGCTCTGCCAGTTGGCGTAAATGCGCCGGTTGGCGGCGTGGCTCACGATGGCCCGCCTGCGCGCACGGGTCAGGCCGACATAGGCCAGGCGCCGCTCCTCCTCCAGCCCCTTGGCGCCGGACTTGTCCATGGTGCGCTGGCTGGGGAACAGCCCCTCCTCCCAGCCGGGCAGGAACACGGTGTCGAATTCCAGCCCCTTGGCGGCGTGCAGGGTCATCAGGCTGACCCGGTCGCCCTCGGCGTTCTCCTCGTTCTCCATCACCAGTGCGACATGATCGAGGAACCCCGCCAGGGTTTCGAAATCAGCGAGGGCGCGGACCAGCTCTTTCAGGTTCTCCAGCCGGCCCGGCGCCTCGGGCGATTTGTCCTGCTTCCACATGTCCGTATAGCCGGACTCGTCCAGCATGGTTGTCAGGGTGAGCACATGCCCCTCGCGGCCGAGCCGCTCGCGCCAACGGGCGAAGCCGCGCAGCAGTTCGGCGATCGCCTCGCGCGGCCGGCCGCGCAGCCCACCCTGCTCGATCAGTTGGGCGGCGGCGAGCGCCAGGGGAATGTCGCGGTCGCGCGCAGTGGTGTGCAGGGCCCGCCGCGCCTGCTCGCCGACGCCGCGGCGCGGGACGTTGACGATGCGCTCGAACGCCAGATCGTCGGCCGGCTGGTGCAGCACCCGCATATAGGCGATGGCGTCGCGGATTTCCTGACGTTCGTAAAAGCGCAGGCCGCCGATGACGCGATACGGCAGACCCAGGGTGATCAGCCGTTCCTCGAAGGCGCGGGTCTGAAACCCCGCGCGCACCAGCACCGCCATCTCGGCCAGTTTTTCCCCGCCGCGGCGGAGCTGCTCGATACGGTCGCCGACCGTGCGGGCCTCTTCATCGGAGTCCCAGACGCCGATGACGCTCACTTTTTCCCCGGACGCATCGGTGCGGCCGGGCCGCAAAGTCTTGCCCAGCCGACCTTCATTGTGCGCGATCAGGGCGGAGGCGGCGGCGAGGATGGGCGCGGTGGAGCGGTAATTGCGCTCCAGGCGGACGATGCGGGCGCCGGGGAAATCCTTTTCGAACCGGAGTATGTTCTCCACCTCGGCGCCCCGCCAGGAATAGATCGACTGGTCGTCGTCGCCGACGCAGCAGATGTTGTGGTGCGACTGCGCCAACAGGCGCAGCCACAGATACTGCACCAGGTTGGTGTCCTGGTATTCGTCGACCAGGATGTAGCGGAAGCTGCGGTGGTACTGCGCCAGCACATCGGCATGGCCGCGCAGGATTTCCGTCACGTGCAGCAGCAGATCGCCGAAATCGGCGGCATTCAGGCTGCGCAGCCGATCCTGATAGGCGGCATACAGCGCGCGGGCGCGGCCGGCGGCGAAGTCGGCGTCCTCGGCCGGGGTGACGCGAGCGGGCGGCAGGCCGCGGTCCTTCCAGCGCTGGATCAGCGCCATCAGCGCCGGCGGTGCCCAGCGCTTGGTATCCAGCCCGTCAGCCTCCATGACCTGCTTGAGCAGCCGAAGCTGGTCGTCGGTGTCGAGGATGTTGAAGCTGCTGGTGAGCCCGGCCAACTCGGCGTGGCGGCGCAGCATGCGCGCGCAGAGCGCGTGGAAGGTGCCGAGCCACAGCCCCTCGGCGGGGCGGCCGAGCATGGCGGAGACGCGCTCGCGCATCTCGCGGGCGGCCTTGTTGGTGAAGGTAACGGCCAGCACCTGGCCCGGAAAAGCGCGGCCGGTGAGCAGGATATGGGCAAATCGGGTGGTCAGCACGCGGGTTTTGCCGGTGCCGGCGCCGGCGAGCACCAGCAGCGGGCCGTCGATGGTTTCCACGGCTTCGCGCTGCTCGGCGTTCAGGCGGCTGAGGTAGTCGGTCATTGGGGTGGTATAGAACCGGGGGTGAACGTGGCCAAGTAAGTAAGGCCAGGGCTCTGCCCTGGACCCGCCAAGGGGCAGTGGCCCCCTGGACCCCGCTACTTAAGTAATGGGTTCCAAGGGGCCACTGCCCCTTGGCGGGTCCAGGGCAGAGCCCTGGCCTTACTGCTTCGGCCGCACCCCGAGAATATGCGCGATCGCGTAAACCAAATCCGATCGGTTCAGCGTATAAAAATGGAACTCGTCAATACCGCTGGCCTGCAGCACGCGCACCTGTTCGGCGGCCACCACGGCGGCGACCATCCGGCGGGTTTCATGGTCCTCGTCCAGCCCCTCGAACAAATGCCCGAGCCAGCCCGGCACCGAGGCGCCGCACATCGCCGAGAACCGCACCGCCTGGGCAAAGTTGGACACCGGCATGATCCCCGGCACGATCGGCGCGGTGATGCCGGCGGCGAGGCAACGGTCGAGGAAGCGCAGATAGGTCCCGGCCTCGAAGAAGTAATTCGTAATCGCGCGGGTGGCCCCGGCATCCAGCTTGCGCTTGAGGTTGTCGAGGTCGGCCTCGGGGCTGAGCGCGGCCGGATGCACCTCGGGGTAGGCGGCCACCGAGATCTCGAAATCGGCAATACGCTTCAGCCCGGCCACCAGGTCGGCGGCATAGGCGTAGCCCTCGGGATGCGGCACGTAATCGCCGCCGCCGGGCACGTCGCCGCGCAGCGCCACGATATGGCGCACGCCGGCCTGCCAGTAGGCGCGGGCAATGGCGTCGATCTCGTCCCGGCTGGCGTTCACGCAGGTCAGGTGCGCGGCCGGCGTCAGAGCGGTTTCCTGCAGGATGCGTGTCACGATGGCGTGGGTGCGCGCCTGGGTCGAGCCGCCGGCACCATAGGTGACCGAAACGAAACGCGGCGCCAGCGGCTCCAGCCGGCGGATGCAGGTCCAGAGTTGCTGTTCGAGTGCCTCGGTACGGGGCGGAAAGAACTCGAAGGAAAGCGCCGGGGCAGGCAGGTTGGCGTCGCGCGCCGGCAGGGCGGCGAACCGGGGACCGGTCAACCAGCGCTCCAGCGCTGCAGGAACGAGAGGCGACGCCGGAGAGAGTGTGTGGTTCATCGCCATGCCTTGCGAAGTGGGGCGCGCCGCGCCGGAGGTTGCCATCGGTGGCCGCCCTCGATTTGCGCGCTAAACCATTGCGCGGCGCCGGGATGCGGGTAGAAACCTTGTAGCGAAACTGGTTCCAGGCGGGCAAGGCGTACCCATCTGCGGGTGGATTTCCGCTCCGCGGGCGGCGTATGAGTTCCGGCTTGTCCGGCTGCCCCTGTCCGCCAAGCTGTCGCCGAGGAGTCCGATGCGCCGCCTGTCCCGATCGATTCAGCTGCCGGCATTCAAGCTCGAGGCAATCGCCCTGCTGGCCGCTGCGGTTGCGCTGGCCGCATCGCTGGCGGGCTGTGCCAGTAAGCCGCCGGCCGACGATCTCGACGCGGTGGCGGATTACAACGAGGCGCACGACCCGCTGGAGCCTACAAACCGGGTATTCTATGCGGTCAACAACGGCCTGGACACGGTCATCCTGCGGCCGCTTGCGGTGGCATATAAATATGCTGTGCCGTATGTGGTGCGCAGCCACACGCACAATGTGCTCACCAACCTGTCCATGCCGGTGGCGCTGGTCGATGATATGCTGGCCGCACGCCCGCGCCGCGCCGGCGATACGCTGATGCGCCTGCTGCTGAACAGCACCCTCGGGGTCGCGGGCGTGTTCGACGTGGCCACCGGCTGGGGGTGGCCGGCGCACGATACGGACGCCGGCATGACACTGGCGATATGGGGCCTGTCGGAAGGACCGTTCCTGTTCATCCCCGTGCTCGGCCCGTCCAGCCCGCGCGACGCCGCCGGTTTCGGCACCGATATCGGCATGGACCCGTTGACCTGGTTCGGCCAGGGCGTGGCGGTGTCGGCGCTCGGCTATACGCGCTATGGAATGAACGCCCTCGACAGCCGCACCGCCGTGCTGGACGACCTTGACAAGATCAAGGCGCAGGCGCTCGACCCCTATGCTACGATCCGCAGCCTTTACCGGCAGCACCGCCAATCGCAGATCGAGGAGGCGCGGTCGGATGACCGGGCGACCGTACCGGCGTGGTTCGTGCAGCCAAGTCGACCTTGACCATACCTCACGCGCAGAACGGGGCTTCCCTATGTTGACACGACGCACCCTGCTGCTGTCTGCGGCCGCCGCCCTGGCGGCGACGGGGCTGCCGCTCTCGTCCGCGCAGGCGCAGAACATGGCGCAGGCCACCGCGTTCATCGAGCAGACCGGCCGCGACCTGACCGACGCGGTGAACGGGCCGGGCTCGATCGCCGAGAAGCAGCGCAGGCTGCAGGCGATCATCGACCGCGCGGTGGACGTGAACGATGTGGCACGGTTCTGCCTCGGACGGTTCTGGCGCGCCGCCTCGCCGGCGCAACAGAAGGAATATCTTGAGCTGTTCCACCGCGTGCTGATGATCAACATCACCGGCAAGGTCGGCGAATATCAGGGTGTGCGAATTGACCTCGGGCGGGCCCAGCCGCGCGACGCCGGCGAGGTCCTGGTCTCCACCATGGTGGTCCGGCCTGGCAATCCACCCGCCAAGGTCGACTGGCTGGTCAGCGCAGAGACCGGCAGCCCGAAGATCGTCGACGTGATCGCCGAGGGCACCAGCCTGCGCCTGACGCAGCGCAGCGACTATTCCGCCTATCTGGCGCACAACAACAACAGTGTGCAGGCGCTGATCGACGCGCTGCGGCAGCAGGCGAGCCAGCCGGGCTGATCCTGTCGACGCGGAGCCCTGGCGCTACTTTCTGCCCTCCGCCACGCGCGAGGCGCGGCGGACGCACGTGGTGCAGCGGCACCCCGACGGCAGGATAAACGCACGAAAATAGACCCGCCCATAGTGATAGGTGAGTTCCGTGCCGGGCTCGATCGCACGCCTGGCATAGATGAAAATGCGCCGCCGGACCGTGCGGGCCTCGCAGTTCGGCCGGCAGGCATGGTTGATATAACGGGCGAGGTTCTCGCGCCCGGTGGCATCGATGGCGTGCGCGGCATCGACATGGAACAAATAGCGGCCGCCGCGCCGGTCGGCCTCCTCGCCGCTGATGCGCTCGCCGGTGTATTCGATGACCCGCTCGCCGGCACGGAAGCAAACCCGCGCGAACAGGCCGAGCCCGCTGGCGCTGCGGCCGAGGCGGAAACGGGGGTCCGGCTTCGTCCTGCTCATCGGACCGGCGTATCAGGACTCCGACAGCGGCGCCGTCACCCAACGCGGCCGGTCCTGCGTCTGCACCAGCAGCAGGGCGGCGTCCCGCCCCTGCCGGCGCAGCGCGGCAAGACGCTGCAGCACGTCCCCGGGCGTGGCGACGAGGTCGTCCTGAACGCGCAGGATCATATCCCCGGGAGCAATGCCAATATCGGCGGCAACGCTGTTGGCCGCGACGCCGAGCACGATCACCCCGCTCTGGCTGGCGGAAAGCTTGAAGCTCTGCCGCGCCTGATCGGTGATCGGCGCCAGCCGCAGGCCAAGATCCGGCGCGGTCATGCGCTGCCCGCGATCGGGCATGACCGGTTCACCGGCGGGGTCCCGCGCCTCGGCGCCTTTGGGCCAGTCCGCCACCGCGACCTGCACCGTGCGGGTCTGGCCGGCCCGCCAGACAACCATCGGCGCGACGGTGCCCGGCAAGGTGGTGGAAATGACCCGCAGCAGGGCACGCACGTCGGTGGTGTGACGCGCACCGAACTGCACCACCACGTCGCCCGGCCGCACGCCCGCCGCGTCGGCCGGCCCGCCCGGCCGGACGAGCGTGACGATGCCGCCATCCGTGTTATCCAGATGCAGCGCCGCCGCCATGTCCGGGCTGACCTGCTGCAGCCGCATCCCGACGAAGCCAGCCCGCAGCCTTCCGAAGCGCCGCATATGGTCGGCTACGAACGCGGCGTCGTTCGACGGAATCGCCAGGCCCAAACCGATCGAGCCGCTGGTATGAGTTGGCGAGATCAGCGCCCAGTTCACCCCGATCACCTCACCGCGCAGATTGAACAGCGGGCCGCCGGAATTGCCATGGTTGATGGCCGCATCGGTCTGGATGAAGTCGTCGATCATCGTCTCGTTCAGGTCGCGGTTGAGCGCGCTGACCACGCCGACGCTAATCGAACTGGACAGGCCGAGCGGGTTGCCGATGGCAATCACCGCCTCACCGATGCGCATTTTGTCGCTGTCGCCCCAGGGCACAGTCGGCAGCGGATGGCCGGCGTCGATCTTCAGCAGGGCAAGATCGGGCCGCTCGTTGGTCGCCACGACGATGCCAGGGTAGGGCTGGCCGTCATTGAGGGTGACCGTCACCTTGTAGGCTGCGGCGATAACGTGGCGGTTGGTCACGATGTAGCCTGCCGGGTCGATCAGAAAGCCGGAGCCGAACTCTTCGATGGGTTTGGATATCTCCTGGCCGCCCTGGGCGACGCTGCCGTCCGCCGCCGGCCGCTGCTTGAGAATGGAGATATTGACCACCGCCGGCAGCAAGCCGGCGACGAGGTTGGGCAGATCCTTCGCCCCCTCGCATGGCGGCAATGCCGCGCCGGCCGGCAGCAGGCCGATCCAGAGCAGGCAGGCGATCACGGCAGGCCGCACGGTTGGCATCGATCCGGTCTCCTTCCGCACACAGGCAGGCGGTGGCATGGTCAGGGCGGAACGGGGATGAAATCAAGCCCGTCGGCGGCGGCAATCGGATGAAGATGGCAAGGCCAGGGGGCAGGAAGCCGCTGGCCGCCTCTCACAACAACTGAAAAAAAGAACGGGTTCCAAGGGCCGCTCGGCCCTTGGCGGGTCCAGGGCAGAGCCCTGGCCTTGCCTTCCTTCACCCGATGGCCCTGCCTGAGCTTGCCTTTGTCACCCGATCAGCCTGCCCGACCAGATCAATGTGCGTCGGTCGGCACCGCCACCCAGCGCACGCCGTTCTGGTTGTGCACCAAAGCGAGAACCGACCGCCGCCCCGCCCCCATCGCCGCCGCGATAGCCTGCTTCAGGTCGTCGGGCGCGGCCACCGGGTGGTCTTGCACCCGGGTGATCACGTCGCCGGTGGCGAAACCCGCATCCGCGCCCGGGCTGTTGGCGGCGACCCCCACCACCGCGACGCCAGCCTGGCCATCGGCAAGCCGCGCACGCTGGCGCAGTTCGTCGGTCACCGCCGACAGCACCAGACCGAGCGGCGGTTCGCTGACGCGCCGGCCGCGTGAGGGCATGACCCACTCCCCGGCCGGATGGGTGGGACCCGGTGGCCAGTCGGCCACTTTCATGCCGATCGTCAGCAACGCGCCGTCGCGCCAGACCTTGGCCTGCGCCACCGTGCCGGGCGTGCTGTAGGCAATGGCGCGCGACAGTTCGCGTGTATCGTCGGCGTGCTGGCCGTTGAAATCCAGAATGATATCGCCTTCGTGCAGCAGGCTCGCCGCCTCACTGCCCGGCACCAGGGCGGCCACCATGCCACCGTCACGGGTGCTCCGCCCGGCCGCGTCCGCGATTTCCTGGGTCACCGGCTGCACCTGCACACCGATCCAGCCCGGCTTCACCCGGCCATAGCGGCGCATCTGGTCCACCACCCAGGCCGTGGCGTTGGCGGGAATGGCGAGGCCAAGACCGATCGAGCCGCTGGTGGAATTCGGTGAAATCAGCGCCCAGTTCACCCCGATCACCTCGCCGCGCAGGTTGAACAGCGGCCCGCCGGAGTTGCCATGGTTGATGGCGGCGTCGGTCTGGATGAAGTCGTCGAACATCGATTCGCCCACATCGCGATTGAGCGCGCTGACGATGCCGACGGTAACCGAACTGGCCAGGCCCAGCGGATTGCCGATTGCCACCACCGTCTCGCCCACTTTCACCGCGTCGCTGTCGCCGAAGCGGACGGTCGGCAGCTTGCCGGGCGTGTCGATTTTCAGCAGTGCCAGGTCGGGGGTCTCATTGGTCGCCAGCACCTTCGCCGGATAGGCGGTGCCGTCGCTGAACGTCACGGTGACCTTGTAGGCCTGGGCGATGACATGGCGGTTGGTGACGATGTAGCCGGCCGGGTCGATGATGAACCCGGAGCCGAATTCCCGCACCGGGCCGGTCATCATCATCCCGCCCTCGGGCATCTTGCCGGTGGCGGGCGCGCGCTGCTTGAGAATGGAAATGTCGACCACCGCGGCGACGAGCGACCGGACCAGCGCGGTCAGGTCGAAGTCCTCGCGCACCGATGGCGGCGCGGCCGCCCAGGCAGGTGGTGCTGCACCGGCAAGCAGGATCGAACAGAACGCCACCCGAAGGACGGCAAGGCGCATCCCGGCGTCTCCTCGCCCGACAAAGGAAAAGGAGCGCCGCAGGGACACTCCTTTTCTTGCACGTCAAGCCTCTGGCAAGCCGCCGTTAGTGGTGGATCGTCCGCGCCCCGCCGACTGCCGTGTCAGCACCTTGACTGCCTTCCCCGGAGGCTTGCTGGGCCCCCTGGCTTCCCTCACCGGAAGCCCGCTGCGCGCCCTGGCTGCCCTCGCCAGAGGCCGTCTGCGCACCTTGGCTGCCCTCGCCGGACGCCGTCTGCGCACCCTGGCTGCCCTCACCGGACGCCGTCTGCGCACCCTGGCTGCCCTCGCCAGAGGCCGTCTGCGCACCCTGGCTGCCCTCGCCGGACGCCGTCTGCGCACCCTGGCTGCCTTCCCCGGAAGCCTGCTTGGCTGCCTGGGCAAGAACGACGCGGGAGGCCTGGTGGCCGGGCGGCACCGGCAACGGCGCTGCAAAAGCGGGCAGCACAGTGCTCAGGAACAGCACGGAACCGGCCGAAATCCTACCGAGTTTCATTTCGAAGTTCTCCAAGAACGTTGTGTGTGCCTGACCGGAGCGACAATCACATTGAGCTCAAGCCACCATTCGATCGTGACGCGAAGACGCTGCCGTCCAGCCGGTATTCTCAGGAGTTCCCAGACCTTTTTTTGTTACCCGCTAGCTGGAGACCCGACCGGCGGGTTTCAAGCTCGGCCGGCGCTGCAATCAGGCCGCCGGCCCGAGCACGACTGCGTGAAGACTGCCGGCAGGTTCGCCGGCTACGAGACTGCCAAGCGGCGCACCGCGACCGAACCGGTGGCCAGGCGGATAGGCCGGATATGCGCGGTGGGCCGTATCACAACGCCGCCTCGCCACAATAAAGGAAAGCAACCGCCACGCAGGCGCTTCTCATCCTGCGGCGGCGGCCGGCGCTGTTCAGTGGTTCATTGCGGAGACGTCGTTGCCGCGCCTGGGGTTGCCGCGCCTGGGGCTGCCGCGCCTGGGGCCGACTGGCTGCCCTGATCCGAACCAGGCTGCGCCGTCGTGCCCGTGACAGCTCCCTTGCCCGCCTTCCCCGACTTGCCGGAGCCCTTGCCCGCCTTCCCCGACTTGCCGGAGCCCTTGCCTGCTTTACCCGACTTGCCCGACGCCTTGCCCGCTTTACCCGACTTGCCCGACGCCTTGCCCGCCTTCCGCGACTTGCCGGACCCCTTGCCTGCCTTCCCCGCCTTGCCGGCCCCGGACTGCGAAGCCCCGGTGCCGCCGGCGTTGGGCTGCGAAGTGCCCGTCTCCGCCGGTCCGGGCTGCGACGACGTCCCGGTATCCCCGGTGGCGGGGGTGCTCGCCTGGGCAAGCAAAATGCGTGACGTTTGCTCGCCCGGCGACAGTGGAGCCGAAGCGGGCGCGGCAAACGCCGGCAGACACGTGCTGAGGAACAGCACGGAAGCTGCCGAAATCCTGCCGAGTTTCATGAAAGATTCTCCAAGAGCCTGGTGCATGTGAGTGGTGCGACAGTCACGACCGCGAGTGACCGAGGAAGATCGTAACGCCTCGGCACCCGAGTCGGCCCGATATTTCCGCGAATCGTGGGGGCTATTTCATTGCACCGTTGCTCCCTGGCGACGGCGCGTCAAGCTTGGCAATCCGTTCCATCAGGCAAGCGCCACGAGCATGACGACTCTGTGGCTGACGTGCAGGATCGCGTTTTGCCGGAGCGTCCGGCCGAGCGAGGCGGCACACCGGCGGGGCAGGCCGAACACCAGAAAGCCGGGTTCGGGCAGCCAGTCGCCCGCATCGCCGCGGCCGATGCCTGCCAGCACGCGCAACCCACGCCCACGCAGCGCGGCGTGCAACCGCGAGGTGGCGCGAAAATTGGCCGAAGCGGTGCGCTGGCGGCTGAACGGATTGCAGGCGGTCACGAAACACGCCTGCCGGCAGCCGCCCCAGGGCAGCGGCGGCGGCGGCGCACCGATACGCAGCACCGCATCGCGCCCCGCGGGCCGGACGATATAGGCAGTCGCCCGGTACACATCGGTCAGCCGCGCCGTCGCCGGTAACATCACCCGCCCGCCATGCTCTCGAATACCAGCATCGGCACGCCAGCACGGTCGAAAGCATCGCACTCGCGCATGCCGACGCCGCCCAGCACTTCGCGCGAGCCAAAATTGTCAGCGCGCGCTACCGCCACTACCCGCGCCACACCCGCCCGCTCATGCGCGAACCGCAACGCCGCCCCGGCGGCCTCGCTGGCATAGCCCTGCCCCTGGGCGGCGGCAACGATGGCGAACCGCAGCGAAATCCCCCGCCCGTCCGGCCGCTCCATGAAGCCGGCGATGCCCAGGAACGCGCCACTCACGCGATGCCGCACGGCCCACATCCCGACACCGCGGCGGCCCCAGAGCGCGATCTCCTCGGCCAACTCCTCGACCGTGCGCTGCGGCGTGCGCACCCCGCCCAACATGACCGCGAATACCCGGGGATCGGCCTTCAACACCTTCAAGGCCGGCAAATCCGCCGCCGAGACCGGACGCATCACGAGCCGGCCGGTGCGGACGACCCAGAACGGGTTCATGGCGACGTGAAGGAAGGAAGGCCAGGGCTCTGCCCTGGACCCGCCAGGGGTCGGTGGACCCCTGGACCCCATTCATTTAAGGGGCTTTGGGAAGAGAGGGGGGACGAGACGCCGCGGCCCCTCCTCCCCCCCTTCTTCCCAAAGCCCCTAAAGTAGCGGGGTCCAGGGGTCCACCGACCCCTGGCGGGTCCAGGGCAGAGCCCTGGCCTTCCTTCCTTCACGTCGCCAAGACCGTCCTAGCGTTGCAACGGGCGGTACTTGATCCGGTGGGGCTCGGTCGCATCGGCGCCCAGGCGCCGGCGCTTGTCTTCCTCGTAGGCCTGGAAGTTGCCTTCGAACCATTCGACGTGGCTGTCGCCCTCGAATGCCAGGATATGGGTCGCTAGCCGGTCGAGGAACCAGCGGTCATGGCTGATGATCACCGCGCAGCCGGCGAATTCGCTCAGCGCGTCTTCCAGCGCGCGCAGCGTGTCCACGTCGAGATCGTTGGTCGGTTCGTCGAGCAGGATGACGTTGTGTTCGGTCTTCAGCATCTTGGCCAGATGGACGCGGTTGCGTTCGCCGCCCGACAGGATGCCCACCTTCTTCTGCTGGTCCGCGCCCTTGAAGTTGAACGCGCCCACATAGGCGCGCGAAGGTACCGGGCGCTTGCCCAGGTAGATCACGTCGGTGCCGCCGCTGATTTCCTGCCACACCGTCTTGTCGGGGTCGAGGCTGTCGCGGCTCTGGTCGACGTAGCCGAGTTTCACCGTATCGCCGACGCGCAGCGCCCCGGCATCGGGCTGTTCCTGGCCGGTGATCATGCGGAACAGGGTGGTTTTGCCGGCGCCATTCGGACCGATCACGCCGACGATGCCGCCCGGCGGCAGCTTGAAGTCGAGATTGTCGATCAGTAGGCGGTTGCCGTAGGCCTTGCGGAGCGCCTCGGCCTCGATGACCACGTTGCCCAGCCGGGGGCCAGGCGGAATGACGATCTCGGCGACGCCGGCGACCAATTCCTGGTTGCGCTGCAGCATTTCCTCGTATTTCTGGATGCGTGCCTTGCTTTTTGTCTGCCGCGCGCGGGGGGTGGAGGAAATCCATTCCTCCTCGGCGGCCAGTGCCCGCTGGCGGGCGGATTCCTCTTTTTCCTCCTGCTGCAGGCGCTTCTGCTTCTGCTTCAGCCAGGAGGAATAGTTGCCCTCGAACGGGTAGCCGCGGCCGCGCTCGATTTCCAGGATCCAGTTGGTCACGTTCTCCAGGAAATAGCGGTCATGGGTGACCACCAGCACGGTGCCGGCATATTCGCGCAGGGTTTTCTCCAGCCAGGCGACGGATTCGGCGTCCAGGTGGTTGGTCGGTTCGTCCAGCAGCAGCAGGTCGGGCTTTTCCAGCAACAGGCGGCACAGCGCCACCCGGCGGCGCTCGCCGCCGGACAGGTTGGTGACCACGCTGTCGGGCGGCGGGCAGCGCAGGGCGTCCAGCGCGATTTCGATGCGGCGGTCGAATTCCCAGCCGTCCTCGTGGTCGATTTTTTCCTGCAGGTCGGCCTGTTCGGCCAGCAGGGCGTTCATCTCCTCGTCGTTCATCGGCTCGGCGAAGCGGTTGGAAATCTCGTTGAAGCGCTCGATTGCGGCCTTGAGCGGACCGAACGCCTCGGCGACGTTTTCCGCCACCGTTTTGGTGGGGTCGAGATGGGGTTCCTGCTCCAGATAGCCGACCCGGGCCCCCTCGGCCGCCCAGGCCTCGCCGCCGTATTCGGTCTCGATGCCGGCCATGATCTTCATCAAGGTGGATTTGCCGGCGCCATTGACGCCAAGCACGCCGATCTTCACGCCGGGCAGGAATGACAGCGTGATGCCCTTGAAGACCTCCCGTCCGCCGGGGAAGGCTTTGGTCAGGTCCTTCATGACGTAGACGTACTGGTAGCTGGCCATCGGCTGGCTCCCTTCCGGGCGGCGTGGGGCTGGGGTGGGGTGTGTTCTACGGGCGCCGCGGCGTGGGCGCAAATGCCGGCGGGAGGGAACCTGCGCCCGGCAGGGCTCGAACCTGCGACCAAGCCGTTATGAGCGGCCCGCTCTGACCAACTGAGCTACAGGCGCATGGGAGAGCGAGTTTCCTCTGTCCGGCGGCGCGGCGCAACAGTGGCAAGGAAGGCCAGGGCTCTGCCCTGGACCCGCCAAGGGCCGAGAGGCTCTTGGAACCCATTACTTTTAGGCAGTTGTTTTGATAGGAGGGCGAGGAGATGTTGGTGACCCCTCCTCACCCCCCTTATCAAAACAACTGCTTAAGTAGCGGGGTCCAGGGGCCTCTCGGCCCTTGGCGGGGTCCAGGGGCAGAGCCCCTGGCCTTCCTTGCCCCGGTTGCCTGCCCCTGGATCATCTGTCATATCCCCAGCGCGATGCGGCCCGGTGTCGCATCGAATGGCCGCGTACGCCTTCGTTCCGGGCGGCCAAAGTTGGGGAGATGCGCCTGATGATTCTCGCCTACCCTCTGGTCTTGGCCTTCGGGTTGCTGGCGCTGTACTATGGGTACAGCATCGGCAAGCAGGTCCTGGCCGCTGACGCGGGCTCCTCGCGCATGCAGGAGATCGCCGCTGCCGTCCAGGAAGGTGCGCGCGCCTACCTGAACCGCCAGTACACGACGATCGGGATCGTCGGCCTGGTCATTCTCGTTATTTTGGCATTCACCCTGGGCCTCAAGGCCGCCATCGGATTTTTGATCGGCGCGCTGCTGTCGGGCGCGGCGGGTTATGTCGGCATGAACGTCTCGGTGCGCGCTAACGTGCGCACCGCGCAGGCGTCGCGCAGCGGGCTCGCGGCCGGGCTGGACATCGCTTTCAAGTCAGGCGCCATCACCGGCCTTCTGGTGGTCGGCCTCGGCCTGCTCGGGGTGGGCGGCTACTACACCGTGCTGCGGGCGCTGGATGTGCCGCTGAACGATGTCATGGCGGCACTGGTCGCGCTGTCGTTCGGCGGCTCGCTGATCTCCATCTTCGCCCGGCTCGGCGGCGGCATCTTCACCAAGGGCGCCGACGTGGGCGCGGACCTGGTGGGCAAGGTCGAGGCCGGCATTCCCGAGGATGACCCCCGCAACCCCGCCGTCATCGCCGACAACGTGGGCGACAACGTGGGCGACTGCGCCGGCATGGCCGCCGACCTGTTCGAGACCTATGCGGTGACCATCGTCGCCACCATGCTGCTCGCCAACATCTATTTCCTCGGCGACGTGCGCAACGACCTGCTGCTGCTGCCGCTGCTGATCGCCGGCGTGTGCATCGGCACCTCGGTGGTGGGTATCGGCTTCGTCAAGCTCGGCCCGTCCAACAACATCATGGGCGCGCTGTATAAAGGCCTGCTCGTCACCGGCGCGCTCAGCGTGGTGGCGATCGCGCTGGTCATCGCCGTGGTCGCCGGCATCTCGGCGCCGCTGGCGGTTGCCGGCGGCACGACGGTCACCGGCTTTGCCTTGTTCGAGTGTGCGGTGATCGGTCTGGCGGTGACCGGGCTGATCGTGTGGATCACCGAATACTACACCTCCACCGAGTTCCGCCCGGTGCGCAGCATTGCGCTGTCCTCGACCACCGGGCATGGCACCAACGTCATCCAGGGCCTGGCGATCTCGCTGGAATCGACGGCGCTGCCGGTGCTGGTGATCAGCACGGGCATCATCCTGTCGTTCTTGGCGGCGGGGCTGTTCGGCATTTCGATCGCGGCTACCACCATGCTTTCGCTGGCCGGCGTGATCGTGGCACTCGACGCCTACGGGCCGGTGACCGACAATGCCGGCGGCATTGCCGAAATGGCGGGGCTGCCGCCGGAGGTGCGCAAGATCACCGACGCGCTGGATGCCGTGGGCAACACCACCAAGGCGGTGACCAAGGGCTATGCGATCGGCTCGGCCGGGCTTGCCTCGCTGGTGCTGTTCGCCGCCTACACCGAAGACCTGACGCGCTTCTTTCCGAACGTGAAGGTCGATTTCGCGCTGCAGAACCCTTACGTGGTGATCGGCCTGTTCATCGGCGGCCTGCTGCCCTACCTGTTCGGGGCGCTGGGCATGACCGCTGTCGGCCGCGCCGCCGGCTCGGTGGTGGTGGAAGTCCGCCGCCAGTTCCGGGAGATCCCCGGCATCATGGAGGGCACCGCCAAGCCGGATTACGGCCGCGCGGTGGACCTGCTGACCAAGGCCGCGATTAAAGAAATGATCGCGCCCTCGCTGCTGCCCGTGCTCGCACCGATCGTGGTGTATGTCGTGGTGCTGCTGGTCGCCGGGCAGGCGGAAGCCTTCGCTTCGGTGGGCGCGCTGCTGCTCGGCACCATCGTGACCGGCCTGTTCGTCGCCATCTCGATGACCTCGGGCGGCGGCGCGTGGGACAACGCGAAGAAATACATCGAGGAAGGCAACTACGGCGGCAAGGGCTCGGAGGCGCACAAGGCCGCCGTGACCGGCGATACCGTGGGTGATCCGTACAAGGACACCGCGGGTCCCGCGGTGAACCCGATGATCAAGATCACCAACATCGTGGCGCTGCTGCTGCTCGCGGCGCTGTTCAACCTGTCGCACTAATCGTACGACCGGACGGCCTGAACGGAGCGGCCCCGGGGGTAACCCCGGGGCCATTTTCGTTTCGGGGCGCGCGCTATAGGCGGCTCACAAAATCGTGAGGTGACGATAAGCGGTACGATTGCGTGTCCGGCGTTGATTCAGATCAACGTAAGATTGTGACGAAAGTAACAATCTCGCGATATCCGCAGGGTGGGGTTGCAGTTGAAGACCCTTCTGGCACGGCTGGTGCTTCTGGTCTCGTTTGCCCTGGTGCCCGCCCTGGCATTCCAGGCCTATGGCGAATCCCGGGCGCGCCACACCCGCCAGCTATTGGTGGAAGAGGAGGCGCTGCGCCTCGTGCGCCTGGTCAGCTCGGAGCAGCAGCGGATTCTCGATGGCGCAGAGCAGGTGCTTGCCACCATCAGCGGCGCACCTGCCGTGCAGGACAATGACCCCGCGGCGTGCCAACGTCTGCTGGCCAACCTGATGGAACACGCGCCCCGCTACAACTCCGCCGCCGTCATCGGCCTTGACGGGCATCCCGTCTGCGCGCCGGTTCCGTTCGATCGCGGCATCAACGTGTCGGGCAGTTCCTATTTTCCAGCCGCCCTGAAGACCGGCGGCTTCGTCATCGGCGAATACGCGATCGGCCGCATCTCGGGAAAGCCGGGCCTGCACATGGCCAGACCGTTGATAAATCGGAACGGAACGGTCGCGGGCGTGGTCCACGTGACGCTCGACCTCGGCTGGCTGGGCGAGCAGCTCAAGCATCTTGCCCTGCCACAAGGCGCCGTGGCGTCGGTCGTCGACCGCAACGGCACGGTTCTGGCGCGCTACCCCGACGGGATGCACTTTGTCGGCGAGCCCATCCCTGCGGCGAATCGCTTCGCCCTGGCGGGCGACAAGCCGGCGATCTTTCAGATGACCAGCCTGGGCCAGCCGCTCATCGTCGGCTATTCGCCGCCCGGCGCCGATCCGAAGGGATTGCTGATCAAGGTCGGGCTGGACCGCGACGTCACTTTCGCGGCGATGACGCAGGAGAACCGTGAGGGCCTGGTCCTCATTTTCGCCGGGGGCCTGGCGGCGTTGCTGATAACGGCCCTGGCCGGCGGGCGCCTGATCCGCCGGCCGCTCGAAAAGCTTCTTGATGTCGCCGATCGCTGGCGCGGCGGCGATTTCACCGCCCGCACAGGTCTGCGCCCGGACCGCAGCGAATTCGGCCGCCTTGCCGCCGCGTTCGATCGCATGGCGGTAGCGCAGGAGGTGCGCGAGCGCGCCCTGCGCATGGCGCTTGAGAGCACGACGGACAATGTGATCGTGCTCGACCGGTCCTGGCGCATCACTTACCTCAACGCGCGCGCCCGCGAGCAGGTCGCGCCAGGGCGCGATGTGCTGGGGCAGGTTTATTGGGATGCCTTCCCGGGCGCCGCGGAAAGCCCGTTCGGCCAGGCTTACCGGGCAGCGATGGAGCGTGGCGTGCCGACGCGTGTGTCCGCACCGTCGGTCGTTTCCCCGTACTATTTCGAAGCCCATGCGTATCCATCGGATGACGGTCTGACGGTGTTCTTTCACGACGTGACCGAGGAGCGCCGGATCGCCGCCGTGCTGCGCGAGCACGACGAGTTGTTCCGCGCCACGTTCGAGCAGGCGGCGGTCGGGATCGCGCAAACGGGCCTCGATGGTGCCTGGCTGCGGGTCAACGACAAGCTGTGCGCAATCACCGGCTACCCGCGCCAGGAACTGGTCGGCCACCTGTTCCGCGAGATCACCCATCCCGACGACCTGGAGGCCGATCTCGCGCAAACGGCGGCGCTGCTGGCCGGAGAGATCGCGAAATTCACGATGGAGAAGCGCTATCTTCGCAAGGATGGCGGCGTCGTCTGGGCCTGCCTCACGGTGTCCCTGCTGCACGACTCCGACGGCACGCCGACATGCTTCATTGCCATCATCGAGGACATCACCGCGCGCAAGCTTGCCGAGGCGGCGCTGCGCGAGAGCGAAACCCGCCTGCAGCTTGCCCGCGAGGCCGCCGGCTTCGGCGTTTGGGAGCGCGATCTCGTCACCGGTTCGGCGATCTGGTCGGCGGAGACCTGGCAGCTACACGGGTGTGCGCCGCAGCCCGGCGGCGCCGACCGCGACGCCTGGTTGGCGACGATTCACCCGGAGGATCGCGCGCGCGTCGGGGAGGAATGCGCGACCGCCATCGCCGATCCCGCCCGGCCTTTCGATACCGAATACCGCGTGGCCTGCCAGAATGGCAGGGTTCTCTGGCTGCTGAACAAGGGCAAAGTGATCCGCACCCCGGACGGCAAACCCTTGCGGATCGTCGGCCTGTGCATGGACGTGACCGCCGGCCGGGAAACCGAAGCGGCGCTGCGCCGGCTGACCACGGACCTGGAAGCGCGCGTGCGCGAGGAGGTCGCAGCCCGCGAGGCGGCGCAGGCGCGGGCCGCCCAGGCCGAGCGCCTGCAGGCGCTCGGTCAGCTCGCGGGGGGCATCGCGCATGATTTCAACAATGTGCTGCAGGCGGTTTCGGGCGCCGCCGCGATGGTCGAGATCCACCCGGGCGACCAGGCCAACGTTCTCCGTTTCGCCCGGCGGGCGAGCGATGCGGTCGAGCGGGGGGCCTCCATCACGCGCCGTCTGCTCGCGTTCGGGCGCCGCGCCGATTTGCGTGCCGAACCGATCGATGTGGCCGACCTGCTGAGCGATCTGAACGAAATGCTGAGCCACACGCTGGGTGCCGCCATCGACGTGAACGTCACGATACTGGATGGTCTCGCGCCGCTGCTTGCCGACCGGGGACAGTTGGAGACGGCGCTGGTCAACCTTGCCACCAACGCCCGCGACGCCATGCCGGCGGGCGGCAAGCTGACGCTGTCGGCCGCCGCCGAAACCGTGCTTGCCGACAGTCCGGGACACAAGGCCGGGCTGTTTGCCGGGCGTTACGTGCGGCTCGCCGTTGCCGACACCGGCATGGGCATGGAAGCGGCCACCCTCGCACGCGCCTGCGAGCCATTCTTCACCACCAAGGGAACCGGCGCCGGCACCGGGCTCGGGCTGGCGATGGCCAGGGGGTTTGCCGAGCAGTCCGGTGGCGCCTTGAGCATCGCCAGCCTCCCCGGTCATGGAACCACCGTGACGCTGTGGTTGCCCGAGGCGCATGCCGACCTTGGTCCCGGCGCCAAGGTATCGCCGGCGCAAGCGGCTTATGGTGCGGGCGTGCCGGCTGCGCATCCCCGGCTCCTGCTGGTCGACGACGAGGAGATGATCCGGGAAGTCCTCGGCGCCTATCTGGAGCAAGCGGGCTATAGGGTGCTGGTTGCCACGAACGGCGCCGAAGCGCTTGCGCTGCTGGCCGCCGGGGAAGTGGTGGATGCCCTGATCACGGACCTGTCGATGCCGGGCATGGACGGAAATTCCCTCATTCGCGCTGCGCAGCAGCGCCTGCCCGGTCTGCCGGCAGTGCTGCTGACCGGCTATGTCGGCGACTCCCCCGCCCTCGCTGCGGGCGAGGCTGGCGCCTTTTCGCTGCTGCGCAAGCCGGTGGGCGGCCCGCAACTGGTCGCTTGCATTCGCGTGCTGTTGAAGGAAAGCCAGGACTCCGCTCTGGACCAAGCCACTTAATCAATGGGTTCCAAGGGCTATGGCCCTTGGTGGGTCCAGGGCGAAGCCCTGGTGGGGTTCGGGGCAACGCCCCGACCGTGCCCCTCAGTCAATCGGCAACCGCAAAGCCAGCCGGTTCCCCGGCCGGAACCCATTGCGGTCAAGAAACCCAACAAGATCGAACTGGTTCCAAGCCACCTTCGTGCGCACCCGTTCCACCCGCAGCCCGCCCAGGTTGGTCAGCAGTTGCGACAGCAGGGCGCTGGCCACGCCGCGATGGAATCCGCCCGGGTCGACCCCGATCGTATCGATCACCGCCTCGGGCTCGGCCGCGCCGAACTCGCCGAAATCCACCCGCGCCATGATGAACCCCGCCACCTGGCCCTCGATTTCGGCCACCAGCGATACGCGCACGGCAAATTCGCGCATCGCCTCTTCCAGCTTGCGGGCATAGTACGCCCGCCGATCGCGGCCGGTGATGTGGCGGTCGATGCGCAGGATCGCCTGCAGGTCGTCGGGCCGCAGGGAGCGGACCGGAACGCGGTCATGCGCCAGGGTTTCAAATCCCTCGGAAGCGGCGCTGAAATCGAGCTCTGCTCTCTCGGTCATGGCGTTGCTCCGTCCACGCGCCGCTGCAGCACGATGTGCGGCGACAGGCTGAAACCGGCGCGGGCGAAAAACCCGATCAGGCCGGTATCGCTCCATTCGGCCTCGGTGGCGATGGCCCGCACCCCGCGGGCGCGCATCGCCTCCACCATGCGCGCCAGCAGCGTGCGCGCGATGCCCTGGCCGCGCCAGGCGGTGGCGACACCGACGGCATCCAGCGCCGCCTCGGGCGCTTCGCCGCCGAACTCGCCTTCATACAGGCGCGCCAGCAGGAAGCCGGCGAGCGCCCCGTCCCGGTCGGCCGCGAGCGCCACGAAAGCGTCCGGCTCGCGGTCGAGATGGGCGAGGCGCCGCTGATAGAACGGAATGCGGGGGCGGCCCACGACCGACCGGTCGATCGCCACCACCGCATCGAGATCATCGCCACGCAGCGGCCGGATGGTTACTCCGGCCGCTGTCTCTGCTTGCGTCATTCAGACGTTCCTTCTCCCTTGGGCGGTTATGCCGGTGCGGCCGGCTCCGACGGTGGCGGCAGATCCGGCACCGCATAGGTCTGGCTGGGCGATGCCTCGTTGATGATGAGGTATTTCAGCCACCATCCCGCGGCCACCGCGCCCAGTCCGCCGATCACCGCGACCACGCCGGCAAAGCCCGACAGCACCATTGCCAGGCCGAGCAGCGCGGTCGGCACCCACAGTACCACGGCGACGGTGGTCGCGCCGAAGCTGCGCAGCGTCCCGGCGGCCTGCGCCGGTGCCCCCTGCGCCAGGCCGTTGCGGTAGAATGTCCACATCGGCCAGCGCAGCACGGCGAGCAAAAATGCCAGGCGCACGGCCGCCGGGGCGTCGTCGCTGAACGTCAGGGTCGCCACCACGGCCAGCAGCGCCGCGCCCTCGGCAGCCCCGGTGCTCAGGATCAGCGGCACGACGCCGCGATAACGCCAGGCCGAAGGCCCCTCGGCATCGGTCAGGATGCGCCCTTGCGCATACAGAAAGCCGCCGGATGCGGCCAGCACCAGCAGCAGGATGATCGAGATGGGGAACACCAGCGCCACCAACGTCGCCACCACAAGCACGGGGGCGATGATCGCCTCGCGGGTTTTCCATGGGGTCTGCGGATGGAAGAAGACATGCAGAAACTGCTTCGGCCGGCCGATCTCGACCCAGACCAAAGCGATGCCGGCGGCAACCAGAAGCGGCGCCAGCAGGAAGCCGGCAATGACACGGCCTCCGGATTCGAACGCCAGCAGGGCGGCGAAGAACGCCAGCCCCGCGCCCGACGCACCAAATGTGAAATTGCCTGCGGCGCGCCAGTCAAAGCTGGTTTGCCGCCACGGAGCCGAACCGTCCATATCTGTCACTCCCACAGATAATCCCTGCCGGGCCCCGTCCCGAGCTGCTCGTGCCTGCGGAAGTGCCGTGCCGTCACGACCACGTGCATGACCTCCGCACCGGGGTCATCGATACCGCCAAAGACCAGCGATCCGGCGATGCACGCGATGGCGCAGTCCGGCGTCGCGTCGGCATCCGCCCCGCAGCGCAAACCGCAGGCGAACCCGTCGATGCGCTCGGCACGGAAGGCGCATTCGATTGCCACCGTGAGCCGGCGCGCGTCGAAGCAGGCGGTCCCGGCTCCGGTAGCGCAGTCGCCGAAGACGAGGCGCGGACAGGCGGTCTTGTAGCGCTCTTGGTACGGGAGGGCAACGGCACAATACCGATCGGCGATACACGGGTCGTTGTCAATAATTACGCTTTCATCACCAGTCCGCCGCGCGGCGTGCGCAAGGACAGCGCCGCAAGCATTGGGATGCAGCGCAATGCTTGCCGGCGGGCGGATTGAAAACCTGTCACATGTCAGAGAATATTCCCACCGCGATGTCCGGCCCGCCGCGCCGCTGGCCGTCACGCCCCACTGCCCGTTCTCGCCGCCTTGGCGCGCAGGCGAGCCAGCGTTTTCGCGGTATCGACCACGAAGCGGACGTGACGGCCGCGGCCGATCTCGTCGAGCGTGTCGCGGGCGATCACGTCGAACGTGACCAGCCGGCCCTTCACCTCGGCCACCGTCACGGTGATTTCCACCGCCATGCCGGGCAGGGTTGGCGCCAGGTGATCAAGTTCGACGCGGGTGCCAACGCTGTCCTCGCCGGGATCGAGATGCGCCAGGATGCCATCGCGGCAGGTATATTCGATATCGCTGATCAGCGCCGGCGTGGCGTAGACGCGCCCCTCCTCGCCCATGAAAACGATGGTGCGGGCGGTATCGACAGCGACGCGCCGGCTGAAGGACACACCCGGGGCGAGGCTTGGCTTCATCGCAGCTTTCCTCCCGGCCAGCCGTTCAGCCAACGTTAGATCAGGACCGGGGCAGACGCGACAAAAACAATCAGGCGAAGCAAGGCCAGGGCAGAGCCCTGGCCTTGCTTCCTATTCGAGGTCCGCCGCACCATGATGCTCGGCGTGCAGCTTGCTCGCCTCGTCGGCATGATAGGCCGCCAGCACATGGTGGCCATGTGCCGCGTGGGCGTGATGGGCGGCGACCTCCGGCTCTTCGATTTTGTGCTGCTCGGCGGCCCGGCGATGGTGGTCCGCCGCGCGGTCATAGTGCGCGGCCGCGATTTCGTGATGCTCTGCGATTTTCTCGGAGGTCGTGTCGGCGTGCCTCATGGCTGTATTTCTCCCGATGGAAACCGGTCGTTTGCGATCCGGCCTGCATACGAACCCCGCATTGCCGAAGCAGCGGACGGACGATGACTATCGTATGACTTTTGGCTCGCCTCCTGTCCTGCTGCCATCACAAGTTGGTGCGCAAATCGGCTTCCGCTGCGCTGCCGCCCGGCACCGGCTTCGGGTTTGCCAGACCTGCCGCACCGCGCAGAAACAGTCCGACCGCGCGGACCGCCCAGTCCTCCTGTGCCCTCGCATCGAGCGGCGGGCCAACACCAAGGGCACGCCGCTGCGGAACCGACAGCACCAGCACCATGAACTGCTCGGCAGCCCAGCCGGGGTCGGCAATGCCGGCCCGCGCCAGCACGCCGGCCAGACGCTGCACCCCCACGCCAGCGCCGGCCTCCTGCAACACCAGCGCAAGTTCCGGAAACCGCCCGATTTCGCTGATGATCAGCCGGTGCAGCGCCAGCGCCTCTGGCACCAGGGCGGTGGCAAGCATCACCCGTGCGGCGCCCAGCAGCGCCGTGTCCAGCCCGCTCGCCTGCCCGAGTTGCGCATCGAACGGCGGCAACCACTGCGTCACCAACCGCCCGACGACAACCTGCAACAGCGCCGCCTTGCCGGCAAAGCGGGCATACAACGTCCGCTTCGACACCCGCGCCGCGGCCGCCACCGCCTCCAGGCTGGTCGCGCCATAGCCGTCGCGCAGGAACAGCGCAGTGGCCGCATCCAGGATGCGCTCGGTAATCAGCGGCGCATCCTGCTGGCTCGGCCGGCCGCCGCGGGAACGCGGGGTGGACTCAGGGGTAATGGTACACCCGCGGATACGCATGATACGGACGCGCCGGCACCACCACGCAGCCCGCCAGGACAGCGGCGGCAATAGCGAGACAGGCAATCCAACTCAGGACGGGCCAGCTTCCCGAAGGGGCGATTTGCATGGGACACTCCTTGTCGTTGGCGGGGAGAATGGCATGGCTGGAAAGTAAACGCAACTGTGGCGTTGCATTTAACCTCGGTTTCAATCTCCATCTAACAAGACAGCACGAAGCCGGGGCGCTGCCCCGGACCCCGCCAGGGGCTTTGCCCCTGGACCCCACCAAGGGGCATAGCCGCTTGGAACCTGTTATGAGAGGGTCATTAGGCCGGCGTTGCCGCCGGCCGCGGCGGTGTTCACGCTCACCGAACGCTCCTGCACCAGCCACTCCAGCGGATAATCCTCCGAACCGTCGCGCAGCCCGTGGCTGCTCACACCATGGAGCGCCACCAAGGCACCCTCACGGGCAGCCAACGCAATCGCCGCCTCGCGCAGGCCATCGGCGTCACCCTCGTAAAGCGCCACACTGGCCCCCACCCCACCGGCATCCTCCACCACCACGCCACGCAATGCCGCCGGCAGGTCATCGAGCGCACCGCTCACCCCTGGCGACTCAGCCACCACCGCGCGATTGCCGGTGGCCAGCGCGGCGCCGACCTGCACCGCCAGGCCAAGCGCCGTCGCCGGCAGGCACAGCACATCGCCGCGCGGCTCCAGCGACCAGGTGTTGCGCTCCCCCACCGGCCCCGGCAGCACAAACGCAACCCCGAGCGGCGACCGCTCGAACAGCGCCGCGCAACGCGACTCCGCATCGGCCTGGCCGCTTGCGGCGAGCCACGCGGCCCACTGCCGCGCCGCCGGCGGCACCGCGCCATGCAGCGCCGGCGCCGGCCGCGTCGCCAGCAGGCGCGCCAGATACAACGGCCCGCCCGCCTTCGGCCCGGTGCCCGACAACCCATGCCCGCCGAACGGCTGCACCCCCACCACGGCGCCGATCAGGCTGCGGTTGACGTAGCAATTGCCCGCCGCCGCCCTTGTGGTCGCGCGCAGAATGGTCTCGTCGATGCGCGTGTGCACGCCGAAGGTCAGCGCATAGCCGGTGGCGTTGATCGCCTCGATCAGCCCGTCGAGCTGGCCGCGCCGCCAGCGCAGCACGTGCAGCACCGGCCCGAACACCTCGCGCTGCAACTCCTCCAGCCGCTCGATTTCGATCAGCGTCGGCGCGACGAAACTGCCATGCGCGCACGCCGCCGGCAGAGGCGGCGCGTGCACCGCCCGGCCGCGCGCCCGCATGGCGGCACTATGCGCGAGGATGGTCTCGCGCGCCGCCGGCGTGATGACCGGACCGACATCGGTGGACAGACGGTCCGGATTGCCCACCGACAACTCGGCCATGGCACCCTTCAGCATGGCCAGCACCCGCTCGGCCACGTCCTCCTGCAGGCACAACACGCGCAGCGCCGAGCAGCGCTGGCCGGCGGAATCGAAGGCGGAAACCAGCACGTCGGCCACCACCTGCTCGGCCAGCGCCGAGGAATCCACCACCAGCGCGTTCTGCCCGCCGGTCTCGGCAATCAGGGGGATCGGCCGCCCCTGCGGGCTGAGCCGCTGCGCCAGCGTGCGCGCGATCAGCCGCGCCACCTCGGTCGAGCCGGTGAACATCACCCCGCGCACCCGGTTGTCCTGCACGAGTTGCGCCCCCACCGCGCCGTCGCCGGGCAGCAATTGCAGGGCGCCGGGCGGCACGCCGGCGGCCCGAAGCAATGAAACCGCCTGGGCGGCGATCAGCGGCGTTTCTTCAGCCGGCTTGGCCAGCACCACATTGCCTGCCGCCAGCGCCGCGGCGACCTGGCCGGTGAAAATGGCGAGCGGGAAATTCCACGGGCTGATGCAGGCGACCGGCCCCAGCGGGCGATGCGTGTCGTTGTCGAATGTCTCTGCCTCGGCGGCGTAGTAGCGCAGGAAATCCACCGCCTCGCGCACATCGCCGACGGCGTTCGCCAGCGTCTTGCCGGCTTCGCGCACGATCAGGCCGAGCAGCGCAGACATGCGCGCTTCCAGCAGATCGGCGGCACGGCGCAGGCAGGCGGCGCGCTCGGCCGGCGGGGTCGCCTGCCAGACCGGGGCGGCGGCCTCGGCCTGCGCCAGGGCTGCATCCACCTGGGCGGGCGAGGCGTCGGTTACGTGGCCGACCAGGTCGCGCAGATCGGCCGGATTGCGTTGCTCCCGCATCACCCCCTCCCCTGCCCCGTCGCCGAGCATCGGCGCGGCGTGCCAAGGGGTGGCCGCCCCTGCCAGCAGGGAGGCGGCCAGCGAGGCCAGGCGCTGCTCGTTGGCGAGGTCCACGCCGGCGGAGTTCGCCCGCCCGGCGCCGAACAGGTCGCGCGGCAGGGCGATGCGCGGATGCGGCGCGCCGAGCGGCAGCGACGCGCGGACCTGCTCGACCGGGTCGGCGATCAGCGCTTCGACGGACACGGCTGCGTCGCCGATGCGGTTGACGAAAGACGAATTGGAGCCGTTTTCCAGCAACCGGCGCACCAGATAGGCGAGCAGCGTCTCATGCGAGCCGACCGGGGCGTAGATGCGGCACGGGCGGTCGAGCTTTTCCGGCCCCACCACCTCGTCATACAGCGGCTCGCCCATGCCGTGCAGGCACTGGAACTCGTAGCGCCCGGGGTGGAACGCGGCACCCGCCATGGCCAGCACGGCGGCGACGGTCTGCGCGTTGTGGGTGGCAAATTGCGGGAACACCGCGTCGGGGGCGGCGAGCAGGCGGCGCGCGCAGGCGAGGTAACAGACATCGGTGTGCAGCTTGCGGGTGAACACTGGAAACCCTTCCAGCCCGTCGGTCTGCGCCCGCTTGATTTCGCTGTCCCAGTAGGCGCCCTTCACCAGCCGCACCATCAGCCGGTGGTTGCTGCGCCGCGCGAGTTCCACCAGCACGTCGATCACGAAAGGGGCGCGCTTCTGGTAGGCCTGCACGACGAAACCGATACCGTCCCAGCCGGCAAGCGCAGGATCGAGGCAGATCGCCTCCAGCAGGTCGAGCGAGAGGTCCAGCCGGTCGGCTTCCTCGGCGTCGATGTTCAGCCCGATCCCGGCATCGCGCGCGAGGATGCATAGATGCCGCAGCACCGGCAGCAGTTCGGACATGACGCGCGCGCGCTGGGCGCGGCTGTAGCGCGGGTGAAGGGCCGACAGCTTCACCGAAATGCCCGGTCCGGCATAAGGGCCGCGCCCGGCGCCGGCGCGGCCGACCGCCTGGATGGCCTGCTCGTATTCGGCGCGGTAGCGGGCGGCGTCGGCCGCGGTCATCGCCGCTTCGCCGAGCATATCATAGGAATAACGGAAGCCGCGCGCCTCCAGCCTCCGGGCGTTGGCCAGCGCCTCGCTGATAGTCTGGCCGGTAACGAACTGCTCGCCCAGCATCCGCATGGCCACATCCACGCCGTTGCGGATGAGCGGCTCGCCGCCGCGGCCGATCAGCCGGGCCAGGGCGGCGGTCAGTCCGGTTTCGCTGCTGGTGGAGGCCAGGCGGCCGGTGATCAGCAGGCCCCAGGTGGCGGCGTTGACGAACAGCGATTTCGAGGCACCGAGATGGGCATGCCAGTCGCCGCTGCCGATCTTGTCGCGGATCAGGGCGTCGCGGGTGGCGCGGTCAGGGATGCGCAGCAGCGCCTCGGCCAGGCACATCAGGGCGATGCCTTCCTGGCTGGAGAGCGCGTATTCCTGGATCAGCCCCTCCACCGGGCCGCTTGCGCCCTTGGCGCGCAGCGCGTCCACCAAGCGGCGGGCGCTTGCCCGCGCCTCGGCGGCCTGGGCGGGCGCCAGTGCCGCCTCCTGCAGCAGCAGCGGGAGGCATTCGGGCTCCGGCCGCCTTGTAGCGGCGGTGACCTGGGCGCGCAGCACCGATTGCGGCTGCACCGACTGGGCAAAGGCGAGGAAGGGAGAAGGCTCGTCGTCTTCCTCGGCCCGGGCGGCGTCGAGGAAGGGGGGTTCGCCGCGCTCGATACGGTCGAGGGCGTGCAGCACGGATTGCTTGATGAGCCAGTGTGGGGTGCGGCCGAGCCGGTCGGCGGCGAGGCGCAGGCGCTCGCGAAGCGGATCGTCGATTTTCAGTCCGATGGTGGTGGATGCCATTTTTTGCCTCCCCGTTCCGTCCATGGGTGGGTAGCACCTCGATATTGGGAGGCGCAACCGGTTCGGCGTTCAGGCGCAACCCGACCGGTATTGCGTTTCGGGTCCAGGGGGCAAAGCCTGTCGCGCCGAAGGCGCGCTACGCGCGGGGTCGGGTCCGGGGCAACGCTCCGGCTGCCGCAGGTTCACGTCCCCCCTCATCGCCGTTATGCTCGCCCCCAAAGCAAGGAGGTCCAATGCCATTCGACGACACCGGGGAAGGTGGGGGCGGTCGGCGCCCCTCCCGCAACGTGCTGGGAGGTGTCCTGGCGCCGTGCTCGCTGGCGCCGGTGACGGGATTTTTCCGCAATGGCGGCTGCGACACCAGCCCCGAGGACATTGGCAGCCACACCGTATGCGTGATCATGACCGCCGAGTTCCTGGCCTTCAGCAAGCGTGCGGGCAATGATTTGTCCACGCCGTACCCCGCCTGGGGCTTCCCGGGCCTGCGTCCGGGCGACCGCTGGTGTCTGTGCGCGCCGCGCTGGCAGGAGGCGCTGGAGGCCGGCCAGGCACCGAAGGTGGTGCTGGAAGCGACGCATGAGGGTGCGCTGCGCTATTGCCAGCTGGAGGATTTGCGCCGCCACGCCGCGGCATCGCCGTGAGCGGCGCGGCGGGCAATTTGTTCGAAGCGGTGCCGGCCGGGTTGCCCGACGAACAGATTTTGGAACTGGCAGCCGGTGCCGGAACACGCATCGAACGCATCGTCTCGTGTGGCCACGCCAGTGCGCCCGGGTTCTGGTACGACCAGGACCAGCCGGAATTCGTGGTGCTGCTGCAAGGCCGGGCGACGCTTGAGTTCGACGACGGCCAGCTCGTCCGGTTGCGCGCCGGCGATCATCTGACCATTGCCGCCCATGCGCACCACCGGGTGGCCTGGACATCCTCGGAGCCGCCGGCGGTATGGCTGGCGGTACACTACCGCGGATGAGCGGAACGCAGCATTGTTCATCGCATGCGCAGCAAAAGCGATCTTCGCCGCATCCTCGTCACCGGCTTCGAGCCGTTCGGCGGCGAACCGGTCAATCCGTCCATGCAGGCGGTGCTGGCCCTGGCCGCCGATCCGCCGGCCGGGATCGTGCTGCTGACCGAGATTCTCCCGGTGTCGCTGCGGCGCATGCCGCTGCTGCTGCGAGAGGCGGTGGCGCGGCATCGTCCGGACGCGGTGATTTCGCTCGGTCAGGCCGGCGGGCGGGCGGAGGTCTCGGTCGAGCGCATCGGCATTAACGTCTCTGATTTCCGCGTCCCCGACAACGATGGCGCGCAGCCGGTGGACGAACCGGTCATCGCCGGCGGGCCGGCGGCTTATTTTGCCACCATTCCGGTGAAATCGGTGGCGGCCGCGCTACGGGCAGCCGGGGTGCCGGCCGGCGTGTCCGACAGCGCCGGCACGCATCTGTGCAACCACGCGCTGTATCTGCTCGGCCATCTCGGTGCGACCGCGTATCCCGGCCTGCAATGCGGGTTCCTGCATGTCCCATTTCTGCCCGAACAGGCGGTACGCCACCACGGCCAGCCCAGCATGGCGACGGCGACACTGGTGGCGGCGCTGAAGCGGGCGATCTGATGTGAACTCGCGGGTGGGGGCCAACAAGCAAGTTGGCATCAGACCGTGCGCGCCCCCGCGCCGAGGTGACCGTAGAGCGCCCCCACCCGCCCAAACCAGTCCGAGACAGGGTCATCAGCGGCGAGCAAAGGAAAAGCACTGGTGCAACGCGGCCATTGCAGGCTGCCGAACAGGATGTGGTCGGCATAGCTCGGCCCCTCGCCGCCCAGGAATTGCTGCGCCCGCAGCACCAGCCGGACCGGCGTCAGCACCGCACGCCACGCCTCGACCCGCTGGTCCCGGCCCTCGACCACGGCTTCCAGCGTTTCCCCGAAGGCGCGCTCGCGGCTGGCGCGGAAATAGGCGACATCCTGCGGCGCCAGCACGTCGAGGATGTCGCGCACCACGAGGCGGGATATGGCGGGGTGCACGATCGCGTCGGTCCAGGCGTTGATGAAGCGCGCATGCGCCCGTCCGCCATCGCCGCCGAACAGGCTGGGGCGGTCGGGATAGGTGTCTTCAAGGTATTCGGCGATGGCCCAGGAATCCGCAACCACGCGCGTGCCGTCAATGATAACCGGCACGCGGCCCTGGCCGGAGAACGCCAGCCGGTCCTTCTCGGTGAAGCGCCAGGGGATGGTGGCCACGTCCAGCTCCTTGTGGGCCAGCGCCAGGCGCGTGCGCCAGCAGTACGGGCTGAAGCGCAGCGCCGGATCGGCAGCGGCAAGGTCATACAGAGTGACAGTCATCGCTTCCCTCTCCTGTTCGCGCCGAAGGCAGCGTCTGGCGCGAAATTTTGACCCGACAACAGCCTGCCGCACCTGTTCGCCGCGCTTGCACGCTGACGCCGCGGGCCTGATAGTTTAGGAATGTCGGATATGCGCGCCGCAAAGTGAACATTCTCGCGCCTCCGCGCGCCCGCCTCAGCATCGAGGTGGTCCACGACTTGGTGTGCCCCTGGTGCTACCTGGGGCTGCGGCGCCTGCTGCGCACGCTGCGGCGGCGGCCGGACCTGCTGACCGACATCGCATGGCGGCCGTTTCTGCTCAACCCCGACATGCCGCGCGCCGGCTTGGCGCGCGCCGACTATGTGGTGCGCAAGTTCGGCGGTGAAGAGCGGGCGCGGCGGCTGTATGCCTCGATTACCGATATCGGCCGGGCGGAGGGGCTGCAGTTCCGCTTCGACCGCATCCGCCGCACGCCATCATCGGTCGACGCGCACCGTCTGGTGCGCTGGGCATCGGCCTATGGCCGCGGCGCGGAGGTGGTGGAGGCGCTATTCGCCGGGCATTTCACTGATGGGCGCGACATCGGCGATATCCATGTGCTGGCCGATGTGGCGGCGGCCTGCGGGCTGGACGACGCAGCGGCGCGCGACTTCCTGGCCGGCGAAGCCGAGACCGACTCGGTGCATGCCGAGAACCTGCGGGCGCACCGGCTCGGCATCAACGGCGTGCCATGCTTCGTCGTCGGCGGGCGGCACGCCATCGCGGGCGCGCAGGAGCCGGAAGTGATCGAGCGCCTGTTGGATGTCGCGGTGGTCGACGCAGCAGAGGCGTAACGCGGGCAACGCACTTCGGCGCTTGCACGTCAGCAGAGCGCGCCCCCCTCTCCCCCAATCACAGGGGAGAGGGAAGAACGGGGAGAATGTGTCCTAGAACCCGCCCCGCATGCCAAGCTCGGCGCGCACGATCGCGGCGTCGAACATGGCCAGCACCTCGGCGTGGCTCACCGAATCGTTCATGCTCTCCACCGAGTGATGACCATGCAGCCCGGCCACTTGCAGCAACGCGCCGGCAGCGTCACGCCGCACGCCGCGCCCGGCGGAGCGGCCGACCGCCTGCAGCGCGCCCATGGCGCAGCGACGGCCATCGCGCACATAGGCCCCCTGCATCCAACGCGACTCATCGGCGATCAGGGCACGCGCCTCGGACAGCAGCGTGACTGTCGCCCCGGGATGGTGACGGCCCGACACGTCGCGCAGCCGCTGGCGAAGGCTGCGCCAGACACCGCGAAGAGACCAGTTGGGCACGCCCGGCAAACGCGTGGTCTGGTCGATCGGGAAGCCGACCGTATCGAACGGCATGGGTTGGTCCCTCCGTATGTTTACCCCAACCCGATTTCAGCACGAAACGGCCCGCCGGGAAGTAATCTTACGGAAACGTGATCCGCTGGGCGGGGTAAGCAGGCGAAGGAAGGAAGGCCAGGGGCCTCCCGGCCCCTGGCGGGTCCAGGGCAGAGCCCTGGCCCTCCTTCCTTACGCCGCCTTCACCGGCGCAGCGAGCCGGTTCAGATTGGCGACCACGTCGCGCGCCACCCGCACCCGCTCGGCGACGCTCATCTCGCGCACGATGGCCAGCTTATGGTCCGGACGCAGCCGGATGTTACCGCCCTTGCTCGACAGCCAGCTCACCAGCCCCGCCGGGTTGCCGAACGCGTTGCCGCGGAAGGCAACCACCATGCCCTTCGGCCCCGCCTCCAGCTTCTCCACCCCGGCGGCGCGGCAGGCGCGCTTGAGCGCGACCACTTGCAGCAGGTTGTCCACCTCCTCGGGCAGCTTGCCGAAGCGGTCGACCAGCTCGGCCGCCATCGCCTCGGTCTCGGCGTCGGAGGCCAGGTTGCCGATGCGGCGGTACAGGCCGAGCCGCACCGGCAGGTCGCGCACATAGTCCTCCGGGATCAGCACCGGCAGGCCGAGGCCGATATTCGGCGTCCAGTCGCGGTCCTCCGTGCGGCGGCGGCCACGCTCGGCCTTCATCTCGGCCACCGCATCCTCCAGCATCTGCTGGTACAGCTCGATGCCGACCTCGCGGATATGGCCGGTCTGTTCGTCGCCCAGCAGATTGCCGGCGCCACGGATATCGAGGTCGTGGCTGGCCAGCGTAAAGCCGGCGCCGAGCGCGTCGAGCGAATGCATCACCGTCAGCCGCTTCTCGGCCGCGGCACTGAGCCGGTGCAGTTGCGGCCAGGTCAGATACGCATAGCCGCGCTGCTTGCCGCGTCCGACCCGCCCGCGCAGCTGATACAACTGCCCCAGGCCGAACATGTCGGCGCGGTGGATGACCAGCGTGTTCACCGCCGGCATGTCGAGCCCGCTTTCGACGATGTTGGTCGACAGCAGGATGTCGTATTTGCCGTCGCCGAACTCGGTCATCACCCGTTCCAGCTCGGTGGGCGCCAGCCTGCCATGCGCCTGCACGGTGCGCGCTTCGGGCACGATTTCGGCCAGCCGCTCGGCCATGCGGCCGAGATCCTCGATGCGCGGCACCACGCAGAACACCTGGCCGCCGCGGAAGCGCTCGCGCTGGATCGCCTCGCGCACCACCACCGCGTCGAACGGCATGATGAAGGTGCGCACCGCCAGCCGGTCCACCGGCGGGGTGGCGATCAGGCTCATCTCCCGCACCCCGGTCAGCGCCAGTTGCAGGGTGCGCGGTATCGGCGTGGCGGTGAGCGTGAGCACATGCACGTCGGCTTTCAGGGCCTTCAGCTTCTCCTTGTGGGCGACGCCGAAATGCTGCTCCTCGTCGACGATCAGCAGGCCCAGCGCGGAAAACGAAATCCCCTTCGCCAGCAGCGCATGCGTGCCGATGACGATGTTCACGCTGCCATCGGCCAGGCCCTTACGGACCTCCGCCGCTTCCTTCGCGGTCACCATGCGCGAAAGCTGCGCCACGGTGACGGGCAAGCCCTGGAAGCGGGCGGAGAACACCCGAAAATGCTGGCGGGAGAGCAGCGTGGTGGGCACCACCACCGCGACCTGGTTGCCCGACATGGCGGCCACGAAGGCCGCGCGCAACGCCACCTCGGTCTTGCCGAACCCCACGTCGCCGCAGATCAGCCGGTCCATCGGCCGCCCGGAGGCCAAATCCTCCAGCACGTCGGCGATGGCGCGCGTCTGGTCCTCGGTTTCGGCGTGCGGGAAGCGGGCGCAGAACTCGTCCCAGGCACCCTCGGCCGGGGCCATCACCTCGGCATCGCGCAGCTTGCGGGCGGCCGCCACCCGGATCAGCTCGCCCGCCATGTCGCGGATGCGCTGCTTCATCCGCGCCTTGCGGTTCTGCCACGACGTGCCGCCGAGCTTGTCCAACGCCACCCCGGCGGCATCGCTGCCGAAGCGCGACAGCATGTCGATATTCTCGACCGGCAGGAACAGCTTGTCGTTGCCGTCATACAGGATGCGCAGGCAGTCGTGCGGCGCCTCGCTCACGGTGAGCGTGACCAGACCGTCGTAGCGGCCGATGCCATGGTCCTGGTGCACGACCAGGTCGCCCTCGGCGATCTCGGTGGCCTCGGCGATGAACTGGTCGGCCCGCTTGCGTCGGCGCGGCGGGCGGGAGATGCGCTCGCCGAGCAGATCCTGCTCGGAGACGAAGGCATATTTGCCCACGCCCGGGTCGTCGGCGACGAAACCGCGTTCCAGGCCCAGCGTGACCAGCGCGGCCACGCCGGGCGGCACCTTGCCCGCGTCCGTCCAGTCATCGGCGGGCTCAGCGCGGAAACCGTGCTCGCGCAGCAGCAGGCCGATGCGGTCGCGCGAGCCGCGGGTCCAGGCGGCGACGGCAATGCGCCGTCCCTCGGCGGTCCATCGCTCGGCCTGGGCGCGCAACTGGTCGAACACGTTCGCACCCGGCCCGGCGCCGGCCTGGGCGAACACCGGCCCCGGACGGCCGCCGCCATCCACCCCGGTCGCCCCGTCCGGCCGGGCGAACGGCCCGAAGCCGAATACCGGCACGCCGGCCAGCATCGCATCCCAGCCTGCGCGATCGAGATACAGGCGCTCCGGCGGCAACGGACGGTACGGCACCTCGCCCTCGCGCACCGGCGCGCGGCGGGCCTCGTAGTGGTCGGCGATCATTTCCAGCCGGGCCGCCAGCACGTCCCCGGTCTGGTGGTCCAGGCTGCACGAAGCGCCGGGCAGATAGTCCAGCAGCGTCTCCATGCCCTGGTGGAACAGCGGCACCCAGTGCTCCATGCCGGGATGGCGGCGCCCCTCGGAGACCGACAGATAGATCGGGTCACTCCCGGCGGCCGGGCCGAACAACTCGCGCCAGCCGGTGCGGAAGCGGGTGACCGAGGCCTTGTCGAGGAACACCTCGGACACCGGCCGCAGCACCACCAGCTTGAACCGCGCGCCGCTGCGCTGGCTGGCCGGGTCGAAGGCGCGGATGCTCTCGATGGTGTCGCCAAACAGATCGAGCCGCACCGGCTCGCGCCGTCCGGCCGGGAAAACATCGACGATGCCGCCGCGCACCGCATACTCGCCCGGCTCCATCACCGTGCCGGCGCGGCCATAGCCGTTGGCATCGAGGAAGCGCACCAGCCGGTCGGGATCGACCGTGCCGCCCTCGGCGAGCGACAGGCTGGCGCCATGGAAGACATGCCGGGGCGGGACACGCTGGACCAGGGCGTTGACCGTGGTCAGCACGATTCGCGGGCCTGCAGGCTTCTCCAGCAGGCGCGCCAGCGTGGCGATACGCTGGCTGACCAGCTCGGGATTGGGGGAAACCCGGTCGTACGGCAGACAGTCCCAGGCCGGGAAGCGCAACCGCTCGGCGTCCGGCGCGAAGAACGCCAGCGCCTCGGCGAGCCTCGCGCTGCGCACATCGTCGCGACACACGTGCAGCAACGGGCCGGCATGCTCGCGGGCGCGACGGGCCAGCAGCACGGCATCCCAGCCTTCGGGGGCGCCGAAGACGGGGGTCATGGGAGCACCGGCAAGGAAGGAAGGCCAGGGCTCTGCCCTGGACCCGCCAGGGGGCGGTGGCCCCCTGGACCCCGCCACTTAAGACATCTGTCTAAAAGTAATGGGTTCCAAGGGCCTCTCGGCCCTTGGCGGGTCCAGGGCAGAGCCCTGGCCTTGCCTTCCTTACCGGGCGCCCCCATCACCGCCGCTCCGGCGCCAGCGCGAAGGCGCGGATGGCCCGCAGGGTGGGGGTGTCCCGGTCGGCCGGGATCGCCCGCCGCCCGGTCAGCCAGTCGGCGAGGTCGGCATCGGGCAGTTCCATGACCTCTTCGAGCGCGTCCATCTGGCTCTCGGTCATGGTGCCGATATGGCGGCTGACGTAGCCGCCGATCAGCAGGTCGTTTTCGTAGGTGCCGCGGTGGTTGGCCCGGTAGAGCAGGCGGCGGCGGCGGATGTCGAGCGGGGTCAGGGCTGGTTCGGTCATCGCCAGGGTCATATAGACTCCGGCCTGGACAGTGTCAGCCCGTGCAGCCCCCTTCTCCTTCCCCGATTCCCGCCAGTCTGTGCGCCCCGTTGTTCGAGCCGCTGACCGCCTTGCGCGGCGTGGGCGCGGCGGTGGCGGCGCTGATCGCGCGCGCCGCCGGCGGGACGCGGGTGATCGACCTGTTGTTTCATCTGCCGGAAAGCTGGATCGACCGCCGCGCCCGCACCACGATCGCCGCGGCGGTGCCGGGGGCGCTGGCCACGGTCGAGGTGGAGGTGGTGCGCATCGACCCGCCGGCCAGCGCGCGCCAGCCCACCAAGGCGGTGGTGACGGATGGCAGCGGGTTTGCCGATCTGGTGTTCTTCCAGCGCTTCCCGGCGGCCAAACTGCCGAAGGGCGCGCGTGTGCTGGTGTCGGGCAAGTTCGACGAGCGCCGGCAGATGGTGCATCCCGACCATATCGTGCCCGCCGACCGGGCCGAGGGGCTGCCCTGGATCGAGCCGGTGTGGAAGCTGACGGCGGGGCTGTTCCCCTGGCATTTGCGCAAGCCGGTGGCGCAGGCGCTGGAACGGATTCCGGTTCTGCCCGAGTGGCACGATCCGGCGCTGCTGGCGCGCGAGCAATGGCCCGGGTTCGCCGAGGCGCTGCGTCTGCTGCACGCGCCGCAGGCGCCGCCGCCGCCCGAAGCGCGGCGGCGGCTGGCCTATGATGAGTTGCTGGCCGGGCAGATCGCGCTGGCCTTCGTGCGCCGGCGGGCGCGCGACCGGCCGGGACGGGCGCTGACCGGCGACGGGTCGCTGCGGGCGCAGGCGCTGGCGGCGTTCGGCCTGCCGCCGACCGACGCGCAGCTTGCGGTGCTGGCGGAGATCGACGCCGACCTCGCCGCACCCAAGCGCATGCTGCGCCTGCTGCAAGGCGATGTGGGGTCGGGCAAGACGCTGGTGGCGGTGCTGGCCATGCTGCGCGCGGTGGAGGCCGGCGCCCAGGCGGCGCTGATGGCGCCGACAGAAATTCTCGCCCGCCAGCACCATCGCACCCTGGAGCGGATATCGCCGGTGCCCTGCGCCCTGCTCACCGGCTCGGTGACCGGCAAGGCCCGCGCCGGCGTGCTGGAGGGGCTGGCGGATGGCAGCATCCCGATCGTGGTGGGCACCCATGCGCTGGTGCAGGACGGGGTGGTGTTCCGCAACCTGGGGCTGGCGGTGATCGACGAGCAGCACCGCTTCGGCGTGGAGCAGCGGCTGCGCATGGGCGGCAAGGGGGTGGCGGCGGACGTGCTGGTGATGACCGCGACTCCGATTCCGCGTACCCTGCTGCTGACCCAGTGGGGGGAGATGGCGGTGAGCCGGCTGACCGGCAAGCCGGCCGGGCGCAAACCGGTGCGCACCACGCTGCACTCGCTGGCGACACTGCCCGACGTGGTGGACGGGGTGGCGCGGGCGCTGGACGGTGGCGCGCGGGTGTACTGGGTGTGTCCCATGGTCGCCGAAAGCGAGCTGATCGATCTCGCCGCTGCCGAGGCGCGGTTCGCCGAGTTGCAGACAAGGTTCGGCCCGCTGGTCGGGCTTGCGCACGGGCAGCAGGACAGCGCGGTGCGCGAGGCGGCGCTGGCGGATTTCGCTGCCGGGCGGACGCGGCTGCTGGTGGCGACCACGGTGATCGAAGTGGGCGTGGACGTGCCGGAGGCGAGCGTGATGGTGATCGAGCACGCCGAGCGGTTCGGCCTTGCGCCGCTGCACCAGTTGCGCGGGCGCGTGGGCCGCGGGCAGGACGCGAGCTTCTGTCTGCTGCTGCATGCCGACGGGCTGGCCGAGACCGCGCGGCGGCGGCTACTGCTGCTGCGCGACACCGAGGACGGGTTTCGCATCGCCGACGAGGATTTCCGCATCCGCGGCGGCGGGGATTTGCTGGGCACGAAACAGGCCGGCCTGCCCGGCTGGCGGCTGGCCGATCCGGCCGAGGACGAAGGACTGCTGCACATGGCCGACCGGGACGCCGAGCTGCTGGTGCAGAAGGACCCGGCGCTGGACAGCGCGCGCGGCCAGGCCGTGCGGGTGCTGCTGTATCTGTTCGAGAAGCGCGAGGCGTTCCGAACCCTGCAGGCCGGGTGAGGCATCGCCGTGAGCGGCGGGGTGTTCATCCGACGTGGCTCCCGACGCGCCGGGAGCCCCGCGGACGGACGGCAACGCTATTTCATGGCCTGCTTCGGCTGGAGCGCGGCATATATCTTCAGGTATTTTTCGGTCATCGCGCGGGCCGAGAAGTTGCGGTCCACATGCAGATGCGTTGTGCGACGGCCGATTTCATCTATTCTTGCGATGTACTGCACCATTTCATCGAGGCTATCGGCGAGAAACCCGGTCCGCCCGTGCAGGATCAACTCCGGCACGACGCCGCGTGCGAAGGAGATGACAGGGCAGCCCAGCGCCATCGCCTCCAGCACCACCGTCGCTCCCGGCTCCTCCCAGGTGATCGGGTTGAGGAAGCCGCGCGCATGGCTCAGAAGGGCTACCTTCTGTTCCATGTTCGCAGGCCCGATATACTTGACCCGGTCATCGTCGATATGAGGCTGAATCTCTTTATAAAAATAATCAGTCGATTCCTTGTTGCTGTGCTCGATGATGCCGGCGAGGACAATCGGCACCCCCGCCTGCTGCGCGGCCGCAATCGCCAGGTGAGCCCCCTTTGCCGGCGCGAACCGGCCCAGCCAGGTGAAATAGGGCTCGGGCGTCACATCGGTGAACAGATAATGCTGCATCGGAACGCCCAGATGCACCACGCCGGCGACGTTGAGATCAAACGGCAGGTTGGCACGCGACCTTTCGCTGACAGTGACGATGGGGGCGGGCGTCATCCATTCCAGGAAGTACTTATCCGCATCGCCGATCCACTCGCTGACGCGATCAAACGGGAAATTCGAGTGCAAGGTGGTGACATGCGGGGTGGCGAGCGGGGCCATAAGCGGAAAAAGAAACATATCGGCGGTGGATGAGAGATGCGTGTGCACCACGTCAAACTCATTCGCCCGCTCCAATGACTTGTGCAAATGGTAATAGGCTTTGAGAGTCGCCTGCCAGGGAACGCCCTCGCTGATCAGGGATTGCGGGTAGAAAGACACAAGCTTTGCCGGCGTGCTTGAGTCCGCGGGAGCGAATAACGTGACATCATGACCAAACGCAATCAGTTCTTCAACGATGAACGCAATGATAAATTCAGTTCCTCCGTAGGTCTTAGGTGGAATGCTAATCCATGGCGGCGCGATTTGAGCAATCTTCACGCAATTGTCCTCTCTGGTTGCTCATACTCGGGACTTCCTGGACCAAATCCGCCGCGAGCGTGCGCGGAACTGCAGTCAAGAAAAAACTGCATAAATATCAGCGCGATAGATTCTAAGATGCCACGGCATTGAAGCTCACGCCGGACCTGATCAGCCAACCGGGCAGATTCTCCACATCGTTCTTGCGAAACCGAACGGCCGGCGGGGCAAATGCCATGCCGCCGAGGGGCTCCACTATGTTCCGGCCTGGGGTGGGCTGATCCGGGAGTCGCTGGACAGGCTCGCCTTCGTGGCCCACGAGGCCGCGTTCCTCAACGTTGCGTTCAGCATCCCGATAAAGCCTGAAGGCAGATCCCATTCCAGGCTCGTGGTGCGCCCCATACACGCGCATATCGGGCCCCGGGTCAAGTTCCGCCGCGGGCAGCAAGCGCGGTGCCGCGCCCGACAAGCCGCTATTTTATCTCCTCTGCGGCGGCCGCGTCCCCGGGCCGCGACGGCCGCGCGCCGGCGCCCTTGCCCTCGCGCCGGTCCGGCTCGCGCACGAACCAGTAGACCGCACCGAGCGCCAGCATGGCCACACCCAGCGCCAGCAGCTTCCAGGCCGCGTCCGGGCCGGTGATATCGAAGATGATGATCTTGCGCAGCACCGCCAGCATCGTCAGCAACACCACGGAGCGCACCTGCACGACGCTTTCCTGCCGCCCGACCGACACCTCGACCGAGTGCTTGAATTCGAGCGCGATGATCACCGTGAAGATCATGCCGAACAATTCCTGGAACACGGTGTGTTCGGTCGGGTCGAACGGGTCCACCAGAATAAGGGTGGTGACCATCAACACCGCGAGGTTCCACAGCGCGGAGACGGCAATGAGCGCGATCAGCCCGCCGAGCACCAGCACCACCGCATGCTCGAACTTGCCGTAAAGGCCCAGGGCGCGCCAGCGGGCACGACCGGCGGTGATTTCGCACGCTATATCGCTGCGGATGGTCATCGAACATGCTCCCGGCGCGGCGCGCGAACCGTCGCGCGCCGCGCCGGTCTACAGCGTCTTCTGCGGCCCCGCCACGTAGTTTCTGCTCCAGCCGGGGCAGATCATCGCCTGGTTGATCGCCATCCGCTTTGGCAGACAAGCGATGTCGCGGATCAGTTCGCCCGCGTCCTCTGGTCCGGGCCATGCCGGCACGGTCATCCGCGCTCACCGGCACCGGCCGCGTGCCAAGCGGTGATGGAGTGCTCGTCGCCACCACGCCGTGCTTTGCCGCGGCAAACCCAGGGCCGCCCGGGCCAGCTTTCCGGCGCGTCGGAGGCGCGTCGCGCGCGACGGCGGATCCAGGGCAGATCCCTGGCCTTACGTGCCGGGCGCTCCTGCAACCCCTTCTTAACGGATGCCCTGCACTCTGGGTCCCAGACCAACACAGGCGCAGACACATGAACACAGAGCTCGCAGAAGATCTCTCCTACGTGCGCCTCGACGACGCGACGCGCGCGACGTTGCGGAACATGCTGCCGTTGATCGAGACCCACGGCGTCCGCATGCTGGACGTGTTGTACGGCCATATGAACAACTGGCCCGACCTGAAGGCGATGTTCGCCACCGAGGAGCGGCGCGCCCACGCGCGGGCGCGTCAGGCCGACCATTGGCGCCGGCTGTTCTCGGCCAACTACGATGACGACTACGTGCAGTCGGTGCAGCGCGTGGCGCTGACCCATGCGCGCATCGGGTTGAAGCCGCGCTATTACATCGCCTCGTATCTCGTGGTGCTGGAGGAAATGCACGCGCTGGTGCTGAACGAGTACCGCACACGCTTCGGCGGTGCGGCCGCCCGCGCCCGCGCCGAGGCGGCGATCCGCGCCATCGACCGCGCCGTGCTGTTCGATTTGCAGCAGGTGGTCGGCGCCTACATGGGCAAGCTGCAGCAGGAGTACCGTAACCGGCTCGACGATCTGTCGGACCAGTTCGGCGCGGTGGTGTCGCACTTCACCGGCGAAGTGAACACGCGCGCCGGCACCTTGCGCCAGGAAGCCAGCGGGCTGCAAAACAACGCCGAAACCGCCACCCGCCAGGCCGAGCTGGTGGCCGGCGGCACCGAGCGCTCCTCGGCGGAGATGCAGACGGTCGCCTCGGCCGCCGAAGAGATCACCGCCTCGATCGGCGAAATCACCCGCCAGACCCAGCAGGCCGCCGAAGTGACCAGCAACGCCGTCGAGACGGTGCGGCGCGCCACCACCATCGTCGAATCGCTCAATGCCGCGGCCGGGCGGATCGGCGATGTGGTGAACCTGATCCAGTCCATCGCCGGACAGACCAACCTGCTGGCGTTGAACGCCACCATCGAAGCGGCCCGCGCCGGCGAGGCCGGGCGGGGCTTCGCCGTGGTCGCCGGCGAGGTGAAAGGCCTGTCGGCGCAGACCGCCCGCGCCACCGACGACATCCGCGCCCAGGTAACCGCCGTGCAGGGCGTGGTCGGGCAGATCGCCACCGCGATGGGTGAGATCGCCCACACCGTCGACCGCGTGCGCGAAGCCACCGCGGCGATCGCCGGCGCGGTTGAGGAACAAAGCGCGGTCACGCAGGAGATCAGCCGCTCGGTCGCCTCGGCCGCTGCCGGTGCGGGCGGCGTCAGCGACGGCGCGCGCGAAATGCAGGCCGTGGCTGATCGCACGGCACGCAATGCCCGCGGCGTCGCCGAGGCATCGGATGGCTTGCTGCAGGCTGCGCACGCGCTGGAGGTGGAAAAATCCGGCTTCATGGAGAAGATCCGGATGGCCGAACGCCGCAGCGACCCACGTCATGACGTGCGCATGGAGGCCACGGTCGAAACCCCTGCCGGAAACGTCCAGGCCCAACTGCTGAACGTCTCGCTGGGCGGCGCCGGCTTGCGTCTCGACGCCGCGGCATTGCCGCCCGGGACCGATCGCGTGACGTTGAAAATGCCGGGTATGAAAGAGGGCGCCGATGCACGCGTCGTCTCAAGCGCGGTCAACCGTGCCAGCCTGGCGTTCTCCGATCCCAAGAAGGGGCAGGCCGTGGTCGACACCGCGCTGAAGCTGGGCCGCAAAACCGCTGCGTAACGCCGCGCGCCGCTCGGCCAGCGTATGCGGACGGCCTGTCGTTCGTAGGCCGGCCCGGCGGCCCGGCCGTGCGCCTGCGCACCGTTTGACCTGCGTCAATGCGTGCCGATGCCAAACCTTGCAGTGTCACACTGCCACAAACGGGTGATGCCCGGTAAGGCGCAGACCCGGGATGGCAGTACCCAGGGGAGAATAGCAATGGCATCGACACCTGTCGAAGTGAAGAAGCCCGACCCTGCCGCGGTGCCCGATATCTGGCAGAATTTCCGCACCGAGATGGACCGGCTGTTCGACCGGTTCGGGTTCGGCGTTCCGTCCTTTTCGCGCATGTTCATGACGCCACCCGGCTTTACCGCACCGGTCTTCGGCGTGCCGGCGCCCGCAGTGGAGATCTGCGAGGATGACGCCGCGTGGCGGCTGACCGTCGAACTGCCCGGCATGTCCGACGCGGATGTGCAGGTGGTTCTGGCCGATGACGTTCTCACGCTGCGCGGCGAAAAGAAGCAGGAGCGCGAGGAGAGCGGGAAGAATTTCCACCTCTCCGAGCGCAGCTACGGCAGCTTCTCCCGCAGCTTCACCCTGCCTGACGGCGTCGACCGCGAGGGCATCGGCGCGGCATTCGCCAAGGGGCTGCTGACCGTCACGCTGCCGAAGAAGCCGGAAGCGAAGGTCGCGGAGAAGCGTATCGAAGTGAAGACTTCCGGCTGACGGAAGCGGACGACCGGGCGGGACCGCATGGTCCCGCCCACGGCCGGCGGGTGAACTGCCCGGCCGCGGCGTTGCCGTGTGATGACGAAATCGCAAGTATTCCCTGGTTGCGCGGCCGGGCGGCGTGAGGGCGGTTCACTTTTGATCGACGACGGGGCACACTTCTTCCGTCAACGGTTCGTCCCCGTGTATTGGTTGCTGGCTACACAGGCGGAACAGGCCTGTTGAAAGATCCATGACCGGACGGACGGAGGGTTGGTCAACAATCGGAGCGACGACGCGCACACCAGACAGGGGAGGTGGCGATGACAACAAGGGCGGTACGGCAAGCAACGAAGGCCCGATCCGGGCGGTCGTTCCATCTTTTGCTCATCACGCTGCTGCTATTTGCAGCGTGCTACGCTGGCGGCCCGTTCCTGACGCTGTGGCGCATCAGCCGGGCGCTGCAAAGCGGCAACCTCGCCACCCTGCAATCCCTGGTCGACTGGCCCGCGGTCCGGCAGGGGCTGAAGGACGATATCGCCGAGGGCATCATCGGCATGCCGCAGCGAACCCTGCTGGCAAGCAACACGCTGCCGCCGTTCGGTGCCAGCTTTATCAGCGCCATCGCCGCCACCGAAATCGACCGGGCGGTCACCCCGGAGGGCCTGCTGCAGGCGGCCCGCCTGCTTGACCCACCATCTGGTATCGAAGCGTCTGGCACCGAGGCGTCGGGCAGCGAGGCCGGGGCCCCGTTCCCCGCCCCCCCCGTCGCAATCGTCAAGGCCCGCTTCAGCACGCCGGCGCAGTTCGACCTGGACCTGCGTGCGCCTTGCCAGGACCCGGAGGAGGAACCCCTGCACGTCCGCCTCGCTTTCTCGATCGGGGGCTGGCAGGTGGTGCGCGTCTGGATCCCGCAGGACCTGATGGACCGCGCGTCGTCACGCACCTGAGGGGCGCAACCGGGCGCGGGGCGATCCGCGGCCGGGGTGCGGCCGGGCCGGACACCTGCCCTTGGGTCATGCCATCACCGCCGCCACGGTGCGGATCAGCAGAAGAATGTCCTGCGGGCGCGACAGCCGGTGTTCGGCATCCTTCACCAGCGTCACCTGCACGTCCGCACCGCGCAGCTTTGCCGCCAGGCGCGGCGCGGTTTCCCAGGGCACATCCGGGTCCAGCTGGCCGTGCAAAAGGCGCACAGGGCACTCGAGCGGGATTTCCCCGCCGGTCAGCAGGAGATGGCGGCGCCCATCCTCGATCAGGGCGCGGGTGATCGGGGTGGGCTCGCCATACTGGCTGGGAAGGAACAAAACGCCCTCGCGCAGCAAAAGCACACGTTGCGGCGGCGGCAGGGCCGCCCAGATCAGCGCCTCGGTGAAATCCGGCGCGGCCGCGATGCCGACCAGCGCCGCCACGCGCTGCGGCATCGCCAGCGCCGCCAGCAGCGCGATCCAGCCGCCCATGGACGAGCCCACCAGCACGAGCGGCCCCGTGGTCAGCGCCGCGATCACCCGGCACGCGTCGTCCGCCCACGCCCCGATCGTGCCGTCGGCGAAAGCGCCATCACTCGCACCGTGGCCTGAATAATCCAGCCGCAGCATCGCCCGCCCCTCGGCCGCGCACCAGTCGCGCAGCGCGAGCGCCTTCGATCCGGTCATGTCGCTGCGAAACCCAGGCAGGAACACCAGCGTGGGGTCCCGGCCGGGCAGCTTCGCCCAGGCCAGTCCGACCCCGTCGCCGCGGTCCAGCCGCCCGGTCTGTTCGCTCGTCTGCGCCATGATGCGCGCGTCCTTCCATTCGCCGGGCTGCGTGATATAGCCGCCGCATGACGAACAAAACCCCGCCCCGCCCGCCGGTGGTCCTGCAGGTTCTGCCGGCGCTCGACGGCGGCGGGGTCGAGCGCGGCACCGTCGAGATCACCGCGGCCATCGCACGGGCCGGCGGCACCGCGCTGGTGGCCAGCGCCGGCGGACGCATGGCCACCGAGGTGCACCACGCCGGCGGGCGCACCATTTCGCTGCCGCTGGACAGCAAATCGCCGCTGCAACTCTGGCGCAACGCGGATGATTTGGCCGACATCATCCGCACCGAGCGGGTCGATATCGTGCACGCCCGCTCGCGCGCACCGGCGTGGTCGGCGTGGCTGGCGGCGCGGCGGACCGGGGCGCATTTCGTCACCACCTACCACGCCCCCTATGGCGAGCGCCCGCTTCTCAAGCGCGCCTATAACGGCGTGATGGCGCGCGGCGAGGTGGTAATCGCCATCAGCACCTTCATCGCCGGCCTGGTGGCGACGCGCCACCGGGTGAACTGGCAACGCATCCAGATCATTCCCCGCGGCGTCGATCCCGCCGTCTTCGATCCCGCGTCCGTCAGCCCGGCGCGCAAGGCAGCCGTGGCGCGGGCCTGGGAGGTGCCGGACGGAGCGCCCGTCCTGCTGCTGCCCGGACGGCTGACCAGCTGGAAAGGCCAGGAAATCATTATCGAGGCGATGGCCCGCATGCGCCATCGCGAGGCCGTGGTCGTGCTGGCCGGGGCCGACCAGGGGCGGCAACGTTACGCCGCCGGGCTGACCGCGCTGGCCATCCGGCTGGGCGTTGCCGACCGGCTGCGGCTGGTGGGCCACGCCGACGACATGCCGGCCGCCCTGGCGCTGTCCGCTATCGTGGTCAACGCCTCCACCGAGCCGGAAGGGTTCGGCCGCGTCATCATCGAGGCGCAGGCGATGGCGCGCCCGGTGATCGCCACCAAACACGGCGGCGCCGCAGAGACGGTGGCGCATGGCGACACCGGATGGCTGGTGCCGCCCGGCGACGTCGACGCCCTGGCGGTGACGCTGGATGCGGTGCTCGACCTGCCGGAGTCGCGGCTGGCCGCGCTGGGTGCCCGGGGGCGCGCGGCGGTGCAGGCTCGCTACACGGTGGCAGCCATGCAGCGGGCCACGCTGGCGGTCTATCACGACGTGCTCGCCACCGCCCCGGCCAGGCGGCGATAATGGAACAGACACAGGACATCGCCCGGCGCCATCGTTGCACCCTGGTGTTGCACCAGCAGGGGCGGCGGGTGCTGCCATGAAACGCATTCTGGTGATCCGCCTGGGCGCGCTGGGCGATTTTTTTCTCTCCCTCGGCCCCTTCGCCGCCATCCGCGCGCGCCACGCCCCCGACGAAATCACGCTGCTGACCACCGCGCCGTTCGCCGCCCTGGCGCGGCGGGCGCCGTGGTTCGACCGGGTAGAGGTCGATACAAGGCCGGCACTGCTGGACATTCCCGGCCTGCTGCACCTGCGCCAGGACCTGCTTGGATTCGATTTCGTCTACGATCTGCAAACTTCCGGCCGTTCGTCGCTCTATTTCATTCTTGCCGGGCGGCCGCGCTGGTCGGGCATCGCGTCGCGCTGCTCGCACCCGCACGCCAATCCACGCCGGGATTTCATGCACACACTGGAACGCCAGCACGAGCAACTGGAAATGGCGGGCGTGACCCTGTTCCCGCCGGCCGACCTGTCCTGGCTCGTGCGCTGGCCGGGCGTGGACCTGCCGGCACCCTATGCGCTGCTGGTGCCGGGGGCGTCCGCGAGGCGGCCGCGCAAGCGGTGGCCGGCGGAGCGTTTCGGCGCGCTGGCCGCTCTGCTGGCAGCCGGCGGCCTGACCCCGGTGGTGGTGGGCACGGACAGCGAGACGGAGCTGGCTGCCACGATCCGCGTCGCGTGCCCCGCGGCAATTGATCTGACCGGACAGACGGCACTGGCCGATCTTCCCGGTCTGGCGGCCGGGGCGGCGCTGGCGGTGGGCAACGACACGGGACCGATGCATGTTGCCGCAGCGGTCGGCTGCCGCTGCGTGGTGCTGTTCTCGGCCGACAGCGACCCGGTGCTGACCGCGCCGCGCGGGCCCGGCGGAACCTGGCCCGTGGTGGTTCGCATGCACGACCTGGCGGGGCTGCCGGTCGAGGAGGTGGTCGCCGCCGCCGCTCCGTTCCTGCAGCAAGCCGGGTGAAGCGGCCGAACCCGGCGCCCGCCTAAAAATCCAGATCTGCGTAATGTTCGGGCGGCGCCATGCCGAGCACCCGGTCCGCCAGCAACGGCCGGAAACTCGGCCGCGACTTCAGCCGCGCATACCACTCGCGCGCCGGCGGGCTGACCAGCCAGTCGACATCGCCCTGGAAGTCCAGCACCGACAAATGCGCCGCCGCAGCGAAGTCCGCCAGCGACACGTGGCTGCCGGCCAGCCACTTCCGCGTCTCCGCCAGCCAGCCCAGGTAGTGCAGGTGCACGCGCAGATTGGCGTAGCCGGCGCGCAGCGCCGCCGCGTCGGGGTGGCCGATTCCGGAAATGCGCTTGAAATATTTCTCGCCGTTTAGGTTGCGCGTGACCTCCTCGGCGAACTTGCCATCGAACCAGGCGAGCAAGCGCCGCACCTCGACCCGCTCGGCATGCGATTCGCCGAGCAGCGACATGTCGGGATAGGCTTCTTCGAGGTATTCGCAGATCACCCCGGAGTTTGGCACGGCCAAGCCGTTGTCTTCCAGCAGCGTCGGTACGGTGGCGGCCGGGTTCAGTTCCAGATACGCGGGGCGGCGCTCCCATACTTTTTCGATCCGCAGCTCGAAGGGCAGCCGCTTTTCGGCCAGCACCAGCCGGACCTTGCGGCTGAACGGCGAAAGCGGAAGGTGGAACAGGGTGCGCATTGCGCGCCTTATGACATCAGCACCGACAGGCGCCAACCCTGTGCGGCCGGAGAAAGGAAGGAAGGCCAGGGCTCTGCCCTGGACCCGCCAGGCGCCCCTCGGCCCTTGGCGGGGTCCAGGGGCGGAGCCCCTGGCCGTCCTTCCTCCGTCATTGCCCGTTCGATCGCGGAGCCTCCCCCGGCAGCGTCAGCCCACGCTCGTGCAGCGCTGCGCCATGGTCCTGGATGGTCTTCTGCAACACCCCCTGCGCCCAACCGGCGCTGTCCTTGGCGATTTGCTGGCCAATGACAGGCGCGGTCTTGAGCAGTTTTTCGCCGATCGGGGTGGTGTAGAAGCTGTGCAGGGCGTGCAGTTCGTCGATGGTGAAGCTGCTCGCCCAGAGGTCGACGATGGAGTCGCCGAGCTCTCTGGCGTGCGAGGTGAAGTCGGGCATCAGCAATTCGTCGACGATGGGCTGCACCTCGGCGGGCGGCTTGTTGCTGTTATGTGCCAGGCCAACGATGAGCTGGTTGCGCACATTGGCCAGAACAACCGTGACCTGATTGGTAAATCCGAGCTTCTCATTAAGCTCAAGCGCGGCCTTGCGGGCCGCCTCGCTGGGCTTGGCGGGGGCGGGCTGGGCCGTGGCGGCACCGGCCGGCGGAGCGGGCGGCGCCGGAGGCTGCGCAGCCGCGCCGAGTGGCAGCAGCAGGCAGGCGGCGGCGAGAGGGAACAGGCGCATGGCGGTCACTCCGCGGCGACCGCAACGATGGCGGTCTGTTGCATTGACTGGTGTATCGGTGCGACGGCGTCACTTCCGTCGCGGAGGGCCCATACCACGAGAGCGGCACCATGCACGATGCCACCGGCGGCAAACAGGCCGGGCAGGAAGGTAATCAGCCGACCTCACCCGCGCGGCTCGTCCGTGTCCGGCCTCAGTGTGCCACCGCCTGGCCGGAACCGCCGCAGATACGCCGGCACCACCAGGTCGATCGGCGTCGGCACGATGCCCAACTCCGCCAGCCCCACGGCCCCCGCTGAGACCACGTTGTCGCGCTTCAGCATCAGCAGTTGGTCGCGGGTCAGCAGCTTGCCCGGCAAGCGCTCCATCACGCCGGCCTGCAGACAGGCGAGCCAGCGGGGGACCGTGATCAGCGGGCGTTTGCGCTCGGTCTCGCGCAGAATCCACGCCAGCAGTTCGCGGAACGTGAATACCTGCGGGCCGCCGAGTTCGTAGACGCGGCCGGCCGCCTCCGGGCGGCCCAGCACGGCGATCACCGCATCGGCGACATCGCCCACATAGACCGGCTGGAAACGTGTCGCCCCGGCGATCACCGGCATGAAGGGCAGTGCCTGCGCCATGCCGGCGAAGCGGTTGAAGAACTGGTCCTCGGCGCCGAACACGATGGACGGACGCAGAACGGTCGCGGCCGGGAACGCGGCCAGCACCGCTGCCTCGCCCTCGGCCTTGGCGCGGCCATAGCCGCTCCGGCTCGCCAGGTCGGCGCCGATGGCCGAGACCTGCACGAACCCGGTTGCCCCGGCGGCGGCGGCGGCGCGGGCAACGATACCGGCGCCCTCGGCCATGATCCGGTGGAAATCGCCGCGACGCCGTTCTGCCAGGATGCCGACCAGGTTCACCACCACCGCAGCGCCCTCGACGGCGCGCGCAACAGCGTCCGGGCTGGTCACCGGTGCGTACAGCGGCACGATCTGTCCGACCTTGCCCATCGGCTTCAGGACCAGGGCCCCCTCGGTGTCACGCACCGCGACGCGCACCACCATGCCCTGGCGGGCCAGACGCTGCACGACATAACGGCCGATGAAACCCGAGCCGCCGAAAACCGTAGCGACCTTGCGCGTGCCACCCGGCATTGCTTCCTCACCTGTTGCTGCAACGGAGCACGTCATAAGCTTGCCCCCGGCCCGCCTCAAGCGGGCGGCGGCGAGGAGAAAACGGCGGCCCGGCGGTTATCTGGTGCGGCCGGGGTTCAGCAGTGCCGCGATCTTGCCCGGCAGCCGCGGCAGGTCCAGCGGCCTGGTGTCGCCGTCGTCGCACCCGGCCGCCAGCGCGCGCTTGCGGTCAGCGCGATGATCGCCAGGCTCGCCGTGGCGGCGTCTTCGCGCGGCCCGCGCCCAGCTTGCCAGCCGTCGATCACCGGCAGCGACATGTCAATCAGCACGATGTCCGGCACCCCGGCGCGCGGGCGACGCTCTCGGCACCAGCGGTCGCGGTCAGCACGGTACGACCCTGCCGGATCAGCCGGCGTGTCGCATGTCACCGTTCAACTGATCATTTTCGGCCAGGAGACTGCGTGCCATTGCCTCGACTCGCCTGGCTGCTTGCCGCGCGCTCCGGGGTCGTTTCGAGAGGAACCGCGTGCGGGTCGCCGGCCGGGTCGACCGGCAGCATGAGGCGGAAGGTGGAACCCTCGCCGGGGCGGCTGCTGACGGAAACCTCCCCGCCCAGCAGCTTGACGAAGCTGCGGGTCAGCGCCAGCCCCAGGCCGGTGCCGCCGAACCGGCGCGTGGTGGAGCTGTCGGCCTGCATGAACGCCTGGAACAGTTTGCCGATTTGCGCCTCGGTGATGCCGATGCCCGTGTCGGTCACCGAAAACCCGATCATGCCCTCCGGTTCGCGGCGCACGACCAGCGTGACCGCGCCCTTCGCGGTGAATTTGCAGGCATTGCTCAGCAGGTTCAGCAGCGACTGCTTGAGCTTGGTGTCATCCGAGCGGATGGCGCCGATGTCGGCGGGGCAATCGATGATCAGGGCATTGGCGTTGCGGGCGGCGAGCGGTTCGACCATCAGGCGCACGTCTTCGATCAGGGCCGGCACATCGACCGCCTCGATGAACACGTCGGTACGGCCGGCCTCGATTTTGGAAAGATCGAGAATGTCGTTGATCAGGTTGAGCAGGTGCTGGCCGGCGCTCTCGATCTTGCGCAGGTCGGCCAGCGGCGCGGTCGCCCCGGCATCCGCGGCATCCTCCTGCAGCAACTGGCTGTAGCCGATAATCGCATTCAGCGGCGTGCGCAGTTCGTGGCTCATGTTGGCCAGAAACTCCGACTTCACCCGCGAGGCCGTCACCGCCTCCTCGCGGGCCGCCTCCAGCGCCTCCTGCCGGCGCTTCAGTTCGGTGATGTCGCTGTAGATCGCCACCGTGCCGCCGTCGGAGGTGCGGCGCTCGCCGATCTGCACCCAGCGGTCGCCGAACCGGTATTCGGTCACGCCCTGCGGATGGCGGTGCCGGCGCAGCCGCGCCTCGATCCAGGCCTCGGCATCGCCGCCCTGCAGATCAGGCAGACCGCGCGCCACCGCCGCTTCCAGCACGCTGCGAAAGCTGCGGCCGGGGACCATCATGTCGGCGAGGCCCGGCTCGGCGTTGACGAAATTGGAATTGCACAGCACCAGCCGGTCCTGCGCGTCATACAGCACGAAGCCCTCGTTGATGCATTCGATCGCATCGATCAGCAGCCGGCGCTGCGCTTCCGCCTCCCGCTCCAGCCGTGCCCGCTCTGTCAGCCCCTCGCGGAACAGCACCACCGCGCGCGTCAACGCGCTCAGCTCGTCGCGCGAGGGCGGCGGCAGCGGGGCGGCGAGATCGCCGCGCCCGGTTGCCTCGATCGCCGCCGCAAGCTGGCGCAACGGCAGCAGGATCGAGCGCAACACCAGTACGGTGAGCATGATCGCGACCAGGATAGCGAGCCCGACGGTGATCAGCGTGACGCGCCTGGCGCTGGTGCTGGCGGCGACCACCTCCTCGCGCACCGCCACCTCGCGGCGGGCGAGTTCCGTCTCGAAATTCTCCAGCAGCGTATCGATCCGCTGCCCATGCTCACGCGCCTCGGCGAACCGCGTGTTGCCGATGACGCGTTGGCCGTCGGTGTAGGCGTTCACGGCATCCATGGCGAGCCGATCGAATGCGGCGACCTCGCGCCGCATGGTGGCGGCGAGATCCGGCTCGTGCGCCGCGAGCGTGTCCAGGCGTTGGGTCAACTGCGCGCGCGCCACACCGGCATTCCGTTCCGACAAAGTGAGCTGGCTGACCGCGAGATCGGTGAGCCAGTAGCGCAGGTCGGCGAACGCGTCGCTGACCGCGTGGCTCGCATTGATCAGCCCGATGAGACGCTCCGACGCTCCGGCGGCGGCGGCCGAACGGTCCAGCGCCCGCATGAGCGTGATGTTGGTCTCCAGCATGATCCCCACGAGGATCACCGAGAGCCAGATCAGCCGGGCGGCAATCGAGACCCTGCGGAGCAGCATCGCGCGCGGTGAACGGGCTGCCCGCTTCGCGTTCAATGCAACAGCGTGATGCTGATGACACCGCCGAGGTCGCCTTCGTGCGCACCCTCGCGCGGGTAGCCGGTGATGTCGCGGCTGCCCTTCGGCTCGCCATGGCAGACGAGGCAGGAGGCGGCGTAATATTCCGGCACCATGACACGAAAGGCGGTGCCCGCGCCGTGCGGCACGCGGGCCGCATAGGGGGCGCCGCGCGGCCAACCCGGCGCGAGGAACTTGCCCGCAATGACCTGCAGCTCGAACGCGTCGGGACGCGACATTCGGTTGCGCACCAGCTCGGGCGGCGCGGTCACCTTCATCTCGGCCTTGCCGTCGTCGCAGCGCAGGAACTCCTCACCGACCAGGCGCGCGAACACGGCGGGAATGAAGCCCTTGAAGCCAACGCCCGGCGTGTTCAGGTGCGCCTGCGCGCGGTCCATCACCGCCATGATCGCGTCCATCAGCGCGTGCAGCAGAACGCCCTGCCGGGACTGCGGGTCGATCGCCAGCGGGTCGGTGCCGGTGGCGTTACGATAGACGGTGATCGCGGCCGCCAGCACGCTCTTGCCGGTCAGCCCTTTCGGACCCAGGGCCGGGTCGTTGATCCGCGCCTGACTGGCGGAGATCACCGCACGCGCGGCCCGCAACATGGCCGCGAGGCTGTCGGCGATGGCGCTGTCCTCGGCAATGGACGGCACCGGTACCGCGGCAGGCGCAGGCATCACAGCAGACGCGAGGGTCGCAAGAATCGCGAGGGCGAGGCAACCGAACTTGGCCACTATTTCTCGTCTCCGGCGACACATTCTGGCCGTCATTGTCCAGCGTCGCCGTGTTGCAATCGTGTGTCAATGGCAGCGTGGAATGTTCGCGGCGCAGGCGCAACGGCGCCGGGAGGTGCATGGCGAAATCATGACATTCGCGATGACTGCAGGATGTGTCAGTTATCAACACGACAATCTGGAATCGTCAAAATCCTGCGCACTGCAACCGCGCCTGCGTGAGCGCACCGGCACGCCGGTGCGCGCAGGTCCACCGGGACGCCCGGGCGGAGGTCACAGCAGGCCGCCGGGCCAGACCGCGCGAGCCAGACCTCATCAGGGGAGCGCCCAGCCTCCCGCCGCCGGCAGAAACAGCGTCACGATCGTTCCCGCCTCGGGCGCGCTTTGCAGGGTCACATGGCCGCCGGCCGCACGTGCGAACGAAACCACCTGCGCCAGCCCGAGTCCGCTGCCCTTGCCCGGCGGCTTGGTGGTGAAGAACGGCTCGAAGGCCCGCAGCCGCACCGCCTCGGTCATACCCGCCCCGGTGTCGGCCACGGATACGGACACGAACCAGCCAGGCTCCGCCGTCCCGTCGGCCGGAAGTTCCGCAGCGGCCAGGCCGGCCGCTTCCGTCCTGACGGTCACCGAACCGCCGGCAGGGCTCGCGTCGCGGGCGTTGATCACCAAGTTCAGCACCGCTGATTGGAACTGCGCTGCCTCGACCGCGCAGCCCGGCAGGTCTGCGGCGAGCCTTGTCTCCAGCCGGCAGGGCGCCGCCGCCCGCTGCAGCAGCGGCAGGAAATCCAACAGCAGGGCATTCATCCGCACGGTCGCGCCGGCGGCGCCGGCCGGACGGGCAAAGCCGAGCATCGAGGCCACCAGCTTCGCACCGCGGTCCGACGCCCGTTCGGCCGCCGCCACATAACGGCGGATCGGTCCGTCCGCGCCGGCCGTATCGTGAATAAGCTGCAGATTGCCGCCGATCGCCGTCAGCAGGTTGTTGAAGTCGTGCGCGACCCCCGCGGTGATCTGACCGATCGCTTCCATCTTCTGCACATGGCGCAGCGCCGCCTCGGTGGCCTGGTGTTCGGCGATTTCGGCCCGCAGCCGCGCCTCGGCGGCATCCAGTGAAGTAGTACGGTGCGCCAGCTCCGCCTGCAGGCGGAACAGCGCGCCGAAGGTCTGGTGCGACAGCCAGCCGATACGCAGCATGCCGCCGGCGAACAGCAGCACCATCGCCGCCGAGACCGGACCCAGCGCCTGCCCCCCCAGCAGGAAGCTCAGCGCCAGCGACAAGGTCGCGGGCAGAATGAAGGCCGCCGCGGTCGGAAAATGGGCGCCATAGGCCGCGACAGCACCGGCGCACATGCCCCCCACCACGAAGGCTGCAAACACCTGGCAGGTCTCAGGGGAAGAAACCGTCAGCAGGGCCAGCACACCCCACAGCACGCCGCCGCAGGCGCTGCCGCCGACCGTCAGCAGCCACTGGCGACGCTCGTCGGCGCTGCGCCGCATCGCCCACCATGCCACGCCACGCGCCAGCGACACGGCCAGCAGCGCCCCGAGCCATGGCCACGCCTGCACCTCGCCCGCCGACAGCGCCAGTACGGCGGCCGCCAGGACTGCGTTGACCATCGTGGTGCCGAGCACCAAAGGGGTCTGCCCCAGCACCGAACGCAACCGCTCGGACCGGATCAAATCCTGTGTATCCCGGTGCTGGTTGCCTGCCTGCGACGCCGCCTTGTCCTCCGTTCGCCGCCTGGCATCGTCGCGCCGGGCGCGGCTGCCGGCGCAAAGCTACCCCAGCCCGCACAAACTTCGCGCGATTTTCTTGCGCAACGGAACTGGCTCGTCGGCACGCCATTCGCCCCGCCGATGCCCGCGCTGCCGCCGTTCGACCCGCCTGCCGTTACGCCCAGGATGTGCGCAATCAGGGCTCGCCCGGCAAGCCTTCTTTCCCGGGCGAAATCGACAGCAGCGGCCCGGACAGGCGCGGCGGCAGCAGCCCGACCAGCCGCGCCGCAAGACCCATCCACCAGGGAAACACCACCCGCCGCCGCCCCGCCGCAATGCCGCGCAGCATGATCCGCGCGGCGCGGCCCGCATCCATCAGCCCGGGCATGGGAAAACGGTTGCGCGCCGTCATCGCCGTGCGCACATAACCCGGGCACAGGCTGGTCATTTGTATCCCGTCCCGCCACGCCGTCTGCGCCGCCGCCACCGTCCAGGCATCAGCGGCGGCCTTGCTGGCGCAATAGGCCGGCGCGCCCGGCGCCGGCACGAAGGCGGCGATCGAGGCCACCACCGCGATCCGCCCGCGCAGGCCGTCGGGCCCCGGCGCCTGGGCCTGCATGATGGCCAGTGCCGGCAGAACCGTGTTCAGCATGCCGTCCAGATTGGCCGCAAACACCGCCCGCGTCTGCGCCGCACTCTCCGGCCGTCCGCCGCCGGTGCCGGCCGAAATGCCGGCATTCGCCACCACCAGGTCGAGCCGGCCGGCACCCGCGATCCAGGCCGCCATCGCTGCGGTGTCGCGCACGTCCAGCACGCACGCGTGCACCACCGCCCCACGCGCCCGGCACGTCTGCGCCGCCGCCTCCAGCCGCGCGGCGTCGCGCCCGGACAAATGCAGCGTGACCCCGGGCGCCGCCGATTCCACCGCCGTGGCGCGGCCGAGCCCGCTGGACGCGCCGGTAATGAGGATGCAACGAGCGGTGATCATGTTCCGAGACTACTCTGGCGCTGCTAGAACGTCGCGCGTCTTGAAGGATTTGCATCCATGACCGCCCCGCCCGCCGCGATTTCCTCCCCCGACCTGGCATCGATGACCGGATTCGCCCGCACCGAGGGGATCGCCGAAGGAATCGCCTGGGCCTGGGAGTTGCGCAGCGTCAACGGCCGTGGGCTGGAACTGCGTTTTCGCCTGCCGCCCGGGCTCGACGGGCTGGAGCCCGCCTTGCGCGAAGCCACCGCCGCCCAGCTCAAGCGCGGCAACGTCAGCGCCAACCTCACGGTCAAACGCGACGACCAGCCGCGCCTCGCCCCCGATCCGGCCGCACTGGAACAGGTGCTGGCGCTGGTGACCGATCTCGCCGCCCGCATTCCCGGCGCGCCCCCGCCCCGGGCGGAAGCCCTGCTGGCCCTGCCGGGCGTGCTGCGCCCGGCCGCCGCGGCCGAGGACAACTCCGCCGCCGCACTTCGCGAGGCCGCCTTCCGCCAGGGCTTCACCACCGCGCTGGCCGCCCTGGTGGCCGCCCGCCGCGCCGAGGGCGCGCGGCTTGCGCTTACGCTGCGCCGCCTGCTGGATGAAATCGCCGCCCTGCGCGCCACCGCCAGCGTGCAGGCCGCCGACCAGCCGGCCGCGCAACGCGCCCGCATGCTGGAATCGGTGCAGGCCCTGCTCGGCGAGGCGCCCGGGCTGCCGGAGGAACGGATTGCGCAGGAAGTTGCGCTGCTGGCGTCCCGCTCCGACGTGCGCGAGGAACTCGACCGGCTGGACGCCCATCTGCACGCCGCCGACGCGCTGCTGGCGGAACGCGCGGCGATCGGACGGCGGTTTGATTTTCTGGTGCAAGAGTTCAACCGCGAGGCCAACACGCTCTGCAGCAAGTCGGCTTCGGTGGCGCTTACCGCGACCGGATTGAAGCTTAAGGCGGCGATCGAGCAGCTGCGGGAACAGGTGCAGAATATCGAATGAGACACCGTGCGCTTTGCCGGGGCGCTGCCCCGGACCCCGCCAGGGGGCTTTGCCCCCTGGACCCCCACCAGGGGGCAAAGCCCCCTGGACCCCTTAACGAATGGGTTCCAAGGGGCCACTGCCCGTCGCGCCGAAGGCGCGCTGCGCGCGATGCGGGTCCAGGGCAGAGCCCAGGCCTTCTCTTCTTATGACCACACTCCCCCGCCGCGGCCTCTGCCTCGTCATCGCCGCCCCCTCCGGCGCCGGCAAAAGCTCCCTCACCCGCGCTTTGCTCGCAACCGAGCCAAACCTCGCCCCATCCATCAGCGTCACCACCCGCGCCCCCCGCGCCAACGAAGAAGAAGGGAAACACTATTTCTTCCGCACCGAGGCAGAGTTTGAAACAATGAGCGCCGCGGGCGAGCTGCTGGAATGGGCGCGCGTGTTCGGCCGCGGCTACGGCACGCCCCGCGCTCCGGTGCTGGACGCCCTGGCCGCCGGGCGCGACGTGGTGTTCGACATCGACTGGCAGGGCCATCGCCAGTTGCGCGCGGCCCTGCCCGGCGACGTGGTCGGGCTGTTCGTTCTGCCGCCCTCCCTGCCCTTGCTGGAATCGCGCCTGCGCGGCCGCGGCACCGACAACGACGACGAAATCGCCCGCCGCATGCGGGCCGCGCGCGCCGAAATCGCCCACGCCGGCGAGTTCGACCACGTGCTGGTCAACGCCGCCTTCGACACTGCGCTGGCCGGCTGCCGCGCCGTGCTGCACGCCGCCCGCATGGCCACGCACCGGCTCAGCGGACTGTCCGGCTTCATTGCGGAACTCGAAGCATGACCGGCCTCGCGGCGCAACGCCGCGACTACGCCGCCCGCATGCTGCGCATTGCCGGCGTTCGCGACGAACCTGTGCAGCACGCGCTTTCCACCGTCCCGCGCGAGGATTTTCTGGGCCCCGGGCCCTGGACGGTTCTCGACCCGGCGGTCGGCGCGATCGAACTCGCCGGCGACGATCCGCGCCTGCTGTATGAGGACGTGCTGGTCGTGCTCGACCAGGCGCGCGGCCTGAACAACGGCAGCCCCTCGCTGCATGCGCTCATGCTGCACCATCTCGGCGTCCGTCCCGGCGACCGCGTGCTGCATCTCGGTGCCGGGGCGGGGTACTACACCGCGATGCTGGCCGAACTGGCCGGTCCTGAGGGCAGCGTTACCGCCATCGAATTCGATCCGCGCCTGGCCGAAGCCGCCCGTGCCAACCTGCGCCCATGGCCGACGGTCACCACAATCCGGAGCGATGCCGCCGAGTGGCCGCAGGGAGCGATGGACCGGATCTACGTTAATTTCGCCGTCGCCGATCCCGCCCGGCGCTGGATCGACGAACTGTCCGCGGGCGGTACCTTGGTCTTCCCCCTCGGCATCCCGCCGGGCCGCGCGCGCGGCGAAGTGCAGCGCCATTCCGGACGCGGCGCGGTGCTCGCTTTCACCCGCACCGCAGCCGGCATCGCGGCGCGCCACCTCACGCCCTGCGCCTTCGTCTGCGCCGAGGGCAGCCTGGCCGGCACTGCGATGCTGCGGGAATCGCTCGACCGCGCCTTCATCCGCGGCGGGGTCGAGTTCGTCCGTAGCTACCGCCGCCCGCCGCCGGCCTCGCCCGAGCGCTGCTGGTTCTGGTCGCCGGATTGGGCGCTGTCGTACGACGAGCCCGGCGCGGCCTGAGTTGCCGCGGCGGGCCGGTCCGCCACGCCAAAGTTTCGCCATCCTGTCCGAACATAGTCTATTCTATAATCTCATGTGCTTCCGGGCCGGCGCTGGCAAACGCCGTGCGCAGGGAGCAATGACGTTTCCCGCTCTCGCGCTCAGGGTGCTGCCAATGTCGCCTCCTGCATCCGCGTCCCTGACCGGTTCGGCCATCGCAGCTTCCGTGCCGGAAGCGTGGCGGTGAGCGTCGCCCGGGCAGCCGCCCTCATGCTGGTTTCGGTGTGCGCCGGCTGCGCCGGGGGCGGACAATACGCCAGCCACTGGGACGGGCGGCGCGGCTATGACGGCAACGGTGATTATGGCTACGACCTCGCCGAGTCCCGGTCCGAAGCGGGCAGCTACCGGGCGCGGGCGTCGCGTTCCTATCCCGTTCCGGGCACGCCGGATGATCCCTGGGGCCCGTATATCCGCAGCGCCGCCGCCCGCTTCCAGGTGCCGGAACGCTGGATCCGCGCGGTGATGCAGCAGGAGAGCTCCGGCCGCCTGTACGAGCGGGATGGCTCGCTGATCACCTCCTCGACCGGGGCGATGGGGCTCATGCAGGTGATGCCGGGCACTTACGACATGCTGCGCCGGCGCTACGGTCTGGGCAGCGATCCTTATGAGCCGCGTGACAATATCCTCGCCGGAACCGCCTATATCCGCGATATGTACCAGCGCTTCGGATCGCCCGCCTTCCTGGCCGCCTACAACGCCGGACCGGACCGGCTGGACTCCTACCTGTCCGGCGGCAATCCGTTGCCGGACGAGACGGTCAACTACCTCGCCCGGGTGACGCCGCGCCTGGGGACGGAGGTGGCGATGACCGGTCCGCTCGCCACCTATGCGGGCGACGGTGCCTATGGGACCGCAGGCACGGTGTCCGGCTTCGGACAGCCCCCCACCCCCGCCTCCGACGCCGACCGCGCCTATGCGGGCGGCGGGATGATCGGGCAGGATTATGCGGCATCGGCGCAGATCGCCCCGGCGGCGGACGATCCGTCCGCACGGGCGTTTGACGGCGGCGGGCTGGTCACCGAAGACGCGCCGACCGGCATCCTCACCGGACAGGCCGGGACGGACGGCGCCGCGCCGGTATCCGCCGCACCGGTATCCGCCGCACCGGTATCCGCCGCACCGGGCTGGGTGGCCGAGGACCGCTCCGTCAGCGTCACCAGGGTGGCAAGCTTCGCGCCAGCCACCGGCGGCGCCGTCGTATCACGCCCGCTGGCGTCACCCGCGCCGATGCTGCTGCCGGCCGTCGCCCCGGCGGCGGTGCGCGGGGGCAATTGGGCAATCCAGGTCGGCGCCTACCCCAACCCGGCCAATTCCGAAGCTGCGATCAGCAGTGCGCGCGCCCGCGCCCGTAATCTTCTGGCCGGTGCCTACCCGGCCGTCACCCCCGTACAGCGTGCCGGCATCCTGTACCGCGCCCGGCTCGTCGGCCTGTCGGCCGAGAGCGCTGCGGCGGCCTGCGCGCAGCTCTCCGGTCAGGGAATGGACTGCTTCACGGTGCCCCCGGGGTCCTGATTTCCGGGGTTCGGTGGCCGGACCGGACAGACTGTCAGGACATTCTTGACATCGCCCTGATAGCCCTTCAGGCCGTCAAGGAGACCCTGACAATCTGCCGGAGAGCAGCCAATGAACCTTCCGTTGACGCGCCGGGCCCGGCCGCTCCGGTGCTCATTTTGCGGCAAGCCGGAAACCCAGGTCGGCAAACTGATCGCCGGACCGAAAGTCCACATCTGCGATGCCTGCGTCGGCGCCTGCAACCGCATCCTGGAGGCAACGCCCGCGACCTTCCCCGGCTGGGACAGCATGACCGACGAGCAACCGCTCGCTTCCCTCCGCCCGGCGATCGCGACCGTGGAGGCAACCCGTGGTGTGCTCCAGACCCAAGTGGATACGCTGCGAAACCGGGGGGTCAGCTGGGCGGCCATCGGCACCGCGCTGGACATTTCCCGCCAAGCTGCCTGGGAATGCTTCGCCTGACCGCTGTGTTGCCGGGAAGTTTCCTATACGTCCAGTTCCACACCCACCGGAACATGGTCGCTGCCGCGCGCCCAGTCGCGGGCGTCCCGCAGGATCGTGTGGCCAATCAGCCCGTCCTTCAGATCCCGGCTCACCCAGAACATGGTCCAGCCGCCGGCCACGATCGGAGACGCGCCAGTCGCGGTTGCGGTACGACCACCAGGTAAACAGTTTCCGGTCCGCCGGCACGAAATGGCGCACCGCATCATAAAACCCTTGCTCCAGCCAGGCGGTCAGCCCCTCGGTCTCCGGCGGCGTGTGGCTCACCACATCCAGCAATTGCTTGTGGCTCCACACGTCGTGTTCCAGCGGCGCGATGTTGAGATCGCCCACCAGCACGGCGCGCGCCAGGTCCGCGCGGGCGGCAAACCATTCCGTCGCCTCGGCGACGAAGTCGAGCTTGTGCGCGAATTTCGGGTTTTGCGCGCGATCCGGCACATCGCCGCCGGCCGGCACGTAGAAATTATGCAGTTCCACCGGGCCGGACCGCATGTCCAGCGCCACCGCCAGATGCCGGCAATCGCCGCGGGCACACCAGTCAGGTGCCGCGTCGAGCACCTGCATGGGAAAGCGCGAAAAGATCGCCACCCCGTTATAGCCCTTCATCCCCCGCCCGGCGGCGAAGGGATAGCCGCATTCGGCCAGAGCGCCGTTGGGAAACAGCTCGTCGGGAACCTTGGTCTCCTGCAGGCAGATCACGTCGGGGCGCAGCGCCTCGACCAGCAGCGGCAGCAGCTTCAGGCGCAGCCGCAGCGAGTTGATGTTCCAGGTGGCGATGCGCAGGCGCTCGGTCATGCTCACACGATCCGCGTGCGCACCGTGCCGACGCCCTCGACCTCGCCTTCCAGCAGGTCACCGCGCTGCACCGCCGCCACACCGTCCGGCGTGCCGGTGAAGATCAGATCGCCCGGCGCCAGCCGCACCAGTCCGGAAAGGAACGAAATGGTCTCGGCGACGCTCCAGATCAGATGGGACAAATCGGACATCTGGCGCAGCGTGCCGTTTACCCGCAGCGCGATGCGTCCGCGCGCCGGGTCCGGAAAGCCCGCGGCGGGAAGCAGCGCGCCGATCGGCGCGGAATGGTCGAACCCCTTGCCCATGTCCCAGGGTTTTCCCTCTTTCTTGGCCGCGTTCTGCAGGTCGCGCCGGGTCATATCGAGCCCGGCGGCATAGCCCCACACGCACCCCAATGCCTCCGCCACCGGAATACCGGCGCCGCCCGCACCCAGCGCCACCACCAGTTCCATCTCATGGTGCAGCAGGTTGGTGGCCGGTGGATACGGCATGTCAGCGCCGCCGGTCAGTACGGCGTCGGCCGGTTTGGCAAAAAAGAACGGCTTCTCGCGGTCGGGATCGCTGCCCATCTCGCGCGCATGCGCAGCATAGTTGCGTCCGACACAAAAAATTCGCCTGACTGGAAACAGCCCGCCGCCAGCGACGGGCACGGCAGCAACCGGTGGCGGCATGATGACGAATGCGGGCACGAATTCGGTCATGGGGAGCGACCATCCTGCTTGCGGCTGACCGTTCGTGTAGGCCGCGAAAAACCCCTGTCGTCAAGCGGCCGCCGCGTCATGGCGGGGCGTTGCCCCCGGCCCCCACCAAGGGCGGAGTCCTTGGAACCCAATTCTTAAGTATTGGGGTCAAGGGGGCCACTGCCCCCTTGCGGGTCCAGGGCAGAGCCCTGGCCTTCCTTACTTATCCCGTGCGGCACTTATGCCGTGCGGTCCCCGCTGCTGCCCTGCAGCGCCGCCTGCGCGGCCGCCAAGCGCGCCACCGGCACGCGATAAGGGCTACAGGAGACATAGTCGAGCCCAACCTCCTCGCAGAAAGCAATCGAGGCCGGATCGCCGCCATGCTCGCCGCAGATGCCGAGCTTGAGGCCCGGCCTGGTCGCCCGGCCGCGCTCGGCGGCGATGCGCACCAGCGCGCCGACGCCCTCGACATCGAGCGACACGAACGGGTCCTTCGGCAGGATGCCCTGCTCGACATAGGCCGGCAGGAACTTGCCGGCGTCGTCGCGCGACAGGCCGAACGTCGTCTGGGTCAGGTCGTTGGTGCCGAAGCTGAAGAAGTCGGCGATTTCGGCGATGCGGTCGGCGATCAGGGCGGCGCGCGGCAGTTCGATCATGGTGCCGACGGTGTATTCGACGCTGGTGCCGGCCTCCGCGAACACCGCGCGCGCCACCCTCTCCACCTGGGCGCGGGTGATCTCCAGTTCCTTCCTGGTGCCCACCAGCGGGATCATGATTTCCGGCACCGGCGCGGTGCCGCTCTCGCGCGCGACCGCAATGGCGCCTTCGAAAATCGCGCGCGCCTGCGTTTCATAGATTTCCGGATAGGTCACGCCCAACCGGCAGCCGCGATGGCCGAGCATCGGGTTGGCCTCGGCGAGTTCGCCGGCCCGCCGGCGCATCGCCTCGATATCCGTGCCGAGCGCCGCCGCCACTTCGGCCAGTTCGGCTTCGGCATGCGGCAGAAACTCGTGCAGCGGTGGGTCGAGCAGGCGGATGGTGACCGGCAGCGGCGCCATGATGCGGAACAGATCGATGAAGTCCTGCCGTTGGAACGGCAGCAGCTTGGCCAGCGCCGCACGCCGGCCCTGCTCGTCGGAGGCCATGATCATCTGCCGCACCGCGCCGATGCGCGCGGGATCGAAGAACATATGCTCGGTGCGGCACAGGCCGATGCCCTCGGCGCCGAACTTGCGCGCGGTTTCGGCATCGAGCGGGGTTTCGGCGTTGGTGCGCACCTTCAGCCGGCGGAACCCGTCGGCCCATTCCATCAGGGTGGCGAAATCGTCCGACATCGCCGGCTCGATCATCGGCACCAGGCCCACGAACACTTCTCCGGTGGCGCCGTCCAGCGTGATCGTGTCGCCGGCCCGCACCACGCGCCCGCCGGCCGAGAGGGTCTGCGCGCCGTAATCGACCGAAATGCCGCCGGCGCCGGCCACGCAGGGCCTTCCCATGCCGCGGGCGACCACCGCGGCATGGCTGGTCATGCCGCCGCGGGTGGTCAGGATGCCCTTCGCGGCATGCATGCCGTGAATGTCCTCAGGGCTGGTTTCGATGCGCACCAGAATAACGGCCTCGCCCTTGCCGGCGCGGCTTTCCGCCTCGTCGGCGCTGAACACCACCGCGCCGGCGGCGGCGCCGGGGCTGGCCGGCAGGCCGCGCGAAATCAGCGTGCGCGCCGCCTTGGGGTCAAGGGTGGGATGCAGCAACTGGTCGAGCGAGGCCGGATTGACCCGCAGCACCGCTTCGCGGCGGTTGATCAGGCCTTCCTGCGCCATTTCCACCGCGACGCGCAGGCTGGCTGCCGCGGTGCGCTTGCCGTTTCTTGTCTGCAACATGTACAGCTTGCCGCGCTGCACGGTGAACTCGATGTCCTGCATATCCTTGTAGTGACGCTCGAGCGTATCGCGCACCGCCAGCAGCTCCTGATAGGCGCGCGGCATGGCGGTTTCCATCGGCAGCTCGCCGGGCTTGGCGCGCGCGGCGGCCATCGGCTGGGGCGTGCGGATGCCGGCCACCACGTCCTCGCCCTGGGCGTTCACCAGGTACTCGCCGTAGAACATGTTCTCGCCGGTCGAGGGGTCGCGGGTGAAGCAGACGCCGGTGGCGCAATCGTCGCCCATGTTGCCGAACACCATGGCCTGCACGTTCACCGCCGTGCCCCAGTTGGCCGGGATGTCGTGCAGCCGCCGGTAGGTGTTGGCGCGCGGGTTCATCCAGCTGCCGAATACCGCGCCGATGGCGCCCCAGAGCTGTTCCTCGGGGTCCATGGGAAACGGCTTGCCGGTCTCGGCGGCGACCATCTCCTTGTAGCCGTCCACCACGCGGTGCCAGTCCTGGGCATTGAGGCCGGTGTCTTCGATCACGCCGCGGTCGTGCTTGACGCTTTCGATGATTTCCTCGAAGCGGTGGTGCTCGACGCCGAGCACGACGCTGCCGTACATCTGGATGAAGCGACGATAGGAATCCCAGGCGAAACGGGCGTCGCCGGAGAGCGCGCCGAGGCCCTCGACGGTGGCGTCGTTCAGGCCAAGATTCAGCACCGTGTCCATCATGCCCGGCATCGACACGCGCGCGCCGGAGCGGACCGAGACCAGCAGCGGCTTATGGCGGTCACCGAAGTTCAGCCCGACCGCCTGTTCGATATGGACCAGGCCTGCGCGCACCTGCCCGGCGAGGTCCGCCGGGTAATTGCGGTCGTTGTCGTAGAAGGCCGTACAGACTTCGGTGGTAATGGTGAAGCCGGGCGGCACGGGCAGGCCGATGCTGGCCATTTCGGCGAGGTTGGCCCCCTTGCCACCGAGCAGGTTGCGCATGTCCGCGCGGCCTTCGTTGCGGCCGGCGCCGAAGCTGTAGACCCACTGGGCCATGGCGGTTCAGGCTCCTATTTATCCGTCGATACGTGAGAAATCAGCCGCCAGGTTCATCGCGGCGCGGACGCGCGCGAGGAGCTGCAGCCGATTGCGGCGTAATTCCGGGGCGGGATCGTTTACCGTGACCTGATCGAAGAATCCATCCAGCGGCGCACGCAGGGCAGCCAGACCGGACATGGCGTCAGTGAATTTTTCGTCCCCGATCGCCGCGGCGATGGCGGGTTCGATGCGGTCGAGCACGCCGGCGAGGTTTTTTTCTTCCGGCTGGCGCAGCAGGGCGGGGTCGATGGGGGCGTCGTGCGGACCGTCCTTCTTTTCCTCGATGCGGAGGATGTTGGCGGCGCGGCGGTAAGCGGTGAGCAGGTTGGCGCCATCGTCGGTGGCCAGGAAGGCGGTGACGGCATCGGTGCGGGCGAGCAGGCGGACGAGGTCGTCATCGAGGCCGGTGCCGAGAACCGCGGCCAGCACGTCGTGGCGGGCGCCCTCGACGCGAAGTTGGACGCGGAGGCGTTCAGCAAGAAATTCAAGCAGATCCTTTGCGACCAACCCCATGTCCGGCACCGTGCCAGGAGGAAGAGGCCTTACCCCTGTAATCCGAACTTCGAGCTTTTGTTCAAGTGCCTGCAACTCCTCCAAGGCTGCCTCAATTGGTTTCCCCACGAGTTCCACTACGAACGGTGCTACAGCCCGCTCAAACATCTCTGAAAATCGAAGTCGGAGCGTTCGCTCCCGGACGATGCGAATCACACCCAGCGCGGCGCGGCGCAGCGCGTAAGGGTCGCCCGAGCCGGTCGGCTTCTCGTCGTTGGCGAAAAATCCAGCTAGCATGTCAAGCTTGTCGGCCAGTGCTACGGCGACACTCACCGGGGCGGCGGGAACGGCGTCTGTTGGACCTCTTGGCGCGTAATGGTCGCGAATCGCGTCGGCGACTACCATGTCCTCCCGATCGTGCAGGGCATAGTAGCGACCTATAACGCCCTGTAATTCGGGGAACTCACCGACCATACCGCTGGTTAGATCGGCCTTGCAGAGGAAGGCAGCACGCTGCGCCTGCGCATGATCGGCGCCAACCAGCGGGGCGAGGTTCCCGGCCAAGCGGACCAGCCGCTCAACTCGTTCCCCCTGGCTGCCGAGCTTCGCGTGGAAGGTCACGTTATCCAATGCTTGCACACGGTCTTCGAGCCGGACGGTCCGGTCCAGGTCCCAGAAATGCCTTGCATCGGCAAACCGCGCCCGCAGCACGCGTTCGTTGCCGGCGACAATCGTGCGCCCGCCATCCGTGGCCACCACATTGGCCACGAACGCAAAGAACGGCGCCGCCTTGCCCTCCGCGTCGCGCAGCGCAAAATACCGCTGGTTGACCCGCATCGACACCTGCATGACCTCGGGCGGCAGGTCCATATAGGCGGCGTCGATGGCGCCCAGCAGCGGCACCGGAAACTCCACCAGCCCCGCCACCTCGTCCAGCAGCCCGGCGTCTTCCACCACGGTCAGGCCACGCGCGGCGGCCAGACGCGTCACCCCGTCCCAGATCAGCCGGCGGCGCTCGGCCGCATCCACGATGACGTGACGATCGCGCAACGCCTCCCGCCACTCGGCGCAGGAGGCGACCGAAAACGCACCGGGCGCGAGAAAACGGTGCCCCTCGGTGCGGTTGCCGCTGGCCAGGCCGTGGCCATCGTCCTCGCCGTCGCGCAGATCGAACGGCACCGTCTCGCCGTCCAGAATGCAAAGAATACGGCGAAGCGGGCGCACCCAGGTGAAAGCGCTGGTGCCGCCCCAGCGCATCGATTTCGGCCACGGAAACCGGCGCAGCAGCAAAGGCAACTCCCGCGCTATCAGCGCGGCGGCCGTGATCCCGGGCACCACCCGGTCGAGCACCCAAAAATCGCCTTCCTCGCGCAACTCTGCGCGGTCGGCGCCGTGCTTGCGCAGAAACCCGGCAAGCGCCTGCTCGGGCGCGGTGCGGCGCGGACCGCGCTCGCTGCTGCGGCTTTCGGCCACGCCGCGCGCCACGCTCGCCGCCAGGGCGATCCGCCGCGGGCCGGAGAATACGCGGATTTCCGAGGGGGCTAGCGGCGCCAGCGCCTCGCCGATGAGCCGGGACAGGTCCTCGGCCGCCCGCGCCTGCATGCGCGCCGGAATCTCTTCGCTGAACAACTCAAGAAAAAGCTCGGGCATGGCTCAGTCCCGCTCGCCCGCGAGCCACGCCTCGCAGCATCCCTTCGCCAGCGCCCGCACGCGGGCGATATAGGCGGCACGCTCGGTCACGCTGATCACGCCGCGGGCGTCCAGAAGATTGAACAGATGGCTGGCCTTGATGCACTGGTCATAGGCCGGCAGCGCCAGGGCTTGCCCCAGCAGGGCGCCGCATTCGCGCTCGGCATCCTCGAAATGGCGGGCCAGCATCGCCGTGTCGGCATGCTCGAAATTATGGGCGCTGTATTCGCGCTCGGCGCGCAGGAACACGTCGCCATAGGTCACGCCGTGGCCGTTGAAATCGAGGTCATAGACGCGCTCGAACGTCCTGCACATACATGGCCAGCCGTTCCAGCCCATAGGTCATCTCGAAACTCGGCAGATCGACCGGAATGCCGCCGACCTGCTGGAAATAGGTGAACTGCCCCACCTCCATGCCGTCGCACCACACCTCCCAGCCCAGCCCCCAGGCGCCCAAAGTGGGGCTTTCCCAGTCGTCCTCGACGAAGCGGAAATCATGCAGCAGCGGGTCGAGGCCGAGCGCCCGGTAGCTGTCGAGCAGCAGGCCCTGCGCATCGGCCGGGCTCGGCTTCATGATCACCTGGTACTGGTAGTAGTGCTGCAGGCGGTTGGGGTTCTCGCCATAGCGGCCGTCGGTCGGGCGGCGGCTGGGCTGGACATAGGCGGCGGCCCAGGGGCGGCGGCCCAGCGCGCGCAACGTGGTGGCCGGGTGGAATGTGCCGGCCCCCATCTCCACGTCATAAGGCTGCAGAATCAGGCAGCCCTGCGCCGACCAATAGGCGTGCAGGCGCAAAATCAGGTCCTGAAAGCTCGGCGGGGCGGCCGAGCCGGGGGAGCGGGGTAATACGGCGTTCATGGGTTCCCGGCCGGGCGATCGTGAGGCGGCGCACCATAAGAGGGGGGGCGAAGTGTCACAAGCATGGCAGCGCCGGCCGGCCGGGGGCGGGCCGCGCAGAGTCAGCCAGTTCGTTCTTCTGTCGCGAGTGTAACTTGAAGCCCTCGCGCCGGCAGACCACATCCGCGGGAGCCGGCCAGATGCGCCGGCGCAACCAGGCAACACGGCTCGGCCACAGGAGTCTCGGAGAGGCCCACATGACCAACGAGGAACGCGACCTCATCACCCGCTTCATCGAGCGGGTCGGTGGCGCCCAGTCCGGCGGATTCGCGCCGGGGACAGGGCAAGGCGGCACCCCGCTGCCACCGGTCGACCGGGAGGCAGACGCGCTGATCGCTGACCTGTTCGCCCGCTATCCCGAAGCCCGGTACCGCATCACCCAGACCGCGTTCGTTCAGGAACACGCTCTGGTCGCGGCCCAGAACCGCATCCAGCGGCTGGAATGGGAGCTGCAGCAGGCCCGCCAGCAGGCTCAGGCCGTGCCGCAGCCTCCAGGTGCGTCGCCCTGGGGCCAGCCGGCGCAGCCGCAGGAGTCCCGCGGCTTCTTCGGCGGCCTGTTCGGCGGATCGCGCCAGGCGCCGCCGCCCCCGCCGCAATATGCCCAGCCCCAGTACGCGCCACCGCCGCAGCAATACGCACCCGGTTATAACCCTGGCATGTTCCAGCAGCGCGGCTCGGGCTTCCTGGGCAGCGCCCTGACCACCGCAGCCGGCGTCGCCGGCGGCGTGGTGGCCGGCAACGCCCTGATGAACCTGTTCTCCGGCGGCCACGAGGCGGCGGCCAGCGCGGCCACGTCAGCGGCCTCCGGGTTCATTCCGGCCACACCGTCCAGCCCTTGGGCGGCGCCTGCCGGTGCCACTCCGGTGTCCGACCCGTATGATGCGGGCGGGGCCGACAAGGGAACGGCCGACAATTCCGGCTGGAGCAACACCGACCAGGGCGGCTGGCAGCAGGCATCCACCGACCAGGGCGGCTGGACCGACCAGTCGAGCAGCGACTCCGGCGGCTGGTCCGACGCGAGCTCGGATGGCGGCAGCAGCGACGACTGGACCTGATCGCGCAGGCTTTCTGCGTTGCGCGATCCCCGCACCGCGTGTACCCGCGCGGTGCGGGTTTTTCATGTCTGGCATGCGTTTCCTGGCCTTCGCGCTGGTTGTTCTTGCCGGTGCGCCGTCCGCCTCGGCGCAGTCCGCCCTCGGTGACCGGCGGCTGGCTTTGCCCGGCGGCGGCGCGGTGCCGGTTTTCGCCACGGCGGAATGGGATGGCGGCGCGGTGCACCGGGCCGTGGTCGTGGTGCATGGCCACGGGCGCGATGCCGCCGGCTATTTCGCCGCCCTGCGCCGCGCCCGCACGGCGGCCGGCGCCGAAGCACTCCTCATCGCGCCGCATTTCCTCGCCGCCTCCGATCTCGGAGACGCCGGTCTGCTGTGCTGGGGCAGCGGAAGCTGGATGGCCGGTCTGCCGGCCCGCGGGCCGAGCGCCGCCAGCGCCTTCGACGTGCTGGACGCAATGCTGGCGCGCCTCTCCGACCGGACGCTGTTTCCCGCCCTGACCGATATCGTGCTGGCCGGGCATTCCGCAGGCGCGCAGCTTGTCCAGCGCTATGCGGCGGTCGGCCGCGGCGCGGGGGCGCATGTGCATGTCCGCTACGTGGTCGCCAACCCGTCCAGCTATCTCTGGTTCGGCCCCGACCGCCCGGGTCCCGACGGACGGCCCGCCCCGTTTGCGGGCGCCGCCGCGTGTCCGGGCTGGAATGATTGGAAATACGGTCTCGCCGGCGGATTGCCGCCCTACGTGGTGGATAGCCCGGCCACGCTGGAGGCACGCTACGTCAGCCGCGATCTGGTCTATCTGCTGGGCGCGGAGGATACCGACCCCCAGCAGCGCGACCTCGACCGCAGTTGCGCCGGGCTGGCCGAAGGGCCGAACCGGCTTGCCCGCGGGTACGCCTTCCTGGCGCATTTGCAGGCACGGCACGGTGCGCTGCCGACCCAGACCGTGCATGAGGTGCCGGGGGTCGCGCATGCCGGCGCCCGCATGCTGAACTCGCCTTGCGGCCTCGCCGCGTTGTTCGACGTAAGGGGGTGCGAATGAGCTTTCCCGCGCCGTTCGCCGCGTTCGAGGGCGCGGTGCGCCCGGAATGGATCGACAGCAACGACCACATGAACCTGGCCTATTACGTGGTGCTGTTCGACCAGGGCACCGACGCGATCTATGAAGCGATGGGCCTGGGCCAAGCGTATCGCGCGACCGAACACGGCACGTTCGCGGCCGAGACCCATACGATTTATGCCTCCGAACTCCTGTTGGGCGACCGCGTCCGGGTGACCAGCCAGATTATCGACCTGGACGAGAAGCGGCTGCATCTGGCGCACGAGATGCACCGCGTGGCGGACGGGGCGCTGGCCGCGGCGCAGGAGTTGCTGCTGTTGCATGTCGATCTGCGGGTGCGCAGGGTCGTGCCCTGGCTGGCGCAGGTGTATTCGCGCATGCAGGTTGCGGCAGCGGCACACCGGGAACTGACCAGGCCAGATTGGGTGGGGCGGCGGGTCGGGTTGTGCCGGGGCGCTGCCCCGGACCCCGGCAGGGGCTTTGCCCCTGCACCCCACCAGGGGCCAAAGGCCCCTGGACCCCTGACTTAAAGAGCGGAGTCAAGGGGTCCACCGGCCCCTTGCGGGTCCAGGGCAGAGCCCTGGCCTTAACTTTGCGCCAAAGGCAGCTTCACCCACCTGGGTACCCGAGGCGTCACCACCACCTCACCGCACACGAGCCCGCCCCCCTCCAGCGCGTCCAGCCGCAGCATCGCCAGCGCCTGCGCCCCGCGTCCGCTCCGCAGCGTGCCGACCTCCAGCCCGTCGCGAAACACCGGGGTGCCGGGCGCCGGCAGGGTACCCGCCACATCCACCGGCACCAGCCGGCGCTTGACCAGGCCGCGATACCGCGTGCGGGCGGTCAGTTCCTGGCCCATGTAGCAGCCTTTGCTCCAGGACACGCCGTTTAGCTCGTCGAACCCCGCCTCCAGCAGCAATGTTTTGTCCGGTTCAAGATCGCCGGCATCGGGCAGACCGAGGGCAATCCGGTGCGCATCCCAGTCCGCCTCGCTGGCGTCGGCACGCAACGGACGCGGCGAAAGAATGCGCCACCCGGCCTCCGGCAGCCGCGGATCGGGGGCGCTGATGCTGCCCGGCGGGGGTTCCGGCACGCCGCCCCAGGCGGCATGCACCGCCCATTCGTCGCTTGCGTCACGCAGGGTGGCCCGGGAGCGCAGACGAAAACGCGACAGTTTCGTCACCAGCATCGCCAGATGGGCGCGCGGGCAGTCCAGAAACAGGCGCTCGCCCTCGGCGAGGACGAAGAAATCGGTCAGCCACTTGCCCTGCGGCGACAAAAGCGCGGTCCAGACGGCCCGGCCCTGGGCTGCCTGGGTTACGTCGTTCGACACCAGGCCCTGCAGGAAGGACACGCGGTCCTCACCAGCGACCTCGACAACGCCGCGGGACGGAAGATACGCCAGATGGGTCATGCCGCCCAAGGTGGGGGTCATTCCGGCCGGCAGCAAGGCCGGTCGTGCGCCCGGCCCCGCTTGAACCGCGGCCCCGCCGATCCCAGGTTTTCTTCGTGCGGACCCGGAACGCACGATCCCCGCCGCATCCCCCAGGACATATTCATGGCTGCACGCGATCCTTACGAGGTTCTGGGGCTGAAGCCCGGCGCGAGCGAGAAGGACATCCGCGCCGCCTATCGCAAGCTCGCCAAAAAGCATCACCCCGACCTGAATCCAGGCAACCAGCAGGCGGAGGAGCGTTTCAAGGAGATCTCCGCCGCCAACGAGCTGCTGTCGGACGCCGACAAGCGGGCCCGCTACGACCGCGGCGAAATCGACGCCTCCGGGCAGGAACGGCCCGAGCGCCCGTCGTACCGCCGCCACGCCGAAGGGCAGCAAGGCCGGCGCTACCGGCCCGGCCCCGATAGCGGCTTCGACTCCACGATCGACGAGGCGGAAATCGGCGACATTTTCGCCGAACTGTTCCGCCGCGGCGGCGGTGCAGAAGGCAGGGCGGGGCCGAACATACGCATGCGTGGGCACGACCAGAGCTATATCCTCGCGGTCGAGTTCCTCGACGCGGTGAATGGGGCGACAAGGCGGCTGGCCCTGCCGGACGGCAAGCACCTCGATGTGCGCGTCCCCGTGGGCATCGAGGACGGCCAGGTGCTGCGCCTCAAGGGTCAGGGCGATCCCGGCCTGAACGGCGGCCCCGCCGGCGACGCGCTGATCGAAATCCGGGTGATCCCGCACGCGTTCTTCCGGCGCGACGGAAACGACATCCGCCTCGAGGTGCCGGTGACCCTGACCGAGGCGGTGCTCGGTGGCAAAATCACCGTGCCCACGCCCACCGGCAATGTCAGCGTCACCGTGCCGCGGCATTCCGACACCGGCGCCCAGCTCCGCCTGCGCGGCAAGGGCGTGCCGGCGCATGGCGGCGAGCCTGCGGGGGACGCCTATGTCACCCTCAAGGTCATGCTCGGCGAGGTGGACCCGGCACTGGAACGCTTCCTGGGCGACCACAAGCCGCCGCATGCCGCCAACCCGCGCCGCGCGATGACGGACGAGCGATAAAAAGGGGGAGGCATGATCACCATCGACATCCTGTGCCGAACCGTCCCCGGCCTGAAGCCGGAGGAGATCGAGCAGTGGATCGGCAATGCCTGGCTGCGCGCCGAGGGCGCCCCCGGGCAGTACCGCTTCCGCGATATCGACGTGGCCCGGGTCCGGCTGATCGCCGAACTGCGGCACGAGCTGGGCATCGATGAGGAGGCTTTGCCGATCGTGCTCTCGCTGGTCGACCAGCTGTATGCGACGCGCCGGCAAATGTACCGGCTGCGCCGGGCGGTCGAGGAGGCGGCGCCGGAGGATGTTCGGCGGGCGATCCTGGGCGTGCTGGCGGGAAGGTGAAAGGAAGGAAGGCCAAGGAGGAGTGGCCCCCTGGACCCCGCCACTTTAGACAAAAGGAATGGGTTCCAAGGGGCCACTGCCCCTTGGCGGGTCCAGGGCAGAGCCCTGGCCTTCCTTCGGATAACGCGGAACCTTCAGTTATGTCCCGCCCGGCAGCGTGGCATGCTGCCGCCACCAACCCGCCGGAGACCCGCATGCTCAACCCATTCGCCGGCCCCGGCCGCTTCTTCAAGGGCAATTTGCACACCCATTCCACCAGCTCGGACGGGATGCTGGAGCCGCACGCCGTCTGCGCGCGCTACCGCGACGCCGGCTACGATTTCCTCGCCCTGACCGACCATTTCCTGCCGAAATACGGGTTTCCCATCGTCGATACCCGACCATTCCGGACCAACCGGTTCACCACCATCCTCGGCGCCGAGGTGCACGCACCGGCCACCGAACTGGGCGAGATGTGGCACATTCTCGCGGTCGGCCTGCCCGCCGATTTCGCCCCCACCCCGGCGGCGGAGCGCGGGCCGGCACTGGCCGCACGTGCCGCGGCCGCCGGCGCCTTCGTGGCGATCGCCCACCCGGCCTGGTACGGCCTGACCGTCGCCGACGCCGACAGCATCGAGGCCGCCCATGCGGTAGAGGTCTACAACCACACCGGCGCGGTAAAGACCGATCGCGGCGATGGCTGGGGCCTGCTGGACGCACTGCTGGCGCGCGGCCGCCGCCTGCTGGCCTGCGCCACCGACGACGCGCATTTCCGCTTTGCCGACAGCTTCGGCGGCTGGGTGATGGTGAAGACGGACACGCTGGAGCCGGAGGCGCTGCTGGCGGCGCTGAAATCCGGCCGCTACTATTCCAGCCAGGGCCCGGAAATCCACGCCATCACGGTCGGACGCGACGAGGTGGCGATCGAATGCAGCCCGGCCAGCACAATCATGCTGCTCGGCCGCGGATCGCAGTGCGCCACCGTGTTCGGCGACGGGTTGCGTCAGGCGCGCCTGTCGCTCGATGCGCTGAAGTCCGGCGGGCATATCCGCGTCGTGGTGGTGGATGGGCAGGGAAAGCGCGCCTGGAGCAATCCGGTCTGGCTCGACACCTTTCCGGCCTGATCCCACCATGCACTCCGGGCGGCGCCGCCACGATTCCGCCATTCCCGTCGCCAAAGAAAGCCGAATCGTGCAAGAGGGCGGACAGATGGTTTGTGTGTTGCTCCGGTCGAAAACTGTGTGGCGTTCGGTCATGTTTGCGGGCTTGCTTGCCGCCGTGACCAGCCCCTGCGCCGCCCAGCCCCTACCCGCCTACAACGCCGACATCGCCCAGACCTCCATTTCGGGCATTTCCGCCGGCGCCTATATGGCCGTGCAGTTCGGCACGGCCTGGTCGTCAATCATCAAGGGCGTCGGCGCAATTGCCGGCGGACCGTACGGCTGCTCCGAGGGGTCGCTGGCGGCGGCGCTCAGCACCTGCGTTCTCGGCGTGCCCCGCCGGAATCTGGCTGAGCTGATCGCACGCACCAATGGATGGAGCGGCCACGGCGATATCGACGATCCTGCCAACATCGCCGCGCAGAAGATCTACCTGTTCCACGGCTACAACGACCAGGTGGTCGCCCGGCCGGTGAGCGACTGGCTGCGTGACTTCTACGCGCATTACCTCAACGCCAACACGACAAACCTGTTCTACCAGACCGCCATCGGGGCGGGGCACGCGCAGGTGACCATCGCTTATGGCAGCAAATGCGCCGACAATGGCGGGGAATACATCAACAAATGCCGCTATGATCAGGCCGGTATCATCCTGCAGCATATCTACGGCGCGCTAAACCCGCGCAATGATGGCGCATTGACCGGGCGGCTTCTGCGTTTCAGCCAGGCCGACTTCACCGCACCGGACGAGCCGATCGACGAAAGCCTGAACGCCCTCGGTTTCGCTTACGTGCCGGACGCCTGCCAGAAGCAGAACCCTTGCCGGGTCCACATTGTCCTGCATGGCTGCCTGCAATCGCTCGGCTATGTTGGCAATAATTTCGTGAAACATGCCGGTTACAATGAATGGGCCGACGCCAACAACCTTATTATCCTTTATCCGGAAACGGATACCCTGCCGGTGACCATCCAGGGCATCACCAATCCCGAGTTCATGCTGGGACTGGTGGGGCTTTCTCGATGCCGATCCGATGGAGCAGCCCACCTACCTGCTGAAATCCGGCAAGCAGATCCACGCCATCAAGGCGATGCTCGACCGTCTGACCAGCGGCGCTCCCGTCAAGCAGCCGGCGCCGGCCGCGCCGTCGCAGCCCGCCGAACCACCGCTGCCGGCGGCACCCGCGACGGTGCTGGCGCCGGACCGCAGCGACACCGCCATCGATCTCGTCTGGTCGGCGATCCCGGACGTCGACCGCTACGATGTATTCCGCGCCGGCCCGGACGACGCAGCGTTCAGCCAGATCGGCACCGTCTCTGGCCTGAGCTATGCGGATGCGGGACTGCGGCCGGCGACGCTCTACCGCTACGAGGTGCGGGCCTGGTCGGCCTCCGCCACCGCCCCGTTTTCCCCGGTCGCGTCAGCTTCCACCTTGCCGCCGCCGCCGCCTTGCGATGATCCCGGAAACTGCCCGGTACGCTGAACCCGGTTCGGACCGGCGCCTCATGCAGCCGGCTGCAACGGGCGTGGCTTGCCGTGCACCAGCAGCGTCATCGCTGCGCCTGCCTCAAGCACCGCCTCGACCTCCTGCCCGCCCTGCGTCACGCGGATGCGCACCCGCCGCTCCCGCCAGCACAGGCGGAACTGCAGGCTGCGCCAGTGCGGCGGCAGACGCGGCTGTAGCGACGGGGCCTCGCCGGCCAGCGACAGCCCGGCAAAGCCCAGCATCACGGCCTGCCACAGCCCGCCGAGGGCGGCGATATGCACACCGCCCGCGCTGTCGGCCGCGCTGTCGGACAGATCGATCGCAGCCGTGTCGCGCAGATAGCGCAGCGCCACCTCCATCTCGCCGAGCTGTGCCGCCACCAGCGCATGCATCGACCGGCTGAGCGAGCTGCCATGCGCCGTGCGCGGTTCGTAGGCGCGGAAATTCGCCAGCCGCGTCGCCGGGTCGAACGCGTCGGGCAGCAGCGCCAGCAGCGCCACCACATCGGCCTGCTTGACCACCTGCGACCGCTGCGTCCGCTCACGGCCCAGCACCACGTCGACCGGCAGATGGCGGCCGGCGTAGCGGGTGAGATCCACCGGCTCCAGGCGGAAGAACCCGGCGAACTGCTCGATCAACCCGGTCACTTCGTCGAGCCCGGTCACCAGCGTGCGCGCCGCTTCGGCCCATTGCGCCAGTTCGGCCGCGTCCAGCCCAAGCTGCCCCGCCAGCACGTCCCACCGCTCCGGCCAGCGCGTGCGCAGCAGTTCCGCCAACTCCAGCGCGCGGAGGATATTCCAGCGCGCCATCATGTTGGTGTAGGCGTTGTCGTCCACGCCCTCGTGGTATTCGTCGGGCCCGATCACGCCGCGGATATGCCGCCTGCCGTCTGCTTCCAGCGTCGCCCGGCTGGCCCAAAACCGCGCCGTCTCCAGCATGATCTGCGCGCCCGCCGCCAGCAGGAATTCGTCGTCGCCGGTCGCGCGCCAGTAGTGCCACACCGCATAGGCCACGTCGGCGGCGATATGCTGCTCCTGCTTGCCGGACAGCACTTCCACCGGCGTGCCGGCCGGTCCGATCACGTGCTCGGGCGTGGTCTCCTCGCCGGTGTCGGCCGATTCCCAGGCATACAGCGCCCCGCGCCAGCCGCCGCGCGCCGCCTTGGCGCGCGCGCCGGCCAGGGTGCGGAACCGGTACGTCAGCAGCGTCCGCGCCGCCTTCGGCCAGGTGGCGATGTAGAACGGCAGCAGGTAGATCTCGGTGTCCCAGAACACATGGCCGAGATAGGAATCGCCGGTCAGCCCGCGCGCGCCCACGGACACCCGCGGATCGTCGGGATTGGCCGCGCTGTTCAGGTGGTACACGGCGAAGCGCAGCGCCCGCTCCATCTCCGGATCGCCGTCGATGGCGATGTCGCTGGCCTGCCAGCGACGGTCCCAGGCGGCTTCATGCGCGGTGCGCACCCCCTCGCCGCCCGCCGCCCATGCCCCTGCCAGCGACTCCGTGGCCGGCGGCCCGGGGTCCTCGGCCGGGGTTTCGGTCCGCGCCACCGCAACCATCCGCTCCAGCCGCGCCGCCTGCCCGGCCACCGACCGCCACCGCCAGGTCCAGCGCAACGCGCCAGTGGTTTCCGGCGTCAGCGCAAGTCCGCCGAGATCAACTCCAGCCGCTCCGGCCATGGCCACGGATTTTCCCGAAATCGGCGGTGCGCCAGACGGCAAGCTCCGCCTCGTTGCGGACCGGCTCCATGCCCAGCCCCGCCGCCTCGAAACACGCCTCCAGCGTCACCTCGATGCCGTCGCGGTCGAGCTCTAGCTGGCAGATTTGCAGCCCCAGCGCGCGATCGTCCTGGGAAACCAGCCGCAGCGTCCGCACCAGCGCGACCACGCCCGAGGGCGCGCGCTGCCGCCACACGGCCAGCAGCGTGCCGCGCCGCATGTCCAGCGTGCGGCGGTGCTCCAGCAGCGTGCCGCGGCGCGCCAGCAGCACCTCGCCGTCAAGCAGGATGCGCACGCGCAGCCAGTCCGCCACCGGCACCAGCGCCGGCACCGGTGGATCGATATTGGGCGTGTCGAACAGCCCGGCGACATAGGTGCGCGGCCACGACGCCCAGGCCGGCGAGGGCAGCCAGTTCATCCAGCTTGCGCCCCGGCTGACCGCGCGGGCCGCGCGCACGCCCAGGAATCCGTTGCCGACGGCGAAGCGCGATTCGATGCCGCTCTCGCGCAGCACGTCGATACCCTGCGCGTGCAGCACCCAGCCCGGATCGTCGGTCGGCTCCAGCGCGTCCGGCATGCCGGTCGGCTCCTTCAGATGTCGCGCCGCCGCAGCGTGCCGGCCGCCAGCGCGTCGATGTCCACCTGGTCCAAATCCGTCACCACCAGCCCGGCGCCGGCCTGCTCCAGCAACGCCGAATCGCCCAGCCGGGCGACCCCCAGCGCCGCCATGCCGCCCGCCCGCGCCGCCTCGATGCCCGCCGGTGCATCCTCGACCACCACGCAGCGCGCCGGCTCGGCCCGCAGCGACGCGGCGGCGAGCAGAAAGATATCCGGGGCCGGCTTGCCGTGCGGCACGTCGCGGCCGGACAGATCGGTATCCATCACATCGGCCAGGGATCGGCCGTCCTCAAGGCGCACCTGGCGCAGCATCGCCGGCGCATTCTTCGACGACGAGGCCGCCGCCAGCCGCAGGCCGCGCGCATGCAGCCCCTGCGCCAGCCGCACCGCATCGGCAAAGGCGGTGAACGCGCCCGCCGCGATCAGACCTTCCAGCACATGGTGCTTGCGCTCGGCGTAGGCCTCCGCCCGCCCCGCCGCATCCGCGACACCCAGTCCCTCGAGCGCCGCCAGCGCCCCGTCCGCCCGCGGCTTGCCGGCCACCTGCGCCTGATAGAACCCGGTGGTGAACCGCGCCGGATCGGCAAACCCCGTCAGCGCCTCCCGCCAGGCACGCTCGTGCGGCGAAGCAAGCAGCACCCCATCCACGTCGAAAATCGCCGCCTGGAGGGTGCGATCACCGACCATGCTCACAGCGCCAGGCTGCCCACCGAGGCGCCGCCGCACACGAACAGCGTCTGCCCGGTGATGAACCCGCTTTCGGCGGCGGCGAAGAACATCACCGCGCGCGCCACGTCTTCCGGCCGGCCGAGCCGGCCGACGGGAATGCTGGCGGCCAGCTTCGCCTCGCTATCGCTGCCTGCCGGCACCACTTCATGGAGCATCGCCGTTTCGGCGACCGGCCCCGGGGCCACCACATTCACCGTAATGCCATGCGGCGCCAGTTCCAGCGCCCAGGTGCGCGCCATGCCGACCAGCCCGGCCTTGGTGGCCGAATAGGAGCTGCGCGCCGCCAGCCCCAGCACGGCGCGCGACGACAACAGTACGATCCGCCCGAACCCGGCCGCCTTCATGGCCGGCAGCGCCGCCTGCACCAGCAGCAGCGGCGAGGCCAGATGTAACTGCACCAGCGCGTTCAGGTCCTGCAGCTTCACCTCCTCCAGCACGTCCGGACGAATGACGCCAGCATTGTGGATGACATGGCTGATGCGGAACCGCGCGGCGAGTTCGGCCGCGGCCTGGCGCGTCGCCTCGGGGTCCATCAGGTCGACCGTGACGGCATGCAGGTTCGGATGCCGCCAGGCAGGCTTGGTGCGCGCGAGCGACACGACGGCGGTGCCGGCCGCCAGCAAGTCCCGGCAGATCGCCGCCCCGATGCCGCCGGACCCGCCGGTGACCAGAGCGACGGGTTCGGTACTCATGATCCCTGGTCCCATTGCATGTCAGCGCGATTACAGCCTGCCGGACCACCCGATCTCCAGTATTTTCGGCCTTTTGCACCGGCACGCCAGCCCGGGGTGGCACAACATTGCGTGTCGCTGCGCTTCGCCGGCAGGGCAATTGGGTGAAGGAAGCAAGGCCAGGGCTCTGCCCTGGACGCCAGGGGGCAGTGGCCCCCTGGACCCCGCTACTTAAGCAGTTGTTATGAGAGGGGGTGGGCGATGACCGGTTAGCGCCTCACCCCCTCTCATAACAACTGCTAAAAAGTAATGGGTTCCAAGGGGCCACTGCCCCTTGGCGGGTCCAGGGCGGAGCCCTGGCCTTAGCTTCCTTCACCCGACTACCCGGCCGGCATCGGCCGCGGTTCAGTCGCGGTCGATGCGCGAGGTGTGCTTGGTGTCTGCCATGAGCGCATACACCAGCAACGAGCCGAAGATCAGCGCGGTGACATACCAGTAGAACGCCGCCTCGATCCCCTGGTCCTTGAACCACAGCGCCACATAAGGCGCGGTGCCGCCGAAGATCGACACCGCAAGCGCATAAGGCAACCCCACCCCGAGCGCACGCACCGCGGCGGGAAACAGCTCGGCCTTCACCACCGCGTTGATCGAGGTGTAGCCACTGACAATGACCAGGGCGGCGAGAATCAGCAGCAGCGCGGTGGTGTAGTCGTGCGTGCGGGAAAGCGCAGTCAGGATCGGCACGGTGCACAGCGTGCCCAGCACGCCGAACCACAGCAGCACCGGCCGCCGCCCGATCCGGTCCGAAATCGCGCCGGCCACCGGCTGGAACAGCGCATACAGAACCAGCGTGATGAACGATATCTGCGTCGCCTGGTCGCGGGTGAGATGGACCGTGTTGGTCAGGAACGCCGGCATGTAGGTGGTGTAGGTATAGAATGCCGTCGTGCCGCCCATGGTTAGGCCAAACACCAGCAGCACCTGCTTGGGATGGCGGAACAATTCCGCCAGCGCGCCGCGCCGCTCCTCGCGGCTGGCGCTGATGAACTGGTCGGTCTCCTGCAGATTGGCGCGCAAATACAGGCCGAACAGCGCGCAGGCAGCGCCGATCAGGAACGGCACCCGCCAGGCCCAGGCCTCCAGCTGCGCCGGGACGAACGCCTGCTGCATGACCAGCAGCGTCAGACTGCCCAGGACCTGCCCGCCAATCAGCGTGACATACTGGAAACTGCTGTAGAAGCCGCGATGGCGCGAGACGGCGATCTCGCTCAGATAGGTCGCCGAGGTCCCGTATTCGCCGCCGAGCGAAAGGCCCTGGATCAGCCGCGCCGCCAGCAGCAGCACCGGCGCCCAGATGCCCACGCTGGCATAGACCGGCGCGACTCCGATCAGCAGCGAGCCCAGGCACATCATCAGCACCGACAGCATCAGCGCCGCCTTGCGCCCGGCCCGGTCGGCATAGGCCCCGAGCACCCAGCCGCCAACCGGGCGGATCAGGAAACCCAGCGCATAAATGCCGAACGTGTTGAGCAGTTGCACCGTCGGGGTGGCGTTGGGGAAAAACGATTTGGCAAAATACAACGCGAAAAAATTGTAGACGTAGAAATCATACCACTCGATCAGATTGCCGATCGACCCGCCGAAGATCGACACGATCCGGTGCCGCATCGTTGCGAAGTCTTCGCCCGAAGCCGCTCCTTGGCTCATTCCCGCCCCCAAACCAACCCGGGGCTAGGCTAGGCGGGGTGGGGCTTGGGGGCAATCGGGGCAAAGCAAGGCCAGGGCTCTGCCCTGGACCCGCCAAGGGCCGAGAGGCCCCTGGCCTTGCTTCACCTGCCCGCCCCGCGCCCCCGCACCGTCTGGTGTGCGGCCAGGGTGGCGATGTCCACGATCTGGCTGACCGTGGCATCCATCGGCAGCAACTGCGCGGCATGCGACAGGCCAAGAATCAGCGGCCCGATCGTGCCTCCCCCGCCCAGCCTCGGTGCCAAACGCGAGGTGATCAAGGCGGAGTGCAATCCCGGCATAATCAGCACGTTCGCCGGCCCGGTCAGCCGGCAGAACGGATAGAGCGCGCGATACGACTCATCAAGCGCGACATCGGGGCTCATCTCGCCGTCGAACTCGAAGTCCACGTCGCGCTGGTCAAGGATGTCCACCGCCTCGCGGATCGCGTTGCCGGCCGCCGAAATCTGGCTGCCGAATGTCGAGTACCGACAGCAGCGCCACGCGCGGCTCGTGGCCCAGCCGGCGCGCCGCCGCGGCGGCCCCGATGGCGATGCTGGCAAACTGCTCGGGGGTGGGGCGGAAATGCACCAGCGTGTCGGCGATGAAGATAGTGGCGCCGCGATTGCCAAGCATCAGCGTCAGGCCGAAGCTGATGCCGCGCGTGGCGGGATCGATGGCGCGGCCGATATCCTCCAGGCAGACGGACGCGGAGCGCGTCAGCCCCGTCACCATGGCGTCGGCATCGCCGGTGGCCACCATGCAGGCGGCGAAGGCGTTGCGGTTCTGGTTGACCAGGCGCTGGCAGTCGCGCAGCAGCAGCCCACGGCGCCGCTGACGCTGGTAAAGGAACTCGGTATAGCGCGCGTTGGACTGCGACAGCCGCGCGTTGTGGATTTCGATGCCGTTCGCGTCCCCGAGACCGAGCGAGGCCATGGTGGCGCGCACCCGCTCCTCCTGCCCGATCAGCACCGGGGTGCCGTAGCCGGCATTGCGGAACGCCACCGCCGCACGGACGATTTTTTCCTCCTCGCCCTCGGCGAACACCACCCGCTTCGGCTCGGCGCGCACGCTTTCCATGATGGCGTCGAGCGCATTCGCGGTCGGGTCAAGCCGGCCCGAAAGTTCGCGCGCGTATCTGTGCAGGTCGGTGATCGGCCGGCGGGCGACGCCCGAGTCCATGGCGGCCCGCGCCACCGCCGGCGGCAGGCGGCTGATCAGCCGCGGATCGAAGGCGTTGGGAATGATATAGTCGGGACCGAAGCGCAGGCGGTTGCCGGCGGCGGCGACATTCACCTCGTCCGGCACGTCCTCGCGCGCCAGTTGCGCCAGCGTCTCGGCGGCGGCGATTTTCATCGCCTCGTTGATGGTGCTCGCCCGCACATCCAGCGCGCCGCGGAAGATATAGGGAAATCCCAGCACGTTGTTGACCTGGTTGGGATAGTCGCTGCGTCCGGTGGCGATGATCGCATCCGGACAGACCGCCCGCGCCTCCTCCGGGGTGATTTCGGGGTCGGGGTTTGCCATGGCGAAAATGATCGGCCGCGCCGCCATCGTGCGGACCATGTCCTGGGTCAGCGCGCCTTTCGCCGACAGGCCGAACACCACGTCCGCGCCCTCGATCGCCTCGGCCAGCGTGCGCGCGCTGGTGGGGGCGGCGTGGGCGCTTTTCCACTGGTTCATGCCCTCGGTGCGGCCCTGGAACACCACCCCCTTGGTGTCGCACAGAAGCACATTCTCCTGCCGCAGCCCCATGGCCTTGAGCAGTTCGACGCAGGCGATCGCCGCCGCGCCGGCGCCGTTCACCACCAGCCGGGTCGCCCGCAGGTCGCGCCCGGTCAGGTGGCAGGCGTTGATGAATCCCGCGGCGGCGACGATGGCGGTGCCGTGCTGGTCGTCGTGGAACACCGGAATGTCCATCAGCTCGCGCAGGCGCTGCTCGATGACGAAGCACTCCGGCGCCTTGATGTCTTCGAGGTTGATGCCGCCGAAGCTGGGCGCGAGGTAGCGCACGCAGTTGACGAACTGGTCGACATCCTCGGTGGAGATGCAAAGGTCGATGCCGTCCACGTCGGCGAAGCGCTTGAACAGCGCCACCTTGCCTTCCATCACCGGCTTGCCGGCGAGTGCACCGAGATTGCCCAGGCCCAGCACGGCGGTTCCGTTGGACACCACCGCCACCATATTACCTTTGGTGGTGTAGTCATAGGCGAGCCGCGGGTCGTCATGGATGCGCAGGCAGGGCTCGGCCACGCCGGGCGAATACGCGAGCGAGAGGTCGCGCGCCGTGGTCAGCGGCTTGGTAATGCGGGTTTCCAGCTTGCCCGGCCGGCCGGAAGCGTGCAGGGCGAGTGCCTCTTCAGCCGAGACGCGCGCAGTGCGCGGATCGGTGTTGCCGTCGGCCATGACTCGTTCCCCTCTCGTGTCGAATTCCTCGGTCGGTTACTATGGCGATATGCGGGGCCGGGGGAAAGCCGCCGCCTCGCGCCGGCGGCTTGAAGCGGCTACATCGGGGGCATGCCCGCCCCTGCCGCATCGCCCGACCCTGCCCGATCGCCCGCAGCGGAGGGCGCCACCCCCGCCATGGCCCAGTGGTTCGCCGCCAAGCGGGAAAACCCCGACGCGCTGCTGTTCTTCCGCATGGGCGATTTCTATGAAATGTTTTTCGCGGACGCCGAGGCCGCCGCCGCCGCGCTCGACATCGCGCTCACCAAACGCGGCGAGCACGCCGGCCAACCGATCGCCATGTGCGGCGTGCCGGTCCATGCCGCCGAATCCTACCTCTCCCGGCTGATCCGGCGCGGCTTTCGCGTCGCCGTCGCCGAGCAGATGGAAGACCCGAAGGCGCGCTCCGGCAAGGCGCCGATCCGTCGCGAAGTGGTGCGCCTGATCACCCCGGGCACATTGACCGAAGAATCACTGCTGGAGCCGGGCCGGCCCAACATTCTGTTTGCGTATGCCGCCGTCGCCGGCGCCGCGGGCAGCGCGTGGCTCGATGTCTCCACCGGTCTGTTCGAAACCCAGGCCGTAGGTCACGGCGCCCTGCCTGCCCTGCTCGGCCGGCTCGACCCGGCCGAAATTCTCGCCCCGGCCGACCTCGCGCTGGGTGACTGGGAGACCCGCCGCGGACCCGAGCGTCCGGCCCCGCCGCCACTGGTAGCACGGCGGCGCCTGGCGGAAGCGTTCGGGGCGGCGAGCCTGGACGCCTTCGGCAGTTTCTCCGACGCCGAGGCTGTCGCCGCCATGCTGGCGCTCGACTATGTGCGGGCAACCGGGGCCGGCAAGCTGCCGCGCCTGTCGCGCCCGGCGCCGCTGGGGCAGGCAGGGCGGCTGGAACTGGACGCCGCCACCCGCGCCAGCCTGGAGGTCTCCCGCGCCCGCGACGGCGGCACCGCGCACACGCTACTGGCCGCCGTGCAGCGCACCCTCACCGCCGCCGGGGCACGGCTGCTGGCCGAGGTTCTCGCCGCCCCGCTGACCGATCCCGACGCGATCGCCGGCCGCCAGGATGCCTGGTCGTGGCTGCTGGCCAACCCGGAGGCGGCGACAGGCTTGCGCGCGGCGCTGCGCCGTGTGCCCGACATGGCGCGCGCGCTCGGCCGGCTCTCGCTCGGCCGCGGCGGCCCGCGCGACCTGGGCGCGCTGCGCGATGGACTCGCCGCCGGTGCGGCCGCGCGGGCGGCGCTGGACGGATCGCTGCCGCACCAGCTGGCCGAGGCACACGGCGCACTTGCACCAGCCCCCGAGTTGCGGAGGCAATTGCAGACCGCTCTGGCGGAAACGGTGCCGGTGCGCCTGGAGGACGGCGCCATCGCCGCCGGGTTCGATCCCGAACTGGACGCCCACCGCGCCCTGCGCGACGACAGCCGCCGCGTCATCGCCACCTTGCAGCTCGACTACGCGCAGAAATTCGGCGTCGCCAGCCTGAAGATCCGCCACCACGCCCAACTCGGCTACGTCATCGAGGCGCCCTCGGCGGCGGTAGAGAAACTGCGGGCGCATCCCGCGCTTACGCTGCGCCAGGCGATGGCGAACGGCGCGCGTTTTTCATGCGTCGAGCTGGCCGAGCTGGACCGCCGCATTGCCGAGGCGGCCGACCGGGCAGCGGCGCGCGAGCGGCAGGTGTTCGCCCATCTGGTCGCCGCCGCTCTGGAGGAAAGCGAGGCGCTGGCGCTCTGTGCGGCGGCACTCGCCCGGCTCGACGTGGCGCAGTCCGCCGCGGCGCTCGCCGCCCCCGGCACCTGGTGCCGGCCGGAAGTGACCGACGAGACGGGATTTCACGTCGAGGCCGGGCGGCATCCGGTGGTCGAAGCGGCGCTGGCCGGGCAGGACGGCTTCGTGCCGAATGCGTGCGATCTCTCGCCGGACCGGCGGGTGCTGCTGCTCACCGGGCCGAACATGGCCGGCAAGTCCACCTATCTGCGGCAGAACGCTCTGATCGTTCTGCTGGCGCAGGCGGGTCTGCCGGTGCCCGCCGCGCGGGCCCGCATCGGCATCGTCGACCGGCTGTTCTCCCGCGTCGGTGCGGCCGATGATCTCGCCCGCGGGCGCAGCACCTTCATGGTGGAAATGACCGAGACCGCGGCGATCCTGCACCAGGCGGGGCCGCGCAGCCTGGTCGTGGTCGACGAAATCGGCCGCGGCACCGCCACACTCGACGGGCTGGCGATCGCCTGGGCGGTGCTGGAGGCGCTGCACAACAGCGTGCGCTGCCGGGTGATCTTCGCCACCCATTTTCACGAACTCGCCCGCCTGACCGCAGAATTGCCACGACTGGCCCCACATACAATGCGGGTGAAGGAGTGGAAGGGCACGGTGGTGTTCCTGCACGAAGTGGCCGAAGGCGCGGCGGGGCGAAGCTGGGGGGTGCACGTGGCCAAGCTGGCCGGTGTGCCCGCGCCGGTGGTCCGGCGCGCCGGCGCCCTGCTGGCCGCCCTGGAGAGCCGCGCCGGCGACCTCACCGATGCCGGCGCGCTGCCGCTGTTCGCCGCCATGTTGCCCGCCTCCGCGGCCTCCCCGGCCCCGGCTGCCGAGCCGACCGGCGCGGATGCGCTGCGCGCTGCGCTCGCCTCCATCGACCCCGATCGCCTGACCCCGCGCGAGGCGCTGGAGGCGGTTTATCGCCTGAAGACGATACTGATATCCGAACCCAACCCTGTCGCGCCGCCGCCCGACACGATAGCATGAATTCCATGTCCTCGTTCCTGTCCCTGCCCGCCGACCCGGCCGCCGCCGCCGCCGCATTGCACGAGGCGCTGTGCGCGCTCGCCGCCGAGGACGTGCCCCCCGACGAGACCGGCGCGGTCCCGGCGGATGCGCTCCACACGCGCCCGATCCCGCGCAATGCCGCCCTTTCCGCCTTTCGCCGCCATCTCGGGCGCATCCAGAACGATGTGCGCGAAAGCTTCGAGCGCAACGACATCTCCGGCCTGGTCGCCGCACGGCGGCTGGCGGCCCTGACCGACGGGCTGATCACCGCGTTGTACGGCTACGCGCTGTCGCTGCTGGTGCCGGACGGCGCGCCGGTCGGGGCGGCACTGGGCGGCATCGCCCCCGAGAGCGCCGGGCTGGGACGGCTCGGCGTGGCGGCCACCGGCGGCTATGGCCGCGGCGTGCTGGCACCGTTCAGCGATATCGACCTGCTGTTCCTGACCGCCGACGAACCGAGCCCGGCGGCGCTGCGGACGGTCGAGTTCATGCTGTATTTCCTCTGGGACCTCGGCCTGAAAGTGGGCCACGCCACCCGTTCGGTCGCCGATTGTCTGACCGAGGCGAATGGCGACGCCACCATCCGCACCTCCTTGTTGGATGCCCGACCGGTCGCCGGCGACGCGGTGCTGTTTCAGGACTTCGCCAAACGCTTCCGCGCCGCCTGTACCGAGGCGGGTGCCGCCGGCTACATCGCCGCCAAGCAGGCCGAGCGCACCACCCGTCACCGCCGCTTCGGCGATTCGCCCTATGTGGTCGAGCCCAACATCAAGGAAGGCCGCGGCGGGCTGCGCGACCTGCAGACACTGTACTGGATAGCCCGGTACGTGTTCGGCATCCGCAGCATGGCCGAACTCGCCGACCCGGCCGGCCCGGCCGGCGAATTGCTGGTCGATACCGAAGTGCGGCTGGCGAACCGCTCCTGGGACTTCCTGTGGACGCTGCGCTTTCACCTGCATTACGTCGCCGGCCGCGCCGAGGAACGCCTGACCTTCGACCTGCAGCCGGTGGTGGGCGCACGCATGGGCTACACCCGGCATGGCCGCCAGGACGGGGTGGAGCGTTTCATGCGCCACTACTTCCTGACCGCCCGCGAAGTAACCCGGCTGACCCATGTGCTGGAGCCGGCGCTGCTGCGTGCCGCCCTCGGCCCGCCCGCCCATGCCAAGGAAACCGACGCTGCCCTGTTCGCCGCCGGCTTCGTGCTGGCCGACGGCATGCTGCTGAGCGCCCGCGGCCGCGAGTTCTTCGTCGAGCCGGTGCAGATGCTGCGCATCCTGCAGGTGGCGCGCGACCGCGAACTGGAATTGCATCCGCTCGCCATCCGCGCGCTGATCCGCCATGAGCGCCGGGCGGTGGAACTGCGCGGCGATCCGGAAGCCTCCGCCCTGTTCCTGGATCTGCTGTGCGGCCGCGACGCCGAGCACAACCACGCCGACGGCGCGACCTGGCTGAAGGTGATGAACGAGGTCGGCATCCTCGGCCGGCTGCTGCCGGACTGGGCGCGCATCGTCGGCCAGATGCAGTTCGACACCTACCATGTGTTTACCGTCGACGAACACACGATCGAGGCGGTGCGCGTGCTCAATTCGCTGGAGCGCGGCGAGCTGGCGCAGATCGCGCCGGTGGCCTCCGGCCTGGTGAACAGCCTGCAATCGCGCCGTGCCTTGTATATGGCGATGATCATGCACGACATCGCCAAAGGGCGCGGCGGCGACCATTCGGAACTCGGCGCCGAGCTGGCGCTGGAGGTTTGCCCGACGCTCGGCCTGTCGGCCGAGGAGACCGAAATGGTCTCCTGGCTGGTGCTGCATCATTTGCTGCTCAGCCAGACCGCATTCAAGCGCGACATCGACGACGCCAAGACCATCCTCGACCTGGCCGAGGTGATCCAGTCGCCCGAACGGCTGCGCCTGCTGCTGGTGCTGACGGTCGCCGACATGCGCGCCGTGTCCAGCAAGGTCTGGAACGGCTGGAAGGCGACGCTGCTGCGCGAGCTGTATGCGCGGGTGGGCGAAGTGCTGGCCGGCGGCCTGTCCACCACCGAGCGCGACGTGCGGGTCGATCGCGCGCGCGAAGCGGCGGCGGCGCTGCTGCACGACTGGCCGGCGGAAGCGCGGGAGAAATTCCTCTCGCTCGGCTATGCCGGCTACTGGCTGGGCTTCGACCCCGACACGCACGCACGCCACGCCCGCCTGATCCGCGACGCCGAGGCCCGCCACGCGCCGCTGACGGTGGAAACGCAGCCGCTGCCGGCGCGCGCGGTGACAGAAGTGACGGTCTATGCCGCCGACCACGCCGGGCTGTTCAGCCAGATCGCCGGTGCGCTGGCCGTGGCCGGCGCCTCGATCGTCGATGCGCGCATTCACACGCTGACCAACGGCATGGCGCTGGACACGTTCTGGATCCAGGACGCCGCCGGCGGCGCGCTCGACGCGCCGCACCGGCTGGCGCGGCTGTATGTCATGGTCGAGCAGGCGCTGACCGGGCGGATCCAGCTCGGCAGCGAAATCCGCAAACTGGCCAAAGCGCTGCTCGGCCGGCGGGTGCGCGCCATTCACGTGCCGCCACGGGTGGTGATCGACAACCATGCGTCCAACACCTACACGGTGCTGGAAGTCAACGGCCGCGACCGGCCGGGGCTACTGTACGATGTTACGGCCGCGATCAGCGAACAGGGGCTGCAGATCGCCTCGGCGCATGTCAGCACCTATGGGGTGCGCGCAGTGGACGTGTTCTACGTGAAGGATGTTTTCGGCCTGAAAGTCGAGAACGAACGCAAGCTGCACGTGTTGCGCGAGGCATTGCTCGCCGCACTCGGCAGTCCCGAGGACGAACCCGTGCCGGCACCGAAACGGCGGCGGGCGGAGGATGCGGCCTGAACGGCCAACGCGCCGTTTGCCGATCACGTTCGTTTCTGCTGGATTCCACCGTCAAGGGAGTTTGATCGTGCACACGTCAAGGCGCTTCGTTATCGCCGCGGCTTTGGCCGCGGTGCCTTTTGGTATGGCCCATGCCCAGTACCCGGGCGTTCATCCACGATACCTGCACGCCTTGAGCGACCTCCGGGCGGCGCGGTGGATGATCGAACACCGCCCCGGTGACGACGTCGTCAGCTTCCACGAAAGTGTCGCGATCGAACAGATAGACCGCGGCATCAACGCGTTGAAAGCGGCCGCGATCGACGATGGCAGGGACATCCGCGATCACCCGCCGGTCGATGTGCCGGTCGGTCCGGGCCGCTTGCACAGAGCCAGCGAACTGCTGCGCGGCGCGCGGGCGGATCTGTCTGCCGAGGAGGACAATCCGGATGCCAGGCGGCTGCGCCACCGCGCGTTCGAACATATCGACCGCGCGATCCACGAAACCGATCTTGCGATCTGGGATATCGAGCATCACCGGTAGCGGATGGCGGTGCGGCAAAAGCAAGAAAGATTAAGGCCAGGGCTCTGCCCTGGACCCGCAAGGGGCCGAGAGGCCCCTTGACCCCGCTACTTTAGGGTCCGGCTGGAGGAACGTCTTTGAACGCAACGCATGCCCTGCTGACGGCCCGGTTCGTCCGGATCGCGACGATCCAGGAAGCCGCCGCCATGCTGTCGTGGGACGCCGCAGCAATGATGCCCCCAGGTGGCGCAGCGGCGCGCGGCGATCAGCTCGCAGTGCTGGCGGGCCTGGCGCATGGGCTGCTGGTGGCACCCGAAGTGGCCGACGATCTCGCCCAGGCAGAAGCCGCCGGCCCGGACACGGACCCCTGGCAGGCCGCCAATCTGCGCCTGATGCGCCAGGCGCATACGCGGGCGAGCGCGCTGCCGTCCGACCTGGTGGAGGCGCAGGCACGCGCCAATTCCGCCTGCGAGAAAATCTGGCGCGAGGCACGGCGCAGCGCCGATTTCGCCCTGGTGGCGCCGGCGCTAGCCGAAGTGTTGGCGCTGGTGCGCACGCAGGCCGGCGCACTGGCCTCGCGGCTCGGCCTGTCGCCATACGATGCGCTGATGGACCTCTATCAGCACGGCATCGGGGCGGCCGATGTCGAGCCGGTCTTCGCCGCCTATGAATCCTTTCTCCGCGATGCGCTGCCCCGGGCCGAGGCGCTGCAGGCCGCGCGCCCGTCCCCCCTGCGCCCGCCAGGACCGTTCCCCGTGTCGGTGCAGGAGGCGTTGTGCCGGCGGCTGTCAACGCAGGCCGGACTTGAGCCCGCGCACTCCCAACTCGACCGCTCCACCCATCCGTTCTGCGGCGGCACGCCCACCGATGTGCGCATCACCACCCGTTACGACGAGCAGGATTTCGCCCAGGCGCTGCTGGGAGTGCTGCATGAAACCGGTCATGCGCTGTACGAGCGTGGCCTGCCCGCTTCCTGGGTGCGCCAGCCCGTCGGTGCCGCCGCCGGCATGGCGGCGCATGAAAGCCAGAGCCTGATCATCGAAATGCAGGCGTGCCGGTCGGATGCTTTCCTAGGCTGGCTCGGCGGCGAGTTGCATCTGCTGTTCGGCGGCGATCCCGCGCCCTATGCGGGCGACAACCTGGCGCGTTTGTGGCGCCGGGTGAAGCGCGGGTTCATCCGGGTGGATGCCGACGAAATGACCTACCCGGCGCATGTTATCCTGCGGTTCCGGTTGGAGCGCGCGATGGTCGCCGGCGATCTGGCGGTGGCCGACCTGCCCGGCGCGTGGAACGATGGCATGCAGGCGCTGCTCGGCATCACCCCGCCGGACGACGCCAGCGGCTGCCTGCAGGACATTCACTGGTACGACGGCGCGTTCGGTTATTTCCCGAGCTACACGCTGGGCGCGATGGCGGCGGCGCAGATGATGGCGGCGGCCCGTTGCCAGGTGGCGGGGCTCGATGCCGCGCTTGGGCAGGGCGATCTGGCGCCGCTGGTCGGCTGGCTGCGCGCGAAGGTGTACGCCATGGGCAGCCTGCTGGGGTTCAACGACCTTCTGCGGCATGCGACCGGCAAGGCGCTCGATCCGTTGGACTTCGAAGCGCATCTTGCAAGGCGCTATCTAACTTAAGTAACGGGGTCAAGGGGGCCACTGCCCCCTTGCGGGTCCAGGGCAGAGCCCTGGCCTTTCTTCTTCAAATCGGCGCCCGAGCTTCTACCTCCGCGGGCGCCAGCCGCACCAGCCCCTGGTACTCCTTCAGCAGCGCCTCGGTAATCGGCCCCGGCGTGAAGTTCAGCTCCCCGATCTGGCGCACCGGCGTCACCTCGGCCGCGGTGCCGGCCAGGAACACCTCGTTCGCGGCCTTCATTTCCTCGGGGAAGATCGGCCGTTCCACCACCTTGATCTGCTGGCGGCGGGCGATCGAAATCACCGTCCGGCGGGTAATGCCGTTGAGGAAGCAGTCCGGGGTCGGCGTATGCAGCTCACCGTCGATGGCGAAGAAGATATTCGCACCTGTGCCCTCGGCCACCTGGCCGCGCCAGTCCAGCATCAGCGCGTCGTCGAACCCCTCGGCCTCCGCCTTATGCTTGGACAGCGTGCCAATCATGTACAATCCAGCCGCCTTCGAGGCGGTCGGCGCCGTCTCGGGGTGCGGGCGCTTCCACCCGGCCAGGCCCAGGCGCACGCCCTTCATGCGGTCATCGCCGAACAGGTTTGGCCAGGGCCAGGTGGCGATGGCCAGATGAATTTTCGTCGCCTGTGCCGAGACCGACAACTGTTCGGTGCCGCGCCAGGCGATCGGGCGCACATAGGCCTCGACCTGGTTGTTGGCCGCCAGCACCTGCCGGCAGGCGGCGTCGATTTCGTCGGCGGTGTAGGGGATCTCGAAGCCGAGAATCCGGCCGGAGGCGATCAGCCGGTCGGTGTGCGCGCGCAGCTTGAAGATGTGTCCGCCATAGGCCCTCTCGCCTTCGAACACGCCGCTGGCATAGTGCAGGCCATGCGACAGGACATGCAGCTTCGCGTCCCGCCAGGGCACCAGGGCGCCATCGAACCAGATCACGCCGTCGCGGTCGTCGAAAGGAACCAGCGCCATTGGGGGCTTTCCTCGCAATAATGTTGCTCTATCCACGTGAACGGTATAATGCACCACCGGATACGTCAACCAGACTGCCGTAACTGCGAGGCAACCCAGCCATGCCAAGCCAGCGCTGCCGCATCCAGGCGAGGCGAGCCTGAGCATGGCTGACGCGAACGCCCCCGCGTCGTCGGGCAGCAATCTGCTGTTCCTGCCCGACGACGACATCCGTGCCGCCCAGGACCTGCTGTTTTTCGCCTATCGCGACTTCACCAACGCCGCCGACGTGATCCTCGACGAACTCGGCCTGGGGCGCGCGCACCATCGTGCCCTGCACTTTATCGGCCGCAATCCGGGCATCCCGGTCACCGAGCTGCTGGCCATCCTGCGCATCACCAAGCAGAGCCTTGCGCGCGTGCTGGGGACGCTGGTCGCGCAGGGATTTGTGGCGCAGACCCAGGGCCGGGCCGACCGGCGGCAACGGCTGCTCGCCCTCACGCCCGCCGGCCAGGCACTCGAACGGCGCCTGTTCGAGCGCCAGCGCGACCGCCTGGCGGCGGCATATCGGGAAGCCGGCGCGGCATCGGTGGACGGATTCCGGCGGGTGATGCGCGGGATCATGGACGAGGGCGCGCGCGCCTATATGGACCGGGTCGCACGGCCGGCCTGAACGGGAGGAGCCCATGGCGGACGAAGCAACGATCCTGGTGGTGGACGACGACGCAAGGTTGCGCACGCTGCTGTCGCGCTATCTGGCCGAGAACGGGTTCCGCGTCACCACCGCCGCCAGTGCCGCCGAAGCCCGCGATCAGCTGCGGTTCCTGCAGCCCGAGCTGATGGTGCTGGACGTCATGATGGCCGGCGAGAGCGGGTTGGAACTGACCGAATCCCTGCGCCGCCACAATGCCCGGGTGCCGGTGCTGCTGCTGACCGCGCGCGGCGCGCCGGAAGACCGCATCGCCGGCTTCGAGGCGGGGGCGGATGACTACCTGCCGAAACCGTTCGACCCGAAGGAACTGCTGCTGCGCATCCGCGCGCGCCTGCGCCGCACCGCCGCCGCCCCGGCCGCGCCGGAAGCGCCGCCCCGCCCACTGCCGCTCGGTCCGCTCGCCTTCGATCCGGCGCGCGGCGAGCTCACCGGGCCGGAGGGCGTGGTGCGCCTGACCGGCGGCGAGTCGGCGCTGCTCACCGTGCTGGCGCGCAAGCCGAACGAGGTGTTCTCGCGCGAGGACATCGTGGCCGCGCTCAGCATGGACGAAACCGGCGAGCGGGCGATCGATGTCATGGTCACCCGCCTGCGCCGCAAGCTGGAGGCCGATCCGCGCGAGCCGCGCTTCCTGCACACCGTGCGCGGCCGGGGCTACGTGCTGAAGCCGGGGCGCTGACGCCGGGCGATGCGGATCGACATTCCCAAGGCGTATCTGCTCAAGCGCATCTTCCCGCGCTCGCTGCTGTGGCGCAGTCTGCTGCTGATCCTGGTGCCGCTGATCACCGTGCAGGCGGTGGCGCTGCAGATTTTCTACGGCAGCCATCTCGACATTATCTCCCGCCGCTTCGCGCTCGCGATCGCCGGCGAAGTGGCGACCACGGTGGATCTGCTGAACCGCTTCCCCCGCGAGGCCGACCGGCTCTGGGTGCTGGACAACGCCTGGCGGCAATGGGAAATGGCGATGCGCCTGGAGCCGCGGGCGGTGCTGCCGGATGCGCGGCACACGGCCATGATCGGCCCGGTGGACGACGACCTCGCCGCCGCGTTGCAGGCCCGCGTCGGACTGCCGTTCACCGTGGACTGGGCCTCCGACCCGCTGTCTGTGCTGATCCGGGTGCAACTGCCCGACGCCGTGCTCGACGTGCAGGCGCCGCGCAAGCGCCTCTATACCGGCACGATCTATTTGTTCGTCATCTGGGTGGTCGGCTCGGCGCTGCTGCTGTTCGGCATTGCCGCGCTGTTCATGCGCAACCAGGTGCGCGCCATCCGAAGGCTGGCCGCCGCCGCCGAGGCGTTCGGAATGGGCCGCGACACCGGACCGATCAAGCCGGAGGGTGCGACCGAAGTGCGCCAGGCCGGCGCCGCATTCAACCGCATGCAGGAACGCATCCGCCGCTTCCTGCAGCAGCGCACCGAAATGCTGGCCGGCGTGTCGCATGACCTGCGCACGCCGCTGACCCGCCTGCGGCTGGCGCTGGCGATGCTGCCAGCGGATGAGGCGTTGCGTCAGGACGTGGCCGACATGACCGCCAACGTCGAAGAAATGGAGCGGATGATCCGCGGCTATATCTCCTTCGCACGCGGCGAGGGCACCGAGCAAGCGCGGGTGGTGGACCTTGTCCAGCTGCTGGAGGATGTGGCGGCGGGGGCGCGGCGGACCGGGGCGACGATCGGGCTGGCGGCACCCTCGGCGTTGTATGTGCCGCTGCGCCCCGATGCGGTGCGGCGGGCGATCACCAACCTGGTGGACAATGCCTGCCGCCACGCCCAGCGGATCGCGCTCGGCGTCGCGGCGCTGGGGCCGCGCAACATTCAGGTGACGGTGGACGACGACGGGCCCGGCATCCCGCCCGAGCGCCGCGAAGGGGTGTTCCGCGCGTTCGAAAGCGGGGCGGCCGGGGGCACCGGGCTGGGGCTGACCATCGCGCGCGATATTGTGCGGGCGCATGGGGGGGAGATTTTGTTGGAAGACAGTCCGTTGGGCGGGTTGCGGGCTCGGGTGCAGTTGCCCCTGTAAGGAAGGCCAGGGCCTTGCCCTGGACCCGCAAGGGGCCGAGAGGCCCCTTGACCCCGCTACTTAAGGAATGGGGTCCGGGGGCCTCTCGGCCCTTGGCGGGTCCAGGGCAGAGCCCTGGCCTTCCTTCGGCAGCGCCAAAACCCGATAATCTTGCGAAAGCTCCCCCCGCAACCCCCGAGCCAGGTCCTCGACGATCCGCTCGGCGATCCCCACCCGGTAATGATGCGGGTCCCAGTAATTATCATCGGTCAGGGTGATCGGGCTCGGGATCATGAAATCGATTGCCGCCGTGTTCGGCGTTCCGGCCGCGATCTCGGCCACCCGGCGTTTGCACTCGCTTTGCGCGGCGAACGCCGAACCGGGCGACATCGCAATGAAGCGCTGGTTGTACGGCACGAAGAACAGCAGTTTCAGCGTCGCCGGCGGAATCGCCGCCAACGCCCCGCGCAGCCGGTCGATCGGCGGCATTTCCCAGGTCTCGGGCGGACGGTTCATGTCCTTGGGCACGTCCCAGGGCGCGACACCCTGCAGATGGGTCAGCGCCCGCGCGCGATCGTATTGTTCGTCGGGCGGTACGAAGCGGGTGTAGCCGTCACGCCCGTAGACGCGCGGCTTCAGCCCGGTCCATTGGCCGAACGCCTGGCCGGCTTTTTCCAGGCTGTACATGTCGAACATATAGCGGTAGTCGCGCCACCTTCCCGGCCACGTGTCGTCGTACAGCCAGGCCGGAAAGCTGCGGAAGGTGAATTTCGCATCCAGCGGCGGCGTCAGGCACCATTGCACATCGAGCCCGATGGCGATGACGCGCGGCACCGGATGATGGCGCAGGAACAGCTCCAGCAACTGGGTTTGCTCGTAGGATGTGGCGCTGTTCATCGCCAGGTTGGCGAAGCGCGCGCCGAACGCGGGGTTCAGCGCGGCCGGGCGGAGCAGGCGGCTGCTGGAGGTGCCGAACACGGCGCTGTCGAATGCCGGGCTGCGCGCCAGCGCCGGGAAGGCGTAACGCGCATTGCCGTCGACCGGCCCGCGGTCGAAGAACGGCCAGGACACCGGCAGGTTGGCGTACGGGTTCACGCCCATGATGAACAGCCATACCGCGCCGCCGGCCAGCGCGGCGGTTGCCAGCAGCGTGCGCAGGAAGCGCCGCCACTGGTCCGGTGTGGGGCGCGGATCAGAACTGGAAGTAGATGAAGGCATTCTGCAGCCGTCCGCCGGAAAGCAGCAGCAGCACCACCGCCGCCAGCCCCACCGGCACCGCAAGCCAGGGCGCCGGGCGCAGCCAGCGACCGAACGCCACCGCCTGGCTGGTCGGGCCGAGCAGCGCGAAGGCCGCGCCCACCCAGATCATCCAGCCATCGGGAAAGCTCACCGGCCCCAGCCCGCCGCCGCCCAGCAGCCCGGCCAGCATATGGCCGGCCGTGGTCCAGTCGGGCGCGCGGAACGGCACCCAGGCGACAAGAACGAACACCAGCGTGAGCACCCAGCCAGCCGGCCCCGGCATGCGCCAGCCGGCGCGGTGCCAAAGGCCGTTGACGGCAAGGGCGAGCCCGTGCAGCCCGCCCCAGACCACAAATGTCCAGTTGGCGCCGTGCCACAGACCGCCCAGCAGCATGGTGAGCACCACGTTCAGCACCTGCCGGGACGGCCCGTGCCGGTTGCCGCCGAGCGGGATATACAAATAGTCGCGCAGAAAGCGCGACAGCGTCATGTGCCAGCGCCGCCAGAAGTCGCGGATCGAGGCGGCGCGGTAGGGCGCGTCGAAATTCATCGGCAAGCGCAGGCCGAACATGCGCGCCAGCCCGATCGCCATGTCGGAATAGCCGGAAAAGTCGAAATAAATCTGCAACGCATAGCCGCCGGCCGCGGCCCAGGCGGCGGCGGCGTTCGGCACGCCGCCTCCGGCGCCGCCAAACAGGGCGTCAACACCGGGCGCCAGCGTATCGGCGATCCATAATTTCTTGCCCATGCCGATCAGGAACAGCACGAGGCCGCGGGAGAGGTTCTCCCACATCGCCGGGCCGCGCGGGTCGGTGCGGAACTGGTGGATGATTTCGTTGTGCCGCACCAGCGGCCCGGCAATGAGCTGGGGGAAAAAACTGACGAACAGGCAGAAATCCAGCAACCCGTACTCGTGCCGGTCGCCGCGCTTTACGTCGATCAGGTACGAAACCTTCTGGAACACGAAGAAGCTGATGCCCAGCGGCAGCACGATATGCAGCGGCGTCCAGCCCGCGCCTGCCAGCCAGGCCAGGTTGGCGCCGAGGAAATCGGCATATTTGAACCAGGCCAGCGCGCCCAGGTTCAGCGCCAGGCCGAGCACCGGCAGCACCGCGCCCGGGTGGCGCGCATGCAGCCGCCCGATCGCCCAGGTGGCGATCGCGAGCCCAGCGAGCAGCGGCACAAAGCGCGGGTCCCACCAGGCGTAGAAGGCCAGCGAGGCGGTGATCAGCACGGCCTCGCGCCATCGCTGCACGGCGGCGGCGGCGTAATAGGCCGTCAGCACCAGCGGCAAAAAGCCGAGGATGAAAATCTGGGAATGGAACAGCACTGCCGGCGCTTATGGCGGGATTCGGCGCGGCAGGAAACCGGCGAACGCCCGGGCGGGCACGATGCCCGCCCGGAACGCCGGTGTGGTCCGGGATTAGGACTTGTGCTCGGTCGACTTTTCGACCAGCTGCTTCACTTCATCCAGCGCCTCGGTAAAGCGGCTGTTGAGCAGTTCCACCGCCTCGCTGTTGGAACGCTGGATCAGGTCGCTCAGCTCGCGGCTGTTGGACACCGCGCGCTCGTACGCGCGCTTCAGCAGCTCGGTCTGCTTGGCCGCCTTGGCCTGCGGGGGCTCACCCGGCGTGGCCAGCGAGCGCAGGGTTTCGCTCAGCTCGCCGAACGTCTGCTGGGCGATTTCGAAGTTCCGCTTGGCAACCGCCTGGGCGCCTTCCAGGGCGATGCGGTTGGCTGCCGACAGCGTTTCCAGGTTGCGCCGATGGGCCGACAGGAGGGTCTCCACATCCGGCACGGCCGGCAGCTTCAGGTCGGCGAACAGCCGGCTGAAATCTTCCGCAGCGCTCTTGGCCTGGTTGATAGCCTGGGAGAAGGGAGTATCGCCTGCCGTCTTGCTCGTCTCGGTTGCCATGTTTGGCTTCTCCTGCTGTTGGTTTGTCCGTGCGGGTTGCGCCGCCCCCCCGGCCGGCGCAACGCGGCCCCGCATCATGATCGCGCGGGATAGCATCGTTTAGGCGCCTGCGGCGGCGGACTCAATGCACCCGAAACAGAAGAATCAAATCAGCCGGGCGTCATGCCGGCGACAGATCGGATGGCTCCGGCGGCAGCCCGCCCGGCGGTGAGTCGAACGGCGGTTCGCCGGCTGGCTCGGGCGGGATGGGCGGCCCGGCGGCACGGCCACGTCCGCCCAGCCAGTTCTCTGCCTGTTCGGCGCGGGAGAGCGCCTGGTCGAGCGCCGCCATGGTCCCCGACAAATCCTCGCTGTCGTCGCGCTGCCAGGCCCGCAGCGTCCACAGCCAAACCGCCAGCAATCCCTTGCGGCGCAACAACCCGCGCGGCCCGCGGGCGGAAATGCCGGCGCCTTCCAGCATCCAGCCCATGCTGCACTGGCTGGAAGCGGCCAGAGCGAGCGCCAGCGGCGGGTCGGCCGGCAAATGGCGTAGCAGCGCCATCACCCCGGCGCGGTGACGCTGCAGGAAGTCGATCCGGCGCATCAGAATGTCGAACACGCGGTCGCGGTGCGATCCCTCGTTGGTCGCCAGGGCCAGCGCCGCCTGATCAGCCAGGCTGCCGAACCGCAGCAGCACCGCGAAGCGGCCCGGAAAGCGGCGGCGGGCGCGGTCGAGCGGCAGGTCGGCGTCGCGCGCCGCCTGCGCCACACTCACACGCGACCAGCCGCGCTCGGCGGCAAGCGAGAAGGCGCTGGCGAGAAGCGCCGCGTCGAATTCAGCATTGTCCATGGCGTTCACCGTATTCCATGGCGCTCACATGGCGTCATCGTTGGGATTTTCACCAGCCAAACGTCATCCCGCCAGCTCGCGCGAGCGGATCGTGGCCGCGGCGATGGCACGCGAGACCAACGCCGGCCAGGCCTGTTCCTCCATGAGAACGGCGAGGGCGCGCTCGGTGGTGCCGCGCGGGCTGGTCACGGCGCGCCGCAGGGCGGCGGCGTCCTCAGTGCTGGCGGCCAGCAGGGCGCCGGAGCCAGCGACGGTGTGGCGGGCCAGCAGGCGGGCAAGGTCTTCGGGAATGCCCTGCTCGATCGCCGCGCGCTCCAGCAGTTCCGCCAGCAGGAACACATAGGCCGGGCCGCCGCCCGAGACGGCCGTGACCGGGTCGATCAGCCCCTCGTCCCCGACCCAGGCCACGGCACCGATGGCGGCGAGCAGCCGGTCGCTGAGCGCGCGCTGCGCCGCTGTCACGCCGGGGCCGGCGCAGGCCACCGCAATGCCCTGGCGCACCGCGGCCGGCGTGTTCGGCATGGCGCGCACCACCGCCGCTTGTGCGCCCAGCAAGGATCGCAGCCCGGCAATGGTGCGGCCGGCCATGATAGACAGAAACACCGCATTGGGGGCGAACCGGGCGAACTGCGGCAGCACAGCGTCGGCATTCTGCGGCTTGACCGCCAGCACGACCGCCTGCGGGACGAAACCGGCAGGGATACCGGAAGCGTCGGCCACCACGGTCACCTCGCCCCCTGGACTGGGCGGCAGCGCCGGATCAATCGCGATCGCGCCGTCCAGGCCGCGCTCGCGCCAGCCGGCGAGCATGGCCCCGCCCATTTTGCCAAATCCCACCAGCAGGATGGGCGGGATGGCCGCAGAGGAGTAGCTCACGGCGTCAGGCTTCCCCCACGCATTCCAGCATGGCAGCGGCCAGCGCGTCGGCGGGCGTCTTGCCGCCCCACAGAACGAACTGAAACGCAGGGAAGAAGCGCTCGCACTCGGTGATGGCGATGTCCACCATGTCCTCCAGACTCTCGCTGGACGCCCCCGGCGCGCCGCGCAGCAGCACGGAGTGGCGGAACACCGGCATGCCGTCCTCGCTGTCCATACCGAAATGGCCGATCCACAGCCGCTCATTGGCCAGCGCCAGGAGCTCATACAGGGCGCCGCGGCGCTTCTCCGGCACCTTGAGATCGAAGGCGCAGGTGAAGTGCATGGCGCTGATCTCGGTGGACCAGCTGAAATACAGCCCATAGTCGCACCATTTGCCCGGCGCCTCGGCCGCCATTTCCGAGTCGCTGCGGCGGTCGAAGGCCCAATCGTTGGCACTGGCAATCTGCTCGACCACATCGAGCGGGTTGGCGGATCGTTCGAAACTCGTGCTTGTCATAGCTGACATGCGAGGTCTCCCGCAGTGAGGAAGGCCGGGTAGGCACGCGGCCGGAACCAGCGGCCAAGGTCAGCGAGGCACCATCCGGTCCGGCATAGGGTCACGGCCGAGTCCGCGGCGCTCGGAAGCATAGCCTAGAGGGCCGCAGATTCGCACCGCAAGAGGGTCAACGCCTCATGCAGAAAAGTTCACGCCTCACTTCATGTTGCAGCGCACGACAAAACCCGCGGTCAGGCAATCATCCCTGGCCCGCCGCCGACCGGTCCGGCGGCGGAAGGTGCCTCCAGCGCGGCCACCCTGGCCTCCAGCGCCGCCAGCCTGGCCAACGCCTCGTCCAGCTTCGCCTCGGCCACCTCCTGGCCGGCGCGCGCATTCGCGGCCAGGTCCAGGGCAGCGTCGAGCTCGTCGCGCTTGACCAGGTCGAGCTTGCGGATCGCATCCTCGATACGGGCGCGCGCCACCGATTCGGCCTCGTCGCGCAGGCCGGTCAGCGCCGAAATGGCACCGCCGGCCACGCCGGCGAGGTCGTCGAAGAAACGGGGTCGTTCGGCCATTGCCACCTCCTGTCGGTCTGCGGCGCCCGGGCGCTTCCGCCCGCCGCCGTGGACCCGTATATCGTGTCCGCATGATATTGGTCACTGGCGGGGCCGGATTCATCGGCTCCAATCTGCACGCAGCCCTGGTCCGCCGCGGCCACGAGACGGTGGTGGTGGACCGGCTCGGCGCGGGCGAGAAATGGCGCAATCTGGCCAGCCACCCCCCTGCCCGGCTGCTGCCGCCCGAGGATCTGCAACGGTTCCTCGACCTGCACCCGCCGGTGGAGATGGTGTTCCACCTCGGTGCGATCACCGAAACGACGGCGACCGACGGCAACCTGGTCTGGGCCAGCAATGTCGAACTGCCGCTGACGCTGTGGCACTGGTGCGCGCAGCGGCGGGTGCGGCTGGTCTACGCCTCGTCCGCCGCGACCTATGGCGACGGCTCGGCTGGCTTCGAGGACGACATCACCGCCTTGTCCGGGCTGCGGCCATTGAACCTGTATGGCTGGTCCAAGCAGGCGTTCGACCTGGAGGTGGCGCGGCTGCTGGCGCCTGGGCGGCTGCGGCCGCCGCAATGGGCGGGGCTGAAATTCTTCAACGTCTACGGACCCAACGAGTACCATAAGGGCAAGATGGTCTCGGTGGTGAAGGTGAAATACGACGAGGTCGCCGCCGGCCTGGCGCCACGCCTGTTCCGCTCCGACCGGCCGGAGATCGCAGACGGCGAACAGCGGCGGGACTTTATCTGGGTCGGCAACGTGGTCAACGTCATGCTGTGGCTGCTGGAGACGCCGAGGGTGAACGGGCTGTTCAACCTCGGCACCGGACAGGCACGCAGCTACCGCGACCTGGCGCGCGCGGTGTGCGCCGCGGCGGGGGCACCCGACGAGGTGGAGTTCATCGATATGCCGGCGGCGCTGCACGGCCAGTACCAATCCTTCACCGAGGCACCGATGCACCGGCTGCGCGCCGCCGGTTATACCGCACCGTTCACACCATTGGAGGAAGGCGTGCGCCGCTACGTGCAGGATATCCTCGCCACGCCTGATCCCTACCGATGAGCCGGACGTGATCCCTGTCCTGCTGTTTCCGCAGTTCGACCCGGTGCTGCTCCAGGTCGGACCGCTTTCCATCCGATGGTATGCGCTGGCCTATATCACCGGCCTGGTGATTGGCTGGCGCCTGATGCGCGCGCTGGTGGTGCGGGCGCCGGCGGTGGCGAGCCCCGAGCAGGTGGACGAGTTCCTGAGCTGGGCGACGCTGGGTGTCGTGCTCGGCGGGCGGCTCGGCTACGTGTTGTTCTACCAGCCCAGCCGGTTCCTGGCCGCGCCCTGGCAGATCCTGGAGGTCTGGCAGGGCGGCATGAGCTTCCACGGCGGTTTCCTGGGGGTGGCGATCGCGACGATCTGGTTCTGCCGCCGCCAGGGCATTCCGGTGCTCGGCTTTGCCGACCGCATCGCCATTGTGGCACCGCTCGGGCTCGGGCTCGGGCGCATCGCCAATTTCATCAATGGCGAGCTGTGGGGGCGGGCGGCGCCGGACTGGCTGCCCTGGGCGATGATCTTCCCCACCGGCGGGCCGGTGGCGCGCCACCCGAGCCAGCTCTATCAGGCGCTGCTGGAAGGGGCGGTGCTGCTGACGGTGATGGTGGTGCTGGGGCAGCGCGAATCGCTGCGGGCGCGGTTCGGCCTGCTGACCGGGGTGTTCCTGCTGGGCTACGGCATCGCCCGCATTACCGGCGAGTTCTTCCGCCAGCCCGATCCGTTCCTGGGCTTCCTGTTCGCCGGTGCCACCATGGGCCAGTTGCTGTCCGCCCCGATGGTGCTGGCCGGCATCTGGCTGGTCGTGCGCGCGCGGCCGGTTTCGCGTCCGGTGTGATGGAGCGGCTGGACGCGTTCATGGCGCGGACCAACGCCGCCTATTACGCAAACCGCGATCCCTATGCCGACTTCACCACCGCCCCCGAGATCGCCCAGGGATTCGGCGAGGTGCTGGGGCTCTGGGCGGCGGTCGTGTGGCGGATGATGGGCGAGCCCGATCCGGTGATCCTGGCGGAGGCCGGTCCGGGGCGCGGCACGCTGATGGCTGACGCCCTGCGCGCGATTGCCCGCGCCGCCCCGGACTTCCGCGCCGCCCTGCGGCTGCATCTGGTCGAGACCTCGCCGCGGCTGCGTGCGCTGCAGGCCGGGCGGCTGCCTGGCGCGGTCTGGCACGACCGCATTGCCGATCTGCCGGCGGGTCCGCTGCTGCTGTTGGCCAATGAGTTCCTCGATGCGTTGCCGGTTCGCCAGTTCGTCCGCCGCGGCGCCGGCTGGACCGAACGTCATGTGGCGGAAGGCCGCTTCGTCGAGTTGTCGGCCGCGGCGCCCGGGCTTGCGGCGGCCGAGGGCGAGGTGGTGGAGCTGGGCGAGGCGGCGCGGGAGGTGGCGGCCGGGCTCGGCGCGCGGCTGGCGCGCACCGGCGGGGCGGCGCTGTTCATCGACTATGGCCCGGAGCGGCCCGGCCCCGGCGACAGCCTGCAGGCGCTGCGCGGCCGGGCGCCTGCCGATCCGCTCGCCGCCGCGGGCGAGGCCGACCTGACGGCGCATGTGGATTTTTCCGCCATCGCCGCGGCGGCGCGGGCATCCGGGGCGGCAGCGCAGGGTCCGGTGCCGCAGGGTATTTTCCTGGCCCGGCTGGGTCTGCCGCAACGTATGGACGCTCTCGCGCGCGGCCAGAATCCGGCCCGCGCGGCGGCGCTGATGGAGGCCACAAGGAGGCTGACCGAACCGCATGCCATGGGCCGGCTGTTCAAGGCGCTGGCGCTTTGCCACCCTGGGTTACCTGAACTACCCGGATTCGCCCCTTAAGTAGTGGGGTCAAGGGGGCCACTGCCCCCTTGCGGGTCCAGGGCAGAGCCCTGGCCTTGTCTTTCTTCGAGGAGGCCCATGACCGAAACCCCGGTGGTTCCTGAGTCCCTGAAAGCCGACTGGCTAGGCGTAAGGCACGGTTTCTTCACCCGCCAAGGCGGCGTGTCGGAGGGTCCGTTCGCCAGTCTGAACTGCAGTCTGTCCGGCCGCGACAACCGCAACTCGGTGATGGAGAACCGGGCCAGGGTGGCGGCGGCGCTCGGTGCGCCCCTGCCCTCGCTGGTCGGGCTGTTCCAGGTGCATGGCACCGTTGCGGTGGCGGTCGAGGCACCGTGGGCGGCGGGTGCCGGGCCGCATGCCGATGCCATCGTGACGGACCGTCCCGGCATCGTGCTCGGCATCGTCACCGCCGATTGCGCGCCGGTGTTGTTCGCCGATCGCGAGGCGGGGGTGATCGGTGCCGCCCATGCCGGCTGGCGCGGCGCTGTTGCCGGCATTCTGGAGGCGACGCTGGCCGCCATGGCGCGGCTGGGCGCCGATCCTTCCCGCGTGGTCGCCGCCGTCGGACCCTGTATTTCCCAGGATTCGTATGAGGTCGGCGCCGATCTGCACGGCGCGGTGCTGGCGCGCGACCCGGCGGACGCTGGTTTTTTCGCGGCCGGCGCGCGTCCCGGCCACTGGCAGTTCGATTTGCCCGGCTATTGCACGGCACGCCTTCTTGCGGCCGGGGTCGCCCAGGCGGCGTGGCTGGGTGCGGACACGCTGACCGATCCGGCGCGGTTCTTCAGCCATCGCCGCCGCACGTTGACCGATGGCGGGCCGATCGGGCACCAGATTTCGGCCGTCGTTCTATAAGCGCGACCGGAATGAACTTGCGCTGAGCAGGCCTGTCGGTGTCGTGTTGCTGGCACGCTCGCCGCAACCGTGCTTCAGGCTGTTTGCCATGCCCTATATCTGGATGCTGATCGTGCTGACCCTGCTGACCGTTCTGGCCTGCTGTGCCTTCTCTCTTTAGAGTTCTTATCCTGCTGCTGCCGGCGCTGCTGGCCGGCTGCGGCGACCTGCCGCACCCGTTCCAGGGCAATCCCGGCGCCACCGCCCGCCGGCTGGCGCAACCGCCGCCGGCGCGGCTGGCGGTGCCGGCGCCCACCGCGGCACTGCTGCCGGATGCCGCGAGCGGCGGCCTGGCATCGGCGTTGGCCACCGCCTTGCAGGCGCAGGAAGTGCCCGCGGTGGCCGAACCGCCGCGCGACGGCGACTGGCGCCTGGTGACCAGCGCCGAGACGCATGGCACCGACGTGGTGCCGGTGTTCACCGTGCAGAACCCGGCCGGCGAGGACCAGGGCGCCTCCCAAGGAGCCCCCGTTCCCAGCGCCGCCTGGGCCGAGGGCGCGCCGCAGACGTTGCAGCGCGTGGCCGAGGCCGCCGCCCCCAATATCGCCTCGCTGCTCAGCAGCATCGAGGCGGCGCGGCGGCAAAGCGATCCGACCAGCCTGACGAACCGGCCGGCGCGGGTGTTCTTCAAAGGCGTGCACGGCGCCCCGGGCGACGGCGACGCCGCGCTGACACGGCAGATCAACAGCCAGCTTCCCAGCCTCGGCCCGGTGCTGCAGGACAACCCGGCCGGCGCCGATTTCGTGCTGGTCGGGCAGGTCGCCACCGAGCGCACCGCCGGCAACATGATGCGGGTGGAAATCCAGTGGCGCCTGGACGATGCCCAGGGCCAGGAGCGCGGCAAGGTGGTGCAACTGAACGAGGTGCAGGCCGGCTCGCTGGACCACTACTGGGGCGACGTGGCGGTGGTGGTGGTGCAGGAGGCGGCGGCCGGCATTCGCAACGTCATCCTGAGCCAGTCCGGGCTGCGGCACGGGGCGCCGCCGCCGAAGGGCGCCACCGGCGCCGGCAATGCCGCGCCAGGCGCCGCCGCGGCGACGGGCGTCGCGGAACCGTCATGCGCTTCATGGACACCGCCGCACGGCGTTGCTAGAAGCCGCGCGCCACCGTCGCGCGGCGGATGCGACAACGGCGGCAACAAAGCGTCTGACAAAGCGTCTGACCAGCATCACCTGGGGCCGCCTGCCGGGAACGGAGCCGATGAAGATCGTCGCCTGCAACAGCAATCGGCCGCTGGCCGAAGCCGTGGCCGCCTCGCTCAATCTGCCGCTGACGCGGGCGTCAGTCCGCCGCTTCGCGGACATGGAAGTGTTCGTGGAGATCCACGAGAACATCCGCGGCGAGGACGTGTTCATCATCCAGTCAACGTCGTATCCGGCGAACGACAACCTGATGGAACTGCTGATCACCCACGACGCTTTGCGGCGCGCCTCGGCGCGGCGGGTCACGGCGGTGATCCCGTATTTCGGCTATGCGCGGCAGGACCGCAAATCGGGGCCGCGAACGCCGATCAGCGCCAAACTAGTGGCCAACCTGATCACCCAGGCGGGCGCGCACCGGGTGCTGACCATGGATCTGCATGCCGGCCAGATCCAGGGCTTCTTCGACATCCCGGTGGACAATCTGCACGCAGCGCCGCTGTTCAGCCGCGACATCCAGGAACGCTACCAGGGCCGCGACCTGATGATCGTCTCGCCCGACGTGGGCGGGGTGGTGCGCGCGCGCGCCATCGCGACGCGGCTGAACTGCGACCTGGCGATCATCGACAAGCGGCGCGAACGCGCCGGCGTGTCGGAAGTGATGAACGTGATCGGCGACGTGGCCGGGCGCGACTGCATCATCATCGACAACATCGTCAACTCCGGCGGCACGCTGTGCAATGCGGCGGCGGCGCTGATCAAGGAGGGCGCGCGTTCGGCCAGCGTCTATGTGACGCACGGGGTGCTGTCCGGCGGGGCGGTGGCGCGCATCGCCTCCTCGCCCATTGAAATGATGACCATCACCGACAGCATCCTGGCGACCGAGGCGGTGCGGCTGGCCAGCAATATCCGCCAGATCACCATCGCGCCGCTGCTCGCCGAGGCGATGCGGCGCATTAACGACGAGAGCTCGGTTAGTTCTTTGTTTGATTGATCAATAAGCTAAAAGCAAGGCCAGGGCGCTGCCCTGGACCCGCCAGGGGGCGGTGGCCCCCTGGACCCCATTCCTTAAGAAACGCCCCTGGCCGATCCACCTTCGCCACTCCATTCTGGGCGGGCCTACCCGTTCAGGAGGGATGATGAACACAGTTTGCGATACGCCGGGCAGTTGCTCTGTCGGCATCCATGTTTTGCAGAAGGACGGCTTCGCCTGAGCGCGCCGGCAACCGGGCTCGCCGCCCGGGCCTTCTGGTTCCTCCGCCACGGCGAGACCGACTGGAACGCGCAAGGCCTGTCGCAAGGCAACGTCGATGTGCCGCTGAACCCGACCGGCTTCGCCCAGGCCCGCGCGGCGGCGGACCTGCTGCGCCATCGCGGCATCGCCTCGCTGGTCGCCTCGCCGCTGTCGCGCACGCGGGTGACGGCGGAAATCGTCGCCGAGGCCCTGGGCCTGCCAATCGCGTTCGACGACGGGCTGCGCGAAGCGGCCTTCGGCGTGCACGAAGGGCAGCCATTGGGCGCGTGGTTCGCCGACTGGGCGGCCGGACAGCTTACGCCCGAGGGCGGCGAGAATTTCGCCACCCTGCGCGCCCGCGCGGTTGCGGCGGTCAACCGGGCGCTGGCGCGGCCGGCGCCTGTGCTGGTGGTGGCGCATGGCGGGGTGTTCCGCACGCTGCGGGCGGAAATGGGGCTGGCATCGACCCAGCGCACCCAGAACGGCGTGCCGATCTTCTGCGCCCCCGGACCGCCCTGGACCCTCACCCCGCTGGTGGCGGCGGGGGGGTGATCACGAAGCGGCGGTAGACCGCCCCGAGGGCAATCAGCGCCAGTCCCAGGCCCAGGAACGACAGCACCCGCCACAATCCGGCCAGGTCCGCCATGTCGATCAGGAACACCTTGCCGGTGACAAGACCGATGATGGAAAGCGCCGCCAGCCGCAGCACCCGGTCGGCCCGGAAAATGCCCATCGCCATCAGCACGGCGCCGTACAGCATCCAGGCGCCGGAATAGGCCCATAGTTCGCCATCCGCGACCGGTTCGGCGTCCAGCGCCATGCCGTCGGGATGAAACGTCAGTCGGATGCCGAGGCCGAGGCCGACGAACCCGGCCAGCACCGCGTAGAAGCCGAGTTTCTTCCGGTCGGCCGGCGCCGGCTGGAACCGCAGGGCCAGCCCGGCGAGCACCGCCGGCACGGCATAGCCGGCGATGAGCAACGTCCAGCCGGCATCGACATCCACGAAAGCCGGGTTGCAAATGAGCAGACCGGCGCCGCCGAACAGCGCCGCCCCACCGAGCAGGCGGGAGGCCGCTTGCAGCACCGGACGGTGCCGGACGAATTGCAGCAGGCTGGCCTCCACCGCCAGCGCCGCCACCTGCAACGTCACCTCCCGGAAGCCGAGCATGGCATCCAGCGCGCCGCCGGCGAGGCCGTGCCGGATCTCCAGCGCCACCAGCACCGCGGTGAAGGCGAGCGCGCCGGCTTCCAGCAGCGCCACCGTCCGGTCGTCGGCCCGCCTGCGGAACAGCCTTGCCGCGAGAAAAAACGCGGCGGCCGGCACGCCATAGGCCAGCAGCAGCCCGTTGACGACCGGCGTGGTGCCGAAGGCGTAGTCGAGCACCCACACATTCAACAACAGACGCACCAGCACGATGGCGGCAGCGACCTGCGCCACCAGCCGCAGCGGCGGCAGGTCGGCGCGCGCCTCGATGACCGCCAGCGGCGGCAGGAACAGCGCCACCGCCAGGGTGAGCCACTGGTCGTGCAATACCATCGCGCAGCCGAGCGCCAGCGCCGCCGCGGCGCCGGCCGCATGGGTGCCGGCGCGCGCCAGGCTGCCCGCCCGCCGCGCCCGCCAGGTGGCCAGCGCCAGCCCGGCGGCGAGCCCCGCCGCCACCAGCGCCCAGGCGGCATCCCGCTGGAAACGGTCGACCTGGATGTAGGTAACCAGCAGCGTCAGCACCGGCACCGCGGCAGCGAGCGCCGCCCAGGGCAGCGGCCGCGCCATCCGCGTCTCCAGCAGCAGGCCGGCGGCGGCGAAGAACCCCGCCATGCCGGCAGCCGTCAGCAGCAGCGGCACGATAACCGCGGGGGCCCAGGCGCCGGGCAGCACCGCCTGGACCACGCCCTCGATGGTGATCGCCTCGCCGGTCGGCTGCCAGTCCGGCAGTGCCCAGAGCAGCAGGGCAAACAGGAACAGCAGCGCGGCGAGCCAGGGCAGCCGGTCCAGCCGCGGCTCGGCCCAGCCCTTCCACACCGCCAGCGGCGCAAGCAGCAGCACCCCCGCGGGCGCGGCGCCGGTGTCCGCGGCGGCTTCCAGCACCAGCCCGGCGAGCCCGAGCACCCCGAAGGGAACCCAGCTCAGCCGCAGGCCAACCGGATGGTCGAGCGCCTGCGGCGGCAGCAGCGCCAGGTTGAGGGCCGCGGCGGCCGGCACAAACAGGGCCGCCGACCACGCGTCGGGCTGCGGCATGTTGGCCGCGAACAGCATCACATAAGCAGCGCCCGCGGCGGTGGCCGCCCAGCCGAGCCAGGTCCAGGCCGCATAGCGCATCACCGCCAGCGCGGCGGCGGTGACCGCCAGCAGGTAGGCAAAAAAAGCCGGCGCCGAAGGGTCGGCGGTGGCAATCAGCAGCGGCGTTGCGAAAGCGCCGGCCACGCCGACCGCGGCGGTCAACTGGCCATAGCGCAGCGAGGCCAGCAGGCCGGCGCTCGCCGCCGCCGCCAGCAACGCGAAGCCGATCGCCGGCGGCACCAGAACATAGAGTACGCCGGCCCCGTAGGCGGCCCCGAACAGCACCGCGATGCCGCCAGCGGCAAGGGCGGCGGGCGCGCCGCCGGCAAGCGGCCGGCGTTGCAGCCATTCCGCACCGGCCAGCAACGCGACCCCGAGCAGCCCCGCGGCGGCGCAGCGGGCGGCCGGGCCGATCAGCGCGTTCTCGACGGCGTAGCGGATCAGGAACACGCCGGACAGCAGCAGCGCCGCCGCCCCCAGCCAAAGGCCCCAGCGCTGGGTGAGCATCGCCTCCAGGTCGCGCGGCGGCCGCGGCGGCGGCTCGTCCGGCGCGTGGACCGGGACCGGGGCCGATTCCGCCGGCAGCGCCGCACCGGACGGCCCGGCTTCGGGTGCCTGGGCGCGCCAAGGCTGCGAAGCCGGGGGCGGCGCCCAGGCTTCCGGCGCGGCTTGCCCCGATCCGGCCGTGGCCTCGCCCGTGATGACAGCCAGTTGCCGGCGCAGCGCCGCGATCTCGGCCCGTGCCCGATCGACGCGGAAGAACGCCACGACGCCCAGCACCCAGCCCCCGAATCCGATCAGCGCCGCGAGACCAAGCAAACCGAGAATGTCATCCATGGAACGGAACGGAGGCGCATTCCTGCGTCACGGTCAAGCAATTTGCGCCCGCGCCGTGTTGTTGCTACACCCCCCGCCGCGCCGGCACCCCTGGAGGCCGGCGCTTGCATTTTCAGGAGCGAACCATGGCCAGTTTCACGACGCTGGAGGCCGAGGCGCGCGAGCGTGCAGGTAAGGGGGCAGCACGCGCGACCCGGAGGCAGGGCCGCGTGCCCGCCGTCATCTACGGTGCCCATCAGCCACCGACCCTTATCGCCCTCGAGCCGCGCAGCGTGCTGCGCGAAATCAACCGCGCCGGCTGGCGCTCGCGCCTCTATGACGTGAGGCTCGGCAGCGAGTCCACCCGCGCGCTGATCCGCGACGTGCAGTTCAACCCGCTGACCGACGCGGTGGAGCACGTCGATTTCCAGCGCCTCGCCCCCGGCGAGAAGGTGCGCGTGGCGGTGACGGTGCAGTTCCTCAACGAGGCAACCAGCCCCGGTCTGAAGCGCGGCGGCGTGCTGAACGTCGTGCGCCACGCGGTCGACTGCTTTTGCGATCCGGACAACGCGCCGGCGCATTTCGATGCCGATCTCGGCGGGCTGGACATCAACAACAATGTCCGCTGGTCCGACCTGAAGGGCACCGAGGGCATCCGCCCGACCATCACCGACCGCGATTTCGTCATCGCCACCGTGGCCTCGCCCACCAAGATCACCGAAGCGGCACCGGCCGAGGGCGCGGCGGCGCCCGCCGCGACACCCGCCAAGGGTGCGGCGCCGGCCAAGGCGGCGCCGGCAAAGGCAGCGGCTCCCGCTAAGGGCGCGGCGCCGGCAAAGGCCCCGGCCAAGGCGCCCACCAAGAAGTAGGCGGGTTCGTGCCGTGCTGCTCTGGGTCGGCCTCGGCAATCCGGAGCCGGGCATGGCCCGGCAGCGCCACAATATCGGCTTCATGGCGCTGGACGTCATCGCCAGCCGCCACGGGTTCTCCCCGTGGCGGCAGCGCTTCAAGGGGCTGGTGGCCGAGGGCAGCGTCGGCGGCGTGCGGGTGCTCGGCCTGAAGCCGCTGACCTACATGAACGCCTCGGGCGAGAGCGTGCAGGCGGCGGCGGCGTTCTTCAAACTGGCGCCGGCGGACATCACCGCCTTTCACGACGAACTCGACCTGGTGCCGGGCAAGGTGCGGGTCAAGCGCGGCGGCGGGGCGGCGGGGCACAACGGGCTGCGCAGCATGGACCGCATGCTGGGCAGCAATGAGTACTGGCGGGTGCGCCTGGGCATCGGCCATCCCGGCGCGAAGGAACGCGTGACCGGGCACGTGCTGGGCGATTTTGCCAAGGTCGAGGTGCCGCTGCTGGTCGCAACGCTGGACGCGGTGGCCGACGCCGCGCCCCTGCTGTCCGCGGGGAAACCGGAGGAATTCATGACGCGCGTGGCGTTACTCACCCAGGACGTAGCGTAGATGGGCTTCAATTGCGGCATCGTCGGCCTGCCCAACGTGGGCAAGAGCACGCTGTTCAACGCCCTGACCGCGACCGCCGCGGCGCAGGCGGCCAACTACCCGTTTTGCACCATCGAGCCGAATGTCGGCCGGGTCGCCGTGCCCGATCCGCGCCTGGACACCCTGGCGCGCATCGGCAAATCGGCCAAGACCGTGCCAACCAGCCTGGAGTTCGTCGACATCGCCGGCCTGGTGCGCGGCGCCAGCAAGGGCGAGGGACTCGGCAACCAGTTCCTCGCCAATATCCGCGAGGTGGACGCCATCGTCCATGTGCTGCGCTGCTTCGAGGATGGCAACGTCACCCATGTGGAAGGCAGCGTCGATCCGGTCCGCGATGCCGAAACGGTCGAGACCGAGCTGATGCTGGCCGACCTGGACAGCCTGGAGAAGCGGCTGCTCGCGGCGCAGAAGAAATCCCGCGGCGGCGACAAGGAAAGCCTCGCCCAGGTCGCGCTGATGGAGCCGATCGTCGCCGCCTTGCAGGAAGGCCGCCCCGCCCGCACCGCGATCGCGCCCGCCGACGCGGAAGCCGCCAAGCGGCTGCAACTGCTGACCTCCAAGCCGGTGCTGTACGTGTGCAACGTCGAGGAAGCCGCGGCCGCCACCGGCAACGCGCATTCCGCCCGGGTGGCCGAGCGCGCCGCCGCCGAGGGGGCGCGCGCGGTGATCGTCTCCGCCGCCATCGAGGCGGAGGTCGCGCAACTGGCCGAGGCCGATCGCGGCGAATTCCTGGAAGGGCTCGGGCTGCACGATAGCGGCCTCGATCGCGTCATCCGCGCCGGCTACGGCCTGCTCGGGCTGATCACCTATTTCACCGTCGGGCCGAAGGAGGCGCGCGCCTGGACCATCGTGCGCGGCACCCGCGCGCCGCAGGCGGCCGCGGTCATTCACAATGATTTCGAGCGTGGCTTTATTGCTTGCGAAACCATCGGCTTCCCTGACTATGTTGCCGGCAACGGCGAACAAGGCGCCAAGGAGGCCGGCCGGATGCGGGTGGAAGGCAAGGAGTACGTCGTGCGGGACGGCGACGTATTGCTGTTCCGCTTCAATGTCTGACAGCGCGGGGTCTGACAGCGCGGGGTCTGACAGCGCGGGGTCTGACAGCGCGGGGTCTGACAGCGCGGGAGAGAAGTCTTGCATATCGCGATGATCGGCGGCGGCTATGTGGGCCTGGTCTCGGGTGCCTGCCTGGCGGAATTCGGCAACGACGTGGCGGTGGTGGAGGTTGACCCAGCCAAGCTGGCGGCGCTGCAGCAAGGCCGCATGCCGATCTTCGAACCCGGGCTGGACCGGCTGGTCGCCGAGAACGTCGCCGCCGGGCGGCTGTCGTTCGGCAACGACATCGCCGCCGCGGTTGCCGGCGCCGAGGCCGTGTTCATCGCCGTCGGCACCCCCTCGCGGCGCGGCGACGGCCACGCCGACCTGACTTATGTTTACGCCGCCGCCGCGCAGGTGGCGCGCGCGCTGGCCGGCTATGCGGTGATCGTGACCAAATCGACCGTGCCGGTCGGCACCGGACGGCGGATCGCCGAAATCATCCGCGAGGCGCGGCCGGACCTGGAATTCGATGTCGCCTCCAACCCCGAATTCCTGCGCGAAGGCAGTGCCATTGGCGATTTCATGCGGCCCGACCGCGTGGTCATCGGCGCCGAGACGGAACGGGCGCGCGAGGTCATGCAGCGGCTATACCGGCCGTTATACCTGATCGAAGCGCCGATCCTGTTCACCGCCATCGAGACCGCCGAACTCACCAAATACGCCGCCAACGCCTTCCTGGCGGCAAAAGTGACCTTCATCAACGAAATGGCCGATCTGTGCGAGCATGTCGGCGCCGACGTGCACGACGTGGCGCGCGGCATCGGGCTGGACGGGCGGATCGGGCGCAAGTTCCTGCATCCCGGCCCCGGCTTCGGCGGCTCGTGCTTCCCCAAGGACACGCTGGCGCTGGTGCGCATCGCCCAGGACGCGGGCGCGCCTTCGCGCCTGATCGAGGCGGTGGTGGCGGTGAACGACGCCCGCAAGGCGGGCATGGCGATGCGCATCATCGCCGCCGCGGGCGGCTCGGTGCGCGGGCGCACGGTCGGCGTGCTGGGCCTGACCTTCAAACCCGAAACCGACGACATGCGCGATTCGCCCTCGCTGCCCATCGTCTCCCGGCTGGTCGAGGATGGCGCGGTGGTGCAGGCGTTCGATCCCGAGGGCATGGCGCAGGCAAGGCCGCTGCTGCCGGACAGCCGTGCGCTATTGCCGCGACGCCATGGATGCGGCGACCGGCGCGGATGTGCTGGTGGTGGTGACCGAGTGGAACGAGTTCCGCGCGCTCTCGCCCGAGCGGCTGAAGGCGGCGATGCGGGGGAATGTGCTGGTCGATCTGCGCAATGTATATGACCCGGCGGCGATGATTGCGGCGGGCTTTGCGTATCACGGGATCGGGCGCGCCGGGGCGCTGCCCCGGACCTCGCCTTAGAGCAGCGGGCTTTCGCGCGACGGGCTTTGCCCCTGGACCCCACCGGGCTGACGCCCTCGGAACCCTGGCTGAGGAGCACTGGCCTTGCTTCCTGCCTATATCATGGGTACGGAAACAGCCGGGGGCAGACCATGAGCGCATACGACACGGACATCCTGTCGTGGTCCCAGCAGCAGGCCGCACTGCTGAGGCGCCGCGCCGCCGGGGAACTGGCGAACGACGCCGCCCTGGATTGGGAAAATATCGCCGAGGAGATCGAGAGCGTGGGGCGCAGCCAGCTCAGTGCCGTTCGCTCGCTGCTGATCCAGGCTATGGCGCATGACCTGAAGGCCGCGGCGTGGCCGCAGTGCCGCGATGTGCCGCACTGGCGGGCCGAGGCACGACGGTTCCGCCTGGACGCCGCCGAGGCGTTCGCGCCCTCTATGCGGCAAAAGCTCGACATCGCCGATCTCTACGCCAAGGCATTGCAAGTCCTGCCGGACACCATCGACGGCCAATCGCCGCTGCCGGTGCCTCCCATCTGCCCGGTGACGCTCGACGCGCTGCTGAGCGAGCCGTAGCCGGGGTGATGTCGTTTGACGCTCACTTATCCTTGTCGCCCGTCCCCTCCGAACCTTTCGCCACCGGCGCGACGCGCCCGGCGCGATGATATTCCGGGTTCGGCATCATATCCGTCGCCGCCGCCATCCGGTTCGACAGGTTAAAAAACGCCGCCGTCTCGGCGATGTCGAAAATATCCTCATTGGAAAACCCATGCCCGCGCAACGCCGCGCGGTCGGCGTCATCGACCTCGTGCAGCGCCACCGTCAGCTTATGGACGAAATCCAGCATGGCCCGCTGGCGCGCCGGCAGCTTCGCCACCCGGTAGTTGAACGCCAGCATCTCGCCAAGCTCGGCGTCGCCCGACAGCGTGCGCACCGCCGCGCCATGCGCGACCAGACAGTAGTAACACCGGTTGGCACTGGAAACGACCACCGCGATCATCTCACGCTCCAGCTTCGAAAGCCCGGATGGCGCCAGCATGATTTCGTTATAGGTCTGCATGAAATTGCGCAGCCGCTGCGGCTTCAGGCTGTAGGCGCTGTAAACATTCGGCACAAAGCCGAGTTTCTCCACGCATTTCGCCCAGATCGCCTGCAAATCCGCGTCCAGCGCCGCTGGATCGGGCACGCCCAGGGCGGAGATATGATCGGGCTGCGGCATGGCGGAACTCCTGCCAAAGGAAGCAAGGCCAGGGCTCTGCCCTGGACCCGCCAAGGGCCGAGAGGCCCCTGGACCCCATTCCTTAAGAATCTATTCTGGCGTCTCGATGTCTTCCAGGCTGAATTGCTGCGCTTCCTCGTCGAAGCTGTACAACTCGCCGTAGCGGCCCCAGGCGATGATGGCGCGCAGCGTCTCCTCGGCGTAGTCGGGCGACATGTGGTCTTCCAGCTCGTCGCGGAAACGCACCGCCGAAGCGCGGTGGTTCCAGCGCTCGTCCAACGTGCGGCGGATCGCGGCGGCGAGCTTCACATGCGCCAGCAGCGCGGCGGCGAACAGCTTCTTGCGGTCCTCGGTGTCGGAATGGACATACTGCCGGCCGGTCTCGGTCAGCCGGATGTCGCCCTCCTCCAATTCGGCGAAGTGCAGCAGTTGCAGCGTCTCGCCGAGCGGCAGCAACTCATCGGCTTCCAGTTGCAACGACGCGGCCAGCGCCGGCAGGTCGGCCCGCCCATCATAGGGCGGGCCGGCCAGCGCCTCCATCAGCCCGGCCAGCAGGTTGGTGGAAACATGGTGCAGCCTGGCGGCGAACGGCGCATCGGCGGGCGCCACCGGTGCCGGTGCGGGCGCCGGCACCCGGCGCGTCATCACCGCATAGATTTCGTCCACCAGTTGCCGGAACGCGGGCTCTAGCCGGTTGCGCGGATGCGCGAACGGCACCCGGATCTCCTGCGCCACCCGCCCGGGGTTGGAGGCGAACACCAGGACACGGTCGCACAGCAGCACCGCCTCCTCGATATTGTGGGTCACGATCAGGATGGACTTCACCGGCAGGCGGCGCTCCATCCACAAATCGATCAGGTCGGTGCGCAGCGTCTCGGCGGTCAGCACATCGAGCGCGCTGAACGGCTCGTCCATCAGCAGCAGGTCGGGATGCACCACCAGCGCGCGCGCCAGGCCGACGCGCTGGCGCATGCCGCCGGAAAGTTCCTTCGGATAGGCGCTCTCGTAGCCACCCAGGCCGATCAGGTCGATCGCCGCCTCGGCCCGCTGCTCGCGCTCGGCGCGCGGCACGCCCTGCGCCTCCAGCCCGAGTTCAACGTTCTCCTGCACCGTCAGCCAGGGAAACAGCGCGAAACTCTGAAACACCATGGCGATGCCGGGCGCCGGACCGCGCACCGCCTGGCCGCGCCAGATCACCTCGCCGGCAGTCGGCGCCAACAGGCCGGAGACGATACGCAGCAAGGTCGATTTGCCCGAGCCGGAGCGGCCGAGCAACCCGACGATCTCTCCGCTTTGCAGACTCAGATTCACATCGTCCAGCACCACCAGATCGGCGCTGCTGTCCTTGTGATAGGCCTGCCGGCAGGCGCGCACCTGCAGCAGCGCCTCGGCGGCGATCGCGTCCATCGGCATTTCCTCCCTCAGCCGAGCGTCGCGCGGCGGCTGGCGTAGGCATAAAGCGGCCGCCACAGCAGCCGGTTGAACACCACGACATAAAGCGACATCACCACCACGCCGAGCACGATGCGGTGAAAATCGCCGGCATCGGTGGCCTGCGCGATGTAGGCGCCCAGGCCGTGCGCCGCCAGCTTCGTGTTGCCCCAGGATGCCACTTCCGCAACGATGGCGGCATTCCAAGATCCACCCGAAGCGGTGATCGCGCCGGTGACGTAATACGGCAGGATGCCCGGAATGATCACCCGCCGCCACCACAGCAGGCCGCCGACGCGGAAATTGCTCGCCACTTCCTTCAGGTCGCCGGGAAAGGCGGCAGCGCCGGCAATGACGTTGAACAGGATGTACCATTGCGTGCCCAGCACCATCAGCGGGGTGAGGAACACGTCCTGGTTCAGGCCGAACCGCACGATCAGCACCACGAAGGGCGGAAACAGCAAATTGGCCGGGAACGCCGCCAGAAACTGCGCCAGCGGCTGCACCCGCCGCGCCCAGGCCGGCCGCAGTCCGAGCCACACCCCCACCGGCACCCACACCAGCGAGGCCAGCGCCATCAGCACGACCACGCGCAGCAGCGTGATGGAACCGAGCAGCAGCGCCTCCTCCAGGTCCGACCAGGCGAGCGTGGCGGCAACGTAGTCCACCACCTGCCGCAGCGCCGCGGCAACCACGAGCGCGACCACCACGGCGAAGAAAGCATCGCCCAGGCGCGAAGACACCATTTGTGGACGCACCACGCCGGCCGGCCGGCCGAGGCGCAGGCCGGTCAGCAGGCCGAAGCCGCGCTCGACCCAATCGCCGGTCACCCGCAGCACATGGGTGCGCCGCAGCAGCGCCAGCACCCAGGGGTCCTCGGCGGTGGCCGAGGCGGTCGTTTCGAAGCGAAACCGGGCCGACCAGGCGACCAGCGGGCGGAACAGCAGTTGGTCGTACGCCAGGATCACCAGCAGCATGGCGCCGATCGCCCAGAACACCGCGGTGATGTCCTTCGCCTCCAGTGCCGCGGCCACGTAAGACCCGATGCCAGGCAGCTTCCAGGTGTTGTCGCCCAGCGTGATCGCCTCGGAGGCGACCACGAAGAACCAGCCCGCCGACATCGACAGCATGGTGTTCCACACCAGCCCCGGCATGGCGAACGGCACCTCCAGCCGCCAGAAGCGCTGCCAGGTGGTCAGGCGGAACAGCTTGGTGGCCTCGTCCAGATCGGACGGGATGGTGGTCAGCGACTGATAGAAGCTGAACGCCATATTCCAGGCCTGGCTGGTGAAAATAGCGAAGATCGCCGCCAGCTCCAGCCCCAGCACCCGGCCGGGAAACAGGCTCATGAAGAAGGCGACGGTAAAGGACAGGAAGCCCAGGATCGGCACCGACTGCAGGATATCGAGCACCGGGATCATCAGCAGCCCGGCCCGCCGGCTTTTCGCCGCCAGCGGCGCATAGGTGAAGGTGAACAGGATCGAGCAGAACAGGGCGGCGAACATGCGCAGCGTGGTGCGCACCGCATATTCCGGCAGCCGCCCGGGGTCGAGATCGATCGGCGTGGCTTCCAGTGCGTCCAGCGGCACCAGCGTGCCGCGCGCGGCGGCAGCCATGGCGACCAGCAGCCCTACCACGCAGCATAGCGCGGCAATGTCCCACACATTCGGCAGGCGACGACCGGAGAGCGCGGCCGGGGTGGCAGTGCTTGACATCGGCGCGTCCACGGGCTGGGAGGAGGGGAAAGAGAAAGCGGTTCCGCGTGTTAGCCCAAGCGCTGGGCCGCAGCCAGCGGAACAGTCATGTCAGTTCGATGACTCAACCTGTCGATCCGAACCCCGAAGCCCCGCGATCGGTATCACGGGAAAACGCGCCGACCACCTCGAAATGCGGCCGAACCACCGGCACGAACAGCATTTGCGCAATGCGGTCGCCGGGTTGGATCACCACCGGTTCGCAGCCCGGCGCGCTGCGGTTCCAGACGCTGACCATGACCGGCCCGGTATAGTCGGCATCGATCACCCCGACCAAATTGCCGATCACCAGGCCGCTGCGGTGCCCCAGGCCAGAGCGCGGCACGATCAGTGCCGCGATCAGCGGGTCGCCAATGAACACCGCAATGCCGGAGGGCACGAGTTCGGCCGCCGACTGCGGCGGCAGAACAAGCGGCGCATCGACGCAGGCGAACAGGTCGATCGCGGCCGCCATCGCGCTCTGATAGCGCGGCAGCCCCCAGGAACGAATGCGTTCATCGAGGATCCTGACCTCGACCGTCGGGGTCACCGCATGATCCCGAACCAGCGGAAACGCAGTCGCCCCGCGCTCACGCCGCCAGCGGCAACCCGTTGCGCCAGGCGACGGTGGCCGACAACGGCCAGAGGGCGAAACCCTTGCCGTGCAGCGTCGGCAGCCAGGCTTCCAGGGCGTCGAGCGTGTGCGGCCGCGGGTGGCCGATGGCGATGCAGTGGCCGGTCCGCCGCGCATGCGCCTCGATGTCCGCCAAAGCCTTGGCGATATCGGCGGGGCTGGAGGTGTTGTCGATGAACTCGTCGCGCGCGGCAGTCGGCACCCCGGCGGCGTCGCAGCGCCGCACGCCCTGGCTGTGCGGGATCACCACGCTGTCGAGGAACAGCATCCCCTGCGACTTGGTTTCCTGCGCGACCAGTTCCATCAGTGCCGCGTCGCGGGTGGCAACCGTGCCCATGTGGTTGTTGAGCCCGACGATGCCCGGCACGGCGGCCATGGCCGCCTTCAGCCGTGCCAGATTGACCGCGGCCGGCAGGTCGACGCGCAGCGGATCGGGGCCGACCGACGCCTCGGTGTGCGGCCCCGCCTGCATCGGCATGTGCAACGTGGTTTCGTGACCCCGGCCCACGCCCTCGGCCACCTGCTCGATCAGGCGCGGCGCGAACGGGAACCACGACAAGGTCAGCGGCCCGGGCAGCACGAGCACGCGGGCGGTGCCATTACGCAGCACGCCAAGGTCGTCGATCACAATGGTGATGGCAGGGCGGCCATCGACCGCGGGCGGGCGAATGGCGTTGCGCCGCCAGGGCGGCAGGCCGGAAACCGACGCCGGAACGGTTGGCACGGCGGCGGGAACAGCCGGCGCAAGCGCCGGCTGCATGGCAGGGCCAGCCGATGGCATGACCGCAACGGCGGCCACGTTCGGGACGGTCGGCACCGGCTCCGCGACGGGGCTGGACTGGCCGAATCCCAGTTTCCAGCCGACCGCACCGGCCGACATCGTTGCCAAGCCACCCAAAACCAGCCGCCGACCACCGATCGCCATATCGCCCTCCTTCGTTGTCAGGGCAGTCCCCCGCCCGCAGACACGCAACAGCGCATCAACGACCTCACCCGGTCCACCGATAATTTACCGTCTGGCCGGTATTATATGCGTGATTCTGGGCGTTTTCCAAGGCCGCCGCAAGGGCTTGGCGGAGTTGGTGGAGACGATGCATCAAGATTTCGTTTGCGTGTGGCGCAGGGATCAGCATGTGGCGCAGGGCAATCAGATGAAGGAAGGAAGGCCAGGGCTCCGCCCTGGACCCGCCAAGGGGCAGTGGCCCCTTGGAACCCATTACTTTTAGGCATTTGTTTTGAGAGGGGGTGAGGCGGCGAACCGGTTCACCGCCTCACCCCCCTCTCAAAACAAATGCTTAAGGTGCGGGGTCCAGGGGGCCACTGCCCCCTGGCGGGTCCAGGGCGGAGCCCTGGCCTTCCTTCCTTCACCGAATCGCCACGCGCCTCAAACCTCGACGATTCGCCCGATCTCGAACACGCCCTCGCGCGGCAAGCGAAAGAACCCAGCCACGGTTGCCGAATTGCGTGCCATGAAGGCGTAGATCACCGCCTGCCACGACGGCATCGCCGGCCCCGCGCTGCGGCGCACCACCGTTTCGTGTCCGACGACATAGGTGACGTCATCGAGCGGAAGCGTGCAGCCGCACCGCTTTCCCTCAGCCAGCAGGGCGGGGATGTCGGGCCGCTCCATGAAGCCATAGCGGGCGATCATCCGCCAAAAATCCGGCGCCACCTGAGAAATCTCGACCCGGTGCTGCGCATCGACATAGGGAATCGACTCGGTCAGGCAAGTCACCGCGATCAGGTTCCGGTGCAAGGCGCGGCAGTTCTTCACGTACCACAGCATCACCGGCGGCGCGTCCCGGGTCGTCCGTGTCAGGAACACGGCCGTGCCGGGCACCCGTTGAATACCCTTGGCGGTGAGGTTGGCCATGAACTGCGCCATCGGAATCGCCCGGTCCTGCAGGCTGGCGACGACCGCGATGGTGCCGCGATGCCAGATCGCCATGGCGCCCCAGACGATTACCGCCAGCAGCAGCGGCACCCAGCCGCCCTCGGCGATCTTCATGCCGTTCGACGCCACGAACGCGGCGTCGATCAGGCCGAAGAATCCGGCCACGCCGGCCGCGAGCGGCAGGCTCCACTGCCAGATCTCGCGCATGGCGATGAACAGCAGCACCGTCGTCATCAGCATCGTCAGCGACACCGCGATGCCGTAGGCAGCGGCGAGGTTGTCGGACTTGCCAAAACCGACCGCGAGCCCCACGGTCACGATCATCAGCAGCCAGTTGACCGCGCCGACGTAAATCTGCCCGTAGCCCTCGCACGAGGTCTGGGTGACGCGGAGCGGCGGGCACCAGCCGAGCAGAATCGCCTGCCGCGTCATCGAGAACGCCCCGCTGATGATCGCCTGGCTGGCGATGATGGTGGCGAGCGTCGCCAGGATGATCAGCGGCAGCAGCAACGGCGCCGGGCACAGGCTATAGAAGATGTTCTCGCCCGCCGGGGACCCATCGAGCAGCAGCCCGGTCTGGCCGGCATAGTTCAGCACCAGCGTCGGCAGCACCAGGCCGAACCAGGCCAGGCGGATCGGCCGGGCGCCGACATGGCCCATATCGGCGTACAGTGCCTCGGCTCCCGTCACGCACAGGAACACGCCGCCCAGCACCAGGAACCCGGCAGCACCGCCATGCGCCAGCACCCGGATGGCATGCGTCGGATCAAACGCCGCCAGGACCGCCGGGTGCAGCACCACGCCCCACAACCCGAGCAGCCCGATCACCACGAACCACAGTGTCATCACCGGGCCAAACAGCCGGCCGATCCACGCCGTGCCGCGCGGCTGAATGGCGAACAGGCCCAGCAGAACGGCCACCGCCAGCGGCAGCACATAGGGGGTGATCGAGGGTGCGGCGATCTCCAGCCCCTCCAGCGCGGACAGCACGGAAATCGCCGGCGTGATCGCGCCGTCGCCATAGATCAGCGCAGCCCCGAACAGGCCGACCGCGACGATCAGCGGCCGCTTGGCCCGCTTGACCCCGAGCAGCGACATCAAAGCGAGGATGCCCCCCTCCCCGTCATTGTCCACCCGCATCACGAACACGACGTATTTGATGCAGGTGACGATGATCAGCGTCCACACCAGCAATGACAGCAGACCAAGCGCCATCTCCGGGCTGGGCGTGCCGCCGGCGAGTTCGACGACCGTCTTGAGCGTGTACAGCGGGCTGGTGCCGATATCGCCGAACACCACCCCGATGGCGGTCAGCGCAAGGGCGGACAGGCCGGGCGCGGGCGGGACGGGAGAAGCCGCTGCGGGCGCCTCGCCGGTGCCGGTGTCAGCTTCGGTGGTGTTGCCTGGCATTGGACCTCGCGAAATCTTCGGCCGGCACCCTGCCCGCCGGTCGCCGCCTCACGCAAGCACGCGCCCGCAACATCTCACCCGTTTGGTTGCTTTTCCGCCAATGCCCGCGGCGCGCTGGCCGGCCTATTCGCCGATGATCTTCACCAGCACCCGCTTCGGCCGCCTGCCGTCGAACTCGCCGTAGAACACCTGCTCCCAGGGGCCAAAATCCAGCTGCCCGGCGGTGATGGCGATGACCACCTCACGGCCCATCACCTGCCGCTTCATATGCGCGTCGGCGTTATCCTCGCCGGTGCGATTGTGCCGGTAGGTCTGCGGCGAGGCGTCGAACGGCGCCAGCTTTTCCAGCCAGCGCCGGTAATCCTCGTGCAGCCCCGGCTCGTCGTCGTTAATGAACACCGAGGCGGTGATGTGCATGGCGTTGCACAGCAGCAGGCCTTCCTGCACGCGGCTGCGGTCCACCAGGTGCGCCAGTCTGGCGGTGATGTTCACAAACCCCACCCGCTCGGGGATGGTGAAGGTGAGATACTCGGTCAGCGCTTTCATGTGGTTTCCCCCGCCACCGGAACATTGTCGATCAACCGGGTGCCGCCGAGCCGCACCGCCGCCAGGATACGCGCCTGGCCCTCGACCCGTTCGAGCGGCGCCAGCGTCTCCGCGTCGCAGACCGCGAGATAGTCGATCCCGGTGAACCCGGCCGCGCGCAGCCTCGCCTGCCCCTCAGCCACCACCGGCGCGACCGCGCCGCCGTCCGCCGCCAGCCCGCGTGCCATGTCGCCCAGCGTGGCGGCCAATTCCGGGGCGATGCGCCGCTGTTCCGCCGACAGATACGCGTTGCGCGACGACATCGCCAATCCGTCCAGCTCGCGCACCGTCGGCATCCCTTCGATGCGCACCGGGATATCGAGGTCGCGCGCCAGCCGGCGGATGATCAGCAGTTGCTGGTAGTCTTTCTCGCCGAAGAACGCCGCATCCGGCAGTGCCTGCAGCAGCAGCTTGGTCACCACCGTTGCCACGCCGTCGAAATGCCCGGGCCGGTGCGGGCCGCACAGGCCTTCGGACAGGCCGGCGACATGCACGGTCGTGGCGTGGCCTGCAGCGTACATGCTCTCAACCGCCGGCGCCAACACCAGATGCGCACCCGCCCCGGCCGCCGCCGCCACGTCGGCGGCCTCCCGCCGCGGGTAGGCGGCGAGGTCCTCTTTCGGGCCGAATTGCAGCGGGTTGACGAAGATAGACACGATCACCCGCTCGCAGGACCGTGCGGCCAGGCGGATCAGCGCCAGGTGCCCCTCGTGCAGTGCCCCCATGGTGGGCACCAGGGCGCAGCTCAGGCCGCAGCGGCGCCAGGCTTGCACGGAGGCGCGTAAATCGGGGACGGTGCGGACGATCATCCTACTCACTCCGTAACAGTCATGGGGTCCGGGGGCCTTTGGGCCCCTCACGCTGACGGCACGCTGCGCCCTGGGGCGTGTTTCCCGGTCATTCACAGGCTGCTGGCGGTTGCGGGACGCGGCTGATTAGTATGGTTCCGCCGCCCGGACAGGCCTCCATCTCCAGCGTCCCGCCGACCAATGTCAGCCGCCCGCCCGCGCCGAGCAGGCCCAGCCGGCCCGGCGACGCGCCACGCTGGTCACCGCTTCCTGCAGCACGTGATACAATGTGGTCTCGGCCGGCGCCGGCAGGCGGCATCGTTCCCGCGTCAGGGGCACGTCGAAATTCAGGTGAGAGCGTTCGGTCCAGGCGTCGAGCAGGTGGCGAATGGCGGTGGGCAGGGCGAGATCCAGGATCTCAGGCGCCGCTTTCAGCCGACGCAGGCTGTCCGGCGTCAGCCGGCCCCACGGCGTCGCGGTCAACATGTCCTCCGGTGCGGGACCGGAAAAGGCGGTGATGCGGGCGCTGGCCGAGACCGGGCGCAGAATAGGCTGGCGCAGCGGCGGCAGATCGCAAGCCTGATACTGCTGCCCTCGTACTCGTCGGGCCGGTGCAGGCGGCGGCACGCGGTTGTGGCAGGCGATCAGGCGCACGGAAATGCGCCGCGCAGAATGGACACCGGCATGGTCCCGCGCGCGCCCAATTTGGCCATGTATTCCGGATGCATCGGCGAGACGCTGCGCAGCACCGCGTGGCTGAAGGCGATCGGCCGCCCGGTGACGGGGGTGTGGTCCGGCACCAGCGCCAGCGGACGACAGGACCAACCAGGACGCATCCACAATGTTGAGAGCAATTTCGTGGAAGGCGTCACCCTCGGCGTCCCGGACATATTCGCCCTTGCTTTGCCTCGTCGCTGTCTGGTCTTGCCAGACAGCGACGAGGCAAAGCAACTCCGTTGGATGGGCGGGGAAAACCCATGGGACAAGCGCGATGGGCTGCTCCAAACCATAATCGGATCCCAGCCGCAGCTGTAATCCAATGAGTGTTGTTTTGTGCTGCTCCGCCGCTTCTATTCGCCGGGCGGCACGGCCGGACGGATGCAATCGGACGGGCAATTCTGCGCGCAAAGCGTGCAGCCGATGCACAACTCGGCGTTGATCTTCACCTTGTGCCGGCCCTCAAACGTCGTATCGTCCCAGCCGAGCGCCGGGCAGCCCAGGTTCATGCAGGATTGGCAGGCGGTGCAGGACCCGAGCGCCACCGCGAAGGACGGGCCTTTGATCCGCACCGGATCGAGCACGCAGGGCCGGTCGGAAATCACCACCGACACGCCTTTGAACGCGGTCGCCTCGCGGAACGTCTGGTGCATGCTGCCCACGTCGTAGGAGTCGACGGTGCGCACCCAGGATACCCCGCAGGCCCGCACCATCTGCTCGAAATCGATGCGCTTGGTGCCCTCGCCGCGCAGCGTGCGGCCGGTACCGGCGTGGTCCTGGCCGCCGGTCATGGCGGTGATATGGTTGTCCAGGATAATGACGGTGATGTTGGCGTTGTTGTAGACGGCGTCGATCAAAGCCGGAATGCCGGCGTGCAGGAAGGTGGAATCGCCGATGGTGGCGATGATCGGTTTCTCTTCCGTGCCGGCCTTGGCGATCCCTACCGCGTTGGCGATGCTCGATCCCATCGAGACGCAGGTATCCACCGAGCGCAGCGGTTCGATCGCCGCCAGCGTGTAGCAGCCAATGTCACCCGCCACGCGGGCGTTCAGCGCGCGGATGGCCATGTAGCTCATGACATGCGGACAGCCCGGGCAAAGCACCGGCGGCCGGGGCGACGCCTCCACCGGCCAGGGCTCGGCCTTTGCCTGCGGCGCCAGCACGCCGGCGCGCTCGAACCCCGCGCGTACCACCTCGGGCGAGAACTCGCCGACGCGGGGAAAGAACGCCTTGCCATCGACCACGATGCCGGCGGCACGGATTTCCGTCTCGATCGCCGGCTCGAGTTCTTCGATGACGAAAACCCGGTCGACGGTGCGGCAAAACTCGTCGATCAGCCCGAGTGGCAACGGATACGACAAAGCAAGCTTCAGCACGCTCGCCCCTGGCAGGATTTCCTTCACATACGCATAGGGCGTGCCGGCGGTGATGACGCCGATCGCAGGGTCGCGCTTTTCCCAGTGGTTCAGCGGGCTTTCCTCGAAGAACGCGGCGAGCTTCTGCTCGCGCTCGATCAGCCGCGGGTGGCGCATACGCGCATGCGCCGGGATCATCACGTTTTTCCTGGTATCCTCGCGGAACCCGCGCGGCGGCGGCACCTCGCGCGATCCGAGCGCCACGATGCTGCGCGTGTGCGACAGCCGCGTGGTGCTGCGGATGACCACGGGGGTGTCGAAGCGCTCGCTGAGCTCGAAGGCGAAGCGGGTGAATTCCAGCGCCTCCTGCGCATCCGACGGCTCCAGGCAGGGCACCATGGCGAGGCGGCAGAACAGGCGCGTGTCCTGTTCGTTCTGCGAGCTGTGGATGCCGGGATCGTCGCAGACGACGATGACGAGGCCGCCATTCACGCCGATATAGGTCAGCGACATCAGCGCATCGGCGGCGACGTTCAGACCGACATGTTTCATCGAAGCCATCGCCCGGACGCCGGCGAAGGAGGCGCCGATGGCGACGTCCAGCGCCACTTTCTCGTTGGTCGACCATTGCGCCTGGAGATCTTCGGCCGGGTAGCGGGCGAGGCTCTCGAGTATTTCGGTGCTCGGCGTGCCCGGATAGGCGGAGGCGACGCGTACGCCGGCTTCCCAGGCGCCACGGGCGATGGCTTCGTTGCCGGTCAGCGGCCGCGCCTGGGCGGCGGCCTCCGCGGTGTCAGCGACGCCATTCTTTGTTTTCACTAGAGTTGTCAAGACGCTGCCATCCCGGTGCGAGTTGCGTGTCCTGTAACAGCCCGATCTTATATCAGTTGTGAACGATCTGGCGAGCGAGCATCGCACTTAGCGGGTTCCAAGGGCTTCGCCCTTGGTGGGGTCCAGGGGCAAAGCCCCTGGCAGGGTCCGGGGCAGCGCCCCGGTTCGGGTGGTCTCAGTCTTTCGGCCGCATATCAATGATCCGCTTGGCCTTCCCCACGGACCGTTCGATCTCCCCCACATCAGCGATCCGCACCCGCACCGTCACGCCCACGTATGCCTTAACCGCATGAACCAATCTCGCCGCGCAGGCCTGTTTCGCGTGTTCGTCGTGCAAGTCCAGCTCCGGCCGGGCCTCGACGACGACATCCAGTGCGTCCAGGTGATCGCGCCGGTACACTTCCAGCACGTAATGCGGCGAGAGGTTCTTATCCTTCAGAATCAGTTCCTCGATCTGGCTCGGGAACACGTTCACGCCGCGGATGATCAGCATGTCGTCCGTGCGGCCGGCGATCCTTGCCATGCGCCGCATGCTGCGGGCGGTGCCCGGCAGCAGGCGGGTAAGGTCGCGGGTGCGGTAGCGGATGACCGGCATTGCCTCCTTGGTCAGCGCGGTCAGCACCAGTTCGCCCGGCTCGCCATCCGCCACCGGCTCGCCGGTCGCCGGGTCGATGATCTCCGGATAGAAATGGTCTTCCCAGAGATGCAGCCCGTCCTTGCTCTCGGCGCACTCGCAGGCGACGCCCGGGCCGATGATTTCCGACAGCCCGTAGAGGTCGAGCGCATTCATGCCGAAGCGCGCCTCGATTTCCTGGCGCATTGCCGCGGTCCACGGCTCGGCGCCGTGCATGCCGATGCGCAGCGAGCTGCGCCTTGGATCGAGCCCTTCGCGCTCGAACTCATCGCCGATCGCCAGCATGTAGGACGGCGTCACCATGATGATGTCGGGTTTGAAGTCGTTGATAAGCTGCACTTGGCGGGCGGTTTGCCCACCCGACATCGGCACCACCGTGCAGCCAAGCCGCTCGGCGCCGTAATGCGCGCCCAGGCCGCCGGTGAACAGGCCGTAGCCGAAGGCGACATGGACGATATCGCCCGGCCGGCCGCCGGCGGCGCGGATCGAGCGCGCGATGACGTCGGCCCAGGTTTCAATGTCGCCTTTGGTGTAGCCGACGACGGTGGGTTTGCCGGTGGTGCCGGAGGAGGCATGGATGCGCACGACCTGCTCGCGTGGCACCGCGAACATGCCGAACGGGTAGTTGGCGCGCAAATCATCCTTGGTGGTAAAAGGGAATTTGCTGAGGTCGTCCAGGCTGTGCAGGTCGTCGGGATGCACGTCGCGGGCTTCGAAGGCGCGGCGGTAGTGGCCGATATTGTCGTAGGCACGGCGCAGCGTTGACTTCAGGCGGGCGAGTTGCAGGGCAGCGAGCTCGTCGCGGCTGGCGACCTCGATCGGGTCGAGCAGCGCGGTGCGCTGGGTCAGAAGCTGCATGTTCTTCCTCGTGTTGCATCCGCGGGCGACCGGATCGGCATGCATCCGGGAACCAGAACCCCGCCTCCTACTCCGGGCTCAAGCTCGCGCCAATCGTCCGAGCCATGCAACGGTAACATTGCGGAAGAGAATATGCGCTAGTGGCATCCAGGAAGGGCCGGGGATCCGCGTTGCCCCCCGGCCCACCACGCAAGGCGCCTTCGGGCGACGGGTGATCGCCCGCTGCTCACCAGCCGTAGTAGGCCGGCGCCGGCGCGTAAACCACCCGCGGCGCAGGCGCATACACAACTGGCGGTGGCGGCGCATAGACCACCGGCGGCGGTGCCACATACACCGGCGGCGCCAGCACACCGGCGATCACCGCACCGACACCAAGCCCGACCAGCGCGCCGGCAACCACGCCCGCACCGCCGCCGCCGCCGTGATGGCCATACCCGTAATGCGGCGCATAGCCAGGACCGCCCCAGCCACCATGGCCGCCACGCCACTCGGCGTGTGCGGCCGGCGCAAACAGCAAGGCGAAAGCGGCGGGAAGTGCAAACAGGACGCTGCGGATACGCATATGGGATGTCCTTCTGCGAGCGGCCGGGAAGACCCCGTCCGGCACCGCGAATTCAAATCCCCCGTTGTGGCGGAACCGGGGCGGCGGCGCGGCGCCGCGGTGACATATGCGCTCAGGTTGACTCGCCGAGCGCCTTGCGCCGCAGCATCTGCAGCCGGTCCCGGCCGTCAGGCGTGCGCGGGTCGAGTTCAAGAACTTTATCCCAGGCCGCCAGCGCGCCTTTCCAGTCCCCCTGTGCCTCGGCAATGCGAGACAGGGTTTGCAGGGCGACGAAATGCCGCGGTTCGCGCTGCAGAGTCGCCTGAATGTCGCGGATCGCCCCGGAATAGTCGCCGACGTGGAATTTCGTCAGTGCCCGACGCAACCAGGCTTCGGCATAGTCGGGCTCCAACACGAGCGCGTCGTCGAGCGAGTCAAGCGCGCCATCGGTGTCGCCCGACTCCAGGTCGTGCGCGCCCTGGTTCAACAGCAGCACCACCGCCGGAGAGCCGGCCTGCTGCCAGGTATTGCGGATCTTCCCTTCCAGCGCCGCCGCTGCTTCTTCGTTTGGCGCCATCTTCAGCGCGGCGAACAACTGCTCCAGTTCCGCCTTGCGCGCGTCCGGCCGCCCTTGCGCGAATGCGGGGCCGGCCAGGAGCAGGAGGAGGAGAACCAAAAGGCGCATATAGAAATGGTGGTCGCTCTGCGCGCCGGCCGCAAGGTGAAGCAAGGCCAGGGCTGTGCCCTGGCCTTGCTTCACTCCAGCCCCGGCCCGCCACCCATCCAGTCCAGCAGTGCAACCGTATGCACCACCGGCACCCCACCCCCGGCGAGCTGCGCCATGCACCCAATATTTCCGGTCGCCACCACGTCCGGCCTGGTCGCAAGCAAGTTCTCCAGCTTGCGCGTGCGCAGCCGGGCCGCAAGCTCGGGCTGCAGCAGGTTGTAGGTGCCGGCCGAGCCGCAGCACAGATGCCCCTCCGCCGGTTCCACCACTCGGAACCCCGCCTTGCGCAGCAGCAGCTTGGGTGGGTCGGTCACTTTCTGGCCGTGCTGCAGGCTGCACGCGGCATGGTAGGCGACCGTCATCCCTGGCGGCGGGCGCTGCGGCGCATAGCCGAACTTGACCAGCGCCTCGGACACATCCAGCGCCAGTGCGGACACCCGCGCCGCCGCCTCCGCTTCAGGTTCGTCGCGGAACATGAAGCCGTAATCCTTCACCATCGTGCCGCAGCCCGAGGCGTTCATCACGATCGCGTCGAGGCCCGCGCCGTCGATCTCGCGGCTCCAGGCGGCGATGTTGGCACGGGCAGAGGCCATCGCCCGGTCGTGGCCGCCCATGTGGTGGGTCAGTGCGCCGCAGCAGCCCGCACCTTCAGCCACCACCACCTCGCCGCCCATGCGGGTCAGCAGGCGAATGGTGGCATCGTTGATCGCCGGGTCCAGCACCCGCTGCGCGCAGCCGGCCAGCAGCGCCACCCGGAAGCGCCGCGTGCCCTCGGCGGAGTGAACGCCAACGCCGTCCAGCGCGCCGGCCGGCGGCAACGACGCGGGCGCCATTTCGAGCATCGCCCGCAACCGCCGGAACAGGGTGCCACGGCGCGGCAGCAGCAGGGCGAACGGCCGCGCCAGCCGCGCCGCGCCCAGCACCCGGCGGAACCGCTCGGGATACGGCAGCACCGCGGTCAGTAACGCCCGCAGCAGGCGCTCGTGCCAGGGGCGGCGGTAGGTCTGCGAAATATAGGTCCGAGCGTGGTCGATCAGGTGCATGTAATGCACCCCGGACGGGCACGTCGTCATGCAGGACAGGCACGACAGGCAGCGGTCGATATGCAGCACCACCTCGCCGGTGGCGGGCCGGCCGGATTCCAGCATGTCCTTGATGAGGTAGATGCGCCCGCGCGGGCTGTCGAGTTCGTCGCCCAGCAGCACGAAGGTCGGGCAGGTGGCGGTGCACATGCCGCAATGCACGCAGGTGCGCAGCACCTGGTTTGAGGCGGCGGTGGCGGGATCGCGGAGCTGAATCAGGGAAAAACCGGTCTGCATGGCGGGTCAGGCCATGTGCGGCAGTGTGGCCGGGCTCATTCGCCCGCCCGCATGCGGCCCGGGTTGAGAATACCTTTCGGGTCGAACGCCAGCTTGACCCGGCTTGCGATCGCGGCCAGCGGCTTCGGCTCGGGCGGGATCACCGCGACCGCAGCGCGCAGCCTCTCCGGCGCGCGCAGCAGCATCCAGGTGCCGCCGGCCTCGCGCGCCGCGGCGCAGACGGTCTCGTGCGCTGCCTCGGTGGCGGGGCCGGCGATCCACACCAGGCCGCCGCCCCAGTCGAGAAACCAGCGCGCATCGAACATCCGCTCCAGCACCGCCGCGACGCGCGGCCCGGCGGAGGGGCGCACCGAAACGCGCCAGATCGCGCCGGGCTCGCCCGCCAGCGGCGCGGCATCGCGTATCGCCGTCCAGCACGCCAGGGTGGCGGCATCGTCCAACACTTCCACCGGGCCGAACGACGCGAGGTCGGCACGCAGGCGCTCGCTGCGATAGGCGACGAACGAGGCGAAATCCTCGAGACGGACCATGGCGGCCGCGCCGCGCAGTCCCGGCACATGCGGCGACAGCGCCGCCGGCACGTAGGCGGCGGCCGATACGCCGTACGGCGAGCCCAGCGCCGCCGACAGCACCGCCACGCCCTGCACCGGATCAAGCCCGTGCACCACCAACGTCGCCCGGCGTTCCGGCGCCGGCAGCACCTTCAGGGTGATTTCGGTGAGCACGGCGAGCGTGCCGTGGCTGCCGGTCAGCAGCTTGCACAGATCGAGCCCGGTAACGTTCTTCAGCACCCGCCCGCCGGACCGGATCACCTCGCCGGTGCCGTTCACCGCCCGCACGCCCAGCACATGGTCGCGCATCGCGCCCCAGGCGACGCGGCGCGGACCGGACAGGTTGGCGGCCACCGCCCCGCCCAGCGTCGGGGCCGCGGTGCTGCCGAGCAAGGCGGAGAAATCGGGGATTTCGGCGGTGATCTGCTGACCTTTCGCCGCCACCGTTGCGTTCAGATCGGCCACCGCCGTGCCCGCCCGCGCCGACAGCACCAGCTCCTCCGGCGAATACAGCGTGATGCCCGTCAGCGCGCCGGTGGACAGCACCCGCGCCGCCTGCACCGGCCGCAACATGGCACGCTTGGAGCCGTTGCCCTGCACCAGCAACGGCTCGCCCGCCGCATAGGCCGCACGCACCGACGCAGCAATCCCCGCCTCGTCGGCGGGGGGCGCCAGTTCGGCCGCGAGCGCGGCGCTCATGCGGGCGCCGATTGCAGCGGGAACACTTTCGACGGGTTGAGCTGCCAGCTCGGGTCGAAGGCGGATTTGATGCGGCGCTGCTGGTCCAGTTCGGGCGGGGTGAACTGCACGCTCATCAGGTCGCGCTTCTCCACCCCCACCCCGTGCTCGCCGGTCAGGCAGCCGCCCACCTCGACGCACAGCGTCAGGATATCGGCGCCGAGATGCTCGGCGCGGCGGAAACTGTCCGGGTCGTTGGCGTCATACATGATCAGCGGATGCAGATTGCCGTCGCCGGCGTGAAAGATGTTCACCACTTGCAGCTGGCTTTGCGCTCCCATTTCGCCAATCCGGCGCAGCACCTCGGCCAGCCGGCTGGTGGGAATGACACCGTCCATGCACAGATAATCCGGGCTGATCCGCCCGACCGCGGCGAACGCCCCTTTGCGGCCCTTCCAGATCGCCGCACTTTCTTCCGCCGACGCCGAAATCCTCAGGCTGATCGGGTCGTGCCGGGCGCAAATCTCCCGGATTCGGCCCAGCAACTCGTCCTGCTCGGCGGCACTGCCTTCCACCTCGATGATCAGCATCGCCTCGGCATCGAGCGGATAGCCGGCATGGGCGAAGGCCTCGCAGGCATGGATCGCCGGACGGTCCATGAATTCCAGCGCCACCGGAATGATGCCCGACGCGATGATCGACGCCACGCAGGCGCCGGCTACCTCGTTGGAGCGGAACGCCGCCAGCATGGCGCGTGCGCCTTCCGGGGAATGCAGGATGCGCACCGTCACCTCGGTCACGATCGCCAGCTGCCCCTCACTGCCGGTGAGCAGGCCGAGCCAGTCATAGCCGGCGGCATCAAGGTAACTGCCGCCGACCTCCACCACCTCGCCCTCGACGGTCACCAACTTCAGGCCGAGCAGGTTGTTGGCGGTCACGCCGTAGCGCAGGCAATGCGCGCCACCCGCATTCATGTTGACGTTGCCGCCAATCATGCAGGCGAGCTGGCTGGACGGGTCGGGGGCGTAGAAAAACCCACTCGCCTGCACGGCCTGGGTGATGCCGATATTGGTGACCCCGGCCTGCACCACCGCCAGCCGGTCGGCGGTGTCGATTTCCAGAATCCGGTTCATGCGCATCAGCCCGAGCACGACCGCATCTTCCATCGGCAGCGCCCCGCCCGACAGCGAGGTGCCGGCACCGCGCGGCACCACGCGCACGCCTTCGCGGTGGAGGAATTTCATGATTTCGGCCACCTGTGCGGTGGTCTCGGGCAGCACCACGGCTAGCGGCACTTGCCGATAAGCGGTCAGCCCGTCGGTTTCGTAGGGCCGCAGGAGCAGTTGCTCGGCGATCACCGCATCCGCTGGCAACAGGCGGCGCAGGCCGGCCACGATGGCGTCGCGGCGCGCAAGCACGTCCTGCCGCGGGGGCAGCTGGGTGATCATGTGACGTCCTCCGGGTGAAACGTAGCAGTCGGGGCGTAGCCCCGAACCCCACCAGGGGGCTTTGCCCCCTGGACCCCCACCAAGGGCAAAGCCCTTGGAACCCGTTCTTAAGTTATGGGGTCAAGGGGGCCACTGCCCGTCGCGCGAAGGCGCGCTGCGCGCAGGGCGGGTCCAGGGCAGAGCCCTGGCCTTGGCCTTAATACATATGCTGCCCGCCATTTATCGACAAAGTCGAGCCGGTAATAAAGTCGGCCTCGTCGGCGGTCAGGAACACCACCCCACGGGCGATGTCGTCGGCATGCCCAAGCCGCCCCATCGGAATGCGGGCGATGATCTTCTGCAGCACGTCTTCCGGCACCGCGCGCACCATTTCGGTGTCCACATAGCCCGGCGCCACCGCGTTCACGGTAATGCCGAATTTGGCGCCTTCCTGCGCCAACGCCTTGGTAAAGCCGTGAATGCCCGACTTGGCGGCCGCATAGTTGACCTGGCCATACTGGCCCGCCTGGCCGTTCAGCGAACCGACATTGACGATGCGGCCGAACTTCGCCGCCCGCATGTCGTCGAACACCAGCTTGCACAGGTTGAAACACGAGCCGAGGTTGGTGTCGACCACCGCATCCCACATGTCGCGCGTCATCCGTGCCATCGTTCCGTCGCGGGTGATGCCGGCGTTGTTGACCAGGACCTCGATCTTGCCGACCTCGGCATGGATGCGGTCGACCGCTTCCTTGCAGGCCTGGAAGTCGCTGACATCGAACTTGTAGACGGCGATGCCGGTTTCCTCGCGGAACGCCGCGGCGGCCGTATCGTTGCTGGCGTAATTGGCGACCACCGTCCGTCCCGCCGCCTTCAGCTCGCGGCTTATTTCCGCCCCGATGCCGCGCGTACCGCCGGTGACCAGTGCAATCCTGCTCATTCGAATCCTCCCAGTGAAACGTTGGACGTAGCGTAGCATCCATGCCGGGCCGCGCCAGCGTCAACTGGCATCAATCCGGCGCGGGCGTCGTTGACGCAGGTCAACGTCCCTGCGATACCGTATCAGCTCGCGGCCAGACACCACTCCCGCAGAAGGAGACTCCGCATGAACGCTGGCGACATCATGACCACACGGCTCGCCACTGCGACGCCCCAGAACTCCGCTGCTGGACTTGGTTCGGTTGATGGTCGACCGGCATGTGGACGCGGTGCCGATCGTCGCCGACCGGCAACTGGTCGGCCTGATCACCCACGATGATGTGATCCGCGCCCTGGCCAGCCGCAACGGCGCCACCGGGGCGCTCTCGGACGCCGACCGGCGCATCCGCGATGCCTTCGCCGCTTCAGTGTCGGGCCCGCCCTGGTCGGACGGGGCGAGCAACCCGACCTGCATCGTCGACGAGGGCGTCGTGCATCTGTGGGGCCCCGTCGATTCGGCGGCCGACCGGCAGGCGCTGGTGACGCTGGCGGAGGCGCTGCCCGGCGTGCACCGGGTCGAGGATCACATGACCGTGCCGCCCCACGCCGACCCGTTCGAGCGCCCCAACTGGCCGCTCCCCGCCCGGCCCTGACGGTCAGGCGCGGGGCGGCAGCCCGCGCATCCAGCCCAGCAACGGCCGCCACAGCGCCGCCTCGGCGCCAGACCCTGCGGCCATGCCGATATGGCCGGCCGCCGGTTCGTGCAGCACAGCGCCGCGAATGGACGCGGCGAGCGGGCGCGCGCTTTCCGGCGGAACAATGCGGTCCCGTCCCGGCACCGCGACGAAACAAGGCAGGTCGAGCGTTGCCGGCGCGACCGCCAGCCCGGCCACCGTCCAGGTGCCGCGCCCCGGCGTGTTGGCGCCATACCAGCCGGACAGGCATTCGCGCGCCACCGGCGCGGCCAGCGGCACGCCATCGTTCAGCCAGTCCTCCAGCGCCACGAACAGCCGCGCCCGCTCGCTGTCCTGCTCGAGGCGGCCGAAGGCGCGGTATTTGGCGCCGACGCCGAACGGGTCGAGCATGGCGAACAGCGATTGCAGGATGTCGACCGGCAGCGTGCCGGCGAACGCCATGGCCGGCTCCAGCAACGGCGCCATCCGGGCCATCCTGGCGGAGCCTTCCGGATCGGCGGCGTGGAAGTCCCACGGCGTGGCCAGCAATGCCAGCGCCGCCACCAGGTCGGGCCGGCGCTGCGCTGCAGCAACGGTCAGCAGCCCGCCCATGCAATAGCCGGCCAGCACCACCCGTCCGCCCACGGCCGTCAACGCGCGCTCCAGCCGGCCGGCAATATAGTCGGTCAGGCAAAACCGGCGCTCCGCCTCGCCCGGCCAGCCCCAGTCGAGCAGCAGCACGCGCAGCCCCTGCCCGGCCAGGAACCGCGCCATCGACCGCCCCGGCGCGAGGTCGAGCACGCTGGCACGGTTGACCAGGCTTGGCACCAGCACCAGCGTCGGCCCCTCGGCCCTGGCGGCGCCGAAATCCAGCAGCCGGCTGCCGCCCTCGGTCCACAGCACCGGCGGGTCGGGCAGGTCGCGCCGCCAGGGGTGGCGGCGATAGGCGGCGATGCCAGCGATCAAGTCCCGGTCCTGGCGCAAGGCCTCGATCAGCACCGCCTGCGGGAACGCCCCCTTCTGGCCGGCCGCCATGCGCTGCACTGCCTCGGCGACGCCTTGCACCCGCTCAGCGGCGGCGGCGGCGCTGCTCCAACCCGGCCAGACGCCGTTCAAGCTCTGCGACGCGGTCACGGAGCTGCAGGATTTCACCATCGCGAGCATCAGGTGCAGCAGCAGCGGGCGCGGGCCGCGGCGCAGCAGCGGGCCCGGCGGCACGTCTTCCGTGTCGGGCAGGCTCATCGGCCGCCGCGCGCGGCAGGCCGGCGATCATCGCGCCCGCAGCCGCCGCCCACAGCGACAGCAGCACATGCCACGTCTCCTGCGCCTCGCGGTCGACCGCGAGCGCCGCGAGTTCGCTCTGCCACAGGGTAATCCAGTCCCGCGCCAGGGCATGCAGATCCTCGCCATCCGGATCGCTGGCCGGCGGGTCGAGCCGTTCGCCGGCCGTCATGCGTCATCCACCCTCCTGCCGCAGGCCGGACACCCGGCCAGGGCGCACCTTAGCAGGACAGACCGTGTTTTGGATGTTGCGGCGCCGCATGCTAGCCTGAGGTGAGGCCTTGTTCCATCATCATCCAACCGCCACCGCGTCCAACCGCCACCGCCCGGGGGGCCCCCATGTCGCCGACCTCGCAGACCAACGGCGGTGCGTCTTCCACCGAGAAGCCACCTGTCGTCGTCAAGAAATACGCCAACCGGCGCCTGTACAATACCGAAAGCTCGAGCTACATCACGCTCGACACCCTGGCCGAAATGGTGCGGGATGGTCGGGACTTCGTGGTCTACGATGCCAAGACGGGCGACGACATCACCCGCAGCGTGCTGACTCAGATCATCGTCGAGGAGGAAAACAAGGGCCGCAATCTGCTGCCCACCGGGTTTCTCCGCCAATTGATCGGATTTTATGGCGATTCCGTGCAAACGATCGTGCCCCGCTACCTGGAGCAGGCACTGACGACCTTCGCGCGCCAGCAGGAGCAGATGCGCGATGCCATGAAGCAGACCATGGGCAATTTCTTTTCCCCGTTCGGCATCGACGAGGTGAGCCGGCAGAACATGGCGGTCATTGAGCGGGCCATGAGCCTGTTCACGCCGTTTTACCAGCCGCCGGACGGCGGCGCGCCACGCCCGGCCGAGAATGTGCTGGAAGAACTCGCCGCTTTACGGGACGAGGTGGACAGTTTGCGCCGCCAACTGGCCGAGGCGCAGAAGCCTGCGGCGCCGGAGGGATCGGCCCCGCCTCAGGCCGAACAGGCCAAGAAAGTTGGGTAATTTAAAAAAGAAAGGCCAGGGCTCTGCCCTGGACCCGACAGGAGGCGGTGGCCCCCTGCACCCCGCACCTCAAGACAGCCTGGGTTAGCCCTGGCGGCACTTCATGCGGGGGTTCTTCTTGTTGATCACGTAGACGCGGCCATGCCGACGCACGACGCGGCAGTTCTTGTCGCGGGTCTTGGCCGACTTCAGGCTGTTGCGGATGCGCATGGTAAGGACGCCTTGGGTTCGCGAAACAGTATGGAGCGGGGCGAATTAGGGGGCCGGGAGCGCGCTGTCAAGTTGCGCGTTGCCCAGGCCGGCCTAACAGCCCATGGCGTGCCATCGTACCAGGCGGATCTGCCCGGCATGCATCAGTTTCAAGCGGCGCATCCATACCTCGGCTTCGGCAACCACCGCCGCGGCGCGCAGGCGGTCCGGACGGACCGCGGCCAGGTCGCGCACCAGACGTTTCCAACCTTGGACGGCCAGACGCATGTGGCGGGACGTGATGTCCTCGGTTACCCGAACGTCGAAGCCCAGTTCGGCCAGCGCGGCGGACAGGGCGCACTCGGTCAGCAGGTCGGGCGTCCGCCCTTCCACCTCCGTCCAGGACTGGACCATGGGGTCCTCGGTGTCGAGCCGGGCCGTTGCGACCACATCGACCATCACCAGTTGCCCGCCGGGCCGCAGCGCGCCAGCCAGGGCCATCAGAAGTTCGGGCACCGGCACCGGGCGCCCGGGCGCCCCGCGCAACGCCTCCAACGCCAGGGCATGATTGAAGGCACGGCGCTGGAACACCGAGGCCTGCGGGTCCCAGGGAACGACCATGGCCCGCTTGGCGACCACCTTGCCCGCGCGCGGCAGGCGCCATGCCGCCACCGCGGCCAAAGCCGGGTCGGCCTCGTGGCCGGAAATCCAGGCCCCCAGCCCTCCCGCCACCGCGCGAGCGGGCCCGCCCCCGCCGGCACCGAGCAGCAGCAGCGAGGAGGCGGCGGACAGACCGAGCGGAACCGCAAGGCGCAGCACCTCCTCCTCCCCGCCCGGAAAGACATTGCCGTCACCCCAGAGTTCATCGGCGACAGCGATGCGTGCCGGTGTCCATCGCACCGGGGGAGCGACCGTCGGCACCACATGCGCGGCCTCGGGCGACTCGGTCTGCACCGGCGGCTCCGCCGGCGACGGCCGAAAGTGCATGAAGCGGCTGCGCAGATCGGCAAGACGCATGCAATGGCCTGATGTGCTTTCGGTCGGTTTGCTCTGGCTGAGCGGTGTGACGGGGCAGCGGCGGAAATCCGCTGGTTCCGCCCAGAGTCGCTCCAGGCGATTTCAGAACCGTTAACCGAGCGCGGGAAGGCATGGACCCGCCATGGCCTCCCCTGAACTCGGTTCGCTGGTGCCTCGGCACGGGTCAATGACCATAAGACCACCGGCCCGCCGGTGGTTCTGTTGCAATCTCCGCTAAAACGCCGACCTGGGGCTCACGGCAGTCTTTGGTCGGACGGCGCTCTTGTCAACGGTGATCGTGAGCGGATTCACCATCGGCGGCTGCCTGATGGTCTTGTGGACGAACCGCTTCCCACAGCCGTGTACCGCTCCGCGCTAAGAACGACGCCGATGGTCTGGCCCCGGCTGTCGACTGCGCGATGCCGTCGACTGCACGATACAGGCAGGTCCAGCCGCCCGTGATCTTGATACAGATAGAGTCGTCCGTTATCGCAACAATGCCTTCGCGTGACCGGACGTTGTTTTTTACGCAGCATTCTTCGTTCTGTAACCACACCCGCGAAATTGCGTGCAAAGAACTGCATGACATCGGGACGGCATCGCGTGGCCGCACGCCAGCCGCACTTCGGCCGACGACGTATGTCGGGGCATGTCAACGGACATGAAGCGGACAAGGAAACCATAGGCATGCAATGGCAGGTCAGGCTCACGTTACAGATGACTCTGCTGTCGGCGACGCCGCTCGGTGGCACGAGCCGCATGGGCTGGTCTCGGCGATGGCACACTTGACAACACCGGGCAGGCGCCTCTGCCGACGGGGCAGTATATAACGCCCACCTTCGCCACCGGCGCCAGCTTCAGCGTGCTCAATCCCGACATCGCGGAATACACCCGTCGGTCGGCAACTACCCGTATTTCCGCCCGAACGGCGCTATTGCCTCCATCTTCAGCCCGAATGGCAAGACGCTGGCAGTGATGACCGTCTCGAACTATTCTGGGCGGCGCAGCGTTCAACTGGCTTGGGATTCCCGCCGCTCGTATGGCGAGGGGACCCATAGGTCGATGTGCCCGCCGGCCTGTAACTAAACAACAGCTTTTGCAGGTCCCTAAATTTTTTTCGCGCCACAATTTGAAGAATGCCGCACGATTTCAACATAGTGTTCCGTTCCGGCGCTCTGAAGTCCCTTATTTCTGACTTAGGCACTCGTTTAATGCACTTCGGAAAGGGGATTGACAACTCATCCCGTGCTGCTCCGCACGCAGAATCGGATAAGAAATGAGCGCGGACTGAGCGCGCCGCCCAAAGGCAATATGGCAGATATTCCACAGACTTCAGGCAAACGCATTGAAATTGGGTCGCAATAAAAATGGAGGGACGGCTGAGATTTCGGCGCCGTGGTTACGTTCCTGGTTCGTATGATTTCATGTTAAAAACGGCAAATGTTCTGTTGAACGACGACTCTCGTCTATTAACCGCTTGCTTGTCCGCGCATACTAAAAGTAAAAAAATTTCTGGAAATGACTCCAGTGTTCACTCATTGAAATTCAGTCCCATTCATGCGCCATGACTGACGATAGTTCGCTCCCCAATGCGGTGGTTTTGCCCGCACTGCTATTCATTTTGAATACGAGCCGCATTAAACGCCAGAACGGTCGGATGCGCCATTTCCTTGCTTTTGCGCTATCGATAATTTAACCAAACGTTCAACGGTGGGTCAACGCATTGAAATCATCGCTGCCTACACTAGCGGTCCCGCCGATAAACAAAAAGGAACGCCCTATGCGGTATGATCCGCTGCAAGCCAAAAGACTCAAATACAAACTGATGACCTGCGTCGCGCTCGCCGCAATCATTTCTGATACCATGCTGCCTGTCTCCGCGGTAGCAGCGGAAAGCAATACAGCGTCGCCGATCAAGCACGTGATCGTCATCATCGGCGAGAACCGCACATTTGATCATATATTCGCCACCTATCAGCCGGTCAACAAAAACGAGCAGGTTCTGAATCTTCTGTCGGAGAAGATCGTCAACGCCGATGGCACGCCGGGGCCGAATTATTCCAAGGCACTGCAATATCAGGGTTTTGATACCACAAAATACGAAATCAATCCGGGCAAAACGCCATATGCGACCTTGCCGCCCGCGCTGACCGGCGGTCCGTCGACCCCCTATGTGTGTCAGGCGCTCGGGATCACCACCGGCACCTCCTGCGTGGGCCCCGGCCAAGAGGAGGCTGCGCAGGGCGTCGAAAATGGTCTGGCGCCCGAATATGTCCAGTATCTCCTGACCGGCGGCACCGGCCAGCCCGGCGGCGTGCCGGACGCGCGCATCAATTACGCCGGCCATGACGCCAGCCATCTGCCGCCCGGGCCGTTCCAGATCACCTCGGCCAGCTTTCCGTACGACGCCTATGCACAAAGCCCGGTGCATCGTTTCTACCAGATGTGGCAGGAGAACGATTGCAACGCCGCCCTGGCCACCTTGTTCACTGGCTGGGGCTGCCAGGCGGATCTGTATCCGTGGGTGGAAGTCAGCGTCGGCGCGGGGTCGAACGGCAAGGCCCAGCCGACGAACTTCACCACCGCGTCGACCGGCGAAGGGTCGACCTCGATGGGGTTCTACAACGTCCTGCAGGGCGACGCGCCTTACCTCAAGCTGCTCGCCGACACCTACGCGATGAGCGACAATTACCATCAGGCGGTGAACGGCGGAACCGGCGCCAATCACATCATGCTGGGCAGCGCCGACGCGATCTGGTTCAGCGACGGCAACGGCAATCCGGCGGTGCCGCCGAACCGTGGCGTCAACCCCAACAACCCGACCGTTCCGCTGGGCAGCAATCCCGACTCGCTGACTGAAATCGAGAACCCCAATCCGCAGCCGGGCAGCAATAATTATTACACCCAGGATGGCTATGGCGGCGGCTCCGGAGCGCCCGGCGCCAGCACGAATTACGGCGGCGGCTCCTACACCGAGTGCTCCGATCCTTCCCAGCCGGGCGTGGCACCGATCCTGAATTATCTCGGGGCGCTGCCGCGCCCGGTCAATTCACGCTGCCAGGCCGGACATTACTACCTGCTCAACAACTACAACCCTGGCTATTTCGGCGACGGCAGCAACGCCTACACCGACACCAACGCCAACAACTATGTCTACACCATCCCGCCCTCGACCCTGCGCAACATTGGCGATCTGCTGAACGCGAAGCAGGTTTCCTGGGCCTATTTTGGCGACCAGTTCAACCGGTATCTCACCGACAAGTACGATGTGAACCAGCTCGACCAGTACTGCAACATCTGCAACTGGGCGCAGTATTCGACCTCTATCATGACCAATGCGGCCCAGCGTACGGCGCATCTGAAAGACACCACCGACCTTTATGCCGCCATCAACGACGGCTCGCTGCCGGCGGTGTCCTATGTTAAGCCCAGCGGCTTCGTCGATGGCCATCCGGCCTCGTCCAAGCTCATCCTGTTTGAGGGCTTCGTGAAGAAGATCGTCGACGGCGTGAAGGCCAACCCGACGCTCTGGGCCGACACGGCGATTTTCGTCACCTTCGACGAGGGCGGCGGATACTGGGACTCGGGCTACGTGCAGCCGCTCGACTATTTCGGTGACGGAACGCGGATTCCGTTGATCGTGGTGTCCAAGTACAGCACCGGCGGTCATATCTCGCACAGCTACTCGGATCACGTCTCGGTGGCAAAGTTCATCGAATATAACTGGCACCTCGGTCCGATCACTACCCACAGCCGCGACAATCTGCCGAACCCGCTAGCGGTGCTCAATCCGTATATCCCGGTGAACTCGCCAGCTATCAGCGATTTGACCGACCTTTTCAGATTCGGTGGGTAAGAAGAGAAAGGCCAGGGGGCAGTGGCCCCCTGGTTCCTGTTCCTGCGTGTCCGTACCCGCCTCCGCCACGACTGCAACAAACCGAGCGCAACGGCGTCGTGTTCGGCCTGCGTGGCACCAGGACCGGCGGCACGCAACCGGCTGCAGAGCTGAATTGAAGCTGTTGAGCAGACGTGAAGTGCTGGGGTGGCGGGTCCGGACATTGCCGCAGGCGATCTCTGCGGGTCCGCTTCGCCATCCCAGCCTGCACATCCACCAACCGCTGCCATCGCCGTTCCGCAGCCCGAACGCCGCCGCGCCGCGTCCATTCGGCACAAATGCATGACGGAACGAACCAGGCGCCACGCCTGCTCGATCAACAACCATTCCTGCTGACGGCTCAACATCTCGCCACGACGAAAAGCTGCAGCAGCGGCCACGAACCAATGGCGACTTTGTCCCAGCTTCCGGCATCGACGGCCGGGCAACTCGCCGCCATCGCCGGCGGGGCCGTGTTGGAAGGGCTGATCCTGGCGGGCACATTCGGATGCCTGCATCAGGCGCTCGACCGCGGCGTGCCGGTGCCGGTCGAACTGGCCCACCTGCCGCCCCCCGAACCGCTGCCCGAGCAACCGCCGCCGGAGGCGCCTCCGCCAGCATTGCCTCAACCGCTCCAGGCCGGCCCCGCCGCGCCGGTCACGCCCGCGCGATCCGCCGCCAGCTCTGTCGCGCCGCGGCCGCCACGTCCGGTCGCGCATCGTCCACCACCGCCACCGCTGGCCGCCACGCCACCGGCCACGCCGCCCTCCCCTCCGGCGGCACCCGCCCCTGTCGCTGCGGCGCCGGCGGCACCCGCTTCATCTGTCTCCACGGCGGCGCAACAGCAGGCGGAAGATACATTGCGCGGCCGGATCCGGGCCGCCGTGCGAGCGGCTTTACGCCGCCCGGCTGCGGCACGGATGATGGCGCTGACCGGACGGGCGGGAGTCATACCAACCCGCCTTGACGTTGACTCTTTTGTGAATTGCGAATTGGCGGCGCCCTCGAATTCTTTGGCCGAGTGAGCATTTGGCAAAGGGAAGCAGGGGATGGGCGCTGCGTTGGTGGTCACACGGTCGGACCACTCGGCCGAGGGACTTCGTGCGCTGGCAAGCAAGAGTAGCGATGGCGCACAGGTTCGTCGATTGTTGGCGTTGGCACTGATCCTGGACGGCCACTCGCGGACCGAGGCGGCGGCACAGAGCGGTATGGAGCGCCAGACGCTGCGCGACTGGGTGCACCGGTACAACGACGCGGGGGTCGATGGGCTGAAGTCGCGCAGCAGCCCTGGCCGGACGCCATTTCTGACTGAGGAACAGAAAGCCGAGTTGAAGGCGTTGGTCATCAAAGGACCTGACCCTGACATCCACCAGGTGGTACGCTGGCGTTGTCTGGACGTGCGCGAAGAGGTGACGCGGCGGTTCTCGGTGACTGTGCACGAGAGCACTATCGGCAAGTGGCTGCACCAACTCAAACTGACGCCGCTGCAGCCGCGCCCGTTCCATCCGAAGAAGGACCCGGCCGCCCAAGAGGCTTTTAAAAAAACTTTCGTAATCTAGCCAAGGAAGCGCTGCTCGGAACCACGGCCGGCACGCCCATAGAAATCTGGTTCCAAGACGAAGCCAGGGTCGGCCAGCAGGGAACTCACACCTATATCTGGGCGCCGGTGGGCTCGCGGCCGCCGATGGTGCGCGACAACCGTCGTGAGTCCGTCTATCTGTTCGGCGCCATCTGCCCGGATCGAGCCGTCGGCGCTGCAATCATCATGCCCGCCGTCAACACCGAGGCCATGAACGCCCATCTGCAGGAAATCAGTACACAGGTGGCGCCTGGTGCGCACGCCCTGTTGCTGTGCGATCGCGCCGGATGGCATGCCACCAGCAGGGGCCTGCAGGTTCCCGTTAACATGACCCTGCTCCCCTTGCCCGCCTACGCGCCGGAATTGAACCCGATGGAGAACGTCTGGGATTACCTCCGCGGCAACAAGCTGTGCGGCGTTCTCTGGAACAGCTACAAGGCGATCGTGCAAGCCTGCAAGAAGTCCTGGGACTTCCTCATCAGCGATCCGGATCGCATCCGCTCCATCGGCACGCGCGAGTGGGCGTGTGTCAATCTTTAGGCGGGCTGGTATCACGTTCGACTATCGCGACGGCGAGGTCGTTGGTGGCGTGCAACTCATGCGCTCCACCGGCGCGGACATACTCGACGCCGCTGCCCTGGCGGCCGTCCGCGAGGCACATTATCCGAAGCCGGCACCCGAGGTCGGGAGCCGGATGCTGCGGTTGCACATTTGGGTTGAGGAAGCCTGTGGCGGGTAGAGGTTCGCGCCGGCCAGGGTCCTATCGGGGCGTTGCCCCGAACTCCACCAGGGGCTTTGCACCTGGGCCCCACCAAGGGTAACCTGGGCATAACCCCGGGACGGGCCACCCGTCAGGCGGGCTGGCCGCGGCAACGGATGAGCTCGGGGAGGGACGGCACGGCCGGAGCGTCGGCGACGCCGAGCCGGGCGCCGAGGTAGTTCCAGAACGAGACACCGAGCTTCCGGCAGGTCTTGCCAAGGCCGAGGAAGGCATCGCGACAATCGCGCCCTATATCGGTCTTGGTGCCCCCGCTGACCTGGCGCCTGGTCACCTGGCAGCGGATGTCGTTTTCCGAACCGTTGGTGTGCAAGGGAATTTCCGGGTGCTCGAGCACCATCAGCAGCTCGACCTTGTTAGCGTGCAGTCGCTGGAGCAGACGGTCGAGGGTGACGAAGCCGGTTGTGCGCTGAAAGATGCGGTCGAAGCGCGCCCGCAGAGGTGGCCGGGGAAATTCGGACAGGGCGATAAGTGGAAAGTCTGCCTGAACTCGACTTTGGCCCTTTCACGCGGCGTAGCAGGCCAATTCTATCGGCGTGTTGAGCGTCGCTGGGCGAATTGTTGTGGGGTCTGGCATTGGCCGTGACCCTGGTAAATTGCCATCTATCCATAGCTGGCGACGAACGTTGGCGAGCGCGTCGCTGAAAGTTGGCCACTGCTTCCGGTACCAACTGGCCGTCCGCACGATCGGCGCGCGGTTGAT
>CAVQNU010000028.1:0-45337 GCA_963714255.1 uncultured Alphaproteobacteria bacterium
GCCAGCCGCCAGCATGGGGCAGAAGGCCCTTCCGTGTAAAACTGCACGGTAGCGGCATTGCACGCAATGTCATGGGGTGAGGTTGGCCACGCACAACGCCCTGGCCTCGACGAGGCTGCTAGCGTCGGCTGCATGTATTGCACGCAATATCATCCCCCGCGTTAGACCCCCCATTTACTGCGTGCAATACGGCGTCCCGAACCGCGACATTTCGTGCAATCCCACTTGCACGCAATGACTGCACGCAACAAACAGGCCGTCCATGTTGGAGGCAAAACAAAACCGGCGATTTCAGGCCGAAATGGCAGGAATTTGGTCGCTGTTCACGTTTCTTACCGTGCATTTTCGCACGCCTGGGCCTTCCGGCCCATGTCGTCCGGCAGTCTGCGGACGCTCGTGACCCATTGCAGGGAACACATGCAACCAAGTTCTTGGCTTGGTCTGCTGATCTCATCCAGATAGCCAGCCGCGCCGACTTTCATAAGACCTTTCTCGATAGCCCAATTGCCACGAATGGCATAAACTCGGCCGTCCCGCTGTTGGTGGTTGTAGGTTTTCCGGTATTCGCCCTGCGCATCCAAATCGCTATAGTGCCAGATTGCAGCAAGGGGATTGCCCGCGAGCACAAAGATATGCTCGATTTCAGCGGGAAAGCTTCGGGCTTTGTAGATGTAAAATAACCGATCCCACTTTGCCAAAGGGCGAAGCTCTTTCTTGATCTCGGCAATTCTGCTCTTGATTGCCTTATCTTTTGATCCACCAATCGGAACTTGTTTAAGAAACTCCCTCAACATAGCCTGAAATTGGCCGATCTGGTCGCTTAGATAAATGTCAGCCTGAGAACGATAGTTCTCAACACACCACTTAAACTGCTCGGTGATGGATGGAATAAGTGTGTCAAATATCTTGGCTATGTGGCTTCCGCTAGAACTGACATTCTGCGCTTCATTTTCGCTGCCGCCGGATATTACTCTGGTTGGCATTCCCCGAACCTGAATCACATTGTCAAGAAAGCCTTTGCATACCCGTTCGTAGTTCGCCGTAGCGTCTTGACTGCTCGGGATGAGCGCATGGGCCGATTTCGAAATATCGGCATAAGTGTCCTCAAGATGGTTCGGAGATTGCGGCCCTGATTTTAGGAAGGCCGCCAATGTCTCCCCTATGGCGTTTATCGCCGCTCTCGTGTCGGTGATCGGATACGAATCCTGCATCACCCGGCGAGCCTCGAAATCGTGCTGTTATGGACGTTGTAACTGCGGGCGATCTCGCGCACGGCCTCGCCGTTCTCCTTGCGGCGGAGAATTTCTTTCCTCTGGTGCGGTGTCAATTTCGGCTTGCGTCCAAGCTTTACGCCACGCGCCACGGCGCGGGCGCGGCCTTCGGTCGTGCGCGCGCGGATCAGCTCGCGCTCGAACTCCGCCAGCCCGCCCAGGACGGTGAGCATTAGGCGGCCGTGCGGAGTGGTGGTATCCGCCCAGACGTCGCCCAGGGAGCGGAAACCGGCCTTGCGGTCGGCGATTGCGGCGAGGGTGTTCAACAGGTCGCGGGTCGAGCGAGCTAGGCGGTCGAGCCTGGTCACCATGAGCACGTCGCCGGCGGCGAGCTGGTCGAGCACGCGGCGAAGCTGGGCGCGGTCGGTCTTGGCCCCGCTCGCGGTCTCGCGGAACACCGTGGCGGCTCCGGCGGCGGTCAGCGCCTCGACCTGTGCCGCCACGGTCTGACCGTCCGTCGATACCCGTGCATAGCCGTAAATCATGCCACCATTATGCAGCGGATTTCCGCAGCGGAAAAGCCCTATCTTTTCAGCGGCCTGGTTTTGCTGCGAAATTCTTAATTTACGCAACAGTGGCATCTGCCACACCCAACCCATGCAGCGATGTGCCTGCCGCCGAAGACCTTCACGTGACACTGCGTGCGGCGGTGATGGACATCCCCGCTCCCTCGGCACTCCGGACACTCCAATTCGGCGCCGGGCCAAGGCAAGTTGGTCTGGCGCGATGTCACCCGGCCACCCTGCGTGATACGGTTCGGTGCAACCCACAGATGACATACGAGCGGGGGAGAAAGGATGGCGGACGAAATCCCAGCGGATGATCCGTGGGTGGCCGAACGGAGCATAAAGGCACGACTGATGCACCATAAGGTCATCGACGAGGTCGATGGCGTATCGCCGGAGATATTTGTCCTGGTGGCTGCGAAACTTGGCGATTTCAAGCGGCGCCCGCTTACCGACGAGGACATGGCCACGATAAAAGAGGTGGGTGGCAAACAGGCGGACACCCGAGCGACTCTGAACCGCGCTGCCGGAATCCTCCACAGCGAGATTGAGCAGGGGAGATGGCGCAGCCAGCCGAACTTCAAGGAACACCTGCGCCGCTGGGAGGAAGCGATTGCCGTGCTGAAGATGCCGCGCGGCGCGGTGGACAATCGCAACGACTGGCTGGACGGTGCGAAATCCGGACCTCCCATACGGGCATGGTCCTACATGGCGACCGAGATCGGCGGATACACCTTGCAGGCCCTGAGACCGTTCAAACAGCAAGATGTCTCACTTCGCCACGACAGCGGTTTTGTAGCGTTCATTCGTGAAGTCCTAGAATTTATTGGCGTTAGCAAGCCCCCAGCGGGCTCCACACTTTCCAAGCTGCTCGAAAAAATCTTAAAAAAACTGGCGCCCTCCGTGAGCGCACCCGTATTCCGCGACAGAATACAGGTGCGGAATCACCCAAGGCAAAGAAAGCGCGATAAATAGTTGCCCTCCTTAAAACAAAGGACGGCAACTATGATGAAACCACTTCCGACCGACCCCAACGCCCGCCTGCTGATCGCCGCACTGAATTTGCTTGCTGCGCTCGTGAGGTTGTTTGACCACCACGGGTGGCCCTGGTGACGGCGCGTGTGGTTTCCGGGTGTGGCTGGCAAGGTCGGCGTGGGTTCCGGAGCGAACGAAGACGATCATAGCCGCACCACCGCGTCCGTCAGGCGTTCGACCGCCGCCTTGATATCGGACAGCACCCCATCAAGACTGACGGCGCGCAGATAGTTCTGGGACTATCTAAAATACTCAACCATTCCTTGGCACGCGTTCATGTATTGAGGCATCTCGTTCCCAGGGATTCTTCTTCCAAGATCGGCGGCACATTTTTCGGTTAGCACCATCTTTGAATCAAAACTCGCAGTAGTGGCGATAAATCTCATCTCTTCGATTATCGCCAAGCAACGTCTTAAATCGAGGCCAGCGCATTCTTGGAGAATCGCATACCCTGCGTACGGCTTCAGTTTTGTTTGGTTGTCTTTGACAAATTTTATGGCTGCGTAACAAACTGCCCAGGTCGTATAGACAGGTTTAGGTCCTTCGATCCCACAATGGACCGTTTCGTTAGGTGTTTTCTCGGCGCTTCTACGCATATCGTCATAGATCGCGGCCTCGGCCTTCTGGTGAGCTGGGGAATTGGCGCCTTGGGCGAGTTCCTCGTCGGAATGCCATCGCCATTCCGCCACCCCTTAAATCATATCTTTTAGCAAAAGCCCGATCTGAGTTTTGCCCCCGTCAAAAACCAAGGTGCCGTGGCATCGTGTGTGCCTCTCCCCAGGAGCGGCCGGCGCTGGCGCAGCACCCCTAATCGCCACAACATGCTGCGATGGTCCGCCATATTGGCCTATCTTGGCATTCAGAGCGCGCACAATGGCCAGGCTGCTGGTCTCCGGCTCGCCGCAGCTATTGCCAGAAATCTGCGGCTGCGGCGTCCTGAGCGAATGCTGGCGCCGCGACTGCCAAGCCAATGAGGCAGGCCAAAATCAACCCGAACCGGTTCATCGCGTGCTCCTGCAAGGCGGGCCTGCTGCGGCCACTTTCGGTTTGAACTGGCCACAGCTTGGCGGTGTGGTCGCGGCGATCATAACCGCGCGGCATAGCTGTACACCATGCCTTGGCGCTCATCGCGTCGGTGCGGTTCCGGCGTTTGGTGCCCCCTGGTTCAATATGACGATGCACCGCTGCGCTTTCCCCGTCCGGGCCGCCGCCTCCCGACACGCCGCCAGCGCCTCCTGATTGACGCGCACCAGGTCGGAAGCCTCCGCCACACCGCGCCACCCGTCCGGGCTGCCGGCCTGCATCAAGGCAATGCCGGCGTTCCAGCGATCGGCCTTCATGATGAGGGCCGCCACGGCGCTATCCCCTCCGAAGGGCAGCAACCCGGCCACAAACGGCGACACCAGTAACCCGACGACCAAGGCCCCCGACGCGGCCCACAGCAGCCGGTTGCGCTGCTCGTCCTGCTTCCGCACCGTGCCGATCAAGCCGGCGAGCTGGTGCCGCTCGCGCTCGGCGTCCTGAGCCGCCCGGTCAAGCTTCTGCACCGCCTCGCGCATCAGCGTGTTGCCGGCCTGGGCAACGGCCTGCTGATGCTGCTCGGGCGTCAGCCGGAGCGCCGGATGCTTCTCGATGCCGGCAAGCCGGCTCTCCACGGCCGCCAGCCCCTTCGCGATCGTGCCGAGCGACGGCGTGTAATCAGGCGGCCGGCTTTCCTCCCACGCGCCCGGCAGCGCCTCCACGGCCCGCCGCAGCTCCGACACCTCGGCCCGCAAATCCTCGAAAGCCTGCGCCGGGTCGGCCGCCCCGTGATGGTCTTCCTCGTCCTCCATGAATCCCCCGTCCCTGCCCTACATCGACATTCCAAGCCCACGATCGCGCCGAATGCCGTGACTGATGGCCCGCTCGATATTCGGCTCCCGCACCACCCGGTCGAGCCGCGAACCCGCCTCGATGCCGAGTTCCTTGGAACGCGAGCGCATCAAGGATTCGAGCTGCGGGTCGCGCTTCAGCTCGCCGGCCACCTCCTTCATGCGCCCTTCGACCTTGCCGCGCGCCTCGGCCTGGTCCCGGCCACTCAGGCGCTCCTGCTGCGCCTCAAGCCCGTTCCACACCTTGACCAGGCGCTCGGCTTTCAGGTTCGGGTCCTGCCGCACCCGGTCCTCGTGCTGGATGCCGGCGACGAGCTGCGTGGCACGCTCCCGCCCCTGCATCCCTGTCATCGCCTGGTGGGTGGCCGGCTCATGCTCCATGGCGGTCAGCAGATCCCGCGTCGCATTTGGCCGGGCCGCGTCCAGCGCCCCGCCGGCATCGCGTAGCGCAAGCTTCTGGTGCTCAAGGACGGGGAGGTTCTGCTCCCGCATCCGCGCTGCATCGGTCCAGGCGCGGGCATAGCGGTCCACCGCCCGGTTAAGTCCGTCCGGGGCATCCCGCTGCCCCGGCTCCGGCGCACGCTCCCGCGTCGGACGCTCGGCCTCCGGCCGGCTGCGGGCAGTGCTGAGGTTCAACCCGTCGAACATGCCGCGCTTCTGCGCCGGCTGCTCGGCCTGCCGATCGGCGGCACGCTCCCGCGTCGGGCGGTCCTGCGCCGGGCGCTCGCGCATCGCCTGCGGCACAATGATTTCGCTCTCCATGCCCCGCCGCTGGGCATAGGCGGCCCGGTCGTAGTCGAGCGTCGTTTCCTTGGCCTGCGACCGCGACAGCCGCGCCGACAGCGCGCCCTCGGCGCGGAATTCCTCGCGGCTGGCATAGAGCTGCGCCTCGTCCCGGTGCCGCGTCATGGCAACATAGGTCAAATGCCGGTCCATCGTTCCCGAGGCCAGCACATAGGCCCGGTCCACCGTCGCCCCCTGCGCCTTGTGGATGGTGGTGGCGTAGCCGTGATCCACCGCCGCGTAATCGGCCATCGAGACCGACACCGCCCTCCCCTGCCCCGGACCCTTGGCGGAATCCAGCCGCACCACAAGCCGGCCGTCATCGGCCAAACCGGCAGCCTCGGCCCGCTCCACCGTCCCAAGCATGCCGTTCTTCACGCCGAGGTCGCGGTTGTTCTCCCGGAACAGCAGGCGGTCGCCCGGCGCGAAGCACCGCGCGCCCTCGGTCGTCTGGTAGGCGATCTCGCCGGCCAGTTCGCCGCGCTCCTGGCGGGCCGCGCGGATCGCCTCGTTGAGGTCCTGCACGTCGGCCCGGCGATGCGCCAGCACCAGGCGCGAGCCGTCCGGCCGCGCCGCCATGTCGGCCATCACGTCGCGCACGATCGCGCCGCGTACCTGTTCCCCCGTGTCTTCCAACCGGATCGCGCCACGCTCCGCATAGGCCGCCAGCCCCTCGGCCGTGCGATACCGGCCAAAATCCACCGATGCCGCCCGCTGCCAGTCCTCGCGCTGCCGGCGCACGCCTTCCAACTCGACAAACCCAACCCGCTCCGCCACGGATCGGAACGCCGCACCCGCGCCGATCGGCTGCAACTGCTCCGGGTCGCCGACCAGCACGATTTTGGCCCCTGCCCGGTCTGCCTCGGTGATGAACCGGGAAAGCTGCTTCGAGCCGACCATGCCGGCCTCGTCGATCACGAACACGGCGCGCGGCCCGAGCTGATCGAACCCGCGTTCCCAGCCCCGTTCCCACGATGCCAGGGTACGCGAGGCGATGCCGGACAACTCCTCCAACCCCTCGGCCGCCTTGCCGGCCAGCGCCGCTCCATGAACGTGATAGCCCTGCGCTTCCCACGCCTCGCGCGCCGCCGCGAGCATGGTGCTCTTGCCCGCCCCGGCCAGCCCGACCACGGCCGCGATACGCTCCGGGCCGGCGACATGCGCGACCGCCGCAAGCTGCTCGTCGGCAAGCTGGATGCCCGCACGCTGCTGCGCACCGACCGCCGCATCCACATGCCGGCCGGCGACACCGAAGCCGCGCGCCGAAACCATGCGGTCGGCGCTGATCGCCATCTCGCGTTCGATCGACACCATCTCGCGTGTCGAATAGCGGGCCTGCTCGACAACCCGCCCCTGCTCGTCCCGCTGTTCGGCCTGCAACTCGACCAGAGCCGGCGACGCCATCACCTTCGCGAACGCCGCCTGAAATGCCTCCGCCCCGTCGATGTAGCGGTGCAGAACCCGCGCCACGTCGTGCCGGTCGAACACGCTCTTTTCGGCCGTGATGAGCGTCACCACCTGGTCCGGCTTTTCACGGATCAGCGCGGCGTTGCGCTGGGCTGCCTCCGCGTCCAGCCGAACCCGCGACACGTCCTTGCCGCGCCGCTCCATCTGCGTCGCATGCACGCCCATGTGCTGCGTCGGCTCAATCTCAAGCCCGCGCTCCTGGTGCGAGCGGTGATCGACCCGGATGTCCAGACCAGCCCGCGCCAGGTGTTCGTTGGTCCGTTGCTCCCAGCCAATCCGGATATCCCGCAGCTGCTCATGCGAAGTCGGCCGGCCAAGCGCCTGTAACTTCTTGTTCTCAAGCTCCAAGTCGGATTTCTCTCCAAGGCCATCCGGCCCGACCTTCCGCGTCGTCATCATGATGTGGGCATGGTGATTGCGGATGTCGGTCTTGCCGTGTGGGGTGTGGATCGCAAAATCCACTGCCACGCCATAGCTGTAGCGGCGCGCAATCGAAATGTGGCCGACGCGCAATCAAGGGCGGTTTCTGACGCAGATTAGCTGAGACTATCGGGGGTGTCCGACGCACGCTGTTTGAGAATGAGCGCACGATCGGTGAGACGGACGCGAGATCAAACGTTCCGACGCAAAATGCGTGAGACGGAGCGCGGGGCGGGGTGACCGGAGCGCTGGCTGGTCCGCCTGGAAAACGGGCGGTTTCCTGGCGGCCACGGCAGGCCGGCCGATCATCCCCCAAATCCGCCAAAAAACCCGTTGCGATTACGTCGGCAGTCCGGCGGCACGCATCTCGTCCATGAGTTCCTGCGCGCGGCCCGCGTCCAGGTCGCCCCGCAGCAGCCGGCAAATCTCCGCAGGCTTAGCGTCGAACTGCTCGACGAGGCTGCGCAGGTCGTAGCCGTTGCGCGTCGAGCTGCGGCTCCAGATCGTCGAGTTTGCTGGAGAGGACCGCCTCGACGACGCCGGCGGCGATGGGCTTGGCGCCGATCTCGAACCCGGCCTCGAACGCACGCACCAGGTGCTGGCCGATCTGCAGCGGCGTCTTCAGCTTGGCGGCCAGCAGCGTCGCAGCCTCGTCGGTCAGCACGTCATCAGGCGCCACCCCTTCCGTGAGCGAGGCCTTCAGCACCCAGTCGATGTAATCGCGCTGCCGGTCGCGCAGGCCGCCGAATTCGAACACCGTCGTGCGGTCGCCGATCTCCTCCATCTTGGGACGACGCAGGTCGTTCTTCAGCTTGGGATGTCCGACCAGCACAATGGACAACTGGCCGCCGCCCTCGGCCACCAGTTCGATAAGTCGCTTCAGCGCGGTCAGCGTCTTCGGATGGAGGTCGTGCGCGTCGTCAACGAACAGCGCCACGGGCTTCTTGGCCCGCCGGAAAAGTTCCTGCAGATCACGCTCCCGCCGTTCCGATTGGCTCGATATCTTGACCGTCTTCTCCGGGGACAGATCATAGAATAGGGCAGCCTCCAGCAGCGGCAGGCTGATCTTCGCCTTGTCGATCGACAGCGAGCGCGACACGATGACCCGCCCCTCGCGCTCGAGATCGGCCCGCAGCCGGCGCGACAGAACGGTCTTGCCCGAGCCGATGACGGCCGTCAGTGCAATCAGCCGGCCGCCCATGATTGCCGCCCGAATGTCACGCGATACCTGGGCATGATGCTCGGTCTCGAAAAACCCGGCATCGACCGGCGGGCGCGTCAGGCCGTAAAACCGCATGACCTCGGTCAGCATCAGCCAAGGCCTCCCCGGCGCCCCTGCGGAAAGCGGTCACGCACGGCCGCCAGGATTTCGGGCCGGGCAAGGCTGCGCTCCAGCAACGCATCGATGAACGCTCTGTCGTCATCCGACAAGGTGGCCAGCGGCACCCTGATCGCTTCGGCGATCGCGCGCCGCGCCGCAATCGGGTTGGCAAAGACGAGCTCATGGAACGGGTCGGGGCCCTGGAACGGGCGCACCGGGACTGCGGCAACGTCGACCTCGCGCCGTATGCCGGTCATGACCACGGCATTCTCACCCGACAACGCCGCGCGCGGCAGCGCGAGCTTGCTGGCCAGGGCTGCCACCTGGTCGGCGCGGACCTCCTGGCGCGACTTGCGGTGCTTGCGATAGCGATGCAGCGGGATGGCGCCACCGGCTGGCCGGAACGGCCCCATGCGCTCCTCACCGTGTTCGACCCACAACTCCTGGTCGAACAGGCCCCACCAGACCACTACCGTCTCGCCGGCGAGTTCGGCATCGACCTCGTATGTCACGCCCGCGACGGTCAGACGGCAGTCGATGCCGACCAGGCGCCGTTCCGGCTCGCGCGCGAAGGCACAGAACCGATCCCAGGTACACATCTGCCGGACGCCGTCGGCAGGCAGGTGCGCCAGCCAGTCGTCGATCCGCGCATGCGGCTCGGACCTGTGGTCGCCCCGGTTGTAGGTGGCGATGAAGCGCGCGAGCCAGCGGTTCGCCTCCGCTTCGGTCTCGGGTTCATGGAAATGGTAGAGCGTCTCGTGCGCGTCCTTCACGGTACGGAATGGCCGTTCGACCTTGCCCTTGGCGCGCGCTGTCGTCCTCCGTCCGTCCGAGCCAGCGGGCATGTGCGGCAGGATCTCGACGCCGAGGCTTTCCATCACGCGCTTGAACACCGCTGATTTTGTGACCGATCCGTTGTCGAGAGAGAGCGCCGTCGGGATGCCCTGGAACGGATTCGCCTCGTCGCCCGCCTCCGGCCGCTTGGGCGACATGGCGTTGAACAGGAAGCGCAGCGCGGTCTCTACATCCTCGCCGTAGACGCAACGGTATTCCTGATAGGCGACGCCCGAGCGATCATCGACGACGGAGAACAGCATCAGAATGGGCGCACCCTGCCGGTCTGCGTCGACCCAGGCCGGCGTCTTCAGGTGCTTCAGGTCCGACGGGCTCATGTCGAAGTGCCACAGCGCGTTCGCACACTCGGCCTGGAAGCGGACGGCCGGCGGCTGGCGTGTCATCCGTTCGTGGTCGTAGCCGAGGCGTCGCAGATGGCGATTGACGGTCGAGGCGGTGAGCCTGCCCGGTGCCAGCTTCTGGAAGCCATCCGGTGTATCGACACCGTGTTCGACCAGCAGCTGCAAGGTGCGCACCGTCGACAGGTGGCGCCCTTTCTTGTTGGTGGTCCGCACCTTCATGGCGGCGACGATCTCGCACCAGCGCTCGACCTCGGCCGCCGGCATCGCGCGTGGACGGCCGCGGTCGGCGCGATGTGCGTCCTTCGGGCGACGCTCGCCACGCAGCAGGCGGTACAGTGTGGCGCGGCTGACGGCATAGAGTTGCGCCGTGGATGCCATCAGGGCGCTGCGCTCGGGATGCCGCGCCGGCAGCGCCACGAGGCGGCGACGCAGGGCCGAAAGCGCCTCGGCCGGAACGCCGCCGCCCCTCGGCATCACGTCCCCGCGGTGGCGTTGGAGTGCCGCGAGGCCGGCAGAGGCCGGGAGCGGGTCTTGCCGGCCGTGCCGGGACGATGCGTGCCGTCGAGCACGGCCTGGCCGGCGGCTTTCGGCGTGCCGTCACCGTTGACGTAGGTATAGAGGGTGGTGGTCGTAAGGCTCAGGCGCTTGGCCACTTCGGCCGCGACAGCCTTGCGGTCCGCCATTGCCGACATCGCCATCATCAGCGTGGCGCGATCCATCTTGCGTGGCCGCCCGCCCATGCGCCCGCGCGCGCGGGCTGCCGCAAGCCCCGCCATGGTGCGCTCGGCGATCAACTCGCGTTCGAACTCGGCAAAAGCAGCGAAAATGCCGAATGCGAGGCGTCCATTGGCCGTCGTTGTGTCGATCTGCGCACCCGCGCCGGTCAGCACCTTCAACCCAACGTCCCGGGTGCGCAGGTCCTCGACCGTGTTGACCAGGTGGCGCAGGTCGCGCCCAAGCCGATCGAGCTTCCAGAGCACCAGCGTATTGCCGGGCTGGATCGCCTTCAGACAGGCGGTCAACCCGGGGCGGGCATCGTGGCGACCGGATGCCAGGTCCTCGTAGATGCGGGTGGGGTCGACGCCAGCCGCCAGCATCGCGTCCCGCTGCGGCGCCAGTGTCTGGGTGCCGTCCGACTTTGAGACGCGGACGTAGCCGATCAGCATCGCCACACCGAAACGCCTCAGGAAAGAAGAAGCCCACCCTGCAAGCTGGCGATCAATTCCGCAACGGGTTTTTTGGCGGATTTGGGGGATGATCGGCCGGCCTGCCGTGGCCGCCAGGAAACCGCCCGTTTTCCAGGCGGACCAGCCAGCGCTCCGGTCACCCCGCCCCGCGCTCCGTCTCACGCATTTTGCGTCGGAACGTTTGATCTCGCGTCCGTCTCACCGATCGTGCGCTCATTCTCAAACAGCGTGCGTCGGACACCCCCGATAGTCTCAGCTAATCTGCGTCAGAAACCGCCCTTGATTGCGCGTCGGCCACATTTCGATTGCGCGCCGCTACAGCTACCGTGTCGCCAATTGCCAGGCCCGGCTCAGGAGAGCATCCATGGCGGTGATAATCCGGTGATCCTCGGACGCAAGCGAGGCGATGGCCGGGCCGAGAGCGTCGCGCGGGACATTCGTGATCTGCAGCGGATCAAGGACGACCGGCCGTTCCTCCACCAGGAAGCGCGGCCCGGCATCGCTGTCGGCGACCCCGAACGCCTCGGCCGCGACCAGCGGCACCACCACCCGCCGGGCCGAGCGGCGAAAACGGTCGGACTGAACCACGAGAACGAACGGGATGACCTGCCGGCCCTGCCCGGGGGTGCGGCAGACATCGAACGACCCCAGGCATCACAGCGTGTCGAAACCGTCGGCCAGCGTGCCGTGCTTCGCCACGCACGCGTCGCTTGCGGCGATGTGGTCGGCGATGTGCCGCTCGGTCGGAGGCCGTCAATCCGTTCCTTTGCGTCATGCGCATTGCATGCGCATGACGCAGGGAGATCAACGGCACCGGGCCTGGCCGCGGATGCCGGAAACCGAAGCATGCCATTCAGGGAAACAGCCCCATGCCGCCCCTCCCTGCCCTGCCCGCGGCGGCCCCTTGCCGTCCGCCCGGCACCGCCGCCCTGGCCGCCGCCCGCGACTACGCCGGCGATGCCCATGCCGCAGCCACCCGCCGTGCCTATCGCGCGGACTGGGCGGATTTCCGCGCTTTCTGCCAGGCCGCCGGCTTCTGCCCCCTGCCCGCCGCGCCGCAGACCGTCGCCGCCTACCTCGCCGCCATGGCATCCACCCATGCTGCCAGCACGCTGGCACGCCGTCTTGCCGCTATCGGCCAGGCGCACCGGCTCGCCGGGCATGACTGGCGGCCCTCCCATCCCGTCATCCGCACCACCCGCCAGGGCATCGCCCGTCGCCACGGCAGCGCGGTGCGCCGCTCGGCCGCGCTGACCACAAGCGACATCCGCAAGCTGCTCGCCGCCTGCGCCGACGACCTGCCCGGGCAACGCGACCGCGCCCTGCTGCTGCTGGGCTTTGCCGGTGCGCTGCGGCGCTCCGAGCTGGTCGGCATCGACCGCGAGCACATCGTCTTTCACGAGGCCGGGCTGCGCCTGACCATCCCGCGCAGCAAGACCGACCCCGAAGGTGCCGGCACTGAACTCGGCATCCCCCGCGGCGCCCGGCGCGAAACCTGCCCGGTGCGTGCGCTGGAAGCCTGGCTGCAGGCCTCGGACTGCCAGTTCGGCCCGGTGTTCCGCAAAGTGGATCTGTGGGGCAATATCGAGCACCGCCGCCTGCATCCCGACGCGGTGCGCCAAATTCTGCTGCGCCGCGCCGCACAGGCCGGGCTTGCGGTGCCCGCCGGCGAGCGCCTGTCGCCGCATGGCTTGCGCGCCGGCTTCGTGACGGAGGCCACCCTGGCCGGCGCGCGCGACGAGCAGATCATGGCGCATACCCGCCACGCCGATCTCAAGACCATGCGTGGCTATGTGCGGCGGGCGAAGCTGGTCACCGACAGCCCGGCGAAACTGCTCGGGCTGTGACGGGCGGCGCCCGCCCCTGCCCTGCCCCGCCGCTCGCGCTGCCACAGCCGGACTGGCTGCAGACCACGCTCAGCGTCACCGGCCCGGCCGGGCGCGTGGCGGCCTTCGCCGCCGCCGCCGCCGGCGCCGGCGTGGTGCCCTGGGTGCTGGACTGCGACCGGCTCGAGGAAGATCTGTACCTCCTGCTGATGGCGCCGCCGCCCGCCCAACGCGGCATCAGCGCCCAGGGCGCGCGCATCCTGGCCCGCCGGCTGCGCGAGGCCGCCTGGGCGCAGCACGAGGACGCGGTGAGCCGGGCCGGCGCCAGCCGCGCCTGCCCGTTCGACCTGCACCGGCTGGTGCCGGTGCCCGCCGCCATCCTCGGCCTGGGCGCCGACCACCCGCGTGCGCTCGCCTGGCTGTGGGCACACTGGGGCACCACCTGGCCGCTGCGCCGGGTAGAGCCCCTGCCCGGCGCAGCGTGGCGGGTGCGCTTCTGGAGTGCGGACTGGACACCCTGGCCGGCGCTCGCCCGCATCCGCGCCGACTGGCCGGACCTGCATGTCCACGCCCACCCCGCCTACTGAAGGCCAGCGGGACCACTCTTGACGGATAAAAAGTTTTTTGGTTCTTTTTTTCAAAAAAGAACAAGTTCTTCTTTTTTCAGAAAGAAGCAAAAACTTTTATCATTTTTTATCCTCGTCGTTCGCGGCCGCGGAGTTTGGAGACGATGCCGCGGTCGTCGGTCATGTCTTCTTCCTGCACTTCGAAGCCGGCCTGGCGGAGTGCGCGCAGCAGCAGCAGGCGCACCGTGGTTTTCTGCCGCACCGCTTCCATCCGCACGGCCTGCTGCACGTAGTCGGGCAGGCGGACGGTGAAGTTCGGCTCCTCGCTGCGCAGTTTTCGCGCCGGTGCGGCGGGTGGCTGGCGCATCACCTTCACCATGCCGCTGTCGGTGCTGCGGGCCAGGAAATCGCTGGTCTCCAGGCTGCTGGCGAAGGCGCGGCGGCGGGCCAGCTCGACCGGGTCGGCGCCGGGCAGCGCCGGGCCGGGCAGGTCGCTGAGGTCGACATCGCCCAGTTCGGGGCGTCCCCTGCCCTTCACGGCGGTCATGCCATGACCTCGGCCGGGGCGGCTTCGGCCAGCCCGCCGGCGGGCAGCAGGGCCAGAATCTCCTCGAAGATGGCGATGACGTTGCGCGCGGCGTTGCTGTCGCGGTCGTCCACGTTCGGTGCCGAGCCGGTGAAGGTCATTTCCTTGAACGCGGTGCGTTCCATGAACTCGTTGCGCAGCACCGGGATGCCGAGCTTGTCGTACTGGCGGCGGGCGTGTTCCTGGGCACGGGTGCGCAGCGCGGGGCTGGTGCGGGTGAACAGCACCGCCTTGGGGATTTCCCGCCGGCCGAGCCGTTCGACCTCGCGGATCATCTGCCAGGTTTCGACGCCGCAGCGCACGTCGGGTTCGGAGAGTTGCGAGGGGATGACGACGACATCGGAGAAGCCGATGGCCACCATCATGTCGGGGGTAGCCGCCCCCATCAGGTCGATCACCACCACCTCGTGGCGGGCGGACAGGTCGGCGATGAGGTCGGAGACGCGGGCTTCCTGCGTGGGTACGGCGACTTCCACGCGGGCGAAGGCGGCGCTGCGGGCGACGAAGCGGCCGAGCGGCCGGTTGGGGTCAAGGTCGAGCACGGCGACCGCGCGGCCGCGATAGGCGAATTCGGCGACCAGCACCTCGGCGGTGGTGGTTTTGCCAGAGCCGCCCTTGGTCTGGGCGAGGGTGATGATGGCCATGCTGCCTTTCCTGTTCTGGTGCCGCGGGGCGTGTCGGCGCGACATCGTGCCATCCGGGCGGCACAATGTCATGCCGGCATGATGGCGGAAGGCATTGCCGAACGGAAGCGCCAGCGATGCGAAACGCCGGCAAGGTTATATGATGGCATGACGGCGTGATGGCATGCCATGCAGGGCGCCCGCCTATATGAAGGTGCCACGGCAAGACGGCATTCCAGCATAACAGCATTCCGATGTGCGATCGTGCTGGCACCACGGCATGATGGCAAAATAACGCGACGACATGGCGACATGCCAGCTTTTCAGATCAGCGTATTATCGGCGTTCTGTCGTGCCGTGATGCCGTCGGCACGGTAAGTCGTCATGCCGGCATGCCGTCATTATGGCAGTGTTTACCGGACCCGGCGCCAGCCACGGCAGCGGGCAGGGCAGGGGGATGCCGGACCCGCCCGGCTCATTCCTCCTCCTCCACCACCGGCGGGCGCACCGGCATCATCTCATGCAACTCCAGCAGCCCGTACAGCGTCGGCCGGCTCACCCCCAGCAGCTTGGCGGCCTGGCTGAGGCGGTTGTTGCTGTGCGCCAGCGCCCGCTGCAGCACGTCCCGCTCGGCCCGCAGCCGCGCCGCCCGCAGGTCGAAATCCGCCACCGTCCCCGCCGGTGCCGCCAGTTCCAGATCCGGCGCGTCGATCAGCCGCCCGTCGGCCATCACCACCGCCCGCTTCACCCGGTTCTCCAGCTCGCGCACATTGCCCGGCCAGGCGTGTGCCTCGATCGCCGCCACCGCCGCCTCGGCGAAGCCGCGCAGCGAGCGGTTCAGCTCGCGGTTGAACCGGTTGAGGAAATACCGCGCCAGCAGCAGGGCATCGCCCGGCCGCTCGCGCAGCGGCGGGATGCGCACGCTCACCGCGTTCAGCCGGTAGAACAGGTCGCTGCGGAAGGCGCCGCGCTCCGCCCGTTCCTCTATCGCCACGTTGGTCGCCGACACCACCCGCACATCCACCGCGATCGGCGCCCGCCCGCCGATCCGCTCGATGGTCTGCTCCTGCAGGAAGCGCAGCAGCTTCACCTGCAGCGCCAGCGGCAGGTCGCCGATCTCGTCCAGGAACAGCGTGCCGCGATGCGCGCTTTCGATCTTGCCGATGCTCTGCTTCACCGCCCCGGTGAAGGCGCCGCGTTCGTGGCCGAACAGCTCGCTCTCCAGCAGCGTCTCGGGGATGGCGCCGCAATTGATCGCCACGAACGGCTGGCTCGCCCGCGGGCTCAGCTCATGCACCGCGCGCGCCAGCAATTCCTTGCCGGTGCCGCTTTCGCCCAGCAGCAGCACGGTCACGTTGGTCGGCGCCACCCGCTCGATGGTGCGATGCACCTTCAGCATCGCGTCGCTGCCGGTGACGATGCGGCGCAGCGGCGCCGGCACGCTGGCCTGCATGAGCTGGCGGTTCTCCGCCTCCAACTCGTGCAGCCGCAGCGCCCGCGCCACCACCGTGCGCAGCACCTCGAGCTCGATCGGCTTCTCGCAGAAATCATAGGCGCCGCCCGCCACGGCCCGCAGCGCATGGCTGCGGTCGCTATGGCTGGTGGCCACGATCGCCTTCGCCTCCGGCACCGCGCGCGCCAGTTGTTCCAGCGTGGCGAAGCCTTCCGACACCCCGTCCGGGTCGGGCGGCAGGCCGAGATCGACGATGGCGAGCGGCGGCTGCTCGCGCTGTGCCAGCGCCAGCGCCTGCTGGCGGTGGTGCGCGAACAGCGTCTCGTGCTCGGGGAAGGCCCAGCGGTACTGGTTGCACAGCCCGATATCGTCCTCGACGATCAGCAGCTTCGGCTTGGCCATCGCCTCTCCTCGCAGCCGTTCAGGGCAGGGCAGGGGGGTGCAGACAGGCAGTTCCACCACAGAGGCACAGAGACAGGGAGACGGAAAGCCAGCAGGATAAAGCTGTTGGGCTTGGCGATCCCCCACCCGGCACCGGAGCGGCGGCACGATGCCGACGATCCTGCGCATCGAACGGTTGCGTTTCTTTTTCTGCAGTCTGGAAAATGGCGAGCCGCCGCATGTTCATATCGAACACGGCGACGGTGAGGCAAAGTTCTGGTTCGATCCGGTGGATCTGGCCAGATCGAGCGGCTTTCGGGCGCATGCGCTCAATCGGCTGCGGGCGCTGGTGGTCGAACACCGCGCGGCACTTCAGGAGACATGGCATGAGCATTTCCGCCGTTAGGTCCGAGCCGACCGCCATCGACGTGGATGTCTCCGATACTCTGCTGCGTGTGACGCTCGCCGATGGCCGCGAGGTGGCCGCGCCGCTGGCCTGGTTTCCGCGCCTGCGCGACGGGACGCCCGAACAGCGCCGGCACTGGCGGCTGATTGGCCGTGGCGTGGGCATCCACTGGCCGGACGTGGACGAGGATATTTCCGTCCGCGGCCTGCTCGGCCTGCCGAGCTGACGGTTTTCGTCGCGTCTGCGTGTCTGCGTGGCGCAATTGCCGTCCCTTTGCAAACCCCTCACGCCGCCGGCAGCACCGCCGCTCCCTCGGCCAGCGGCAGCAGCAGGCGCATCGTGGTGCCCTCGCCGGGCCGGCTCAGCACGATCAGGTCGCCGCCCGCCTCGCGCAGCAGCTCGCGCGCCTGGAAGGCGCCGATGCCGCTGCCCTCGCGCTTCGATGTGCGGAACGGCCGGAACAGCTCGTCGCGCACGAAATCCGGCGTCATGCCGGGGCCGCGGTCGATGATGTCCACCAGCACGAAGCGCTGGTCGTGGCGCAGCACCAGCCGCACCGGCGCCGCCGGGCCGCCCGCTTCCACGGCCCCGCTTGCTTCCACGGCGTTATCGAGCAGATGCGTCACCACCGCGTCGAAGGCGGCCGGGTCAATCGCCACCTCGCCCGACTGCATGTCGGCCTCCACCGCCACGCGGGCGCCGCGCAGCCGGCGGCAGGTGCCGGCCACCGCCTCCAGCCGCACCAGCGGCTCCACCCGCCCGGGGGCGTCGCCGCTCACCCCGCCGGCCATCGCCTGCGGCTCCTGCAGCCGGCGCAGCAGCAGGCCGATCTTGCGCACCGAGGCGCGCACCGTTTCCAGCATGTCGCGCTGGAACTCCGGGTTGTCGATATGCCGCTCGGCATTGGCCAGCAGCAGCGAGAGCTGGCTGGAGACGTTCTTGATGTCGTGCGCCACGAAGGCGAAGCGCTTGCCGAAGTCGCGCAGCTGCCGCGCCTCCATCAGCGCTTGCAGCGCGCGCTGCTCGGCCAGGTAGGTGGCGACCTCGCGGGCCACCGTGCGCAGCAGCGCGAACACCTCGCCATCGAGCGGGAAGGGGCCGCGCGGCGGCGCCACCAGCACGAAGCCGGCCGGTCCGCCGCCGGCCCGCGGCAGCGGCACCGCCAGCCAGATCGCCGGCAGCGCGTCGGTCGGCGGGCAGGCCAGCGCGGCGCGGTCGGGCTGGGCGATCTCCTCGCCGGCGCCGAAGCCGGCCAGCAGCGGATGGTCGGGCGGCACGGGCTGCGTCACCGCCGGCATGTTCCACGACCCCGCCCATTGGAACGCGCCGCTGCCCGGTGCGGGGCCGGCCTCGCGCAGGAACAGCACGCCGGCCGGGCTGTCCACCACCTGCGCCACCGTGCGGATCACCCGCGCATGCAGCGGGGCGGCGCTGCCGGCGCCGGCCAGCGTGTCGATGCAGCGCAGCCATTCGCGGCGATAGTCGTAGCGCTCGGCGAAGAACGGATCGACCAGGGCGGCGCGGATATGCGACCGCCCGGCGCCCGAGGTCAGCAGCACCGCCACCGCCAGCACGCCGGCGCAGACCAGCCCCACCTCGGCCACCGCGCCCCAGCGGTTGCCGAAGCTGCGCACCACCTCGCCCACCCCGGCCAGCGCCAGCAGCAGCACGCCGCTGGCCACCAGGCTGGCGCTGTGGAAGGCGGCGCTGCGCGACAGCGCCAGCGCCGGCGCCTTCTGCATGCGCACGGCCGCCAGCGCCAGCAGCGGCGCCACCAGCACATTGGCCAGCGCCCGCCCGTCCGCCAGCACCGGCGAGACCTGGCGGAACAGCGCCGCGTCGGTACACATCACGATATCGTACACGGCCAGCGCGCCCAGCCCGATGCAGACCAGGTTGACGTTCCAGTGCGCTTCCTCCGGCGCGTTGCGCAGCAGGTTCTCCAGCAGCAGCACCTCGCAGATGGCCAAAACGAGCCGCGCCGCCACCCCCGCCGAGGCCAGCGACACCGCGCCGAGGCCGCGGTCCAGCCCGATCAGCAGGGCGCCGCCCACCATCAGCGCGATCAGCACGCCCATCACCGCGAAGCCACGGCCCGGCCCGGCCCGGCCCCAGCCGGCGGGACCGGGCACGAAGCGGCGGTACAGGTGCAGCGTGACCCCGAACCACGCCACCAGCCGGGCCAGGTCGAACAGCCCGGGCAGCCCGCCCAGCGGATTGGCGCCCGGCAGCGCCACGGCCGACCCGGCCCACAGCACGGTCAGCAGGCAGGCGGCCAGCAGCGGGCCGCGCGAGGGGTTGGCGCGCGTGCGCAGCAGCACGAAGGCGGCCAGCGCGGCATAGGTGGCCGCGCAGATTGCATGGAGATTGCCGGACATGACGGTTCCTGCGGCGCTTTTCGGGCAGCGGCGCGATCATGCCACGGCGGCGGCCGGCACGGCAGGGGCGGGCGTTCGCCGCGCCGCGCCGGTGTAAAGTCGGACGACGGCCGCTTTCAGGCCCGGCGGGGCCGGCCGGAGCCGGAATCAGGAAGGACGGCACCTCACGATGCCGTCCCTGCAGCCCCGGTTGACCGCCGCAAGGCGGCGGGATGTGTAAAGAATTCCGACAGCGCCCTCAGGACCGGCGACGGCGGACCAGGCCGAGCATCGACAGGCCGACGCCGAGCAGGGCCAGCGATGCCGGCTCGGGAACCGGAGATTCGGAGTAGAGGAAGTTCGGCCCGAAATAACCGTTTTGATCGATGCCGGCGGTGGGGAATGTCAGGCCATCAGGGGACGCCACGGAGGCATCGTTGACGAAGCTGATGCCGTCGCTGAAGGTGGGGTCGGGCGTCGGGGAGGAGGTGGGGAACAGCACCGTGTCGTTATTCTCGTTGGCGCCGTCATTCTGGTAGAATGCCCCGATCACATAATTGCCGGGCGCCAGATGGATGCTGGGTGCATCCAGGCTCTGATAGCAGAACTGGCTGACAGCCCCGGGATAGTTATTGTCATTGCAGACGCCGTCGCCACCGGCGCCGGGGTCGTTGGCGCCGATCACAGTGGTAAATATCTCAAGGGCTTGAGTGTCGGTCGACCAGAATCCCCACGTCATGGTCGTCGTAAAGGAAGTAGTTGCTGTTGACGTCCTGGGTGCCGTCGAAAACGCCGAGCGCGGTCACGTCGATCCCACCCGAGGCGGTGACGGTGAAGTCCCAGCCGAGCGTGACGGGCGCAGCGTGCAAAGTGTCGCCCGTCGTGTTGTCGAGCGTGTACGCCGGCGCCTGGGCCCGCGCGCTGACCGGCGGAAGCGCGGCAAGGGCGACGGCGGCGGCTGCGAAGGTCGCCTTCCACATAAGCTGCAAGCCAGGGCGCATCGCACATAGCCTCCGTGTTGGTCGCGGGCGGGAAGGTTCAGGTTCGCCCGGCACTTCCGAAATCAGCGAACAGCCGCTGTAACGCGAAGCGTATGCATGACGCATGCCAGAAGCAGGTCTGCCCGCGAATCAAGCCGGTAGCATTCGCCAAACCAAAACCGGCCCGAAATGGTGTAAAGAATTCCGTCACCTTCTGCCGGCACCGGGATGCCGGTCAGAGTCAACAAAATATTGACCGGGTTTTGAAACCGTTGACGCGGTGATTGAAAAAGCGATCTAATCGCCGATCTGCTGCATCGATGGGCTGGGCCGTACGGCGCCCTGGCGCAAGGCGGCTGCGTACCGGTTCGTCCCGGGATGAACAGGAGATTTCTGTCATGACGACTTACACGTGGACGAGCCACGGAACCACGGATTGGACGTCCACGGGCAGCTGGAGCCCCTCCGGTCCGCCGACCGGTTCCGACATCGCGCTGTTCAACGTCACCACCGGCAGCTACACGGCCTCGGTCAGCAATGCAGGAGATCAGGCCTCGATCCTGGTTCTCGACAGCAGCAAAGCCACCGTTACCATCGTAAGCGGCGACCTGACCGTGGGGAGCTTCTTGCAGGTCTCAGGGAACCTCAAGATCGGCACCACCGGTGCGCAGAATGCGACCGCCCTGTTCGACATCACCGGCGGCCTCGCCACCGGCACCGTCGCGGGTGTCGCCGCCAGCGGCACTGCGACCATCGCCTTCCAAAACCGTGGCAGCGGGTCCGCCACGACCACCCTGGAATGGGACAGCACCAGCGCGACGCTCGGTGACAGCAGTGATGCCGTCACCCTGTCCGGCTTCAACCAGGGCAACAACGACGACTACAACGTGCTGAAGGTGAAGGCGGTCGGCATCGGCGCCATCGCGGTGGGCGACCCCGCCGGTGGCATCGTCCTGTCCGGCAGCACCCTCTTCTTCGGGGCGATCCACAACGGCACGGTGGTCACGATCGGCTCGGTCACCCTCGCCGGCGGCACCTATTCGCAAAGCGATTTCACCGTCATCGGCGGCGCGGTCGATGCCGACGGCTACATCAACCTCACCTACGCCTGCTTCCTGCGCGGCACCCGCATCGCCACCCCGGGCGGCGAGGTCGCGGTCGAGAACCTCGCGGTCGGCGACCCGGTGGTCACCGCCGCCGGCAGCGCCCTGCCCATCAAATGGATCGGCACCCGCAGCTACGTCGCCGCCCTGGTCGATGCCAGCGAACGCGCCGAGGTGATGCCCATCCGCTTCGCCGCCGGCGCCTTCGGCCCGGGCTGCCCGGCGCGCGACCTGCTGGTCTCGCCCGAACACATGATGTGCCTCGACGGCGTGCTGATCCCGGCCGGCAAGCTGGTCAACGGCACCAGCATCACCCGCGCCGAGACCGTCGAGGTGGTGGACTACTTCCACATCGAGCTGCCCCGCCATTCGGTGATCTTCGCCGAGGGCGCGCCCACCGAAAGCTACCTCGACACCGGCAACCGCAACATGTTCAGCAACGTGCTGAGCTACCTGGAACTCGGCGCCGAGCTGGACGCGCCGCTGCCCGAACCCTGCCTGCCCATCATCAACGCCGGCCCGGCGCTGGCCGCCGCCCGCGCCCGCCTCGCCACGCAGGCGGGCGAACTCGGCCTGGCCACCACCGAAGACCACGACCTCGCGCTCGACATCGACGGCACCCTGCTGCGCCCCAAATCACGCCAGGCCGACACGCTGCGCTTCGCCGTGCCCGCCGGCGCGCGCCAGCTGCGCCTGGTTTCGCGCAGCAGCGTGCCCGCCGACCTCGACCCGGCCAACCCCGACCGCCGCCGTCTCGGCGTGTGCCTCGCCGCGCTGTCGCTGCGCGACGACAGCTTCACCCTCGACCTGGCGCCGAGCTACGCCGGCTTCACCACCGGCTTTCACCCCGCCCATGCCGGCCAGCTCTGGACCGACGGCAACGCCCTGCTGCCGGAAGACCTGACCGCCGCCATGCCGGACGGATTCACGCTGGAACTGAAACTGCTGCGCACCGGGCTGCGCTACGCTGTGGCCACACAGGCCCGGCCCGTCGCGGTTGCGGCTTGAAGGAAGGCCAGGGGGCGCTGCCCCCTGGACCCCCGCCAAGGGGCAGTGGCCCCTTGGAACCCATTCATTTAGAAGGTTGTTGGGAAAGGGGGACTGAAGAGATGTCGAAACGTCTCCTCAGTCCCCCTTTCCCAACAACCCTCCAAGTAATGGGGTCCAGGGGTCCACTGACCCCTGGCGGGGTCCAGGGGCAGAGCCCCTGGCCTTAACTTCAATGTGCGGTCTCGCCGGCATCTTCCAGGCTGACGGCGGCGGCATCGATGCCGCCCTGCTCAGGCGCATGACCGCCGCGCTCAGCCATCGCGGCCCCGACGGCGACGGGTTCCACATCGAGCCGGGTCTCGGCCTCGGCCATCGCCGGCTGGCGATCGTGGACATCGCCGGCGGCGTGCAGCCGATGTACAGATGAGGATTCCTCGGTCGTCGTCATTTTCAACGGCCAAATCTACAATTTCCAGGAATTGTGGCCGGAGCTGCAGGCGCTGGGACATGTCTTCCGCAGCGACCACTCCGACACCGAGGTGATTTTGCACGCCTGGGAAAGCTGGGGGCCGGACTGCCTGCAGCGGTTCAGCGGCATGTTCGCCTTCGCGCTCTGGGACCGCAACCGCCAGTGCCTGTTCCTGGCGCGCGACCGGCTGGGCAAGAAGCCGCTGTATTACGCCACCGACACGGCGGGGCGGTTCGTGTTCGCCTCCGAACTCGCCGCCCTGGCCCGCGACGAGGCGCTGCCCCGGCGCATCGACCCGGCCGCGGTGGAGGATTTCTTCGCCTATGGCTACGTGCCCGATCCGCAGTCGATCTTCGCCGGCATCCGCAAGCTGCCGCCGGCACATTTCTTGCTGCTCACACGCGACCCGCTGGCCCGCGACGGCGGGCCGGCGGCGCCGCAACGCTACTGGCGGCCCGAAGCCACGGCCTGCCCGGCGCAGGAAGACGAAGCGGAGGCGGAGCTGATCGAGCGGCTGCGCGCGGCGGTGCGCCGCCGGCTGATCGCCGATGTGCCGCTCGGCGCCTTCCTCTCCGGCGGCGTCAACTCGAGTGCCGTGGTGGCGCTCGCCGCCGGGCTGCGCGCGACCCCGCTCGACACCTTCACCATCGGCTTCGAGGGCGGCGAGGACGAAACCCCCCATGCCGCCCTGGTGGCGCGCCGCTATGGTACGCGCCAGCACAACGAGCGCGCCGCCGCCACCGACATGATCGAGGCGGCACGGCTGCAGGGGCGGATTTTCGGCGAGCCGTTCGGCGACAGCTCGGCGGTGCCGACGCACAGCGTGTGTGCGCTGGCCCGCCGCCATGCCACGGTGGCGCTGTCCGGCGACGGCGGCGACGAGGTGTTCGCCGGCTATCGCCGCTATCGCTGGCACGGGCTGGTCGAGCAGGCCCGCGCCGTGCTGCCCGCACCGGCGCGGCGGCGGCTGATCGGCGGGCTGGCGCGGCTGTATCCCAAGCTCGACCGCGCGCCGCGCTGGCTGCGGGCGAAATACACGCTGACCGAACTCAGCCTGGACTCGGCGCTCGGCTATTACCGCACGGTGGCCCGGGTGCAGGACGAGCAGCGCCGCGCGCTGTTCTCGCCGGCGCTGCGGGCCGCGCTGGACGGGCACGACCCTTCGTCGCGCATCGCCGCGCTGATGGCGGAAAGCGGCACCGACGATGCGTTGCGGCAGGCGCAATACGTCGATCTGCAGACCTGGCTGCCCGGGATGATGCTGGTGAAGGTAGACCGCGCCAGCATGGCCAATTCGCTGGAGGTGCGCGCGCCGTTCCTCGACCACGACTGGTGTCCTGGGGCCTCGGCCTGCCCGCGGCCTTGAAACTGCGGGGAGGGGAGGGCAAGCGGCTGCTGAAGCGGGCGCTGGAACCCTGGCTGCCGCGCGAGGTGCTGTACCGTCCCAAGCAGGGTTTCGCCATGTCCCTGGCCGGGCTGTTCCGGCGCGAGGCGGCGCGGGTGCGGCCCCGCCTGCTGGGGGCCGCGATGGCCGATTGCGGGTTTTTCGACGTTTCCGCGGTGGCGCGCCTGTTGGCCGAGCACGAGTCGGGCCGCTTCGACCACAGCGCCGCGCTGTGGCTGCTGCTGGTGTTCGAGGGGTTTCTGGCGGGCGAGGCGGCGGCGTAGGCCGGCATCCGGCCTAAAGACTGTCCCGCGACTGCCCCGGGCCGAAGATGGCCAGCACCAGCACGTCGCCCGCCGTTGCGTTGTGACCCGTATCCGGATCGACGCGGTAAATGACGCGGTGTCCTTCGATGGAAGCCTCCCGCGTGCCGGGTTGCTCGCCTTTGGCGTAAAGGCAGGGGGTCCGCTGCAGGCGCCGGAGAACTGCGCCGATGGTCTTCAGCCGCCGCACGGCGGCCGTGCCCGCCCCTGGCTGCGTCTGCCATCGGTAGATCGCGTCAAGATCCTCGGCCGCCTCGTCCGAAAGGCGGACCCGTCGCGCCGCCATGGCAGCGGATCAACGACCGGATCGCGGAACCGGCAACTCGTGGTCGGTGCCGAGGCTGTCGATCCAGGCCTCGACCGCTTCCAGCGACACCGTCCGGCCGGCGGCCGCCGAGGCGAGCGCCTGGTCGATCCGCGCCGCCTCGTAGGCGAGCCGTTGCTGCCGTGCCTCGGCGGACTCGGGCAAGGAAGCGGGGCCGTCCTGCATGCGGGTCAGATCATCCATGGCACGGAAGGTAATGCCCACGGCGGCCGCCCGCCACCCCACTCACGGCCAGGCCGAGCGCGCCGCCCGCCAGGCCGCGCCGGCCATGTGCCGGCCCTCGCCCAGCAGGCCGCGCGCCTGCCCCACCGCCCAGTGGCGCAGGCTGCCTTCGGTGGACAGTTGCACATCGCCGGGCGCCAGCACGGTGCCCGCGAACGCCGCCTCGCCGCCGCTCCAGTCCAGCAGCAGCGCCAGCGGCCGGAGGCTGGCATTGGCCAGCGTGGTGCGGCGGACCTGCACCTGCCCCGGTCCGCCCTCGCCGCGCATCACCAGCACGGCGGCATTGACGCGGGCGGCATTCGGCCCGCGCCGCAGCGCATCCTCCTCCAGCACCACGGCGCCGCCCTGCGCCACCACCAGCAGCGCCAGCCGCGTCCCGGCGGCCGGGTCCTCGATGCTGCTGCCCAGCAGCACGGTGCGGGCCGCGCCGGACAGCACGTGCTCCTCCCCTTTGGTGCCGGCGAAGCGCGACGCCTCGAGGCGCAGCTCGGCCACCCGCCCGACCAGCAGCGCCCGCCCGGCCACGTCCGCATCGGCCACGCCGTTGTCGATGAAGGCACAGCCGTCGATCCGCAGTACGCTGCCCGGCGAATCGCCGGCCAGCAGGCCGACCTCGTTGTTGAGGAAGCGGTCGTCCTGCAGCGCGAGGTTGCGGCCCTCGGCGCGGATGCCGGCGCCGTTGCGGTCGGGCACCCGCGCGCGGGCGAAGGTGATGCCGCGGATGGTCACGTCGTCGCCGTCCACCACGAACAGCGCCTTGCCGGCGCAGACCCTGTCGGTCACCACCACGCCCGGGCCGCTGCCCAGGATGGTCAGCCCGTTGCGCCGCCAGATCGCGCAATCGTAATATTCGCCCGGGTCGATGGCGATGGTGTCGCCGTCCTGCGCCACCGCCGCGGCGGCGCTGGGCGCGGCGAGGGTCCGCCCGGGCCCGACCGCGAGCGTGGCGGCCGGCGCGACGCTGCCGGCCAGCAGCGTACCGGCCAGCAGCGTACCGGCCAGCAGCAGCGCCGCCGGCAAACAATCGCTCAACACGGCACCGGCCCGCGGCTATGGTCCGGCCGCTTGGCCCGTTCAGGACACATCATGACCCGTTCCTTTCCGCACCTGCCGATGCGCCTGTGCCACGGCCTCGCCGTGCTGGCGCTGGGCCTCGGCCTGGCCGGCGCCGCCACGGCGCGGACCCTGGAAGTGGGGGCGGACAAGCCGTTCAAGCAACCCTCCGACGCCGCCGCCGAGGCGCAGGACGGCGACCGCATCCAGATCGCCCCGGGCGAGTATTTCGACTGCGCGGTCTGGCGGGCGAACAACCTGGTCATCGAGGGCACGGGACAGCCGCAGGACACGGTCATCACCGACAAGACCTGCGGCGGCAAGGGGCTGTTCCTGACCGACGGCACCGGCATCACCGTGCGCAACCTCACGCTCACCCGCGCCCGCGTGGCCGACAACAACGCTGCGGGCATCCGCATGGAAGCCAACAACCTGACCGTCGAAAAGGTCCGCTTCGTCAACAACCAGAACGGCATCCTGGTCAACAACGACGTCTCGGGATCGCTGATCGTGCGCGACAGCGAATTCCTCCGCAACGGCACCTGCATGGGGGCCTGCGCGCACGGCATCTATGCCAGCCGCCTCGACCTGCTGCGCGTCGAGCGGACGAAATTCTTCGAGACCCGCCAGGCCCACCACATCAAGTCGCGCGCCCGCCGCACCGAGGTGATCGACTGCGATCTGCAGGACGGGCCGAACGGCACCTCCAGCTACGTGATCGAGATCCCCAATGGCGGCTCGGTGGTGGTGCGCGGCAGCACCATCCAGAAGGGCCCCAAGGCCGAGAACCATACCGGCGCCATCGTCATCGGCATGGAAGGCGTCGACCAGCCGACCCGCGAAATCATCGTCGAGGACAACAATTTCCGGGTCGATGGCGGCTACAGCTCGTATCTGGTGGTGAACCAGACCGCCACCGACGCCGAGCTGAAGGGCAACCGGCTGTCCGGCTCGGCGAAGCCGCTGCGCGGCGACGGCGAGGTCCACTGACGGGGGATCGCGCGCCGCCGCGGCTGCTGTACGTCTTTCCGACCTTCGCGGTCGGCGGCGCGCAAATCCGCTACGCCGCGCTGGCCAACCATTTCGGCCCGGCCTGGCGGCACGCCATCATCGCCATGGACGGCAATCTCGCCTGCCGCGAGCGGCTCGACCCCGGGCTCGACGTGAGCTTTCCGGCGGTGCCGGTGCGCAAGGGCGATCTGGCGGGCAACATCGGGCGTTTCCGCGGCGTGCTGGCCGCGCTGCGGCCGGACGTGCTGGTCACCTCGAATTGGGGTTCGATCGAATGGGCGATGGCCAATGCCCTGGTCGGGCTTCGGCATGTCCATATCGAGGACGGGTTCGGGCCAGAGGAACGCGCGCGGCAATTGCCGCGGCGGGTCTGGGCGCGGCGGCTGCTGCTGCGGCGCGCCACCGTGGTGCTGCCCTCGCGCACGCTGGAGCGGATCGCGCTGCGGGTCTGGCGCCTGCCGCCCGGGCGGGTGCGCTACATCCCCAACGGCATCGACCTCGAGCGGTTCGCCGCCGGCCCGCCGGGTCCGGCGCCATGGAGCGGGGCAGGGGAGGGGCCGGTGATCGGCACCGTCGCCGCGCTGCGCCCCGAGAAGAACCTCGCCCGCCTGCTGCACGCCTTCGCCCGGCTCGGCCGAGGCCGGCTGGTGATCGTCGGCGACGGGCCGGAACGGCAGGCGCTGGAGGCGCTGGCCGGGGCGCTGGGGGTGGCCGGCGCGGTGCAGTTCACCGGCCACATGGCAACGCCGCAGGACGCCTACCGGCATTTCGACGTTTTTGCCCTTTCCTCCGATACCGAGCAGATGCCGCTCGCGGTGCTGGAAGCGATGGCCGCCGGCCTGCCGGTGGCGGCGACCGAGGTGGGCGACGTGGCGGAGATGCTGGCGCCGGAAAACCGCCCTTTCGTCGTTGCCCCCGATGCAGCGAGGCTGGCCGGCATCCTGGCCACCCTGCTGGACGCGCCGGACCTGCGCCGGGCGCTGGGCGCGGCGAACCGGACGCGGGCCGAGCGCGAGTACGGGCAGGCCGCGATGTTTGCCCGCTATGCCGAGGTGCTGCGGGGAGGGGGCTGAGTCGCCCCGGGCCAGAACCCTTCGTCCATCGCCTGCTCGAACGTCCACGGGCACCCGGCCGGGAAGGTGTCGAGTTCGAGTCCGGTTTCGACCGCCGCACTACGACGGGCTGTGCGGTAGGCGTCGGCCACGGCCTCGGGTAATTTCGCTTTCAGGCTGGGGTTGTCGGTCATGTGCCGCGTGAGCGCGTCGCGGGTGTTCTCGATCGAAACCCGCCATGAGGCGCCCCGGCGCTCGGGCTGGTATTGCCATTTCAGCAGGTGCAGCAGCAGCACGTCCAGGCGATTGACCAGCTCGCGCTTTTCGCTGCGGCCCATGCTCTCGATTTCCTCGGCGATGTTCGCGATGTCCGCGGCCGACAGGCGCCCCTCGCGCAGCAAGGCGGCTTGCTCGTTTGCCCAGGCGTAGAAGTCACGTTCGTACAGGTCGCTCATGGTCCTTCCCTTCTGCGCCTGACCGTCAGACGTTGATACCATTGACGGCCAGGACGTGCTGCGCCCCCCTCAATCAGCAGATCGTGCATGGTCACGCGCCGCCGTGGCCACGCACATAGCTACGCTGCTACGTGTGGATCGGGGGTCAAACGCCACGCCGATCCGCACGCATCGGCATCATTCAGTCCCGCGCGCCCCCCCGACCACCCGCCTGAACAGCTCCAACTGCCCCCGGCTGGTCTCCTCCCAGCCGAACCCTTCGGCATAGGCGCGCGTCGCCGCCCGGCCGGGCGGGTCCGTCCATAACGATCGCACTGCGGCGGCGATGCCCTCCGGCGTATTCTCCATAACAATCATGCCTGCCGCCCGGCTCTGCACCACTTCGGGATTGCCGGGGATGTCGCTCGCCACCACCGGCGTGCCGCAGGCCATGGATTCCAGCAGAACATTCGCCCAGCCCTCGCGGCTGGAGGCGAGGACAGAAAGGTCTGCGGCAGAATAGTACTGCGGCAGACCTATATGCGGCTGCGCGCCCACCAGCCGCACCCGCCCGGCCAGCCCCAGCCGCTCGGCCAGCGCCGCCAGCCGCGCCCGTTCCGGCCCCTCGCCGACAATGACAAGATCGAACTCAGGCAGCAGGCACAGCGCCGCGATGGTCAGCGCGTGCCGCTTGCGCGGGATCAACGCGCCGACCGACAGCAGCATCGGCCGGGCAAGCCCCAGCGCCGCACGGGCCTCGTCGCGGTCGAGCGGGCGAAACGCCGCCAGGTCGACGCCATTGCGCAGCACCGTCACCGCCGTCGCCCCCAGCCGCAGCAGCGCCTCCCTGAGCCCGGCGCTGACCGCCACCAGCGCATCGGCCCGCGCGATGGCGCCCTGGATCAGCCGGCGCGGCACGGGATAATCGGGCAGTTGGGTCACGTCCGAGCCGCGCGCCGTGACCACCACGGGCAGGCCGAATTCCGCCCCCAGCCACACCGCCGCCACCCCGTCGGGATAGAGGTAATGGGCGTCGATGGCGTCGAACCGCTCGCCCTCGGCCAGCAGCCGGCGCAGCGCCCGCCGGCTCGCGCGGTGCAGCAACGCCGGCGCCAGGGACATCCCAAAGCGGGGAATGGCCGGATAGCGCGGATGGTGGATCGCCAGCCCGTGCCGCAGCTCCCGCCCCGGCACCCGCGCGAAGGCCGCCCAGCGGCCGAACAGCGCCGCCCCGCTGGGGAAATACGGCACCGGCGCCAGCACGGTGCTGGTCGTCTCGCCGGTCGCCACCAGATGGCGCAGCCGGTTCTCGACGAAAATGCCGTGATTGGGCTGCTCGCGGTTCGGGAACAGCGTGGTGAAGGTCAGCAGCCGCAACATCGGCATGCGGCTAGGGCTTCGGCCCGCCCAGCTCCTCCAGCAGCTTGCGCGCCGCCGGTTTTTCGTCGAACTCGGCGCGGGCGCCGACGATCCGGGTCAGCACCTCGACGGCCCGGTCCTTCTGGCCCACCCCGTTCAGCGCCACCGCGAAATGATACATCACGGTCGGGTCGCTGTTGAGTTGCTGCGCGGCCTGGTTGAGCAGCAGCAGCCCCATCTTCGGGTCGCCCTGCCTGGTCAGCACCCAGCCCAGCGTGTCCGCCGATTGCGGGCCGGGGCCGAGCAGATAGGCTTTCTGCGCCAGCGCACGGGCCTGCTTGTCGTCGCGGGCCTGGTAGATCCAGGCCAGGTTGTTCAGCGCCACCGGATCGTTCGGACGCACCGCCAGCAGCCTTTTCAGGGTCTTCTCGGCCGCGTCCGTCCGCCGGGTCTGCAGCTCCAGCGAGGCCAGCGCGTGCAGCGCATCGAGGTTGTCGGGCTCGCGGACCAGCCATTCCTGCAGCTGGCGCCGCGCCTCGGCCGGCCGGCCGGCGCTGTTCAGCGCCGCCGCCGCCGCCACCGCCAGAATGCCGGAGGGGTCGGCCTCCAGCTCCGCCTGGAAGGCCGCGGCAGCGTCGGCGTAGCGCTGCACCGCCATGTACAGGCTGCCCTTCAGCCTGCCGCGCCGCCGGCAGGTTCACGGCCTCCTTGGCCAGCGTGTCGGCGGTGGCCAGGGCGGCATCCAGGCCGCCGAGGCGGAAATCGATGCCGACATAGGCCTGCAGCAGGGCCAGGTTGCCCGGCGAGACTTCCAGCCCCTTGCGCAGCAATTCCCTGGCCTCGGTGACGTTGCGGTCGTGCAGCAGCAGGTCGACCAGCCGGCGCCTTGCGTTGGTGAGGGCGGGATTGATGGCCAGCAACTGGCGATAGCTGTCCTGCGCCTCGTGCTCCAGGCCGAGCAGTTCCTGCAGCCGCGCCATCGCCGCCAGCACCCCGGGCAGCCCGGCCTGTTCCTTCGGCACCTCCTCGTCGAGCAGGGCATAGGCCTTGCGGGTCTGCCCGATATTGGCCAGCAGGTCGGCGAGCGCCAGCGTCAGGCCGACATTGCCCGGCGCCGCCCGCCGCGCGGCCTGCAGCAGCTCGATCAGCCGGTCCGACCGGTTCTGCCCGAGCAGCAGGCCGGACATCGCCGCCAGCGCCGCGGTGTTGGCCGGCTCCTTGTCGAGCACGGCCTGCAGCAGCTTCTCGGCATCGGCGGGCCGGCCCTGCAGCGCCAGCACCTTGGCCAGGTTCAGCCGCGCCGCGGCGGCGTTCGGGTTGGCCGCCAGCGCCGCCTCGAAGGCGGTGCGCGCGCCGTCGAGATCGAGCTGGCCCATCCGCACCAGGCCGAGCAGGTTGCCGAGCTTCACCGCATCGGCGCCGGGCTTCTGGCGCAGCTTGTCGAGTTCGGCCGCGGCCTGGTCGATGTCGCCGGCCGCCAGCGCCGCCACCACCAGGCGTTCGCCGGCCTCGGTCTTCTCCGGCGCCAGGCTCGAGCGAGCGGCTCAGGTCGCGCTCGGCGCCGCTTGCATCGCCGATGCCCAGGCGGGTGGCGGCGATGCGCGAGAGCTGGTCGGGGTCACCGCTGGCCAGCGCCGCCGCGCGGTCCAGGGTCTGCACGGCCAGCGCGGTCTGCCCGGTCTGGATATAGGCGCCGCCGAGCAGTTCCAGCAGCTCGACATCGGCAAGCCCGGCCTTGACCGCGCGCGACAGCACCTCGACCATATCCTGCGGCCGGCGGGCGCGGGCGTGGATGCGGGCGAGCAGCTTGTAGCCGGCAACGTCCTGCGGCGCCCGGGCGACGTATTTGGCGGCGGCGTCGGCGGCCTGCTCGGTCTGGTCGAGGTTGATCTTCACCAGCGCCTGGAAATAGTCGCCGCGCGGAAAGCGCGAGATGATCGGCGAGATTTTTTGCAGCGCGGCATCCGCCCCCGCCCAGTCGCGGGCGCGCACCAGCAGCACCGCCTGGAAATAATTGGCCAGCGGATTGCGCCCATCGGCCGCCAGCACCGCGTTGACATCCTCGCGGGCGCGCTGGTCCTGGTTGGTGGCGATCAGCGAATTGGCGCGCTCCAGCCGGATGTTGACGGCATCCGGCGCGACCGCCAGCGCGGTGGTGAACGAGGCGATGGCCGCCTCGTAGTCGGCGCGGGCGTGCTGCAGCGCCCCTTTCAGCAGCAGCGCGTCGATCGAGCGCGGATTGATCTCCAGCGCACGATCGACCTTCTGCTCGGCGGCCTTGGGGTCGTTGCCGGCCAGCGCGATGCGGGCGGCGGCGAGCGGCGCCTCGACGCTTTGCGGCAGCAGGCGTTCGGCCTCGGTCACCGCGGCCTGCGCCGCCGCCACGTCGTGCAGGCCGACTGCGCCAGCGCGCGGGTTACCAGCAGCGGTCCGGCATCCTCCGGCGGCAGGCCCTCGACCGGGAACTCGGCCAGCACGTCCTTGAAACGGGACTGGGCGAGATAGGCGCGGGCCAGCAGCGGCATCAGCGCCCGCCTGTTCCAGTTGCCGAGGCTGGGCGAGCTTGAGCTCCTTCTCGGCGGCGACCGCATCGCCGAGCTGCAGCTGCACGGCACCCAGCCGGAAATGCGCCTCGGCGTTCTGCGGCTGGTCGCGGGCCACCGAGCGCAGCGCCAGCTGGGCGGCGCGCATGTCGCCGCGCGCCATGGCGGCGCGGGCGATCCCCATCTGGTCGTGCGCGCGCCGCCAGTACCAGGCGCCGCCCGCGGCCACGCCGCCGACCAGCAAAATCGCCAGCACGACCAGGAGATACTTCTTCATGCGCCACCACTACCCGGAAGAATCACGGTCCCCAGACTGCCGAGTTCCGGCCGACCCGAACGGCGAGCCGCCGAACGCCAGCCGTCTCGACCGGCATGGCCGGGGCGCCATGCCGCGCAGGCATACAGCCTCCGCACCATCCTGCCGAGACGTTTTGCCACCCTGGCGCGAGGCGCCCTTCCGGCCGCCTGCGGCGCGCCGCACGCCTCAGCGCGCACCCTTCTGGAACAGCACGACCCAGACCGTGGCCAGCAGGATCTGCACCGCCAGCGCCGGGCTGCGGTGTTTCACGTAGTACAGGTCATAGGAGAGCTTGACGCGGGCATCCTCGACCGAGGCGCCGTAGCGGTAGTTGACCTGCGCCCAGCCGGTCAGCCCGGGCTTCACCCGGCTGCGCTCACGGTACAGCGGCAGCGTGGCGGCGAGCTGGGCGACGAAATGCGGGCGCTCCGGGCGCGGGCCGATGAAGCCCATCTCGCCGCGCAGCACGTTGAACAGCTGCGGCAGCTCGTCGATGCGCGACAGCCGGATGAAGGCGCCGATACGGGTGACGCGGGGGTCGCGCGGCACCGCCCAGACCGGGCCGCGCGCCTCGGCATCGGTGCGCATGCTGCGGAACTTGAACAGGATGAAGGGGCGCCCGTGCAGGCCGACCCGCTCCTGGCGATAGAGCACCGGGCCGGGGCTGTCGAGCGGGATCAGCAGCGCCGTCAGCGCCATCAGCGGCAGGGTGAGCAGCAGCAGGGCGACGGCGAGGGCGATGTCGGCGGCGCGGTTCAGCGCGGCGTCCAGCCGCCCCACGCCGCCGCCCGCATCGCTGTGGCCCCCATCGCTGCTGCCGGGATGGCGTGGCGCGCCGGGGCGGTCGATATCGACCCGGCGCAGATGGTCTTCCCAGAACGCCGCATCGCCGCACACGCGCCAGCCCCGCAGCAGCCCGGGCGGCAGCGTCCGGCGGGCGCTGTCGGTGAGGACGATGGCCCAGACCCTGCGCTGCCTGAGCAGCCCCGGCGTGAGCCTGGCCGCCTCGCGGGCCGGCAGCACCGCGACGACCTGGAACCGGCCCGGCCGCAGCGACCCCACGGCCGCGACCAGGCGGGCGGCGGCGGGATCGCCGGGGTCGGCGCCGACCACCAGCAGGCGGCGGACGAACAGGTTGGCGCGCACCGCCCGGCCGAAGGCCAGCCGCAGGCCGAACGCCAGCAGCGTCCAACCGGCCAGCGCCGCCAGCGGCAGCAGCGCCTGCCCGCCGGCGAAGCCGCCGGGGTCGATGCCGACCGCCCGGCCGATCGCCCACAGCGCCGGCAGCGCCAGCAATATCCCCAGCACGGTGCCGGCCGCGAGGCGGCGGGTCTGCAGATACAGATCGGCGCTGTACAGCCCGGCCACGACGGACACCAGGCCGATGGTCAGGGCCAGCAGGGCCGCCTGGTCGGCGGCGCGCTGGCGCAGCGCCTCGGCGCCCGCCGGCAGGCCGGCCAGCAGCAGCAGGTAGAGCAGCACCCCGCAGCCCACCACCTCGGCGCACCACAGGGCGACGAAATGCGGCGAGACATGACGGCCGAGGAAACGCGCCAGCGCGCCCTCAACCGGGTGCGCCGGGGCCGTGGCGGCCGGCATCGCCGGGCGGAGCTTGCGGGCGGGGGCCGCGGCGAAGCGCCGGCCCTGGCTGTGCCTGACCCGCTCGCAGCGGGATCCGCCGCTGAGATCGCGGCTGCCCGGCCTACGCATGCGCGGCTCCCGCCGGCGTCGCGCCACGACGCGACGATCTCCGCGACGGGCCCGGTGCGAGGAAAGCCGGCGCGAGGAAAGCGGGGGCGAGGAAAGCGGGCATGAGGGAAACGGGCATGAGGGAAAACCGTCGCATCATCCGCCTGACAGATGCCCTGGTCCGCTCACGGTCCGGTGGGGGGGTGGCCGTCCACATATAAACGCGGAATTAACGATACGGTCAAGCAATCCTGAAAAATGACAAATTTTCGACTGCTCCGACCGGCGATCGGCGCCACAGCCGCCGGCCGGGGGCTACGGCACGCCAGAAAATCGGGAATCGTCTCACATTTTTGTGCTATCCCAGGCGGGGAGGCGTTTCAAAGATTTGTGCGCACGCCGCCCGGGTGTGCTATGGCATGCGCCTTCCTTGCAACCCCCGTCTTTGTGCCGGCATGGCGCCCATGCTAAACGTGACACTGCCCGATGGAGCATCCGATGCAGCGACCGATGAAGTTCCGGGGAGAGGAAAGGCAGAGGGTAGTTCCGCCAGGTCTCGTGGCCGGTCCTTCGCGCCGTCTGTTGACCAGATTTTGATCGCTCTAGTGGAAATGGCTTGATGCAGGCGTGTAGCTCAGTGGCAGAGCGCTGTCATTACATGGCAGAAGTCGGGGGTTCAATTCCTTCCGCGCCTATACAATATGCCCGCACGCCATTCCCGGATCGCCGATAGCGGAACGCTCATGATCGTCACGCAACGCCTGACCTGTCTTGCCGCGCTGGCCCTGCTCGCGGGGTGCTCGGGCGAGGCGCCGCCGCCGGCCGAGCCGGCCGGCGCCGTCGTGCCCGCCGGCGCCGGCACGCCAGGCACGCCAGGCACGGCGCCGGCGCCGGACGATGCCGCCACCTATGTGATCGGCCCCGGCGACCAGCTGCACATATTCGTCTATGATTCGCCGCAGCTCAGCATGGACGTGCCGGTGCGGCCGGACGGGCGCATCTCGACGCCGCTGGTCCCCGAGCTGGTGGCGGCCGGCAAGACGCCCGCCCAGCTGGCCGCCGACCTGACCGAGCGGCTCAAGGAATATGTCAAGGATCCCAACGTCACCGTCATCGTGCGCAGCTTCGTCGGTCCGCTGAACCGGCAGATCCGCGTCATCGGCGAGGCCGCCGAGCCGCAGGCGATCCCGTTCCGCGAGCACATGACGGTGCTCGACGTGATGATCCTGACCAAGGGACTGACCCGCTATGCCGCCGGCAACCGCGCGGTGATCATCCGGCGCAACGGCGACAGGCAGGACAGCATCCGGGTGCGGCTGAACGACCTGCTGAAGGACGGCGACATCAGCCAGAACGTCGATATGCAACCCGGCGACACGCTCATCATTCCGCAGACCTGGTTCTGAGGGAGGTCGGCCTTGGAAGAATTCCGCAGCCTGCTCCGCCGCTACGCCCTGGGCGCCTGGCGCAAGCGCTGGTTCGCCATCGCGGTGAGCTGGATGGTCTGCGTCGGCGGCTGGGTGTTCGTCTCCACCATCCCCAACCAGTACGAGGCCAGCGCGCGGCTGTATGTCGATTCCGATGCCGTGCTGACGCCGCTGCTGCGCGGACTCGCGCTCGACAACACGCCGGTCAGCCAGCTCGACGTGCTGCAGCGCACGCTGCTGAGCCGGCCCAACCTGGAGAAGCTGATCTCCAAGACCGACCTGGAGCTCGGCATCACCGGGCCGGCCGATCTCGAGGATCTGGTCCGACGGCTGGGCTTCGACATCAAGATCACGCCGCAGACCCACAACCTGTTCACCATCTCCTACCGCAATTCCACGCCCAAGCTGGCCTATGACGTGGTGCAGACAATCCTGACGATCTTCGTCGAAAGCAAGGTCGGCAACACCCGCAGCGACATGGAGAACGCGCGCGTCTTCCTGCAGCAGCAGATCGCCTCGTACCGAGCGGCAGCTGCGCGAGGCCGAGGCGCGCCGGGCCGAGTTCCACGTCAAGTATGTCGATCTGCTGCCCTCCGACAGCACCGGCCTGTCCAATCTGGAGGCGGCGCGCAACCAGGTGCAGTCGCTGCAGGGCCAGCTCAAGGACGTGCTGACCAAGCGCGACATCATGCGGCGCGAGATGTCCACCATGCCGGCCACGCTGACGCTGGATGCCGAAACCCCGCCCGCGGCGCTGCACGCCGCCGGCCGCGCGCCGGCGGTCAACCCGCAGCTGGTGCAGGCCAGGGAAAAACTGGCCGAGCTGCAGATGAAATACACCGACAAGGCGCCGGAAGTGCTCGCCGCCCGCAAGCTGGTCGCCGCGCTGGAAGCCGAGCCGCCACCGCCGGCCGCCGCCGCCGAGCCGGCACCGGAGGCGGCCAGGCCGCACGCCGCGCGCAGCATCCCCAACCCGGTCTATGAGCAGATCCGCATGCAACTGTTCGAGCAGGAGGCGGTGCTGGCCTCGCTGCAGCGGCAGGTCGTCGAGGGCACCAAGGAGCGCGACCGGCTGGAGGAGATCGCCCGCGGCGTGCCCGGGCTGCAGGCCGAGTTCACCAACCTCAACCGCGACTACGACGTGCTGCACAAGAACTACACCGAGTCTGTTGAGCCGGCGCGAATCCATGCGGATCGCCGCCGCCGCCGACAACGAGGCCGAGAAGGTGAAGATGCAGATCATCGACCCGCCGCAGGTGCCGCAGATCCCGGCGGCACCGCGCCGCCCGCTGCTGCTGTCCGGCGTGCTGGTGGCGGGCCTGGCCGCCGGGCTGGGGCTGGCGCTGCTGCTGCAGCAGTTCGACCGCTCGTTCCACTCGATCGAGGATCTGCGCGAGCTCGGCCTGCCCGTGGTCGGCGGCATCTCGCTGATGGGCGTCACCGTGCGGATGCGCGAGCGGGTGATCTCGGTCGCCACCTTCGCCACGGCGGTGCTGCTGCTGTGCGCCGTCTACAGCGGGTTGCTGTACCGGCTGCTGCATACGCCGGGGGTGGCATGACGACGGACCGGGCAACCCATCTGGTCGAACGCGCCGCCGCGCTGCTGCGCCGCGGCGCCGGCCTGGCCGCGGAGACCGATGCCGAGCTGGCGGTGGCGGCAAGCCCCCCACCGGTCATCGCCGCCGCGCCGCCCCCGGACCGTGTCGAGGCGCCGCCGCCGCCCGCCCGGCCATGGCCGGCGGCCGAGCCGCCGGGGCTGCGCGCCATGGCGCCCCCGCCGCCGCACGAGCCGCCGCGGCTCGACCTGGAGACGATGAAACTGGGCGGGCTGGTGCTGGCCGGACGCGAGCGGACCCGCATCTCGGAGGAGTACCGCATCACCGTCGGGCGCATCCTGCGCGCCCTGCGGGCCACCAAAAGCGGCGCCGAACCCAGCAACCTGCTGATGGTCACCAGCGCCAAGCCCGGCGAGGGTAAAAGCTTCACCGCCATGAACGTGGCCGCCAGCATCGCCCAGAACGGGCTGGGCGAGGTGCTGCTGGTGGACATGGACGCCAAGCCGAAATCGCTGAGCGCGCTGATGGGCCTGTCCGATGCGCCGGGGATGTTCAACCTGGTCGCCAATCCGGCGCTGCGGATCGAGGACGTGATGGTCCGCACCGCCATCGGCGGCCTGTCGTATCTGCCGATCGGCTCGCGCGACGTGATCGCCTCCGAACCCGGCGTGACCCGCCCGGTGAGTGCCGCGATCGAACGGCTGAGCCGCCGCTTCGCGCATCATTTCATCATCCTGGACTGCGCCCCGTGCCTGTCCACGAGCGATCCGAGCACGCTGGCGGCGCTGGTCGACCAGATCGTCATGGTGGTGGAGGCGGAGCGGACCCAGCGCAGCGAGCTGGACGCCTCGCTCGAGCTGATCAAATCCTGTCCGAACATCACCCTGGTGCTGAACAAGGTCCGGCTCACCACCAGCCACACCTTCGGCGCCTACTATTACTACGGCGCGCGAAGCTACTAGCGGTCGGCCGGGGGCAGGCGCTGCGGCCGCGAAGGGCTGGCCGCGCGGCCGGCTTTTCGCGGCCGCAGCGGGCTGCCTGGCCTGGGCCGGTCCGGCCCTGGCGCAGTCCGTGCTGCCCGAGACCGGCACCTCGCTGCAGGTGGGCACGCTGCACCAGCAGCTGGAGGGGATCCTGGCCGCCGGCACCGGTGGCACGCCGGTGGAGCCGGGCTGGACCTTCACGCCCTCGATCACCGCGCAGGAGCGCTGGACCAACCAGCTGCAGACCGGCAACCCGCAGGGCGGCGGCGGCTTCATCACCGATATCCGCCCCGCCATGCTGGTCATCGGCAACACCAGCCGCTTCTCGGGCAGCCTGAACTATGCGCCGGACCTCCGCCTCAGCTCCGGCGGCGTGCAGAACCAGATCGGCCAGAACCTGAATGCCAACGGGCACATCACGGTGGTGCCCGAGCAGGCCTTCCTCGACCTCAACGGCTTCGCCGCGGTGCAGACCACCAACGGCGGCTACGGGCCGAACGGCACGGTGTCGCTGAGCAACGAGTACGAGACGCAGAGCGCCACCTTCTCGGCCACGCCCTATCTCCGCCAACACTTCGGCGAGCTCGGCACCGCCGAGCTGGGCAGCTCGGTCGCGTACACCTCGCTGCAGAGCCTGGCCAAGGGCACATCCGCGACCCCGGGCGTTCCTGACAGCAGCGCCCCCAACAGCAGCGCTACCGACCAGATCTCGACCGTGGTGCGGGAATACCTCTCGCTCGTCTCGGGATCGGATTTCGGCCGGTTCAACACCAACATGCTGCTCTCCGCGCTGCAGGGCGAGGGCAGCGGCGTGATGAGCGGGGCGCACAACGAGAACGTCTCGGCCGACAACGGCTATGCGGTGTCGCGCGACCTGACCGTGCTGGCGAAGTTCGGCTACCAGTCGATCCACTACGGCGGCATCCCGCCGTACAACTTCACCGGCCCGCTGTGGAACCTCGGCCTGCGCTGGGTGCCGAACCCGGACAGTTCGATCGAGCTGCGCTACGGCCAGCAGCAGGGGGTCAGCTCGCCGGTGGTCAACGCCACCTACGCGCCGACCGCGCGCACCCGCCTCTACGCCCGCTATTCCGAGGGATTGTCCACCAACGACCAGGACCTGGCAGCGGCGGTGAGCGCGTCCACGCTGGATCCGCTGGGCAATCCGGTGGACCGCCAGACCGGCGCGCCGCTGCTGCTGGCGAGCAACACTTTCGGCTTGCAGAACAACCTGGCGCGCATCAAGCGCGCCTCGCTCACCGGCACGCTGCTGTACCTCGCAGGATTCGCTGTCGCTGTCGCTGTCGTACCAGCAGCGGGTGCAGCTGTCGGCGGCCAACGCGGCCAATACCAGCAACGTCTCCAACAGCGGCGTGTTCGGCTCGGTCAACTGGCAGCACCAGTTCGGCCCGGCGCTGACCGGGGTGGCGTTCCTGCAGTACGGGGTCAACCAGACCGTCACCGCCAACACCCCCGCGCCGGGCAACACCACGCAGAACAGCAACTCGCTGGTGCTCAGCCTGGGGCTGAACCATGCGTTTTCGGAAACCCTCAACGGGTCGTTGCAGTACAGCTATACCAGCCAGGGCTACAGCAATCTGTACCCCTACGGCTACGCCTTCGGGTATCCCTACGGACCGACCCCGCCGCAGCAGCCGATCAGCCTGGTGCTGCTCAGCCTTCGCAAGACCTTCTGAAGCAGCCGCACATGTACGAATCCCATTACGGCTTCACCGCCTCGCCCTTCCAGCTCACCCCGGACACGCGGTTCTTCTACGGCAGCCGCGGGCACAGCCGGGCGATCGCGCATCTCACCTTCGGGCTGGCGCAGGGCGAGGGGTTCATCATCGTCACCGGCGAGGTGGGGGCGGGCAAGACCACGCTGATCGAGCGGCTGCTGTCGCAGCTCGACCGCAACACCTATGCGGTGGCCCGCGTCAGCACCACGCAGGTCTCGGGCGATGACCTGTTCCGCCTGGCGCTGGCCGGGTTCGGCGTCGATGCGCCCGAGGCGCCGAAATCGGCGCTGCTGCTGCAGTTCGAGGAGGCGCTGCGCGACCACCGCCTGGCCGGGCGGCGCTGCCTGCTGATCGTGGACGAGGCGCAGAACCTGTCGCTGGCCGCGCTGGAGGAGCTGCGCATGCTGTCCAACCTCACCGAGGGCGGGCGGGCCTCGCTGCAGACCATCCTGATGGGCCAGCCGCAGTTCCGCCGCATGCTGGCCAGCCCCGATCTCGACCAGCTGCGCCAGCGTGTGCTGGCCTCGTACCATCTCGGGCCGCTGAGCCGCGAGGAGACGCGCGCCTATATCGAGCACCGGCTGGGCACCGTCGGCTGGCGCGGCCGGCCGCGCTGGGACGAGGCCGGGCACGCAGCGGTGTTCGACCATACCGGCGGCATTCCGCGCCGCATCAACCGGCTGTGCGGGCGGGTGCTGCTGTACGGCGCGCTGGAACAGAGCGAGGCGATCACCGCGCCGATGGTGGAGAGCACCGCCGGGGAACTGGCCGAGGATCTGCAAGGCGCACAGCCCGCGCAGCAGGTCGGCCCCGCCGGCGCCGGCGGGGCCGACCTGCTGCGCCGGGTGGAGGCGCTGGAGGAGCAGATGGCCCGGCGCGAGCGCCTGTTCCAGCGGCTGACGGAAGCCTTTGGCGGGGCGGCGGTGCCATGACCGCCCCCATCCGCAACGCCCCCATCCGCAACGCCCTGACCGTCGATGTCGAGGATTACTTCCAGGTGCAGGCGCTGGCCGGGGCGGTGCCGCGCGCGGCCTGGGAGAGCCTGCCGCGGCGGGTGGAAGCCAATACCGACCGCCTGCTGGAGGCGTTCGGGCGCGCCGGCGTGCGGGCGACCTTCTTCACCCTGGGCTGGATCGCCGAGCGCCACCCGGCGCTGGTGCGCCGGATCGTCGTCGCCGGGCACGAGCTGGCCAGCCACGGCCATGGCCACGAGCGGGTGGACGGGATGGGCCAGGCGGAATTCCACGCCGACATCAGCCGCGCCCGGCAGGTGCTGGAGGACGCCGCCGGCGTGGCGGTGACCGGCTATCGCGCGCCCACCTTCTCGATCGGCCGGCGCACGCCCTGGGCGTTCGAGACGCTGGAGCGCGCGGGCTATCGCTACAGCAGCTCGGTCTATCCGGTGCGGCACGATCTGTACGGCATGCCGGACGCGCCGCGCTTTCCGTACCGGCCGGGGCCGGGCGGGCTGCTGGAGATTCCGATGACCACGCTGCGGGCGCTGGGCCGCAACCTGCCCTGCGCCGGCGGCGGCTGGTTCCGGCTGCTGCCGTACCCGGCGTTCCGGCTCGGGCTGCGCTGCTTCCATCGCGCCCATGCCGCCCCTTGCGTGTTCTACACCCATCCCTGGGAATACGACCCGGGGCAGCCCGTGGTGGCGGGGCTGGGGCGGCTGTCGCGGTTCCGCCATTACGTGAACCTCTCGCGCAGCGCCGGGCGGCTGGACCGGCTGCTGCACGATTTCGCCTGGGACCGGATGGACCTGGTGTTCGCCCGCGAACTGGCCGGCGGGCCAGGATGACGGCCTGGACCGGCTTTGCGGCGACGCGGCCGGCGCAGCTGCCGGCGGGGATGCGGCTGTGCAGCGTGGTGGTCGATGCCGAGGAGGATTTCGACTGGAACAGCCCGGTGCAGGGCACCGGCAGCTCCACCACCAACATGCGCAACGCGCTGGTGCTGCAGGAGATCCTGGACGGCTGGGGGGCGGTTCCGACCTATCTGCTGACCTGGCCGGTGCTGCAGGATGCCGAGGTGGTGGGCATCCTGCGCCACCAGCTCGAGCGCGGCCAGTGCGCGGCCGGCCTGCAACTGCATCCCTGGGTGACGCCGCCGTTCAGCGACCGCCCGTCGCGCCAGAGCTCGTTCATGGGCAACCTGCACGGCGACCTGGAGGCGCAGAAGCTGATGGCGCTGCGGCGCTGCTTTCAGGAGCGGTTCGCGTTCGATCCGGTCGTGTACCGGGCCGGCCGCTACGGGCTGAGCCAGCATACCGGCGCCTTGCTGGAAGAGCTTGGCTTTACGGTCGATACCAGCATCGCCCCGCGCACCAGCTTCCTCGCCGAGGGCGGGCCCGACTACACCGCGCAGGACTGCCGGCCGTTCTGGTTCGGCCACCGGCGGGCGCTGCTGGAACTGCCGCTGTGCCGCAGCGTGGTCGGCTGGGCCGGCCGGTGGTCGCCGCTGCTGTACCGGGCCTGCACCCGGCTGCACGGCGGCGACCCGTGGCTGCTGTCGCTGCTGGCGCGCTCGCGCTGCGCCGAGCGGATCACGCTCTCGCCCGAGGGCAACGACATCGCGGCGATGCGCCGGCTGGCCAACAGCCTGTGCGCCCGCAGCGAAGGGGTGCTGACGTTGAGCTTCCACAGCTCGTCGCTGCAGGAGGGGCGCAATCCGTACGTGCGCTGCAAGGCCGATCTGCATCTTTTCTACGACCGGCTGTCGGCGATCCTCGACCATCTGGTCAGCGGCCTGGGGTTCCGCCTGGTGGCGGCGGCGGCGCTGGCGGAGATTCTGCAGCCTGCGCCGGCACCGCCCGGCCGGCCATGACCCGCCGCATCCTGCTGATCGCCAGCAATTTCCCGCCGGTGCGCGGCGGCTCGGCGGTGGTGTACGGCAACCTGGCGCAGCAACTGGCGGACCGGCTGATCGTACTGGCGCCGCGGCTCGGCTATACCGACGGGCTGCCGCTGATCGGCTGGCGCGAGCATGACCGCCACGCCCCCTATCGGGTGGTGCGGCTGCGGCTGCTGCGCACGCTGCTGCGCCCGGCCGACCGGCAGGGCTGGTGGAACCGGCTGGCCTTCCTGGCGGGCGACCTGACCATCCGGCTGCGCCTGGTGGCGGCGCTGCTGCGGCTGGCGGCGGGCAGCGGCGTGCGGACGATCTGCGTGGGCGAACTGCTGGCCTGCGGCTGGGTGCTGCGGCTGTGCCGCGCACTGCCGCTGGTGCGCACCGTGGCCTATGTCCACGGCGAGGAGATCACCACCCGGCAGGACCACGATCCGGACCACCACGACGCCCTGGCCGCCTTGCGGGCGGCCGACCGGATCGTGGTGGTCAGCCGCTTCAGCCGTGGCGCCGTGCGCGCGCTGCTGGGGCCGGCGGCCGAGCGCAAATGCGCGCTGATCGAGAACGGCGTCGATACCGCCCGCTTCCGCCCGCTGCCGCGCCGGGCGGACCTGCTGGACCGCTACGGGCTGGCCGGCCGCTTCGTGTTCGTCTCGGTCTGCCGGCTGCTGGAGAAGAAGGGCATCGACCATGCCATCCGCGCCTTCGCCCTGGTGCGCGCCCACCATCCGCATTGCCGCTATCTGGTGGTGGGCGACGGACCCTATGGCGGGGCGCTGCGGCGGATCGCGGCGCAGGAAGGGGTGGCCGAGGCGGTGGTGTTCGCCGGCGAGGTTCCCGGCGCCGACCTCGCGGACCATTATTGCCTGGGCGATGTGTTCGTGATGCCCAACCGCACCCTGCCCGATGGCGACACCGAAGGATTCGGGCTGGTGTTCCTGGAAGCCAACGGCTGCGGCCTGCCGGTGATCGCCGGGCGCGACGGCGGCAGCCAGGATGCCGTGCAGGACGGGGTCAACGGCCTGGTGGTGGACGGGCATTCGGTGGCGGCGATCGCCGCGGCGATGCAGGGATTGCTGGAGGATGCCACCCTGCGCGGCCGGCTGGCCGGGCGGGGCAGGGAGGTCGCCGGCGGCGCCAACTGGCCGGCCCGCGCGGCGGCGTTCCTGCAGGTATGCGAGGGGATGTGGTGATGGCGGAGGCGGCCGTGGACCGGGCCTGCACGGCAAGGCAGACTGACAACAGGCCGCACTGACCGGCCCATACTTATCGGCCCATACTTACCGGCAAGGAAATCCCGTGCATTTCAAGACCGTTCTGCGTGCGCTGCTGAACCGGCCGGGCGGCCGAGCTGACCACCTACCGCGAGCGTCACCGCATCGCCGGCCTGCTGTCGCTGCTGCCCATCCCGCTGCCGCGCCTGCTGACGTTGTTCGGCAGCGACAAGCAGCAGCCGGGCCAGCACAGCTACGGCGCGACGTATCACCGCCTGTTCCGCCCGCTCCGCTACCGGCGGCTGAGGATCCTGGAGATCGGCGTGCTGGCCGGCAAATCGCTGCTGGCCTGGCGGGCCTATTTTCCCCGCGCGGTCACCATCGGGCTGGACATCGACGACAAGGCTGCGCTGGCGGTGGGCCGGTGGACCCGCATCCACAGGGGTGACCAGAGCTCGGCCGAGGACCTTGAGCGGGTCTGTTCCGCCGAAGGCCCGTTCGACATCGTGATCGACGACGGCTCGCACCAGAACCGTCACCAGCTGTTCACCTTCCTGCATGTGTTCACGCATCTGAAAGACGGCGGCTACTACGTGATCGAGGATGTGCAGACCTCGTTCTGGACGGCATTCCGGGGCGGGTCGCAATGGGACGGCCGGGCCATCGCCGATCCGGCGTTCGGTCAGACCTGTTACGGCTGGTTCCTGGAGCTGGCGAAATACCTCAATCACGCCGAGTTCGAGACGCTCGCCGGCGCCGACGCCGGGATGCTGGCGCTGGGGCAGGCCATCCGGCGGATCGCCTTCGAACACAACCTCATCGTGGTCGAGAAGGGCAGCAATACCGAGCCGTCGAATTTCGATGACCTGGCACGGCCCTGACCATTCCGGCAAAACCCGCGGCAATCCCGCCAACCCGAACCCGGGGCGCACAGAGGTCCATGGCCGATACCTCGCTTGCCGACAGGACCATGATCGGTGCCGCCTGGATGGTGGCCTGGCGGGTGGTGACCCGCCTGCTGGGGCTGGCCAGCACGCTGGTGCTGGCGCGCCTGCTGGTGCCGGCCGATTTCGGCCTGCTG
>CAVQNU010000029.1:0-67460 GCA_963714255.1 uncultured Alphaproteobacteria bacterium
CTCGACGAGGCCGGTTTTCCCGCGGTGCAGATCGTCGCCTCCTCCGGCTTCGGCGTGGACAAATGCCGGGTGATGGCCGATGCGCGGGCGCCGCTCGACGTGGTCGGCACCGGCAGCTTCATCCCCGATGCCTGGCACGAAACCTACGCCACCGCCGACATCGTTGATTACGACGGCGTGCCGATGGTCAAGGTCGGCCGCGAATTCCTGCTCCGCCGCAACGGCGAGCGCCGCCGCAACGGGCGCTGACGTTGTTGCATGGGTCCGAAGCCGGACCCGGCGGCCCCGATCCAAGCCTGGGATAAGCCGACGCTGGCCCGACGATCAAACTATCATGATCCAGTTCAGGAAGTCGGCCGGTTTCAATATGCGGACGCCCCGCCACCCATCCAGCACCAGCAGGTCCAGGTCGGACGAGACACTCGCCCGCGCCGCTGCGGCCAGCGCGAGGTCGAGGTATTTGTCGTCGTTCGGATCGCGGCCCGAGCGCCGCGCCGACGACGGTGCTGGCGTCAAAGACGATCAGCTACGAATGCCATGCCGTCACGCCCTCCGCCTCGCCTGGACGGCTGCCGGCCGGCAAGTCAACAAAACGGATAAAAAGTTTTTGCTTCTTTTTTCAAAAAGAAGCGCTTATTCCTTTCTTAAAAAAACCAAAAAACTTCTACCCGTTCACACCTGACGACGCCGCTCGCCTGCGTATCCAGCTGGCGTCCCGGCGCCATTGCAAGGGCCTACGGCTTGGTTGCTTCACGCCAGACCCGTTCCAGCCCCGCCAGTTCGTGCCGCCGCATGGCGGGAAACCGCCGCGCGAACGCCGCCGCGGCGCGGCGGTCGGCGAAGGCCAGGTATTGCGGCTCGAACCCGTCCAGCGCCTCGCCGAACCCCAGAACCTGCCGCCCCGTGCCGCCGCCGCGCAGCGGCAGGCCCTCGCCGTCCAGCACCTGGCAGTGCGCCTCCGGCACCGCCGCCAGCACGGCGTCGATCGCCTGCCGCACCTCCGCCGCCACCTGCACCAGCCCCCAGCGGTCGCGGCCGAGCTGTGCCGCGTCCAGTTCGAACGCCACCCCCTCGTCCGGCCCCGCCGGCATGTCGGGAAACGCGCGGCCGACCTGCGCCGCCGCCTCGCCGCCCCGCACCACCAGCACCTGCGGCGCCGTCTCCGCCAGCGCCTCGAACGCCGCCACCGTCGCCACGAAGCTGCTGCCCGGACGCTGCACGCGCGCGCCGCGCCGGTCGCGCACGTGGAAATACGCCCCCGGCACCGTCGCGCAGATGCCGTCCAGCGCCGCACTCACGCGCACATGCAGCCAGACCTCGCCCAGCCCGTTGCGGCCGAGGTGGCCGGGCAGCAGCGTGAACGCCGTGCCGTCGGTCATGGTCAGGAACCCTCCGCGCCCGTCGAGTTTGTGGTTAACCGATTGTCAACCAATGTCAGGCCGATCCGCAAGCGCCCGCCCGCGTTGCGCCGCGCCGGCCGAGACCCTAGCTTTCCGCCATGTCGGATTCGCTCAGGATCGCGCTCGCCCAGATCAACCTGCATGTCGGCGCGGTGCAGGACAATCTCGCCCGCCTGCGCCACGCCCGCGCCGAGGCTGCACGGCGCGGCGCCGACCTCGTGGTCACGCCGGAATTCTCCATCGCCGGCTACCCGCCCGAGGATCTCGTGCGCAAGCCCGCCTTCGTCGCCGCCTGCGAGGCCGCCATCGCCGAGCTTGCCGCCGACACCGGGGATGGCGGCCCGGCGCTGATCGTCGGCGGCCCCTGGCGCGACGGCGAGCGCCTGCACAACGCCGCCTACCTGCTCGAGTCCGGCCGCATCGCCGCCCGCCGCGCCAAGCACGAACTGCCCAATTACGGCGTGTTCGACGACAAGCGCGTGTTCGACCCCGGCCCCGCCCCCGGCCCGGTGCCGTTCCGCGGTTTCCGCCTGGGGCTGATGGTGTGCGAGGACTGGTGGTTCCCGCCGGTCGCCGAAACGCTGGCCGAGAGCGGCGCCGAGATCCTGCTGTCGATCAACGCCAGCCCCTACGAGGCCGGCAAGCAGCAGGCCCGCATCCGGCTCGCGGCGCAGCGGGTGGCGGAAACCGGCCTGCCCTTCGTGTTCTGCGCCCAGGTCTGCGGCCAGGACGAACTGGTGTTCGAAGGCGCCAGTTTCGTGCTCAACCCCGACCGAAGCCTGGTCGTGCAACTGCCGTTCTTCGAGGAATGCGTCACCCTCACCGACTGGCACCGCGACGGCGATCGCCTGGTCTGCGCGCCGCAGCCGCTCGCCCCCGAGCCCGGCCGGCTCGAAGCCATCTACCGCGCCATGATGCTGGCGCTGGCCGACTACGTGCGGAAAAACGGCTTCCCCGGCGTGATCCTCGGCCTGTCCGGCGGCATCGACAGCGCGCTCTCGGCCGCCGTCGCCGCCGATGCACTGGGGCCGGCGCGGGTGCGCGCCTTCATGATGCCCAGCCCCTACACCAGCCGCGACAGCGTGGAGGATGCGGCGGCCTGCGCCGCCCTGCTCGGCATCGCCTGCGACACCGTGCCGATCACCCCGGCCATGGACGCCTTCGGCGCCATGCTCGCCCCGGTCTTCGCCGGCCGGCCGGCCGACATCACCGAGGAGAACGTGCAGTCGCGCGCTCGCGGCCTGGTGCTGATGGCGATCTCCAACAAGATCGGCGCGATGCTGCTGACCACCGGCAACAAAAGCGAGATGTCGGTCGGCTATGCCACGTTGTACGGCGACATGTGCGGCGGCTATTCGGTGCTGAAGGACGTCTACAAAACCACCGTGTTCGCCCTGTCGCGCTGGCGCAACGAACACGTGCCGCCCGGCGCGCTCGGCCCCGCCGGCCCCGTCATGCCCGAGCGCGTCATCACCAAACCCCCGAGTGCCGAGCTCAAGCCCGACCAGACCGACCAGGACACGCTGCCCCCCTACGCGGTGCTGGACGCCATCCTGGAGGGGCTGGTGGAGGGCGAGCAAAGCGTGGAGGCGCTGGTGGCGGCCGGGCACGACCGGGCCACGGTGCTGCGCGTCTGGCGCATGCTCGACCGCGCCGAGTACAAGCGCCGCCAGGCCCCGCCCGGCGTCAAGATCACCCCCCGCGCCTTCGGCCGCGACCGCCGCTACCCGATCACCAACGGCTTTACGAGCCTCGTGTCGTGATGACGCCCCAAGACCCGCCCCCATGAGCGACCTGTTCGCCCCCCCGGGCGGCTGGCGCGTGCGCATCCTCGACCTCTCCGGCGCCGCCGCGGACAACATCGTCGAGGAGATCGCCGGCTTCGCCACGATCATGCTGGCCAACGCCTTCGCCCGCCGCTACGTGCGCGACAGCGTCGAGCGCTGCCGCGCCGGCGCCGCCACGCCGCGCGCCGTGCTGGACGCCTGGTTCGCCTGGGGCGAGGACGCCGAGGTGGTCGATGCCGGCGCGCAGGGGTGGCACAGCCGCACCGAGCTGCACGATTTCGCCGCCCGCCCCGCCGCCCCCGAGGAGCGCGACTGGCGGGTGCTCGATCCGCGCCGCAACGAGTTGTTCGACGCGCCATGACCGGCCCGCCGCGTAACCTGCGGATGCGCATGGCGCTCTCCGCCGCCACCCCGCTGCACGTTGCCACCGCCCGCATCGCGCTGGCCAACTGGCTGCTGGCCCGCCACGCCGGCGGCCATATCGCGCTGCGGCTGGACGACCCCCCGCCCGGCCGCGACCCGCCGGACCCGATCCGCCACGACCTGCGCTGGCTCGGCCTCGACTGGGACGCCGAGGATCCCCGCCCCGGCCGCGACGCCGGGCACGCCGCCGCCGCCGCGCTGCAGGCCGCCGGCCGCCTCTACCCCTGCTTCGAATCCGAGGCCGAACTCGCCGCCCGGCGCGACCGCCGCCTCCGCCGCGGCCAGCCCGCCGCCTACGACCGCGCCATGCTGAAGCTCACGCCGGCGCAACGCGAGGCCGCCGAGGCCGGCGGCAAGCGCCCGCACTGGCGTTTCCGTCTCTCCGATGAAACAATAACCTGGGACGACCTGGCCCTCGGCCGCCGCTCCGAGCACCTGCCCTCGCTGTCCGACCCGGTGCTGCTGCGCGCCGACGGCACGCCCACGCCCGCCTTCGCCGGCGCCGTGGACGACCTCGCCGAGGGCATCACCCATATCGTCCGCTCAGCCGACCTCACCGGCCTCACCGCGATCCAGCTCGACCTGCGCGCCGCCCTCGGTGGCGCCCCCTGCGCCTTCGCCCACCTGCCGGCGCTGGCCGATCCCGCCGGCGACCGGCTGTCGCGCCGCACCGGCAATCTCTCCGTCCGCAGCCTGCGCCAGCACGGCGTGCAGCCCGAGGCGCTGGCCGCCTATCTGGCCGGGCTGGGTGGCAACCCCGCCGGCCGCCCGATGGCACCGGCCGCGCTGGCGCCATCCTTCCGCCTCGCCGGCACCGACCCGGCGCCGCCGCGCTTCGACCTGCCGGCGCTGCTCGCGCTGAACCGCCAGGCCCTGGCGGCGCTGCCCTTCGCCGCCGTCGCCGACCGTCTGCCGCACGGCGCCACCGAGGCGTTCTGGAACGCCGTGCGCGGCAGCCTCGACCTGCTGACCGAGGCGCGCGGCTATTGGGAGGTGGTGGCCGGCACCATCGTCCCGCCGGTGGTCGAAGGCGAGGCCGCCTTCCTGCGCGAGGCCCTGGCGCAACTCCCCGCCGAACCCTGGGACGACGGTGTCTGGACCGAATGGACAGCGGCGCTGCGCCATCGCACCGGCCGCTCCGGCCGCAGCGTCACGCTGCCGCTGCGCCTCGCGCTGACCGGCGAGGAACAGGGGCCGGACCTCAAGGCACTGCTGCCGCTGATCGGCCGGCCGCGGGCGGCTCAGCGGCTGGCCGTTGCTGCCAGCTGATGGGCCTGCCGGGGCGCTGCCCCGGGCCCCGCCAGGAGGCTCCGCCTCCTGGACCTCCGCCAAGGGCGAAGCCCTTGGAACCCCTTAAAAAATGGGTTCCAAGGGGCAACGCCCCTGGTGGAGCGCGAGGCGATGCCTCGCATCACCGATCAGCAGGCACGCCGCCACCCCGCCCGAAGCCACCGCACGCCCCGGATCGCCAGCACCGTGACGCGCCAGACCACGAACAGATACACTAGGCTCACCCAGGCGAACACCGCGGCCTGGAACGGGCTATGCGCCACGCCGAACACCGGTGCGATCGCAACGACCGCCAGCGCGACCACCAGATAAACCCGCCAGCGCCGCGTCCAGCGCCGGCACCAGCGCAGCCGCTCCGGGTCGAACACCGTGTCCACGTGCGGCGCCTGCTCGAGCTGGTTGAGCCAGCGCAGCATTTTGCGCCGCTCGGCCTCCGTCATGATGGGCAGGGCGGCGAAGTCGTGCCATTCCGGCTTGCCCCGCAGCAGCAGGCGGGCGGCCGTGCTTTTGTCGCGCAGCGCGGTCAGGTCGGCGTGCCAGGCTTCCAGCATCATCCGCTGGTCGATCTGGCGGAACGCCTCCGGACGGTGCGGGCGCAGCGGATGCGTGGCCCGGTCCCAGTCGAACCGGCGCACCAGCTCGCGCAGGGTCGCGCGCGGCAGTTCGGGCGCCAGCGCCAGCAGGCCCCGCTCGATCGCCGACAGCTCGTCGAAGCTCAGCGCATCGGCGCCCGCGCCGGCCAGCCGCGCGGCCGCCGCCGGCGCGTCCCCGGCGGCGATCAGCGCGCCGATCTCGATGCCCAGGGCGCTGGGTTCCACCCGCGCCGCCCGGCCGGGCATGGGCATGGGCGGCGGTGCCGGTGCGCCCGATCGCAATGCGTGTTCATAGGCCCGGCGCAGCGCCTGGAACGCCGCCGTATCGGCCCGCGGGTCCAGCCGCTTCAGCCGGGCGGCATAGGCGGCGCGAATCGCCTCGCGGTCGCGCGTCGGCGCGATCCCCAGCTCGCTCCACGGAAACCGCTCCAATTCGCTCATACCGGCGCGCCTGTCGATCGACTTGTCGGCGACGGCAGGCGCGCCGGTATTCGCCTTTGTTTTGCGCACGGCCGCCCTACCATCCCCGCACGCCGATCCCGATGCGCAAAGAGGCGCATCGGGATCAAAGGAAAGGACTTTGCGGCTCGACCTGATCCAGCCGCTGCAGCAGCAGCGCCCGCCCCGCCGCGATCTGGTGTGGATCGCCCAAGTCGAGCGCCCCCAGGAACTGCCCGATCCACTCCCCCACCGCGGCGCGCTGCGACCCCAGCAGTTCCTCGAACAAACGCTCGGCGCGCGCCAGCGCGGCCACGTTCTCGGCCTGCTCGCGCGGGCTGATCTTCAAATGCGCCAGCGCTGCCAGCCGTTCGCTGATCTCCGCCGGCGAAAGCCGCCCGGGGTTGCCCTCGATGACCAGATGGTGGTGCGCCCCGGTGCTGGCCACGGTGGCATCCACTTCCAGCAGGCCGCTGGTGTCGTAGGTGAAGCGTACCTCCACCGCCTGCTGTCCCGCCGGCCCCGCCGGCACCCGCACGTCGAGCTTGCCCAGCAGGATGTTGTCGGCGGCGCGCCGCGATTCCCCCTGGAACACGCGCAGCCCGATCGAGCCCTGCCGGTCCTCCAGCGTGCGCAGCGTGGTGGCGCGGCTGGTTGGGATCACCGTGTTGCGCTCGATCACCGGCAGGAACAGATTATGCACCACATGGCCGCCGCTCTGCCGGCTGGCCACCTCCACGCCGAGCGTGAACGGCGCCACATCGGTCAGCACGCGCTCGCTCAGCGCGGCGTCGCGCATCGCCAGCCCCGCCTGCACCGCCGCCCCCATCGCCAACACCCGGTCGGGGTCGAGGTGCTGCGTCGGCATGCGGCGGAACAGCAGCGAGATCATCCGCCGCAGCGCCGGCATGCGCGTGGCGCCGCCGGCCAGCACCACCGCCGCCAGCTCGCCGGGATGGATGCGCGCATCCCGCAGCGCCCGTTCGATCGGCTGGCGGATGCGCTGGTACAGCGGGTCGCACAGCGCGTTGAACTGCTCGCGGCTGATCGTCCAGGTCAATGTGCGGCCCCGCCAGGGCAGCGTCAGCGTCGCGTTCTCGGCCTGGGAAAGCTGCAGCTTGAGCTGCTCGATCTGCCGCCGCAGCAGCCCGTGGATCGGCGGCTCCTCGGCCGGCGGCGGCAGGCCGGCGGGCTGGCCCACCTCGCGCATGAAGGCGCCGAGCAGGGCGGCGTCGAAATCCTCCCCGCCGAGGAAATTATCGCCCGCGGTCGCGCGCACCTCCATCACGCCCTGGAACATTTCCAGCACGGACACGTCGAACGTGCCGCCGCCGAGATCAACCACCAGAATACGGGCCTCTCCGGTCTCCTGCAGCCCATAGGCCAGGGCCGCGGCGGTCGGCTCGTTCAGCAGCCGCTCGCAGCGCAGCCCGGCCAGCTCCGCCGCGGCCTGCGTCGCCTTGCGCTGCGCATCGGCGAAATAGGCCGGCACGGTGATCACCGCCTCGCGCACCGTCTCGCCCAGCCAGGCCTCGGCATCGGCCTTCAGCGCCCGCAGCACCAGCGCCGAGAGTTCCTCCGGGCGGAACTCCCGATCGCCCAGCGTCAGCGTCCGCTGCGTGCCCATCAGGCGCTTGAAGGCGGCGGCCGAGCGTCTGGGATGGCTGACCAGCCGGTCGCGCGCGGCCCGCCCGACCACGATCTCGCCCTGCTCCAGCACGCTGACCGCCGAGGGCGTCAGCACCTCGCCGAGCGCATTCGGGATCAGCCGCGATTCGCCGTTCCGCCACACGCCGATCAGGCTGTTGGTGGTCCCAAGATCGATGCCGACGATCATGCGCATCCCACGATTGCTCCGCGCGCCATCGTGTATCGCCGCGCCCGCCCTTGTCCACCGCCGGCCGGCCGGTCCGGTAAGGGACCAAAGGAATAAAAGTTTTTTGGTTCTTTTTTCAAGAAAGAACCAGCGCTTCTTTTTGAAAAAAGAAGCAAAAACTTTTTATCCGTTTTCTTGGCTCGCCGGCAGGCTGCGGACGCTGAATGGGGTCGGCTTGCAGCCTCGCCCAAACCCGGACGTGGCGAAGGCTTCGTACAGCGCCAGGTCTCCGAAATTCTTCTCCAGGATCAGCTTGGTTTCGGCGCGGCCGGGCTGCGTCGGCCGGATCGGCCGGCGCGCCGGGCCCTGTGGCGACGCCGCGTATGAACCGTTCAGCCTCGGCATCGGCACCGGAATGTCGAGGTCGAGCAGCTCCGCCAGCGCCTGCAGCGAGGCGTCGAACCGCTCGGTCACGCCAATCCAGTCGAAACTTGCCAGCCGCCGCGAGGCCAGCGCGATCATCGCCCCCCCGTCCGCCGCCAGCGCGTCGTAGCGACGGCCCAGCAACTGCCGGGTCAACCCGTTCTCCACATGCGAGCGCACGAACGGCGTGGGCGAGCGGATGAAGTCGGCGAAGCCGACCGAGGCCGCGAACCGCGGTCCGTTGTCCGGCACGCTGCGGCTGATGGCGGCGATGTGCTCGTCGCCGAACCCGCGCCAGTAATCGTACAGCGACACCATGCGCGCCACCGGATGGCGCAGCACGGTCAGCCGGAACGCCGGCGCAACCGCTTCCAGGAAGTCAAAGTCGAAATGACCTGAGTACAGATCGTATCCCCCGATCCGCTCCGCCCGGTGCGTCCACACCCCGAACGCCGGGCTCGGGGCGATCGTCAGCCCGGGCAGGCCGGTGGTGAGCACCCAGACCACCGAGTTCCCCGCCGTCTTCGGCACATGCATGAACCCGACCTGCGATCGCGACGGCGCGGCATAAGGCGGGCAGGGCGCGATCGGCGGGGCAGGGCGGACAACGCTCATGGCGAACCTTTGCGCGGGCGACCGCCGGGAGAGCGCAAGCGCCGTGCCATGCGCCGGGTGCCGGAATTCCGCGCTCCGCGGGGCCGCGCGCTGCATCAATTGTCCCGTTTCCGGACGCGCCTGTCGGCTTGGCAGACGCCGCCGCGCGGGCGGGCCGACCGCCGGGGGCTTGACGTTCCGCCGGCCGCCTCTGTGCTATGGCAGCGCCAAGCGGGTGTAGCTCAATGGTAGAGCCCCAGCCTTCCAAGCTGGTTGTGCGGGTTCGATTCCCGTCACCCGCTCCAAGTGTCCCGCAAGCCCCCCCGCCAACCCAGGAAAACGAATAAAAAGTTTTTGCTTCTTATTTCAAAAAGCAGCGCTTGTTCTTTTTTGAAAAAAAGAACCAAAAAACTTTTATCTGTTTAGCCCCCCCATCAAATCGCCAGCTACAACCCGGCAAACAGCGGCGTACTCAAATAGCGTTCGGCAAAGCTCGGCGCGATCGAAACGATCAGCCGGCCCTTGTTCGCCGGCAGGCGCGCCAGCGCCAGCGCCGCATGCAGCGCCGCCCCCGAGGAAATCCCGATCGGCAGCCCCTCCACCCGGGCGCAGCGACGCGCCGCGGCGATCGCCTCGCGTTCGGAGACGCGCACCACCTCGTCCATCAGCCCCAGTTCCAGCACCGCCGGCTGAAACCCCGGCCCGATGCCCTGCATGCCATGCGGCCCGGCCTCGTCGCCGGACAGCACCGCACTCTCGGTCGGCTCCACCAGTACCACGCGTAAGCCGGGCCGGCGCGGTTTCAGCGTGCGCGCGATGCCGGTCAGCGTGCCGCCAGTGCCGGCGCCGCCCACCACGATGTCCACCGCCCCCCCGGTATCGGTCCAGAATCTCCTCCGCCGTGGTGGCGGCGTGGATGTCGGGATTGGCCGGGTTGTCGAACTGGCGCGGCATCCACGCGCCCGGCGTCGCGGCGACGATGGCCTCCGCCCGGGCGATCGCACCGGCCATCCCCTGGCGCGACGAGGTTAGTTGCACCTCCGCGCCCATCAGCCGCATCATCTTGCGCCGCTCGACCGAGGCCCCCTCGGGCATGGTAACGACCAGCCGGTACCCCTTGGCGGCGGCGACGAAAGCGAGCGCGATCCCGGTATTGCCGGAGGTGGGCTCGACCAGCACTGACCGTCCCGGCGCGATCAACCCCTCGGCCTCGGCGCGCTCGACCATGGCCAGGCCGATACGGTCCTTCACCGAGCCGAGCGGATTGAAGAATTCCAGCTTGAGCGCAACCTCGGCGGCCAGCCCATCCTCGGCGGCGATGCGCGGGATGGCGACCAGCGGCGTCGCACCGATGGTTTCCAGAATGCTCCGGAACACGCGCCCGCGCGCCGGCGCTGGTTTCGCAAGCGGCACCGGGGCCGCGACGGCACGCGAGGAGGGTCTTGCCATGCCGACGCCCTTAGCACGACACCGCCCGGTCCGGTAGCAGACCAAACGAATAAAAGTTTTTTGTTCTTTTTTCAAAAAAGAACAAGCGCTTCTTTCTGGAAAAAGAAGCAAAAACTTTTCAACCGTTTTCCTCGCCTCGCCGGCAGGCTTCGGAAGCCGGATGCGATCGTCGTGGCCCGCTGCAGATGCCGATGGACACACAACGGCGCGCCCGCCATAACGCCCGGCGCCCGACACCAGGAACGCCACCATGTTCGACGCAGATCACCTGTTCGTCCGGGCCTTCGGCTGGTTCCTCAAGCCGGCCCTGGTGGGGCTGCTGCTCGGGCTGCTGGTCTGGATCGCCGGGGCCGGCACCGCCGGGCTGCTGACCTACGCCGCGCTCGGCGCCACCACCGCCTACTTTCGTGCCGGCTTCGGCTGGCCGCCGAACAACCAGGACTGGGCACCGCTGGCCGGCATCATCTGGCCCCTGGTAGCCGTGCGCGACATCCTTCCGCACCTGCTGGACACGCCGGACCCGCCGTCCGCGCCGGAGGAGGATGCCGCCTCCAACGCCGGCCTGCTGGAAGCCCCGCGTCCCCGCCAACTCGCCTGACCGCCGCGCCCGGCAAGTCTGCAACGTCTGGACCCGCGCGGTAATCCGGGCAAGAAAGCGCGGCCAATGACGGAGCGTGTTCAGATGGACCTGCGGGCCGGTCGCCACGGCGCCCCCCGCCCGGCGGCGTCGCGTCGCGTCCTGTTCGGCGGCGCCGGCGCGGCGGCGCTGCTTTCCGGCTGCGCCGCCCCCGCGCGCGGCCCGGCCGTGCCCCTGGCCCAGACCCGCCAGGCCAGCGTGCTCGGCCTGCCGAACGAACGCTTCTTCCCGCTCTCCGGCGCCGATGCGATGCTGGCCGAATTCATGGCGGCAGCGCAACGCCAGCGCGCCGCTCGCGGGCTGGCGCCGGATGCGCCGCTGCCCGCGCTCGACCTGCTGTCGGTCTCCGGCGGCGGCGAGAACGGCGCCTTCGGGGCCGGCCTGCTGTGCGGCTGGACCGAACATGGCGATCGGCCGGTCTTCGCGGTGGTCACCGGCGTCAGCACCGGCGCGCTCACCGCCCCCTTCGCCTATCTGGGCCCGGCCTATGACGGCCAGTTGCGCGCCGTGTACACCGAGCTCACGCCCGACCACGTGCTGGCCAGCCGCGGCCTCGTCGCCGCCCTGTTCGACGACGCGCTCAACGACAATTCGCCGCTGTTCCGCACCATCTCCCACTACCTCGACGCGACGATGCTGGCAGCCCTCGCCCGCGCCTACACCGAAGGCCGCCTGCTGCTGATCGGTACCGCCGACCTCGATGCCCAGCAGCCCGTCATCTGGAACATCGGCGCCATCGCCGCCAGCGGCGACCCGCGCGCCCTCGACACCATCCGCCGCGTCCTGCTGGCCTCCGCGGCGGTGCCGGGCGCCTTCCCGCCGACCATGTTCGACGTGACCGTGGACGGCCAGCCGCACCAGGAAATGCACGTGGACGGTGGCGCCTTCGCGCAGGCGTTCCTCTATCCGGCCGCCATGACCGCCGAGCGCCGCGGCCGCCTGCAGCGCGGCGAGGCGGTGATCCCGGTGACCGCCTGGGTCATCCGCAACGGCCGGCTCGATCCCGAATGGTCGGCGGTGCAGCGCCGGGTGCTCAGCATCGTCGGGCGCGCCATCTCCACCATGATCACGGCGAGCGGCTACAACGACGTGCTGCGGATGTATTTCAACGCCCGGCACGACGACATCGACTTCCACCTGGCCTATATCGGCGCCGACTTCGACATGGAACTCCCCGAGCCGTTCGACCAGGGCTTCATGCGCGCGCTGTTCGACTACGGCTACCAGCGCGGGCGCCGCGGCTACGACTGGGCGAGCCGGCCGCCGGGCTGACCTTCCGCCGCCGCCACACGCGGTCGTGATGCCGGCGCGGGCTGGCGCGCCTGTACCGTCGCGTCTAAAATTCATGCTGCGCCGCAACATGGCTGCAGCATGTTTGTAGCATGGCTGCAACAAGCTCGCTCATGATACGCAATCATGAACATGCCGCTCCAAGGGAGCCGTAGGAGAGTTCGAAAAATGAGCCAGTCGCAGAACACCGGTTTCACGATGCCGGGCTGGGGCGCGTTCGACCCCGCGGCTTTCGGCCCCGCGGCTTTCGGCCCCACGGCTTTCGGCCCCACGGCTTTCGGACCTGTGCAGGAATACTGGGTCGATGCCTGGCAGCGTTCTATCCTGTTCCTCGACGTGCTGCGCCAGCGCGGCAACATCAGCCGCGAGCACAACGCCCGGCCCGCGCCCAACGTGCTGAGCTTCGCCGCCGAACTGCTGGTGGACGGGCGCACCCTGCCGCGCCCGGTGAATTACGCGCTGGTGCGCATCGTGCCGCCCGCCGGCACCGTCACCGACCCCGCCAAGCGCCCCTTCATCGTGTTCGACCCGCGCGCCGGCCACGGCCCCGGCATCGGCGGCATGAAGCACGACAGCGAGATCGGCGTCGCCCTGCAGGCCGGCCATCCCTGCTATTTCGTCGGCTTCCTGCCCGCCCCCATGCCCGGCCAGACCGTCGAGGATGTCTGCCGCGCCGAGACGGTGTTCATCGAGACGGTGGCGGCGCGCCATCCGCAGGCCGAGGGCAAGCCGGTGCTGATCGGCAACTGCCAGGCCGGCTGGCAGATCATGATGGCGGTGGCGATGCGGCCCGAACTGCCCGGCCCGATCATGCTGGCCGGCGCGCCGCTGTCCTACTGGGCCGGGGTGCACGGCAAGAATCCGCTGCGCTATCTCGGCGGCCTGCTCGGCGGCACCTGGCTCACCGCGCTCACCGGCGATCTCGGCCACGGCATTTTCGACGGCGCCCACCTGGTCGCCAATTTCGAATCCATGAACCCGGCCAACACCTACTGGAAGAAGGCGTACAACGTCTATTCCAGGATCGACACCGAGGCGAAGCGGTTCCTGGAATTCGAGACCTGGTGGGGCAGCCCGGTGCTGCTGAACGCCGAGGAGATGCAGTGGATCGCCGACAACCTGTTCGTCGGCAACCGGCTCGCCACCGGCGGGCTGCGCACCTCCGACGGGCTGCGCATCGACCTGCGCAACATCCGCTCGCCGATCATCGTGTTCTGCTCCTGGGGCGACGACATCACCCCGCCGCAGCAGGCGCTCGGCTGGATCACCGACCTCTACGCCGATGACAGCGAGATCGTCGCCAACGGCCAGACCATCGTCTACACGCTGCACGACAGCATCGGCCATCTCGGCATCTTCGTCTCCGGCAAGGTCGCCACCAAGGAGCACGGCGAGTTCGCCAGCTGCATGGACATGATCGACCTGATGCCGCCCGGGCTGTACGAGGCGGTGATCACCGAGGTCACCGAGGACATGGCGAACCCCGAGCTGATCCACGGCCGCTACCTGTTCCGCCTGGAGGCGCGCAGCCTCGCCGACATCCGCGCGCTCGGCAACAACGACGCCGCCGACGAGCTGCGCTTCGCCGCCGCGGCGCGGCTGTCCGAGGTCAATCTCGGCCTCTACCGCACCCTGCTGTCCCCCTGGGTGCGCGCCGTCACCACCGAACAAAGCGCCGAGACGATGCGCCAGTTGCATCCCAACCGCGTGCAATTCGCCGCCTTCGCCGACGAGAATCCGCTCATGAAACCACTCGCCGCGCTGGCCGAAAGCGTGCGCGCCGACCGCCGGCCGGTCGCGCCCGACAACCCGCTGCTGGCGATCGAGCAGGCCGTCTCGTCCTGGATCACCACCGGGCTGCAGGCTTACGGCGCTGCCCGCGACATGTTCACCGAGCAGTTCTTCCTCACCACCTACGGCTCGCCGGTGCTGCAGGCCCTGCTCGGCCTCGGCACCGACCAGGCGCAGGCCGGCCGGCACATCGAGCACGACCTGCTGCGCGAGGCCACGGAAGCGCGCCACCGCGCCGAGCTGGAAACCAAATTCGCGGCGGGCGGGCTGCGCGAGGCGCTGCTGCGGGCGCTGATCTACATCCGCCTGCCCGAGCGCAGCGCCGACGAGCGCGGCTTCGCCGCCATGGAATTGCTGCGCCAGATGCAGCCGCCCGGGCAGCGCTTCACGCTGGCGGCGTTGAAGCAGGGGTTCGCCGAGCAGTTCATGCTGCTGCGGCTCGACCAGGACCGCGCGCTGCGCGCCCTGCCGGCGCTGCTGGCGCAGGAGCCGGGGCAGCGGCGGCTCGCGCTCACCGCGCTGCGCCGCATCATCGGCGCGAGCGGCACCATCTCCGCCGAGGGCGCCGAGCGGCTGGCCCGCATGGAGGCCGTCTTCAGCGGCGCCGACACCGCCTCGTCCCGGGGGGAGGCCGACCAATGCCTGACGATCCCGCAGCCGGCGCCCGCCGCGGGCCACGAACGCTACGAGCAGGCTCATCGCGGCGGCGCGCGAGCTGCCGCCGACCCGCACGGCGGTCGGTGCATCCCTGCAACGATGTCTCGCTCGAAAGCGCCATCGAAGGCCAGCGGCTCGGCCTGGTCGACCCGATCCTGGTCGGACCGGCCGCGCGCATCCGCGCCGCGGCGGCCAAGGCCGGGCTCGATATCGGCGCCATGCCGATCATCGATTCGGCGCACAGCGTCGAGTCCGCCGCGAAAGGCGGTCGAGCAGGTGCGGCTCGGCAATGTCGAGGCGCTGATGAAGGGCAGCCTGCACACCGACGAGCTGATGGCCGCGGTGGTGGCGCGCGAGGGCGGCATCCGCACCGGCCGCCGGGTCAGCCACTGCTTCGTCATGGCGGTGCCCGGCCATGCCGACCCGCTGATCGTCACCGACGCCGCCGTCAACATCGCGCCGACCTTCGCCGAGAAGGTCGACATCGTGCAGAACGCCATCGACCTCGCGCATGCCCTGCGCTTCCAGCACGTGCGGGTGGCCATCCTCAGCGCCATGGAAACCATCAACGCCAAGGTTCCCTCCACGCTGGAGGCCGCCGGGCTTTGCAAGATGGCCGATCGCGGCCAGATCACCGGCGCCGTGCTGGACGGGCCGCTGGCGCTCGACAATGCCATCAACCCCGAGGCGGCGGCCATCAAGGGCATCGTCTCGTCGGTCGCCGGGCGCGCCAACGTGCTGGTGGTGCCCGACCTGGAGGCCGGCAACATGCTGGCGAAAAGCCTCACCTTCCTGGCCGGCGCCGACGCCGCCGGCATCGTGCTCGGCGCCCGCGTGCCCATCATCCTCACCAGCCGCGCCGATTCGCTGCAGGTCCGGCTGGCCTCCTGCGCCGTCGCCTCGCTGGTCGCCGCCGCCCGCCGCGCCGGCACCGCGCCCGCCGTCAGTCAGGGTACCCACCCATGAGCGAAACCATCCGCCCGGTGCTCGCCGGCAGCAAGGCCCTGGTGGTGGGGGTGGCCAACGACCAGTCGATCGCCTGGGGCTGCGCCAAGGCGTTCCGCATGGTGGAGGCCGACCTCGCCATCACCTGGCTCAACGAGAAATCCCGCCCCTATGTCGAGCCGCTGGCGCAGGAGGTGGAAGCCTCGATCACCGGCGCCCTCGACGTTCCGGTGCCCGGCCAGCTGGAGGCGGTGTTCGAGCGCATCCGCACGCAATGGGGAAGGCTCGACATCCTGGTGCATTCCATCGCCTTCGCGCCGAAGCAGGATTTGCAGGGTGGGCTGCTCGACTGCTCGGCCGAGGGCTTCGCCAAGGCCATGGACATCTCCTGCCATTCCTTCGTGCGCATGGCGAAGCTGGCGGCGCCGCTGATGACCGAGGGCGGCAGCATGTTCGCCATGAGCTACTACGGCGCCAACCGGGTGGTGCCCAACTACAACGTCATGGGGCCGGTGAAGGCGGCGCTGGAAGCGGCCTGCCGCTACCTGGCCTATGAGCTCGGCCCGCGCGGCATCCGCGTGCACGCCATCTCGCCGGGGCCGCTGAACACCCGGGCCGCCTCGGGGATCAAGCATTTCGAGCTGCTGCTGAACGAGGCGGCGCAGAAGGCCCCGCTCGGCGAGCTGGTGGACATCATGGATGTCGGCTTCGCCTGCGCCTATCTCGCCACGCCCTTCGCCCGGCGCATCACGGGCGGCACCGTCTATGTCGATGGTGGGGCGAACATCGTCGCCTGACGATCGCTTGACCGCCACGACCGCCGTGCGCATGTCGCCCCGGCGGGTTCGCCCATGGAGACCGGCCATGCTCCAATCCCGACGCTCCCTGCTCGCCGCCGCGACGCTCGCGGCGGCCGGCCTGCTCGCCCCGCTGCACGCCGCCCGGGCGGCCAGCTCGGCGCGGCGCATCAACGCCGATGCCACCCGCGCGCTGAACGCGCTGTACGCGGCCAATGCCAAGGCCCGCGACCTCGGCCGGCAGGCCAAGGCGGTGCTGATCTTCCCGAAAATCTACAAGGGCGGCCTCATCGTCGGCGGCCTCAGCGGCGACGGCGTGCTGCGCGTGGCCGGCCAGCCGTCCGGCTACTACAACATCTCGGCCGCCAGCTTCGGCCTGCAGGCCGGCGGCCAGACCTACAGCTTCGTGCTGTTCTTCATGACCGCCGACGCGCTCGACTACCTGCGCAAAAGCGACGGCTGGGCGATCGGCAGCGGCCCGAGCGTGGTGGTGGTGGACAAGGGCGCGGCGGCCAACCTGACCACCACGACAGTCACCCAGGATGTCTACGCCTTCCCGTTCGGCCAGAAGGGGCTGATGGCCGGGCTGGGGCTGGAGGGGTCGAAGATCACCGTCATCCAGCCGGACAAGTGATGCCGCGGCGGGTGATGCGGCGACGGGTGATGCCGGGGCGGGCGGGCGCATGCAGTCCTGGATGATCCCGCTGGCCTACGCGCTGGCCAGCACCCTCGCCGCCTTCACCCTGCCGCGCCTGGAGGTCACGCTGCTGCCCACCGCCGCGGCGACCATCTCGATCGCCTCGGCGCAGGGCTTCCTGACCAGCGTCGCCTCGGGCATGATGGGCCTGACCGGCATCGTGTTCTCGATCGCCTTCGTCATGGTGCAGTTCAGCGCCATCGCCTATTCGCCCCGCCTGGTGCAGTGGCTCGGCCGCGACAAGGTGCTGTTCCACGCCATGGGCGTGTTCATCGCCACCTTCAGCTACTGCTTGGCCACGCTGGTCTGGATCGACCGCGACGGCTCCGGCCGGGTGCCGTACTATTCCACCCTGCTGGTCGGCGCGCTGGTGGTGGCCAGCGTGTTCCTGTTCGCCCTGCTCGTGCAGCGCATCGCCTCGCTGCAGATCACCAGCGTGCTGCAATTCGTCGGCGCGCGCGGTCGCGCCGTCATCCGCGAAACCTTCCCGCGCGGCGAAGACGAGGCGGCGGTGATCGAGGCGGCCGAGGCGGCGCGCGGCGATCTCGGCGAAGTCACGCAAACCCTGCGCTACACCGGCATGCCGCGCTCGATCGCCCGGTTCGACATCCCGGCGCTGGTGCGCCAGGCCAGCCAGGCCGATGTCGTGCTGGTGCTGGCCAGCGCGGTCGGCGACACCCTGGTGGACGACAGCGTCATCCTGCGCGTGCATGGCGGCCGGGCGCCGCTGCCGGCGGCGCCGCTGCTGCGCGCGGTGCGGCTCAGCGACCAGCGCACTTTCGAGCAGGACCCGAAATACCCGCTGCGCCTGCTGGTCGATATTGCCATCAAGGCGCTGTCGCCGGCGATCAACGACCCGACCACGGCGGTGCAGGCGATCGACCAGATCGAGGACCTGCTGCGGCGCATGGCCCGCTGCCGCCTCGACGCCGGCTACGCCAGCGATGCCCAGGGCCGGCTGCGGCTGGTCTTCCCCATGCCCAACTGGTCCGACTACCTGGCGCTGTCCTTCGACGAAATCCGCTTCTACGGCGCCGACTCGCTGCAGGTGATGCGGCGCCTGCGCAGCGCGCTCTCCGGCCTGCTGGACTCAGTCACCGCGCCATCGCGGGCCGCGGCGGTGCGCGCCTATCTCGACCATCTCGACCGCGCGGTGGCGGCCTCGCGGTTCGACCCCGACGACCAGGCGATGGCGCGCCGCGAGGACCGGCAGGGCCTCGGCCTGTCGCGCGGCGCCGAGCCGCCCGCGCCTCGGTAGCGCTGGCGATCTGGTGGGAGACTGAACGGATACAAATATTTTCAAGGAAGTAAGCGCTTCTTTTTGAAAAAAGAAGCAAAAACTTTTTATCCGTTTTTTTGCCGGCTGGCCGGTGCCCTGCGGCGGCAACGGCGCGTTGGCCCGACCGCGGCGACTTTGCTAATCCACCGCACCATCCGAAGCCCGTCGCACGCGCGACCCGGCTCCGGCCGGCCAGCGCAAGGGACGCGAGATGACGACCGACAGCTACGTCGTTTTCGACACCGATTTCGGCGATTTCGTCGTCGAACTCTACAACCAGGCGGCACCGCTGACGGTCGCCAATTTCCTCACCTATGTGAACGGCCCGGCCGGCGGCGAAAGCTATGCCGGCAGCTTCTTCTCCCGCCTCGTGCCCGGCTTCGTGCTGCAGGGCGGCGGCTACGCCGTGCAGAACGGCTCGGTCATCACCATCCCCACCGGCGCGCCGGTGCAGAACGAGTATTCGCCCAGCAACCCGAACGTCGCCGGCACCATCGCCATGGCCAAGGTCTCGGGCGACCCGAACTCGGCCACCGACCAGTTCTTCTTCAACCTCGCCGACAACTCCTCCAATCTCGACAGCCAGAACGGCGGCTTCACCGTGTTCGGCCAGGTGGTCGAAAACTGGAGCGTCGTGCTCGCCCTCGGCAACCTGCAGGTCTATTCCGGGCTGTCCTCGCCCTTCGATGCGCTGCCGGTGGAAGGCACCGTCCCCGCCACCGGCCCGGCGCTCGACAACGTCGTCGGCTTCAGCGTCGCGGTCACCCAGCCCATCGCCAACGGGCAGGCCAACCAGCCCGTGCTCGACGACCAGACCATCGCCCCCTTCGCCACCGTCACGCTGACCGACCCGGGCAACACCACCGGCGCCGGCGACGGCATGACCATCACCATCCGGAACGCCGCGGGCACCCCCACCGCCGCCCTCGGCACGCTCTCGCTCGCCGCCACGACCGGCGGGCCGACGCTCACTGCCACCGCCACCGGCACCTACACGCTGAGCACCGCCGCCTCGATCGGCGCGCTGCAATCGGCGCTGCGACAGATCGTCTTCACCCCGGCGACCCAGACCTCGACCGCCACGGCCACCTTCGACCTGACGCTGAACACGCCCGGCGGCAACATCGACAATCAGGATACCAGCGTCGTCATCACCCACGACACGCCCGGCCTGCAACTGGTCGATGCCTACTACCAGGCGCTGCTGCGCGGCCCGCCCGATCCCACGACTGCGCAATCCCTCGCCGCCCAGCTCAGCGCCGGCACCCAGACCTCCGCCGGGCTGCTGGCACAACTGCTGACCACTGCGCAGGCCACCACCATTCCGGGGCTGCTGAGCTATGCGTTCATGTACGGCAAAACGCCGGCCTCCTCGGGCCTGTCCTATCTCGCCACCTACGCGGCCGATCTGCAATCCGGCAACTACACGTTTACCGGAGGCTTTCAGCTCGGCACCACCTCGGGCCAATACAGCCTGCCGCAATTCTCCGTCCTCAACACCTACGTCAACCTCTGCGCCACCGCCGCGGGCGACACCGCCAACAACAGCTTCGCCGCCACCTACGGCGCGCTCGACCGCACCACGTTCTTCAATACGATCTACACCCAGATCTTCGGCACGGCACCGGCCGCCAGCACCACCGACCAGTTCGTCACCGCGCCCGCGGTCGCCGATCCGGCGATCTCCGCCTTCCAGGACGACGTGAACTACGCCGGTTCCGAAATCGGCGGCTACGGCGCGGTCACCGGCGTGCTGCTGTGGGTCGCGGAGACTTCCAACCTCGGCGCCTATCCCGCGGCGGTGAACGCCTTCCTCACCACCGCGGCCAACAGCACCGCCGCCGGCAGCGACACCGCCCCCTATGGCAGCAGCCTGCTCAACCCCGGCTCGGTCCCGCAATCCGTGGCCCCCACCGTCATCGCCGCCGCCCAGGGCAACACCACCCTGGTCGGCACCGGTGGCGCCGACGCCTTCACCTTTACCGACGGCACGGTCAGCACCGCACTGATCCAGGGCTTCGACCCCGCCCGCGACTTCATCGACCTCGCCGGCGGCTTCACCGCCAACGCCCCCGCCGCCGCGCTCGCCTCCGCCACGGCGACCCCCGCCGGCACCCAGCTCGCCCTGTCCGACGGCTCGCGCATCACCTTCACGGGCATCGCCCCGGCGAGCCTCACCGCCGCCAATTTCCTCCTCACCTGACCGGAAGGCCGCCGAGCACCTCCACCGACATCGACTTGATCAGCGCCGCCACCGCCACGCCCGGCGCCAGCCCCAGCCGCGCCACCGCATCCGGCGTCACCCGCGCCAGCAACCCCTCGGCACCCACCGCCACCTCCACCAGCGCCGCCTGCCGTGCCGGATCGGCGGTGATCGCCCGCACCCTGCCCGGCAGCACGTTGTGCAGGCTCAGCGCGCCGGCCAGCGTTGCCGCGTCGTGGCGCGCCAGGATCACCTCGCGGACCGGCACCCGCACCCGCAGCGCCGTGCCCACCGCCAGCCCGGTCTGGGGCACCAGCAACTCCACGTCCCCCCAGCGCAGCCGGCTGAGCTGCCGCGCCGGCTCATGCGCGGCCACCACGCAGGGCAGCACCGCCCCGGCATCCTCCCGCGCGGCCAGCCCGAGATCGGCGCGCGCGGCCATCGCCGCCACCGGCCCCATCGCCCGCACCCTCCCGGCCTCGATCAGCACGACCTGGTCGGCCAGTTGCGCCAATTCGTCGAGCGAATGCGTCACATACAGCACGGGCAGCTCGAGCCGTCCCTTCAGCCGCGCCAGATAGGGCAGGATCTCGGCCTTGCGCGCCCCGTCCAGGCCGGCCAGCGGCTCGTCCATCAGCAGCAGGTCGGGCTGGCGCAGCAACGCCCGGCCGATCGCCACGCGCTGGCGCTCCCCGCCCGAGAGCGTATGCGGCCGGCGCGCCAGCAGCGCCGCGATGCCCAGCAACGCCACCACCTCGTCCAACCCGATCCGCCTGTTCCGCGTGCGCCGCTGCCCGAACAGCAAATTGTCGCGCACCGACATATGCGGAAACAGCCGCGCCTCCTGGAACACCAGCCCGACATGCCGCCGCTCCGGCGGCAGGAAAATGCCCGACCGCGTGTCCGCCAGCACCGCCCCGCCCAGTTCGATGCGGCACTCATCCGCCGGCAGCAGCCCCGCCGCGGCGGCGATCACCGTCGACTTGCCAGCGCCCGAGGGGCCGAACAGCACCGTCACCCCCGGCACCGGCACCGCGAATTCAATGTCGATCTCGATGCCCGGAAACCGGTGCCGCAGCGCCACGCGCAGCATCACCGCCCGATCGCCGCGTTCAGGCGCCGGCTCGCCCATTCCGACAGCAGCAGCCCGGCCAGCGCCAGACCCAGTGACACCAGCGACAACTGCGCCGCCTTCGCCTCGCCCCCCGGCACCTGCAGCGCGGCATAGATCGCCAGCGGCAGCGTCTGCGTCTCGCCGGGGATCGAGGCGGCGAAGGTGATCACCGCGCCGAACTCGCCCAGGCAGGTCGCATAGGCCACGATCGCCCCCACCAGAATGCCCGGCGCGGCCAGCGGCAGCGTCACGTTCAGCAAACGGTCGAGCCGCCCCGCCCCCAGCGAGCGCGCGGCCTGCTCCAGCCCCGGATCGGCCGCTTCCAGCGAAAGCCGCACCGCGCGCACCATCACCGGAAACACCATCACGCCGCAGGCCAGCGCCGCGCCGGCGGTGGTGAACACCAGCCTTATGCCGAACCAGTCGAACAGCAGCGCCCCCAGCGGCCCGCGCAGGCCGAACAGCACGAGCAGCAGCCAGCCCGTCACCACCGGCGGCAGCACCAGCGGCAGATGCACCAGCGCGTTCAGCACGGAACGGCCGGGAAACCGCCAGCGCGCCAGCACCCAGGCCATCAGCACCGCCGGCGGCAGGCCGCAGCCGACCGCCCGCAGCGCCACCGCCAGCGTCAGCCGCACCGCCTGCCATTCCTCCTCGGTCAGGAAGGGTCCGGCGAGGATGCCGCCTACTCCACCCTGAACCCGTAGCGCAAAAACACCGCCCGCGCGGCCGGCCCGGCGAGGTAGCGCAGCAGCGCCCGCGCCTCCGGCGTATCCCCCGCCCGCGTCACCGCGAAGGGGTAGGTGATCGCATCGTGGCTGTCGGCCGGGAAGCTGCCGGCCACCGCCACGCCCTTGCTCACCGCCGCGTCGGTCGCATAGACGATGCCCGCCGGCGCCTCGCCGCGCTCCACCAGCAGCAGCGCCCCGCGTACATCCTCGGTGCGTGCCAGGCGCGGGGCCATCATCGCCCACAGCCCGAGCTTGCGCAGCGCCTGTTCGGCATAGATGCCCACCGGCACATGCGCCGGATCGCCGGTGGCCAGCCGCCCGTCCGGGCCGAGCAGCGCCGCGACATCGAGATCCGGCCCGATCCGCACCGTCCGCGCGCGGTCCGCCGGCACGATCAGCACGAGATCGTTGCCCAGCAGGTCCACCCGTGTATCGGCGGCGATCAACTGGCGCTCGGCCAGGTAGTCCACCCATTTCTCATCCGCCGAGGCGATCAGATTGGCCGGCGCCCCCTGCTCGATCTGCCGCGCCAGCGTCGAACTCGATCCGAACGACTGCCGCAGCGCCGCGTGTCCCTCCTTCTGCCAAAGGAGGGAAATATCCTTCATGGCATCCGTCAGGCTTGCGGCGGCGAACACGGTGAGCGATTGCGCCCGCGCCGCCGGCGGCAGCAACAGCAGGGCAAGCAGCAGCAGCCAGCGCATGGCGGTCCCTTTCGCGTTCATTCCGCCGCGTGGCCCACGCAGCCGGCCTGCCGCTGGCAGGTTTCGTCCGCTGCCGGCGCATCCGGGCGCAGGCCGATCCAGGCATCGACCAGCGCCGGCTCGAAACCGGCCTCGCGACGCTCGCCCACCTGCAGCAGCGGCCGGCGGATCAGCAGCGGATCCTCCAGCATCAGCGCCAGCGCCGCGTCCTCGTCCAGCGCCTCGGGCCGCACCGCGCCGGATTTCACCCGCGGCGCGTTGCGGTTGAACCACTCCGCCACCGGCCGCCCGCCAAAGAAGCCGCGCAGCGCCGGCGCCGTCCACGCCCCGGCCAGCAGATTGCGCGCCTCCACCACATGGCCGGAAGCCGCCAGCAACGCCTTCTGCCGCGCATTGCCCGCGCAGCCCGGCTTTTCCCAGAACACCACCACCGCCATCCGTTTCGCCTCCATGCCCACCCCGTTATAGCCGCCGGGCCACATCGCAATCCAGCGCCCCGCCGGCCAGGCCCCCGACAAAACGGATAAAAAGTTTTTTGGTTCTTTTTTTCAAAAAAGAACAAGCGCTTCTTTTTGAAAAAAGAAGCAAAAACTTTTTATTCTTTTAGTGTTCTACCCTGCCGGCGCCGTCCCAGCGTTCTCCCGGCACCAGCACCACGGCGAAGTATGGCACGCTGGCCGCCTCGACCTCCTCCAGCCCGGCGAGCCGCTGCCCCGCCATGGTCGCCCGCTCGACATACAGCGCCCGTCCGGCCAGCCCCAGGCCGCGCAGCACGCCGCGCACCTTCTCGAAATTGCCGCCCAGCTTCATCACCGCCACCGCCTCGGCCGCCGCGATGCGCCGGCGCAGTTCCGCCGCCGGCAGCACGCCCGACAGCACGGTGAGCGACTGGTTGCGATACACCAGCGGCGCGCCCGCCGCCGTCGCCGCCGCCAGCACCGAACACACGCCGGGCACCACCTCGGTCGGAAACCGCTCGGCCAGCCGGTCGTGCAGATACATGAACGAGCCGTAGAAAAACGGATCGCCCTCGCAGATCACCGCCACGTCCCGCCCGGCCTGCAGATGCAGGGCCAGCGCCTCGGCCGCCGCGTCGTAGAAGCCGCGCAGCGCGGTTTCGTAGCAGAACGGCGGCGGCGGCTTCTCCACCGTCACCGGATACACCAGTCGCAGCCGCTCCTGCGCCGGCCGCAGGTAGCCCTCGATACTGGCCATGGCATTGCCCGCCTTGCCGCGCGCCGCCAGGAAGGCCACCACGGGTGCTGCCTGCAGCAGCCGCAGCGCCTTCAGCGTGATCAACTCGGGATCGCCCGGCCCGACCCCCAGGCCGAGCAACCGCCCCGGCGTGCTCATGATGCCGGCCGGAAGCGGCGGCGATAGTCGGGGTCGTACAGCGCGCTGTCGCGGAAATCGCCGGCCCCCAGCGCGCGCCCGACCAGCACCAGCGCCATGCGCTCGGGCGGGTCGGCGGCCAGCAGTGCGGCGATCGTGGCCAGCGTGCCGCGGATGATGCGTTCCTCCGGCCAGGACACCCGCACCAGAACCGCCACCGGGCAATCCGCCCCGTAGAACGGCGTGAGCTCCGCGACGATGCGGTCGAGCGCGTGGATGGCCAGATGCACCGCCAGCGTCGCCCCGGTGCCGCCGAACGCCGCCAGCGTCTCGCCCGGCGGCATCACCGAGGCGCGGCCGGACACCCGCGTCAGCACCACGCTCTGCGCCACTTCCGGCACGGTCAGGCTCGCAGCCCAGCGCGGCGGCGGCGGCGGCGAAGGAAGGCACCCCCGGCGTCAGCGTGTACGGAATCCCCAGCCGACGCAGCCGCCGGACCTGCTCGGCCACCGCGCTGAACACCGAGAGGTCGCCCGAGTGCAGCCGCGCCACGTCAAGCCCCGCGGAATGCGCGGCCTGGTATTCCGCCACGATGGCGTCCAGCGTCAGCGGTGCCGTGTCCACCAGCCGCGCGCCGGGCGGGCAATGCGCCAGCAGCCCCGGCGCCACGGTCGAGCCGGCATAAAGACACACCTTGCAGCGCGCCAGCAGGTCACGCCCGCGCAAGGTGAGCAGGTCGGCCGCACCCGGGCCGGCACCGATGAAATGCACGGTCATGGCGCGTCCTCCGCCAGAAGCTGCGCCATATCGTTGCGCCGTGGCCGCCACAGATCGCGCCGCAGCGCCTCGCGCAGCCGCGCCGCCATCGCCGCCCGCGCCGCCGGATTGTCCCGGCGCAGGAACCCGTCCACCGCCGCATCGCCCAGCGTGGCGGCGAAAACCAGGTCGAACTGCGTATCCAGCCGCCAGGGCAGCGCGGCGGCGAAGCCGAACAGCCCGTCGAGCGACCGCGCGATTTCGGCCCCGCCGCGATAGCCATGCCGCATCATGCCGGCGATCCATGCCGGGTTGGCCACCCGCCCGCGCACCACCCGCGCCACTTCCTCGGCCAGCGCGCGGCTGCGCGGCGCCGCGGGCGCGGAGGTGTCGAGGTGGTAGAGCGCCGGCCGCGCCCCCAGGCTGTCCGCCGCGGCGGCGAACCCGCCCGCATGCGCGGCATACTCGGCACTGTCCAGCAGGTCGGTCTCGCGATGGTCCTGCGCATGCACGAATAGATCGGCCGCCGCCACCCGCCCGGCGAAGCCGCCGGCATCCTCTTCCCCCTCCAGCCCCTGCCCATAGGCAAACCCCGAGCCGGCCAGATAGGCCCCGCCCAGCTCGGCCCGGCGCTCCCAGCCGCCGCGCGCCAGCGCATCCTCGGGGCCGGCGCCATAGGCGCCCGGCGCCGCGCCGAACACCCGGACGGTGGCGCGCCGCAACGCCGCGCCCTGCAGCCCGCGCGCCGCTTCGGCCAGCGGGTTCCACGCCGCCGGCTCGTCGCGCGCCGCCAGCATCCGCACGGCGCTGTCGAACAGCGCGATCTGGGTTTCGAACGTGTCGCGGAACAGGCCGGAGATGCGCAAGGTCACGTCGATGCGCGGCCGGTCGAGCAGCGCGATCGGCAACACCTCCACGCCACTCACCCGCGCCGACCCCTCGTCCCAGACCGGCCGCACCCCCATCAGCACCAGCGCCAGGGCAAAATCCTCGCCGCCGGTGCGCAGGCTGGCGCTGCCCCACAGGTCGAGCACCAGCGCCTGCGGGAACTCCCCGTGGTCCTGGCGATGCCGCGTCAGCAATTCCTCGGCCGCCCGCCCGGCCAGCGCCATGGCGGCGCGCGTCGGGATGGCGCGCGGATCGACGGCGAACAGGTTGCGCCCGGTCGGCAGCACATCGGCGCGCCCGCGGGTCGGCGCCCCGGCCGGGCCGGGCGGCACGAAGCGCCCATCCAGCGCCGCCAGCAAGGCCGCCCGCTCGCCCGAAGCGCTGGCATCCAGCGACGCTTCCAGCCGCGCCGGCGCCACCCCCGGGCAGGCCGCGGCAAGCGCCGCCAGCAGCGAAGCGTGCAGGGCTTCGGGCGGCGCCCGGCCGAACACGTGCAGCCCGTCGCGGATCTGCAAATCCTTAACGTCGCACAGATAGGCGTCGAGCCGCGCGAGCGCGTCGTCCTCGTCCGCTGCCGCCGCCGCGCCGCTCTCCGCCAGCAGCCCCAGCCCGGCGGCGCGCTCCAGAATCTCCCGGCGCAGCAGCCCCGCCCGCCGCCGGTCGAGCCCGTCGGCCACCGCGAATTCGTCGATCAGCCGTTCCAGCTCCATGGCCCCGCCATGCAGCCCGGCGCGGCGCAGCGGCGGCGTCAGATGCCCGATCGTCACCGCCCCCAGCCGGCGCTTCGCCACCGCCGCCTCGCCGGGATTGTTGACGATGAACGGATAGATCACCGGCAGCCCGCGCAGGAGCGCCGCCGGCGCGCAGGAAGCCGAGATCGCCGCCGGCTTGCCCGGCAGCCATTCCAGCGTGCCATGCGTGCCCAGATGCAGCAGGGCATGCGCCCCCCAGACCTGCCGCAGCCACAGATAGAACGCCACATAGGCGTGCCGCGGCGGCAGGTCGGCATCGTGATACTGCGCCCGCCGCTCGGCGGCGCTGCCGCGATCGGGCTGCACGGCCAGCAGCAGATGGCCGCGGCACACATGCCGCAGGTGGAACCAGCCCTCCGCCACCGCCGGATCGTCCTCCGGCGCGCCCCAGGCCGCTTCGATGCCCGCCCGCAGCGAAGCGGGCAGGGCGGCGAACAACCCCCGATAGTCGTCCACCGCCAGCACCGGCTGCGCCGCGCCACTCAGCGACGCCGCCAGCGCCGCGGCTGAAGGCGAGGCCCCTCCGGTGTCGTATCCCGACGCCGCGAGGTCGGACAAAATCGCCTCCAGGCTGGCGAAACTGTCCAGCCCCACGGCATGCCCGACCTGCCCGCCGCCGGCGCCGGGATAATCCGACAGCAGCACCGCCACCCGCCGCGAAGCCGGCGCCGTGCCGGCCAGCGCCGCCCAGCCCAGCGCCCGGTCGGCGGCCAGCGCGATCCCCTCGGCATCCGGCGCATGCACGATGCGCGCGAAATCCAGCCCCGGAAGTTTTTCGGTCTCCGTCTTGAACGACACCGCGGTGGTCAGCAGCCGCCCGTCCAACTCGGGCAGCACCACCTGCATCGCCAGATCGGCCTGCGACAACCCGCGCGCCGACGCCGCCCACGCCGCCCGCGACGACCCGGCCAGCACCAGTTGCAGCACCGGCACGCCGGCCGCGTCCAGCGGCGACCCGCCAGCGCCGCGCGCGGCGCTGAACGCGGTGGCGTTGAGCACCACCGCCGGACGCCATTGACGCAGGCGCTCCGCCACGAACGCCGCCCCGGCGTCGTCCTTCAGGCTCGCCACGAACAGCGCCCGCACGCCGAAGCCCCGCGCCTGCAGGGCCGAGGCCAGCGCCGCCACCGGCGCCAGATCGCCGGCCAGCGCGTGCGCCCGATAAAACACCAGCACCGCCAGCCCGGAAGGGCCGGAGGCCGACACCCCCAGCACATGCTCCCCCGCCGCCGGCATGCTCTCCGGCGGCCCCGGCGCGCCAACCTCCAGCCCCCCCAGCCCGGCCGCAAGAACCATGGCCCGCGCCAGATTCTGCGGCCCGCCCTCGCGCAGATAGGCATCCAGCCGCGCCCGCGCCGCGGCATCCACGGTGGACAGCGCCGCCATCCGTTCGTCGTCGCGCCCATCTCCCGGTAGCAGCGCCAGCGCCACGCCCGCGCGCCGGCAGGTAGCGGCGAACTCCTCGGCGCCATAGCGCCGGTCCTCCAGCCCGCCGAGCAGCCGTACCAGCACGCAGCGCGTCCGCACCGCCACCCGCTCGACATACAGATCAACCGACATCGGATGCCGCAGCCGCGCCAGGCTCGCCAGCCGCAGCGTCGGCCGCGGTTCCGCCAGAAGCTCCCACCCCGAAGCCGCCGCGCCGAGATCACTGTCGGCGAAGGACAGCAGCACCAGATCGGCCGGCGCATGGCCCAGATCCTCGGCCGGCGCCTCCTCGTCCAGCGACCGTGTCTCGCGCACCAGCAGGTGCATGCGCTCAGCCCTGCCCGAGCGCCGCTTCGATGGCGGCGCGATCGATCCCGGTGCGGCCGATCACCACCACCCGCCCCTGCCGCGGCGCCGCCGCCCAGGCCCGGTCGAAATAATGCGCGAGCCGCCTCCCCACGCCCTGCACCGCCAGCCGCATCGGCTTGCCGCGCAACGCCACGAACCCTTTCACGCGCAGGATGTCATGCGCTTCCGTCGCCGCCGCGAGCCGCCCGACCACCGCCTCGGCGCTGTCGAACTCCGGCACATCGAGGCAAAAACTGACGAAATCATCGTGCTCATGGGCGCCGTCCAGCGCGTCGTGGTGCGACGGCCGCGCCGCCAGATCGTCCTCCGCCGCCGCCCCCAGCCCCAGCAGCACCGCCGGGTCGAGCCGTCCATGCCGCGCCGGCACCAGCTTCACCGCCCGCGCCAGCTGCCCCCCGATCTGCCGCTGCAGCGCCGCCAAACCCGGCCCATCCAGCAGGTCGGCCTTGTTCAGCACCACCAGGTCGGCCGCCTGCAACTGGTCCTCGTAGACCTCGGCCAGCGGGTTGTCGTGCTCGACCGCCGCATCGGCGCCGCGCTGCGCCGCCACCGCCGCCGGATCATCGGCGAACCGCCCCGCCGCCACCGCCGGCCCGTCCACCACCGCGATCACCCCGTCCACCGTCACCCGTGCCCGCACCTGCGGCCAGCCGAACGCCTTCAGCAGCGGCTTCGGCAGCGCCAGCCCCGAGGTCTCGATCAGGATATGCTCGGGCGGGTGCTCGTGCCCGAGCAGCGCCTGCATGGTCGGCAGGAATTCGTCGGCGACCGTGCAGCACAGGCAGCCGTTCGCCAGTTCCACGATATCGGTCTCCGCACAGCCCGGCACCGCGCAGCCGCGCAGCGTATCCCCGTCGATGCCGGTCTCGCCGAACTCGTTCACGATCACCGCGATCCGCCGCCCGCCGGCCCGTTCCAGCAGATGGCGCACCAGCGTGGTCTTGCCCGCCCCGAGAAACCCGGTGATCACGGTGGCCGGAATCTTGTTCATGCCTGCATCCCCTTCCCGGGCAGCCGCCCGATGATCGAATCCCGCAGCGCCGCCGGCCGCCGCGAGGGCAGCACCGCCCCGCTGCGCGAGGCCAGATACGCCGCCGCATAGTCCAGCAGATCGCCGGCCAGCGCCGGCGACAGCCCGCCGATCAGGTAGGTCCACTTGCCCGGCATCGAGATCGCGCAGGCGCAGCCCCGCGCGCAGCAGGCCAGGCAGGCCACTTCGGCCAGCTCGATCCGCCGGTCGGCCAGCCCGGCCCGCACCGAAGCGAGCAGATACGCCCCTTGCGGCGTTTCCCCCTCGGCCAGCGCGCGCCCGGCCCGGCACGTGGTACAGATGGTCAGCCGGGCGCGCCGCCGCCGCACCGGCAGGGGGAGCCAACGATGCCGCACATGGACGAACAGGCCGCGCGCCACGCCACCAAAATGGACAAGCGCAAGGCGCTGCAGGACGCCGAGACCGCGGCGCGCACGCAGGAGAAGGGGCTGCTGATCGTCCACACCGGCATGGGCAAGGGCAAGTCCACCGCCGCATTCGGCCTGGCGCTGCGCATGCTCGGCCACGGAAGCCGGGTCGGCGTGGTGCAATTCATCAAGGGCGCCTGGAGCACCGGCGAGCGCAGCGCGCTGGAAGGCTTCGGCCCGCTGCTGCGCTGGCACAGCCTGGGCGAGGGCTTCACCTGGAACACCCAGGACCGCGCGCGCGACATCGCCGCCTGCCAGCGCGCCTGGGAGACCAGCCTCGACCTCATGCGCGACCCAGGCCTCGCCCTGCTGATCCTCGACGAGCTCAACATCGCGCTCCGCTACGACTACCTGCCGCTCGACGAGGTGCTCGCCGCGCTGCAGTCCCGCCCGCCCGCGCTGCATGTCGTGGTCACCGGCCGCAACGCCAGACCGGCGCTGATCGAGGCGGCCGACCTCGTCACCGAGATGACCCTGGTCAAGCACCCCGCCAAATCCGGCATCAAGGCGCAACCCGGCATCGAGTTCTGAAACCGGCGCACGGCCGGTCGGGCCGGAACTCAAACGGATAAAAGTTTTTTGGTTCTTTTTTTCAAAAAAGAACAAGCGCTTCTTTTTAAAAAAAGAAGCAAAAACTTTTATCCGTTTTGTCGGCCCGCCGGGAGTCCCGGCACCGCTCATGTCAGCCTCCGCAGGATGAACACCACCGGCGGCACCAGCCCCGCCCCGGGCAGCACCGTCTCCAGCTCCGCCAGCCCCGCGGTGACGCACACCTGCCCGGGCAGGCTCACCTGCGACACCCCCGTCACCTCCACGGCGAACCCGTCGAGGGAAGCGCGCAGCCCCGGCGCCAGCGCGGCCAGGGCGCGCGTGCCCATGTAAAGCACCAGCGTGGTACCCCCGCGCAGCAGCGCCGCCCACTCCGCCACCGGCGGGGCGCTGCCGTCGGCCGACTGTCCGGCGCAGAACAGCACCGCCGCGGCGCGATGCCGCTCGGTCAGCGGCACCTGTGCAAGGCTTGCCGCCGCCAGCCCGGCGGTCACCCCGGGCACGAACTCGAACGGGATGCCCTGGCCGGCGAGGAACCGCGCCTCCTCGGCGGCGCGGCCGAACACCAGCGGGTCGCCGGATTTCAGCCGCACCACCCGCAGCCCCGCCTCCCACCCGGCCAGCAGTGCCGCATCGATGCGCGCCTGCCGCCCGGCCTGGTCCTCCGCCCCGCCGCAGCGCCGTCCCACATCGAGGATGCGCGCCCGCGTGCCGGTGGCCGCCAGCAGCGCATCCGGCACCAGCCGGTCGCGCAGCACCAGCTCGGCCTGCGCGATCCGCTCGAAGCCCCGCCGCGTCAGCAACTCCGGGTCGCCCGGCCCGGCGCCGACGATGCTCACGGCGTGCCGCACCACCGCGCGCCGCAACGGCGCCGCCGTGCCCAGCCGCTCCGGCTGCATCCAGGGATGGTTCATCGCCGCCTCACCTCCCCGCCCTGGCCGGCGCGCCGGCGGAATTGCATCATGTGCATGCGCTGCTCCCAGGTTCAGCCCGGCGCCGCGGCGGCCAGCCGCGCCACCAGCCGCTGCGCCAGCGCCGGTCGCTGCGCCAGCGGGATGTGCAGATAGCTTGCCAGCAGGCCGCGCTCGGCATGGCCGATATCCGCCACCGCGCCGCCGCGCGCGAAGCGCACCCGCCAGGCCGGCGCCGGCGGCGCCGCCGCGCGATCCCACAGGCTGTAATGGAATTCGTGGCCGCGCAAGGTTTCGCCCGCCGCCGCCAGCGGCGAGTTGGCGAGCGCGGTCGCCTCCCGATAGCCCAGCGCCGCCAGCCCCGTGGTCATGCGCGTGCTGCCCGGCACCAGCCCGGCCATGCGATGGCGGACGCCCTCGCCATCCACCAGTGCCTCGGCCAGCGCCATGAAGCCGCCGCACTCGGCCAGCACCGGCGCGCCGCGCGCATGCAGCGCCCGCAAATCGTCGTGCAGCCCGGCATTCGCCGCCAGCGCGCGCGCATGCAGCTCGGGATAGCCGCCGCCCAGATACACGCCGGCGGCCCCTGCGGGCAGCCGCTCGCCGGCCACCGGGCTGAACGGCACGAGCCGCGCCCCCGACGCCGCGAGAAGATCAAAATCGTCCTGATAGTAGAACGAAAACGCGGCATCCCTCGCCACCGCCAGCACCGGCCCGCCGGCGGCGGCGGGCAGCGGCGCCACCTCGCCCGCCAGCGCCGGCGCCGCGGCGGCCAGGCGCAGCAGCGCGTCCAGGTCGAACCGCGCCGCCACCGCATCGGCGGCGGCGGCCAGCACCGCCTCGCGCCTCCCGCCCGGCCCGCCACCTTCCTCGGCCAGATGCAGGCCGAGATGCCGCTCCGGCACCGCCAGCCCGGCCGCGCGCGGCAGCCAGCCCAGCACCTCCAGCCCGGTCGCCTCGGTGATCGCCCCGGCGCAGCCCCGCGCATGCCGCTCCGACCCGGCGAAATTCAGCGCCACCGCCGCCACCTTGCAGCCCGGGTCGAACCGCGCGAACCCCAGCGCCACCGCGGCGGCGCTGCGGGCGCTGCCGGCGATGTCGAGCACCAGCAGCACCGGCGCCCCCAGCAGCCCCGCCACCTCGGCCGCCGAGCCGGCACCGCTGTCGAAGCCGGCGCCATCGAACAGCCCCATCGCGCCCTCGATCACCGCGATGCCGGCACCCGCGCAGCCCCGTTGGAAGCATTGCACCATCGCCGCCGCGCCGAGCATCCAGGGGTCGAGGTTGCGGCAGCGCCGGCCCGCCGCCGCGCTGTGCCACCCCGGGTCGATGTAGTCCGGGCCGCATTTGAAGGGCTGCACGACGTACCCGCGCCGGCGCAGCGCGCCGATCAGCCCGGCGGTCATCAGCGTCTTGCCGACCCCCGACCCGGTGCCGGCGACGAGTAGGCGAGGCATGACCGGCAGCCGGGGGATCACCTTCCCACCACCCGGGCCAGCGCCGCCAGCAACTCACCCCGCCATTCCGGCGGCGCGGCACGCAGGCGCAGCGCCGAGGCCAGACCGAACGAGGAGGCATCGCGCACCCGCAACCCCTGCGCCCGCAGCGCCGCGGCCACAAGGGCGGCGTCGCCCACCTCCGCCAGCAGGAACGTCGCCGGGCTTTCCCGCACCGCCAGCCCCAGCGCGCGCAGCCCATCCGCCAGCGCGCCGCGCCAGGCCGCGATCACCGGCCGGCATGCGGCCAGCCAGTCCTGCGCCGCCTTGCGCGTGATCGCCTGCAGGAACGCCGCCTCGGCGGTGCCGATCACCCAGGCCGGCGCGCGCCAGGCCAGCTCCGGCCAGGGCGCCGGCGTCAGCGCATAGGCGGCACGCAACCCGGTGACGCCGAACGCCTTGTTCGGCGCATGCAGAAGCACCCCGCCCGGCACGGCGGCCTCCCCCGCCGAACTCAATGGCGCATAAGCCAGGTCCACCACCAGCCGCCCGCCGGAAGCGGCTTCGGCCAGGAACCCGGCAGGCCAGCATTCGCCGGTCGGGTTGTTCGGCGTGCAGAGAAATCCGATCCCGGCCTCGCGCTGCCGCGCCAGGAATTCGTCGGGATTCCTCGCCTCGATCACGTCGCGCCCTTCCGCCCGCGCGCAGCGTGCGTATTCCGAGAAAGTGGGCGCCAGCACCAGCACCCTGCCCGGCGAGGCGCGCACCAGCCGCAGGATCACCTCGCTCGCCCCCGCGCCCACCGCCACGCAGTCCGGGTCAACCCCGTGCCACCCGGCCAGCGCCACCCGCACCGCCGTATACGCCGGATCGGGATACCGCGTCAGATCAGCCGCCCGCACCGCCTCGAGCACCGCGGGGCACGGCCCGAGCGGATTGGCATTGGTGGAAAAATCCCACCGCGGCTCGGCCCCCCCATCGGTGCCGCCATGCGGTTCCAGGGCGATGCCCGGCCCCTCACCCATGCGCCACCTCCACCGCCGCGGCGAGCGCGCCCACCGCCCAGCCCGCCCGAAGCACCCGCGCCAGCCCGCGCCACATCTCCGCCGCCCCCGGCGAGGGCGCCACCCCGTTCAGCAGGTAAACCCCCGGCTTGCCCAGCCGCACGCCCAGCGCCAGCGCCAGCGCCGCCATCGGCCAGCCGGAATTGGGCGAGGCCGTGCGCCGCGCCTCCCGCGCCAGCGCCGCCAGCCGCGCCGGCAGCGGCCACCCCAGCAGCGCCAGCCCGGTCAGCCGCGCCGGCAGCAGGTTCAGCGCGTCGTCCGCCCGCGCCGCCACCTTGCCCGCCCATTCCCAGCGCCCGCGATACCCCCACATGGCGTCGGCGGTATTGGCGAAGCGGTACAGCGCCGCCCCGGGCAGCCCCAGCAGCAGGAACCAGAACAGCGGCGCCACCAGCGAATCCGACAAATTCTCCGCCAGCGATTCCAGCGCCGATTCGCGCACCTGCCCGGCCGACAGCGCGCCGGTGTCGCGGCTGACGATGCGCGCCAGCCGCGCCCGGCCGGCAGCCAGCCCCCCGGCCAGCGCCACCTCCACCGCCGCCACCTCGTCGAGCAACAGCCGGAACGAAAACAGCGGCTTCAACAGCAATGCCCCCAGCGGCACCGCGACCCAGCGCGGCGCCGCCGCCAGCGCCAAAGCGGCGAGAGCATACAGCGCGGTGAACAACGCGGCACCGGCCAGCCACCACACGGCCCCGGCCAGCAGCGCCCGCCCCGGCGGCAACCCCACCGGCCCGCGCCCGGCGCGGTCCAGGAACGCCCCCATCCACACGACCGGATGCAGAAACCCCGGCGGTTCGCCGAGCCGGTCGAGCAGCAGGGCCAGCAGCACCGTCATGCCGCGCCCGGCGGCAGCGCCGCCGCCAGCGTCAGATGGTGCCCGCCGCCCAGCGACGCGGTGCGGCGGGGCAACAGCAGCACCGTCGCCCCCGCAGCCGCCAGCGCCGCCGCCTCGGCCACCGAGTCCAGCCCGGCATGCGCCCGCACCCGCGCCGATGCCGTCACCACGTGCTGCGCCGCCAGCACACCATCCTCGATCACCCGGAACGCCGCCCCCAGCAACTCCGCCCAGAGCCGCAACGCCGGCTCGTCCTGCTTGCGCCGCGCCGTCGCCACCACCGCCACCGCCCCCGGCGCCACGCCGGCCGCGCGCAGCACCGCCTCGGCGGCGCGGGCGAGTTCGCCTGCCGGCGCCCCGCGCGTGCAGCCCAGCCCGACGCACAGCGCCCGTGTCCGCGCAGCGACGCCGGGCGGGTCTGGATCGGGGTCGGGAAGCTGGCCACGCATCTTGGCAACTCCCGGGCAGGCATGGCGTCCCAACGGGCGCCGGCATCGACAGGGCGATTGCTGCCTGCGGGCATCTCTCCCGCTGCGTCCGGTCGGTCCCGCCCGGGCGCGCGCGCGCACTCTCGATGCCGGCCGGTTTCCTGGCTCGCGGGTCCTCGCCGCACCTCCGCCTTCTCGCCCCCAACGCAGCAAGCCAGGGCAATGGCATTCCGGAGATGGGCTCGCCGCCGACAGTTGCGGGCGCAGCCGCGGAATCCGGCCGGTGCTCCGGCCCGACGCGCGTTCCCGTTTCAGCCCTTGCGGGCACCGGCATCTGGCAGGAGTTTACGAGCCGCCAGGAGGATGTGCAACGCTGCCCGCGCATGCCCACCCAGACCCCGGATGTGCTTGTGATCGGCGGCGGCATCGCCGCGCTCTGCGCCGCCATCGCCGCCCGCCGCGACGGCGCCGCCGTGCGCCTGGCCGAACTCGCCCCCGCCCCGATGCGCGGCGGCAACGCCCGGCACGCCCGCAACCTCCGCCTGATGCACCCCGCCCCGACGCCGTTCTCCCCATCGCGCTACACCGCCGCCGAATACCTCGCCGAACTGCAGCGCGCCGCCGCCGGGCTGGGCGACCCGGCGCTGCAACGCCTGTTCGTCGACCGCACGGCGGAGCTGCAACCCTGGCTCGCCGCCCAGGGCGTGCACTTCCAGCCCGCCGGCGACGGCCTGCTGCCGCCCTCGCGCCGCACCGCCTTCCTGCTCGGCGGCGGCAAGGCCATGATGAACGCGCTCTACGCCACCGCCACGCGGCTGGGCGTGGCGATCGGCTGCGACACCCGCGCCGCACCCCCGACGCTGGCCTGCGGCACCGCCACCCATGTCGATCTGCACACCCCCTCCGGCCCGCAGCGCCTGCACCCGCGCGCCGTCGTGCTCTGCGGCGGCGGCGCGCAGGCCGACCTGGCGGCGCTCCGGCCATACTGGGGAGAGGCGGACTTCATCGTCCGCGGCGTCCCCTATGCCGACGGCGCGCTGCTGCGCGGCCTGCTCGCCCAGGGCGCCGCGCCCTCCGGGCAGGCCGGCGCCTGCCACCTCGTGGCCGTGGACGCCCGCTCGCCGCCCTGCGACGGCGGCATCGTCACGCGCATCCCCGGCATCTCCGCGGGCATCGTGGTGAACCGCGCCGCCCGGCGCTTCCACGACGAGGGCGCCGATGCGGCGCAGACCCGCTACGCCGCCTGGGGCCGCCAGGTCGCCGGCCAGCCCGGCCAGATCGCCTGGCTGGTGCTGGACGCCGAGGCCGAACAACGCATCCGCCCGCCCCTGTTCCCGCCGCTGCGCGCCGCCACGCCCGAGCTTCTGGCGACCCGGCTCGGCCTCGACCCCGCCGTCTTCGCCGCCACCCTGGCCGAATTCAACGCGGCGGTGCGCGCAGGCGGCCACACCGAGGGCCTGCTGCCGCCAAAAACCCGCCACGCCCACGCGCTCACCACACCCCCCTTCGCCGCCCTGCCGATCCGCCCCGGCATCACCTTCACCTCCCAGGGAGTCGCCGTCGATGCCCAGGCGCGCGTCGTCATGTCCGATAGCAGTCGCATAAAAAACCTGTTCGCCGCCGGCACCATCATGGCGCCGTGCATCCTGGGCACCGGCTACCTGGCCGGCGCCGCGATGGCCGTCGCCGCGGTGTTCGGCCGGATCGCCGGCAGCGAGGCGGCACGCCATGCCAGCCGCTGACCGCCGCGTGCTGCTGCTCGGCGGCACCACCGAAGGTTACGCCCTGGCCGAAGCGCTCGCCGCCCGCGAGGGCGTCCACGTCATCAGCTCCCTCGCCGGCCGCACCGCCGCCCCGCGCTCCCCCGCCGGCGAACGCCGCATCGGCGGCTTCGGCGGCGCCGCCGGCCTCGCCGCCTATCTCCGCGAGGCCAATATCGCCGCCATCATCGACGCCACCCACCCCTTCGCCAGCCGCATGGGCTGGAGCGCCGCCGCTGCCGCCGCCGCCACCGGCACGCCCCTGCTCCGCCTGCAACGCCCGGCCTGGCGCCCCGGCCCCGCCGACCGCTGGGAGATGGTGGCGGACTGGCACGAAGCCGCCGCCCGCCTCGCCACCGCAAGCCACGTCCTGCTGGCCATCGGCCGCCAGGAGCTCGACGCCTTCGCCGCCCTGGACCACGTGCGCTTCCTGATCCGCTCGGTCGACCCGCCCGATCCCATGCCCAAATTCGCCCACGCCGAACTGTTGCTCGCCCGCGGCCCCTTCGACACCGCCGCCGAATACGCCCTGCTGCACGCACGCGGCATCGACACCATCGTCTGCAAAAACAGCGGCGGGGACGCCACCGACGGCAAGCTCCAGGCCGCCCGACGCCTCGGCATCCGCGTGGTCATGCGCGACCGCCCGCCACGCCCGCCCCTCCCCATCGCCGAAAATGTCGCCGCCGCCCTGGCCTGGCTCGATCACCCGGGATGCGAGCGCGGCGTATAAACCCACGGCACCCCATCGCCGCGCGCCAGCAGCCGCGTGGTGGATGCGCCGACGATCACCACCGTCCGCATGTCCACCGCCGCCGCCCGCACCGCCCCCAGCGTGGTCACGCCAACCGTCTCGCCGGCCCGATACACATCGCGCGCCACGATCACGGGCGTCGCCGGCGCCCGATGCTCCCGCAGCACCGCCATCGCCCGGTCGAACTGCCGCGGCCGCGCCCGCGACACTGGGTTATACAACGCCAGCACGAAATCCGCCGCCGCCGCCGCCGCCAGCCGCCGCTCGATCAGCGCCCACGGCTTCAGATTGTCCGACAGCGACATCACGCAGAAATCATGCCCGAGCGGCGCCCCCGCCCGCGCCGCCGCCGCCAGAGCCGCCGAAATCCCGGGCAGGACCACCACCTCCACCGCCCGCCACGCCGGATCCTCCGCCGCCTCCAACGCCTCGAACACCGCCGCCGCCATGGCGAACACCCCCGGATCGCCGGAGGAAACCACCGCCACCGCCCGCCCCGCCGCCGCCAGCGCCAGCGCATGCCGCGCCCGCGCCAACTCCTCCCGATTGTCCGAGCCGTGCAGCACCTGCCCCGGCCGCACCGGCGCCAGCGCCAGATACGGCGCATACCCGACGATCTCCTCCGCCGCGGCAAGCTCCGCCGCCGCATCGGGCGCCAGCAACCCCGGCGCCCCCGGCCCCAGCCCGACCACGGCAAGCCTCCCAGGCCGCACCTATTCGCGCTCGCTCGCCAGCGCGTTCACCGCCGCGCCCGCCATCGCACTCCCCCCCGCCGCCCCCGCAACGCCACGAACGGCACGCCCCCGGCATGCGCCGCCAACGCCGCCTTCGACTCCGCCGCCCCGACAAACCCCACCGGAAACCCCAGAATCAACGCCGGAAGCGGCGCCCCCTCGTCCAGCAGCTCCAACAGCCGGAACAACGCCGTCGGCGCATTGCCGATCACCACCACCGCCCCGCCAAGATCAGCCCGCCACAACTCGACCGCCGCCGCCGACCGCGTGGTGCCCAGCCGCACCGCCAGCCCCGGCACCGATGGATCATCTAACGTCACCACCGTCCGATTCCCCGCCGGCAACCGCGCCCGCGTAATCCCCGCCTCCACCATCCGACAGTCGCAGAGTATCGGCGCCCCCCCAAGCAACGCCGCCCGCCCGGCCGCCCCGGCCCCGGGCGAAAACACCAGATCATCCACCACATCCGGCATCCCACAGGCATGCGCCACCCGCACCGCCAGCTTCTCCAACTCGGCCGGAAACCGCGCCAGATCAGCCTCGGCCCGGATGATGGCAAACGACCGGGCATAAATGTCGGCAGCATCGCGATTGTAGTGGGTCATGCGAACAGGTCCACAGCAGCCAGGAAACCTCTGCTCCTGCCCGAAATGCCACCGCACGGCCAGCCCGTATCGACGCCCGCCCACGCTCCACACCCACGCGCCAGCCGACCCATAACGTCATGGCCGGCGAAGGCCGGCCATCTACGCCTTCCGTGCCCCGGCAAAGCCGCGGCCGCCCAACCTCCCCCAGGGCTGCTTACGTCACCTCCTCCCCTTGAGGGAGGGGGCCGGGGGGAGGGGCGCAACCGCACCGGCCAAGGAGCGGCCCAAGCCCGCAATGCGAAGGAGAAGCTTCAGTCAAGCCCAAAGAAAGCGGTTCTTTTTTGAAAAAAAGAACCAAAAAACTTTCCACTTTGACCCTAGGCACCGGGCACCGGCTGTGGGTCAATCCGGGACTCGGTCGATGAGCAAACAGCGACACCGGGCAGATACGCCCGAATGTCTGGTCTTGGCCGGTTGTGTTGCAAAAGCTGAGTCGCAGGGGACTAACGTAAGAGTTAAAAAAACCGGATTGCCACGCAATTCAATATCGCGGCGTCGCTGACGCAACAAGTGATATCAAGAGGCGAGCTAATTCCAGCTAATTTAACTAACGCACTAGAGTCTTCACGGCAGATTTGGCCGATCGCCGCTTAGTTTGTTGAGTGCCGTTGAGAACTGACCCGGCTCAGCCGGGAATTTCCACTGAGAATTGACCCATGTTCGAACCTACCCCGGCTGGGAACGGCCAGGGGTGCAGGGAGTGATCGACATGGCATTTTTGAGCGTCATCCGACGTTGGGCGTTGCGGGAAAGAATCTCGATCCGGGAGATCACGCGGCGCACGGGGCTATCGCGGAACACCATTCGCAAATACTTGCGGTCCGGGACGGTGGAGCTGAAGTTCAAGGTTCCGAAGCGGAGCAGCAAGCTCGACGCTTTTGCCGACAAGCTGTCGGAGTGGCTGAAGGTAGAGGCTGGGAAATCACGCAAGCAAAGACGCACAGCCAAGCAACTGCACGCTGATCTGGTGGTCCTGGGCTACAACGGATCTTACGGCCGCGTGGCGGCCTTCTCGCGAGCCTGGAAGGCTGATCGGGTGCGAGAGGCGCAGAGCATCGGGCGCGGCACGTTCGTGCCGTTGGCCTTTCAGCCTGGCGAAGCCTTTCAGTTCGACTGGAGCGAAGACTGGGCGGTGCTGGGTGGCGAGCGGACCAAGCTGCAGGTCGCGCATTTCAAGCTGTCGTTCAGCCGCGCCTTCATCGTGCGGGCCTATCCGCTGCAGACACACGAGATGCTGTTCGACGCTCACTACCATGCATTCCGGGTTCTGGGCGGTGTGCCACGGCGCGGCATCTACGACAACATGCGGACCGCGGTCGATCGGATTGGCGTCGGCAAGGCGCGTCAGGTCAACACTCGCTTCCTTGCCATGACCAGCCACTATCTTTTCGATGCCGAGTTCTGCAATCCCGCTTCAGGCTGGGAGAAGGGACAGGTCGAGAAGAACGTCCGCGACGCGCGCCATCGGCTGTGGCAGCCCATGCCGGCCTTTGCTGACCGGGATGCGCTGAACGCCTGGTTGGAACAACGTTGTGTGGAACTCTGGGGGCAAGTCCCGCATGGCAGGCTGCCAGGAACCATTGCTGACGCATGGGCCAGCGAAAAGTCGAGCCTGATGGTCCTGCCGCCTCGCTTTGACGGCTTCGTCGAGCACACCAAGCGCGTATCGCCCACCTGCCTGGTTTCCCTGGACCGCACCCGCTACAGCGTGCCTGCCTCGTTTGCCAATCGGCCAGTCAGCGTGCGGGTTTATCCGGAACGGATTGTTGTGGCGGCCGAAGGGCAAATCGTCTGCGAGCATATGCGCATCATCGAGCGGTCGCATCATCTGCCGGGGCGGACGATCTACGACTGGCGCCACTATCTGGCGGTGATCCAGCGCAAGCCGGGCGCTCTGCGGAACGGCGCGCCGTTTGCCGACCTGCCCGAGGCGTTCAAGCGTATGCAGGGCACTCTCCTGAAGCGGCCTGGCGGCGACAGGGAGATGGTGGAAATCTTGGCGTTGGTTCTGCAGCACGATGAAGGGGCCGTGCTGTGCGCTGTCGAGTTGGCCTTGGACGACGGCCTGTTGACCAAGACCCATATCCTGAACCTTCTGCACCGGCTGGTCGACGGCAAGAGCACGGCTGCCGCCGTCGACCCGCCGCGGGCTTTGGTCCTACGCCGGGAACCGCAGGCGAATGTCGAACGCTATGACGCGCTTCGCAACACGGCCGACCTGCCGGATGCGCATCATGCGAAATGACCCTGCCAGCGCCGCCACCGTGGTCATGCTGCGCGGCCTGAGGATGTTCGGCATGGCACAGGCCGTCAGTGAGCTGATGGAGCAGGGATCACCGGCTTTCGAAGCCGCGGTGCCGATCTTGTCGCAGCTACTGAAGGCTGAAATGGCGGAGCGCGACGTGCGCTCCATCACCTACCAGCTCAAGACCGCCCGGTTCCCAACCTACAAGGACCTCGCAGGCTTTGACTTCGGCGCCAGCGAAATCAATGAAGCCCTTGTCCGGCAGCTGTATCGCTGTGAGTTCATAGACAGCGCCAACAACGTCGTCCTCATCGGCGGTCCCGATCCCGCTTCATAGTGCTCACCTTCCCATCCTATTGTAATGCAAGGCTGTTTTGCCGCTCATCCTGAGACGGCGGGCGGCGGTGCCGGCGATCGTCAGCGGCACGTCTGATAGTTTCGGTCTCAAGATCAGCGCTGCGGATAACCCAAGGGGCACCTTTGCAGAGCTGTTGGGCAGGCAGCAGCTTTTCAGCGATCATGCGCCGAACCGTTGCCTCGCTGACGTTGAGCCGCTCAGCAGCTTCTTCCAGCGTTACCTCGCCACGTTCGACGCGTTCGCCGTCGCGGTAGGGGGCAATGCCACGATGATTGCGCAGCGTGCAGACCCGCGACTTTGTCCAGCTGTTGCCACGGCCAGTGGTCTTGCCGGCCCTGTTGAGAACGGCAGCGATTGCTTGGTCGGGCATTTGCCGGGCGAGCACGGTGACCAACCCCACCACGTCGGCATCGACACGCCAGCGGTGTTGGCCCGTGCGGTTCTTGGCGACCCGCAGTTCGGTGTGATCGCCGCCGCACCAACGCACCACGAGTTCCAGCGTATCGGCGCACACGCGAACGACGATCTCCTCGATCAGCGCGCGGATGATGCGCTTGCGGGTTGCGGTGGTCGCGCCCTGGCTGTTCCAAGCACGCTCGAGGTCGGCCCCAAGGGTGAGCAGGCGGCTCCGCTCGGCGGCATCAACACTGGCTCTTGGGCGAGCCGCCAGCGCCTCGCGGTCGGCCTCAATGGCGCGGACCGCCTCCAGGCGTTCATTCCAGCGTCGCTCGAGCTCGCCGGCCACCAGGCGGTTGTCGGGATCGACCGCATCGTATTGCCGGCGCGCGAGTGTCGCCTCATAGCGCGCCTGCTCGAGCGCGAGGTCGAGTTGGCGCAGCTTGGCCGCGGTTTCCACTTGCTCCACAGCAAGAGCGTTCAGCGCGGCCTCGATGCCGAGCGGTTGCAGGCGGCGGACTGCCTCTGCGCCTACGGCACGATCGATCCGCATGCCGCCGAAAGAGATGCACTGATCGCCGCCATGGTTGAGATGGCCGCCACGGCAGTGGTACCGCCCGACGCTGCCTTTGGCGCCGCCGTAGGCCACATGCAGCTTGCGGCCGCAATGGCCGCAGCGCAGCAAGCCCGCCAGCAGCGCTTCGCCACGCCGGACCGATCCGCGGCTCATGAAGCTCTTGCCGTTGGCATTGTCGCTGATCAGGCGCTGGTTCCGCTCGAACTCGGCCCAACTGATATAGGCGCTGTGGTGATCACGGATCAGAACCTCCCACTTCTCCTGCTCCTTGCGGAAACCCCTGACGATGCGCTTGCGGCCGTCCTGGATGGTAACACGACTGCCGGTCCGGCCGAACACGTACGCACCGGCATAGACCGGATTGGTCAGCATCTGACGCAGCGAGTTGTAGACGGGCAGCTTCCAGGTGATCCGCCGCCCCTCCGGTCCGTATTCGACCGCCGGCAGCGGCAGCTTTTCCTGGCGCATCCACAAATGTACCTGCCGCACTGTCTGCAGCGCCGCAAACCGCGTGAACACCAGCGTGATCGCCTCCTGCACACGTCGGTCCGGATCCTTCTCGATACGGTTATTGGGCATCTTGACATAGCCCACCGCCACGGTCAGCAGCAGTTCCCCACGCCGGGCCTTCTGACGAAGCGCCTCAAACGAGCGCTGCCGGAACAGCGACAGCTCCATCTCGCTCATCGTGCCTTTCATTCCGAGCAGCAACCGATCATTGGGATGCCGCGGGTCATAGACACCATCCTCATCGACAATCAACGTGTCCACTATGCCGCAGAATTCGAGCAGGGTGTGCCAGTCACGCCCGTTGCGCGCCAGCCGCGATGCTTCAATCGAGACCACAGCACCAACGCGTCCTTCGCAGATTGCAGCAAGTAACTTCTCGAAGCCGGGGCGCGTGACGCCAGAGCCGGAACGGCCGAGGTCATCATCGATCACCTCGACATTGCTCCACCCGAGCGCACGGGCGCGGTCGGTCAACGCATACTGTCGCCGTCGGCTCTCATGGTTGTTGAGTACCTGGTCGGCTGTGGACTGCCGCACATAGACATAGGCGCTGCGCGCCAGGTGTTCAGGCGTGATCTTGGTCATCGCCGTTCTCCCTGCCGTCGCTTCCGACTCGCACAATCCCGATGGCTTCCATCAGCAGTGCTTGCAACAACGGCGCCAGTTTCGCTTGCAGCGTCGATGGTAGTGGCGGCACTATTTCCTGTAGTTCGAACAGGTCGTGCTGACGCCGTTGATCGTGTCTCATCACCGGGTACCTCGCAAAGGGACGATTCGCACCGGTCTGAGGCTAGAAGCGTATCAATCAGGGCGCGCAACTCTATGAGCCGCTGAAATGGAAGGCGCGGACATTCCACGACACGGAGGTCGCTTGCCTGCGGGTCTGTCATCCAGACCGGCAGCAAAGCCAGGGTCCGATCAGGCTGCCGAATCACCAGATGTTCGGCACCAGCGTGCCGCTTGACGGCAACAACCTCGACGAATTCTCCCCGTCGTGGGTGGAACGGGTACGTAATCCGCTCGTCGCGCGTCAGACACCCGGCAGTATGACGCTGGTTCGCCGGGAACCGGCAAGACCCACGTTGCAACGGCGCTCGGTGTCCAGGCTGTCGAGCATCACCGCAAGAGGGTCCGGTTCTTCTCCACCGTCGAACTCGTCAATGCCTTGGAGCAAGAAAAGGCGCAGGGCAAGGCTGGCCAAATCGCCGAGCGTCTGGTCCGGTCAGACCTCGTGATCCTGGATGAGCTCGGATATCTCCCCTTCAGTGCCTCCGGCGGCGCTTTGCTCTTCCACCTGCTCAGCAAACTCTATGAGCACACCAGTGTCGTTATCACCACCAATCTGAGCTTCAGCGAATGGGCTGGGGTGTTTGTTGACGCCAAGATGACGACTGCCTTGCTCGACCGCCTCACTCACCACTGCCACATCCTTGAAACCGGAAACGATAGCTTCCGCTTCAAGGCCAGCGCCGCAACCACCAAACCCGGAAGGAAAAAGCAATGACTTGACCCGCTTTCAGGCCACGAACCATACTCACAGCCGGGTCAGTTCTCAGTGAAAAGCCCGGGTCAGATCTCAGCGGAAATCAACACTTAGTTTTCTTCGTGGGCTGACCAAGCAATAAGATCATTGCCGTGTAGCATATGTCTCGGTGACAGCATAGCGTCAGGCGGACAACGCAGATGCACGTGCGATTGTGATATCTTCGAGAAACCGCCCGACCCAAGGCTGTTCAACGCTTCCTGATATCGAGCATTTTGAGCAGCGGTTTGGGACCGGCGAGGGCTGCGCGGTAGCGGTCCTGCGGGAGCGTGCTGGACTTGTTGGCCTTGAGGACATTGAAGGCGAAGCTTCGGACGCGGGCGAACACGCCTGGGTTGGAGCGGATGCGCGAGCGGTCCTCGCCGAAGGTCTCGTCGCGGCTGTAGTGGGAGGTTGTCTCCACGCCCCAGTGGGCGCGGATTGCATCGGCCGCGACCTGGGCGGTGAGTGGAGCATTGGCGAGATAGATTGCGGTGTCGGTGGAAGGGCGCAGCAAGCCGCTGGCCGGGCTGAAGGTGAGAACGTCGCGCTCGACACGGATGATGGTTTTGACGTGCTCCTTCCACTCGGAACCGGCCAGCTTGTCGGCAGGTTCAAAGATGGTGACGGTGCGGCGTTCGAAGCGATTTCGGCCGCGATCGACGCTGGTGATGGCATCGCGCGGAGCGGTGGTGGCGCAGATGTCCTGCGCCTGGGCCAGCAGGGTGGGCTGGTTCTCCTTGAGCTGGACGATCAGGGTGAGATCGGCGTCACGGGCGACCTCGAAGTGTTTTTTTGACAGTGCAACGCATCGAGGGTGACCAGGGAGCCCGGGGCCACGCCGAGTTCGGCAAGCAGGGCCTGCGCTGCCGGGATCTCGTTGGATTTCTCGGCGATGTCGACATGGGCGAGCACGAGCGCCGTGTCGGTGGCGAACGCGCTGAGCACCTGGGCGGCGGCGCGGTCGTGAAAGGCATCGAAGCTGCCCCGCAGCGTCTTGCCGTCCAGCGCGATGCTGCCGCTGCCACCGCTGCAGGCCGCCTGCAGAAGGGCGGCATGGCGGCGGAACGCGACCTCCACAGCCGCCGGCTCAAGACCTTGCAGGATGTAGCGGATGGCAGTGTGGGCGGGGGCGCGTCGCCATTTCAGGCCGAATGTCGTATTCAGTCGGCGCCGATGCACGTCGATGAAGGTGGCGATGCCGCGATACGAGTTGCTGCCCGTCACCACCGCCAGGATGGAGAACAGCAGCAGATGAGGCCGCTTGTAGAGCTTGCCTTCCGCCCGTCGCGGGTCGGGTATCTCAGCCAGCAGATCGAGCAGCGACGTGAACGCAGCCACGGCAACCTCCAGACAGGTTGCCGCCCCAGGAGTCAGAGACCAGCCGATTCGGGAATCCTTAAAAATCCAGTCCGCCTCACTTCTCCTCCTGCCTGTTGCCGCCAGGATCTCACCCCACCCCGCACAGCAGCGTTGAACAGCCTTGTTTTCTTCGTGGGCCGACCAAGCAATAAGATCATTGCCGTGTAGCATATGTCTCGGTGACAGCATAGCGTCAGGCGGACAACGCAGATGCACGTGCGATTGTGATATCTCAAGAAACCGCCCGACCCAAGCCATGCGGCCCAGGGGTTCTGGAATCAACTTGACACACGGGCTGACAAATGCTCGATGTAAGGAAGCCACGAAGTAAGTTAGCTGTAGCGCGGTTTCCGTGATCGTGCTAGGAGCAGGGAATGGCCGGGAAAAAACAGCTCGATTCCTATGCCGACGCGCTGTTCGCTGCGCAACGCGGCTTCCTGATCATCGGCCTAGCCGGGTACACGGGGGCCGGGTACACGGGGGCCGGGTCAAGGCTGTTCAACGCTGCTGTGCTGGGTGGGGTAAGTCCTGGCGGCAACAGGCAGGAGGAGAAGTGAGGCGGACTGGATTTTTAAGGATTCCCGAATCGGCTGGTCTCTGACTCCTGGGGCGGCAACCTGTCTGGAGGTTGCCGTGGCTGCGTTCACGTCGCTGCTCGATCTGCTGGCTCAGAGTCCGTTGGGAAAGGGTCAGGCCATAGTTATGGACGCAAGCAGGCGAGTGATGGAGGCGAAGAGCATTGTAGCAGCGGATACGTGTGTCAGCGTTTCGTAATCGAGCTTTAGGCGGCGCGAGCCAGTCAGCGCCCCGATGCTTTGCTCAACTCTCCATCGCTTGGGCAGAAGCACGAACCCTTTGGCGAAATCGGGGCGTTTGACGACCTCGACAACACGGTTCTTGGCCTGCTGCACATAGTCGATGAACCGCGTCTTGTAGCCGCCATCGACCACTACGGTCAGTATCCACGGGCAGAGCCGCAACAACCGCATGACCAGCGGGATGCCGCCATCCTGGTCCTGAACGTCGGCAGAAGTGATCTTCACCGCCAGAAGCCGACCGTCGGTGTCGACGGCAATATGCCTCTTGCGACCAAGGACTTTCTTGCCAGCATCATAGCCACGTTCTCCCCCCGGCGCGTCGCATTTGACCGATTGCGCATCAATGATCGCCAGTGTCGGACTTGCCTCCCGGCCGGCTTTTTCGCGGTCCATCATCACCAGGCGATGGTTGATCTGCTCCATGTGGCCACCGTCGGACAGCAGACGCCAGTAGTCGTAGCAAATGGCCGATGGCGGCAGGTCCTTCGGCATGGCGTCCCACGGAATGCCATAGCGTATGACATAGCGAATACCGTTCATGACTTCACGCAATTGATGTGTCCGCGGACGGCCGCGTCCCTTCGGAACCGGAAGAAAAGGTTCTAGAACCTCCCACTCCTCGTTCGTCAGGTCGCTGGGGTATCTTTGGCCACGTCGGTCATAGCGAGCACGATTTCCTTTTGTCCAAACCATCGGTACGTCCGTCATCCGTCGTCTACCAAAGCGTACCTTCTACAATGGCATAGCCGCGACTTGGAATCCCTTTCCCAACGGACTCTGAGATACCCGACCCGCGACGGGCGGAAGGCAAGCTCTACAAGCGGCCTCATCTGCTGCTGTTCTCCATCCTGGCGGTGGTGACGGGCAGCAACTCGTATCGCGGCATCGCCACCTTCATCGACGTGCATCGGCGCCGACTGAATACGACATTCGGCCTGAAATGGCGACGCGCCCCCGCCCACACTGCCATCCGCTACATCCTGCAAGGTCTTGAGCCGGCGGCTGTGGAGGTCGCGTTCCGCCGCCATGCCGCCCTTCTGCAGGCGGCCTGCAGCGGTGGCAGCGGCAGCATCGCGCTGGACGGCAAGACGCTGCGGGGCAGCTTCGATGCCTTTCACGACCGCGCCGCCGCCCAGGTGCTCAGCGCGTTCGCCACCGACACGGCGCTCGTGCTCGCCCATGTCGACATCGCCGAGAAATCCAACGAGATCCCGGCAGCGCAGGCCCTGCTTGCCGAACTCGGCGTGGCCCCGGGCTCCCTGGTCACCCTCGATGCGTTGCACTGTCAAAAAAACACTTCGAGGTCGCCCGTGACGCCGATCTCACCCTGATCGTCCAGCTCAAGGAGAACCAGCCCACCCTGCTGGCCCAGGCACAGGACATCTGCGCCACCACCGCTCCGCGCGATGCCATCACCAGCGTCGATCGCGGCCGAAATCGCTTCGAACGCCGCACCGTCACCATCTTTGAACCTGCCGACAAGCTGGCCGGTTCCGAGTGGAAGGAGCACGTCAAAACCATCATCCGTGTCGAGCGCGACGTTCTCACCTTCAGCCCGGCCAGCGGCTTGCTGCGCCCTTCCACCGACACCGCAATCTATCTCGCCAATGCTCCACTCACCGCCCAGGTCGCGGCCGATGCAATCCGCGCCCACTGGGGCGTGGAGACCACCTCCCACTACAGCCGCGACGAGACCTTCGGCGAGGACCGCTCGCGCATCCGCTCCAACCCAGGCGTGTTCGCCCGCGTCCGAAGCTTCGCCTTCAATGTCCTCAAGGCCAACAAGTCCAGCACGCTCCCGCAGGACCGCTACCGCGCAGCCCTCGCCGGTCCCAAACCGCTGCTCAAAATGCTCGATATCAGGAAGCGTTGAACAGCCTTGCATTGGATGGTGGGTTACGGGACAAAATATTCCGGAATGCGTTCAAAAAGCCGACATGTTTCTGATTAATAGGGCGAAAGATTTTTCTTCTATAAAGTTCCATCTGGTGAAACTGCTTTGCCTGGCTCATAAACCCGGTTGTCTTACTCCTACCGAAGACGAGCGCGGAATGCAAATCGCTTCCACTGCGCGCCTGATGTCGGGTTGCCTTTCGCGCCAAGTGGGGGCGGCGGTCGTTGGGCCGCACGGCTACGTGTTGGGAATTGGCGGGAACGATCCGCCACAAGATCAAGTCCCGTGCGCCCTTCGTACGTGCGGTGAACTGTTAGCCGAATTTGACGCCGATGATCATCCGTTCAGCGAGTATGAGCGAAGCGGGCCTTTCAAAGATCATCTGCGATCAAAGGCTCATGGCGATCCGTTTTGTTTTCGATCTGAATTAGAAGCGATTGAGGGAAAGAAGCGAGCGGAATACACACGCGCCCTCCATGCGGAAGAAAACGCCTTCCTTCAAACCGCCAAGATTGGAGGAACTACAGTTTTGGGTTCTAATCTGTACACTACTCATCAACTTGCACACTTTGTGCGAAGAAGGCTTACCAACTCGGGGTAAAAAAGATTGTTTACATCGAGCGCTATCCGGATATAGCTTACGAGCAGACAATAAAGACCGGAACCCGAAAAATAGATTACGAACAATTCGAAGGAATTGCAGGCTCAGCCTTTTTCTCCCTGTATTCCCCGCTAATGCCAGAAAAGGATCTTATTGCTTATTATAGCTAAGAGTTAAGCGGTCGCGTCACAGCGATATTGCTAAAGACGAGCGGGTAGCGCGCGCAATCACTATCACGCTATCGCATCGAGCCCCTTCACGCTCGCCAGCACCAGCAACTTCAGCGACGGCCCGCTCGGGCGCTTCACCGCGCGTTCCCAATCGCTGACCAGCTTCGTGCCGACATTGAGGTGCCGCGCCAGCACCGCCTGGCTGACGCCCTCCCTCTCCCGAAGCTTCTGGATGTCCTCGCCACTCACCTCCGCGACTGGGGTCAGGCAGAAGGCGTCAAGATCGCGCATCGTCGCCTTGTCGAGCGCTCCCACGCGGTGCGGGGCCGCTCCCGTCCTGTGCAGAACCTCCAGCCGTCGGTTTCGATAGCTTGCCCTGGCGATTGTCCACTGAGGTGGACCCCATTCCGCGGACAGTTTGGCGGCTTGGATAAGCTTGGTCCGGGATGCCGCTACGCCGCCAGTTTGCCGCTGATCGGAAGCCCTGCGCAGGCCTCGGCCGGGGTCCGTCCGCCGATGGCCGAATGGGGCCGCGCGGCGTTGTAGTCGTCGATCCACCGTCGAAGACCAGCGCGTGCCTCACTGCCAGTCTCGAAGCCGCTCATGTAAACGCATTCGTATTTCAGTGACCGCCACAGCCGCTCGATGAACACGTTGTCCATCCACCGACCGCGCCCGTCCATGGACACCTGCACAGCTGCGGCGATCAGCAGCTCGGTGAACCGCAGGCGGGTGAACTGGCTGCCCTGATCCGTGCTGGAGATCTCAGGACAGCCATATGCTGTCAAGGCTTCCTGTAGTGCTTATCTGCAGAATTCCACATCCATGGGGTTCGACAGCCGCCATGACGGCACCCGCCGACTGGTCCAGTCCATCACCGCCACAAGATACAGGAAGCCGCGCCGCATCGGAATGTAGGTGATGTCGGCGCACCAGACCTGGTTCGGCTGATCGATCACCTTGTGGCGAAGAAGATAGGGCCAGACTTTGTGTTCCGGGTTCGCGACCGTCGTCTTCGGTCGCTGGTAGACCGCCTCCAGCCCCATCTTCCGCATCAGCCGCTTTACCCGCTTGCGGCCAACCTCATGGCCAAACCGCCGCAAGTGCCGCGTCATCTGCCGGCCGCCATACCACGGCATCTGCAAAAACTTCTCGTCAATCACCCGCATCAATGCCAGGTTCACCTCACTTTCCCCAGCACACGCCTCGTAATATGAAGAGCGGCTGATCGAGAGCAACTGGCACTGCCGCACGATCGGCAACGCCACGTGCTCCGCTTCGACCATCTCCCGCCTCCGGCCGAACACTCAACGACCGGAGGCCTTGCGCAAAAAATCTCGTTCCACCACCAGCTAGCCGATCTTGGCGTGCAGCTTTTCGAGCTCGTCCGCGTGGCCCTGGTCCACCGCCTCCGCTCGACCAGAGAACACCCCGGTCAGCCCCTCCAAAACCTGTTTCTTCCAACCGTTGATCAGCGTCTGATGCAACCCATGCCTGCTCACCAGCTGCGTCACCGTCAGCTCACCGCGGATCGCCTCCAGAGCCACTTTCGCCTTGAACTCCGCCGAATACCGCTTCCGCTGCCGACTCATCCCACCTCGTTCCCTCTCCGCTCGGATTAAGCTTGTCCGACTGTCCGGGGAATGGGGGCCACCTCAGTCAGGCGCGTGCGAGGTGGCCATCCACCAGGCGGATGCGGCGGTCGGCGGTGCCGGCGAGCGTCTCGTCATGCGTTACCGCGATCACCGTGCGGCCCTCATGCGCGAGGTCGCGCAGGATGGCGAACACCGCGGCGGCGTTGCGCGTATCCAGCGAGCCGGTCGGCTCGTCGGCCAGCAGGAAGCGCGGGTCGTTGGCCAGCGCGCGGGCCACCGCGGTGCGCTGGCGCTGGCCGCCGGAGAGCGCCTCGGGGCGCTTGTGCACCACCGGGATCATGTCGAGCGCCTCCAGCAGGTCGAGCGCATGGGCGCGCATCGCCGGCGCGGTCAGCCTGCCGAGCTGGCGCATCGGCAGCATCACGTTCTCCAGCACGGTGAACTCGGGCAGCAGGAAGTGGAACTGAAACACGAAGCCGAACCGTTCCAGCCGCACCCGCGCCCGCGTCTCGCCGTCCAGCCCGGCGGTGGAGGCGCCGTCGACCAGCACATCGCCCGCGGTCGGCGGGTCGAGCAGCCCGAGCAGGTACAGCAGCGAGGATTTGCCTGAACCGGACGGGCCGGTGATGACGGCAAAGCCGCCCGGGGCGAAGGCGAGGTCGATGTCGCGCACCAGCGTGGTCGGCACCGGCCCGGGCAGGATGCGGGTGAGGCCGCGCGCCTCCAGCGAGGGTGTCACGTGGCCCCGCGGATGATGGCGAGCGGGTCGGTGCGCGCCGCCTTGCGCGCCGGCAGCCAGGCCGCGGCGACCGAGGCGGCGAAGGCGATGCCGGCGGCGATGCCGTAGATGGAAGCCGACTGGGCGATGCGCAGCTTTTCGGAGGGATCGGCCGCGCCCGGGGCGGGCAATTGCGCCATCGCCGCCGACAGCGCCCAGCCCAGCAGCGCCCCGGCGGCGATGCCGAGCAGCCCCACCACCATGCCCTCGACGATGAACACCGCCTCGACATCGCGCCCGGCCATGCCGATCGAGCGCAGGATGGCCACGTCGCGTGCCTTCTCCATCACCACGGTCGAGATGATGTTGAAGATGCCGAAGGCGGCCACCAGCAGCACCGAGCCGGTGGAGAGGACGATGATCGCGTTTTGCAGCACGAACACATCGAGGATGCGGGCGTAGGTTTCCTCCCACGGCGCCGCCTTGTAGCCCCAGCGGCCCTCGACCATGGCGGCGGTGGGGATGGAGCGGCTGATGTCGTCGAGCCGGATGTGGATTTCGTTCACCACCCGCGGGCGGGCCTGCATGGATTGCTGCTTCACCAGATGCACCACCACCTGGCCCATGTCCTGCTGCTCCAGCCCGGTGCGGAAGATGCCGACCACGCGCAAGGTGGTGGCGATGCTGGCGGGCGTGGCCACCGCCAGCGTGTCGCCCAGCCCTGCCCCCATGCGCTCGGCCAGCGTGGCGCCGAGCAGGATGCCGTCCTGCCGCGTGGCCAGCGCCTCCAGGCTGCCCTGGGTGATGTCCCGCCACAGGCTGGTGACGCGGCGCTCGGCCAGCGGATCGACGCCGAGCGCCGTCACCGCGAAGTCGCGCCCGGCGCGGCGCAGCAGCAGCTGGCCGCGCAGCGTCGGCGCGGCGTCCAGCCCCGGCATCGCCGCCAGCCCGTCCAGGATGGCGCCGGCATTGGAGATGCCGCGCACCGGGTCGCGCGGCAGCACGCGGATGATCTGCACGGCGGCGTCGGGATACAGCGCCACCAGCGGCTGCGGTGCCGGCCGGCGCACCTCGTCGGTGACGGTGATGTGCGGATTGGTCTCGATGATCTGGTTGCGGAAGAACGTCTGGAACCCCTGCATCAGCGCGGTGACCGAGACGAACACGCCCACCCCCAGCATCACCCCGGCCACCGACACCAGAGTTTGCCGCCGACGCGTGCGCAGATGCGCAAGCGCGATGGCCAGCGGCAACGGAATCATTTGGTCGCCGGCAGCGGCCGCACGCGCTGGCCGTCGGACAGCCGGTCCAGGCCCGCGGCGACGATGGCGTCGGCGGCGTCGAGGCCGGCGCGCACCTCGATCGCCTGCGGGCCGACCGCGCCGGTTTCGATCGGGGTGCGGCGGGCGCGGCCGTCGATCACCCGCAGCACCCAGGCCGGGCCAGGCAGGCCGCCGAGCGGCGGGTCGTGGCGTACCGCGGCGGCGGGCACCAGCAGCGCCTGGTTGCGCTCGGCCACTACAACGTTCACGTCCACCGTCATGCCGATCAGCAGCTTCGTGTCGGCGGGCAGGGCGGCCTCGACGCGGAAGGTGCGGGTGGCGGTTTCGCTCTGGTGGCGGATGTTGGTGACGGCGGCGGTGAAGGCGTCGTGCGGGAAGGCGTCGGAGCGGATGGCCACGCGGGCGCCCATCCGCACCTTGGGGATGTCGCGCTCGTCCACATCGGCGGCGACGCGCAGCCGGGCGGTGGAGGCGACTTCGTACAGGGTGGCCTCGGTCGGCACGGTCTCGCCGGGCTGCACCGGGCGTTTCATCACATAGGCGTCGAGCGGGGCGCGGATGGTGTAGTCGTCGAGCTGGCGGGCCATCAGCGCCACGGCGGCGGCGGCCTGGTCGCGCTCCTGGGTGGCGTGTTCGAGCTGCTGGGCGGAGACGTCGCCGCGGGCCACCAGGCTATGGGCGCGGGCGAAGTCGCGTTCGGCGGTGACCAGGCGGGCGCGGGCATCCTCCAGCCGCTGGCGGGCCTGGCGGTCGTCCAGCGTCGCCACCACCTGGCCGGCGGTGATGCGGTCGCCTTCCCAGGCCGCGAGGAAGGTGATGCGGCCGGCCACCGTGGTGCCGATGCGGGCGAGATCGACCGCCTCGACCACGCCGGTGGCATAGACCGCCTCCAGCGCCGGCCCCTGCCAGGGATGCGCCAGCGTGACCGCGACCGGCCGCAGCCAGCCCAGCCAGGCCACGGCGCCGGCCGCGGCGGCGAGGGCCACCAGCAGCAGCGCCGCCCAGGGCGAGCGGCGGCGGCGCGTGACCTGGAGCAGCGGCAGGGCGGTGGACAGGGGGGCCGGCGGCGGACGGTGGCTCTCCGCCCGCAACGGCGGCGCCTCGGTCTGCGGGTCGGCGGGGTCGTGCATTCTTGCCGTCTATGGGGTCGGGGCGGGCGTGGCCATGACGCAGGTCAAGGCGGAGGGGCCGGAGGAACGCAGTGGCCAACCGGGCCGCCGCACCGTAAGTTGCCCGGGAAACCGGCCGCAAGCGCCGACGGCCAGGGCGGGGCGGCCAGGGCGGCCAGGGGAGGGCGGCCAGGGCAGGGCGCCCGGGGGAGGGCGGAACCACGATGGCCACAGTCTCGGTCCGGGCGGTGGGCAAGGCGTTCGGCAGCACCGAGGTGCTGCACGGCGTCAGCGTCGAGGTGGCGGACGGCGAGTTCGTCATCCTGGTCGGCCCCTCGGGCTGCGGCAAATCCACGCTGCTGCGCATGATCGCCGGGCTGGAGAACATCAGCCGCGGCGAGATCGCCATCGGCGGGCGGGTGGTCAATGACCTGCCGCCGAAGCAGCGCGACATCGCCATGGTGTTCCAGAACTATGCCCTCTATCCGCACATGACGGTGCGGGAGAACATGGCGTTTTCGCTCAAACTGGCGAAGGCGCCCGCCGCCGTGGTGGAGCAGCGGGTCGGGCGGGCGGCCGGCATCCTCGGGCTTGTCGCGTTGCTGGAGCGCTATCCGCGGCAATTGTCCGGCGGGCAGCGCCAGCGCGTGGCGATGGGGCGGGCCATCGTGCGCGACCCGCAGGTGTTCCTGTTCGACGAGCCGCTGTCCAACCTCGATGCCAAGCTGCGCGTGCAGATGCGCACCGAGATCAAGGATCTGCACCAGCGGCTCGCCACCACCACCATCTACGTCACCCACGACCAGATCGAGGCCATGACCATGGCCGACAAGATCGTGGTGATGCATGGCGGGCGGGTGGAGCAGATCGGCGCGCCGCTGGAGCTGTACGACCGGCCGGCGAACCTGTTCGTGGCCGGCTTCATCGGCTCGCCGGCGATGAATTTCGTGCCGGGCCGGCTGGCGGGCGGCGCTTTCCATGGCGGCGGCGTGGTGCTGCCGGTGGCCGGCGGCAATGGCACCGCGCGGGCCGACGTGGTCTGGGGCATCCGCCCCGAGCACTGGCACCTGGCCGGCGAGGGGATGGCCGCCGAAGTGGTGGTGGTGGAGCCGACCGGGTCGGAGACGCAGGTGGTGGCGCGCATCGGCGCGGCCACGGTCACCTGCGCGTTCCGCGAACGCATCGCGGCGCGGCCGGGCGAGCGCATCGGCATCGCGCCGGACCCCGCCATGGTGCATCTGTTCGACCAGGCGAGCGGGCAGCGGCTGAACTGAACCGCGGTATAGGGGCAGGCGCATGGATGCATCGACCTGGGTGGCGGCGCGGCGGCAGCCCGGCCGGCTGGCCCGGCTGTTCGATGACCCGCGGTTCCTGACCGTCATCTGCCTGCTGCCGGCGGTCGGCCTGCTGCTGACCTTCCTGACCTATCCGCTCGGCCTTGGCATCTGGCTCGCCTTCACCGACACGCAGATCGGCCGGCCCGGCGAATGGGTGGGGCTGGAGAATTTCCAGAGCCTGCTGGCGGACCGCATCTTCCTCAACACGGTGTGGAACACCGTGTTCTATACCGCGGTGGCGACGGCGGGGAAATTCGCGCTGGGGCTTTGGCTGGCGCTGCTGCTGAACCGGAACGTGCCGTTCAAGTCGATCATCCGCGCGGTGATCCTGCTGCCCTGGATCATCCCCACGGTGCTGAGCGCGATTGCGTTCTGGTGGATCTACGATCCGCAGTTCTCGATCGTCTCCTACCTGCTGGTCGATGTGCTGCACTGGCGCAGCAGCTACATCGACTTCCTCGGCACGCCCTGGCACGCGCGCTGGGCGCTGATCGCGGCCAATGTCTGGCGCGGCATCCCGTTCGTGGCGATCAGCCTGCTGGCCGGGCTGCAGACCATCTCGCCATCGCTGTACGAGGCGGCGCTGCTCGACGGCGCCGGGTCGTGGCAGCGCTTCCGCTTCGTCACCGCGCCGCTGCTGCTGCCCATACTCGCGGTGGTGCTGACCTTCTCGGTGCTGTTCACCTTCACCGATTTCCAGCTGGTCTATGCCATCACCCGCGGCGGGCCGATCAATTCCACGCATCTGATGGCCACGCTGGCGTTCCAGCGCGGCATTCCCGGCGCCTCGCTGGGCGAGGGCGCGGCGATCGCCGTTTCCATGATCCCGTTTCTCGTTCTCGCCACGCTGTTCAGCTATTTCGCGCTGTCGCGGCGGCGGTGGCAGCAGGGCGGACGCGATGGGTGAGGCCGCGGACACGCCGGGGTTGCTCTCCTGGGAGAGCCGGGCGCGGCGGGTGGTGACGCTGTATGTGCCGCTGGCCTGTTTCGTGCTGGTGCTGCTGTTTCCGTTCTACTGGATGGCGATCACCGCCTTCAAACCCAACGACGAGCTGCTCGACTACCAGCACCACAACCCGTTCTGGATTTCCAGCCCGACCCTGGAGAACATCCGCAAGCTGCTGTTCGACACCGACTATCCGCGCTGGCTCGCGACCACCATGGGGGTGGCGCTGGGGGCCACCGTGATCTCGCTGGTGGCCTCGGTGCTGGCCGCCTATGCCATCCAGCGGCTGCGCCTGCGCGGCTCGGCCTATGTGGGGCTGGCCATCTATCTCGCCTATCTGGTGCCGCCGTCGATCCTGTTCATCCCGCTGGCGCAGATGGTGTTCAGCCTGGGGCTGTTCGACACGCCCTTCGCGCTGGTGCTGACCTATCCGACCTTCCTCATCCCGTTCTGCACCTGGCTGCTGATCGGCTATTTCAAGTCGATCCCCTACGAGCTGGAGGAATGCGCGCTGATCGACGGCGCCAGCCGGCTGCAAATTCTGCGGCGGATCACGCTGCCGCTGGCGGTGCCGGGGCTGATCTCGGCCGGCATCTTCGCCTTCACGCTGAGCTGGAACGAATTCATCTATGCGCTGGCGTTCATTTCCTCGACCGAGAAGAAAACCGTGCCGGTGGCCATCCTGACCGAGCTGGTGCAGGGCGACGTGTATCAATGGGGGGCGCTGATGGCCGGGGCGCTGCTCGGCTCGCTGCCGGTGGCGATCTTCTATTCGTTCTTCGTCGAGTATTACGTGTCGAGTCTCACCGGGGCGGTGAAGGAATGAGCGGTGCTGCCGGGCAGGGGCGGTGCTGTTACCCTGCGGCAACAGCCGGCGCGAACGGGGGGACTCGGCCATTGATCTATCTCTGGAACGGGCGGCAGAGTGCGGCCATGACGAAGGCCCGGCCGCGGTTGCGGCAGATGCGGCCGGGCTTGTCGCGCCCCCGCGTTGCCCAGGCGGGGGCGGGGCATTGCTGTGCTGGGAACGGCCGCCCATGGCGCGGCAGCAACGGGGAGTGCGAGCGGATGGCACCCAGGACTGAACCCACCTCGGTGGACCTCGAGTCGGGCGAGGTCGCCCTCATCGTCGGCGAGGAGGACGGCGCGATGTCGGTGCGCGTGGTCGCCGCCGCCGATGTGGCGACCGAACTCGCCCGACCTCGCGGCGGCGCCGGAGATCGTGCTGGCGCTGGCCATGCGGCTGCTGAAGGACCCCGATTTCCACGACGACGTGCTGGACTGGTACTGACGAGCACCAGGACGACGACGACGAGGACGACGAGGACGACGACGAGGAAAAGAAGGACTGACGCCGCGGGCCGCGGCCGGATCGACGGGTCGGGATGGCGCAGAACCAGGGCTATATCGACGAGCGCAGCGCCGAGCATGTGGCGGGCTGGCTGCGCGACCTGGGCGATCCCTCGGCGCGGCTGGTCTTCGAGGTGGTGATCCCCGGCCGGCCGGCCGAGCGCATCCTGCACCGGGGCGTGGCCGACCGGTTCAGCCCGGTGCTGCGCGCGGTGGGCGTGGGGGATGGCGCCTACGGGTTTCACGTCCGCTTCGCCCGCCCGCTGGCGGCGGCGGAGCGCGACGCCTTGTTCGTGCGTCCGCAAGGGGCCGCGTGGCGGGCGGAACTGGCGCCGGAATTGCGCACCACGCTCGCCGACAGTGCCACGCCGGTGCCGCCGGTGGCGGCCAGCGGGCCGGACGCGCCGCGGGCCGCCGGCGGCGGGCCGTTCCAGGGCTATCTGGACGAGCGCAGCACGCATCACGTCGCGGGATGGCTGCGCGACCTGTCCGACCCCGCGCACCGGCTGGAGGACCAGGTGGTGCTGCCCGGCCCGGACGGCGAGCGCGTGCTGGCCCGGGGGGTGGCCGATACCTATTCCACCCAGCTCGTGCAGGTCGGCGTCGGCGACGGCGAATACGCCTTCTACGCCTGCTACCCCGAGCCGCTGACCGCCGCCGAGCGCGACCGCGTGCTGGTGCGCCCGGCCGGTGCGGCGTGGCAGGCGGCGCACGCGCCGGAGATGGTCAGCGAGTTCCTGCCGGTGAGCCATGTGGCGCTCGACCTGGTGGACAATTGCAACCTGCGCTGCCCGTTCTGCGTGGTGGACTACGCCGGCGTGCACCGCACCAACATGATGTCGGAGGCGACGTTCCGCTCGGCGCTGCGGCTGATCCCTTATGTGACGCGGGGGAATTTCTGGCTCTCCTGCCTGCACGAGCCGACGCTGCATCCGCGCCTGCTGGACTTCATCGCCATGGTGCCGGAGTTGTACCGCGACCGGCTATTCTTCACCACCAACCTGGCCAGGCGGATGCCGCGCGACTACTTCGCAGCCCTGGCCGAGTTGGGCATGCACCACCTCAACGTGTCGCTGGAGAGCCTCGATCCGGCGCTGTATGAGCGCATGCGCGCGGGTGCGCGGCACCGTATTTTCCAGGCCAACTGGGAGATGCTGCTCGCGTGTTTCGCCGCCGCGGCGCGGCCGCCGGTGCTGCGCTATAATATCATGGCCTATCGCTCGAACCTCGCCGAAATCCCTGGGCTGGTGGACCTGTTGCTGGCCGGGCGGATGGCGGGGCAGGTGGAGATCCGCCATACGTTCGACGAGGCGCATATTCCGCAGGACTTCCGCGAGGCCGAGTATCTGACAACGGAGGAATGGGCCTGGCTCGCCGACGCGCTGCGCCACCACGACCCGGCCCGGGTGCTGCTGCTGGCGCCGCCCGGCGGGGTGGGCTACGCGGGTGGGGCGCCGGTGAAGGCGGCGCCGGAGGCGGTGGGGAGGGTGCCGATCACGGCGAGCGGCGCGCTGGTGCCGATCACCGCGCCGACCGGGCGCTACCTGCGCATCCCGCGTCCGCTGAACATCGCTATGGACTGGACCGGGGCGCTGCGCATCTATGGCGGCGAGGTGCGCGGGGCCGGGACGCAGCCCATCCATGTGAATTACCTCGTCACCAATATCGGGTATATCGGCGATCCGTTGCGGTTTCTGATGTCGCTGTAGGAAGGTTGGGGCTCCGCCCCAGACCGGCCAGCGGTGGAAACGCCCTGACGAAAACCTGGAGATTCATGGTCCAAACCGTGCCATTCGGACAGCGGGTTGTGGACAAATTCGGCACTTTGTGTCTTTTTGGCATTGACGCTCAACGGAGACAAACAATGCGAAAGGCAGGCGGGATCATCGCTCTGATTGCCGGGGTTTTTGGTGTCTTGGCAGCGATCGTGACTCTCGGGGTCGGCGGCGTGGGTTCGGCGTTAAAGGCTGACCATGCGTCCACCGTGGTCTACCTCGGGTGGGGCGGGTTGGCCGCCTCCTTCCTTACAATAATTTTTGGTGCGGTAGCCATGAATGCAAGCACGCGGGGACCGGGCGTGCTGCTCATCATATCATCTGTTGCTGGGGCAATTCTCGGCGGCACACTTGTTGCCGTATTCATGGCGCTTGCTCTCATTGGTGGACTTCTGGCGCTGATCGGTGGGGGGAAAAAAGCGCCGGTTCCTACCTAACCGTCAGTTGACCTGCGAAATCGACGTAAAACGAAATATAAACTCAGGCTCTCGGATTGAACCGGCGAGTGACATACTCGATTCGCTAAAGCAATCTGTATCGCTACGAAAAAAAGTTCCGCTAAAGCGCACAATCGTATGTTCGTTCAACTGCGAAGCGCTCTGAAAAACGCTTGAGGTTGGCTCAATTAAGGTTTTCGCTGAGTAATCCGAAAGACTGTTGTTCCAAGTGTGAACGTATACATCGGGGCCAATTTCTACTTCAAGGACGCCCTTGCCGTCTCCATTCGTTGAGAGTTTATATACCACTCCAACCCAATTTCTTACCGCCAAGACACGAAAAGTTTGGCATATTGCCTGTGCCCGCATTGGTCGTGCTGCACCCTTAGCCAGGTCATTTGCGCCGGTGTCGTATCGTCGGCGGGCGTCTTCAATAATCGAGATTAGCTTAGCTTGTTCTGGTGGCATCAACGCATTTAGTTGATCGACGGACAACTCCGCATGAGCTTTGCCCATCACGGCAAGAGATGCGAATGTTAGCTGGCCTACGATTGTTACGACGATAGCCGCTAGGTCGCGCATCACACGATCTCCCATCACAGGAATTTGTATCGTAATGATTTTCGCGCGTCAATGCAACACGCTTCGAAAGTCGCGGCCATGGGGCGGCGTGGGCGGGCCTCACGAGGGGCCGCGCCGAAGGTTTGAAATTGAGTGACGAGGAAAGGGGGAATAAGCGTCGCGGCAACGACCCTGGCCTTCCTAATCCGCCGTCGCCCCCATCTTCTCCGCCAGCGAAGGTATCCGGCTCGCCCGTTTCGGCGCCAGCCACCGCTGCAGCCGCTCCAGGTACAGATAGATGATCGGCGTGGTGTATAGGGTGAGCACTTGGCTCAGTGCCAGCCCGCCCACCATGGCGAAGCCGAGCGGGCGGCGCAGTTCCGATCCGGCGCCGTGGCCGATCATCAGCGGCAGGCCCGACAGAAGGGCTGCCATGGTGGTCATCAGGATCGGGCGGAAGCGCAGCAGGCACGCCTGGCGGATGGCGTTGAACGGCGTCTCGCCGTCGCGCCGCTCGGCGTTGATGGCGAAATCCACCATCATGATGCCGTTTTTCTTGACGATGCCGATCAGCAGGATGATGCCGATCATGGCGATGACCGACAGGTCGTAGCCGCCCGCCATCAGGATCAGCAGTGCGCCGACGCCGGCCGAGGGCAGGGTGGAGAGGATGGTCAGCGGCAGGATGTAGCTTTCGTACAATACGCCCAGGATGATGTAGACGCAGATCAGCGCCGCCGCGATCAGATAGGGCTGGCCGGCCAGCGAGGCCTGGAACGCCTGTGCGGTGCCCTGGAAGGTGCCGTTCAGGGTGATCGGCGTCTGCAGGTTGCGCATCGCCGCGTTGATGGCGTCCACGGCCTGGCCCAGCGCCACGCCCTGGGCGAGGTTGAACGACACCGTCACCGCCGGGAACTGGCTCTGATGGCTGATGGAGAGCGGCGCGGTGCGGGAATTGTCCACCTTCACGAAGGTGGAGAGCGGCACCGCCTGCCCGCTGGCGGCGCGGACGTACAGCTTGTCGAGCACCGCGAGGTTGGCCTGCTGCTCGGGCAGCACCTCCATGACGACGTGGTAGGTGTTCACCTGGGTGAAATACTGCGTCACCTGGCGCTGGCCGAGCGCGTCGTACAGCGTGTCGTCGATCACCTGCGGCTGGATGCCGAAGCGGGCGGCGGCGTCGCGGTCGATGGTGAGCACCGCCGTGGTGCCGCCGTTCTGCTGGTCGGTGGTGACGTCGCGCAGCCCGGGCAGGGTGCGGATGCGCTCGAAGATGCGCGGTGCCCATTCATAGAGCTCGCCGGCATCGGCGTCCTGCAGGGTGAACTGGTAGAGCGTTTTCGACGGCCGGCCGCCGACGCGCACGTCCTGGCCGGCCTGCAGGAACAGCTGCGCGCCCTCGACGCTGGCGAGCTGCGTGCGCAGCCGGGCGATGATCTGCTGGGCGCTGGCGTGGCGCTCGGCGAACGGCTTGAGCGCGATGAAATAGCGCGCGTTGTTGCCGGGCTGTCCGGAGGAGCCGGCGCCGATCGTGGCGGAATAGCCGGAGATGTCGGGGTCGGCCAGCAGCACCTCGCCGAGCTTGAGGTTCAGCCGCGCCATTTCCTTGAACGACACGTCCTGCGCCGCTTCCGAGGTGCCGATCAGCACGCCGTTGTCCTGCTCGGGGAAGAACCCCTTGGGGATGTGGATGTAAAGATAGACGGTGAGGGAGACGGTGGCGAGGAACACCAGCAGCGTGATCAAATGGTGCTTCAGCGCGATGTCGAGCGTGCGCCGGTAGCCGCCGATCAGCGCCTCGAAGCCGCGCTCGACGATGCGGTAGAGCAGCCCGTGCCGGCCGGTGTCGTGGTGCAGGAAGCGCGAGCACATCATCGGCGTGAGCGTCAGCGACACGACGGCGGAGACCACCACGGCGATGCTGACCGTCATCGCGAATTCGCGGAACAGCCGCCCGACGATGCCGCCCATCAGCAGCAGCGGCGTGAACACCGCGATCAGCGAGGCGCTGATCGAGACGATGGTGAAGCCGATCTCGCCCGAGCCCTTGATGGCGGCCTCCAGCGGCTTCATCCCCTCCTCGATGTGGCGGAAGATGTTTTCCAGCATGACGATGGCATCGTCGACCACGAAGCCGACCGCGATGGTCAGCGCCATCAGCGACAGATTGTCCAGGCTGTAGTCGAGCAGGTACATGACCGCGAAGGTGCCGACCAGCGCGATCGGCACCGTGACGCTGGGGATGATGGTGGCCCACAGGTTGCGCAGGAACAGGAAGATCACCATCACGACGAGGCAGATCGACAGGATCAGCGTGAACTGCACATCGGCCACCGAGGCGCGGATGGTCTGGGTGCGGTCCATCACCTCGGTGACCTTCACCGAGGGCGGGATGGCGGCGACCAGCCGCGGCAGCGCCGCCTTGATGCGGTCCACGGTCTGGATGATGTTGGCGTCGGGCTGCTTGAAGATGACCAGCAGCACGCCCGGCCGGTTGCTCTGGTAGCCGGCCTGCAGCACGTTCTCGGCCTCGTCGATGGCCTGGCCGATGTCGCGCACCCGCACCGGCGCGCCGTTGCGGTAGGCGATGACGAGGTCGTTGTATTCGGCGGCGCGGGTGAGCTGGTCGTTGGCATAGATGGTGAAGGTGCGCTGCGCGCCGTCCACCGTGCCCTTGGGCGAATTCACGGTGGCGTTCTGCAGCGAGAGCCGCGCGTCTTCCAGCGTCAGCCCCATGGCGGCCAGCCGGGCCGGGTCGAGCTGCACCCGCACCGCGCGCTTGCGCTCGCCGCCGATGAACACCTGCGACACGCCGGCGATCTGGCTGATCTGCTGGGCCAGGATGTTGTCGGCGTAGTCGTCGGCCTCGATCATCGGCCGCTCGTCGGACTGCACGGCGTAGATCAGGATCGGGCTGTCGGCCGGGTTGACCTTCTGGAAGGTGGGGGGCTGCGGCAGGTTTTTCGGCAGGCTGCCCTGGGCGGCGGTCAACTGGGTCTGGACATCCAGCGCGGCGGAGTCGATCTGGCGGGACAGGTCGAACTGGATGGTGATCGAGGTCTGGCCGAGCACCGAGACCGAGGTCATCTGCGAGATGCCGGGGATCTGCGCGAACTGCCGCTCCATCGGCTGCGCCACCGAGGTCGCCATGGTCTCCGGGCTGGCGCCGGGGAATTTCGCGGTGACGTTGATGGTGGGGAATTCCACATGCGGCAGCGGGGCCACGGGCAGCAGCGGATAGGCGGCGATGCCCACCAGCAGGATCGCCGCCATCAGCAGCGAGGTGCCGACGGGCCGGCGGATGAAGGGGGCCGAGATGCTCATGGGCCGTCCTGTCTCATGCCAATCGGGTCAGCCGGCGGGCCGGGTTTCGGCCACCGCGACGCGCGAGCCGTTCTGCAGCCGCGACGCCCCGTTCACCACCACCTGGGCGCCGTCCGCCAGCCCTTTGAGGATGACGGCGGTGGTGCCGTCGTCCTGGCCGCGCTCGACCGGCTGCACGGCGACGGTGGCATCCGGCTTCAGCACGAACACATACAGGTTGGTCTGGCTGCGCTGCACCGCCACCGAGGGCACGGTGAGCACGTTGCGCTGCACCTGCAGCCGCAGGCGCACGTTGACGAACTGGCCCGGCCACAGCCGGTTGTCGGGGTTCGGGAACATCGCCTTCAGCCGGATCGTGCCGGTGCCGGGATCGATGGCGTTGTCGGTGGTCAGCAACTCGCCGGTGCCGAGCTGGGTGTGATCGTCGGGGCTGTCGGCGAACACGGCGAGCCGGCCGGCGGTCATGGCGGCCTGGATGCGCGGCAGCGCGTCCTGCGGCAGGGTGTAGACCACCGCGATCGGGTGGATCTGCGCGATGGTGACGATACCAGGGGAGGTCGTGTCGCTGGCGCGGACGAAATTGCCGACATCGACCAGCCGCAGGCCGATGCGGCCGTCGATCGGCGAGGTGATGGTGCAGAATTCGAGGTTCAGCCGGGCGGCGTCGATGGCGGCGTCGTCGCCGACCAGCGTGGCGGCGATCTGGCCGACCAGGGCGGCCTGGGTGTCGAGCTGCTGGCGCGAGGCGAAGTCGCTGCGGATCAGCGACTGGGTGCGGGCGAGGTCGCGCCGGGCGTTTTCCAGCTGCACCTCGTCGAAGGTTTTCTTGGCCAGCGCCTGGGCCAGCAGGGCGGCGTAGGGGCGCGGGTCGATCAGCGCCAGCCGGTCGCCGCGTTTCACGTCCTGGCCCTCGGTGAAGAACACCTGCTCCAGCGTGCCGTCTACCCGCGGGTGGACCACCACCGACTGGAACGCCTGGACGGTGCCGATGTTGCGCAACAGGATCGGCACGTCCTGGCGCACCGCCGGGGCGACCGTGATCGGGACCGCCGGGCCGGCGCCGGCCGGCTGGGCCGATGCGCCGGCGGGCAGGAGGGTCGCGGCCAGCAGCGCCATGCCGGCAAAGCACCGGCGCCGGCCGCGCACCGCCGGGACTGGGCAAGACGACCCTGGCCGCGCTGATCGCCAAGGATCTCGGGCGCGCGCTGCGCCCCACCTCCGGCCCGACGCTCGACAAGCCCAAGGACCTCGTCGGCATCCTCACCTCGCTGCAGGAGGGCGACGTCCTCTTCATCGACGAGATCCATCGTCTCGGCGGCGTCGTCGAAGAGTTCCTCTATCCCGCGATGGAGGACTTCCGGGTCGACATCGTGATGGACAGCGGCGCCTACGCCAAGACGTACAAGATCCCGGTCGAGCGCTTCACGCTGGTGGGAGCGACGACCCGTGCGGGGATGCTCTCGGCGCCGCTGCGCGACCGCTTCGGACTGATGGCCCACCTCGATTACTACAGCGCTGAAGAGCTGGAGCGAATCGTGACGCGCAGCGCGGGCGTGCTCGGCATCCCAGTCGACGCCGAAGGCGCGCGCACGATCGCCAGGCGCAGCCGCGGCACGCCGCGCATCGCCAACCGCCTGCTGCGGCGCGTGCGCGACTTCGCCGAAGTACGGGCCGGCGGCACGATCACCAAGGAGGTCGCCGACGAAGCGTTGCGGCGCGAAGGCGTCGACGACCTCGGCCTCGACCGCCTCGACCGCGCCTTCCTGCGCACGATCGCCGAGCAGTACCGCGGCGGTCCGGTCGGCATCGGCGCGATCGCCGCGACGCTGACGGAAGATGCGGAGACGCTCGAGGACGTCGTGGAGCCGTATCTCCTCAAGTGCGGCCTCGTGGTGCGCACGGCGAGCGGGCGGAAGGTGACGCCCGAAGCCTACGCCCACTTGCAGCTGACGCCCGCCGCCGACCATCCGCGCTTGTTCTAGCCGGGCAGACCGCGTGATTGCGGATCGCCGGCTGGGCGCGCATAATGGTGGCATGTCTACAACGATTGGGCTGCGCACCAAGGGCTATGCGGCGAGCCGAGCGAGCGCACCGCTCGAACCGTTCGTCTTCGAGCGGCGCGAGCCGCGGCCGCACGACGTGGTCATCGACATCAAGTATTGCGGCATCTGCCACTCCGACATCCATCAGGTCCGCGACGAGTGGGGCGCTTCGACGTTTCCGATGGTCCCGGGCCACGAGATCGCCGGCGTCGTCGCTCGGGTCGGCGAGGGCGTGACGAAGTTCCGAGCCGGCGACCGTGTCGGGGTCGGCTGCTTCGTCGACTCCTGCGGCGAATGCGACGCGTGCCGGCGCGGGCTCGAGCAGTTCTGCCTGGTCCACTGCGCCTTCACTTACAACGGCACCGAGCGTGACGGCGTGACGCCCACCTACGGCGGATATTCCGAGCGCATCGTCGTCAACGAGGACTACGTCCTGCGGATCCCCGACGCGTTGCCGCTCGACGCCGCGGCCCCGCTGCTCTGCGCCGGCATCACGCTCTATTCGCCTTTGAAGCACTGGAACGCCGGTCCGGGCAAGCGCGTCGCGATCGTCGGCCTTGGCGGCCTCGGCCACATGGGCGTCAAGCTCGCCCACGCGCTCGGCGCCGAGGTGACCGTCCTCAGCCAGTCGCTCAAGAAGCAGGACGACGCGAAGCGCCTGGGCGCCGATCGCTGCTACGCCACCTCCGATCCGGCGACGTTCAGCGCACTGCGCGGTTCGTTCGACCTCATCGTCAGCACCGTCTCGGCGCTGGTGGACTGGAACGCGTATCTGAATCTGCTCAAGATCGACGGGGCGATGGTCGTGGTGGGGATCCCCGAGGTCGACGTGCCGGTCGGCGCCGGCTCGCTCGTGCAAGGACGCCGCAGCCTCGCCGGATCGATGATCGGCGGCATCGCCGAGACGCAGGAGATGCTCGACTTCTGCGGCGCGCACGGCATCGTTTCGGAGATCGAGCTGACGGCGATCCAAGACGTGAACGAGGCTTACGAGCGCGTCGTCAAGAGCGACGTTCGCTATCGCTTCGTGATCGACATCGCGTCGCTGAACGAAGCGTAACCTTTCGCCTAGTGACGTTACATCCAAGGAGCGGGGAAGCGAAAGGGAAGCAATGCAAAAGCGCACGCTGGGAGGCAACCTGGAAGTCTCGGCCCTCGGCCTCGGCTGCATGGGAATGTCCTTCTCGTACGGTCCGCCCGCGGACAAGCGCGAGATGATCTCGCTCATCCGGACCGCCGTGGAACGCGGCATCACGTTCTTCGACACCGCCGAGGTGTACGGGCCGTTCGCCAACGAGGAGCTCGTGGGCGAGGCTCTCGCTCCCGTCCGCGACCACGTGGCGATCGCCACCAAGTTCGGGTTCCGCC
>CAVQNU010000030.1:0-160744 GCA_963714255.1 uncultured Alphaproteobacteria bacterium
CGCCTCCGGCAGCGGCCCCGGGCCGGCGTCGGTCAGCACCATGTTGATTTCGCCCACCCAACGGGTCTCGAAGCGCAGCCGCACCGGAATCGGCGGGCCGCCCGGCACCGCGCGGGCAATCCAGGCGGCGCCGTTGTGCGGCTGGTGCTGCCAGCCGGACTCGTTCAGCAGAAATCCGGCCTGCTGGGACCCGGTGAAGTCGCAGCGCAGGGCTTCGCCCGCATAGGCGCCCGCCTCGCCGGAGGCCGCCACCTGCCCCACCGTGCGGGCGCTGATTTCGGTCAGCCGGCGGCCGTCGAACACGCGGGCGTGGCCGTCGCAAGTTCCGGTGTCGGCCACCCGGCGGACCAGGAAGGCAACGGCGCTGAGCGTGTCGATGGTGTCGCCGCGCGCCTGCTCGGGCACCTTCTCGCGCTCGGTTTCGGGGGGAGGGGTCAGGGTGCGCACCTTCGGTTGGCCCTTTTCGTAGTCGATCAGCGTCTCCCGCCGCTCGCCGCGCAGATCGCCCCAGGACCAGAAGCGCTGCGGATCGGGCAGGCCGTTGCGCCAGGCGCCCCAGACCGTGGTGTGCTGGTCGCTGCGCACGATGGCGGAGAGCAGGCCCACGGTGCGCGAGGCGATGTGGATGCTGTAGCCGGCGCGGTCCATGGAAAATGCGGCCTGCAGCTTCATCACGTCCATCCCGACCGCGCTGCCGGTGTAGCTCATGTGCACCATCGCCGGTTCGGGGGCCGCCTCGGCGCGGGGCTGGGCCGCCGCCGGGGCGGGCCACGGCAGCAGTATCGACAGCAGGACCGTCAGCGTGGGCAGTCTTAACCGCATGTCGGCTATCTGCGGTTTTGGCGGCGAATTGCAACGTGGCGGACAGGCTTGACATGGCGAAGGGCGCCGACCTATCAGACCCGTCCCGGCGGCCGGGCGCGTAGCTCAGCGGGAGAGCATTCGCTTCACACGCGAAGGGTCACAGGTTCAATCCCTGTCGCGCCCACCAGGCCCCGCCCAGCTTCCATCGCAGCGACCACCGGACGCGGCCGTGTCGCGCGATTTTTTCGTTTTATAAATAAACAGGTCGCGACGGCGTACCATTTGACCCAGATCAAAGCCGCCCCCTCGGCAACCGGACGAGGGTCCGCCGCCATGTTGTTCCGACGCGCACCCACCCATCTGCGGCCGGGGTCTCACGACCTCGCCGTGTCGCTTGCCCTGGCGACGCTCCCGCAACCGCTGATCGCCGGCCTGCTGCGGCGGATGACGCGCAGCCTGCCGCAGCGATACCCGAAGCTCGCCGTCCGGATGGCCGAGCTGAAGGGCAAGCGGCTGCTGATCGTGCCGGAGGAACTGCCCTACGGCTTCCTGCTGCACTTCCCCGACGGGCTGTTCACCATCGACCTGCTCGACCCCGAGGAAGCACCGGAAACCGACGCGCAAATGCGCGGGCCGGTGCGGCTGTTCTTCGACCTGGTGCGCGGCGGGCGCGACGGCGATGCGCTGTTCTTCAGCCGCGAACTCGCCGTCACCGGCGACATGGCCACGGCGGTGACGCTGCGCAACGCCATGGACGGCTCCGGGGTCGATCTGTTCGCCGAGTTCCTCAACCTGCCCGGCCCGCTCGGCGAATTGGTGCGCGGCGCCGGCGCGGTGGTGGATCGCTGCGCCGGGATCGTGCTCGGCCCGCTGGCCGAACGCACCGCAAGGCTGGAATCCGAAATCGCCGCCCTGCGCGGCGAAGTGCGCCGGCTGAAAGACACCACGCCAAAGCCGCGCCCCAAGCCCGGCGCGGCGCTGGCCGCTGCTTTGGGAGCGAAATCGTGAGCCAGGTCGTCAGCGACATTATGATCCCCGAGATCGTCGCCCCGGGCGGCACGCCGGCCGCCCTGGTCGCGGCCATCGATGCCGGCGCCGACACGGTTTATTGCGGCTTCCGCGACGCCACCAACGCCCGCAACTATCCGGGCCTGAACTTCACCGCCGAGGATTTGCAGGAAGGCCTCGCCTACGCCCATGCGCGCGGGCGCAAGGTGAACGTGGCGATCAACACCTATGCCTCGGCCGGCAACACCAAGCTGTGGCACGCCGCCATCGACACCGCGGCGAGCCTGGGCGCGGATGCGGTCATCATGGCCGATATCGGCCTGCTGGATTACGCCGCCCGCACCCACCCGAAGCTGCGCCGGCATTTGTCGGTGCAGGCCGGCGCCTCCACCGTGGCCTCGATCGAATACTATTACGAGTTCTTCGGCATCGCCCGGATGATCCTGCCGCGCATGTTCACGCTCGATGAAATCGCCGAGCTGAAGCAGCGCGTGCCGGTGGAAATCGAGTGCTTCATCTTCGGCAGCCTCAGCCCGATGACCGAAGGGCGCTGCTCGCTGTCGGCCTATGCGACCGGGCGCTCGCCCAATCTGTGCGGCGTGTGCTCGCCGGCCGAGCATGTGCGCTACGACCAGGTGGACGGCGAATTGCTCTGCCGGCTGGGCGATTTCGTCACCAATTCGTTCGGCGCCGGCGAGCCGGCCGGCTACCCGACCGTCTGCAAGGGCCGCTACTTCGCCGGCGAGGCGGACGCGGCCTATATCTTCGAAGAGCCCGAGTGCCTGAACGCCGCCGAGTATATCGGCACGATGCGCCGCGCCGGCATCTGCGCCTTCAAGATCGAAGGCCGCCAGCGCGGCCGGTTCTACGTGGCCGAAGTGGTCGCCGCCTTCCGCGAGCTGATCGACGCCGAGGCCCGCGGCGAGCCGCTGTCGCGCCACGGGGCGGCGCTGGAGCGGCTGCGCCGGCTGGCCGAGGGCGGCGAGGAAACCCGCGGCGCCTATCGGAAGGGATGGCGATGATGACCGACCCGCGCTCGGCCCGGCTGGGGCCGCAACTGGTTCTGGGGCCGGTGCTGTTCCACTGGTCCGCCGAAACCCTGCGCGACTTCTATTTCCGCATCGCCGACGAAGGCGATTTCGATACGGTCTGCGTGGGCGAGGTGGCGTGCTCCAAGCGCATGCCGCTGTTCGAAGACGAACTGCCCGAGGTGATCGCCCGCCTGCGCCGCGCCGGCAAGGACGTGATGCTGTCCAGCATGGCGCTGGTGAGCAACGAGCGCGAAATCGCCGCCATGCGCAAGCTGGTGGAAATGGCGCCGGGCTTGGTGGAAGCCAACGACGTGGCGGTGCTGCGCGATCTGCGCGGGCGGCCGCACGCCGTCGGGCCATTCGTGAATATCTACAACGAGGACTCGCTGGCCTTCCTGGTCGGCCAGGGCGCCGTGCGCGCCTGCCTGAACCCCGAACTGCCCGGCACGCTGATCGCCGACCTCGCGCGCCTGTCCAGCATTCCGCTGGAAGTGATGGTGTTCGGCCGGGTGCCGCTGGCGATTTCGGCCCGCTGCTTCCATGCGCGCGCCGAAGACCGCACCATGGATGGCTGCCAGTTCGCCTGCAAGGCGGACCCGGACGGGCGGCAGATCAACACCATCGAGGACGTGCCCTTCCTGACGATGAACGGGGTGCTGACGCTGTCACACACCTGCGCCAACCTGATGCATGAGCTGGCGCCGATGCGCGCGGCCGGGGTGCAGCGCTTCCGCCTGTCGCCGCAGACCGGCGACATGGTGGCGACCGCGGCGCTGTTCCGCGACGTGCTGGAGGAGCGGCTGGAACCGGGGGCGGCCATTCAGCGGCTGGGCTTGGTGCATCCGGATATGCCGTTTGCGAATGGGTTCTATCACGCAGCGCCCGGGCACCAGTTCGTGGAGCCGGTGCGCGGGCAGAGGGTGCTGGCGTGAGGAAGTAAGGAAGGCCAGGGCTCTGCCCTGGACCCGCCAGGGACCGGGAGGCCCCTGGACCCCGCTACTTTAGACAGTTGTTCAACGAGGGGGGTGAGGCGGTGAACCGGTTCACCGCCTCACCCCCCTCGTTGAACAACTGTCTAAAAGTAATGGGTTCCAAGGGCCTCCCGGCCCTTGGCGGGGTCCAGGGGCAGAGCCCCTGGCCTTCCTTACTTCCTCCCCGCCGCCCCCCTGTAGCCAACCGCCCCCGTTCGGGGGATAACCAGCGGATTCGCCCCGCCGCACCGTCTCCGGCCGGGACAGGAGCCCCTGCGATGTCGACCACCTGGACCCCCGATTCCTGGCGCGGCAAGCCGATCCGTCAGGTGCCCTCGTATCCCGACCTGGCCCGGCTTGCCGCCGTCGAGGAAAAGCTGCGCCGCTATCCGCCGCTGGTCTTCGCCGGCGAGGTGCGCCGTCTGAAGGCCGCGCTCGCCCGTGCGTCGGACGGCCGCGCCTTCGTGCTGCAGGGCGGCGATTGCGCCGAAAGCTTCCAGGATTTCACCGCCAACATCATCCGCGACACGTTCCGCGTGCTGCTGCAGATGTCGGTGGTGCTGACCTTCGGCGCCTCGCTGCCGGTGGTGAAGCTCGGCCGCATGGCCGGGCAGTTCGCCAAGCCGCGCTCGTCGGACACCGACACCCGCGACGGCGAAACCCTGCCCACCTATCGCGGCGATATCGTCAACGGCGCGGAGTTCACGCCCGCGGCCCGCGTGCCCGACCCCGCGCGCATGGAAGCCGGCTATTTCCAGTCCGCCGCCACGCTCAATTTGCTGCGCGCCTTCGCCACCGGCGGCTATGCCGACCTGCACGAAGTGCACCGCTGGAACCTCGGCTTCGTCGCCCGCTCGCCGCTGATCGAGCGCTATCAGACCCTGGCGCACCGCATCGACGAGACGCTTGCCTTCATGTCGGCCTGCGGCATTTCGTCGGGCACCTCGCCGCAGATCCGCGAGACCGATTTTTTCACCAGCCACGAGGCGCTGCTGCTGCCCTATGAGCAGGCGCTGACCCGGGTGGATTCCACCTCCGGCGACTGGTACGCCTGTTCGGCGCATTTCCTCTGGATCGGCGACCGCACCCGCCAGCCCGACGGCGCGCATGTCGAGTTCATGCGCGGGGTGAAGAACCCGATCGGCCTGAAGGTCGGCCCCACCACCCCGGTCGAGGATTTGCTGCGCCTGATCGACACGCTGAACCCCGACGACGAGCCCGGCCGTCTGACCCTGATCATCCGCATGGGCGCCAACAAGGTCGAGCGACTGCTGCCGCCGTTGCTGCGGGCGGTGAAACGCGAAGGCCGCCGGGTGGTGTGGGTGTGCGACCCGATGCACGGCAACACGATTTCGTCCAATTCCGGCCTCAAGACCCGCAGTTTCGATGCCATCCTGGCCGAGGTGCGCGGCTTCTTCGACGCCCACGCGGCCGAGGGTACCTGGGCGGGCGGCGTGCATGTGGAAATGACCGGCCACGAGGTCACCGAGTGCATCGGCGGCGCGCATGGCCTGACCATGATGGACCTCGGCGAGCGCTACGAGACGTTCTGCGACCCGCGGCTGAACGCCGAGCAGTCGCTGGAACTGGCGTTCCTGGTGGCCGAGGAACTGACCGCCCGCCGCGCCACGGCCGACCGCTTCGCGGCGGTGGCGGCGCAGTAGCCGGCAATGGGGGAAGATAAGGGCGGTGCGGCGGCGCTGGCGGCCGATATCGCCGGGCGCACCGACGCGTATTTCAACCGCACCCGTGCCATCGTGCAGCGCTATGGCGACAAGCTTGTGACCTACGCGGTGTTCTTGCGCCGGCCCGTCGTCTCCGCGCCGCGGCTGATGCTGGACTGGCTCGCCACCGTCGCCGCGGCGCGCGGCACGGCGTTCGAGGTCGACCTGATGTACCCCGAAGGAAGCTGGGTCGGCGCCGGCGAGCCGCTGGTCTACATCACCGGCAGCCTGGCCATGCTGTCGGACCTGGAAACACTGCTGCTGCAGAAGGTCGGTCCGGCCTGTGTGGCCGCCCACAACGCCTATCAGATGTGCCTGGTGCTGCCCGCGGTTGCATTTCTGGCCATGGAGGCGCGCCACTGCGCCGGCGCGGAGATGCAGGAGATGATGGCCTATGCCGCCGCGGTCGGCGGCGCCGCGGCGCAGGAAGAGGGCGCGCGCGGCTTCGTCGGCAACGCCAATGACGGCACCGCGCACTGGTTCGCGGCCCAGGCCGGCGAGGCCCCGCGCGGCCGCGGCACCATGCCGCATGCGCTGATCGGCTATGCCGGCTCCACCGTGCGCGCCGCCGAGATGTTCCACGACACGTTTCCCGACGAGGCGCTGACCGTCCTGGTCGATTACTTCGGCCGCGAGATCACCGACGGCATCGCCTCCTGCCGCCGCTTCCCCGACCTTGCCGCCGCGGGAAACCTCTCGCTGCGGCTGGACACGCATGGCGGGCGCTTCCTGGAGGGGTTGGACCCGGCCGAGAGCTACGCGGTGCTGGAGCGCCACGCGCCCGGCGCGATCCGCCGCTACCGCAGCGAGACCGAACTGCGCTTCCTGGTCGGCACCGGCGTTTCCGCCGCGGCCATCTGGCGGCTGCGCGAGGCACTGGACGCGGCCGGGTTCCCGGCGGTGAAGATCATCGTCTCCTCCGGCTTCGGGGTGGAGAAATGCCGGGTGATGGCCGATGCCAGGGCACCGATCGACGTGGTCGGCACCGGCAGTTTCATCCCCGACGCCTGGCACGAGACCTACGCCACCGCCGATATCGTCGCCTATGACGACGTGCCGATGGTCAAGCTCGGCCGCGAATTCCTGTTGCGCCGCAACGGCGCGCGCAAGAAGGCGGGCGGCTGACACGGCGCGCGCGATCCCCCTGCATCAGTCACGGACAGAGATGGACCAGCCGACCGACCGCTATGTGAGCTTCCGCAACATCGACTGCGCCGCCAAGGCGCGGCAGGTGATCGCGCTGTTGCAGCCCCGTCTGGATGCGGCGGACAACCCGTTCTGGGCCTATTTCCGCACGCAGCGGGCGCTGGCGCACGCGGCGGGCTTTGACGATCTGCGGGTGCTTGCACACCTATCTGCCGACGCTGCGCGAGTTGCTGTCGGACGCCGGCGACGAGGCGGCGCTGGCGCTGCTGGAGGATCTGGAAGTGACCTGCATGTGAGGCCGGCTGGCCGGGTTTAACGTTTCCGGCACCGTTTCGTGGGAACACTCCGTCCGCCCCCCGGCGGAAGCGGAGCCATGGTGAGACCGACGGACGATGTTCAGAACTGGATGCACATGTTCCGCTGGATCGTGAAGCTGATCCGCGACGAGTACGAGGTGGACGAGGCAAGGCTCGTCCGCACCGCAGCCCTGGAGACCGATTGCGGCCTGGCGATCGAGGATGTCGAGGCGGTGCTCGGCATCATTTCGGAAAGCTTCGCCGTCCGCTTCCCGCCCGGCACGCTCGATGAGGTGCTGAAGCTGGAGGAACTATGCATGTTGGCGACGTGGTTGAAGGGTTTGTACAAGCGGCCGGTGTTTATTTCGGATGGGTTCGAGGCGAAGTGCCGGGCGTTGAATCCGGGGTGCGGGTGAAGGAAGGCCAGGGCTCTGCCCTGGACCCGCCAAGGGGCAGTGGCCCCTTGGAACCCATTCCTTAAGTCGCGGGGTCCAGGGCAGAGCCCTGGCCTTCCGTCCCTTGCGTTGCGCCCCGCCGGGGGAAACCCTAAATTCCGGCGATGTCCGCCCCGCTCAGAATCGCGCTGGCCCAGATCAACCCGCATGTCGGCGCCGTGCAGGACAACCTCGCCCGGCTCCGCCGCGCCCGCGCCGAGGCGGCCACGCGCGGCGCCGACCTCGTGGTCACCCCCGAATTTTCCATCGGCGGCTACCCGCCCGAGGATCTCGTGCGCAAGCCGGCCTATGTCGCCGCCTGCGAGGCCGCCATCGCTGAACTGGCCGCCGACACCGCTGACGACGGCCCGGCGCTGATCGTTGGCGGCCCCTGGCGCGACGGCGACCGGCTGTTCAACTGCGCCTATCTGCTCGAAGGCGGCCGCATCGCCGCCCGCCGCGCCAAGCACGAACTGCCCAATTACGGCGTGTTCGACGAAAAGCGTGTGTTCGATGCCGGCCCCGTGCCGGCTCCCGTCGCGTTCCGCGGCGTCCGGCTGGGCCTCATGGTGTGCGAGGACTGGTGGTTCCCGACGGTCGCGGAAGCCCTGGCCGAGAGCGGCGCGGAGATCCTTCTCTCGATCAACGGCAGCCCCTATGAGGCCGGCAAGCAGCAGGCCCGCATCGGGCTCGCAGCCGAACGGGTGGCGGAAACCGGCCTGCCCTTCGTGTTCTGCGCCCAGGTCTGCGGCCAGGACGAGCTGGTCTTCGAGGGCGCGAGTTTCGTCCTCAACGCCGACCAAAGCCTGGCCGTGCAGATGCCCTTCTTCGCCGAATTGGTCACGCTGACGAGCTGGCAGCGCGAGGGCGGGCGGCTGGTCTGCGCGCCACTGCCGCCCGCGCCGGAGCCGTCGCGGCTGGAAGGCATCTACCGCGCCATGATGCTGGGGCTGGCCGATTATGTCCGCAAGAACGGGTTTCCGGGCGTGATTCTCGGGCTGTCCGGCGGCATCGACAGTGCCCTGTCCGCCGCCGTCGCCGCCGACGCGCTCGGCCCGGACCGGGTGCGCGCCTTCATGCTGCCGAGCCCCTACACCAGCCAGGAGAGCCTGGACGACGCGGCTGCCTGCGCGGACATGCTCGGCATCGCCTGCGACACCCTGCCGATCACCCCGGCGATGGAGGCGTTTTCGGCGGTGCTCGCCCCGGTGTTCGCCGGCATGCAGGCCGACATCACCGAAGAAAACGTGCAGTCGCGCGCCCGCGGCCTTATTCTTATGGCGATTTCCAACAAGATCGGTTCGATGCTGCTGACCACCGGCAACAAAAGCGAGATGTCGGTCGGCTATGCCACGCTGTATGGCGACATGTGCGGCGGCTATTCGGTGCTGAAGGACGTGTACAAGACCACCGTGTTCGACCTGTCGGTCTGGCGCAACGCAAACCGCCCGGCGGGCGCGCTCGGCCGCCCCGGCCCGGTGATGCCCGTGCGCGTGATCACCAAGCCGCCGAGCGCCGAACTCAAGCCCAACCAGACCGACCAGGACACGCTGCCCCCCTATGAGGTGCTGGACGCAATCCTGGCCGGGCTGGTGGAGGGCGAGCAGAGCGTGGACTCGCTGGTGGAAGCCGGGCACGATCGCGCCACCGTGCTGCGCGTCTGGCGCATGCTGGACCGCGCCGAGTACAAGCGCCGCCAGGCGCCGCCGGGGGTGAAGATCACCTCTCGCGCCTTCGGCCGCGACCGCCGCTATCCGATCACCAACGGCTTCACGAGGCTGGTGTCGTGAGCCGTCCATGACCGGCATTTTCGCCCCCGAAGGCGGCTGGCGGGTGCGTATCCTCGACCTGTCCGGCGCCTCGGCCGACAACATCGTCGAAGAGATCGCCGGCTTCCCCACGCTCATGCAGGCGAACGCCTTCGCCCGCCGCTACGTCCGCGACAGCATCGAGCGCGGCCGCACCGAGGGCGCCTCCGCCCGCGAGGTGCTCGATGCCTGGTTCGCCTGGGGCGAGGATGCCGAAGTGGTGGACGCCGGCGCGCAGGGCTGGCACAGCCGCGCCGAACTGCACGACTTCGCCGCCCGCCCGGCGGGCGGGGAAGAACGCGACTGGCGCGCCCTCGACCCGCGCCGCCAGGATGATGATGACGAGATGGAAACCCCTTGACCCTGCCCGACGTTCGCCTGCGCCTCGCCGCCTCCTCCGCCGCCCCGCTGCATGTCGGTACCTGCCGCATCGTGCTGGCCAACTGGCTGCTCGCCCGCCGCTTCGGCGGCCATGTCACGCTGCGCCTGGACGACAGCGAAGTCCCCAGCGGCACCGAAGCGCAGCAGGACGCTATTCGCCATGACCTGCGCTGGCTTGGCCTCGACTGGGACGATGAGGCGCGCCAGTCCGCCCGCGCGGAGCGCTACGGCGCCGCGGCCGAAGCCCTGAAATCGGCCGGCCGGCTGTATCCGTGCTTCGAATCCGAGGCCGAGCTGAACGCCAAGCGCACCAGGCGCCTGCGGCAGGGCAACCCGCCCGTCTACGACCGCGCCATGCTGAAGCTCACCGCGGCGCAGCGCGCTGCCGCCGAGGCCGGCGGCAAGCGGCCGTACTGGCGCTTTCGCCTGTCGGATACCGCCATTGCGTGGGACGACCTCGCCCTCGGCCGTCGCCAGGTGCACCTGCCGTCCCTGTCCGACCCGGTGATGATCCGCGCCGACGGCACGCCGGCCGCTGCCTTCGCCGGCCTGGTCGATGACCTGCAGGACGGCATTACCCATATCGTCCGCGGCGAGGATATGGCCAACACCACCGCCGTGCAGCTCGACCTCGCCGCCGCCCTTGGCCGCGACCCTGCCGCCATCGCGCGCGCCCATCTGCCGGCGCTGGCTGATGCCGAGGGCGACCGGCTGTCGCGCCGGGCCGGCAATTTTTCCCTGCGCGCCCTGCGCCAGCTTGGCGTTGAGCCGGCCGCCCTGGCCGGCACCCTGGCCTGTCTGGGCAGCACGGTCGAGCCCCGCCCGGTGACCCCGGCCGAATACGCGCCGACCTACAGCCTGCAAGGCGCCGGCTCCAGCCCGCCGCGCTTTGAGATGCGCGTGCTGCTGGCCGTCAACCGCCAGGCGCTGGCCGCCCTGCCATTTGCCGCCGTCGCCAGCCGGCTGCCGGCAGGGGCTACCGAGGCGTTCTGGCAAGCGGTGCGCGGCAGCCTCGACCTGCTGTCGGAAGCCCGCGGCTACTGGGACGTGGTGACCGGCACCATCGTGCCCCCGGTGATCGATGGCGAGGCGGCGTTTCTGCGCGCCGCCCTGGACACGCTGCCGGCTGAACCGTGGACGGACGGGGTTCTGGACCGCCTGGACCGAGGCGCTGAAACGCAGCACCGGACGGGCGGGGAAAAGCCTGACGCTGCCGCTGCGGCTGGCGCTGACGGGCGAGGACCATGGGCCGGCGCTGCAGGGGCTGCTGCCGCTGATCGGGCGGGCGCGGGCGGCGCAGCGGTTGGCGGTGGCGGGGGGGTAAGGAAGGCCAGGGCTCTGCCCTGGACCCCATTACCTTTACACAGTTGTTTTGAGAGGGGGGGTGAGGACGCGATCCGGTTCACCGCCTCACCCCCCCTCTCAAAACAACTGTCTAAGTAGCGGGGTCCAGGGGCCTCTCGGCCCTTGGCCGGGTCCGGGGGCAGCGCCCCTGGCCTTCCTTGCTCCCATGTCATCACACCGCTATTGTCCGCACCGTTCGGCGGCCCGGCCGAGTCTGGGCACGTCTGCACTGCAGTGGGAGATCGGTCTTTTGGTTCGTGCTCGCGCTGTCTTGCTGGCGTTGCTGTCGGCGTCCTTGCTGTTTTTCCCCTTGTTTGCGGTGGCTCAGCCGCACCGTCCGCCGGTTCGTCCGCCGGCGGCGCAGGGGCCATCCGGGGTCATTACGGATATCCGCGTCGAAGGTAACGAGCGAATCGAGTCCGGCACGATCCGTTCGTACATGCTGATCGCGCCGGGTGACCGTTACGATGCCGACCGGGTCGACCGCAGCCTGAAGACACTTTATGCCACCGGCCTGTTCAGCGACGTGTCGGTCCGGCGCGACGGCACCACGCTGGTGGTGCGGGTGAAAGAAAACCCGATCGTCAACCGCATCGCCTTCGAGGGCAACCACAAGCTCACCGACGAGAATCTCCGCTCCGAGCTGCAGCTGAAGCCGCGCGCGGTGTTCACCCCGGCGCTGGCCCAGGCCGACCGTCAGCGTATCCTCGACATGTACGCCCGCCGCGGCCGGTTCGCCGCCCGGGTCGAGCCGAAAATCATCGAGCTGCCGCAGAACCGCGTCAACGTGGTCTTCGAAATCAATGATGGCGACAGCACCCTGATCAGCCGCATCGCCTTCGTCGGCAATAAGGCGTTCAGCGAAGGCAAGCTGAAGGAAGTGGTCGGCAGCCGCGAGACCGCCTGGTGGATGTTCCTGTCGAGCTCGGACACCTATGACCCCGACCGTGTCGGGTACGACAAGGAACTGCTGCGCCGGTTCTATCTCAAGAACGGCTACGCCGATTTCGAGGTGACCGCATCGGCTGCCGAACTGGCGCCGGACAAGTCGGCTTTCTTCGTGACCTTTACGCTGAACGAAGGCGAGCGCTACCGGATCAGCAAAGTCACGGTGAACTCCTCGCTGCGCAACATCGACAATGCCGCGCTGGAGCCGGTGCTGGAAATGGCGCCCGGCGATTGGTACGATGGCGATTCGGTGGAGCGCACCACCCAGGCGCTGACCAATTACGTGCAGGCCCATGGCCAGCCCTTCGTGGAAGTCCGCCCGCGGGTGAAGCGCGATCAAGAGAAACACACGATCGATCTGGTGTTCGACGTGACGGAAGGCCCGCGCGTCTATATCGAGCGCATCGACATCACCGGCAACACGCGCACCCAGGACAAGGTGATCCGGCGCGAGTTCCGCGTGGCCGAGGGCGATGCGTTCAACGCCGCCCTGCTGCGCCGGTCGCGCCAGCGCCTGCAGGATCTGGGTTATTTCAACGGCGTCGCGCTGGCCAACCAGCCCGGCTCGGCGCCCGACAAGACCATCGTGAACGCCAAAATCGATGAGAAGGCGACCGGCGAGTTCACCATCGGCGGCGGCTACTCCACCGATGCCGGCGCGCTGGCGAATATCGGGCTGCGCGAGCGCAATATCGTCGGCAGCGGCATCGATACCGGCATCAGCGCCACCGTCGCCCAGCGGCGCAGCCAGATCAACCTGTCGGTCACCGATCCGTATTTCCTCGACCGCAACATCGTCGCCGGCGCCGACGTGTTCCTGGTGCAGACCAACAATCAGCTGATCGCCGAATACGACGAGCGGCGCATCGGCATGTCGCTGCGCATGGGCTACGAGTTCAGCGAGCATCTGCGCCAGAGTTGGGCCTACTCGCTGGTGCAGCGCGATGTTTACGACGTGCAGACCGGGGCCAGCCTTTACGTGCAGAACGAGGCAGGGATCACGCTGCTGTCGCAGATCGGCCAGACCCTGACTCTGGACTATCGCGACAGCCGCATCGACCCGCGCTCGGGCTGGGTGACGCGCCTCGGCACCGACGTGGCCGGCATCGGCGGCGACGCGCACTATGTGCGCACCAAAATCGACGGCACCTATTTCATTCCGCTGGAGCGGTATTTCGGCAACAACGACTGGGACATTTCCATCTCGGGCGGCACCGGCTACCTGTTCAACGAGGGCCAGGACGAAAAGATCATCGACCGGTTCTTCCTCGGCGGCGACAATTTGCGTGGCTTCGCGACCGGCGGCGCCGGGCCGCACTCGGTTCCCACCGACCAGTATCCGGGCAGCGACAGCCTCGGCGGGCGGTTCATCTGGACGCAATCGACCGAGTTGCGCTTTCCGCTGCCGGTGTCGGCCGACCTCGGCCTGTCCGGGCGTGTGTTCGCCGATGTGGGATCGCTGACCGGGGTGAACGCGGTCTATCTGAACGGGGTGAAGCAGCCGTACGTCGACTATAATACGCCGCGCGTCGGCACCGGTGTGGGCATATCCTGGAAGACCCCCTTCGGTCTCATCAACATCGACATCGCCCAGGCTGTGGTTAAAGAGAAATACGACCAGACCCAGCTGTTTCGTTTTGGCTTTGGTACAAGGTTCTAGTGTATATGATCCGTCATCGCTTTCCGGCTGCCCTGCTCGCAGCGGTCGCCTTCCTGTTTGCAGCCATGCTTGCCCTGCCGGCATCCGCGCAGAACCCGGACTACTTCGTTCCCAACCAGCCGCATCCACCAGCCGCGCCGGCCCGGCCGGCCCCGCCGCCGCAGCCTGCCCGGCCGTCGCGCCCGCCCGTGCAGGTGGCGCCGCAACTGCCGCAGCCCGGCCCGGAGGATCAGCAGCAGCAGCAATTGCCGCCGCTGCAGGTCCAGCTGCCGCCGCCGCCCGACATTCCGGCGCTGCCGCACGGCGCCAGCCCGCCCGCGGCGGTGCTCGGCGTGCTCGGCGTGCCGGAGGTGATGCGCGCCTCCACCGCCGCCCAGCAGGTCGAGAAGATCATCGGCGCGCGGCGCCAGAAGCTGAACGAGGACGCGCAAAAGGAGCAGGCCGCCTGGCGCGAATTGCAGCAGACGCTGGTCAATGACCGTGGCAGGCTGTCGCCAGAGCAGATCCGCTCGCGCGAGCGCGACCTGCAGGACCGCATCACCAAGGCGCAGCGCGAGTTCCGCGACCGCGGCAACATCGTCCAGCAGGCCGCCCAGTACGCCCTGGCGCAGATCGAGCGCACCCTGGTCGGCGTTATCCAGAAGGTGGCCGAGAGCCGGGGCATGAACCTCGTGCTGCACCGCCAGCAGGTGGCGCTGAACGTCAACGAGTTCGATATCACCGAGCAGGTGACCGAGCAGCTCAACAAGATCCTGCCCTCGGTCGTCATCCCGCCGGACGGTGTTTCGCCGGCGGCGATGGTGCAGAACCAGCCCCCTCATGCCCAGCCCGCCCAGGTCCAGCCCGTCGCCGCGCCGGCGCCGCCTGCCGCCCCGGCCGCGCCGCCGAAGAAGTAGCCGTGGCGACTGCGCCGGAGACTGGTGCGTTGCCGGCCGTGCCCACGGCCGGCGACGCCCGCTTCTTTCATCGCGTCGGCCCGCATGCGCTCAGTGCTGTGGCCGCCGCCGCCGGCGGTGCCGCCGACGGGCGGGCGCTGATGCTGGCGGGCGTGGCGCCGTTGCAAACGGCCGGCCCCGACCAGGTGAGCTTTCTCGATAACCGCAAATACCTGCCGGCGCTGGAGGCGACCCGCGCCGGGGCGGTGATCGTGCATCCCGACATGGCGGCACGCGTGCCGGATGGCTGCGCAGCCATCGTCTCCGCCGAGCCCTATCTGGGCTGGGCGCGGGTGGCGGCGCTGTTTCATCCGCTGCCGCCGCCGCGTGCCGGGCAGCACCCCAGCGCGGTGGTGGACCTCGACGCCAAGGTGGACCCGAGTGCCGAAATCGGCCCGCTCGCCGTTGTGATGGCGCATGCCGAGATCGGCCCGCGCTGCCGGGTCGGGCCCGGCGCGGTGATCGGCGAGGGGGTGGTGCTCGGCCCCGACTGCCGGATCGGCACGCATGCGAGCCTCAGCCATGCCTTGTTGGGGGCGCGGGTCTATATCTATCCCGGCGCGCGCATCGGCCAGGACGGGTTCGGCTTCGCCGTGACGGCAGCCGGTTTCGTCACCGTGCCGCAGCTCGGCCGGGTGGTGATCGAGGATGACGTGGAGATCGGCGCCAACAGCACGATCGACCGCGGCTCAGCGCATGACACCGTGATCGGCGCCGGCTCGCGGCTCGACAACCTGGTGCAGATCGGGCACAACGTCCGCCTCGGACGCTGTTGCGTGATCGTTTCGCAGGCCGGTATTTCCGGCTCGACGGTGCTCGAGGATTTTGTCCAGGTGGCTGGTCAGGCCGGACTGACCGGGCATCTGCGCATCGGGCGCAAGGCGCGCATCGGGGCGCAATGCGGCGTGATGGCGGACGTTCCGGCCGGTGCGGACGTGCTGGGCAGCCCCGCCCTGCCGATACGCGAGTTTTTCCGCCAGGTACTGGCGCTGCGGCGGCTGGCGGCGGGGCGGCGTCCCGGTGCGGCTGGCGGCGAACAGGGCGGCAGTGAAGGGGCCGGCGCACCGCCGGCGGCAAACAAGGCGTCGGACTGAGCGGGATGGATTCCACGGCACAAACGAACCAGGACACGACCGGGGCCGGCGGCGATGACGTCATCGGCACGGTCGATATCGCGCGGATCATGCAGGCGATTCCGCACCGTTACCCGTTTCTGATGATCGACCGCGTGGTCGACATGGTGCGCAGCCACTCGGCGGTGGGCATCAAGAACGTTTCGGTCAACGAGAATTTCTTCCAGGGCCATTTTCCCGGCCATCCGGTGATGCCCGGCGTGCTGATCATCGAGAGCATGGCGCAGACCGCCGCCGTCCTGGTGGTCGAATCGCTCGGCCCGGAGGCGCGGGGCCGGGTGGTGTATTTCATGTCGGTCGAAGGCGCGAAATTCCGCCGTCCGGTGTTGCCTGGCGATCAGTTGCGCATCCATGTCGTCAAGGAGCGCAGCCGCGGCAATGTGTGGAAATTCAGCGCGGTTGCCCGTGTCGATGGCATTTCGGTGGCGGAAGCGACCTATGCCGCCATGATCATGGACAAGGTTGCGGACCGCTAGCGTGGGAACATCAATCCACCCGTCGGCGGTCGTGGCCCCGGGGGCCACGATCGGAGCAGGCGTACGTATCGGTCCGTTCTGCACCATCGGTCCCGAAGTGGTGATCGGCGACGGGGCCGAGTTGCTCAGCCACGTGGTGGTGGACGGCCGCACAAGCATCGGCGAGGGCGCCAAACTCTATCCCTTTTGCACCGTCGGCCTGGCGCCGCAGGACCTGAAATACGCCGGCGAGCCGACCGCAACCGAACTCGGCGCGCGCAGCGTGGTGCGCGAGCATGTCACCATCCATCGCGGCACCGTCACCGGCAGCGGCATCACCAGGGTGGGTTCGGACTGTCTGCTGATGGCGGTGGTGCATGTGGCGCATGACTGCGTCATCGGCAATGCGGTGATCATTGCCAACAACGTGGTCATGGGCGGCCATGTCGAGATCGGCGACAATGCGGTGATCGGCGGCGCCGCGGCGATTCACCAGTTCGTGCGCATCGGCCGGGCCGCCATGATCGGCGGTGTTTCCGGCGTCGAGGCGGACGTGATTCCGTTCGGCAGCGTGATGGGCAACCGGGCGTGGCTGGCCGGGCTGAACGTCATTGGTTTGCGTCGGCGCGGCTATGACCGGGCGCAGATTCACATGGTGCGTGCGGCGTTCCGGCTGATTTTCCGGGGCGAGGGGGTTTTCGCGGAGCGTGTCGAGGAGGCGCGGCGGAACTGGGGCGGCAATCCGCTGGTGGCTGAGGTGCTGGGTTTCATCGACGCTCCGAGCCGGCGGGGTTTGATTCGTGCCGTGGTCGAGGATGAGGATGATGTCGCCTGATCCTGGCCAAGGACCCGATGTTCCTAAGTAATGGGGTCAAGGGGGCCACTGCCCCCTTGCGGGTCCAGGGCAGAGCCCTGGCCTTTCTTCTATGACTGCTGCCGCGACGCTAGGGATTCTAGCCGGCGGCGGCACCCTGCCAGGCCGGGTCGCCGCCGCCGCCCAGGCCGCCGGCCGGCAGGTTTTCCTGGTGGCCCTGGAGGGTTTCGCCGAGCCCGCCGTACTGGCGCCCTTCCCCCATGCCCCGGCCCGCATCGGCGCCGCCGGCCGCATTCTGGACCTGCTGCGCAGCAATGCCTGTCGCGACCTGGTGCTGGTCGGTCCGGTGCGCCGCCCGTCGCTGCTCGATCTGCGCCCCGATGCCGAGGGCGCCCGCTTGCTCGCCCGCATCGGCCGCGCGGCGTTCGCCGGCGATGATGGCCTGCTCGCCGCGGTGGTGCGGGTGCTGGGGGAGGAAGGGTTTGCCGTCGTCGGCGCGCATGAGATCCTCACCGAGGCGGTCGGCCCGAAAGGGTTGTTGTCGCGCACTGGCCCCGACGCCACGGCGCTGACCGACATCGCCCGCGGGGTGGCGGTGACGCGCGCGCTCGGCGCCGCCGATGTCGGCCAGGGCTGCGTGGTGCAGCAGGGCATCGTGCTGGCGGTGGAGGCGATCGAGGGCACCGACGCCATGCTCGCCCGCGCCGCCACGCTGCGCCGGCCCGGCCCCGGCGGGGTGCTGGTCAAGCTGGTCAAGCCCGGGCAGGAGCGGCGCGCCGACCTGCCGACGATCGGCATCCGCACCATCCGCGCCGCCGCCGAGGCCGGGCTGCGCGGGGTGGCGTTCGAGGCCGGCGGCACCATTCTTGCCGAGCGGGACTCCATGGTGGCGGCGGCCGACCAGGCCGGCCTGTTCCTTCTGGGAGTCGATCCGTCTGAGGGAGAACAATGATGGCCGATAAGTATTCGTTTCTGCACACCATGCTCCGGGTCGGCGACCTGGAGCGCAGCGTGCGGTTCTACACCGGGCTTCTCGGCATGCGCGAACTGCGCCGCCGCGACGTGCCGGACGGCAAATACACGCTGGTGTTCGTCGGCTACGCGCCGGAGGAGAGCGGGGCGGCGGTGATCGAGCTGACCTATAATTACGGCGTGGACACATACGACCCCGGCACCGCCTTCGGCCATCTCGCCATCGGCGTGCCGGACGTGGCCGCCACCTGCGCCGGCCTGCGCGCGGCCGGGGCGAAGATCACCCGCGAGCCGGGGCCGGTGAAGTTCGGCAGCACCATCATCGCCTTCGTCGAGGACCCGGATGGCTATAAGATCGAGCTTATTCAGCGTGGCTGACACTCTGCCGTGACCGGCTGGGTGGCCACCGCACGCGGTCTGGTGCCGGTGCGGCGGTCGGTGCGCATTGGTGTGACCGGGCTTGCGCGGGCCGGCAAGACGGCGCTGCTGACCTCGATCGCGGCCAATTTGCTGGCAGCCGGCGCGGGGCTGCCCGTGCTGCCGGCGCTGACCGCGCGGCTGGCCGGGCGCAGCCTGCGGGTGAGCGTGGCGCCGGCCGGGGCGGCCGACCTGCCGCGCTTTGACACGTCTGCCCATCTGGCCGCGCTGGCGCGCGACCCGCCATCCTGGCCCGCGCGCACCCAATCGGTCGGCGCGCTGGCGCTCGATTTGCAGATCGGCCAGCCGGGCGTGCTCGCCGCCCTGCCGCCGCAGCGGGTGCGGCTGGAGTTGCTGGACTATCCGGGCGAGTGGCTGCTCGATTTGCCGATGCTGGGCCTCGGCTTCGGGGCCTGGTCGGCGGTCGCCCTGCGGCGGGTGGAGAACCGGCGCGAGGCGGCGGATTTCCTCGCTTTCCTGCGCGCCTTGCCGGAAGTGGCGCCAGCGGATGAGTCGCTGGCGCGGGAAGGCCATCGCCGCTACCGCGCGCTGCTGCAGCGGTTGCGCGACGAGTCCGGCCTGTCGCTGCTGCAGCCCGGCCGTTTCCTGATGCCCGCGCCCGGGCCCGAGCCGCCCTGGATGGAATTCTTTCCGGCCGCCGGCGAGGGGCCGCTCACCGAGCTTTTGCGGGAGCGCTACGACGCCTATGTGCTGGCGGTGCGTGACCAGCTCATGGCCCCGGCGTTCAGCCGGGTCGATCGGCTGGTGGTGCTCGCCGACCTGCTCTCGGCCCTGCATGCCGGCCCGGCGGCGTTTGCCGACGCCACCGCGGCGCTGGCCGAAGTGGCCGAGGCGTTGCGCTGGGGCGGGCCTGCGCTGCTGCCGGACTGGCTTGCCGCGGTGCTCGGCCTTGGCATCTCGCGCGTGGCCTTCGCGGCGACCAAATCCGACCACGTGGCCGAGCGGCAGCGCGGCAATCTCGCGGCGCTGGCCGCCGCGGTCACCGCCCTGCCACTGCGCGGCGGGCTGCGCAGTGCGGCGTTTGCGGTATCCTCGGTGCGCTGCACCGAGGATGTGGTGTGGACGCTGGACGGCCACCCGGTCTCCGCCGTGCGCGGCCGGGTGGTGGGGGCGGAGCGGGCCGGGCGGTCCTATCCCGGCGAGGTGCCGGACAAGCCGCCGGGGCCCGGGTTCTGGACCCATCCGTTCCTGGCGCTGCCGGATTTCGAGCCGATCCGCCTGCCGCTGGGCGGCAAGGCGGGCGTGCCGCACGTGAACCTGGATGCGTTGCTGGCTTTTCTGCTGGAGGATGTGTTGTGACCCGCTCGCGCATCACGCCGCGCTTCGAACTCGAAGACGCCTCCATGGCGCGGATGGAGCCGGAACCGCTGCCGGTGATCGAGCCGCCGCGCGGCCGGATGGGGAGCGCCGCTTTGCTGCTGAGCGGGGCGACGGTGCTGGTGACCGGGCTCGCGGTGCTGTCGGCCGGCAATTTCGTCGCCGACGAGTTTGCCCGCTCGGCCGGGCTGGGCTGGGCCGCGCTGGCGGTGACCGGCGCCGGGTTCGGCCTGATCGGCACCGGGGTGTGGCGCGAACTGTCCGGCCTGTTCGCGCTGAGCGAAGTGGACCACATCCGCGCCGGGCTGGAGTCCGGCGAGCCGCGCTTCATCGCCGCGGCGGCGCGCGAGTGGCTGGAGGAATTGCCCGACGGTGCGGCGCTGCTGCCGGTGGTGCAGGCGATGAACGATCCCGACAGCATGCTGGCGCTGCTGCGCACGCAGGTGGTGGCCGGGTTGCAGCAGCGCGCCGACGCGATGGGGCGCACCGCGGCGATGCAGGTGTTCGCCGCCACCGCGGCGGTGCCCTCGCCGGCGCTGGACGCGCTGGTGGTGGCTTGGCGCGGCATCCGGCTGGTGCGGGAAATCGCCGAGTTGCACGGGCTGCGGCCGGGCCTGCTGGGCACGATGGCGCTGCTGCGGCGCACGGCGATGTCGGCGGCGGGGGTGGCGGCGGCGGACATGGCGATCGACGCGGCGGCGCGGGCGGTGCTGTCCAATCCGCTGTTGCAGCATCTGGCCGGGGATGTCGCGGGGGCGGGGGTGGCGGCGCGGCGGATGGTGGTGCTGGCTCGGGCTGCGGCGGCGGCTTGCTGTCCCTTGCCGGTGGGGCGGGGGTAAGGAAGGAAGGCCAGGGCTCTGCCCTGGACCCGCCAGGGGGCAGTGGCCCCCTGGACCCCGCTACTTAAGTAATGGGTTCCAAGGGGCCACTGCCCCTTGGCGGGTCCAGGGCAGAGCCCTGGCCTTTCTTTCCACCCATGCTACTGTCGCCCCCTTAGCCCACGGAGACGCCGTGTTCGACCACCCCGCCCTGGCGGGCACCCCGCTCCTGCAAGCCGACGAGGACCTCATCGAGGCCGCGCGCCAGGTGCTGCTGCGGCATTACCGGCCGTTCTGGCACACGGTGGCGGCGGCGCTGCGCAGCGGCGACGGGCGCATCTGGACCGGCGTGCACCTGGGCGCAACCGTGGGGCGGCTGCAGGTCTGCGCCGAAACGGTGGCGCTCGGCCGGGCGATCCTGGAGGGCGACGGCAGCGTCACCACCGCGGTCGCGGTGCGCCATCCCAAGCCGGAAGAAGCGGACCGCGACATCGCCGTGGTTTCGCCCTGCGGCGCCTGCCGCGAATTGATCACCGACTACGCGCCGGATGCGCTGGTGATCGTGCCGGGGCCGGTGGGGCTGATGAAGCTGCCGGTGCGGGCGCTGCTGGTGTCGCCCTACCGCCGCTGAAGCGGCAGCACGCGGGCCAGCGTCTCGGCCAGACGCTCGTAATCGGATAATTCGTTGTAGGCCTGCGCCGACAGGCGCAGCCAGATCGCGCCCGACAGCGCGTGCAGCGGCGCGTCGCAACGCGCATCCAACAGGCGCTCGCGTATTTCCAGCGCGCGGGCCGGGCTGGCCTCGCCGGCAAGCGGCAGGCGCACCAGGCCCATCGATCCCGCCAGCTCGCCGGTAACGCCGGCTTCGGCGCCGAGCCGGCGGGCGACCAACGCCGCGGCCTCCGCCGCCAGGGCGGTATTGCGCGCCATCAGCGCGGCGCCGCCGAGTTGTTGGTGAAAAGCAATGGCATCGGGCACGGCCAGCACGGCGCTGGGATCGCGGGTGCCGGTCCAGTCGAATTCGGCGCGGAACCCCTGGCCGTAGAAATGCGAGATGCTGACCGGGTGCAGCCCGGCCTGGCGGTGCGGCGCGGCCCACAGGAACGCCGCCCCCTTCGGCGCCATCAACCATTTATGGCAATTGCCGACATACCAGTCGACGCCGATGGCGGGCAGGTCGAGCGCCACCTGGCCCGGCCCGTGCGCGCCGTCGATCAGCACCGGCACGCCGGCGGCGCGGCAGATTGCGGCCATGCGCGCGACCGGCAGCACCAGGGCGCTCGGCGAGGTGATGTGGTCCAGCACCGCAATGCGGGTGCGTGGCGATAGGGCGGCGGCGAGTGCGGAAAGGACTCCCTCCGCGGTGGTGCCGGGGAAGGGCAGCGGCGCTTCCACCACGCAGGCGCCGGCACGGTTGGCGACGTGGCGGACGATATTGCGCACCGCGCCGTAGACATGGCTGAGAATCAGAACCTCGTCGCCTTGTTGCAGCGGCAACGAATGCAGCACGGCGTTGCAGCCGGAGGTGGCGTTTTCGATCAGGGCGATGTCGGCCGCTGCGCCGCCGGTCAGGGCGCCGAGGGCGGCGGCGGCGGCGTGCAGCGCCGCGGGCAGGCGGCGGGCCATGAACGCGCCGGGTTGGGTTTCCATGCGGTGCCGCCACGTGCTCTGCGCGGCCAGCACGACGCGCGGCGTGGCGCCGAAGGAGCCATGGTTGACGTTGAGCCAGTTGGGATCGAGCATCCACGCGGGCCGGATGGCGGCGCCCAGGCCAAGGTTGGTGATGCGGCCCTCCGTTGGTCCGGCCGGTAGGGGCCGATGGACCGCATGCGGTTTTCTGACGGCACATGTCTTGCCGGCGGTGGCGCTCCAGCGCAAGCGGGACGGTGGAGACTGTCAAGAAAAGAGTATGTTGCGTGTATTTCGGCGCTTCACAGAGAGGTGATTGCGGCATATTAATAGAAAAGTAACGCACGCGGGGGGCGTGCAGAGGAGGTCCGTATGGCCTGTTCGATCGAGGCACGGGTCGTGGCGATCGATGCAGCGACGGTGTATGTCGCAACCGAGGGGCATATCGCGTCATTCCGGCGCGACGCCTTGCCGCCCGAGTGGTGGCGGCGCCTTCGGCATGCCGAGGTGAATTATTCTGTGGCGGCACTGATTGACCGCAACGGGGCCCCGGCAGCGACCCCGTTCGAAGCGGTGCCGTTCCTGTCCTGGCCGGTGGACCCGGTGAGCCATTAGGGCGACAGCGACCTGACGGGCGACCGCCGGCCGGCAAGCCTGCCCGCTGTGACAAAGCAAGCCGGCCTGCCGTGGCAAAGAATGAGAGCGCCCTGACGGGTTAGGGCCGGGGTGGCAGCGCTTTGGCCCGGTCGGGAAACGATAGAGCGGCCCGCGCCCGCTGAGAGGCTGCCCGCCGGGCCGGGGGACGGCCCTGCCGTGCCGGAAGATCACCCATGACAACCCGCACTGGCGCGTTGCCGCCGGATGGTGCAGAAGCACGTCGCTGGCATGGGGAGGTTCGCCCTCTGCCCGGGTTGGATCGCGGCCATACCGCGACCGGTTGAGGGGGGGGAGGCGCCGATGCCGCCTGCCGGCATCCATGCGTCAGCAACCGGGGGATAAGGATGGCCGGAAGGTCCGCCAGTTTTCGCCCATTACGCGCCGGGTTTGTACCCGCGGCGCTGCTCGTGCTCGTTTTCGCCGCGCCGGGCTGCTCGCCCGATTTTTCGCCGAACACTTACAATACCGGCGCCGTGCAGCAGGCCAACAAGGCCGAGCAGGGCGTGGTGGTTGGCGCGCGCCCGGTGGACGTGCGGGTGTCGGGCACCACCGGCGCGGTGGTCGGCGGGGCTGCCGGCGGCATTGCCGGTGCGCAGGTCGGCACCGGGTCGGCCTCGGCTTTCGGCGCGCTGGGCGGCAGCCTGATCGGCAGCCTGATCGGCACCGGCGTGGAGCATGCCGCCGGCGACACCAAGGCGTATGAATATATCGTGCGCAAGGCCAACAAGGAGCTTGTCTCGGTCACCCAGACGGACGATCCGCCGCTGGCGGTGGGGCAGCGGGTGCTGGTGATCGTCGGGTCGCAGGCGCGCATCGTGCCGGACTACACAGTGGCGCTGCCGCCCGAGGCGCCGGATGTCGCGAAGGAATCGCTGCGCAATGCCGGTCCGGTGACGCCGGCGGCTGCGCCGGCCGCCGCTGCTGCGCCGGCCGCCGCGGCTGCGCCTGACGCGACGCCGCCACAGGGAGCGCCCCCCCAGGGAACACCGCCCGCCCAGGGAGCGCCGCCGCAAACAACAGCGTCTGATGCGCCGCCACCTGCCGCCACGGCGGCCACGCCGGCACAGGCTGCGGCGCCGCCAGCCTCGTCTGCGCCTGCCCAGGCCGCTCCTGCCCAGGCCGCTCCTGCCCAGGCCGCTCCTGCCCAGACTGCTCCTGCCCAGACTGCTCCCGCCTCGGCTGCGGCTCCCCAGGCTGCCCCCGCCCCGGCCGCCCCCGCACCGGCCGCCCCCGCACCGGCCCAAACGGCCGCGCCGCTTCCAGTGACCACCCCGTCGCTGCAGACCGTAACCGCCCCGGCGCCAGTTGCGGCGACCACGCAGGCGGCGGCACCCGGCGCGCCGGTGATCCTGGTGCCGACCAAGCTCACACCGCCGTCCCCGGTGCCGGCCGACAAGCCCGTGGTCACGGTGCCGGCCCAGTAACGCGGCGCGGCAATGGGCCTGCCGGATGCGGGAAACCTGCATGTCCGGTGTGATGCACGGGGAGGGGAAACAGGGTGATGCCCGGTGGCACAAGCCATTACCCTCCTCCCCGACGCGACCAACCCTTCCTGATGGGTAGCCCGGCAACCATGGCCACAAACGAAATGACCGGCGGCGAGGCGCTCGCCCGCATGATCCAGGCGCATCATGGCGGGGCGATGTTCGGCATGGGCGGGTTTCAGTTGTTGCCCTTCTACGACGCCGCCCGCCGGCTCGGCCTGCAGCACCACCTGATCAACGACGAACGCGCCGCCGCCTTCATCGCCGATGCGTATGCCAAAGTTTCCGGCCGCGTCGGCCTGTGCGACGCCACCCTCGGCCCGGGTGCCACCAACCTCGTCACCGGCCTGGTGGAAGCCCTGAACGCCGGCTCGCCGGTGGTCGCCATCGTCGGCGACGCGCACCGCGACCACGCCGGCAAGAACATGACGCAGGAATGCCGCCAGACCGACATCCTGCGCCCCGCCTGCAAGGAGCTGATCCGCATCGAATCGGTGGCGCGCATTCCCGAACTGATGCGCCGCGCCTTCCGCGTCGCCACCTCCGGCCGGCCGGGTCCGGTGGTGGTGGCCGTGCCGGAAGACATCGCGCATGCCACCCATGGGTTCCCGGACGGCGCCTTCATCGCCGATCCTGCCAACGAGGCCGCCCCCTCGGTCCGCTGCCGCCCCGATGCCGATAGCGTGGCGGGCGCCGCCAGCCTGCTGGCCGGGGCGGAGCGTCCGATGGTGCTGGCTGGCGGCGGGGTGCACATCTCCGGTGCCGCCGAGGCCCTGACGGAGTTCGCCCGCGCGCTCAATCTGCCGGTGGCCCACACGATGACCGGCAAGGGCGCCATTCCCTGCACCGATGCGCTCAGCGCCGGACTGTTCGGCCGCTACGACCGCATCGCCAACGATGTTATCGCCGCCGCCGATCTGTTGCTCGTCATCGGCTGCAAGCTGGGCGAGATCGCCACCAAGCGCTTCACCGTGCCGCCCGCAGGCAAGCGCATCGTGCACATCGACATCGCGGCCGAGGAATTCGGCCGCACCGCCGAACCGGCGCTGTGCCTGTGGGGCGACGCGCGCGAAACCCTGCTTGACCTGCACGCCGCCCTCGCCGGCGATGCCTCGCGCATCCACGCCCGCCAGCAGGCGTACGCGCAGTCGGTTGCGGCGAAAACGCACGCCTGGCGCGCCGGTGTGCTGGCGCGCCTGACCAGCGACGAAACCCCGGTGAACATGGCGCGGCTGATGCACGAGCTGAACCTGGCCATGCCGGACGACGCCATCCTGGTGGCCGATGGCGGCTTCGCCGCCCATTGGGGCGGGCTGCTGTACGACACCAAACGGGAAGGGCGCGGCTTCGTGCCCGATCGCGGCTTCGCCTCCATCGGCTACGGCCTGCCCGGCGCGATCGGCGCGGCGCTCGCCGCCCCCGGACGCCGCGTGGTCAGCCTGACCGGCGATGGCGGCTTCAACATGATGCTGGGCGAGTTGGAGACGGCGCGCCGCCTGGCGCTTGATATCACCCTGGTGGTGGTGAACAACGCCGCCTCCGGCTACGTGAAGGCGCTGCAGCACCTGATGTACGGCGCCGGCGCCTACCATGCCTCCGACCTGGCCGAGACCAATTATGCAAGCGTCGCCCAGGCGCTGGGCTGCACCGGAATTCGCGTCGATCAGCCCGCCGCAATCGCCCCCGCGCTACACGCGGGGCTGACCAACACGGGACCGACAGTGATCGACGTGGTGGTCACGCGCGATCCGGGCAAGATGCTGCCCGCGGTCGACAACCGCGCGGTCCAGGTGACGAAAGGCGACCGGGTCGCCTGATTGGGAGACACAAATATCATGCTCAGCCGACACCTCCGGCCGGGTCCGGCGCCGGGGCGCGCCGCCGGAAGGCAAGCGTCGTGAAACTCGCGGGGCGCACCGCCCTGGTGTTCGGCGCCGGCAGCGCCGGGCCGGGCTGGGGCAACGGCAAGGCCGCCGCCGTGCTGTATGCCCGCGAGGGCGCGCGGGTGGTGGCGGTGGACCTGAACGCCGCCGCCGCCGAAGCCACCCAGGGCATCATCGCCGACGAAGGCGGCAGCGCCATCGCACTCAGCGGCGACGTGACCCGCGCCGCCGACATCGATGCCGTCATCGCCCGCACGCTGGCAGAATTCGGCCGCATCGACGTGCTGCACAACAATGTCGGCATCACCGACATGGGCGGGCTGGATGAGGTGAGCGAGGAACGCTGGAAGCTTGTGCTGGACATCAACCTCACCGGCGTGTTCCTGACCTGCAAGGCGGTGGTGCCGGTGATGCTGCGCCAGGGCGGCGGCGCCATCGTCAATATTTCCTCGATCGCCGGCGCGGTGATCAACCGCTACCCGTATTTCTCCTATTACGCCTCGAAAGCCGGGCTGAACCATTTCACCCGCGGCCTTGCCGTGCAGTATGCGAAGCAAGGCATCCGCGCCAACGTGGTGATGCCCGGGTTGATGGACACGCCGCTGATCCGCGAGCAGATCGCCGGCCAGTACGACGACCACGACACGATGATGCGCGCGCGCGACGCCATGAGCCCGATGGGGCGCCAGGGCACCGCCTGGGACGTGGCCCGCGCATCCGTGTTCCTCGCCTCCGACGATGCGGCCTACATTACCGGCGTGTGCCTGCCGGTGGATGGCGGGTTGAGCTGCCTGGCGGGCTGAACCGCCCGGCGCAAGCAAGGGGGACGCGATGCAGATCGGCGTGATCGGGCTCGGCCGCATGGGCGGCAACATCGTGCGGCGCCTGATGCGCGGCGGTCACGAATGCGTGGTGTTCGACGCCAATGCAGACGTCGTGCAGACGCTGGCGGGCGAGGGCGCCACCCCGTCCGGGTCGCTCGCCGAGCTGGTGGCCAAACTGCTTCCGCCGCGCGCGGCCTGGGTCATGCTGCCCGCGGGCGGGGTGACGGAACAAACCGTGCAGGCGCTCGGCGCGCTGATGGAGGCCGGAGATACCATCATCGACGGCGGCAACAGCCATTTCAAGGACGATGTCCGCCGCGCCGGCATCCTGGCCGGGCGCGGGGTGCAGTATCTCGATGCCGGCACCTCGGGTGGCGTGTGGGGCCTCGACCGCGGCTATTGCCTGATGGTGGGCGGACCGGCCGACGCGTTCGACCGGCTGGAGCCGGTCTTTGCCACGCTGGCACCCGGCACCGGCGATATCCCGCCGTCGCCGGCGCGCGCGGGCCACGACAGGCGGGCCGAGCAGGGCTATCTGCACGCCGGCCCCTCGGGTGCCGGGCATTTCGTCAAGATGATCCATAACGGCATCGAATACGGCATGATGCAGGCCTTCGCGGAAGGCTTCGAAATTCTCCGCACCCGCGCCGCCGAGGGATTGCCCGAAGGCGAACGCTACGATTTGAACATGGCCGACATCGCTGAACTCTGGCGCCGCGGCAGCGTGGTGTCGTCCTGGCTGCTCGACCTGTGCGCCGCGGCGCTGGCGAAGGACGAGCAACTGGCGAATTTCTCCGGCCATGTCGCGGACTCGGGCGAGGGCCGCTGGACGATCGAAGCGGCGATCGAGGAAGCGGTGCCGGCGAACGTGCTGTCGGCGGCGTTGTACGTGCGCTTTCGCTCGCGGCAGGAACATGGGTTTGCCGAGAAGATGCTTTCGGCCATGCGGTTGGGGTTCGGGGGGCATGTGGAGTAAGGAAGGAAGGCCAGGGCAGAGCCCTGGCCTTCCTTTCTTACGCTGTCTCCGCCCCAATCACCCGCCAAGCCTTCGCAAACGCCTCCACCATCGCCTCCGCCGGCACCGCCCCGGCAAACAGCACATAGCGCCCCATCACAAAGGCCGGCACGCTGTCCACGCCGCCGCGCCGGGCCGACTGGTCCTCTTCCAGCACCTCCCGGCGTTCGTCCTCTCCCGCCAGCAGAACGGCAACCGCGTGCGGGTCGAGCCCCGCGCTGCCGGCGAGCCTGGCCAGCGTTGCGTGGTCGCCGATATCGGCGCCCTCGGTGAAGTAGCCGCGAAACAGCGCCTCCACCACCGCGTGCTGCACTTCATGGCGCCCGGCCAGGCGGATCACCCGGTGGGCGTCCACAGTATTGGGCGTGCGGCGGATCAGGTCGTGGCGGAACGCCAACCCGACGGCCGCGCCGGCCGCGGCCACCTTGGCGTCGGCTTCCTGCGCGCGCGCCCGCGAGCCGAACTTCTGCACGCGATACGCATCCCGCTCGGCGCCGCCCGCCGGCATGTCGGGATTGAGCTGGAACGGTTTCCAGATGACCGCGAACTGCAGCCCCTGCGCCGCCAGCACCGGCAATGCGCGGTCGAGATGGCGCTTGCCGATCCAGCACCACGGGCAGATGGCGTCGGAAATCACGTCGATGCGGCCCTGCGGGGCGGCGGTGGGGTCCATCTTGGGTCCTTTTGTCCGGGCGGTGGGCGTTGCCCGCAGGCTGCGGAGGGAACATGTAATCCCAAGCCGCATATGCGGGGAGGGACCAATGGACACGCCACGCTACCACACCGCCCTGATCGTGGGCGCCGGGCCGGGACTGTCGGCCTCGCTCGCGCGTTTGTGCGCCCGCGCGGGCATGAACGTGGCCCTTGCCGCCCGCAACACCGGCAAGCTCGCCGAACTCTGCGCCGACACCGGCGCCTCGGCCTATCCCTGCGACGCGCGCGACGCGTACGCGGTGGCCGGCCTGTTCGACGCGGTGGAGACGCGCCAGGGCGCGCCGGACCTGGTGGTCTACAACGCGGGTGCCCGCGTGCGCGGCCCGGTGACCGAACTGGACCCCGAGGCAGTGCGGCAGGCGATGGAGGTATCGGCGTTCGGCGCCTTCCTGGTGGCGCAACAGGCCGCGCGGCGCATGCTGCCGAAACGGCAGGGTGCGATCGCCCTGACCGGTGCCACCGCGGGGGTGAAGGGGTTCGCCAACTCGTCGTCATTCGCCATGGGCAAGTTCGCCCTGCGCGGCCTGGCGCAGTCGCTGGCGCGCGAGCTGTCGCCGCAGGGGATCCACGTGGCGCATTTCGTCATCGACGGTGCGATCCGCACTTCCGCACGGCCCGACCCGGCGGAGGCGCCGGACAGCACGCTCGACCCCGACGCGATCGCCGAGACCTTCTGGCAGGTGCTGCATCAGCACCGCAGCGCCTGGAGCTGGGAGGTTGAAGTGCGGCCGTGGACGGAACGGTTCTAGCGGCCGCTGTGCAGCGGCGGCGTTGGCGGTCAGGGCCGCGCGGCGAAGATGAACAGCGCCGGGCCTTCGGTTGCCGTGATGCCGGCGTCGCGCGAGGAGATCAGCACGAACTCGGCCTGCGCGAATCCGGCGGCGCGTGCCAGATCAACGATGTCCCAGCCCGGCACCTGGAACACCAGCGAGCCGCCGTCCGGGTCCATCGGGTTGCCGTGGAACTCCTTTTCCATCAGGTACTCGATGCGGCCGTCGGGCAACATGTGCGCCTTCACGAGCGAAGTTTCGCTGAACGGCAGAAACGGGAAGGTGGCGATGAGCGTGCCGCCCGGGCGGATCACGCGTGCGAGTTCGCGCAGGGACGCCGGCAGGTCGGGCAGGTGTTCGAACACCTCGTTGCTGATGGCGATGTCGAAGCTGTGATCCGTGTAGGTGAGGGCGGCGAGATCCTGATGTTCGACCGGGCTGATACGCTGCTGCTCGGCCGCGGTCGGCGCGTATTCGCTGCCGGCGAACCGGGGAAACCGCCGGCGCAGCCGGCTGGCCCAGTCGGTGACGCCCTCGGTCGCGTAAATCGTGACCGTCTCGGCATTGGCGGTCGCGGGCAGGGTCGTCAGCAGGTCGAGCACCGCGCGCAGGCGGGGGTTCAATCCGTCGGCGAGCAGGGTTTCGCGATAATTCGGGCCGGCGCACCGCACCCGCGCCGGCGGCACAAACCCTTCCCACGCCCCGGTGACGCCGTGCGCCAGCGCGTGGTCGACGATCTGCTGCGCCAGCGCCGGCTGATGGATCCAGGGGTTCCCCGCCGACCAGTCGCGCAACGCCGCAAGGCTGCGGAAGGTACGAACGGTGTAGCTCCTCCCAAGACAGTCATCGGGGAAGATCGAAGGCGCGTCGTCCATTGGTTCACCTAATACTGGCTATCCGAAGGCCTTTATTGTACAAAATCCGCGAGCATTACGACCGATGCGGCCAGCCATAACTCAACACGGCCTTCATGCCCGAAACAGTTTGGCGAATCAAGGATAAGCCGGTTGCGCGGCGCCTGCCAGCGTTTCATCAGTCGCCGCGACCGGCGGCACCCCGAAGCGCGCCGCCCAGCCGGACCGCACCGTGCGGCCCCGGCGCCCGGCGGCGTCTGTGCCGGGGTGGAATGTTGCTTTCGTTTCTTTACGATTCCGGCTAGATCAGCGCGATCCTGAACTCGGTCGGAGGGGCCATTGATGCCGTTCGTCACGCCGGTCGCCGATCTGATGCAGCTTCTCCTGCAGCGGGTGCGCGCAGACGAATTCTTCGCAGAATTGCGCAGGCTGCCGGTATTCGAAGACGTGACCGACACGGGCGAGCGCGACATCGCGTTGGTGTTTCAGGTCTACGCCGACATGATCGGCCACTTGCAGGATCAGACGTTTTTCGGAATGCAGGCCGGCAAACTGATCCGGGTCTGCGTGGCGCATTTCCAGGACAGGGGAAGGGTGCTGGAAGCGTTGCGCCGCAGGTTTGGCCCCAGCCCGGCGCTCACCAGCGAAGCGCTGTCGTTTTATATCGTGTTCTCGTTTGTCGCCGGCGAATACGATGACCTGACGATCCTGCTCACCCGGTATGTCGACGCGTGCGCCGCGCGCGGCGCCCTGGACGGGCCGTTGCTGGTTGCCATGCGATCGTTTCTGACGGTCTCGACGGAGGTCTGGAGCCTGTCCGACAGTTCGCCGATTCCCGCCGACGTGCGCCCGGCCCTGCGGCAGAAGCCGCCCGGCCCGCGCGCCTGGGAACTGGCGGCGATGATCGATGCGCGCATTCGCGAGCGCTGCGCCGCGCTGCGCCAGGCCGGGCCTGAATTGCATTTGCTGTTCGTCATGGACGATTTCGTGTTCGACCGGCTGAACACGCTGACCAAGCTGTACTGTGATTATTTTTACATCCTGGCGAAATACACAGCCACCCGGATCAAGGTCCGGGTGTACCGCATTACGCTGGGCTATCATCACGCCCGCATGCCGGCGATCTGGGACCCGCCGGATGGCAATTTCGGCGCCCTGATGGCGGCATATTTTGGCGAGGAGGGGCGGGAACTGGCGGAAAACATCGACTTCCGTTACGTCAATTGCTGGGAGGCGGCCGAAGACTATGTCGGCGCGATCGCCCGCGATCTCGACGATCTCCGGCCCGATGTGTGCGTCACCAGCCTCGACCGGCAGGCCTCATTCCTCGAGACTGCGGTGTATGAGTTATCGCCGTTGTTGCAGTTCGAAGTCATCAACGGCTCGGGTTTCATCCGACGTTGCGACGCGCTGGTGCCCAACGGCTCCGCCTCGGAGCAGCGCCAGCGGGAATTCCATTGCGTCTTCGCGCCGCTGCCGCAGATCCCGTTCCCGGTTGTCGCGCCGGTGACGAAGACGGACCTGGGCTTTGCCGAGGATGGCTATGTCGTGGCCGTGGTGGCCAAGGAGTTTCCCCGCCGCCTCCTCTCCGAAGGCAAGGCGGAGCTTTCGAACGCGTTCGCCGCCGCCCTGGTGGATCTGCAGGTCACGTATCCGGGCCTTTCGCTGCTGTTGGTCGGCGAGATGCCGGACGAGATCGATGCGTGGTTCGCCCGCGCCGGCGTGCAGCCGGACCGCACGCGCCTGGGCGTCATCGCTTTTGCCCAGGACCTGCGCGCCACGATGCAGGCCTGCGACCTGGTGGTGAACCCGCCGCAGCGAGGCGGCGGGCGCGGCATGGCGCTGGCGATTACCGACCGGCTGCCGGTGCTGATCTTCAGCGATGCTGACGCGACCAACTTCGTCCCGGCCTCCAATGTCTGCGCCGACATTGCCGCATTCCTTGCCGAGGTTGGGCGCTATGTGCGGCTGGGTCGCGGCTATCGTGAGACTTACGTCTCGGCATCTGGCGAGGCGCCGTTTTCGGATGCCTACAACCGGGAATGCGCTGTCCGCTTCGTCGAGACCGCCTGGATCGCCCATGCGCGGGGGCGGGCCCGTCTGCGGGGGGTGTCGCCGCCGTAATTGGCGGCGCGGCCGCGGCTGCTGCCGCCTATCGCAAGAAGGAGGGCAACTGGATGGTCGACAACCCGCTGTTCGGTACCGTGCGGTGCCTGTACGCACCGATCAGTTCGTCCGGCAATTCGACCATGTTGAAATTGGTGCGCCAAAGATTCCCGAGAAAGCCGTCAATAAGATCGGAATGCGGTTGGTTGGAAAAGTAGAAATCGGAGTATGGCCATGCGGACAGTGCGATCGCATGGGTTCCGAACCGCTTGGAGAACGTCTGATAGGCACTGATCGTTCCCATGTTCTGCAAGGCCGCGTCTGGCGATTCGTAGAAATCATTGCAAATAAACAGACCGCCCGGGCGCAGCTTCGGGTACCATTTGTAAAGATCCCGCAGCACGAACTCATGGGTGTGCGTGCCGTCAAGGTAGATGACGTCGAAGTGCGCATCGGGATAAAAGTCGGCCGCCTCCGCGATATCCTTGCGCACGATCTGTACTTCAGGCCGGCTGCCGAGTTCAGCCACGACCTTCCGGTAGGCGGACTCCAGCATTTCCTTCGGGTTTCCCCTGAAGTAGTCATTGTAGATGCTCCTGATGTGCGCGTTCTGCGGCGCCTCTTCCAGGAGGATGCGGATTCCATCGGCGTCCCACATATCGACCAGCGCCAGGAATTTTGGGGCGAGCGTCTGCACGCAGTGCAGTGAGAACTCACCTTCCAGCACGCCGAGTTCGGCCATCCTGCCGACTTTGCCATGGCCGATCTGCTGGATGACGTTCGGGCGGGGCGCAAAGACGAACAGCATCGATGGTGCCTTTCGGTGATGTGGCTGGCAAACCACACGGTAGCGTGGTGCCGTCATATATCCACTCCACCCGACGCCGGCCAGCTTGATCGGGAGGCAGGCATCCGCGCCGCTCTGCCCGCTGAGCGGGTGCCGCAGATTATTGGCCGGGCACCTCACGCGGCGGCGGCTGGCCGGCCAGCAAAGCGGTTTCCAGCACAAGCAGGTCGCGTCTCCGTTCGGCCACCCGCCGGGCGGGCACGCCGGAATAGATTCCCCACGGATCGGCGCTGCGCCTGACCAGCGACAGGGCGCCGATGGCACAGCCTTCGCTGACCGTCACGCCGGGAAGGATCACCGCGCCGGACCCTACGATGACATGACGGTCGAGCAGCACGGCGCCGCGCACAACGCCGAGATAGGCATGCGGCACCGTCGGATTGGTCAGGTGCCGGCCCGAATAGTCGTCACTGGTCGAGTAGATCTTGACGTTCTGCGACAGTCCCGAAAAGTCGCGCATGTCGATGCCGGCACCGCCAGCGAGGTAGGACTGCGCGCCGATATGAACGTAGTTGCCGATTCTCACCGGTCCGGATGCGATGATTGTGACGTCGGCGTCGATGCGGACATTGTTGCCGATCGAGAGGTTCTCGACGGCGATGAAGTTGACCCGCTCGTGCACCAGGACGTTATGGCCAAGCCGGGCGAATGGCAGGCTCCGTAACGTCGCATCGGGCAGAAATTGCGGTCCGAGATTGGTCATGTCACCCCGCGCGTGAGACGGTTGCTGTCGCGGCGGCGAAGGGGGCCGTCGTGGCGAACAGATCGGTCAGAACCGGCATGATCCAGGCCAGTTCCGCCTCGGTCATGTCGGCATAGACGGGCAGGCAGAGCATTCCTTCGCTGATCCGCCGGCTGACCGGCAGATCGCCGCCGGGAATGAGCGGCGTCACCATCGTGCCGCAATACCCGCGTTCCAGCGAGGGATGATAGTAACGGCGCAGTTGCAGGCCCGCCTTCGCCGCGGCGCTCACCACCTCCGGCACGTCGGTGCCTGCGGCGGTCAGCACAGGGTAGACCGACCAGGGACAAAACTGCGTGTCGGGGGCGAGCGCCACGCCGTCCAGCCGGGCGAAATGCGCCGTATAGGCCGCGGCCACCTGGCGCCGCCGCTCCAGCAACGGGTCGAGCATGTCGAGCGCTGCCAGGCCGACGGCCGCCTGGAACTCGCTCATCTTCGCATTCATGCCGTCGCCGAATGAGCGGTCCGCGTTCAGCCCGAAATTGAGCACGCGGCGGACATCGCGGGCGATGCGCGGCGGGCAGAGGATCGCGCCGCCCTCACCGACCGCGAACGACTTGGTTGCGTGCAATGAGAACACTTCGACATAATTCTGGTCGGCGTCGGAAATGGGGAAGCGCACATGCCCGAGTGCGGCGGCGGAGTCGAAGATGACCGGAACGCCCTGCCGATGCGCCAGCGCCAGCAGATCGGCATGGTCGCGGACAAAGCCGAATACCCGCACCGGCATCAGCGCGTGGATGTCGCACCGGCGCATCGCCTCGGCAACGATCTCGGCGCTCAGTTCCCAGGTGACCGGATCGACATCGAGCAGAACCGGCCGGCAGCCGGCGGCGATGACGGCGTGCAGCGTGGCGGGAAAGGTGAAGGCAGGGATGGCGACGTTGCCGCGCACGCCGAGCGCCACCAGCGCCGCCGTCAGCGCCGCGGTGGCATTGCAGGTCAGCACCGCCTCACCGCCGGGGGCACAGAACCGCCCGGCGATGCGGCGGGACAGCAATTGTTCGTTCGGGCCGAAATTGGTGAAATAATGCCGATCGTACAACGTGGTCAGGTACGGCAGCCAATGCTCCGGCTTCGGCATCACCGGCCTGGTGAGGGGAAAGCGAACGCCGGTCAGCGACGCAGCCCCGGTCAGCAACGCAGTCATCGAACCAAGCCCTCCACGGACGCCGGCCCGCACGGCATCTGCGGGTTAATCTAGGTGAGTTGTGCGGCCAGGGGAAGCATTAGCCACCGGACCGGTTGCTTAATTGGTCAGCCAGTCTTGCAAATCTCATGGAATGTTGCTGCGGTTGATTTGCTTGGGCCATCGTTACGCCCAGCTGGCGCCGCGTCCTTACAGATTTTGCGACGGCCGTTGCGGGGGTGCGCATGGTCTTTGCCGGGCATCGACAATAACGGCGTCATATTCTGCGATCTTGCAACAAACGCGCGATGATCCAGGGAAGTGCCGGCGGTTGCAGACACGTGGCCTAAGGACGCGGTACCGGCGACCGCGCGCCGGCGCGAAGCCTGCAAGCGGCGGCGAGAGCGCGCTGACCGTAAACGGTCAGCGCGCTCTCGCTCTTTGTGTTAACCGGCACCTGTATCGGCCGGCTGTCGTCGGCGTTGCCGGCCGCCTCTGTTCTCCCACTACCAGCCAAGCCAGCCAAAAACTTTGGCCGGCCGCGCGGGGGGAAGCTTCTTTTCCGCGCCAGCGACCTGCACGTCCGCCGCTGGCGCCGGTTCCGCCGGCGTCGCAGACGGGGCTGGCTCCGCGGCTGCGGGCTCGGCGGGTGCGGCGGCTTGCAGTTCGGCCTGCACCGCGGCGAGCTCGACGGCATCCGGCCACCGGTCCCGGGCAAACGCGAAAACGCGCCGCGCATCCTCGGCATTGCCACTCCGCAGCAGCGCGCGCGCGCCATTGGCATAGCCGGCCACCTCGTCCGGCCGCGCGGTGCGGAACTGCTCCCACCAGGATGCTGCGAACGCCCAGGCGCCGGCCTGCTCGGCCAGTTGGGCGGCCTCGCGCCAAAGCTCCGGCCCGGCGGGCGGATTATGCGCCGAGGCCAGCAGATACCCCGCCTCGGCGAAACGCCCGAGGCGGATCAGCGCCCGCATCTCACCGGCCACCAGGAATATGTCGTCCGGCCAGGTCAGGCGGGCTGCCTGGCGGCGCGCCAGCGCGGTTGCGTGCTCGCCCCGCGCCTCCGCCACGCCGGCATGCGCCTCGGCGACCCAGAATGCGCCCGGGAACGCGTCCCTGGCCTCGGAGGCCACCGCCTCCGCTTCCTCGAGCCGGCCGAGGGCGATCAGCAATCCCACGATGTCCGAATTGACGGTGCCGAAATCGGGGAACCGGTCGCGGGTCGCCGTGAACCGTTCCAGGGCGAGCGGCAGGTCGCCGCGCGTGCGCGCCACACTGGCGTAACTATAGGCGATCCAGCGGCCGTGGGGGACGCTCTGCAGGCCCCGCTGCAGCACATCTTCCGCTTCGTCGAAGCATTTCAGCTGATTGAGCAGGTCGCCGCTGCGGGCGAACGCCTGCTCGTCGCCGGCAAACCGTTCGGGGATCTCGGTCTGCAGAATGCGGACCGCCGTCTCCTGGTCGCCCCGCGCCAATGCCTCCGCCGCCCGTGCCAGGGCGGAGTCCAGCGTTTCAGCCGATGTCAGATCCGCTTCAATCGTCATGTCGCACCTGCTGTGGTTCGTCTGCGAGCCTTCGGCAGCGTGTGGATCATTAGCGCGAATCGCGCTCCGGTCGCAACCGATCGATCCAGATCCCGTGGTGAGTTTGGTGTACCGGCAGAACTCGCCGTCTTATAGCTGTCCGCGCAAAAGATGCGCGTCATGCGGGCTAGGCCATGGCGCCGTCCCGGGCCAGCCAAAGGCCGGAAAATCGGTGGGGCCAATAAAAGAAGCCGCGCTTGTTCGGGCCTTGCCGCAGCAGTGGCGTCAAGGAGCGGCAATTTTGATTTGTGTCAGCGTGGCGTTATTGGCGCACATTGGCGTGAATACGCCGCCATCACCGCCCGGGTTGCCGCCTGCGCCGGCCCGCCCGAGCCGGGTTTGCCGGCGCCGGTCAGAACTGCCGCAGCAGCCGCTCGATATAGTCGAGTTCGGGCTGCGGCCGGCTCTTCTCGGCCTCGCGGCGGCGCAGTTCCTCCTGAATGTCATGCGCGCGCGCCTGCTCCATCTGGTCTGGCACGCGCACGCCCCCTTCGTCCGGGCTCTGGCCGGTGCCCTCGTCGCGCAGTCTGCGGCCGAGCGGGTCGCGGCGCTCATCGGCATGCCGCTCGCCGGGGTGGCGGCCGTCCCGGCTCCAGGGGCGGCCATATTGCTGACCCGGCCCGTCCTGGCCGTCGCCCGGCTGCGAGCCATCCAGCCCGCCGGCGATCTGCCCGTCGCCGTCATCGCCCTCGTCGTCGTCGTCATCCTCGCTGCCGCCCTGGTCCTGCTGGCGGCCGAATTGCTGGGCGAGTTGCTGGCCCATCGACCGGCCGCCCTTTTGCAGCGCCTCGATCGCCTTCTGGATCGCCGCCGCCGCGGCGGGATCATCGCCGCTGCCCAGCGCCCGCGCCGCCTCGCGCATGGCGATGTCGGCATCGTTCAGGCTCTCCGGCACCTTGCCGGTCAGGTCGCCGAACTGCTGCATCAGCACGCCCAGCACCCGGCGCAGCGCCTGCTGGGTGCGGCTGTCGCCCTGGCGCTGCGGCTCGGCGGCCACGGCGGCCGGGGTCTGCGGCGCCTGCGCGTGCACCGCAGCCGGGGCCACCGCGACCGCCAGCAGGGCCAGCAGGATGCCCCGCTTCATGGCCGCCGCAACCCGGGTCCGAACGGGTTGGCACCGGTATTGCCGCGGCTTTCGGCATGGTCCAGCAGCGTGCCCAGGCGCTGGACGATGTCCTGCAGCGCGTTCATCTGCTGCTGCCCCCGTTCGCGCCGCTCGGCGCGCTGGCGCTCGCGCGCGGTCATGCGGCCGCGGTCCGGCGGCATGTTCTTCATCTCATCCAGCATCCGCTCCAGCTCGGCGAATTCGTTACGCGCGGCGTCCATCTGCCCCGCACGCGCGGCGTCGCGCATCTGCCCGGCCAGACGCTGCATGTCCGCGGTGTCGCGCCGGTGGACGTCGGGGTCGAATGCCTGCAACTCGGGATTGCGCCGCGCCTGTTCCGACAGCGCCAGCAGGTGGTCCTGCAAGGCGTCCTGCACATCCTTCATCCGCCGGTCGAGTTCCGCCGGATCGGTATTCTGGCCGCGCTGCTGTGCCTCCAGCGCTTCGTGCAGCGCCTGGCGCGCCTGCTGCAGCGCCGCCGCGGTGCGCTCCGTCGCCCCTTCCTCCAGGTGGATCGCCAGCTCCCACAGCCGCGCCTGCGCCTCGTCCACCGCCGCGCTGCCGTAGCCGCGCGCCAGCAGCGAGGCAATGCCACGCAAGTTGAGGAATCCCCCGGTATCGTTGTCCCACACCTCGGTCAGCGTCGAGAGCCGGTCGATGTCCTGCGCCGGCGTCAGCCGGTCGTCGGGCTTCAAGGTCAGTTGCTTGCGGATGTCCACCAGCGCCCGTGCCACCGGGTTCTGGAATTCGCGCTCCGGCAGCACGAAGCTCTCTTCGGCGCTATGGCCGGTCAGCCCCGGCGCGTCGCGCGCCACCAGCTGGCCAATGACCGCAAGCCCGGCCCAGGGATGCGCGGTGAGGTCCAGCACCCGCGTGCCCCTGGCCGATTTCGGACTGCCGCCGGGCAGCGGCACCGGCACCACCAGAGCCTGTGCATCCGGCCGGTCGCGCAGGCGAAGCTCGGCGTTCAGGCTGGTCACCCCGTAGGCGTGGCTGACCTGCCAGGGCAGCCTGGTCTGCGGCGTGCGTCCGCCGCCGCGCGCCGGCCCCGGCGGCAGCGGCCAGAACACCATCGGCGCCGCGTCGGCGACCACTGTGAGGTTCCAGCCGGCGATGTCCCGCCCGCCGCGCCGCACCGCCAGCCGCCCGCCGGCGGCAAGATCGACATCGGCCTGGAAGCTCTCACGGTCCAGCGCCTCGAAAGACCGGGACGCGCCAGCCAGGGTGAGGCTCGGCACGCCGCTGCCGCCGGTCACGTTCACAGTCAGGTGCGAGCCCGCCGGCACGCTGACCGCCCCGCCATCGTTGCTCAAAAACACCGGCGCGAGCCCGGTAAAGCCAGGCGGCGTGATCCAGGCCTGCACCTGGCTGGCGGGTGGCGCCGGCGGCGCCACAAATGCCGGCTGCACGGCGCGCAGCACCCGCACCCGGGTCTCGCTGCCGGCAATCACCAGGCAGGCTGCCAGCGCCACCGCCAGCAGGCCGCGCAAGGCCCGCTGATCATGCGCCGCCAGACCGGACCGTGGCAGGCCGACCCGCAACCGGCCGAGCTGCGCCACCGTCCGCGCCACATGCGCCGCCCACAGCGCCTCCGCCCCGGCCAGCGCGGGCCGGTCCTGCAGCACCGTCAGCGGCCGGTGGCGCAAGCCCGAGTCCTGCTCCAGCCGCCGGTCCGCCTCGGCCTGGCCCGGCGGCTTGACCTGTCCCAGACCACGTACCAGCAGCCCGGCCGCCGCCAGCCCGGTGGCGACCAGCAGCAGCAGATGCACCATCGGCGGCAGAGCCGCCGGCAGGTCGAGCAAGGCCGCGCAAAAAAACGCCCCGATCACCCCGGCCGGCGGCCACAGCACCGGCCAGACCCGTTCGAACAACAACACCGCGCGGGCCATGGCGCGCCGCCGGCGCAAGCCAGGCAGAAGCGGCTCGCGCGGCGCCGCGGTCTTCGCCGGCCCGGCGCTCATGCGGGCGCGCTCACGTCATAAACCCCGGCACACGCTCGCCGGCCCAGAGATCCGCGTGCTCCTGGCGGTCGCGGATGACCTCCCAGCGGTCGCCATCGACCATGACAACCGGCGCCAGCGGCCGCGCGTTGTACGTCGAACTCATCACCGCCCCATACGCGCCGGCATCCAACAGGGCTACACGCGCGCCCGGCGCGAGCCGCGGCAGAACGCGCCCGCGCGCGAACGTGTCGGAACTCTCGCAAACCGGCCCCACCACGTCGACCGGCGCCGTCGCGGCCACCGCGTCGCGCCCGCCCAGCGGCACCACCCCGTGCCAGGCGTCGTACATGGCCGGGCGAACCAGATCGGTCATGGCGGCATCGAGCACCACGAAACGCCCGCCCTTCACCAGCACCACCCCGGCCAGCAGCACGCCGGCCGGGCCGACCAGCCAGCGGCCCGGCTCGACCATCAGCTCCAGATCAAGCCCGCCAAACGCGGCGCCGATAGCGCCGGCCAGCGCCGCCGGCGAGGCGCCCGGCTCGTCGCGGTAGCCGATGCCCAGGCCACCGCCGCAATCCATCCGCCGCACGGTAAGGCCTTGCCCGCGCAATGCCCCCACCAGCTCGGCCGCCCGGGCGAACGCAGCGCGGTACGGCGCCATCGACATGATCTGACTGCCAATGTGCAACGCCAGCCCGACCGGCTCGACCCACGGCATTCTCGCCGCACGGGCGTAAACCTCAGCCGCTTCGCCGAACGCAATGCCGAACTTGTCCTTCGCCGTGCCGGTGGTGATCTTGGCATGCGTGCCGGCATCCACGTCGGGATTGACGCGCAACGCCACCCGCACCGCCCGCCCCAGCGACGCGGCAAGCGCGCCAACAATTTCCAGCTCCTCGGCGCTTTCGAGGTTGATCTGCAGAATATCCTCGGCAATGGCCAGCCGGATCTCGCGCACCGTCTTGCCGACGCCGGAAAACACGATGTCCTGCGCGGGAACGCCGGCCGCGCGGGCGCGGCGCAACTCGCCCTCGCTCACCACGTCGGCACCGGCCCCGCCCTGCGCCATCAGCCGCAACACGGCGAGATGATCGTTCGCCTTCACCGCGTAATGCACCCGCGCAAGGCCGGCCAGGGCCGCCTGTAGCTCAGCCAGCCGCGCGCGCATCGTGCCGGCGGAATACACCCAGCATGGCGTGCCGAGGACGTCAGCAATGCGCGCGAGCGGCACCTGGTCGAGCAGCAGACCGTCCATGGCATGCATCGACAAATGCGGGCGCGCGGCGATCAGGTCGGCAATCGCGGGGTCTTCAGCGTGCGGGGCCATGCTTGGCATCGTAAGGCGGATTGCCGGTTAAGCAAGCAAGGCCAGGGCGCTGCCCCGGACCCGCGTCGCGCGCAGCGCGCCTTCGGCGCAACGGCCGAAAGGCCCTTGGAACCCATTCGTTAAGAACTTGCACGCGCGAGCATCCATTGGCGGCGCTGGTGGCCCCAACTGGCCTGGCCGGTCAGGAATACCACCCAGCCCCAGGCCGCGGCGGTGTGCCGCAGCAACTGGAACGTGAACGGCTCCAGCAGAGCCGCCAGGAACGCCCCCCCGAAACCGGCGCGCGTGCGCCCGCCGGACCAGCGGCGATAGAGATGCACGAACCAGAGATTCAAACTGAAATCCAGCAGGATCTTGGCGCCGATCACGCCGCCCACCGGCAACGCCACCGCCAGCCGGCCCGTGGCCAGATACGCCAGCAACAGCACAAACGCCGTCAGGCCGTAGAGCGGCTGCAACGTGTCCATCGCCTTCACCGGCAACATCAGCGTGCCGAGCCGGCCATACCGCGCATCGCCAACCATGTCGCGATACCACCACTGGGTCTGCAGGAAACCGCCGAACCAGCGGCGGCGCTGGCGCAGGAACGCGGGGATGGTGGCCGGCGCGTCGGTGCGGGCCCGCGCCTCCCCCAGCACGGCGGTGCGCCAGGTCAGCCCGCGCTGCACGCCGCTGCGGCGCAACCGGTGGATCAGTTCATAATCCTCCACCAGACACCCGGGATCGAACCCGCCCACCGAAAGCACCGCGCCACGCCGGTAGCCGGCGAACGCGCCGGAAATCAGCAGCAGCCCGTCGGCCCGCATCCAGGCGGAGCGCGAGAGGAAATTGCGAATATATTCATAGGTCTGGAACCATTGCAGCAGCCGCCCGTCCAGCCGCGGCCCGCATTCCGGCGCCAGCAGCCCGGTTGCCGCCACCAGCGACGGGTCGGCCGCGAAGGCCGCGCGCATCGCCGCGACCGCGTCGCGGTCGAGCAGCGTGTCGGCGTCCACCGTCATCGCCACCTCGGTGCCGATGGCGGCAATCGCCGCGTTCAGCGCCCGTGCCTTGCCGCCATGCGGCAGGCGGAGCCAGCGCAGTGTTGGATAAGCGGCACTCACGTCGCTGACGCCGCCGGGCGCCGGCGGGGCCAGCCCGTAGCGCTCGGCCAGCAGGCGCGCGGTGCCGTCGGTCGAACCGTCGTCGGCGATCAGGATTTCCTGTGGCGGATCGCCCTGTGCCAGCAGGGCGGCGAGGGTTTGCGGCAGCACCGCTGCCTCGTTATGGGTCGCGACAATCACCCCGAGCGTGGGTGGGGCGGCGCCCGGCGGCGGCACCGCGGCGCGGCGGGCGAGGGGAAGGGTCTGCCACAGCACGAACAGCAGCAGGCATGTGTCGTAGCCGACGAGCACCAGGCCGGTGGACCAGGCGAGCGGCCCGTCGGCGATGCAGGCGCGGGCCAGCAGCGCCAGCCACAAGGCGGTGACGCCGCCGTGGATGAGCGCGCTGCGCAGCGGTGTGGGCGGCGGCGCGAAGCGCGGCGAGACGGCGCGGCGCACGTCTTCCAGGGTCAGCATCGTCGCGCGGTGTCCTTCCGGAATTGCATATGTCGGCCCACATGTGATGTGTCCTGCCAGGCCAGCAACCACGCACGGGTCCGCCGCATGCTCATTCCCGCCCGCTACACCCGCACCGCCGCCATCCTGCACTGGCTGATCGCGCTGCTGATCGTGGCCAATGTCGTTCTGGGCGTATGGGCGAACCATGTGCCGGACGATTGGGTGCGGCCGATGATCGACACCCACAAATCCATCGGCATCACCGTGCTGGGGCTGGCCGTCATGCGGTTGCTGTGGCGGTTCTCGCACCCGGCGCCGAAGCTGCCGCACACCTATGCGCGCGGCGAGCGGCTGGCCGCGCATGGGGTGCATTTTCTTCTTTACGTATGGATTTTCGCGTTGCCGGTCACCGGCTGGCTGCACGATTCCGCCTGGAAAGACGCGGCGACGCATCCGCTGACGCTGTTCGGCGTGGTGCCATGGTTTCGCATCGGCTTCATCGAGGGGCTCGACCCGGCGGTGAAGGAGAAGGCGCATACGCTGCTCGGCAGCGTGCATTTCTGGTTCGGCTACCTGCTGTACGGGTTATTCGCCCTGCATGTCGCCGGTGCCCTGAAACACCAGTGGATAGACCGCGAGCCCGAGCTCCAGCGCATCAATCCGTTCTGACCGAAGTCCCGGTCTGATTGACGTTGTGCGGGCCTTGGCCGCGGTTGACAAACCGGCGGCCCGGCCTGAAAGTTCTTTGCCCGCAAAGATACTGGATGCGCGATGATGAACCGCCGTTCGACTGTGCTGGGGATGCTTGCGTTCCCGCTGCTCGCGTCCTGCCAATCGGTCAACACCGAGCAGACCACCACCATTGAGGCGGTCGTCGAGACCGTTGATCCGGTCGTCCGCGAAATCCTCTTGCGCGGCAACTCCGGCGCCCAGTCCGGCGCGCTGGTGACAATGATCGTCAGCCCGCGCGTGCAGCGCCTCAACGAAATCCATGCCGGCGACCGCGTGGTCGTCACCTATTATCAGGCGCTCGCCGCCCAGATGGCCCGGCCGTTCTCCGCCGCGCCGCAGCCGATGGACGTGACGTTTGCCGCGCGTAACGAGACGGCAGCACTCCCAGGGGGGGAGGTCACGCGGGTACGCCAGGGGCGGGTGACCATCACGGCGCTCGATCCGGCCACCGGCAGCGTCAGCTTCGTCGGGCCAGGCAACATCGTCCGCACGGTCGTCCCGAAGAACCCGCAGGTGCAGCAGTTCGTGCGCGGCTTGAGCGTGGGTGATCAGGTGGACATCGTCTACCAGGAAGCATTCGCCATCGAAATCGTGCCGATGCACTGACATCGATGCGGCGTTCGTTGTGCCGGCAGGGCTGTCTGGCAGACGAACGCATCGCGAACGTGCTGGAGCAACCCCTCACCGCCCACCGTGTAAAACGTGTGGGGTCCAGGGGCCTCCCGGCCCCTGGCGGGTCCAGGGCAGAGCCCTGGCCTTTGCTTGCTTCCTTTACCCGATTGCCCCGTCTTCGTCCCAGCGATGGCAGCCTCTAAATGAGGCGACGGTGAGGCTGTCAGCAGGAGGGCGGCGCCACCGCCGCGGTGGCGAAGCGTAACAGACAGGCGCCATAGCGTTCGGCGAAGGGGGCGGTGCCGCCGCCGCCGTGGCCGGCAATTCCGTCCGGCCGGTCGATGACCAGCAGTGCCGCCACTTTGTCCTGCAGGCGGCGGATGATCGACACCCGTTCGTCGCCGTCGGTGTAGAACGGGTCGTCGCGGAACTGCACGAACGCCACTCTGGTGCTTGGGGCGTGGGCGTGGCTGGCGATGATCCACAGATTCGGGTTGCCCATCAGGATCTGGGCGCCGGAATAGGTGCCGTTCATGGCCGGCGAGATGGCGATGACGGTGTCCGCGAGGCCGGGCGTGTCGAGCGCCTGCAGGCTGTTCCAGGCGCCGCGCGACTGGCCGGCGAGGACCAGGGTTTTCCAGCCGCGCCGGCGCATGTCGGCCAGGCCCTCGCGCAGGTGCCGGGCCATCTCGTCGGTGCGGTAGTCATAGCGCCATTCGCGGGCGAAGCGGACCACGTCGAAGCCGGCGTTGTTGAAGGCGCGGATGAATGGCGGCGGCTGCGCCGCGGCATTGTCGACCGCCCGATCGGTGCCGCTGTAGCCGTGGGCGAACACCACCACGCCGCGCGCGGCTTCCGGGCCCTGCCAGAAGAAGCGTTCGTCCGGCACGAAGGCCCAGCCCTCGCCGGCGAGCAGCGGTCCCGGCGGGGCAGGGCGGACGGGTTTCGGGCGGCCCGGCCAGACCATTTCGAGGTCTTCGGCATACAGGGTGCAAATGGTGCCGCCTGTGTCGGCGCAGTTCTTCAGCGCGCCCTCTCGCGCCGCGTCGGCCGAGGCGGCGCCCCAGCGTCCGCCGCACTGGCCACCGGCGCCGATGGCGAAGGCGCGCGGCAGATTGCCGAGCAGGAAGCGCTGCGCGTAGAGGCTGCGGCAATCGGCGCCCAGCGACGGCAGGGCGGCGAGGTCGAGCACCGCCGGCCCCTGAGCCGGCGCGGGCGCAGCAGCGAGCAGCAGGATGGCGAGCACGAGGGGGCGTATGGCGGCCTCTGATGACGAAATGAAGCGATGCGGGACGGGACCGGCCGGCTTGCGCAACCGCCATGTGCGGCGCTACCTCCGGGTTTTGAACTGGCCCGGAGTGCCCGCCTATGCAAGTCAAGGACGTGAAGAAGGTGGTGCTCGCCTATTCGGGCGGGCTGGACACCAGCGTGATTCTCAAATGGCTGCAGACCGCTTACCGCTGCGAAGTGGTCACCTTCACCGCCGATCTCGGCCAGGGCGAGGAGTTGGAGCCGGCCCGCCGCAAGGCCGAGATGTTCGGGGTGAAGGAGATTTTCGTCGACGATCTGCGCGAGACCTTCGTGCGCGATTTTGTTTTCCCGATGTTCCGCGCCAATGCGCTGTACGAGGGCCAGTATTTGCTCGGCACCTCGATCGCCCGGCCGCTGATCGCCCAGCGGCAGATCGAAATCGCCGAGGCGGTGGGCGCGGATGCGGTGGCGCATGGCGCCACCGGCAAGGGCAACGACCAGGTGCGCTTCGAGCTCAGCTATTACGCGCTCAAGCCCGACATCAAGATCATCGCGCCGTGGCGGGAATGGGACCTGACCAGCCGCACGAAGCTGATCGCCTTCGCCGAGCAGCACCAGATTCCGATCGCCAAGGACAAGCGCGGCGAGGCGCCCTTTTCGGTCGATGCCAACCTGCTGCATTCCTCGTCGGAGGGCAAAATCCTCGAGGACCCGGCGGTGGAGGCCGACGAGATCGTCTATCAGCGCACCATCCGCCCGGAGGACGCGCCGGACCAGGCGACCGTGATCGCCATCGATTTCGAACACGGCGACCCGGTGGCGATCGACGGCGAGAAACTGTCGCCGGCGTCGCTGCTGACGAAGCTCAACGCGCTGGGCCGCGCCAATGGTATCGGCCGGCTCGATCTGGTGGAAAACCGTTTTGTCGGCATGAAAAGCCGCGGCGTGTATGAAACCCCGGGCGGCACCATCCTGCTGGCGGCGCATCGCAGCATCGAGAGCATCACGCTGGACCGCGAGGCCGCGCATCTGAAGGACAGCCTGATGCCGCGCTATGCCGAGCTGCTGTACAACGGGTTCTGGTTCAGCCCGGAGCGGCGCATGCTGCAGGCGCTGATCGACGAGAGCCAGAAATCGGTCAGCGGCCGGGTGCGGATGAAGCTATACAAAGGCAACGTGACCTGCATCGGCCGGGAGAGTCCGAACAGCCTGTATTCCCTGCAGCACGTGACCTTCGAGGACGACCAGGGCGCCTACGACCAGGTCGATGCCAAGGGCTTCATCAAGCTGAATGCGCTGCGGCTACGTCTGGGGGCGATCGCCGGGCGGCGCGGGGGGAGCTTATAGGCCATGACCATATCGATGTATCAAGCATCTGTGCCGCTGTTCCGGTCGCTGCTCGGCGCGCTGCCGGGGGTGCTGGACAAGGGAGCGGCGTTCTGTGCGGCGAAAGGTGTTGATCCGTCGGTGCTGATCAACGACCGGCTGGCGCCCGACATGTTCCCGCTGAGCCGGCAGGTGCAGATCGCCGCCGACATGGCCAAGGGCGGGGTCGCACGGCTGGCCGGGGCCGAGGTGCCGAGCTGGGCGGATGATGAAAAGACATTCGACGATCTGAAGGCGCGGATCGCGACCACGCTGGACTTCATCGACGGGTTCACGCCCGAGCAGATCGACGGCAGCGAGGCGCGCGAGATCGTGCTGACGATGCGCTCGGGCGAGCTGCGGTTCACCGGGCAGCGCTATCTGATCGGCTTTGTCATTCCCAACGTCGCGTTCCATTGCGCGACGGCGTACAACATCCTGCGGCATAATGGCGTGGACGTGGGCAAGCGGGATTTTCTGGGCGCGTTCTGACCGCCCGCCCGCGAGGCCCCATGACCGCCACGTCCGCCTTCCTCCTCGCTTTCCCGGCGTTTTTTTCCATCGTCAATCCACCTGGGGCCGCGTTCATCTTCAACGAGGTCACTACCGGCTTCACGGCGGGGGAGCGGGCGCGGCTGGCGAACCGGGTGGCGCTGTATTCGCTGCTGGTGATGTTGGCGGCGCTGTGGGGCGGCGCTTATGTGCTGAATTTCTTCGGCATTTCGCTGGGCGCGCTGCGCATCGCCGGCGGCGCGGTGGTGGCGTTGCGGGCCTGGGACCTGCTGAACGCCCCGGAGCGGCAGGAGGCGCGCAAGACCGAGCAGGCCGAATCGCGCGTCGGCCGGGTGGATGAGGTGGCGTTTTTTCCCCTCACCATGCCGTTCACCACCGGCCCCGGCACGATTTCGGTGGCCATTGCGCTGGGCGCCGAGCGGCCGGTGAGCGGGCAGGGGCTGCTGGGGTTTTTCCTGGGCGTTTCCGCCGCGGCGCTGGCGATCGCGCTGTGTGTCTGGGTGGCCTATCGCTCGGCCGACCGGCTCAACCGGTTGGTGGGCGAGACCGGGCGGCGCACCATTTCCAGGATGTCGGCGTTTCTGCTGCTGTGTATTGGCGTGCAGATCGGCGTGAATGGGATCGCCGACGTGGTTTCGACGCTGCGGCAGTAGCAACCGGCTCTATGCCCGGCGCGGAATGTCGGCTGCGTCGAAGAAAACGCCGACGATGACCGGCGGCTGTGTGGTGCTGTAGGCGATCCAGTATCGTCCCGACTTGATCCACGCTCGGCCGGGCCGGGCAAGCCCGGGATACGGGCGTGGCGCCGCCAGCCCGGCTTCCGGTGTGTCCTCGATTTGTTGCATGGCCTGCTCCAGCGCGACGATGAGGGCGCGGATCGCGTCGATGCGCTCCCTGTCTTCGTCATGCCGGCGGAGGTCATCGACCTGTCGCTCGGCTTCCGGCGTGAAGGCAATCAACGGCTGTTGGCGACCGTTTTCTGTGGGTTGTCCGCCCGTGCTGCATCAAGCCGGGCGGTGCTTTCGCGCAGCCGCTGGATGACGGGTTCTGCCGGCACTGTCTGCCCGGCGGCAAGCTGTGCTTCGCTCCTGGCGAGGGCATCCTGCCAGTCCGTTTGTGCCGATATTGGGTTCACCGCGTCGTCCATAAATCAAGGGTAGGCGCGCGGGAGCCGAATAGTAAAGGGGTGCAGGGGGCCACCGCCCCCTGCCGGGTCCAGGGCAGAGCCCTGGCCTTACTACCCTTGCTTTTATCCGACCCGGTTCTCCACCAGATCCGTCACCACCGCCGGATCGGCCAGGGTGGACGTATCCCCCAGCGCATCGGTTTCATTGGCGGCGATCTTACGAAGAATACGCCGCATGATCTTGCCGCTGCGGGTTTTCGGCAGTCCGGGCGCCCACTGGATGGCATCCGGCGCGGCGATGGCGCCGATTTCCTTGCGCACCCAGGCGACCAGTTCCTTGCGCAGCGCCTCGGTCGGTTCCTCGCCGGTTTTCAGGGTCACGTAGGCGTAGATGCCCTGGCCCTTGATGTCGTGCGGGAAGCCGACCACGGCGGCCTCGGCCACCTTGGGGTGGGCCACCAGGGCGCTTTCCACTTCCGCGGTGCCCATCCGGTGGCCGGAGACGTTGATCACGTCGTCGACGCGGCCGGTGATCCAGTAATAGCCGTCCTCGTCGCGGCGGGCGCCGTCGCCGGTGAAGTAGTAGCCTTTGAAGGTCGAGAAATAGGTTTGCACGAAGCGCTCGTGGTCGCCGAACAGGGTGCGCATCATGCCGGGCCAGGGCTGCTTCAGGCAGAGATTGCCCTCGGTGGCGCCGGTGAGTTCATGGCCCTCGCCGTCGAGGATCGCCGGCACCACGGAGGGCAGCGGCAGCGTGGCCGAGCCGGGTTTCAGGGCGGTGGCGCCGGGCAGCGGGCTGATCAGGATGCCGCCGGTTTCGGTCTGCCACCAGGTATCGACGATCGGGCAGCGATGGTCGCCCACCACGCGGTGGTACCACAGCCAGGCTTCCGGGTTGATCGGCTCGCCGACGCTGCCGAGCAGGCGCAGGCTGGCGCGCGAGGTTTTCTTCACCGGCGCCTCGCCTTCGCGCATCAGGGCGCGGATGGCGGTGGGGGCGGTGTAGAAGGTGTTGACCTGGTGCTTGTCCACCACCTGCCAGAAGCGGCCGGCGTCGGGGTAGGTCGGCACGCCCTCGAACATCAGCGTGGTGGCGCCGTTGGCCAGCGGGCCATACACGATGTAGGTGTGGCCGGTCACCCAGCCCACGTCGGCGGTGCACCAGTAGATGTCGCCGGGCTTGTAGTCGAACACCAGTTCGTGGGTGAAGCTGGCCCAGACCATGTAGCCGCCCGTTGTGTGCAGCACGCCCTTCGGCTTGCCGGTGCTGCCGGAGGTATACAGGATGAACAGCGGGTCTTCGGCGTTCATTTCGGTGGGCGGGCAGTCGGGCGAGGCGGCGGCGGTGAGGTCCTCGTAGGACTTGTCAAGCGCGGGGTTGGACGGCACGTCGCCGCCGGTGACCGTCACCACCAGCACGTGCTCGATGCTCGGGCACTGCACCACGGCCGCGTCGGCATTGAGCTTGAGGGGAACCTTTCGCCCGCCGCGGCGGCCCTCGTCGGCGGTGATCAGCACCTTGGCCGAGGCGTCCTGGATGCGCTGGGCGAGGCTGTCGGGCGAGAAGCCGCCGAACACGACGGTGTGGACGGCGCCGATGCGGGCGCAGGCCAGCATGGCGACCGCGGCTTCCACCACCATGGGCAGGTAGATGCAGACCCGGTCGCCCTTCTGCACGCCGAGGTTTTTCAGCACGTTGCCGAGGCGGCAGACGCGCTCATGCAGGTCGCGGTACGTCACCTGCGCCTGCTTGGTGGGGTCGTCGCTTTCCCAGATGATGGCGATCTGGTCGCCGCGGGTGGCGAGGTGGCGGTCGAGGCAGGAGACCGAGGCGTTCAGCGTGCCGTCCTCGAACCAGGTCACCCGCACGTCGCCGGTGAAGTCGCCCGACAGGACCTGCGTGGGTTCCTTGATCCAGGCGATGCGGTTGCGTTCCTTGCCCCAGAACGCGGTGGGGTCGGCGGCGGCGGCGGCGTAGAGATCTTTGTACTGGTCGGCGGTGACGTGCGCGGCCGCGGCAATCTCGGCCTTCACCGGAAACAGGCTGTCGGTCATTCTGACGTTTCCCCGTCGTGGACGCGTGTTAAAGACGGCGCCGCCGGGGTGAGCCGATGGCGCCTGAGCCTAAAGACCGGCATCCTCTGGCACGAGGATCATCCCGTCCTTGATGTGGATCATAACGGGTTCCAGCCCGGCGCCAAGGCAGGGGCCGCGCACGCACACGCCGTCCTCGATTTTGAACTCCGCGCCGTGGGTGGCGCAGACGATCCGGGTGCGGTCGGTGGAGAGGAACCGGTCGGGCGCCCAGTCCAGCGGGGCGCCGAGATGCGGGCAGGAATTGACATAGACGAACACCTGCCCGCCGCTGCGCACGGCGAACAGGCCGGTGAAGCCGCCGGGCGCGGGGCCGAAGCCGCGCGAGCCGCCCTCGCGGATATCGTCCACCCGGCAGAGGGCGCGCAGTTTGGGGTCGTGGGGCTGGGTCATGGGGCGGGCGGCAGCCAGTCGCCGGTGATCTGGTCCAGCGTGTAGCCGCCCGCCTGCAGCCTGGCCGCGACGCCGTCCGTGGGTTCGTCATAAGCGCGCATTAATGTGGTCACCAGACGCGCGGTCCGGGGCATCTCCTCGGCCAGGATGTCCGGCAGGCGGTTGCCCAGGCCCGGCTCGCTGGTCAACCAACCCTCGATCTGGGTACGCGCCCGCGCAACCGAGCCGATCCATCCACGCCGCGGTTCCTGCGCGGGCGAGCATTCCAGCTTCAACAGGTGCTCGATGACGGTGGCGACATGGCTCGCCAGCACTCGCCGGTAGGACTTGCCCAAATCCTCGACCTCCTCGGCCAGATGGTCCCAGTCGAGGGTCAGGTTGGTCCGCTGCGCCGCCGCCGCGCGCAGCAGGCGGCTCTGCTGTTCGGTCCAGCCGATGAAGTCGGTCTCGTAGAGGTCCACGCTCACCCCCTCCAGCCTCCCAGTTCGCATATATGCGCCCAGTGCGCCGCCGACACCGGCGAGACCGACAGCCGCGACTGGCGCAGCAGCGCCAGGCCCGCCAGCGCCGGGTCGGCCTTCATGGCGGCGAGCGTGACCGGCACCGGCATCGGCCCGACCGCGCGCATGTCCACGCACACCCAGTCGCCGGTTTCGGCCGTCGGGTCGGGATAGGCCGGCCGCGCCACCTCCACCACGCCGACGATCTCCTTGCCGATATTCGAGTGGTAGAAGAACGCCAGCTCGCCCAGACGCATGGATTTCAGATTGTTCTTCGCCATGTGGTTGCGCACCCCGGTCCAGGGTTCCACCCCGTTTGCCGCCTGCTGGTCCCAGCTGAACGCGTCGGGCTCGGACTTGACCAGCCAGTATTGCCGCGCCTCCGCCGCCATCAGCCCAGTTTCTCGCCGTCCTTGAAGGCCGGGCGGAACGGCCGGATGATGGTGCTCTCGAACAGTCCGGCCTTGTTGTAGGGGTCGCTGGCGGCGAAGCCTTCGGCCTCGGCGCGGTCGCCCACGTCGATCACCAGCAGGGACCCACAAGGCCGCCCGTCGATGTCCAGCATGGCGCCGGCATGCACGAGCTTGGACTGGTAGGTTTCCAGAAAGGCCAGATGAGCCGAGCGGCTGGCCAGGCGAAGGTCCAGGCTGCCGGGGCGATCGGTGCAGATCAGGGCGAACAGCATCGGCTTTCCTTTGTCGGGTCGGCGTGAGATTACGGGAAGACCTTCGCCGTTCAAGCGGCCATCCGCTTCTAACCGCCCTCCCGGACCGGTAATGTCCGCCGAAAGGACACGCCACGTGGACGCCACCATCGCCAGCCCGCCGCCGCAGCCCGGCCGCAATCTGCACCGCTTCGCCAATCCGGGACGGTTCCTGCGCATCTCCGGCCGGGTCCTGCCGGTCGTCGCCGTGCTCGGCCTGGGCCTGACGCTGACCGGCTTCGTCTGGGGGCTGTTCTTCGCCCCGGCCGACTGGCAGCAGGGCGACGCGGTGCGGATCATGTATGTGCACGTGCCCTCAGCCTGGCTGGCCTCGTTCGGCTATCTGGCGCTCGCCATCTGCTCGGTGCTGTCCCTTGTTTGGCGCCATCCGCTGGCCGACCTCGCGGCGGCCGAAATCGGCCCGGTGGGCGCGGCCTTTACCGCGCTGTGCCTGGCCACCGGCAGCATCTGGGGCAAGCCAATGTGGGGCGCGTGGTGGGTGTGGGACGCGCGGCTGACCTCGGTGCTGGTGCTGTTTTTCCTCTATCTCGGGCATGTCGCCCTGGTGCGCGCGTTCGATGACCCGCAGCGCGGCTACCGCGCCGGCGCCATCCTGGCGCTGATCGGCGTGGTGAACCTGCCGATCATCAAGTTCTCGGTCGACTGGTGGAACACGCTGCACCAACCCGCCACCATCAAGTTCACCGGCGCGCCGACCATGTATGTGGGCATGCTGTGGCCGCTGCTGCTGTGCGCGCTTGGCTTCACCTTCGGCTTCGTGGCGATCGTGCTCGCCCGCACCCGGGCTGCGGTGATGGAGCGGCGCATCCGCGGCCTGCTGATGGCCCGCGCCCAGGAGGCCGACGCGCGATGACCCATTTGACCTACATCATAGCGGCCTACGCGCTGGCCGTGCTGGTTGGCACCGTGTTCTCGGTCGATGCCTGGTCGCGCATGGGCCGTGCCCGGCGGCGGCTGGCCGCCATTGATCCCAGGGCGAACCGTTGATGACCCGCAAGCACCGCCGCCTTGTTTTGCTTCTTGCCTGCGGCCTCGGCCTGGGTACCGCCGCGGCGCTGGTGCTGACGGCGTTCAGCGACAACATGGTGTTCTTCCTCGCCCCCGCCGACCTGGCCACCAAGGCGCCGCATAACGGCCGCACCTTCCGGCTCGGCGGGCTGGTCGAGGCCGGCAGCGTCGAGCATGTCCGCGAGGGCACACGCCCGGCGGTGCGCTTCCGCATCACCGATGGCGCCGCCGCCGTCACGGTCAGCTATTCCGGCATCCTGCCCGATCTGTTCCGCGAAGGGCAGGGCGTGGTGACGCTGGGCGCGCTGCTGCCGGACGGCACGTTCCGCGCCTCCGAAGTGCTGGCCAAACACGACGAGACCTACATGCCCAAGGAAGTGGCCGACGCGTTGAAGCGGTCCGGCCACTGGGACCCCAAGGCCGGCGCCCCGCCGCCTGCCTCCACCTGGAACACGCTGGCGCCGAAAAGCGGCAGCGGCGGCTGAGCCATGGCAGCCGCGGCGCGGTGGGAGGGATAAAGGGTTTACGGACCGCCAGCCTGGTCGTGCGCCCGTTCCGTCTCTCAGGGCGGCGCCGCGGTTGCGGCCGGCAAGTCGGGGGTTCCCGCCGGCAACGTGTCCGCGGTGGTCCAGCCCGGCTCGATGCTGAGCACCGGCGTTGCGCACAGATCGACGCCGCGGCGCTCCTCGGCGGCACGGTTCTCGAACACCACGCGCAGGTCCACGCTGCAGGCGCCGTGCCAGGTCACCGCCCGCCGGTCGCCCACCGATATGACGCCCGTGGTCAGGCGGTCATCGCCCCACTGGTTGGCCGCGGCCGGGGAGATGAACACCTGCTGGATCGGCCGCCGCGCATGGTTCACCAGCATGACGTTGTGCTCCGCGCCGGTTTCGGGCGGGGGCGTGGCGGTGCTGCCGTCGAATGTGATCTGGTGGATGCGGCACAGGTTCAGGCCACGGGTCTCCTCGCGGCTGGCGTCGTCGTAGACCACCTTGGCGTCGAAAATGCAGTCCCGCGTCCGGCCCAGATGCAGCCGGAGCGAATCGCCCGGGTCCAGCATCTGTTCGCCCAGGCGGTCCTCGCCCCATTGGTCGGCGGATTCCGGCGAGACGTAGATTTCATTGATGGGCCGCGGGCTGCCGTTGAGCACGGTCACCTCGCGCTCGCCGAGCGGTCCTTGCACCGGGCGCGGAATGTCGGCGCTGGCGGCAGCGGAAAGCAAACTCACCGCCAGCGCGCAGCCGGCCAGCCTTCCCCTCGTCCATGCCCGGATACCAGCCTGGCGCATGCGCGCTCCCGATTGCCAACAAGGTCAGGCTTTGAACCGGGGGCGCGGCACCGGCAAGGTGGTGGTTGCCGACTGTGGCCGTTTAGCCAAATGCTGTTGCGAAAAATCCCCAGTCGGGGAACGGCGAACCTAATCCAGCCACTTCGCGGTCAGCCGGCCGTACTCGCCCGACTCCACGGCGATGTGCAGCCACTGGTCGATCCAGGCTTTCAGGACCGGGTCGCGCGGCAGCAGATAGGCCTGCTCGCCGAAATCGAACGGGTGGTCCGGGTGGATGGCGCACAACTCGTGATGCAGCGTCTGCTGCAACCGCGCCTCGACCGTGTCGGTGATCATGACGTCGCCGCGCCCGCCTGCCAGTTCGTCGAATATCGTGGTGTTGTCGGGGACCACCACGATCTCCGCCGCCGTGAGATGGGCGCGGTCGAAGCGTTCGTTGGTGCCGCCCGGATTGGTCAGCACTTTCACCCCCGGCCGGTCGATTTCGGCCAGCGAGCCGAAGCGGCCGCTATCGGTGCAGCGGGCGATCGCCATCTTGCCGGTGCGCAGCAGCGGCGCCGAGAAGAACGCCGTCTTCTGCCGCTCAAGTGTCACCGAAATGCCACCCATCGCCAGGTCGAACTTGTCGGCCGCCAGGTCGGCCATCAGGGTGGCCCAGGTGGTCGGCACCAGTTCCACCTTGGTGCCGAGCGCATGGCCCAGGCCGTCGGCCATATCGACATCCAGCCCGGTGAACCGCCCGGTCGCTTTGTCGAGCAGCGAGAACGGCCGGTAGTCGCCGGTGAGCCCCACCCGCACGGTGCCGCGGGCGAGAATGGCGTCGAGCTTCGATCCCTGCGCGCAGACGGTATGCGAAACCGCGAGCAGCAGCACGACGAGCAGAATTGGCCGGATCCGGGTCCGCATGGGGAGCTCCATGGTTGCGGCGATGCATTCAAGCCGGGCCGCCTGTTTGCCGCAACCGGGGGATATGCGAGAGATGATGTCCATGAGCGACACCAACGACACCGCCGCCCCCGAACCGGACCTGCCGCAACCGGACCCGCCGAAGCCGCCCGCCCTGCCGAAGGAAATCGGCGGCGCGCCCGGCCCCGAGCCGACACGCTACGGCGACTGGCAACACAAAGGCCGGGTGACGGATTTCTGAACGCCGCGGGCGGCATGGTCGGGGCGAGAGGATTCGAACCTCCGGCCCTAGCGTCCCAAACGCTATGCTCTACCAGGCTGAGCTACGCCCCGTGACCGGAACGGAAGCTATGGAAGCGGCGCGGGTTAGGCAAGGGAGAAGGAAGGCCAGGGCAGAGCCCTGGCCTTCCTTCCCCTATACCCTGTCGCGAACCCGGCTGCGCCGCAGCATGTAGATCGACGCCACCATCACCAGGATCAACACCCCCAGCACCACCAGTTCCAGCATTGTCGAGCGGAACACCGCCTCATGCTCCGGTGTCCAGGCCGTGTCCCGGGTGACCTCGGCGGATTGCAGCGTGATCACCAGCACGCGGCGCACCGTGGCGATCAGGGCGACGATCAGGAAGGGCTCGCAGGTCAGGGTGCGCTCCTGCATCGAGGTGCGGATCGTGTGCAGGATCTCGATCAGCATGAACACCAGCAGCAGCCGCTCGATCACGGCGAACATTGCGTCGGTGGTGCTCCAGTCGCGCAACGCGTCCCACAGCTCCGATCCGGCGCTGCCGAGCGCCAGCACCGCGGTGACGCAGAGCAATCCGCCGAGGGCGGCGTAGACGGCGTTCTCGACGTGGTGGAATGCGTCGGTCAGGAAGCCGGGCGGGGCTTGCTTGCCGCTGGTGTTGAGGCTCATGTGTAACTCCTTGGTGCGGCCCGGCAGCGCGAAGCTTTGGTCGTGTGCCGCCGCAGCGCCATGCCCGCGCGGCCACGATGCCGGATTTCTTCGGCCCCGTATTGAACGCCCGGGGTGCGTTGTCCATACATGGTGCCGGCGCCAAGCGCCCGGCCCGCCGCGTCAGGCGGCTTCCGCCGGGGGAACCAGCACCACCGGCAGCGTGCTCCGGCGCGTGAGCGTGTCGGCGAAGCTGCCGTGCACCAGATCGCTGAGGTCACCCTTGTGGCGCGTGCCCAGCACGATGGCGCGCGCGCCGGTCGTCGTGGCATGCCGCAGCAGGGCGAGCGGGGCACGTGCGGCGACCTCCTCCAGGCAGATGCCGGTGGCGCTGGCGCCGCCCGCCTGCAGGAACGCGACGGCCTCGCGCACCAGCGCCTCGCCACCGGCGCGGCTTTCCTCGGCCGCCGCCTGGTCGGCGAACACCTCGATGGAGCGGACATGCACCACCGCCACCGGACCGCCCGCCCCGGCGGCGAGGCCTTGGGCGCGCGCCAGCACGGCGGCATCGGCCGACGAGCCGTCGATGGCGGCAATCACCGCCTGCGGCGGGGCAGGCGGGGCGGCCGGTGCCTGGCCGAAGCGGCCGAGATGGCGGCGCATCCGCCACAGCACCAGCGGCGCCACCACGGTGGAGGCGGCGGCGACCAGGAAGGTCGCCCGTGTGTCGAACTGCTCGGCGATCATCGGCGCCGCATAGGGCGCGATCACGCCGGCGAACCAGCGGACGAAATTATAGGCGGCCGAGGCGACCGGCCGCTGCGCCGGCGACACTTCCAGTGCCATTTCGGTGTAGATGGTGTTGGCAATGCCCATCACCGCGCCGGCCAGCACCACGCCCGCAACCACCGCCGGGCGGCCGCCGAACGCCATCGCCACCAGCAGCAGCGCCAGCAGCGCCAGTGTGGCGGAGGCCAGTCCGAGCGAGCTGAACCGCGCCTGCAGCCGCGGCGCCACCAGCACCGAGAACAGCGCCAGCAGCACGCCCCAGCCGAAAAAGATCAGCCCGACCGCGTGCGCCGACAGGTTGAGCGCGAAGGGCACGAAGGCGAGCACGGTGAAGAAGGCATAGTTGTAAAAAAATGCGCTGACCGCGGTGGCGGCGAGGCCGCGATGGGCGAGCGCCTTCAGCGGGTCGATCAGGCCCGATTTGACCGGCGCCTTCGGCTGCGCCGGCAGGAACAGCGCGACGGCGAGGAAGCCGATGACCATCAGCGCCGACGTGCCGTAGAACGGGTAGCGCCAGGAGATGCCGCCCAGTGCCGCGCCGATCAGGGGGCCCACGGAAATGCCGAGGCCCAGCGCCGCCTCGTATAGCAGGATGGCGGTCATGGTGCCGCCGCGCGCCGCGCGCACGATCACCGACAGCGCGGTGGCCACGAACAGCGCGTTGCCGAGCCCCCAGCCGGCCCGGTAGGCGACCAGCCCGGCGATCGAGGTGGCGGTGCCGGACAGGGCGGCGAAGGCGGCGATCAGGGCCGCCCCCAGCAGCAGCGTGCCGCGCCCGCCCAGCCGGCTGGAGACGAAGCCGGTGACCAGCATCATCGCCGCGGTGACGGCGAAATAGCTGGTGAACAGCAGCGAGACCTGGCTCGGTCTCGCGTTCAGTCCGGCGGCGATCGAGACCAGGATCGGGTCGACCAGGCCGATGCTGGTGAAGCCGACGGCGGCGGCGAAGGCGGTGGCCCAGACGGCTCTGGGCTGGCTGAAGAACCGGGCCGCATGGTCCGGTCCGGCGCTGGGGGCGTGCATGCGGGGGCCTTTTCTGCGCCGGGGCGCGCGATCAATGAACCGGGGACGACGAAACCGAGCACCGGCGGCTTTGACCGTGCCGCAGCGTGATCGTAAAATGGAAACGTGGGAATAAACCACAGCCAGCGAGGCGACAATGCGTGCGAGCCGACGTGTTTCCACATAGCAGCCCGCACCTGCGCCGGTCTGGCGCGACGCGGGAAACGGCGGTCCGGCGCGTTGCTTGCCCTTGCCGGGGAGGCGTGGTTGCCCTGGCGCTGCTTTTCTTTCCGTCGTTGGCGCCGGCGCAGACCAGCCGCTTGCCGCCGGTGATCGACGCACTGACGGCGCCGCTGTCGGACGGCGAGCTGGCCGGGATTGGTTGTCTGGTCGGGACGGTGCTGGCGAGTGGCACGGTGGTGGCGCTGGCCGGCGGGCCGGGATCGGTGGCGCTGGCGCTGCAAGGGCCGTTGCCGCCGGTGCGGGTGCTGGAAGGCGGGGCGGCGATGGCGTTTCTGGTGTCCAGCGCGTGTTACGTTGGCCAGGCGCTGGCGCCGGCGGTGATGCTGGGCTGGACAACTCTGACAGACATGATCACGCCGGCTGCCGCCGGGCCGTGAGGATCGGCCGGCCGCGGGGCCTTGCGGCCCCGTGGCCAGACCAACCGGAAGCTTACGGGGCGCGGGGGGCGAAGATCATGATCACGCCGCGGGCCTCGCCGCGGCCGCCGTCCCGGTCGCCGCGCCTTGCTTCCTCGCCATGGCCGCCGCGGCGCCCACCCGGCTCGGCCAGGACTGCGCCGCGCTGGGCCGCCCGCTGCGTCAGTTCGGCGTGCTTCTGTGCCCAGAGCTGCTGGCGCTGTTCCGGCGTCGCTTCTCGCATCTGGCGGCGGAAGCTGCTGCGTTCCTCGCGCGTCATCAGGTCGCGGCCGTTGATCGTGCGCTGGGCGGGGGCCTCGGCGGCTTCCTCGCCGTTGGCGGCTGCTTCCGGTGATGCCGGGGCCGGGGCAGCCGGTGCGGTCGCTGCTTCCTGTGCGAGGGCTGGTCTCGCGAGGGTCAGGGACAAAGCCAGGGCCGGAATGGCGCCAAGTATGTAAAGAAGCCTCATCATAGTCTCCCTGCTGTCACTTAGGTCGTTTCGGGTTCCAAGGGGCTATGCCCCTTGGTGGGTGTAGGGGCAAAGCCGTCGTGCCGAAGGCGCGCTACGCGCTGGGGCCGGGTCCGGGGCAGCGCCCCGGCATTGCGTCACGCCGCCTCCGCCAGAGCTCGCCAAACCCGCTCAGCTGTTGCCGGCATATCGATATGCGCCACCCCCAGCGGCGCCAGCGCATCGATGAGTGCGTTGATCACGGCCGGCGGGCTGCCGACCGCGCCGGCCTCGCCCGCACCCTTGACGCCGAGCGGATTGGTGAGGCAAGGCACCTCGATCAAGTTCACTTCAATATCCGGCAAATCATCCGCGCGCGGCAGTGAATAGTCCATGAAGCTCCCAGACAACAACTGACCGGATGCCGGATCGAACACGGTGTTTTCCAGCAATGCCTGGCCGATGCCTTGTGCCACGCCGCCGTGCACCTGTCCCCTCACGATGAGCGGATTGACCGCCCGGCCGACATCGTCGGTGACCGAATAGCGCAGCACTGCCACGCGCCCGGTTTCCGGGTCCACCTCCACTTCGGCGATGTGGCATCCGTTCGGGAAGGTGTGCGCCTTGATCTGCGCCACCTCGGCGGCATCCAGCGTGGTGGCGTCCTCGCCGCTTGCGGCGCGGGCACGCTGGGTTGCGGCGAGGTCCATGATGCCGATGCCGCGGTCGGTGCCGGCGATCGAGAACCGCCCGGCCTCGAAGACGATATCGGCCGGCGCCGCCTCCAGCGCGTCGGAGGCGGCGAGGCGGCCTTTTTCGATGACGGTCGCGGCAGTGGCCAGGATCGCCTGCCCCTCGGAATACAGGCTGCGCGCGCCGCCGGTGCCACCGCCTTCGGGGATCGTGTCGGTATCGCCCTGGCGCACCCGCACACGCTCGCCCGGCACGCCGAGCCGGTCCACCGTGAGCTGCACATAGGCTGTTTCGTGGCCCTGGCCGGTGGACTGGGTGCCGACGAACACGTCGACGAACCCGTCATCGGCGAAGCGGATTTCCGCCCGTTCGGTCGGCCCGCCGCCGGTGGCTTCCAGGTAATACGCCAGGCCGATGCCGCGCCGCTTGCCGCGCGCTGCCGCCTCCGCCCGGCGGGCCTCGAACCCCGCCCAGTCGGTGGTGGCCAGCGCGGCATCGAGCACCAGGCGGAAATCGCCGGAATCGTAAATTTTGCCCACCGGCGTGGTGTGCGGCATCACCTCGGGGCCGACAATGTTGCGGCGGCGCAGCGCGATGCGGTCGATGTTCAGCTCGCGCGCGGCGGCGTCGATCAGGCGCTCGACCAGATAATTCGCCTCCGGCCGCCCGGCACCGCGATAGGCATCGACCGGCGGGGTGTTGGTGAACACGCCGATCACGTTCGCGTAAACAGCCTGAAACCGGTAAATGCTGGCCAGCACGCCAGTGCCCGCCATGGTGGGAATGAACGGCGCGTAGTTGGACAGGCTGGAGCCCATGTTGGCCACGTTGCGCGTGCGCAAGGCCAGGAATGTGCCGTCCGCATCGATCGCCAACTCACCGAGGGTGATGTTGTCGCGCCCGTGCGTGTCGGCGAGGAACGCCTCGCTGCGGTCGCTGGTCCATTTCACCGGGCGGCCAAGCTTGCGGGCCGCATAACAGGTCAGCACATGCTCGGGGTAGAGGAACAGCTTCATGCCGAAGCCGCCGCCGACATCAGGTGTGATCACGCGGAAACTGTCCGCGCCGGTGTTGAAGACGGCGCCGCCGAGCATCTCCTTGAGGCTCCAGCCGCCCTGCGTGTTGGTGCGCAGGGTCCAGCGTTTTGTTGCTGCATCGGTACTCGGCGAGCGCCGCGCGCGCCTCCATCGAGGCGACCACAATGCGGTTGTTCACCACGGTCAGCCGCGTTACATGCGCGGCGCGGGCGAACAGGGCGTCGGTCTTTTCCTTCTGGCCGGTCTCCCAGTCGAAGCAAACATTCCCGGGTGCTTCGTCCCGCACTTGCGGCATGCCCGGGTCCAGGGCGGTGGCGAGGTCGGTGACCGAGGGGCGGATGTCATAGTCGACACCGATCGCCTCGGCGCCGTCGCGCGCCTGCTGCACGGTGTCGGCCACCACGAAGGCCACCGGCGCGCCGGCATGATACACCGCGCCGTCGGCCAGCGCCGGATAGGGCGGCGATACCTGCTTGGAGCCGTCGCGGTTGGTGAGGTTGATCGCGCAGGGCAGAGTGCCGATGCCGTCGGCATTCAGGTCGGCGGCGGTGATCACCGCACGCACGCCCGGGGTTGCAACGGCGGCGCCGGTGTCGATGGAACGGATCGCCGCCGCCGCATGCGGACTGCGCAGCATCACACCGAAGACCATGCCGGGAAGGGTGATGTCGTCGGTGTAGGTGCCGTTCCCCTTCAGCAGACGCGGGTCTTCCACGCGCGGGACCGGCTGGGCGATGCCGAATTTTGCCATGACGGTTGCTCCCCGGGCTTTTGCCGTTGGGGGAGCATGTACGAAGGAAGCAAGAAAGGCCAAGGGGCTTTGCCCCCTGGACCCCCACCAAGGGGCAGTGGCCCCTTGGAACCCGTTCTTTTCGGCTGGCGTTAGGCTGCTGCGGCCTCCGTGCTGACCTTTGCGTCCACATCGGTGACCACGCCCGTGCCATGCGGGAACAGGCGGTTCAGCTCATTGCAGGCGTTGATCTGCGCGTGACTGACATGGCTCAGCTTGCCGGCAACCCAGCCGGCGAGGGCGGTCGCCTCCGCCTGCGGATCACGCGGCGCACCATCGGGGAAAGCCACGGAAACCCGCAGCGTCATCGGCAGTTCAATGACAACAGTGTCGTCATTCGGCATTCGAACTCACTCCTCATCTGTTCCCTGCCGGCGCGCGCCAGGGACCGCGCCGCCGCAAACGCCTGCGGACGGCAAAAAACGACATGAATTCCTGATCGCTCCTCGCGCGGCCCGTGACGGTTTTCGTCGCGGACCGCATTGTGGCCCGGGCCTGACAAGGCCGGGAGACCGCAAGACCGGCGCCCTCGCCATTGGCCCGGCTGCGGGCGATGACGAAGCGCCGTCATCGCGCACGAAAATTTGTAACCCGAATGTTGCGACGCAGCAGTGTGTGTTCCGGGGTCCAGGTATGCGATTACGGAAATGTTCAGCGGACCAGCGGTCCGCCTGGCCCTGGGCAATCGGGTGAAGCAAGTTAAGGCCAGGGCAGAGCCTTGGCCTTACTTGCTGTTCGCCCCCCGCCGCCCCAACCGTTCGCGCCCCCCCTCGCGCAGCGACTGGAACGTCACATACAGCATCGGAATGATAAAGATGCCGATCGCGCTCGCCGCGATCATGCCGGCGAACACCGGCATGCCCACCGAGCGCCGGCTCAGCATCGCCGCCCCGTGCGCGGTCACCAGCGGCAGCAGCCCGAGCACGAAGGCAATCGAGGTCATCATCACCGCGCGGAACCGCGTGCGCGCGCCGATGGCGGCGGCCTCGCGGATCGGCATGCCTTCCTCGCGGCGTTCCTTGGCGAACTCCACGATCAGGATGCCGTTCTTGGCCGCCAGCGCGATCAGCACCACCAGACCGATCTGGCCATACAGATCGAGCGGCATGCCCGCCAGCAGCAGCCCGGTGAAGGCGCCGAGCCCGGCCACCGCCACGCTCAGCAGCACCGGCACCGGAATGAGCCAGCTTTCATACAGCCCCACCAGAAACAGATAGGCGAACAGCACCGCGAGCCCCAGGATCGCCCCGGTCTGCCCGCTGGATTGCTTCTCCTGATACGCTGTGCCGCTCCAGTCGAAATCATAGCCCGGCGGCAGCGTGCGCGCCGAGATCTGCTCCATCGCATCCAGCGCATCGCCCGACGACACGCCCGGCGCCGGGGCGCCGAGGATGCTGATGGCGCGGTAGTTGTTGTAGCGGCTGATGGTCTGCGGCCCCAGCACGATCCGCGCCTCCGCGATGGCGCGCAGCGGCACCATGGTGCCGGTTTTGTTGCGCACGAAGATGCGCCACACCGCAGGCAAATCGTCGCGGTCGATCGCCTCGCCCTGGATATTCACCTGCCAGGTGCGGCCATACAGGTTGAAGTCGTTGACATAAATGCCGCCGAGCGTGGCCTGCAGGGCAGTGAACACGTCATTGATATTGAGCCCAAGCGCCTGCGCCTTGTCGCGGTCGATGTCGAGGTAATAGCTCGGCGTGGTCGGCGTGAAGGTGGAGAACACCCGGGCGAGCCGCCGGTCCTGATTGGCCGCCGACAGCATGCCGAGCAGCGCGCCGCCGGCTTCCACCGGGTCGCGGCCTTCCAGGTTGAGCAACTGGTATTCGAACCCGCCGCTGGTCGACAGGCCGATGATCGGCGGCAGGTTGAAGGCGAACACCATGGCCGAGCGGATGGTTTGCGTCATGCCGAACACCCGCCCGATCACCGCCTGGGCGCGGTCCATCGCCGCCGTGCGGTCGGCGAATGGCTTGAGGATCACCACCATGAAGCCGGTGTTGCTCTGCGCCCCCTGGTCGAGGATGGAGAAGCCGACGATGGACAGCACCGCGCGCACCTGCGGCAGCGGCCGCAGCAGGGCCTCGATCTGCGCCACCACCTCGCGCGTGCGCGCAACCGAGGCGCCGTCGGGCAACTGCGTGACCACGAAGAACGCGCCCTGGTCTTCCTCCGGCAGGAAGCTGGTGGGGGTGATGCGCGAAATCCCCCAGATGCCGCCGGCGCACAGCGCGATCAGCAGCACGCCCAGTACCCGAAACACGCACCAGCCGGCGCACCACCGCGGCATAGCCGTCGCGCGCGTAATCGATGCCGCGCAGCACCCGTCCCATGATGCCGCGGCGCTTGTCCGTCGGCCGCAGGAACACCGCGCACAGCGCCGGCAACAGCGTCAGCGCGTTCAGCGCCGAAATCAGCATCGCCGCGCTGACGGTCACTGCGAACTGGCGGAACAACTGGCCGGACACGCCGGGGATGAAGGCCACCGGCACGAACACGCTGAGCAGCACCAGGGTGATGGCGATGATCGGCCCGGTGATCTGCGCCATCGCCTTCTTGGTGGCTTCCTTGGGGGTGAGGTGCGGCTCCTCCTCCATCACCCGTTCGACATTCTCCACCACCACGATGGCGTCATCGACAACGATGCCGATGGCCATCACCATGGCCAGCAGCGACACCGTGTTGGCCGAGGAGCCGAGCGCCAGCAGCACCGCAAACGCGCCGATCAGGCTGACCGGCACGGCGACGGTGGGAATGATGGTGGCGCGGATATTGCCGAGGAACAGGAACACCACCAGCACCACCAGCACGAACGCCTCGGCCAGGGTCTTGATCACTTCGTGGATGGTGTCGGACACGAACCCCGAGCTGTCATACAGGATGACTTGCTTCATCCCCTCCGGAAAACGCTTGCCCAGGTTGTCGAGCACGGTGGCGACGCGCTTGGAGGTGGCGACCGCGTTGGAGCCGGGGGCGAGATAGATGCCGATGGTGATGGCCGGGTTGCCGTTCAGCCGGCTGATCGTGTCTTCGTTGGCGGCGCCGAGTTCCACCCGCGCCACGTCGCGCACCCGCAGCACCGACCCGTCGGGGTTGGCGCGCAGCACGATGGCGCCGAATTCCTCCGGCGTGGTCAGCCGTCCCTTGGTTTGCAGGTTGATCTGGAACTGCGTGTCGTCGGGGATCGGTCTGGCGCCGACGCGCCCCACCGCGCCCTGCACGTTCTGCGCCTGCAGGGCGGCGATGATGTCCGACGGCGACAGGCCAAGCTGGGTCAGCCGGTCGGTTTCGAACCAGATGCGCATCGAATAATCGAGCGCGCCGAACACGAAGGCCTGGCCCACCCCCGGCACGCGGGCGATGGCGTCGAGCACGTTGATGGTGACGTAGTTGGACAGGAACAGCGGGGACTGCTTGCCGCCTTCGCTATAGAACTGCATGAACTGCAGGATCGCGGCGGATTTCTTCAGCACCGTCACGCCGTTGCGCTGCACTTCCGCCGGCAGCCTGGCCAGCGTCGCCTGCACCCGGTTGTTGACGTTGACGGTGTCGATATCGGGGTCGGTGCCGAGGGCGAAGGTGATGCTCAGCTGGTAGCTGCCGTCATTGGCGCTGTTCGAGCGCATGTACAGCATCTTGTCGACGCCGTTGATCTGCGCCTCCAGCGGCTGGCCCACCGTGGTCTCCACCACGGAGGCCGAGGCGCCGGGAAAGCGGGTCGTGACCGTCACCTGCGGCGGCACGATGTCGGGGAACTGCGCCACCGGGATGCGGGTAAGCGAAATCAGCCCGGCCAGCGTGATGACAATGGCGATGACGACCGCAAGCCGGGGCCGCTCGACGAAGACGTCCGAAATCATGCGCTATTTTCCCGCCGGCTGGGCCGTGCCTGGGCCGGCGGGTGGCCCGCCCGGCGGCGCGGCGGCCGGCCCGGGGTTGACCACCAGCCCTGGCCGCACCCGCTGGATGCCGTCGGCGATCACCTGCTCGCCGTCGGCAAGCCCCGCTGTCACCACCGCCAAAGCGGGGGTGGACTGGCCCAGCCGGATGCGCCGCTGCTGTGCCTTGTTCTCCGGGTCAACCACGTAGACATAGCTGCCCTGCAGGTCCGACAGCACCGCGGCGCGCGGAATGGCCAGCGCCAGCACCGGCTCCGCGCCTTCCACCAGCACGGTTACGAATTCGCCGTCGGTGAGGTCGCGGTTGCCGAGTTCGCCGCGGATGGCGAGCGGGCGCAGCGGGTTGGGGATGCGCGCGCGCAGCAGGATGGTGTCGGTGTTCTGCGCCACCGACGGGTCGGCATAATCCAGCTTTCCCTGCTGGGCATACAGCGTGCCGTCCGGCAGCCGCAGCCGGACCGCGGCGGCCGCGAGGCCGCCCTTGCCGGCGAACCGGTTGCGCAGCTCGAGTGCCGCGCGCACCGGCACCGCGAAGGTGACATACATCGGGTCCTGGCTGACGATGGTGGTCAGCGGGCCGCTGGCGGGGGTGACCACGTTGCCGATGGTCAGCGTGGTGCGGGCGATCTTGCCGCCGATCGGGGCGTGGATTTCGGTGTAGTCCAGGTTGATCTGCGAGGATTGCGCCTGCGCCATCGCCGCCTGCAACTGGGCGGCATAGCTGGCCTGCTGCGCCTGCGCGTCGTCGAACACGCTGCGCTGCCCGGCCGGGGTGTTCAGCAGCGACTGGGCGCGGTTCAGGGTAATGGTGGCATTGCGCAGCATGGCCTGGTACTGCGCAACGGCCGCCTGCTTGGCGTGCAGGTCGGCCTCGAAGGGGGGGCGCTCCAGCCGGTACAGCAGGTCGCCCTGCTTGACTTCGCTGCCTTCGGTAAACAAACGTTCCTCGATGAACGCGGTGACCCGGGCGACGATGTCCACCCGGTCGGTTGCCTGCACCCGGCCTACGAAGTCGCTGGTTTCGGTGATCGGCCGGCGCTGGACGGTCACGGTACCCACGGCCGGCGGCCCGGGCGGGCCGAACTGGGCGGTTGCGGGCAAGACATAACCGCACAGCACGAGCGCCGCGGTGGCGGCGGTCAGGCAAAAACGCATTCTCTATCCCCGGCAAACTGCCCCGCGCATGTTGGGGGCGTGGACCTGCGCCACAAGCGGGCGCCCCGTTCTTGCACCATTTCGGCAATCTTGCGAACCTCTTGGGCACAGAAACTGGGGCGGAGGGGAGGCGGCGATGGGCGAGGCGGTGACGGTCTGCGAGGTCGGCCCGCGCGACGGGTTGCAGATGGCGAAAACCGTCATGCCGACCGAAGCCAAGACAGCCTGGATCGCCGCCATGGCCGCCGCCGGCCTGCGCCACATCGAGGTCGGCAGCTTCGTGCCGCCGGCGCTGATCCCGCAAATGGCGGACACCGCCGAAATCGTCAGCCGCGCCGGGCTGCTTCCCAACCTGACCGTGGTGGCGCTGGCGCCGAACCTGAAGGGCGCACAGAACGCCTATGCGGCCGGGGCGCACCGCATCGTCGTGCCGGTTTCGGTCAGCGAGGGCCACAGCCGCGCCAACACGCGCCGCACGCCGTTCGAGCAGGTGGCCGAGGTCGGCCGCATCGCGGACTGGCTGCGCGCCCAGCCGCGGCATGTCGCCCTGGAGGCGGCCTGCTCGACCGCGTTCGGCTGCTCGATCGATGGCGCGATCCCGGCCGCCTCGGTGGTGCGGCTCGCCGAGGCGCTCGCGCAGGCAGGCGCCGACACGGTGTCGCTGGCCGACACGGTGGGCTACGCCAATCCCGCGCAAATCCGCGCGGTGCTGCGCGCGGTGCGCGCGTCGGTCGGCAACCGGCTGGAAAAGCTGCATTTGCACGACACAATGGGGCTCGGCCTGGCGAACGCGCTGGCCGGGCTTGACGAGGGCATCCGCGCCTTCAATTCGGCCCTCGCCGGCCTGGGCGGCTGCCCCTTCGCGCCCGGCGCCTCGGGCAACATCGTCACCGAAGACCTGGTGTTCATGCTGGAGAGCATGGGGTTTTCCACCGGCATCGACCTGCGCCGCCTGATCGCCGCCCGCGCCCTGCTGCATGCGGCCCTGCCGGGCGAGACGCTGCACGGCCAGGTGCCGCGCGCCGGCATCCCGCCGACGTTCCGCGCCGCCGCCTGACCCGCCCTTCCATGCCGCCCCTGCCGCTCGCCGGCATTCGCGTGGTCGAATTCACTCACATGGTCATGGGGCCGACCTGCGGCCTCGTGCTGGCCGATCTCGGCGCCGACGTGATCAAGGTGGAACCGGCGCCGGACGGCGACAACACCCGCCGGCTGGGCGGGGCGGGGGCGGGGTTCTTCGCGCTCGCCAACCGCAACAAGCGCAGCCTCGCCGTCGATCTGAAGGCGGCCGACGGCCTCGCTTTGGTGCGCCGGCTGCTGGCGAGCGCCGATGTGCTGGTGGAAAATTTCCGCCCCGGTGCGATGGACAAATTCGGCCTGGGCTGGGCAGCGGTGCGGGCGCTCAATCCGCGCCTGGTTTATTGCTCCTGCAAAGGCTTCCTGCCCGGCCCGTACGAGCACCGCGTGGCGCTCGACGAGGTGGTGCAGATGATGGGCGGGCTGGCCTACATGACCGGCGATCCCGGCCGGCCGCTGCGGGCGGGCAGTTCCGTCAACGACATCATGGGCGGCATGTTCGGCGCCATCGGCATCCTGGCTGCCCTGAACGAGCGGCACGCGACCGGCCGGGGCCGGCATGTGCAGTCCGGCCTGTTCGAGAACAATGTTCTCCTGGTGGGCCAGCACATGGCGCAGTTCGCGGTGACCGGGCAGGAGGCGCGGCCGATGACGGCGCGGCTGCCGGCCTGGCCGATCTATGACATTTTCGACGCCTCGGACGGCCAGGTGTTCGTGGGCGTGGTGACCGACACCCAGTGGCGGGTGTTCTGCGCCGCGTTCGCCCTGACCGACCTTGCCGCCGACCCGGCGCTGGCCACCCAGCACGACCGCGTCGCGCGCCGCGCCCGCACGCTGCCGCGGGTTGCCGGCGTGTTCCGCGGCTTCACCCGCGCGGCCCTGATGGAGAAATGCGAGGCGCTGGGTCTGCCCTACGCGCCGATCGCCCGGCCGGTGGAACTGTTCGACGACCCGCATCTGAACGCCTCGGGCGGGCTGGTGCCGGTGACGCTGCCGGACGGGCGGCGGACGAAACTGCCGGCGCTGCCGCTGGCGCTCGACGGGGCGCGGCTGGGGGTGCGGCGTGATCTGCCGGCGGTGGGGCAACATGGGGCGGAGGTGGCGGGGGAGCTTGGGTATAGCGCGGCTCAGGTGGCGGCGCTTTGGGGCGCCGGGGTGCTGGGGAAGGAAGGCCAGGGCTCTGCCCTGGACCCGCCAGGGGGCGGTGGCCCCCTGGACCCCGCTACTTAAGCATTCGTTATAAGAGGGCGGTGAGGCGGTGATCCGATTCACCGTCTCACCCCCCTCTTATAACGAATGCCTAAAAGTAATGGGTTCCAAGGGGCCACTGCCCGTCGTGCCGAAGGCGCGCTGCGCGCGACGGCGGGTCCAGGGCAGAGCCCTGGCCTTCCTTCCCCGCCCCCCATCGCGCATTTGCGATTGCAAGCCGGGTCAGCTATTTCCACCCCATGACACCCTAACCGTCGGGGGAGCCGCGGCTACATGCTTACGGTCCGCCTACCGAAATTTCCCTGGATGCCCCGCCGGCTGCACATCGTGGTCCCGGTTCTCCTGCTCATGATCGTTGCGGCGAGCGGCCTGCTCGACGTTGCGGTCAACGCCTTCGTCACCCCGCTTTCGCCCGAGCAGACACGCGAGGCGCTGCACCGTGCCCAGGTCGGCGCGGGTGTTGCGTATGTATCGGTGCGCGCGCTGGGCCGGGTGGTCGCGGTGGCCTCCTCCACCACCGTCAACGCCAATGTCGGCGCGGTGGTCAATGGCGGCGCCAGCCTGGAAGTCGGCAATGTGATGCAGCCCTTCGAGCAGTTGCTCGATGTCTTCGGCGATGTGCTGATGGTCAGCCTGATCAGCGTGACGATTCAGCTCGTGCTGGTCGACGTGCTGGATTCCTTCGCCCTGCAATGGGTTCTGCCGGCCGGTCTGGCGCTGCTGGCGATTGCCCTGCTCATCGGGGCGGCGCCCGGCGGCCGGCTGCGGCGCCTGTCGCATGCGTTGGTGGCCGGCGCGGTGCTGGCCAAGTTGCTGCTGCCGGTCGGCGTGCAGGGCACGGAAATGCTGTCGGACCGCTTCCTGCAGGACCGCGCCGCCAAGGCCGCGGTGGTGCTGACCGAGGCCAGGACCGACCTGGCCGCGGCGCTGCCGAGTTTCGACGAGGAACCGGGCCGGTCCTGGTACAACCCGCGGCGGGTGACCGACCGGATGGCGGCGCTCTCGCCGGAACGTCTGTCCGATTCGCTGAACCGGATCACCGAAAGCGTGGAACGGGCGGTGGAGGCGAGCCTGACCTGGATGGCCGTGTTCGTCCTGCAGACGGTGATTTTCCCGCTGACGATCGCGGGCCTCGCGCTGTGGCTGTTCCGGATCACCATCCGCCGGCGGGCGCCGGTTCTGCTCTGAGCCCATTCCGCCTTGAGCAAGATCCCGCCTGGACTCAGGCGGGATCGTAGTTCCGGCAGAATTCCTCGGCGCTCATCGCCCGGAAATCGGCCAGCGCCGTGGCCAGGCGTGCGTGCGGCCAGTCCCACCAGGCGATCCGTTGCAGCGCTTCGACGACCTCGGGCGCGAAGCGGAACCGCACCACCCGCGCCGGCACCCCGACCGCCACCGCGAAAGCCGGCACGTCGCGGCTCACCACCGCGCCCGCGCCGATCGCCGCCCCGTTGCCGATGGTGATGCCCGGCAGCACCACCGCCCCGTGGCCGATCCACACGTCGTTGGCCAGCACCACGCGATGGCTGCGCCGCCAGTCGAAAAACGCGGCATCATCCGCACCCAGGCCATAGGCCGAGGAGCGGTAGGTGAAATGGCTCAGCGCCACCCGGTCGAGCGGATGATTGCCGGGATTGATCCGGACCTGTGCGGCGATGGAACAGAACCGCCCGAGCGTGGTGTAGGTGATGTCGGAATCGTTCGCGACATACGAATAATCGCCGAAGCTGCTCTCCGCCACTTTGCTGCGCGCGCCCACTTCGCACCAGGCGCCGAAATGCAAATCACGCACCTGCGCCGTAGGATCGATCGCAGGCTCGACGCCGAGCGCTTTGCCGGCTGTGGCAGGGTCTGTGTACACGCGCGGCTCCAGGGCCAATAAGCCCCGATCATCGCAGGGATGGCCGCCCAGGTGTAGCCGAAGGTTTACGACGGTTCAGTGACCCAGCCAGGACGCGAGCACCGCCGCGCCCAGCACCACCGCCGTTGCCGCCACCACATGCCAGGCCGGGCGGAGATGCTCGTGAAACAGCTCGGAATCGCTTTCCAACGGCTGGGCTTCGTGATCGGCCGGCCAGGTCCGGACCTCCGCGGGCAGGCGCGGGGCCGGTCCAGCGTCGGGCAGCCATCTACCAGCCGGTTGCGACACATGCGCCATGCGGTCGACTCCCCTTGTGGAAACCAGAATCACATTTGACACTTCGTATATGAGGCGTATCTCTCGCAGGCAAGACGCAGTTTCGGCGGTGCATGCGAGGAGAAGCACGATGACGACCGCGACAAAACGCTCCGCCGTCGAGTTCCTGAAAGAATTGAGCCGGCGCCTGCGCGGCACGATCGGCACCGAACTCGCCGCCGGCGGCGCGGAAGTAAGCGACGCCGCCAACAGCCTGATGAAATTCCACGGCAGCTACGAGCAATATGACCGCGACACCGCGACCGCCCTCAAGCAGCAAGGGCTGGACAAGGAATACGGCTTCATGCTGCGCGTCCGCATGCCCGGCGGGCGGCTGACCGCGGCCCAGTACCTGGCGCTCGACGCCCTGGCGGACCGCTACGGCAACGCCACGCTGCGGGTCACCACAAGGCAGACCATCCAGTTCCACGGTGTGCTGAAGGGCAATCTGAAGCCCACCATCGCCGCCATTCACGAAACCCTGCTGACCACCCAGGGCGCCTGCGGCGACGTGGTGCGCAACGTCACCACCAGCCCCGCCCCGCGCCGCGACTCCCCGCACGCCCGGCTGCTTTCCGACGCCCAGCTGCTATCGACCGATCTGCTGCCGCGCACCCGCGCCTATCACGAAATCTTCCTCGACGAGGCCCCGACCGACACCGCCGGGCAGGAGGAGGAGCCGCTCTACGGCCCCACCTACCTGCCGCGGAAATTCAAGATCGGCCTGGCGCTGCCGCAGGACAACACGATCGACGTGCTGAGCAACGATCTGGCGCTGATCGCCATCTGGGAGGAGGGCGCGCTGCGCGGCTACAATGTCGCCGTGGGCGGCGGAATGGGTATGACGCATAACCGTCCGGATACCTATCCCCGCGTGGCCAGCCTCGTCGGCTCGGTCGGCCCCGACGAACTGCGCCCCCTGGCCGAAGCGGTGGTGCGGGTGCAGCGCGACCACGGCGGGCGCGCCGACCGCAAGCGGGCACGGCTGAAATACCTGCTCGACGACAAGGGCCTGCCCTGGATGCGCGAGGCCATCGGCCACGAACTCGGCCACAGCCTCGCCGACCCGCTGCCCATGCCCCCATTCGAGGTGCCCGACCTGCTCGGCTGGCACGAGCAAGGCGACGGCACCTGGTGGCTCGGCGTGCCGCTGCCCTCGGGACGCATCGCCGATACCGGCACGGTGCGGCTGCGCACGGCGCTGCGCCTTCTGGTCCGGCGCTACGGCATCGACCCGGTGCTGACGCCGCAACAGGATGTGCTGCTGACCAACATCGCCCCGCGCCTGCGCAGCGCCGTCACCCGCACGCTGCGCACCCACGGCGTGACCTTGGCCGGCGACATCACCCCGCTCGCACGCTGGGCGCTCGCCTGCGTGGCACTGCCGACCTGCGGGCTGGCGCTGACCGAGGCCGAGCGCGTGCGCGCGCCGCTGGTCGCCGATTTCGAGGCGGTACTGCGCCGCCACGGCCTCGAGCGCGAACGCATCAGCCTGCGCATCACCGGCTGCCCGAACGGCTGCGCCCGCAGCTACGGCGGCGATATCGGCCTGGTCGGCCGGGTGCCGGGCGCCTACGCGGTGTTCGTCGGCGGCGACTTCGAAGGCACGCGGCTTTCCTACAAGCTGCTGGAACGGGTGCCGCAGGAACGCGTGGCCACCGCGCTGGAGCCGCTGCTGGCCGCCTTCGCGGCACAGCGGCGGCGGGGCGAGGGGTTCGGGGATTTCTGCAGCCGGCTCGGAGTTGAAGCGGCGCTCGCTCTAATCGAAGGGGCGAGGGCCAGCGCTGCCTAATAAAGACAGCAAGTTAAGGCCAGGGCTCTGCCCTGGACCCGGCAGGGGGCGGTGGCCCCCTGCACCCCGCTACTTACTCAGCGCAGTAACACCGCGGCTTTTTGCACCGTGACCCATACGCCCCACGCAAGCGGGAGCACCACAGGCGCCCAGGCGAGCAGCGTGCGTGCGTCCAGCCGGCCGCGGCCGATGCCGAACGAGGCCTGCGGCCCAACCGCCTCGGCCGCGCGCCGGTCGATCTCGGCCACCTCCGACTCGGGCATGAACCACCGGGCCGCAACCGGGCGGATCAGCAGATTAGCCACCAGCCCGGCCGCCAGCATGGCGGACAGGATGTATAATGTGCCGTCGTAGATACGATCGCGCGGCACCCCCGCGGTGATCTCGGCCTCCCGGATGTAGTTCACCACCGTCGGGCCGATGATGCCGGCCGTGGCCCAGGCGGTCAGCAGACGGCCATGAATGGCGCCGACGAACCTTGTGCCGAACAGATCGGCCAGATAGGCCGGCACCGTGGCGAAACCGCCGCCATACATCGACAGAATCACGCACATCATCGCCACGAACAGCGCCCGGTCGCCTTCATGCGCCGCCCACGGCGCCCCCGCATACATCGCAATGCCGAGCAAAAAGAACACCGTGTAGGTTATCCTGCGGCCGATCACGTCCGACAGCGACGCCCAGAAGAAGCGCCCGAAAATATTGAACAACGACAACAGCCCGGTGAACCCCGCCGCAATCGCCGCCACCGCCCGCCGCTGCGCGTCGTCGAGGGCGGTGAATCCAAGATCGGGCCGGCCCACCAGCGCGCCGCCGAACATTTCCTGCAGCATCGGCGAAGCCATGCCGATCACGCCGATCCCGGCGCTGACGTTCAGGCACAACACCGCCCAGACCAGCCAGAACTGCGGCGTCCGGTGGGCGTTGCGCAAATGCACGTGGCCCTGCGTTACCATCGCCCGGCCGCCCGGCGCGGGCGGGGTCCAGCCATCCGGCGTCCAACCCGGCGGCGGCAACCGGTAGGCGAAGGCGCCCCCCAGCATGAACACCAGATACCCCAGCGCGAGCACCACGAAGGTCTGCCACACGCCGACGCCGGCAGCTGAGGCGAAGCGGTCCATCAGCAGGGCGGCCAGCGGCGCGCCGATCATCGCGCCGCCCCCGAACCCCATGATCGCCATGCCGGTGGCCATGCCACGCCGGTCGGGGAACCAGCGGATCAGCGTCGAGACCGGTGAGATATAGCCAAGCCCGAGCCCGATGCCGCCGATCACCCCCGAGCCGAGCCACAGCATCCACAACTGGTGCACATAAACCCCGGCGGCCGAGAACAGCAGTCCGCCACACCAGCACAGGGCGGCGACCACCCCGGCCCGGCGCGGCCCGGCCCGCTCCAGCCACAGGCCCCAGAGTGCCGCCGAGCAGCCCAGCAGCACGAAAAACAGCGTGTACATCCAGCCGAGATCCGCCACCCGCCAGTCGCAGCCGATGCTGAACAAAGCGTCCCACAACGATTGCTCCGGGCAGGCGCGCGGCGCGCCGATGCCGATGGCGCGCGACAGCGGCAGCCAGAACACGCTGAACCCGTAGGCCATGCCGATGCACAGATGAATCGCCAGCGCCGCCGGCGGCACCAGCCAGCGATTGAAGCCCGGCCGGGCGATGATGCGCGCGCGGTCGAGCAGTCCGGGCGGCCGGGTTGTCCCTTCGTTGAGCATCTCCTTGGCGCTCCTCTATTTTCTTTTCCGCATACAAGCCTCGGTCTGGCCACGCAACGGGATCGCCGGGGCGGCCGCGCATTTCCCTTGCATGGGCGGCTGGCTGGCGTTATGTTCTTGTTATGTTCTCGTCAACCACAGGAACGGGTCATGCAGCACCGACAGCAGGACTGCCGATCGAGCGGCCGCAATCGCGCCGGGGCCGGGCCGCGCGACGGGCGTGAGCTGGCGTTATGGGCGCTCGGCCTGATGTGCGGCCTGGGCGCGGCGGCCGCCAGCGAGGCGTTTTTGTTGCCTTTCAGCCTCGTCCTGGCACTGGCCGGTGGCCTGCCGCTGGCCTGGCTCGGGCTGCGCTGGCTGCTGCGGCCGCGCCGGCGCGTGGTGGTGTGGGAGGGTCTGTCCTGGCGCACGCCGTGACCTGGGCGGACCGGGCTGCGACCCCGGCATTAACCGCTGCGCAAGCCCGGCCGGGCAGGATAGGGTTCGCGCGCCGCCGCGCCGCGATCACGCTGGAGGGTGGAACCACGCCATGAATGCCGATGCCGCAGCCCCCCTGCCGTTGCTCACCGAAACCGCCGACCTGCGCGCGATCGTGCGCGAGGAAGTGGGCGCCGTGTTCGACGACCTGCGCCGCTTCGTCGACCGCCGCATCACCGAGCTCAGCGTCGAGGTGCATGGCGCGGTGCAGATGGTCGATTTCAGCGAGACCAACCTGTCCGAGCAGCTCGGCCGGATCCATACCCAGATCGCCAGCGTGGTCGCGGTGCCGGCAATGGCCACCCATAACAGCGGCCTGGAGCTGGAAGCGGTGGTACAGGCCACCGAAACGGCCGCCGACCGCATCCTGGAGGCAGCCGAGGCGATCGGCGCGTGGGTGGCCGATGGCAGGCGCGACCCGGCCGGTTTCGATCTGCTCACCGAGAAGGTGAACGCGATTTTCGAGGCCTGTTCCTTCCAGGACCTCACCGGCCAGCGTATCCGCCGCGCCATCGATCACCTGCAGCGCGTCGAACATCTGCTGGCCGACCTGATGAACACCGCGCCGGAGGCGCTTCCCGAAGCCCCGCCGCCGTCGCCGGAAGGCGGTCCCGACCTCGCCCAGCAGGAGATCGATCGCCTGTTGGGCTGATCCACCGCGGTCAGAACGGCGTCCGTTCCACCCGCCGTCCCATCGCGCCGCCGATGACCGTGCCGATGTCGTAGGCGAGCTGCCGCTCGTCGCTGCCCTGCATGGCGCATTGCAGCGTGCCGACCCAGGCGACCGGATCGGCCGGCGAGGCGCGCAGCTCGGCACGCAGGCGGACGTTGACCGGGCCCGGAATTTGCCGGTTGCCGCCGAACCGGCTCTGTTCCGGCAGTTGCCGGTCCACCCCGCCGTTCCACCAGCCGAAGGAAGCGTCCGATGGCGGCGTCAGGTCATCGCCGGAGCCGGCATCGTTGCTGAGCGTCACGACCAGCGACAGCTGCATGTTCGCCACCCCGGTCACGGTGATGCCGGCCTGTTGCAATCCGGCCTTGAACCGCGATGCCAGATCGACGTTCCGCGGCGAATCGTCGCGGATCACCAGCCCGACGGCCAAGGGGGTGGGAAGCGGGCTCAGCAGGGTCGCGGCATAGGTGCCGCTGCAGCTTCCGATCGCCCATGCCGGGGGGGCCGCGATCATCGCCCAAAGCGCCGCGCAGGCGGCGGGCAGACGCGTTGTCATGCTCATCTTCCCTGTCTTTCGCAGCCTGCCGCCGGAGGCGGAACGTTCTCGTTACTTCCTGCGCGCTTCAGCCACTGCGCTCTGCAGCTCCGCCAGGCTGAGCGCGCCCGGCAGCAGCCGCCCGCCGACCACGTAGGCCGGCGTGCCCTGGATATCCAGCCGGTGCGCCAGGTCCAGATTGGCCTCGATGCGGTGCTGCACCGCCGGATCGGCCATGTCCTTCTGCAGCCGGTCCCAGTCGAGCCCGGTCTTGGCCGCGGCGGCGCGCAGCGATTCCATGGTGACGTTGGCCGGCCCCGACATCACCGCCTCCTTCAGCTTCAGGTAGCCGCCCTGCGCCTGTGCCGCCAGCAGCGCCTTCGCCCCGAGCTGGCTGGCCGGGCCGAGGATGGGGATATCCTTGAACACCACCCGCAGGTTGCGGTCGCTGTGCAGCAGCTCCGCCATCACCGGCAGCATGCGCCGGCAATACGGGCAGCGCACGTCGAAGAACTCCACCACGGTCACATCGCCTTGCGGATTGCCCTCTACCGGGTCGGCTTGCGCATGGGTCAGCGCCGCTCCCAGGCCGGCGATAACGTTGCCCGCGGCCGCCTGTTGCTGGCGCGACTCGTCTTCCTGCAGGGCGGTGATGGCCTCGCGCAGGATGGACGGATCGGCCTTCAGCGCCGCCCGCACCACTTCGACGATCTCCGCTCGTTGCTGGGCGGTGAATCCATCCGCCATGGCCGGCGCCGCCGACAGGCCCAGCGCCAGCGACAGTGCCGCCAGCAGGCCCACTACTCTGCGCATCAGAATCTCCCCGGGGTTTCGGTTTCACCTCACCTTGCTGATGCCGTCCCGGCGCAAGAGCAAGTGTTATTGGTGTGCTGTCGGGGCGATCGGAGGCAAGGACGCAAGGCCAGGGCTCTGCCCTGGACCCGCCAGGGGGCAGTGGCCCCCTGGACCCCGCGACTTAAGAAAGGTGCCAGATGAGCGGGTGAGGCGGTTCACCGCCTCACCCGCTCATCCGGCAACTGTCTAAAAAGTAATGGGTTCCAAGGGGCCACTGCCCCTTGGCGGGTCCAGGGCAGAGCCCTGGCCTTGCTTCCTTGCCAGAAGCCGCACATCGGGTTGCCGGTGCCCGCGAACGCGTTTATGGCAGCGTTGCTCACACGGATGATGCGGACCAGGTTCACCTTCGGGGCCGCCGCGCGAAACAAGGGGTTGGCACAGGTGCGCAGCAGCGTCTCGGTTTCCGCGTCCAGGACGGCGGCCAGGTTTTCGGGAACGTTCCGTGCGGGTGCCGCGGACGGAAGTCCGCGCGCCGGACGCGCGCGGGCTTTCCTGCTGGCGCTGGGCCTGGCGGTATCCGGCTGCTCGGCGCTGAATTCGGCGGCGTCCTCGGTTGGCAACGTGGTCATCGGCGGTGGCCCGGCGCCGGGCAGCCCGGGATATGTGAGCGGCTTCCTGGGCGGGGTTGCCGCCGACGAACCCCGCGCCGCCCTGGTGGCGCGTGAGGTGCTGTCGGCCGGCGGATCGGCCGCCGACGCGGCGGTGGCGGCCGGGTTCATGCTGTCGGTGACCCTGCCCTCCCGCGCCGGGCTTGGCGGCGGCGGCGCCTGCATGGCCTATGACCCGGCGAAATCGAGCGTCAACGGCGGCGTGCCCGAGGCGGTGCTGTTCGTGTCGCCCCCCGGCGGCGGCAGCGGTGCGCGGCCGGCGGCGGTGCCGATGCTGGCCCGCGGCCTGTACGCCCTGTTCGCCCGCTATGGCGGCAAGCGGCCATTCGAGTCGCTCACCATCTATGCCGAGCAGGCCGCCCGCTTCGGCATGCCGGTGAGCCGCGCATTTGCCCGCGACTTGTCCGTGGTGGCCGGGCCGTTGGCCGGCGACCCGCTGGCGCGGGCGGTGTTTTTCCAGGCCGACGGCCAGCCGCTCGGCGAGGGCATGCAATTGCTGCAGTCCGATCTGGGCGCCACGCTGGCGCAGTTGCGGGTGGCCGGGGTGGGCGACCTGCATGTCGGCGTGCTGGCGCGCAAGATCGTCGAGGCGGCCGGGACGGCCGGCGGCGGGCTGACGCTCGCCTCCCTGCGCGACGCCCTGCCGGGCTATGCTCCGGCGATTACGGTTGATGCGCCGGGCGGCGACAAGGCGGCGTTCCTGCCCCCGCCCGCCGATGGCGGTCTGGCCGCGGCGGCGGCGTTCCGCGTTCTGCAAGGCCCATCCGGGTCGCTGCAGGCGGCCCAGGACCGCGCGCTGGCGGTGGCCGCCGCCTGGCGCGCGCAGGCTGGCGGCCAGCCGGCCGATCCGGCTGCCCTGCTCGCGGCCTCGGTGCCCGCGGCGTCGCTGCCGCCGCTGCCGGCCTCCACCAGCCTGGTCACGCTCGACCGCGACGGCCGTGCGGTGGCCTGCGCGTTCACCATGAACAACCTGTTCGGCACCGGCCGCATCGCCCCGGGCACCGGGGTGCTGCTGGCCGCCTCGCCGAGCCTGGATGCCGCCGCCGCTGCTGGCGGCCGGCATCGTGTGGAACCCGAACCTGCACGAATTTCACGCCGCCGCCGCCGCCTCCGGCCAGGAGGGCGCGCCGCTGGCCGCCGCCGATGCGCTGGAGCAGTCGCTGCACATCACCATGAACGTGGTCGGCGGCGGGCTGGCCGGGCAGAATACGACATCGAACATCAGGCAGGGGGTGGTGATGAGCAGCACGGCGCCGCTGCGGCCGGTGCCCGAGCCCGGGCGCGCCAACCTGGTGGGCTGCCCCGGTTATCTGCCCGGCGCCGAGGCCAGCTGCGGCTGGTACACCGACCCGCGCGGCGCCGGGCTCGCGGCCGGCAGCAACTGATGGGGCTGAAGGTCGGCCGCGGCGCGGCGGCGCCGCCCTTCATCGTCATGGACGTGATCACCGCGGCCAATGCCCGCCAGGCGGCGTTGCCGCCGGGGGCTGCGCATATCATCCGCATGGAGGTCGGCCAGCCCGGCACCGGCGCCCCGGCCGGGGCGGTGGCGGCCGCCGCCGCCGCGCTGCGGGCGGGCGCGCCGATGGGCTATACCGAAGCGCTCGGGCTGGCCTCGCTGCGAGCGCGCATCGGGCGGCATTATGCCGCGTGGTACGGGGCCGATGTGCCGGCCGGGCGTGTGGCCGTGACGGTGGGGGCCTCGGGCGCGTTTCCGCTCGCCTTCCTCGCCGCGTTCGACCCCGGCGACCGCGTGGCGATGGCCGCGCCGTTCTATCCGCCCTATGTCAACATCCTCACCGCCCTCGGCATGCAGCCGGTGATGCTGGAGGCGGGGCCCGAGACGCGGTTTCAGCCGAATGTGGCGATGCTGGAGCGTCTGTCGCCGCGTCCCGACGGGCTGATCGTCGCCAGCCCCTGCAACCCGGCCGGCACGATGCTGCACCCGGACGAGCTGGCGGCGATCGCCGCCTGGTGCCACGCCAGCGGGGTGCGGCTGATCTCCGACGAGATCTATCACGGGCTGCACTACGACGCCGCCATCGCCACCGCGGCGGCGCTGAGCCCGAGCGCCATCGTGGTGAACAGTTTCTCGAAATACTTCTCCATGACCGGCTGGCGGATCGGCTGGATGGTGCTGCCCGCCGATCTGGTGCGCCCGGTGGAGTGCCTGGCGCAGAACCTGTTCATCAGCGCCCCGCACATCGCCCAGGTGGCGGCCGAGGCGGCGATGGACTGCACCGCGGAGCTGCAGGCCAACGTGGCGCGCTACCGGCGCGCGCGCGACCTGCTGCTGCGCGCCTTGCCGCAAGCCGGCTTCCCGCATCTGTCGCCGGCCGAGGGAGCGTTCTACCTGTATGCCAACGTCAGCGACCGCACCAACGACAGCCGCGGCTTCTGCGCCCGCATGCTGGCCGAGGCGGGGGTGGCGTCGAGCCCGGGGGTGGATTTCGACCGCAACCGCGGCCACCGGTTCGTGCGGTTTTCCTATTGCGGCCCGGAGGCCGACATGGCCGCGGCGGCGGAGCGGCTGTCCGGCTGGCGCTAGCGGGGATGCGGCGCCGCGGTTCGGCCGGTGCGGACGCGAGGAGCGGCGTGAACATTGCCGTCTGACGCTTTGGCCCTGGAGCGGGCAGTGCCCGGCGCAACGGCATTCATTGCGCCTGCTGTCAGCTTGTATCCGAATGCGTGAATTATGAATATTAACCCATTTAATCTTCGCTGCGCTCCGCGAATTAAGAAATGCCACTTCACAGAGACTGTTGCGGCATTAAATTTTATTTTACGAGACCCATAATGCGCTGAGAAAGAACCATTGCCGGTGTGGGCGTTGTGGCATGATATGGTTAAAATATTCATAGACGTTAGTATATCGTTTGCATCGCGGTTGCAGTCATTTTTTTGTTTTCTGCAGAACTTCTGTTGACGAATAATTGCGGCTATGATCAGTTGATGCAAGCAAACAATGTCGCCGCCCCTCTACGAACTCGCGGCCAATCTGGCATGACGCCAGGACAACATCTTCTGTAGCAAGGAACATCCGCAATGCGAGCAATGCCGGCGGCAGCGAAACTGCGCTTTGGCTGGCGTGCGGGCGGCGCGCTGGCAACCGGGGTTGCGGCGGCGCTGCTGGGGTTTTCGCCACCGGCAATGGCCGCGGATGCGGCCGGGCCGGCGCAAAGCCTCGTGCCGTTCGGTGCGTTCATCGCCGCGGTTACCGGCGCACAATCGGCATCGCGCGCCGACGGAACCACCGTCGAGCCCGGCGTCTTTGCGGACATGAAAGCGCATGTCGCGTCGGTCTACGCCAACGTGGATGCGAACGCCGTCGGACACAGCTTCGTCGACGCCAATGATACCGTCTTCGATTGCATCCCGGTCGCCCAGCAACCCGCCCTGCACGGGTCAACCGCGCCGCTGCCGGCCGCACCCGACATTCCCCTCATCGCCGGCGCCACGGCTCCCCCCGGTCAAGGGCTGAAACTGGTGAGCCCGCTGAGCGAAAGTCAGACCGACCGGTTCGGCAATGCCGTTTCATGCCCGACGGGGACCATCCCGATGGCGCGGGTGACGTTGGCGGCGCTCGCGCGATTTCCCACCCTGGCCGCCTTCTTTCGCAAAAGCCCCGATGTCGCTTCCGTGCCGCCGGTCCGGCCTTTTGATGCGCTGTTGCTCAACCGTCCGAGCGTGATCGCGCCCAGCGTGGCGGCAACTCATCGCTGGGCGCACGCCTACCAGATTGTCAACAATCTGGGCGGCCATAGCTTCCTGAATGTGTGGGACCCGGCGATCGGGGCAAACCAGATCTTCTCCCTGTCGCAGCACTGGTATGTCGCGGGCAGCGGCAACGGGCTGCAGACCGCCGAGGTGGGCCTGCAGGTCTATCCGCAATTCTACGGCACGACCAAGCCGGTGTTCTTCATCTACTGGACGGCTGATGACTACAACAGAACCGGATGCTACAATCTAACCTGCGGCGCGTTCGTCCAGACCAGCAAATCCTGGGCAATCGGCGGTACGGTGGGCCCATTGAGCATCATGGGCGGTACCCAATATGAACTGGAAGTGGCGTACTACCTTTACCGGGGCAACTGGTGGCTCTACGTAAACGGCACGGCCGCGGCAAATGCGATCGGTTATTTCCCGGGCAGCATCTATAGCGGCGGTGCGCTCAGCAAATATGCAACCGAAGTGGACTATGGCGGCGAGGTGGTCGGCACGACGAGTTGGCCGCCCATGGGGAGCGGCCAGTTTGCGAGCGCAGGACTTGGCAAAGCAGACTATCAGCGCACAATTTACTATCTGCCGACAGCCGGAGGCAGCAAATACGCCACCCTGACCCCGTCTCAGCTCTGGCCGGCGGATTACACCGCCACGGTCAACAGTCTGGCCAGCCCGTGGTACGAGACGCTCCTGTTCGGTGGCCCGGGCGGGAACCAGTGAGGGGCCGGTCCCAAACAGCGGACCTGTTCCTTCGGCTTTTTGCCACGGCAACCGTCGCGGTCGCGCTGACTGGTGCCATGCCGGCGCCGGCCCTGGCCGGAGCCGGTATGGCGCCGCGCGGTGGCGACGACGTGCAGCCGCTGGCGCAGTTCCTCGCCTCGGTGCGGGCTGCGCAGTATGGCGCGTATGCGTCACGGAATGGCGCGGCGGTTGCCGACGCGGCCGCCTTTGCCGAGATGAAATCCTATATTCTGCAGCGTTACGCGAACATCGATGTCCGCCGCGTCACGCAATATGCCGTCGATGCCGCGGGCTCGGTGTTTGACTGCCTGCCGCGCCCGGACGCGGCCGCGCCTCCGCCGATGCCGCCCGGGCCTTCCGGGGACCCGAAGTCAGGCGATCGCCCGAACGTCCGGCACCGACTGCCCGGAGGGGAGCATTCCGGTTCAACGGGTTACCCTTGAGACGCTGGTGCGTTTTGCGCAACTGCGGGATTTTTTTCGCAAATAGGGCGTAAGGAAGGCCAGGGCTCTGCCCTGGACCCGCAAGGGGCCGAGAGGCCCCTTGACCCCATTACTTAAGAATGGGTTCCAAGGGGCTATGCTCCTTGGTGGGGTCCAGGGGCAAAGCCCCTGGTGGGGTTCGGGGCAACGCCCCGACTTACGTCCGCCGCCACCACCCCCGCTTGCGTTCAGCCGCCGGAATCTCATCCTGCCCGATCACCAGCGGTTTCACCGCCGGACCGACCACCGGTTCCGGCGCGCTGGGCAGTTCCTCCGGCGTGACGACAGGTTCGGCGGCGACCGCTTCCGGCTCCGCCGGCATGGCAGCGGGGGCGACCGGCCGTTCCTGTTCCTGCTGCTCGATGAGATCGAATATGTCGTAAGTCTGACCACCGAACGGATCGGCCGGCGTCGGGCCGGTCCACAGCGGCAGCGGCGCGGGTTCCGGCGCCTCCGCCGTGGCCTCGGGCTCGTCGCGCCGCCGGCGCCGGCCGCCGCGCCGGCCGCGCCGGCGGCGTGCCTGCTCGCTTTCGTCCCCGCCGGCCGCCTCGTCCTCGGCGGCAGTTGCCGGTTCAGGCGTTTCCGCCGGCTCGGCCGTTTCCGCCGTTTCCACCGGCTCCGGCACCACCGGAAAGGCGCCGCGCGGAATTTCCGGTTGATCGGCGTCGTCGGCGAGCAACGATGCCTCGATGGCCGCCTCGTCTTCCTCGCCGTCCTCGCTGTCCTCGGCCGAACCCGGCAGGCCGCCGGGGGCGCCGTCGCGGCCGCCGCGCCGCCGCCGCCGCCGCCGGCGGCGGCGGTTGCTCTCCTCGCGCAATTCCGCCGTCTCGCCCGGCTCGGCCTTGGCCACCACCTCGGGCGCCTGGACCTCGTCGGCGTCCTCGATGAACTCTTCGGCCTCGCATGGGTCGGCGACGGGTGCCTCGAACACGGGTGCGGGGGCTGCCGGCATGACCGGCGCGGGGCGCTCGGACTCCGGCAATTGCGCCCGCAGGCGCTCGATGCGCACTTGCGGCGGCACCAGTTGCTCGTCGGCGGCGAACTGCACCCGCATGGCGGTGCGGGCCTCGATTTCGGCCAGCCGGTCGCGCTTGTGGTTGAGCACGTACATGATCACCGCACTCGCCACCCCAACCTGGATCAGGCTGGCGCGGCCCTTGGCGCCCTCGTCCTCGATGGCGCGCAGCACGTGCAGGGCGCTGCTGTCGATGCTGCGGACATGGCCGAGCCCGCTGCAATGCGGACAGGCGATGAAGCTGGTTTCGGCCAGGCTGGGCCGCAGCCGCTGGCGGCTCATTTCCAGCAGGCCGAAATGGCTGATATGGCCGACCTGGATGCGGGCGCGGTCGATCTTCAGCGCATCCTTCAGCCGGCGCTCGACCGCAGCGTTGTTCTTCTTCGACTCCATGTCGATGAAGTCGATGACGATCAGCCCGGCCAGGTCGCGCAGCCGCAACTGGCGCGCGACCTCGTCGGCGGCCTCCAGATTGGTGCGCAGCGCGGTTTCCTCGATGCCGCGTTCGCGCGTCGAGCGGCCCGAGTTCACGTCGATGGCCACCAGCGCCTCGGCCTGGTTGATCACCAGGTAGCCGCCCGATTTGAGCTGCACGGTCGGCGACAGCATGGCGTCGAGCTGCGCCTCGACCTGGTATTTGCCGAACAGCGACTGGCCGTTGGGGTCGCGCCAGAGCTGCACCTTGCGGGCATGGCTCGGCATCAGCATGCGCATGAAATCATGCGCGCCGCGCCAGCCTTCCTCGCCGTCGACGATGATTTCGTCGATGTCGCGCGAGTAGACGTCGCGGATGGCGCGCTTGATCAGGCTGGCTTCTTCGTAGATCAGCGCCGGCGCCACCGAGCGCATCGTGTGGGTGCGGATGTCGTCCCACAGGCGCATCAGGTATTCGCAGTCGCGCCGGATTTCGGCCTTGGGCCGGTTGGCCCCGGCGGTGCGGACGATCAGCCCCATGCCCTGCGGGATTTCCAGCTCGGCGGTGATTTCCTTCAGCCGCTTGCGGTCGGCCGCCGAGGTGATCTTGCGCGAGATGCCGCCGCCGCGCGGCGAGTTGGGCATCAGCACGCAATAGCGCCCGGCCAGCGAGATATAGCTGGTCAGCGCCGCGCCCTTGGTGCCGCGTTCCTCCTTGACCACCTGCACCAGCATGATCTGGCGGCGGCGGATGACTTCCTGGATGCGGTAGTTGCGCAGGAAACGGGCGGCGCGGCGCGAGCGCAGCTCATCGGTCGTGTCGGATTCGCCGCCGATGGTCTCGGGCGGGGGCAGGTCGGGGGCCGGCTCGTCGGGGTCCTCGAATTTCTCCCGGGCGAGCGGATGCGGCGCTGTTTCGGCGACCGGGGTGAACGCCGCCTCGGCGTCGCTCTCCGCGGGGTCGGCGGCGTCGGGATCGAATTCCCGGTAGGCGATCTCGCCGTAGGTCACCTGGGTCGGGATGGCGGCGGCCTGGGCGCGCGGCGGCCGGCTGTCGCCGCCGGATTCGTCCGGGGTTTCAGGCGGGGTTTCAGCCGGCGGTTCATTCCGAGGCTGGATCTGCGGCGCATCCTCGCCGGCCGGGCTTGCGGCGGCTTCGGCCGGCTGCGGAGGTTCCGGAGTGACCGCGGCGACGGGCCCGGGCGCCGGCTCATGGTCGCGCTCGGTCTCGGCGTGTTCCGGCCCGGCGTGTTCCGGCGCGCCGGCCAGATCCGCCGCGGGGGCGGGGGGCGCCTCCGGCGGCGCGTCCAGCCCGGCCGGCTCAGGCTCGGGCTCCGGCTCCGGCACGGGCGCCGTATCGATGGCAATGACCTTGGGGGAAGCCCGCCCGTCGCGGGCCGGCTTGGGGGCGGGGTCGGGCGTGCGCGCCTGGGCCGGGGGGGCGGGGTCGTCTTCGTCGTCGTCGTCTTCCTCGTCTTCGCGCGCCTCCTCGGCTTGCATGGCGAGCAGCCGCTGCCGGTCGGCCACCGGGATCTGGTAGTAGTCGGGATGGATCTCGCTGAAGGCGAGGAACCCGTGCCGGCCGCCGCCATATTCCACGAAAGCCGCCTGCAGGCTGGGCTCCACGCGGACGACCTTGGCGAGGTAGATGTTGCCTTTGAGCTGCTTCTTGGTCGCCGTTTCGACGTCGAAATCTTCGAGGCGGTTACCGTCCAGCACCACCACGCGGGTTTCTTCCGCGTGGGTGGCGTCGATCAGCATGCGTTTCGTCATTCGGTCCAGAACTCCGGTGCGCCGCACGCCCTCGGTTGCGAGGAGCGGGGCGGGGATCAGGTGAAAATGGGGAGCCGGACCGCAGACCGGGAATCACATGCCCAGGAAACGACGGCATGGGTGTCGGCATGGGGCGACTGCCCGAAGCTGCCGGCTCGGCCGCGCCCGTCATCGCCCGGGTCGTCCGGGCGCGACGGTCCGGACGGCGCCACAGGGCGTCGGTCCTGGCGGTCTGGAGCTTCGGTGCGACGGACAATCACGTCCCCTGTGTCTGCGGGCTGAGCGCGCTGGCGCGCCACGGCCCCGGTGAATCGGTGCGCCTGCCGCCAGCGCGGGCGGCCCCGGCGCCGGACCGCGCGCGGCCCTGGGATGCAAGATAAGGCGCATCGGGCCGGCACAAGGCCGCGGCGTCACCGCCGCTGGCCGTACGGAACCGGACGGATGCGGGCGGCACGGGCGGTGGCGTGGTCGTGGGCGGGCGCCGCACCCGGGCCGGCATGTCCTGCGTCTGGCATGTTTCGGCCTGGCTGGCGCCGCCGCGGATCGGGCTCCCGCGGGGCATCGTCAGCCCCCCGGGCACGCCACCGGAGCGTGCGCAACCATGGAGCAAACGCGCCCGCGCCGCAAGCAAAGGCTGCATACGCAAGCAAACGATGCACCGCTGCAACACATCGCCCCGTTTTTCATCACGAATTAGCCAGGATCAAGGTGGAAGCTGCGCCAGTGCGACCGATATGTTAAGTGTCCCCTTCGGCTCGGGCCCTCCGGCGCCGAGGCTGCGACCAGTGGCTCGCCAAGACCGCATTCGTCTCAGAAACCGGGACAGATCCAGGTGTTCACGCGTCGATTCCTGCTCGGCCACGGCGTTTCCGTCAGTTTCCTGCTCCCCGCGGCGGCCGGGGCGGCGCAACCGCTGGCGGCATCGTCGCACCCCGCCGCCCTGCCGCCGTCGCCGCCGCGGACACTGCCGCTGGTGCTGCTCGACCCCGGCCATGGCGGCAAGGACTCGGGCGCGATCGGCATTACCGGCACCTACGAAAAGCACATCGCCCTCGCTGCCGCCCAGGAACTGCGCCGGCAACTGGAGGCCTCGGGCCATTACCGGGTGGAACTGACCCGCACGCGCGACGTGTTCATCCCGCTGGAAGACCGCGTCGGCATCGCCCAGCAGCGCGGTGCTGCGCTGTTCGTGTCCATGCATGCCGATGCGCTGAACAACCGCTTCGTGCGCGGCGCCAGCGTCTACACCCTCGCCGACACCGCCTCGGACACCCAGACGGCGGCGCTGGCGCAGCGCGAGAACGCCGCCGACCGGTTCGGCGGGCCTTCCTTCCGTGGCGCCCCGCCGGAAGTGGCCCATATTCTCGCCAGCCTGGTGCGCCAGGAGACGCGGGCGGGCTCGGCGCGGATGGCGCGCAACGTGGTGACCGAGCTGCACCACGACCTGCCGCTGCTGCCCAACCCGTCCCGCCATGCCGGCTTCATGGTGCTGAAGGCGGCCGACATCCCCAGCGTGCTGGTGGAAATGGGGTTCATGTCGAATCGCGAGGACGAGGCGGCGCTGCGCCGGCCGGAGCATCGCGTTCTCGTGGCCGCGGCTATGAAACGAGCCGTCGATGCCTATTTCAGCACCGGGCCCGGCGGCACCTTCGCGGCGCGCCGCATGGCGGGCTGACCGCGGCGGCATTGTGCCGCGGTGCAAAATTGGGTGTAACAAGGCAGCATGACCGGACCGTTGACCGCGGGCGAGAGGCTCGCATCCCCCGCTTCCGAACCGCGGCCGCCGCGCCGTGGCCGCCCGCGGCTGCCGCGCCGGCGGCCGTCGCTGTTCGGGCCGCTGCGCTCGCTCGGCCGCCTGCTCGCGGCCCTGGCGGCGGTTGCCGTGCTCGGCATCACCTTGGCCGCGGTGGGCGGCTATGTGGCTTACGAGCGCTTTGCCGCCGGGCTGCCGGGCGTCGACGGCTTGCAGCATTACCAGCCGCGGGTGATGAGCCGCGTCTATGCGGGCGACGCGCGGCTGCTGTCCGAACTCGCCACCGAGCGGCGCATCTTCGTGCCCGACAGCGCCATTCCCGACATCGTCAAGCACGCCTTCCTGTCGGCTGAGGACCAGAACTTCTTCACCCACCGCGGCGTCGATCCGGCGGCGATCATCCGCGCCACGGTCACCAACATGATGAACTACGGCCAGGGGCGGCGGCCGATCGGCGCCTCCACCATCACCCAGCAGGTGGCCAAGAACATGCTGCTGGGCAGCAGCACCGAGGTGTCGCTGGCGCGCAAGGCGCGCGAGGCGATCCTGGCACTGCGGGTGGAGGAGACGCTCAGCAAGGAGCGCATCCTGGAGCTGTACCTGAACGAGATTTACCTCGGCCAGCAGGCCTACGGGGTGGCGGCGGCGGCGCAGGCCTATTTCAATAAGTCGCTTGATGAACTCACGCTGGCCGACGCGGCGTTCCTGGCGGCGCTGCCGAAGGCGCCGAACAACTACAACCCGGCCCGCTTCCCCGACGCGGCGAAGGCACGGCGCGACTGGGTGCTCGACCGCATGGCCGAAGACCATGTCGTCACCACCGAGCAGGCAGCCGCGGCCAAGCTGCAGCCGATCGCGACGGCGCAGTACCGCCGCCCCGACATGGTGACCGGCGCCGAATATTTCGCCGAAGACGTGCGCCGCCGCCTGGTCGAGAAATTCGGCGCCGAGCAGACCACCACCGGCGGGCTGGTGGTGCACACCACGCTCGACCCGGTGCTGCAGGAAGCCGCCGACCACGCCCTGCGCGCCGGGCTGATGCGCTACGACCAGCGCCGCGGCGGCTGGCGCGGGCCGGTCACGCGGGTGCAGGCCGGCTCCGCCCTGCGCGCCACCTGGCCGACCCAGCTTCTGCAGACCGCCGCCCCGCCCGGCATGCTGCCGGAATGGCAGCTCGCGGTGGTGCTGGAGATCACCGACAGCGAGGCGAAGCTCGGCGTGCTCGGCCGCGGCCCGGCGGGCGCGCCGGCGGTGCTGCCGATGCTGCTCTCCGACCTTGGCTGGGCGCGGCCGGTGCAGGTGCCGCCCGGGCTGGTGGCGCCGCCGCCCGGCGCCTCGCTCGGCCCGGCGCCGCGCCGCATGGCCGACGTGGTGAGGCCGGGCGACGTGGTGATGGCGGAGTTCGTGCCGGCCGCGCCCGGGCAGCGGGGTGCGGGGCGGCTGCTGCTGCGCCAGATCCCGCTGGTGCAGGGCGCGCTGGTGTCGCTCGACCCGGCCACCGGCCGGGTGCTGGCCATGTCCGGCGGCTGGAGCTACGAAATGTCGCAGTTCAACCGCGCCAGCCAGGCCAACCGGCAGCCGGGGTCCAGCTTCAAGCCGTTCGTTTACCTGACCGCGCTCGCCAACGGCGTGTCGCCCTCGCAGCGCTTCATGGACGCGCCCTTCGTGCTCGACCTCGGGGCGGCCGGGCAGTGGCGGCCGAACAACTACGAAATGGACTTCCTCGGCGCGGTGCCGCTGCGCATTGCGCTGGAGAAATCGCTCAACCTGGTGACCATCCGGGTGGCCAAGCAGGTCGGCATGGCGGCGGTGGCGCAGACGGCGATCGCCTTTCACGAGGTCGACAGCATGCCGCACGTGCTGCCGGCCGCGCTGGGGGCGGTGGAAACCACGGTGCTGCGCGAGGCCGGCGCCTATGCCGGGTTCGCCGTCGGCGGGCGCGAGGTGGAGCCGACCCTGATCGACAGCGTGCAGGACCGCGACGGCACGGTGATCTGGCGGGCCGGCGGGCGCACCTGCCAGGGCTGCGACGACCCGCAGCACCCGCCGGTGCTGCTCGATGAGCGCCAGCAACTGGTCGACCCGGCCAGCGTTTTCCAGCTGATCACCATGATGGAAGGCGTGGTGACGCGCGGCACCGGCTTCGGGGCGGCGCAGGGGCTGGACCGGGTGGTCGCCGGCAAGACCGGCACCGGCCAGGACTTCCAGGACGACTGGTTCGGCGGCTTCACCCCCGACCTGGTGACCGTGGTGTGGGTGGGCTTCGACGCCCCGACCTCGCTCGGCGACAAGGAGACGGGGGCGGCCAACGCGGTGCCGATCTGGCACGATTTCATGACGGCCGCGCTGAAGGGGCGGCCGAAGCTCGACTTCGTGATGCCGCCGGGGGTGACGATGGCAAGCTGGGAGTCCGGCTGGGGTACCGTCACCGACGCTTTCAAACCCGGCCAGGCGCCGGGCTCGTCCGAGCCGATCGGCGGGGCGCCGGCGGGCGGCGAGGCCTCCGAATCGCCCGCCGCGAGCGCGCCGGCCCCCTCGCACGCCGCCGGGGTCGACAGCGGCCTGGGCGGGCTGTATTGACCCCGCCCTTGTCCGGAGCCCTGCACCATGTCCGCCGAAGCCGACGCCCTCAACGAACAGATCAAGCAGTCGGTGGCACTGCTGAGGAGGCATCTTTGACTGGGATGTCGCACTCCCCCGCCTCGACGAGCTGAACAACCGCGCCGAAGACCCCGGTCTGTGGAATAACGCCGCCGCCGCACAGGCGCTGATGCGCGAGCGCAACCGGCTGGCCGCCCAGATCGAGGGCGTGCGGACGCTGGAGCGCGAGGTGGCCGACGCGATGGAACTGATCGCGCTCGCCGAGGCCGAGGCCGACGCCGCCATGGTGGCCGACGGCATCGCCAGCCTGCGCGCTCTGGCCGAGGACGCGAAGCGGCGGGAGATCGAAAGCCTGCTGTCGGGCGAGGCGGACGGCAACGACGCCTATGTCGAAATCAACGCCGGCGCCGGCGGCACCGAGGCGCAGGACTGGGCGCAGATGCTGGAGCGCATGTACACGCGCTGGGCCGAGCAGCGCGGCTACAAGGTGCAGAAAATGGAGGAAAGCGAGGGCGAGCAGGCCGGCATCAAATCGGTGACGCTGCAGGTCAGCGGCCCGACCGCCTATGGCTGGCTGAAGACCGAGGCCGGCGTGCACCGGCTGGTGCGCATCAGCCCGTTCGACGCGGCGGCGCGGCGGCAGACCAGTTTCGCCAGCGTCTGGGTGTATCCGGTGGTGGACGACACGATCGAAATCGAGATCGATCCGAGCGACCTGAAGGTGGACACGTTCCGCGCCTCCGGCGCCGGCGGCCAGCACGTCAACAAGACCGAAAGTGCCATTCGCATCACCCATATTCCGACCGGCATCGTGGTGGCCTGCCAGACCGACCGCAGCCAGCACCGCAACCGGGCGACTGCGATGGGCATGCTGAAGGCGCGGATGTACGAGCAGGAACTGCAGCGGCGGGAGGCGGTGTCGAACGCGCAGGAGGCGGCGAAGACCGAAATCGGCTGGGGGCACCAAATTCGCAGCTATGTGCTGGCGCCGTATCAGTTGGTGAAGGATTTGCGGACCGGGGTGGAGAAGGGGAACCCCGACGCGGTGCTCGGCGGGGCGCTGGACGAGTTCATGGCGGCGGCGCTGGCGGCGCGGGTGGGGGCGACGCGAAGCGAGGCGAGCGCGCAGGCGCAGTAGCCGGGGCGTTGCCCCGGACCCCACCAGGGGGCTTTGCCCCCTGGACCCCCACCAAGGGCAAAGCCCTTGGAACCCAGTCTTAAGTCATGGGTTCCAAGGGGCCACGGCCCCTTGGCGGGTCCAGGGCAGAGCCCTGGCCTTCCTTGCTTAACAGGTCTTTGCCCGACGCCCTGAACCGCCTAGGCTGCAACCCAGCCGCGCGCCCCGCGCGGCGGGACCCATTCATACCAAGCAAGGGATTGACCGCATGATCAGAAGGACCCTGTTGGCTTGCGCGGCCGCGTTCGCGCTCGGCGCGACGGCGCCGGCGAAGGCCGACATCCAGATCGGCGTGGCCGGCCCGATCACCGGCAGCAATGCAACCTTCGGCGTTCAGCTGCGTGAAGGCGCCGAGCAGGCGGTGGCCGACCTCAATGCCAAGGGTGGCGTGCTCGGCCAGAAGCTGGTGCTGAACATCGGCGACGACGCCTGCGACCCCAAGCAGGCCGTTTCGGTCGCCAACGACCTGGTGAGCAAGAAGGTCGTATTCGTGGCCGGCCATTTCTGCTCCAGCAGTTCCATCCCGGCGAGCAAGGTTTACACCGAGGAGGGGGTTCTGCAGATCACCCCGGCCTCGACCAATCCGAAGTTCACCGACGAGGGCAGCTGGAACACGTTCCGTACCTGCGGGCGCGACGACCAGCAGGGCGCGGTGGCCGCCGCCTACATCGCCAAGAATTACCGCGATCACAAGATCGCGATCCTGCACGACAATTCGGGCTACGGCAAAGGCCTCGCGGACGAGACCAAGAAGGCGCTGAACAAGCTCGGCGTGAAGGAAACCGTTTATTCAGCCTATACGCCGGGTGAAAAAGACTATTCCGCTCTGGTCAGCCGGCTGAAGCAGGCGGGCGTGAACCTGATCTATGTCGGCGGCTACCAGACCGAAATCGGGCTGATCAAGCGCCAGTCGGTCCAGCAGGGTTTGACCGCAGTGCTGATCGGCGGCGACGCGCTGGTGACCCAGGAATACTGGCAGATCACCGGCGATACCGGCGAAGGCACGCTGATGACCTTCCCCTCCGACCCGCGCGCCCGCCCGACCGCGGCGGCCGTGGTGAAGGAATTCAAGGACAAGGGCATCGATCCCGAGGGCTACGTGCTTTACACCTATGCCGCGATTCAAGTCTGGGCCGCGGCGGCCACCAAGGCCGGCAGCACCGATCCAAAGAAGGTGGCGGCGGCGTTGAAGGCGGGCGGTCCGTGGGACACGGTGCTGGGCAAGGTCGCCTTCGACAAGAAGGGCGACGTGAAGGATTCCGACTACGTGCTGTATCTCTGGCACAACGGCAGCTACAGCCAGATGTAATTCGCCCGGTTTGGAGCATGCGGCCGAAGGCCCGGGGGCACATCCCCGGGCCTTTTTCCGTTTTCTCTCAGCCCGGAACGGTCACCCGCACCGGGTGGTAGCGGCGGCCGAAATAAATCAGCCCCTCATGGTCCTTGCCCGCTTCGATCGCTTCGACCTCGCAGAACAGCACCGAATGGGTGCCGACCTCGAGCACCTGGGTAATCCGGCAGTCGAACGATACCAGCGCGTCCTGCAGCACCGGCGCGCCGGTGACCAGGGTGGCCCATGCGCCGGCGGCGAAGCGCCCGTTCATGTCGCAGTCGGTCATGCCGGCGAATACCGGCGAAAGATGTTCCTGCGCCGCGGCGAGGGTGTTCACGCACAGCACGCCGTTCAGCTTGAACGCCGGGTTGGCATCGCTGGCGCGGTTCTGGCACACAAGCAAGGTCGGCGGGTCGTCGGAGACGCTGGTCACCGCCGACGCCGTGAACCCGTGCCGGCCGGCCGGCCCCGCCGTGGTGATCACATGCACCGCGGCGCCGAGCCGTGTCATGGCGTCGCGATAAGTCTGGCGGTTGACCACGCCTCGCTCCCTTGGCAAGCCGCTGCGCAATTACGCAAGCCGGACCTGCCCGTTCCGGCATGCTGCGTTCGTATGGGTCTGCGTGACCGGCGGCGCAAGCCGGTTTCAGGCGCGCCGATCGCATCGAGACCCCAGCGTTGCGTTACTTGGTGGCCTGCCTTGCGTTGAGGGCGGAGGCGCTTGCGCCCCTTGCCTGGTGGCGCGCCGGCGTGACATCGTGGTTAAATCATCGGCGGCGAGCGTCGCCAGTTCCGGGGGAGTTCGTCATGACAGCCGCGCCCGTCATCGATCTTGCCGCGGAAGCCAACGAAGCCTGCCTGCAGGCCGTTCCCGGGGCGGTGTTCCTGCAGCTTCGCCGTACCGAGGGCACGAAAGTGGTGCGGCGCATGTTCGTTGAAATGACGCCGCATGAGGCCCGCGACCTGGCCCGTGACCTGCACGCCAGCATCCGCCAGGCCGAGCGGCCTTTGCGGGGGTGACCGCGTAAGGAAGGCCAGGGCAGAGCCCTGACCTTCCTTACTTGCCCATCCGAACCCGCTCGATGTCCGGCAGGAACCAGGTCAGCAGGCCAAGCAGCGGCAGCCAGGCGCAAATCCCGTAGACGAGATCGATCGAGGTAAAATCGGCCAGTTCACCCAGCGCGGCGGCGCCGAGCCCGCCGAGGCCGAACGAAAAGCCGAAGAAAATGCCCGACACCATGCCAACCCGGCCCGGCATGAGTTCCTGCGCGAACACCAGGATGGCCGACAAGGCCGAGGACATGATGAATCCGACCGGAACGGTGAGCGCCACCGTCCAGAACAGGTTGGCGTGCGGCAGCATCAGGGTGAACGGCAGCGGGCCGAGGATGGAGAACCAGATCACGTAGCGCCGGCCGAAATGGTCGCCCACCGGGCCGCCCAGCAGCGTGCCCAGCGCCGAGGCGGCGAGGTAGATGAACAGATAGAGCTGCGCCGTCTGCACCGGAATGGTGAACCGGTGGATCAGGTAGAAAGTGAAGAACGTGCCGAGGCTGGCCGAGTAGAAACTTTTCGAGAACATCAAGGTTGCCAGCACGGCAATGGCACGCCGCACCAAAGCCGGCGGATGGGCCGGCGGCGCCGCGTCGGCGGCGCGGACGCTGCGGCGCGCGGCGTGATGGTGGCGCTTGTACCAGGCGCCCACCTGGGCCAGCACGATGATGGCGGTCAGCGCGGCGAGGGAAAACCAGGCGAGGCTGCCCTGGCCCTGCGGCAGCACGACGAAGGCGGCCAGCAGCGGTCCGGCCGCGGTGCCGAAATTGCCGCCGAGCTGGAACAGCGACTGCGCCAGCCCGTGCCGCCCGCCCGAGGCCAGCCGGGCCATGCGCGAGGATTCCGGGTGGAACACCGACGAGCCGGTGCCGACCAGCGCCGCGCCGGCCAGCAGGGCGCCATAGCTGCCGGCCTGCGACAGGATCAGCAGCCCGGCCAGGGTGAACGACATCCCCACCGCGAGCGAGTAGGGCTGGGAGTGCCGGTCGGTGTACAGCCCGACCAACGGCTGCAGCAGCGAGGCGGTAAGCTGGAAGGTCAGGGTAATCAGGCCGATCTGGCCGAAGTCGAGGCCGTACGTGGTCTTGAGGATCGGATAGATCGCCGGCAGCAGCGATTGCTGCATGTCGTTCAGCATGTGGCAGAAGCTGAGGGCGACCAGCACCGAAAAATTGGTTCCCGTGACAATCGCGGGGCGGGCGGGCAGGGCGGTGGTCACGGACATGCGGACGGCTTCCAGGACTGCGGGGCGGCGCAAAACTATGGCGGCCGCGGATCGCCCGCCCAATCCCTGATTCCGGGGGTCAGGTTTGCGGGGCGGGAGCGATCGGCCCGGGGATGCGGGCGCGGCTCAGCGGCGCGCCGATAACAGCGCCGCCGCGCCGCCCACCGCGTCGCGGAAGGCCGCGTCGAACGACACCCCGGCGATGCCCCAATCGTGGTCGCGTCCCTCCCAGGCCATGTGCCAGGCGCCGACCCAGCCGGCATCGGCCTCGCTCCAGCGCAGCGTTCCGACCAGAGGCACTGTGCCGGGGAGGTCCGCCTGCGGCACGGCACGCGGCGGCAGGGCGACGCGCATGCCGAAGCGCGCCGCCGCTTGCAGCAGTGCCTCGCGCTGCCGCTCGCCGTCATCGGCATCGTTCGACAGCGGATAGGTGTGGCCGTCCTGTTCCTGCACGACGATGCGCGCGAGCAGCCGGGGCCGCGGCTCGGGCCACACGGCGTGACCCAGCTGCGCCAGTGCGGCGGCGATGCCGGCCGGATCGAAATGGGCGATGTAGTCCCAGGGCCGCTCGCGCGTGCCCTGCTCGTCGTGGTGGGGGATATCGGTCATCCGGTCGAGGAACACTTCGTCCTGCAGCAACCCGGCCGCGCCGATCGTATCGACCCGCGGGTCCTCGGCGAGTGCCGGATCGCCGGATGCCTTCACCAACGCCCAGCGCAATGCCTGCGGCAGCGCTTCGGCGCGGCTTGCGGGGCCGGTGCCGGTGACGATGGCGCGGCCCTCGTACAGGTCGGCGCGGGCGATGACGGGGGCCAGCAGCAGCACCGCCAGCATCAGCGGGCGGAGGGGCGGCAGGGCGCGGTCAACGCGCATTTCGCCATGATCCTTGTTCATCAACAAGGCGCCTTTCATCAACAGGGCGCCGGATGCGTGATCCGGTTAGTCTGGCGCGCGGCCGGGACCGACGCAAATTGTCTTCACGGCGCCGGCCGGACGACCGGTCCGTCCACGCCGGATACGCCATCACAAGGGGGGAGTCCGATGGTTGTTGACCGCGAACCCGTTCTGCATCCAGTCGCCATCGCGGATCTGCGCCCGACGCAGATCACGGTGGGATTGCACGAAGTCGCGGCGCGGCGAAAGGCATGGCGCGCCAAGGGTGTCACCAAAGCCGCCGACTTTCTCGGCCGCAACATGATTCCGGTGATCCGCGGGCCGAAGCAGCGACACTATATCATCGACCACCATCACCTCGCCCTGGCGCTGCACGACGAAAAGGTGGAGCACGTGCTGATCACCGTCGTCGCCGACCTGCAGCGGCTGGAGGCGGACGCCTTCTGGTTCGTGCTCGACAACCGCGGCTGGATGCACCCGTTCGACGATCAGGGCCGGCGGCGCGGTTACGAGGACATTCCGAAAGCGGTCGAGGCGCTGGTCGACGACCCGTTCCGTTCGCTGGCCGGTGCATTGCGCCGCATCGGCGGGTTCGCCAAGGACACGACGCCGTTCAGCGAGTTCCTGTGGGCCGATTTCCTGCGCCGGCGGATGAAAAGAAAGGATGTGGAACGGGATTTCGACGCGGCGGTGGAGCAGGCGCTGACCTTCGCGCGAAGCACGGACGCCGATTATCTGCCCGGCTGGTGCGGGCCCACCGGGGAGTGATACGGGTTGCTCCGGAGCGCTCTGACAGTAAACGGTTAGAGCGCTCCATCTCTTTGTTTTGGCGAGTAACTTTGCCGGCTGGCTGTCGCCGGTCGGGCCGATGTTGCTCTAACCGCCGGCGGTCAGCGCATTTTTTGACGCCCTGATCAGCGCGGGCACGACCGACGGGATATCGATTCCCGCGCGTCCCCCGGCGGGCCCGGGCGCGACGCCGGCAAGAACGAAAGGAACGACCTGGGGACCGATCGCGCCCTCGGCGGCGCATTGGTTCTTGTTGTCGTGGCACACGGCGATGCCGGCGCTCGATTTATCGGCGCGCGTGAACAACGAATTGCGACCTTGCCACGCAGCTCAGCGCGCGAATTCCTGCATGACCCCGCCGAGTATGGCCAAAATCGCATCTGGCGTCGTAACGACGAGCGGATAGGGATAGATCGGTGCAGGGTAGGGGTACCAAACGTCGTCCACCGCCCACCACCAGCCGTATTGCCCATAATGTTCCTCGTGGCGCCAACGCCCCGTCCGCCAGACGGCGGCTTCGCGCCCGTTGAACATCCTTACGTCGCTTGTATGAAAATCGTGCTGATGCGCCAGCACGATCGCGCGCTCGCGCCCGCGGTCGAACGGGCCGCCACTTCGCGCGGGCTGCGGCAGATGCGCGGCATATGGGCTGGCGCCCGGATAGGCACCGCGCGTGTCGGGCCCATGGCCGGCGTTGAGGCTGGAGGGCACATGGGCCCCGTACCCAGCGCCGGGCAGAGTGCTGGCGACCGGATTGGGCATGCCGGGCGCGGTAACGTTATTGGGATAACGCGGCGCCGTCACCGTGCTGGGAATGTGGACCGCCGCGGCGTTCGCCGCTGCTGGCGCCGGCGCGGCGCCGTTGGGGATGTGTGGCGGGCTGATTTGCGTCCTCGCCCCCGCCATGCCGCCGGGAACGCCCGCCCCACCGAAGCTTTGCGGCCGGCGCATGACGTTGCCGGCGCCGGGCTGCAACATGGCACGCGGCGCGGGGCCAGCCATGACGGGGGGCGCGGCCTGGCGCGGCGGGGGGGCTGACCGTGCAGGCGGGTTGTTCTGGCTTTGACCGCCTCGGGCCGGCGTGGCCGCGCCCCACGCGAGCGCCGCCGCCAACGGGACGCATGCCGCAACGCAGGCGATAATTCGCATGTCCCGCTCTCCCTCATGGATGAGGAACAAACGCAACGGTACGGCCGCCGGCAGAATGTTACAAGTGCGTTTCGTCATCGGCGCCGGCGAAACGGACCCGCTTAAGGCATCAGGCGCATCAAATGCGCGTGTCAGACCGGGCAGGCGGGCGGCGGTCCCGGAGAGGAGATTGCGCTCAGCGGCCTTGCTCGCCACGCGCCCAGCGCAGCCCGTCCTCCAGCCAGAACCGCGTCCATCTTGTGCCCGCCCGGGTGCAGGCAGAGTTCCAGCGTGCGCCGTGTGCGGCAGGACCACACCGTGCACGCAAGCTCACCGGCGCGCATATGCCGCTCGGGTGGCGCGATGCAGTGGTCGGTTTCGCGCCAGATGGCGAAACCGCGCTCGATGTCGGCCTGCCGCCAGCGGTCGAGCACGGTCCGTCCGGCCATCGGAACCGTCTCGTCGGCGGTGCCGTGCACGTGGCGCAGGTTCACCGGGGCGGTGCAGGCGGTTGGCATGCGCTCCCAGAACCCGCCTGAAAACGGCAGGAAGGCGGAAAAACCCAGCGGCGCGAAACAGGCCATGTCCCATACCATCGAGGCGCCCTGGCTGAATCCGCCCAGCACGATCAGCCGCGCATCCACCGGCCAGCGCCGCTTCACCTCGGCCAGCACGGCATGCAGGAAGATGCGGTCGTCGCGCGCCTGGCTGGGCGATCCCTGGTGCGACCAGGTGCCGTTCAGCCCGTCCGGCGCCACCAGCAGAAAGCCAAGCGCCCCGGCGGGGCCGGTCACGTCCGCATCGGCCAGGACATCGGCGCCCTCACCGGTATAGCCGTGCAGGAACATCAGCACCGGCAACTTGGCATGCCCGTCCCATTCCGGCGGTGCCAGCACGCGGAAACTGCCGCCGCTGGCCAGATGGCACGGGTCGCAGGCCTCGTCACCCCGGCCCGCGCCGGCGGCGGCGAGCAGCAGCACCAGGAAAACTGCGGCGCGTATCCAGCCGGCGTGCCTCGGAGCGTCCGGCCGGCTCACCGCTGCAGCTTTGTCATGGCCGCATCCGCTTCGTGCCCCAGGCACCGCCCAATCACCACCTCATGCCTCCCCCGGCAGGTCGACCCAGGACAGGTGTCCCCCTTTGCCGGCGCCGGTGTCCAGGAAAACCGCCGTGCCGCCGGCCGCGCCGCTGGCGGTCCAGGGCCGCCCGTCGGTGCTGCGCCGGTCATGGCCACAATACACCGTCAGCCCCGCGGGGATGCGGTCCACCCAGTCGAGCAGCCGCTCGGGGAAGCCGTCCGGCAGGCGCCGCCCGGTGGTCTGGCCGAACAGGGCGCGGGCCAGCGGGCCTTCGACCTTGCCGCCGAAGGGCGGCGGCGGGTGGTACAGCATGGCGGTGTGGAAGCCGCCATGCACGAAGAAGGCGCGGCCGCGCCGCAGCCAGGCCGGCGCCTGCATGATCGCCGCCAGGGCGCGGGCGCGCAGCGGGGCGTCGAGTTGCCCAACCGTCGCCAGCAGCGCCGCGTCCGGCTTGACCGCCCGCCCGGACAGCAGCCGCGCCAGCTTGTGGTCGTGATTGCCCAGCAGGAACAGACCGCGCCCGCTGTCCAGCAGATCAAGGGCGATGCGCCATGCACCGGCATTGTCCGCGCCGCCATCGGCGAGATCGCCGAGTTGCACCACGAACCGGTCGGTCTGCACCGCCTGCGCGAAACCGTGCACGTCGCCGTGCACGTCACCCACCACGCGCAGCGGGACACCGGCGGGGATCACGCCGACACCGGGGGGCGGCCGGGCGAATGCCAGAAGGGGCGCAGGGCGGGCCGCCGCGGATCAGGCGGGGCGGACGAGCACGATCTGCCCGACATTCGTCCAGCCGGCGCAAAACCCGGTCTCGCAATAGGCCAGATAGTACTCCCAGAGCCGCTTGAACCGGTCATCCGCCGGCCGCGCCTGCGGCCGTGCGGCGCCGGCGATGCGCGGCCAGGCGGCCTGAAACCGCGCCTGCCAGCGCGCCAGCGTCTCGGCGTAGTCGCGGCCGAACCAGTGCTCGCCCGACCAGGCGAGCCCGGCGCGCGACGCTTCCTCGTGCAGCCGTTCGGCGCTCGGCAGCATGCCGCCGGGGAACACATGGCGCTGGATGAAGTCGGCGCCGCGCCGGTAGGTGGCGAAGAAGCGGTCGGCGATGGTGATGATCTGCAGCCCCGCGCGTCCGCCCGGCGCCAGCCGGTCGCGCACGGTGGCGAAGAAATCCGGCCAGTATTTCTCCCCCACCGCCTCGAACATTTCGATGCTGGCGATGCGGTCGAAGCTGCCGCGCACGTCGCGGTAATCCTCCAGCAGCAGATCGACGCGCCCGGCCAGGCCGGCCCGGGCGATGCGCGCCCGCGCATAATCGATCTGCGCCGGCGAGAGGGTGATGCCGGTGACCAGCGCGCCATAGTCGCGCGCCGCCAGTTCGGCGAACCCGCCCCAGCCGCAGCCGATTTCCAGCACCCGCATGCCCGGCCGCAGCTCCAGCGCCTGACACAGACGGTGCATCTTGCGCAGTTGCGCCGCCTCCAGCGTGTCGTCGTTGCCGCCGAACAGGGCGGAGGAATAGGTCATCGTCCGGTCGAGCCAGGCGGCGTAGAAATCGTTGCCGAGGTCGTAATGCGCGACGATGTTGCGCCGCGCGCCGCGCCGCGTGTTGGGCCGCAGCCGGTGGCCGAGCCGCGCCAGGGCCCGCATCCATGGCCTTCCGGCCAGCGCCGCGTCCCAGATTGTTTCGTTCGCGGCGGCCAGGCGCATGACCGCGCGCAGGTCGGGCGTGTCCCACAATCCGTCGAGATAGGCCTCGGCCAGTCCGAGATTGCCGCCGGTGAGCAACCGGCGCACCGCGCGCGCGTCCTTGACGATGAACACGGCCGAGGTGCCCGGCCCGGCCTCGATCACGTGCCGCGCGCCGTCGGGCAGCACGAGCGTGAGCGTGCCATGGCGGATCAGCCGGGCCAGGCGCAGCAGCAGGCGCAGACGCCGGTCGGCTGGCTGCGGGCCGTTCATGCGCCGCGCAGCCACAGGCTGGCGGCAAGAAGGGGCGCTGCGGCGGCGTTGCGGATCGACAGAGCGGATATCTCCCCTTGCGGCGGCGTGACGGCGCAGCGTTGCACGCAGCGGTCCCGTCGCATCGTGGCGGAAAAACAGGCGGTCAGGGGGAACGAGTATCCCATAAGCTGCGGAATGAACAGAAAACGAATGCGTGCGCGGGCGGGCACAAGGAAGGAAGGCCGGGGCAGAGCCCTGGCCTTGCCTTGCTTGCTGCTGGCCTATGTCGACAGCCGAGCGGCGACCGAACGTCGTGAGAAGCCGCAACGCCTCCAGTGCCCGCGCCCGCCCGGCGGCCAGATCGACGATCGGGGCGGGGTAGGTCTGGCCGAGCCGCACGCCGGCCTGCGCCAGCACCAAAGGCGGCGCGGCCCAGGGCTCGTGCACCCAGCGGTCGGGCAGGGCGGCGAGTTCGGGCACGAAGCGGCGCACATAGGCGCCGACGGGGTCGAATTTCCGCCCCTGCAGCACCGGGTTGAAGATGCGGAAGAACGGCGCCGCGTCGGCGCCGCTGCCGGCCACCCATTGCCAGGAGGCGGCGTTGCTGGCGAGGTCGGCGTCCACCAGCGTGTCCCAGAACCACGCGGCGCCTTGCTGCCAGGGCAGCAGCAGATGTTTCACCAGCAGGCTGGCGGCGATCATGCGCACGCGGTTGTGCATCCAGCCGGTCTGCCAGAGCTGGCGCATGCCGGCATCCACGATCGGCAGGCCGGTGCGGCCGCGCTGCCAGGCGCGCAGGTCGGCTGGGTTTGTGCGCCAGGGCATGCGGCGGAAGGCGGGGCGCAACGGTGTGTCGGGCAGCGTGGGGTGGTGCCAGAGCAGATGGGCGGAAAATTCCCGCCAGAGGATTTCGTTGGTCCAGCTTGTTGTGTCGGTTGCCGTGCCGGCGGCGTGCCAGAGCTGGCGGGCGGAGATTTCGCCGAACGCCAGATGCGGCGAGAGCATGGACGTGCCGTCGGTGTCCGGCCGGTCGCGGGAATGGGCGTAGGCGGCGAGCGGGCCGGCGGCGAAGGCGCGCAGGCGGGACTGGGCGGCTTGTTCGCCGGGCGTCCAGGTGGCGCGCAGGCCGGCGGCCCAGTCCGGGTGCGTTGGCAGCAGGTTCCAGTGTTCCAGCGTGTCGGAGGCGGGTGGGGGCGGGGCCGGGATGTGCGTGGGCGCGGGCAAAGGTGGTTCAGCGACTCCGTGGGCGCGGCAGGCGCGGGCGAACGGGGTGAACACGCTGTAGGGGGCGCCGGCCTGGGTGCGGAGGGCGTCGGGGTCGAACAGCGTGGCGGTGCGGTGCAGATGCACGGGCACGCCGGCGGCGCGTTGCAGGTCCGCCATGGCCTCGCGCGCCCAGGGCTCGGTGGGCTGGCCGGCATGGATGGCGACCGCGCCGGTTTCGCGCAGGAGTTGGGGGAGCGCCTGGGCGATGCGCCCGCGGCGCAGCACCAGGGGCGCGCCCGTGCGGGCGAGGGCGGCGGTGAGGGAAGACAGGCTGTGGTGCAGCCACCACCGGCTGGCCCCGCCCGGCGCCCAGGGGCCGGGGGTTGCTTCGTCCAGCACATAGACGGGCAGCACGGGGCGTTGGCTTGCCAGTGCGGCGGCGAGGGCCGGGTTGTCGGCGAGGCGCAACTCGCGGCGGAGCCAGAGCAGGACGGGGGCGGTCATGCGGTGCGGGGGAGGCTCATGCGGGGGTGATTATTTTCTCCCGGGCGATCTGCCCAGGGGTTTGTCCGGGGTTGCATTGGGGTAGTGCGGGTGCTTGGGTTGGGGGCGGCGAGCCGACCGGCGGGGAAGGTTGGGTGCCGCATCGCAGTGTCGCATTTCAATGTCTGCAATGGGTGGGGAGCGGGCGTTAGGTGACCCCCGCGAGGGATTCGTTGGGTGTAAGGCCACTTGGCATTGCACCCTACTGCTTGCTAATCTGATTCCACGATGCAAGCTAATTGGTGGAGTCAGAGGATACAATGAGATCAAAATGGTTATACATCCTGTTAGGAAATGACCGGACAGGAAAGACAATTTTGCAAAAAAAATTATAAAACTGCTAACTGGAATCGACAAAGATGATAGACTTGACGTAAATAAAATATTTCCCATCAACCACCCTCATTTAATTAAAAAAATAAGGACTTTTTCCACTGGAAACAGAAGCTTTCAAGAGAAAATAGGCGATTACAAGGACGTTGAGAATTATTTTAGATCGCATTTTCGTGACGCTGACCTGTGCGTTATATCTTCGCATGTTTCGCACTCATCAGTTGCTTGCACGCAAGATATAGAGAAAATGATAAACGAAGGGCACCGAAAATTTTTTAATGTCTGCGGCCTATTTTTTGAAAATTCGATCAATAAAGATGGGCAATACAACGAGGATATTGCAATACTAAATTGGGATGAGCGATGGCTGGTCGAGAACCCTTTTGCGAGTGAAGAAGCGACGCAGTACGCTCAGCTTCAACTAGCTGCCGATGAATTTGTGCAAATGCTAATTGAACGTACAAGGAGTTGGTAGCAAGCGTAGTGTCTCGCGTCCGTGACTTTGCGGTGTCATCCCTGCCCGCTTGCTGGTGCTACCGAACGCGGCGGGCAGCCAAGGAACCCGGCAAAATCAGCAAGTAGGGTGGGCTTCAGCCCACCGTCGCATGTTACTGCAGTTTGCGTTGGTGGGCTGAAGCCCACCCTACAGGATCAGCGTCAGCTTTGAATCTCTCGCGTTCCGAAGGGGCCGTTCTGCTTCCGGCCAACATCGGACCCGATGCCGCCCGGCGACAAAGGACGGCTTTGGATCGGAAGCCGACATTCAAACTGGCACGCCATTTCGGATCAGGACGGCGCCTTGCGCCACCCGCCGCCCCCTACTTCCCGCCCCCGCCACCCGCCGGCGCCGATTTCAGCCACCCCAGCAGACCGTTCCACAAATCCGACGGCAACAGCCAAAGCCCGGAAATGTTGTTCGGCAGTTGCCCGTTCCACTTCGCCGTGGCGTCGAGCAGCGCCTTGGTCTGCAACGTCTGCAGCACCGGCTGGATCTTCTCCGCCGTGTAACGGTCGTTCACCGCCTGCTGCACGTCTTTGTCGAAGGCCAGCGTGCCGGCCCAGCCGATATAGTCCAGCGTGATCCCCTTGGCCGCGAAGAACGCGCCGGCGTTCTTCTCGACCGTGTCCATGATGGCGTTCACTTCCTTGTTCACGGTGTCGAAGCTGCGGGCGCCGATTTCATGGCATACCAGCGCCTGCACCTTGCCGCGCCCGACCGAATCCATCACTTCGGCCAGGCTCTTGCCGTAATAGACCGAGGTGAAAATCACCGCCGGATTGGAGCGGTCGCCCTGCGGCGGCTTGACGCCGAACCAATACAGGAACCGCGCCGCGTTCTCCTCCGACACCGAGGTCGCGATCGCCACCTCGGCGGTGATGTTCAATCCCTCCTGGCTCTGGCAGGGAAAGGACTCGTTGCGGGTCGAGGTGCCGCGGTCGCGCGCCGCCACCCATTCGCGGTTATACGGCGTCCGGTCGACCACGATCAGCCGTCCGGTCGGCACGTAGAAATCCGACCACAGACTGCCGGAGCCGGCGAACCTGGCGTGCGGAATGAGGAAGCGCTTGGCCGCGACCTTGTTCTGCTCGAGATAGTCCAGCGATCCGAATTTCGCCTGGGTGTCCCGGTTGGCGCCGACGTCGGGGATGAAAAACGCCAACTCGTTGGGCAGGATAAAATACGCTTCCGTGTAGTCGGTCTTGTCGTAATAGGCGCGGGCCTGGGAGCAGGCCAGCACCGCGCAGCCCATCACCATGGCGGGCGGCAGCCGGCGGAGCGCGCCGGGTTTCAGGTGCTTCCAGCGGGTCCAGCCGGATTTCAGATACGGCCACCAGATCGCCGCCAGCACGACCAGCAGAACCAGCACCGGCAGCCCCAGGCCGCCGAAGAACCGCATGCCGAAGAACGACGCGGCATAGTCGGACGCGCTGTTGTCGAACTGCCGGGCCGCCGCCTTGCCCGACAGCACCGTGGCCACCGGGTTCAGCAGGAAATTGATCCATCCGTACAACAGGATGGCGATCACCGAGGCAATGCCCCGGAAGGCGGTGTTTTGCATGGTCCTGCCAGTCATGGATGGAATGCATGGTGGGAGGCGTGCGCGCGATCCGCAGTATCATACCTGATCGGACGATGGTCGCAGATTCGTGAAGCCGAGCTTGGTGAGCCGCGCGTGTAGTGAAATCGCGGGGCGCGGCGGTTATTCGTTCAAAGCAGCCTCGTCTCCGTGCCGCCGCGCATGGCGGCATAGGCGAAGCTGAACAGCCGCTCCCGGCCCAGCAGAAATACCCGCCCGCCGCGCGGGAACAGCCGCGCGATTGCCGGGTCGCGCACATCCAGCCCGCCCGTGTAGGCGCCCAGCGCCGGCAGCAGCACCCGCCGTCCATCGGCCACGAAACAGGCACGCGACACCATGGCGCCGCGCACCGGCACCTGCGCCTTCGGGTGGAAATGCCCGGAAATCTCGCCCGCGGCCCCGGCCGCCGCCTGATGGCGGAATACCAGCGGCCCGGCGCGCCATTCCAAAACCGATAGCCCGCCAAGGGACTCCGCCGGGACGGGATCGTGGTTGCCCAGCACCCAGACGAACTCCGCCGCCGCCGCCATCGCCGCCAGCCGGGCCGCATCGGCCGCCAGCAGGCGGGCCGGGCCGCGCGGGTCATGGAACGAGTCGCCCAGGGCGACCACGGTGCGCGGCGTGTGCCGGCGCATCAGGGCGGCCAGACGGTCGAGCGTGACCCGCGTGTCCCAGGGCGGCAGCAGCGACCCGCGCGCGGCCGCGGCGGAGCCTTTCTCCAGGTGAAGATCGGCCACCGCCAGCAGGCGCTGCGCCGGCCAGACAAGCGCGCCGTCCGGGTCGAGCATCAGACGCTCGCCGGCCAGATGCAGGGGGGCGAGGGTCATCGGGGGGAATGGGTTGGCACGGGGGCTGCGTAGCTGGTGGCGTGGATGCCCTCAAGGCTTGGTTGTATAGAAGGAAGGCCAGGGCTCTGCCCTGGACCCGCCAAGGGGCAGTGGCCCCTTGGAACCCATTACTTAAGTAGCGGGTTCCAAGGGGCCACTGCCCCTTGGCGGGTCCAGGGCAGAGCCCTGGCCTTCCTTGCTTCACCTTGCGGATAGTTCCGCGGACGCAAGCAGCACGCTACGCTGCCCGCCAACACCCAGCAAACATCCAAAACAAGGACCTCCGCCGGTGCAGCCGACGCCCGAAACATGCCGGTCCGGCGCGTGGAACCCGCTGCCGCTGGCGATCATCGCCGCGCTGACCGGCTATGCCATCTTCCTGTTCGCACCACAGGTGCTGAACGATGGCGACACCTATCAGCACATCACCACGGGCGAATGGATTCTGCAGCACCGCGCGATCCCGCTGGTTGATCCGTTTTCCTACAGCTTCGCCGGTGCACCATGGGTTGCGCATGAGTGGCTCTCCGAGTTGCTCATGGCGCTTGCTTTCCGGGCCGGCGGCTGGGACGGGATTCTGATTCTGTTCGGTGCCGCCCTGGCGCTGACGCTGGGGATGATGACGTGGCATCTGTCCCGCTGGCTGGACTTTCTGCCCACTCTGGTCCTGCTCATTCTCGGCGCCGCCTGCACCAGCCCCAGCCTGCTCGCGCGGCCGCATATCCTGGTGCTGCCGGTGCTGGAACTCTGGACCGCCGGCCTGCTGCTGGCGCGGAGCCGGGGAGGGGCGCCGTCGCCGCTCCTGCTGCCGCTGATGCTGCTCTGGGCGAACATGCATGGCAGCTTCGCCTTTGGTCTGGCGCTGACGCTGCCGCTCGCCCTGGAAGCGGCGGCCGAAGCGGAGAGAAGCGCCCTGCGCGGGTGGGGTCTGTTCATGGTCGCGGCCGTAATTGCGGCGCTGGCGACGCCGCATTTCTGGCGCGGGCTGCTGTTCCCGTTCCAGTTGATGCAGATGCAGCAATTGTCGCATGTCGGCGAGTGGCAGGCGCCGGATTTCCAGCATCTTCAGCCGATCGAACTGGGGTTGATGGCGCTGCTTTACGTGACGCTCTCGCGCGGGATCCGCCTGCCGGTGCCGCGTGTGCTGATTCTGATGGGATTGCTGCATCTGGCCCTGCAGCATTTGCGCCACCAGTCGCTGGCCGGACTCGTGGGGGCGCTTGTGCTGGCCGAGCCGCTTGGGCGTGCGTTCGCGCAGGCACCGGAGCGGCCCGCCGTAGCGCCGCGGCGGCGCCGGTGGCACGCGGTCGTGGCCGGGTTGGCCGCGGTGCTGGCGCTGACGGGGCTGCGCATGGCGTTTCCGGCTGTGCGGACGGACGATGCGGCGTCGCCGGTGAGCGCTCTGGCGCATGTGCCGGGCGAAATCGCCCGCTTGCCGGTGTTCAATGATTACAGCTTCGGCGGCTATCTGATTTTCAAGGGTGTTCGTCCGTTTATCGACCCGCGCGCCGATATGTATGGCGATGCCTTCCTGGCTGCCTATGGCGCGGTCGTGCTGCGGCCGACGCGCGAGGGTTTTGAAACGATGGCGGAGAAATACGGGGTTCGGTGGACGATTCTGAGCGCGGGATCGCCGCTTCTGGGCGTGCTGGATGCGATGCCGGGCTGGCGGCGGCTTTATGCCGACAGGGTGGCGGTGGTGCATGTCAGGACGGACGCGGGGCCTTAAGTAGTGGGTTCCAAGGGCCTCCCGGCCCTTGGCGGGTCCAGGGCAGAGCCCTGGCCTTTCTTCTTTCCTTTGGCCAAACTGGTGCCCCCAAACAAGCGGGGCACCGATGCTGTTCGACTTCGCCACCCTCTCGCCGCAGGACCGTTACAAGCTGCTGGTTTCGACCGTGGTGCCGCGGCCGATCGCCTGGGTGGTGACGCAGGACCTGCAGGGGCACCTGAACGCCGCGCCGTTTTCCTTCTTCAATGCGGTCAGCCAGGACCCGCCGATCGTCATCATCGGCATTGGCGGCCGCAAGCCGGGCGACGCCAAGGACACCGGCCGGAACATCCGCGAGACCGGCGAGTTCGTGGTGAATTTGGTGGGTCATGCCAACCTGGCGCAGATGAACGTCACCGCCATCGAGTTTCCCCCCGAGGTCGATGAAATCGCCGAGGCCGGCCTGACCACCCTGCCGAGCGTCAGGGTCCGCCCACCGCGCATTGCCGAAAGCCCGGTGGCGCTGGAATGCCGGCGCTTCATGCTGATCGACCTGAACGTCGACCGCACGCTCGTGCTGGGCGAGGTGCTGGCCATGCATGTGCGCGATGACTGCGTGTCCGACCCCGAGCGATTGTATGTGGACACGCCGAAGCTCGACCTGGTCGGGCGCATGCACGGCAGGGGCTGGTATGCGCGCACGACCGACCTGGAGGATGTGCCGCGCATCCACGTGCAGGATTGGCAGCGCCGGAGCTGAGCACGCTCCCGCGCCTGCTGCGGCCGCTGGCCGATCCGGCGCTGGCCCTGCTGTGGGCGGGGCTGGCGACGTCGGCGTTGGGCGATCAGTTGTTCGCCGTCGTGCTGAGCTGGGTGGCGGTGGGCGTGTTCGGCACCGCGGCCGGGTATCTGAGCGTGCTGCAGGCGGGCGTGCTGGTGGCGGTGACGCTGGCGGCGGGCGGCTGGGCGGACCGGCGCGGTCAGATGCGGGTGATGATCGGCGCCGATCTGGCGCGCGCGCTGGTGCTGTTCGCGGCGGTGGCGGCCTGGCTGGCGGCGGGCGGACCGCAGGGCTGGAGCCTGGTTGCCTGCGCGCTGGTGCTGGCTGGCGGGCTGGCGCTGTTCCGCCCGGCCATGCAGGCGAGCCTGCCGCATCTGGCGCACGACCCGGCGCTGCTGCCGGCCGCCAATGCGCTGCTGGATACCACCGACCGGATGGCAAGGCTGCTCGGGCCGGGGCTGGTGGGGCTCACCGCGTCGCTGGTGCCGCTGGTGCATTTCGTCACGCTGGACGGGGTTTCGTTCATTCTCTCCGCCGGCGCGGTGGTGGCGATCGCCCGGCTGCGGCCCGCCCCGCCGGTGCTGCAGCGGCGCGAGAGTGCGGTGTCGGCGGTGCTGCGTGGCTTTGCCGCGGTGCGGCGACACCGGCTGTTGTTCTTTGTTCTGTGTGTCAGCGGGGTGATTTACGGCACCTGGCAGGCGGCGTATTTCCTCGGCCTGCCGCTGATGATCGCGCGCGGCGGCATCGAGGGGCCGGGCGGCACCGGGCTGGCGGCTTACGGGCTGGTGATTTCGGCCTATGGCAGCACCAATCTGCTGGGCACGCTGATCATCGGCAACCGCGCCATGCCGCGTCATCCGCCGCGGCTGATCTTCGCCGGCAATTGCCTGGGCGGGCTCGGTGTTGTGCTGCTGGGGGTGTCAGGGCTGCTGCTGCCGCCGGGCTGGCAACTGGCGGGGTTTTGCGCCGCCGCCGCCATCGGGGCTGTCGGCGGGCCGATGCAGGACATCATGGTGGCGACCCTGCGCCAGACCGAATTGCCGCGACAGGACATCGCCGCCGCCGTCCGCACCTTCGTTCTGGTGAACAATATCGGGCTGCTGATTACCCTGGCGGTGGCACCGAGCCTGTTCAATGGCATCGGCGTGGCGCCGGCGATGCTGCTCTGCGGGGCCGCCTATGCCGGGGCCGGCGCGGCCGGGCTGCTGCGGTTCGGGTTCAAGCCAGGCAGGTAGTTGCGGGAGCCCCGGCCGGTGCTCCCGCAACACGGTTCTGGTGCTTCGAGTCACTGCGGGACGACATGGCAGAACCTAACGTTCCGCCGAGCGCTCCAGCAAAGCTATGTAGAACAGACTGCCGATGGTGACCGCACCAAGCAGGATGACCGGATGAAAAGCTAACACGCCATGCATGGGAACCCCCAGTTTGACCTTGGAGTTAAACGAGATATGCTTGGGTGTCGGCCATTCAAGGGATCGGCGGCGCACGTGCAGGACTTGCATGTATCAAAATGTGACTTGTTTCAAAATGTAATTTTAGGGACCCTGGTGCTCCGATCCGCCGCGGCCGGTTCCCCGATCGGCGGCAAATCGCTGGTCATATCCGCCAGCACTTCCGCGACATGGCGGACCCTGACGGTGCTGCCCTCGCGCTGCAGCCGCCCGGCCATGTTCATCAGGCACCCGACATCCCCGGCCAGCAGCGTGTCGGCGCCGGTGGCGGTGATGTCCTTGCATTTGTCGGACACCATGCGCACGGAAATGTCGGGGTATTTGACGCAGAACGTGCCGCCGAAGCCGCAGCAGGTTTCCGGCTCCTGCATTTCGGTCAGCGTCAGCCCCGCCACCGTGCCGAGCAGCACGCGCGGCTGCGCCTTCACGCCCAGCTCGCGCAGGCCCGCGCAGGAATTGTGGTAGGTGACCGTGCCTGGGTACGAAGCCGCCACCCGGTCCATGCCCATAACATCAACCAGGAATCCGACGAGTTCAAAAGTCCGGTCGCCGAGCGCCCGGGCGCGGGCGCGCGTGTTCGGGTCGTCGTCGAACAGGCCGGGCAGATGGTGGCGGATCATGCCGGCGCAGGAGCCGGAGGGCACCACCACGTAATCGTAGCCCTCGAAGGCGTCGAGGATGCCGCGGCAGATGTCGCGCGTGGTGGCGCGGTCGCCGGTGTTGTAGGCGGGCTGGCCGCAGCAGGTCTGTGCCTGCGGCACCTCGACCGTGCAGCCGGCCTGGCGCAGCAAATGGATGGCGGCGAAGCCCACCGTGGGCCGGTGCAGATCGACCAGGCAGGTGACGAACAGGGCGACGCGCGGGTGCGCGGGGTTGGTATGCGGCATGATTGTTATGTCCTAGACGTGCGTAGCCGGCATGCGGAGAAGCGGCGGGGTTTCCGCCTCCAGCCGCTCGCGGGCGATGGCCACATAGGCCGGGTCGATGTCGATGCCGATGCCGCGCGCGCCCTCGCGGTCGGCGGCGACGAGGGTGGTGCCGGTGCCCATGAACGGGTCGAGCACCACTGCCGGTCGGCGGCCGTGCAGGCGGATGCACCAGCGCGGCAGGTCGACCGGGAAGGTGCCGGGGTGGTGGAACTTGGCCGCCCGGCTCTGCACTGTCTCATACGGAATGAACCAGGTGTTGCCGCGGCAGCGCAAGTCGCGGGCATGGCCGCGCCGGGCGATGTTGGACTTGTCCTTGTAGGGCACGCCGATCGCCATCCGGTCGAGTTGCACATGGCCGTCGCCGGTGAGATGGAAAATATGCTCGTGCGCGTGGTGCAGGAAGCGGGCGCCGGAAACCGGCTTGAAATGGCCCACCGAATTGTCGCCGGTGGCGATCGACTTGATCCAGGTGATGTGGTTCTGCAGGGCGAACACCGGCCGCAGCCGCACGATCAGCTCGAACGGCAGCCAGGGACGGTTCGGCGAGCCGGAGATGTTGAGGAAGAACGAGGCGTCCGGCTTCATCACCCGGCGCAGCGCCCCGGCCACCGCGACCATCCAGTCGAGGTAATCGTTCTCGGCGCGGCGGTCCTGGTAGCTGGCATAGCGCAGGTCGAGATTATACGGCGGCGAGGTGACCACCACGTCGACCGAGGCTTCGTTCAGGCGGGCCAGCACTTCGAGGCAATCGCCGCAGTGCAGGGCATGCGCCGGCGCGGCGGCGGACAGCCCGTCCATTGCGTCAGTTCGACGCCGTCCGCGCCGCCCGCGGAAGCAGGATAAAATCGCTGCCGGGTTGGCGCATCCGGCCCGCCTTTTCCTCGGCCTCGGGGCCCCAGCCCCAGAAGAAATCGGCGCGCACCGGCCCCTTGATCGCGCCGCCGATGTCCTGCGCCATGACCAGACGCTGCAGCCGGCTGCCGGTAACCGGGTCGGTGGTGTCCAGCCAGAGCGGGGCGCCGAGCGGGATGAAGCTGCGGTCAACCGCGACCGACCGGCCCGGCGTGAGCGGCGCGCCGAGCGCGCCGGGCGGACCGTCTTCCGGCCGCACGCCGATGATTTCGCGGAAGAACACATAGGACGGGTTCTGGTTCATCACCTCCGCCGCCTCGCCCGGATGGGCGTTCAGCCAGGCGCGGATGGTTTGCAGCGACACCTGATCGAGCGGAATCTGGCCGCGGTCGGCGAGCACCCGGCCGATCGGCACATAGGGCCGGCCGTTCTGCCCGGCATAGCTCACCCGCACCACCCGCCCGTCGTCCAGGCGCACGCGGCCGGAACCCTGGATTTGCAGAATGAAGGCGTCGACCGGGTCGGCGAGCCACAATATGCCCAGGCGCTGGCGGTCGAGCGCGCCGGCCTCGATGGCGGCGCGGTCCCAGTACGGCACCAGCCGCCCTTGCTCCAGCCGCCCGGTGATGCGGCGGCCTTTCAGGTCGGGCGCGAACTCGCCGAGATCGACCTGCAGCATGTCGATCGGACGGCCGAGCAGCGCGGTGCCGAAACCGCCGCCGGGGCTGCGGGCGCCGGGGACCTCGGGCTCGTAATAGCCGGTGAACAGCCCGGTCGGGTTGCCGTTGCCGGTGATCGCCCAGGGCTGGAAATAAGCCTCGAAGAAGGAACGTGCCGCCGCATCGCCCGGCGGCAGGGCGCGGGCGGCCTCGCAGGCGTCGCGCCATTGCGGCGCGGTGCCGCCGCGGGCGGCGGCCTCACCGGCGCCGCCGAGCGCCGGGTCCGAGCTACGCCCGATGGCGGTGCAGCCGGCCAGGAAGGCGGGGATGGCCTGGGCCGGGTTCTCCGCCGCCCACCCCGGCAGCCGGTCGAAGCCGACCGGCGTGAGGCCCATGGTGATGGCGCCCTCGGTCACGGCCGGTGGTTGCGCAACGCAGGCGGCCAGCGCCAGGAATGCGACCGGCGCCAGCAGGCGGGCGCTGGCCCGCCGAATACGTCGAAGCATCAGGCGCTGCGTGCGGCCGCCAGCCGCCAGGTCGGATCGGCCGAGGTGAGGTCGCGCTCGAACGTCCACAGATCGGTGATTTCGGTCACCGCATCGGCGCCGGCCACCGGCTCGCCGTTGCGGCCCAATGTGACGTTTACCTGATCGGAGACGAAGCGGACGGTGATATCGGCCATGCTGCCGCGCAGGTCGGCGGCCTCGATGGTGGCGGCCTGGATGGCGCGGATTTCGGTGCGCTGGGTTTCGCCGGCGGTTTCGCGGGCGGTGATGGCCGCTTCAAAGGCGCGGAAGGTGTCGTCCGAGAGAAGCTGGCGCAGATTGGTGCGGTCGCCGCCGGCAAAGGCGATGACGATAATGCGGAACGCCGCCTCGGCGCCGGACAGAAAATGCGACGGCTCGAAGCCGGGTGCGACGCGGCGCATGCGCACCAGAGCCTGGCCGGCCGGCGAGGCCGGTTCGGGCAGCGGGCGGCCCGGCGCGGCGGGGGCGAGCGGCTCGGCCACGCCGTCGATGACTTGTCCGTTCGGCACCGGCCCGTCCGGCACCACCCGCCCGGCCGGGCCGGGCTGCAGCGGCATATGCTGTTCGGGCGGCCGCTCGAAGCCGGTGCGGCGGCCGAGAATGCTGCGCAGGCGCAGCACCAGGAAAGCCGCAATCATGCCGAACAGGACGAGGTCGAGCGGGAAACTGCCGCTGGAACCCATGAGAGATCTCCATCGCGCCCCTGATCGGGCGCCCACACTGACATAAGGGTCCCCGGTCCCGGACACAACCGAGCCGGGACGCAACAGAGCAGTAACACATCTTGGGAGCTTGTGCACAGCCGGAGAAGCAAGGAAGGCCAGGGCCCTGCCCTGGACCCGCCAGGGGCCGGGAGGCCCCTGGACCCCGCTACTTTAGACAGTTGTTATAAATGGGGGGGCGGCGAACCGGTTCACCGTCCCCCCATTTACAGCAACTGTCTAAAAAGTAATGGGTTCCAAGGGCCTCCCGGCCCTTGGCGGGTCCAGGGCAGAGCCCTGGCCTTCCTTCCTTGCTCCTGTGCCCCACTTGCGGCACTTCCGCGCCATGATTCTCCTCCGCCACGGCCAGAGCGCGTTCAATCTGCATGTCAATGCCGGTCTGCCCGACCCCGGCATCGCCGACCCGCTTCTCACGCCGCTTGGCCACGCCCAGGCAGCCCGGGCCGCCGTGGCGCTGGCCGGTGCCGGCGTGAAACGCATTATCGTTTCGCCCTATACACGGGCGCTGCAGACCGCTGCCACGCTCGCGCGCGCGCTCGGGGCGGCGGTGGCGGTCAACCCGGTGGTGCGCGAGCGCTGCGCCTTCACCTGCGATGTCGGCTCGCCGCGCAGCGAACTCCAGCGCGCCTGGCCGCAGCTGGATTTTGCGGCGGTGGACGAGGTGTGGTGGCCGTCCGAGGAGGAGCCGGTGCGCTCCATCCTCGACCGCGCCGCGCGGTTCCGCGCCGAAATGGCGGCGCTGCCCGGCTGGCGCGAAACACTCGTGGTCAGCCACTGGGGATTTATCGTCGCCATGACCGGCGAGCGCATCGGCAATGGCGAATGGCGGCGCTGCGATCCCACCGCGCCGGGGCCCGGCGAGGTCAGCCTGGCGCACTGACGCGCGCTTTCGTTCCCGGCGAGCCTGTGCTACCCGCCGCCCGCGGTCCCCCATGAACACGGAGATGATCATGTCCGAAACAACCCCGACCCCGCCCCAGGGGGCCGCACAGCAAGTGCCCCCGCTGGTGGTGAACATCCAGTACGTGAAGGATCTCTCGTTCGAGGTGCCGGGCGCGCCGGCGATTTTCACCCAGCTGCGCGCAGCCCCGCGCGTCGACATCAATCTGGACGTGCAGGCCCGCCGCGTGGCCGAGGGGCAGAACGCCTTCGAGGTGACGCTGTCGATCCGCGCCGAGGCGTTCGAAGCGCAGGCCCCCGGCGGCAACGGCGCCACCGCCGCGACGGGCGCGCGGGTGTTCCTGGCGGAACTGGCCTATTGCGGCGTGTTTACCCTGACCGGCCTGCCGGAGAACACGGTGGAGCCGGTGCTGCTGGTCGAATGCCCGCGCATCCTGTTCCCGTTCGCCCGCAATATCCTCGCCGACGTGACGCGCGACGGCGGCTTCCCGCCGGTGCTGCTGCAGCCCATCGATTTCGTCTCGTTGTGGCAGCAGCGGCGGGCGCAGGCGGGTGACGAGGCGCCGGTCGCCTCGGCGTAAGGAAGAAAGGCCAGGGCTCTGCCCCTGGACCCCGCCAAGGGCCGGGAGGCCCTTGGAACCCATTACTTTAAGACATTTGCTATGAGCGGGGGTTAGGCGGTGAAACGGTTCACCGCCTAACCCCCGCTCATAGCAAATGTCTTAAGGAGCGGGGTCCAGGGGCCTCCCGGCCCCTGGCGGGTCCAGGGCAGAGCCCTGGCCTTCCTTCCTTTTTTGCCTTGGCCTGTCTCATTTAGGCCGCTGGTCGATCACCCGCCTGGCCTTGCCCATCGACCGCTCGATCCCGCCCGGTGCCAGCACCTTGACCCGCGCGGTCACGCCGATGCGCGACTTGATGTGGTGGGCCAGTTCGCGGTCCTGGCCGACGCTGCCGTCGGGCCACGCCTCGGCCCGCGCTTCCACCGCCACGGTCAGCTCGTCGAGCCGCCCCTCGCGGCTGAGGACGAGCTGATAATGGCAGGCCAGGCCTGGACAGCGGAGAATCTGCTCCTCGATCTGGCTGGGGAAAACGTTCACCCCGCGCACGATCATCATGTCGTCGTCCCGGCCGGTGATCTTTTCCATCCGCCGCAGGCTGCGCGCCGTGCCGGGCAGCAGGCGGGTGAGGTCGCGGGTGCGGTAGCGGATGAGCGGCATCGCCTCCTTGGTCAGCGAGGTGAGCACGAGCTCGCCAAACTCCCCGTCCGGCAGCACCACCCCGGTCTGCGGGTCGATGATCTCGGGATAGAATAGATCTTCCCAGATGTGCAGGCCGTCCTTGGTCTCGACGCATTCGCAGGCAATGCCGGGGCCCATCACTTCCGACAATCCGTAAATGTCGATCGCATGCATGCCGAAGGCGCGCTCGATTTCGTGGCGCATGGCGTTGCTCCAGGGCTCGGCGCCGAAGATGCCGATTTTCAGGCTGGTCGCGCGCGGGTCGGCGCCGGCGGCGCGGAACCCGTCGAGAATCGCCAGCATGTAGCTGGGCGTGACGGAAATGATGTCGGGGGCGAAATCCTGGATGAGCTGCACCTGCCGCTCGGTCATGCCGCCGGAGACCGGAATGACCGCCACCCCCATGCGGGTGGCGCCGTCGTGCAGGCCGAGCCCGCCGGTGAACAGCCCGTAGCCGTAGGCGTTGTGCAGCCGCATGCCGGCCCGCCCGCCGGCCGCGCGGATGGAGCGCGCCACCGCCAGCGCCCAGGTGTCCAGGTCGTTCTTGGTGTAGCCCACCACCGTCGGCCTGCCGGTGGTGCCGGAGGAGGCGTGGATGCGGGCGATCCGCTCGCGCGGCACGGCGAACAGCCCGTACGGGAAGTTCGCCCGCAAATCCGCCTTGGTGGTGAACGGGAATTTCCGCAAATCGTCGAGGCTGTGCAGGTCGTCCGGGTGCACGCCGGCGGCGGCGAAGGCAATGCGCGTATAGGCCACGTTGTCGTAGGCATGCCGCAGCGACCAGGCCAGCCGGCGTAGCTGCAGGGCGGCGATCGCATCGCGGGAGGCACGCTCGATCGGTTCCAGTTCCTCCGGGCGGGGCGCGAGGTCGGGCAGCGCGTCCATCACTGGTCCTCCCTGGGAGGTTCGCCGAAGAACTTTTCCCCCAGCATGCGGGAATTGCCGCGGAATTCGGCAACCACGGTGCCGTCGCCGGTGCGCACCGTGATGTCGTAGATGCCCGAGCGGCCGGCCCGCGCACGCTCCTGCGCGGTCGCGATCAGCATATGGCCGAGCCTGGCCGGGCGGAGAAAGGTGATGGCGCAGTGCTGCGCGACGGCGCGCTCGTTGGCGCTGTTGCAGGCATAGGCGAAGGCCGTGTCGGCCAGCGCGAAGATGAAGCCGCCATGGCAGGTGCCGTGGCCGTTCACCATGTCGTCGCGCACACGCAACGAGGTGACGGCATGGCCGGGGCTGACTTCCTCCAGGGTGATGCCGAGGGAGTGGGCGGCGCGGTCGTCGGGCCACATGGAATCGGCACAGGCGCGCGCCAGCGCCTGCGGATCGGCGATTTTCTTCATGCCGGCAGGCCGGTGAAGACGGGCTTCCGCTTTTCGAGGAAGGCGCGCGTGCCTTCGGCGAAGTCCTGGGTACGGCCGGCCTCGCGTTGCAGGTCGCGTTCGACGTCGAGCTGGCGGTCGAGCGTGTTGCCGGCGGCGGCGGCGATGGCGCGGCGGGTCAGCACATAGGCCTGGGTCGGGCCGGCGGCGAGCTGGGCGGCCAGGGCCTCGGCCTGCGGCTGCAGGGCGCTGTCGTCCACGGCGCGCCAGATCATGCCCCAGCGCTCGGCCTGCTCCGCACTCAGCGGCTCGGCCAGCATGGCGGCGCCGCGGGCGCGCGCCTCGCCGATCAGCCGCGGCAAGTAGTACGTGCCGCCGCAGTCCGGCACCAGGCCGATGTTCGAGAAGGCCAGCACGAAACGGGCCGAGCGGGCCGCGAGCACGATGTCGCAGCCCAGCGCGACGCTGACGCCGGCACCGGCGGCAACCCCATTGACGGCGCAGACGGTCGGCACCGGCACGGCATGCAGCGCGCGCGCCAGCGGGTTCCAGGAGTGCGTGATGACGTTGCCGAGGTCCATGCCGGGCGCGACCAGCGACAGGTCGGCGCCGGCGCAGAAAGCGCGCCCGGTGGCGGTGATGAGCAGCGCCCGGCAGGCGGGATCGGCGCCGGCATCCTGCAGCGCGGCGGTCAGTGCTGCGAGCGCGCCGGCGTCGAGCGCGTTCATGCGGTCCGGCCGGTTGAGGGTGATGTTGCGCCAGCCTGCGCGCAGTTCCACCCGGATGGAGTCCTCCATATGCACGTTCCCTTTCGCCGGACGCTTGCGGCAGTGATGCCATTGCATGACAGGGGGTGACAAGGCGCTCACTCCGGGTGCGGGTGAAGGAAGGAAGGCCAGGGCTCTGCCCTGGACCCGCCAAGGGGCAGTGGCCCCTTGGAACCCATTACTTTTAGGCAGTTGTCTTGAGAGAGGGGTGAGGAGATGAACCGGTTCACTTCCTCGCCCCTCTCTCAAGACAACTGCTTAAGTAGCGGGGTCCAGGGCAGAGCCCTGGCCTTCCTTTCTTCGCTTGCCCGTGGAGTGCACCCATGACCACCGCCCTGTTCCTGTTCATAGCCGGTTTGCTGGCCGGCACGATGAATGCCGTCGCTGGCGGCGGCTCGTTCGTCAGTTTCCCGGCACTGGTGGCGGCCGGCGTGCCGTCGGTGGCGGCCAACGCATCGTCCACCGTGGCCCTGGTGCCCGGCACGCTGGCCAGTGCCTGGGCCTACACCACCGGGCCGTACCGGATGGGGCTGGTGGGGTTCGGCGGCCTGCGGTTTCGCGCCTTGCTGGTGGCGAGCCTTGCCGGCGGCCTGGCCGGGGCGGTGTTGCTGCTGTCCACCCCGGCGGCCACGTTCGACGCGGTGATTCCCTGGCTGCTGTTGCTGGCCACCATCGTGTTCGCCTTCGGGCGGCGCATCGGCGCGGCGTTGCGCGCGCGGGTCCGGCTGGGACGGGGGGCGGCGCTGGCCGTGCAGTTCGTGCTGGGGGTGTATGGCGGGTATTTCGGCGGCGCGGTCGGGCTGATGATGATGGCCGCCTGGTTGCTGCTGGATGCGGCCGACCTCAAGGCGATGAACCCGGTGCGCACGCTGCTGACCTCGGCGATGAACATCGTCGCCGTGCTGTGCTTCGTGGCGGCGGGGCAGGTGTGGTGGCCGCAGGCGCTGTCGGTGCTGGTGGGCGCGGCGGCCGGCGGCTATGCGGGCGCGCGCGTCGGCCAGCGCCTGCCGCCGGTGGTGGTGCGCGCGGTGGTGACGCTGGTGACGGTGGGGATGACGCTGGTGTTCTTCGTGCGCGCCTATGGCTGATCAGGCAGGTGCGGCGTGCAGGGCGGCGACGTCGCGCACCTTGCGCGCCATCGAGGCGATGCCGTTGCCGCGGTTGGTGGACAGCGCCTCCAGCAAGCCGAGGTTTTTCAGGAACACCGGGTCGGTGGCGGCGATTTCGGCCGGCGTGCGGCCGGAATAGACGCGCAGCAGCATGGCGATGAGGCCGGACACGATCGCCGCGTCCGACAGGCCGGCATAGTACATCCGCCCGTCGCGCAGCACTGCCTCCATCCACACCCGGCTCTGGCAGCCCGGCACGCGGTGGGCGTCGTCGGCCCATTCGTCGGGGAAGGGCGGCAGCTTGCGGCCGAGTTCGATGATGTAGCGGTAGCGGTCTTCCCAGTCGTCGAGGACGGACAGGTCGTCGCTGAGGGCGGCGATGGCGTCGGCGGCGGTGGGGTCCTCCGGGAGGAGGAAAGGATCGCGGCTCATGTGCCGGATGTGCGGGGCGGGCGGGGGTACGTCAAGCCTCGGGTCCCTGCCGGCATTACCGTACCCCGAGTTTCTGTTCGATCGCGTCCCACACCTGGCCGGCCAGATCGGTGCCGTCGAAACGGTCGATCTCCTGGATGCCGGTGGGCGAGGTGACGTTGATTTCGGTCAGGCAGTCGCCGATCACGTCGATGCCGACGAACAGCAGGCCCTGCTGCTTCAGGGTGGGGCCGATGCGGGCGCAGATTTCGCGGTCGCGCGCGGTCAGGTCCACTTTCTCCGCCCTGCCGCCGACATGCATGTTGCTGCGGGCTTCGCCGGGCGCGGGCACGCGGTTGATGGCGCCGGCCGGTTCGCCGTCGATCAGGATGATGCGCTTGTCGCCCTTGCGCACCGCGGGTTCGTAACGCTGCACCATCAGCGGCTCGCGCGAGCGGGCGAAGTGCATTTCCATCAGGGCGTTCAGGTTGGGGTCGTCGTGGCGGATCAGGAACACGCCCGAGCCGCCGTTGCCGAACAGCGGCTTGACCACGATGTCTTTGTGGGTGGCGCGGAAGCCGCGGATGGCGTCGGCGTCCCAGGTGACCATGGTGGGCGGCATCAGCTCGGGAAAATGGGTCACCAGCAGCTTTTCCGGCGCGTTGCGCACGGCGACCGGGTTGTTCACCACGAGCGTGCCGGTGCCGTCGCTGCAGTGGATGTGCTCCAGCATGTGGGTGGCGGTGATGTAGGCCATGTCGAAGGGCGGGTCCTGGCGCATCAGCACCACGTCCATCAGGCCGAGGTCGAGCAGTTCCGGCGCGCCGAAACGGTAGTGGTCGTTGCGCACGCGCTGGACGGTGACCGGCCGGGCGCGGGCGAACAGGCGCTGCTCGCGGTGCGCCCCTTCCTTCAGCACGCCCTCGCGCAGGGTGAGGTATTTGACCTCGTAGTGCCACAGCTTGTGGCCGCGGTTCTGGGCCGCGAGCATGAGGGCGAAACTGGAATCGCCGTCGATGTTGATCGTTTCGATCGGGTCCATCTGGACCGCGACGTCGAGCACGCGCCCCATTTCTGCCTCCATCGGCGGTTCAGGGGCATCGTCTATCTGGCGGGGGCCTTGAGGGCAATTGGAAGTCAGGAAGGCCAGGGCTCTGCCCTGGCCTTCCTTCACCTCACGCCGCCCGGCGCCGCACCGAACCCGTGATCTCCTGCCGCCGCGTCAGCGACCGAACGCCGACCACCTGCCGCAGATTGCCCTCCACCAGATGCACCATCTCGGCCGGCATGGCGTGCATGGCGATTTCGACCCGCACGTCGCTGCCCTGGCGCACCGATTCCATTGTGTCGGGGGTCAGGTCACGCCTGGCGAAGGGCTGCAGCAGCCGCGGCAGCAGGCCGGGGCTTGCGTCGGCGACCAGGGTGAAATGCACGGCAGCATGCTGGCCCACCAGGGCCCAAGGCTCGAATGACATAGGAAACAAACTCCGGACGGAAAGACAGGACGACAGGCGCAGATCAACCCGGCTGCTCAGGCAGCCGGGGATATAATTCGCGCAATCTTCGCCCGGAGAGACATGTACGTGCTTTTACACGACCCTCCGCCCTATGGCCACAGAAAATCCGGCAGCCGCAGCAGCGGGAAACCGGCGGCCGCGAGGGTGCGGTCGTGCAGCGTCACCGGCAGCTCGACCTGGCGGGGACCGCCACCTTGCGGCGGCCGGGCGAGGATGGCCAGAACCGCCTTGACCGCCTGCACCGCCCGGGGCGCCAGCGTGCCGGACGCGGCGAGCGAGTCCAGCGTGGCATCATAGCCGGCCAGCGCCGCCGTCGCGGTGCCCACGGGCTGCAAGTGGTCGTCCAGGCCCATGGTTGCGGTGCCGGACAGGGCCAGCTTCCCCCAGCGGAGCGCCAGATGATGCAATGCCAGCGTGCCGCCGCCGTCGCGCCAGGTGGCGGCGCGGGCGGCGACCGGGCCGGGCCCGGGGAGCTTGCCGGTGAGGGCGGCGTCGAACGCGGCCGAGGCGATGTCGGGGCCGGACGGCCAGGAGCGCCCGCCCGGCAGCGGCGGCAGGCTGATGTCTTCGGCGTGGCCGGAAACAGTGAGCGCCGCATCGCCGCGGGCGGCGGCGGGAAATGTGCTGGCCTGCAGGGCCAGGGCGGCGATGGCGAGTTCGCCGGTGGGCAGGGCGGCACGCAGCCCGGTGGCGGTGAGACCGGCTGCGGGCACGGGAACGCCGGGGCTGTCGCCGGCGGCGCCGAGGGGGATGGCCAGATCGAACTGCTCGGCGGTAAATCCGGTGTCCGGCCATGTGGCCAGGCGCAGATGCTGCTGGCCGGCCAAACTGACGGTGAGCAGAAAGGGCTGCAGGAGGGTCACCGCCAGACCGGCCTGCGCCGCCCGCCACGACAGCCCGCCCGGCAGGTCCGTCTCGCCGCCGGCGAGCACGGCATCGGGCATCGTGAGGGTGGCCGCCAGCGGCCAGCCGCCGCGCACCGGAGCACCGGCGGAGGTTGTCCAGCCGGCGGCGCGGCAGCGTGCCTGCCAGGCGGCCAACGCGGTCTCCAGCCGGGCGGTGGCGAACAGCCACAGGGCGGTATCGGCGGCGGCCAGCACGGCCAGGCAGACCAGGGCGCCGGTCAGCAGGCGGCGCACGGCGGGACGGCTTTGGGGCGGGGTCATGAAGGGTGCCTATAAGCCTGTCCTGCGGTGGCGGCATACCCGGGTCACGATTGCGTGAAGTCTCCGGTATACATCATCCCCAATCCGTTTCACGCCACGCACAACGACGTTAATTCGTCATGATCCGTAGCATTTCCAAATAGTTAATAAAGTTCTCGGGGCTGTCGTGGCAGCGTTCGGCACGGGCTGCCCACAGAGTTATCCACAGCTTGTCCACGTCGCAGTGCAGCATATGAGGCGGCATAGGTTTGCTCCAGTTGGCCCATCAGCACGTCGCGCGAGAGGCCGGCTTGCAACGGCGGCAGAACGGCGACGCGGATGGTGCCCGGGAGCTTGCGCAGGGCGCGCCGGCCCCAGAAATGGCCTGAATCGGTGGCAACCGGAATGATCGGCAGGCCGGTCCGGGCGGCCAGCGCGGCGACGCCGGGCAACAGCTTCACGCCCGCGCCGGGGGCGACCCGTGTGCCTTCGGGGAAGATCAGGATCTGCCTTCCCTCGGCCGCCGCGTCGCCGGCCCGCCGGATGAGGTCACGCATGGCGGCAGCTCCGCCGCTGCGGTCCACCGCAATCATGCCGGCGCGCAGCAGCAGCTTGCCGAACAAGGGAATACGGGTGAGCTCAAGTTTGAGGACATAGGTGCAGTCCGGCAGCAGCAGCAGCCACACCAGCGTGTCGAAGGCGGACTGGTGCATCGGCGCGATCAGCGCGGCGCCCGTTGCGGGCAGGCGCTCGCGTCCGGTCACCTCCCAGCTTATGCCGCACAGCAGGCGCAGCCCGCCCAGCACGAGCCTGGCCCAGCTCTGCGCCCCGCGCAGCACGGCGCGGCGCTCGCGGCTTAAGGCGGCGTGCCACACGCACAGGACAAACGTGACGCCGTAGAACCAGGCGTAGAACGCCAGTGAGCGGAGCAGGATCATCCGCCAATCCTCTGGTTAGGTGCGGGCCTTTGGTAAAGTGCGGGCTGTTCGCTGCGCGCCGGCGGACGGGCCTCGCCGCGCGAGGCGAGGGCGGAAAGCCCGGCCTCGGCCAGCAGCCATTTGGTGTATTCGCTGGCCAACAGGCGCAGCGCCACCGGGGCGGGATCGCGCGTCGCCGGCGGCAGCACCGGCACCGGGTGCAGCCGAGCCTCGGGCAGCGCCCGCGACAACTCGGCAAGCGCGCGCGGCATGTGATAGCCGGAGGTGACGACGATGAGCGAGTGCACGCCGTTGGCGCGCGCCCACTCGGCGGTTTCGGCGGCGTTGCCGCGGGTCGAGGCGGCGGCGCGGCCGAGCGTGACCCGCACGCGCAGCGCCGGGTCCACGCCCGCGCGGCGCGCCAGGGCGGGGAAATCGGTGGCCGCGCCGACACCCGATACCAGCAGCACGTCCGCGCGCCCGCCGGCGAGCAGCTTCAGCGCGGTTTCAACTCGTTCGGCGCCGCCGGTCAGCGCCACGATGCCGTCGGCATGCGCCGGCGGTTCGGCGCTGATCCGGGTGGCGTGCAGGAACCAGGCGAAGCCGCCCGCCCAGGCGAGCACCGCCAGGGCCGGCAGGATGGTGAGTACCAGGGCGAGCCGCCGCCAGGTCACGGCAGGCGCCGCAGCCAGCGTCGCACGGTGCCCTGGGCGGTGACGAAGCCGATCGCCGCCGCGGCGAGGGGCAGCGACGGCAACGCGGCCCAGAGCGGCGCCGGCAAGGCGGCCAGCAGGGCCAGGCCGGACGGATCGGCGATCGCCTCCGGCCGGGATACGGCGAACGGGGCGGCGAGCCGGGCGAGCAGCAGCAGCACCGGCAGCGCCGCCAGCGCGCCGAGCAGGCCGCCGGCGGCGGCCAGGCCGGTGGTGCGGCCGGCAAAGCGGCCGGCGATATAATTGGTTGTGGCGCCCAGCCCGTGCACGATTTCGATCGCCTCCCGCCGTGCCGCCAGCCCTGCGCGGGTGGCAATGGCCACCACCGCGGCGGCGACCGCCGCCACCACCGCGAGCGCCAGCCAGGCGCAGGCCTGCAGGCTGCCGGCGAGCCGGCCGAGCCGCTGCATCCACACCGCGTGGGTTTCCGTCAGCGTGCCCGGAACCGCGGCGGCGAGGCGGGCGGCGAGTTGCTCGGGGTCGGGCGCGCCGGGGGCCAGCCGCACCGCAATCACCGCCGGCAGCGGGATCGACAGCCGGTCGGCGCCGGCGCCGAGCCAGGGGCGCAGCAGGTCGGCCAGTTCGCTGTCCGACAGCTTGCGGGCGCTGGCCACGCCCGGCGTGTCGTGCAGCATGGCCAGCGCACGGTCGAGCCGGGTCTGGCCGCCTTCCTGGACCGCGGGCCGGGGCACCTGGATGGTCAGGGCCGAGCCCGCGCCTTCCTGCCAGTGCGCCGCGAGGGTCCGCACCCCCACCACGCCGGCCAGCGCCAGCGCGGCCAGGAACGCCATCGCCGCCACCAGCAGCGGCAGCATGCGGTCGCTGAGCGCCCGGCGCAGGCCGAGGTCGTCAAAACGCGGTGGGCGGAGCGGGTTTCTAGCCACGGGTGAGCAGACGGCCGTTGTCGAGTCGCAGGGCTGCGTTGGGATGGCGCGCCACCAGCCCCTCGTTGTGGGTGGCGATGATGACGGTGGTGCCGAGCCGGTTGAGCTCGATGAGCATGACCATCAGCCGCTCGGCCTGGACGTCGTCGAGGTTGCCGGTCGGCTCGTCGGCCAGCAACAGGGCGGGGCGGCCGACCACGGCGCGGGCGATGGAAACCCGCTGCTGCTCGCCGCCGGACAGCTCGGCGGGGCGGGACTCGGTTTTCTTGTCGAGCGCGACCCAGCGCAGGGTTTCGGTGACATCGGCCCGGATCTGGCCTTCCGGGCGGCCGGCGATGCGCAGCGGCAGGGCGACGTTGTCGTAGGCCGACAGATGCGGCAGCAGGCGGAAATCCTGGAACACCATGCCGATACGCCGGCGCAACGGGGGCAGGGCGCGGCGCTCGGCCTGGCTGACCTCGGTGCCCATGACGGTCAGCCGTCCGCTGGTGGGGCGGATGGTGAGGTGCAGCAGGCGCAGCACGCTGGTTTTGCCGGCGCCGGACGGGCCGAGCAGCCAGCGGAAGCCGCCTGCGGGAATGCTGAAGCTGAGGCCGCGCAACACCTCGGCCCCGGTCCGGTTGGTTCCGGCCGGGCGATACTGCAGACCGACGCCTTCCAGTCGCACCATGGCGGTGTTCTGCCACCAAATCACCCCGCGCCGGAAGGCCCGCTAAGCAAGGCCAGGGGCAGAGCCCTGGCCTTCCTTGCTTCCATTGCCCCGCGACCAGACGTTACAATGGCGCAGCGTCGATCCCGGTATCACGCGGACATGAAAGGGAATTCGGATGCGACTGGTCTGTCCGTCCTGCGAAGCCGCCTATGAGGTTCCCGGCGACCGGCTCGGCAGCGGACCGCGGCGCCTGCGCTGTGCGCGCTGTGCGCACGAGTGGACGGTGGACCCGGCGCAGGCCTCACCGCCGCCCGTCGATCCGCCGGCGCCCGCCGACCCCCCGCCGTTTGCCGAGCCGCCGCCGTTGACGGCCGACGCGCCGCCGTTATGGGCCAACGCGCCGCCGCTGGTGGCCGCGGCGCGGCGCAGAGCGGCGGCGCGACATGCCGGCGATGATGACGCGGACGATTGGGATCAACCGCGAACGGGGACGCGGGACCCGGTATTCGACCGGGCGGCGGCGGCGGCCTGGACGGCGAGCATTGTCCTGCTGGTTGCGGTGGCGGTTGCGGCGGTGCAGTTCCGCGCCGAAATCATGCGGGCCTGGCCGCCCAGCCAGCGCCTGTACGCCTTGTTCGATGCCGCGCCGCAATGACCGCCGTCTGCAACCCCGGCTGGGACCCCCGGCTGGAGCGGGTGAAGGGAATCGAACCCTCGTATGCAGCTTGGGAAGCTGCCGTTCTACCATTGAACTACACCCGCGCCTGGTGCCGGCGGCGCGGCGTGCGTTATAGGCAAGCCACTGCCGGCGCGCAACGGCGGCATTGACGATGCGGCCTCGCCCGGTCCATACGAGGGGAATCGGGTTCGCCCGGTCCTCGTGATTTGTCCGGCCGGATTGCGGCGAGGTGAAACAAGCGCGCTAAAGAGGCCCTGCGGCGGTGCGTATCGGAAGGCGCATCCCGCCACGGCTCCGACGGTCGGCCCATCTGTCGCAAGGGCCATATCCGCAATGACACTCCCTCCTGCCTATCGTCCCGCCACCCTGCTGGTGCAGGGCGGCATCGAACGCAGCCAGTACGGCGAAACCGCCGAGGCGCTGTTCCTTACCTCCGGCTTTGTCTACGACAGCGCCGAGCAGGCCGAGGCCACGTTCAAGGCGAGCATCGAGCACTACCAGTATTCCCGTTTCGGCAACCCCACCGTGGCGATGCTGGAACGCCGCCTGGCATTGCTCGAAGGGGCGGAAGCCTGTTGCGCCACCGCCTCCGGCATGGCGGCGGTGAACGCGGCGCTGCTGGCCCATCTGAAGGCCGGCGACCGGGTGGTGGCGTCGCGGGCGCTGTTCGGTGCCTGCCACTGGATCGTGTCGACGCTGCTGCCGCGGCTGGGCATTAGCAGTGAATTCGTCGACGGTGCCGATCTGGACCAGTGGCGCGCGGCGCTGGCGCGGCCGGCCGCGCTGGTGCTGCTGGAGACGCCGTCCAACCCGATGCTGGAAATCGTCGATCTGCGGGCGGTGGCGGCGCTGGCGCACGCGGCCGGGGCGATCGTGGTGGTGGACAACGTGTTCGCCACCCCGCTGCTGCAGAAGCCGTTGCAACTCGGCGCCGACGTGGTGGTGTATTCGTGCACCAAGCACATCGACGGCCAGGGGCGCGTGCTGGGCGGGGCGGTGCTGGGCACCAAGACATGGATCGAGGAGACGCTGCAGCCCTTCGTGCGCAACACCGGGCCGGTGCTGTCGGCGTTCAATGCCTGGCTGCTGCTGAAGGGGCTGGAGACGCTGGCGCTGCGCGTCGAGGCGGCCTGCAGCAGCGCGGCCGGGATCGCCGATTTTCTCGCCGGCCACCCCGGTGTTGCCCGTGTGTGGTACCCGACCCGCGCCGACCATCCGCAGCGGGCGCTGGCGGTGGCGCAGGCCAGTGGCGGCGGCACGATGGTGACGTTCGAGGTCGCCGGCGGCAAGGAGGCGGCGTTCGCGGTGCTGAACGCGCTGCGTCTGGTGCGGGTTTCCAACAATCTCGGCGATTCCAAGTCGCTGATCACCCATCCCGCCACCACCACGCATATGAAGATCGGCGTTGAGGAGCGGGCGCGGCTGGGCATTGCCGATGGCGTGGTGCGGCTGTCGGTTGGGCTGGAGGATGTCGAGGATTTGAAGGACGACCTCGCGCGGGCGCTGACCGCACCGGCCGGCCGCGCGGCGGCATAGGCCCTGGACAAGTGCCCGGCGGGCGGTGTGTCATCATCGCCGCCGGGCCGGCTGCCCGCGGACGCGCCATGAGCGACGACTACAGTATGATCACGCGGAATATCCGCATCAACGTCCGCGCCTTTTTCCTGGCCGACCAGTCGCGGCCGGACGAGGGCAGGTTCATGTGGGCCTACCGCATCCGCATCGATAACCTCGGCCGCGAGCCGGTACAGTTGCTGCGCCGTACCTGGAACATCACCGACGCGCACGGTCGCACCCAGGTGGTTAAGGGCGCCGGGGTGATCGGTCAGCAGCCCGTACCTGGAGCCGGGCGAGAGCTTCGAATACACCTCCGGCACGCCGCTGGAGACGCCGTCGGGCTTCATGGTGGGCAAATACCACATGGTGGCCATCGATTCCGGCGAGGCGTTCGACGTGGCCATTCCGGCATTCAGCCTGGACAGCCCGCACCAGGATGGCCGGCTGCATTGATCGCCACCGCCGGGCTGGCGGGGCATCCGGATTCGCCGGCTGATGGGCTTGCGCGTTTGTCACCTTCGCCCATATCGATTCCAGATGCGTGCGCAGGAAGCAGTGAAGTTTTTTACTTCGCGTAATGGTCGCTGCCCGGCGCAAGAACCGAGGGGATATTTAGGGTGAACATCGCAATACCCACAGACCGCCTGGCCCCGGTGACGCCGGCGGCTTCTGTCCGCCCGACGCGCGAGGAGGCCGAGGCGGCGGTGCGTACGCTGCTGTTGTGGGCCGGCGATGACCCGCACCGCGAGGGTCTGGCGGGAACGCCCGACCGGGTGGTGCGCTCCTATGAGGAGTTCTTCGCCGGCTACCGCGTCGATCCGGTGGCTCTGCTGGAGCGCACCTTCGAGGAAACCGACGGCTACGACGAGATCGTGCTGCTGCGCGACATAAGGCTGGAGAGTTATTGCGAGCACCATATGGTGCCGATCATCGGCCGGGCGCATGTGGCTTACCTGCCGCACCGGCGGGTGGTGGGGATCAGCAAGCTCGCGCGCGTGGTCGATGCCTATGCCAAGCGGCTGCAGATCCAGGAGAAGCTGACGGCGCAGATCGCCAATACCATCAACGACGTGCTGCAGCCGCGCGGGGTGGCGGTGATTGTCGAGGCGCAGCACCAGTGCATGACCACGCGCGGCGTGCACAAGATCGGGGTGTCGATGGTGACCAGCCGCATGCTGGGGGCGTTCCGGGATGATCCGAGCACCCGGCGGGAATTGCTGGCGATGGTGGGGCGGTCGACGGTGAGCGGGATCGACTAAGGAGCGGGGTCCAGGGGCCTTTCGGCCCCTGGCGGGTCCAGGGCAGAGCCCTGGCCTTCCTTGCCTACGCCACCACCCCCTCAAGCGCCGGATAATCGGTATACCCCGGCGCCCCACCCCCATAAAACGTCATCGGATCAGGCGCGTTCAGCGCCGCGCCCTCGGCAAAGCGACGCGGCAGGTCGGGGTTGGCGATGAACAGTTTTCCCCACGCCACCGCATCGGCTTCGCCCTCGCTGAGCACCTGCTCGGCCGTCGCCTGGGAAAAGCCTTCATTGGCGATCACCGGACCGCCGAAGATCGCCTTGATCTGCGGTTCCAGCCGCGGGGCTTCCAGCCGCTCGCGTGTGCACAGGAAGGCAAGGCCGCGGCGCCCGAGTTCGGCGGCGACGTAGCCGAAGGTGGCGGCGGGGTTGGAATCGCCCATGCTGTGGCTGTCGCCGCGCGGGGCCAGGTGCATGCCGACCCTGCCGGCGCCCCACACCGCGATGCAGGCATCCGCCACGTCCAGCATCAGCCGGGCGCGGTTCTCGATCGGGCCGCCATAGGCGTCGGTGCGGTGGTTGCTGCCGTCCTGCAGGAACTGGTCGATCAGGTAGCCGTTGGCGCCGTGGATTTCGACGCCGTCGAAGCCGGCACGCTGGGCGTTCTCGGCGCCGCGGCGGAAGGCGGCGACGATGCCGGGGAGTTCCTCGGTTGCCAGCGCGCGCGGGGTGACGAAGGGCTTCTTGGGGCGCAGCAGGCTCACATGGCCTTCGGCGGCGATGGCGCTGGGGGCCACCGGCAGGGCGCCGCTCAGGTAGAACGGGTCGGAGATGCGCCCGACATGCCAGAGTTGCAGCACGATCCGCCCGCCGGCCGCGTGCACCGCATCGGTGATCTGCCGCCAGCCGGCGACCTGCTCATCCGACCAGATGCCGGGCGTGTCCGGGTAGCCGACGCCCATCGGCGTGACCGAGGTGGCCTCGGTGATGATCAGACCGGCGGAGGCGCGCTGGGTGTAATATTCGGCCATCAGCGCGTTCGGCACGCGGCCGTCGCCGGTGGCGCGGCAGCGGGTCAGCGGGGCCATGACGATTCGGTTGGGCAAGCGAAGCTCGCCGAGGGCGAGCGGATCGAAAAGACCGGGCATGTCGGGGTCCTGTGACTGACTGGCCGTGTTGTGCAGCGCGGGAGGCGCAGACTTCAAGGCCAAGCTTGCAGCCGGTGGCCGAGGAACATTTGCAGGGCCACCGCCGGCCGGCCGGGGAAACGCAGCAGGGCGGGCGGCAGTTCCTCGATCGAGTCGAACAGGCGGCCATAGGCTTGCTGCGCCCGTGCGCGGTCGAGCGTGGGGCCGAGCAGCAGAACATCCTGGCCGAGATGGGCTTGCGGGCCGGGCGCGAGCCCGTATTCGCGGGCGTCGGTGTTGAGGCAGATCACCTCCGGGTCGCCGCCGAGCGCGTAGTCGAGCTTGCCGGTGACCCACCAGGAAGTGCCGGCGATGACGGTGCCGGGCCGGTGCAGCAGGCCGCGTTGGTCGAGGTCCTCGCGCAGGGGAGTCCAGTCCAGCGCTTGCAGCCCCGGGTCGAAGCCCGGCGCGAGGGCGCCGAGCCAGTGCCAGCGCAGTTCGGTGCCGGAAGCCAGCAGCAGGACGGCGACCAGGGCGGCGGAGCCGATAGCGGCGCGGCGCGGCAGTAGCGGCCGTGCGTCGGCCAGCCGCGCCAGTTCGGCGCCGAACAGCGGGAACAGGAACAGGTAGCCGGGCATCGGCCAGTGGAACAGCACCTGGCGCGACCACAGCGCCACCACGGCGAACAGCACGATGGGCGGCACGGCCAGGCAGCAGAGCAGCCAGCTTCTCCAGGCCGTGCGGGCCGGCGCGCAGGCCGCGCAGCAGAGCGGCCATCAGCCCGGCCCAGATCCAGGGCAGCAGGAACAGCGCGGCGCCCGCCAGCACGATCAGCGGGCCGGCGAGGTTCAGCTTGTGCGCCATCGCCCGTCCGCCCTGGAAGGCGAAGCTGGCCCAGCCATGCGCGGCGTTCCAGGCCAGCACGGGGCTGAACAGCGCCAGCGCAAGCGCCAGCGCCGCCCAGGGCTGCGGGCGCGCAAGCCAGCGCCGGTGCGCGGGGCTGGTCAGCAGATACAGCGCGGCACCGCCCAGGCTGAGCACGGCGGAGTATTTCGACAGCAAGGCGAGCCCGGCACAGGTGCCCGCGCCGAGCCACCAACCCCAGCCACGCTCGGACGGCAGGGCGCGCATCAGGCAGCAGGCGGCGCCGAGCAGGGCGCACATGAGCGGCCCGTCCGGCAGCACCCATCCGCCGGTGGTGATGCCAAACACCGGTGCCAGATTCAGCGCCACCGCTGCCCACAGCCCGGCCTGCGGCGCGTAGGCCATCGCGCCCAGGCGGTAGACGAGAAAGGTGGAGAGGGAAAACAACGCCACGAAGGGCAGGCGCACCGCGACGGTCTGCTCGCTGCCCAGTAGCAGCGCCGGCCCCGCGCGAGAGCCACCAGGCGAGCGGCGGATGATCGAAATAGCCGAGATGCAGCGCCCGCCCGGATGCGACCATGTAGGTCTCATCGATGCCCAGACCGAACGTCGCGGCGGCCAGCAGGCGTAGAGCCGCGGTGGCGAGGATCAGCAGGCCAAGGGAGCGGGCGGGAGACATTCCGGCGGTGAGTGCCTGGGCCTCACTTTCGCGTCAACTTGGTTTGCGGCGGGATGAAGGAAGGAAGGCCAGGGCTCTGCCCTGGACCCGCCGGTCGCGCGCAGCGCGCCTTCGGCACGACGGGCAGTGGCCCCTTGGAACCCATTCCTTAAGTAACGGGGTCCAGGGGCCTCTGCCCCTGGCGGGTCCAGGGCAGAGCCCTGGCCTTCCTTCACCCTGCAACCAATTCCTGCCGCTGCTCACCCAGCCCCTGAATACCGAGCCGCATCACCTGGCCCGCCCGCAGGAACACCGGCTCGGGCTTGCGGCCCAGGCCGACGCCCGGCGGCGTGCCGGTGGCGATGATGTCGCCCGGATGCAGGGTGATGAAGTGGCTGACATAGGACACCAGGGTGCGCACGCCGAAGATCATGGTTTTCGTGTTGCCGTCCTGCATGCGCTGCCCGTCCACATCCAGCCACATGGCCAGGTTCTGCGGATCGGGCACTTCGTCCTGCGTCACCAGCCAGGGGCCGGTGGGGGCGAAGGTGTCGCAGCCTTTGCCCTTGTCCCAGGTGCCGCCGCGCTCGGTTTGGAATTCGCGCTCGCTTACGTCGTTGACGATGCAGTAGCCGGCGACGTGGTTCATCGCCTCGTCCTCGGGCACGTAGCTGGCGCGGGCGCCGATCACCACGCCGAGTTCCACCTCCCAGTCGGTTTTCTTCGCGCCGCGGGGGATTTTCACCGGATCATAAGGGCCGGAATAGGCGCCGAGCGATTTGAGGAAAATGATCGGCTCCTTGGGCAGGCGGGCGCCGGTTTCGGCGGCGTGGTCGGCGTAGTTCAGGCCGATGCAGATGAAGTTCAGCGGCCGGGCGACGCAGGCGCCGATGCGGTGCTCGCCGTGCAGGATGGGCAGGGTGTGCGGGTCGATCTCGGCGAGCTTGGCCAGCCCGGCGGGGGAGATGGCGTGGCCGTCGATGTCGCCCACGATGTCGGACAGGTCGCGGACATGGCCGAGATCGTCCATCAGCCCGGGCTTCTCGGCACCCGGGGCGCCCCAGCGCAGCAGCTTCATGGTGGTGTGGTCCTTCTCAGAGGGAAATGCCGCCGTCGATGACGACGGCCTGGCCGGTGATGAACATGGCCGCGTCGGAGGCGAGATACACGGCGAGGGCGGCGATTTCGTCGGGCTGGCCGAGGCGGCCCATGGGCTGGCGGGCGACGAATTCGGTACGGGCCGCTTCCAGCCCGCCGGCGGCGGCGGCATTGGCGGCGATGCGCTCTTGCAGGCTCGGGCTTTCCACCGTGCCGGGGCAGATCGCGTTGCAGCGGATGCCCTGGCGGACGAAATCGGTCGCCACCAACTTGGTCAAGCCGATCACCGCCGCCTTGCTGGCGCCGTAGATGGCGCGGTTGGGCAGGGCTTTCACGCTGCTGACAACGGAGGCCATGTTCAGCACGACGCCCTGCCCGCGCGCGATCATGCCGGGTAGGAAAGCCTGGATGGTGCGCAGCATCGAGCGGACGTTGAGGTCGAAGGCGAAGGTGAAGTCTTCGTCGGTGGCGTCCAGCACGGTGCCCTGGTGGACGAAGCCGGCACAGTTGAACAGGATGTCGACCGGGCCCGCGGCGATGGCTGCCTCCGTGACGGCGGCGGCGTTCAGCACATCGAGCGTGGCGGTGCGCAGGCGGGGGGCGGCGAGGTGGGCGAGTTTGTCGCCGTTGATGTCGGTGGCGATAACCTCGGCGCCCTCGGCGGCGAAGGCGAGCGCGGTGGCCCGGCCGATGCCCTGGGCGGCGGCGGTGACGAAGGCGCGTTTGCCGGTGAGTTGGGCGGCCATCGAACGAGTTCCTCATTCAATCCAGGCGCTGTCTTCTCCCCCTCCCCTTGAGGGAGGGGGCGGGCCAGCACCAGCGCCGGTGTGCTCCCCCCTCCCCCCGCCCCCTCCCTCAAGGGGAGGGGGAGAAGAAAGCGGCTTGGTCAATGATTGTTGCGGCTCTCTCCGCGGGTTTCCAGCACGTTCAAATAGAGCGTGGCCAACTCCAGGCAGCCGCCGGTGGCGAGCGGGCCCACGGTGCCTCGGTAGATCTCCTCCCAGGGGGTCATGTTCACAAGTTTGGGAGGCACCCAGGCGGCGCGGCGCGCTTGCAGCTCGGCGTCGGGCAGCAGCACGTCCACCCGCCTGGTGTTCAGGTCGATGCGGATGCGGTCGCCGGTGCGCAGCAGCGCCAGCCCACCGCCGACCGCCGCCTCGGGCGAGACGTTGAGGATGGAGGGCGAGCCGGAGGTGCCGCTTTGTCGCCCGTCGCCCATGGTGGGCAGCGCGGTGATGCCACGCTTCAGCAGGGCGGCCGGGGGCTGCATGTTCACCACCTCGGCACTGCCGGGATAGCCGACCGGGCCGCAGTTGCGGATGATCAGCACCGATTGCGCCTCGACGCCGAGATCGGGGTCTTCGATGCGGGCATGGTAATCTTCCGGGCCGTCGAAGACGATGGCCTTGCCTTCGAACACGTTGGGATGGGCGGGATCGGACAGGAAGCGGTCGCGGAATGCCTGGTCGATGACGCTGGTTTTCAGCACCGCGCTGTCGAACAGATTGCCGCCGAGCACCACGTAACCGGCGGCGTCCTTCAAAGGATGATTGTAGGCGCGGATTACCTCGCGGTCGCCGTCCGGCGTGGCGGCGAGGTTCTCGCCGAGCGTTTTGCCGGTGACGGTCAGGGCGGCGGCGTTGAGCTTGCCGGCGCGCAGCAATTCCTTCAGCACCGCGGGCACGCCGCCGGCGCGGTGAAACGCCTCGCCCAGGAAGCGGCCGGCGGGCTGCACATCGACCAGCAGCGGGATGTCCGGACCCAGGCGCTGCCAGTCATCCAGCGTGTGCTCCACGCCCATGTGGCGGGCGATGGCGATCATGTGGATGGGGCAGTTGCTGCTGGCGCCCAGTGCCGCCGCGGCGACCACGGCGTTCTCGAAGGCGGCCTTGGTCATGATGTCGGAGGGGCGCAGGTTCTCGTGCACCATTTGCACGATGCGCTGCCCGGTGGCGTGGGCGATCTGGCCGCGCTCGCGGTAGGGCGCGGGAATGGCGGCGCAGCCGGGCAGCGACATACCCAGCGCCTCGGCCAGGCTGTTCATCGAGGTGGCGGTGCCCATGGTGTTGCAGTGGCCGGCCGACGGGGCGGAGGACGCCACCATGTCCATGAACTGCGCGTAGTCGATTTTGCCTTCGGCGTAGAGCCGGCGGCCTTCCCACAGGATGGCGCCGGAGCCGGCCAGCCTGCCTTGCCACCAGCCGTCGAGCATCGGGCCGCCGGAGAGCACGATGGCGGGGAGGTTCACGGTGGCCGCGCCCATCAGACAGGCGGGGGTGGTCTTGTCGCAGCCGGTGGTGAGCACAACGCCGTCGAGCGGGTAGCCGTGCAGCACTTCGACCAGGCTGAGATAAGCGAGGTTGCGGTCGAGCGCCGCGGTTGGGCGCTTGCCGGTTTCCTGCATCGGGTGGAGGGGGAATTCCAGCGGAATGCCGCCCGCGTCGCGGATGCCGTCGCGGACGCGCCGGGCCAGGTCGAGATGGTGGCGGTTGCAAGGGGAGAGGTCGGAGCCGGTCTGGGCGATGCCGATAATGGGCTTGCCGCCTTGCAGTTCAGCGCGGGTGAGGCCGAAGTTCAGGTAGCGCTCGATATAGAGCGCGGTCATGCCGGGGTTATGCGGATCGTCGAACCAGCGGCGGCTGCGCAGGCGTTTTGGGTGGTTGTTGGTTTCCATGCTCCGGTTTCCCCTCCGCAGGCCCCGCCGGGCTGTTGCGGGAGCCGGCGTGGGGCAGGGGAGGGTGGGCGCGGGGGCGTGGGGGTGTCAACGGGGGAGCGGTTCTGCTTCGTTGCAGGGGATTGGGGGGAGTCGGCCGGCATATTGTTTGATAAAGGACATCATCACATAAATAGCGGACCCGGCCGGGTTGCCGAACGGTTTTCTATTGCACGTTGGAAAGACCACACGCCCGGGGAGATTCCAAACACCCATGGACGCGAAATTCGAATGATTTTATATCGACACGTATCGAAGTCTGCACGGCAAGAAAAACATGGCGGTGCAAATGCCTTGGACATACAGCCAATCGACTGGGGCATTGACCGGACCTGCCGGTCAGGTGGCGACCGGCTACTCGGGCACCGGCATGGGTCGCAATGCACCCACCGCGCAAGCACTGCGTAACGTTGGCCCCATCCCGCAAGGCGCTTACACAATCGGTTCGCCTCATGACACCTCAACGCACGGACCTGGCGTGATGCGGCTGACGCCGGTGCCGGGTACGCAGACATTTGGTCGCGACGGTTTCCTGATCCACGGCGACAATCGTCGGCACGACGCATCACAGGGCTGCATCGTCCTTGACCGCACCGCGCGTAACCGCATCGCCACCTCCGGCGACACCCGCCTGAACGTCGTTCCATGACCCGCGCACAATGCCTGCTCTGGACAGCGCTACTCACCCCATCTCTCGCAAGCGCGGCCGAGATCACGGCGCAGGGCGTCCAAGCCGAGATCAACCGCCTCGGCGCGCAGAAAACGGTGGCCGACCTTAACGCTCACGGCGGCCGCCACTGGGAGGCATTCCTTCGCGGCGTCGAGTCGGGCCGACAGGACTGGCTCGACATCGTACCGGCCATAAAGCCCGGAACAGACGCTGCAACGGCCGAGGGTCTGCAGACCGCTGCTTCTATGGCGCTGTCTAGGAACGCCGCCGGAATCCTCGCGCTGGCACCAGCGACCTACGCGCTCTCGGCACTCTGCACCGTGCCGCTGATCGAGCCGACCGACGCACAGGTGAAGGCCTTCAAACGGCGCACGCTCGCGGCCCTGAACAAAGCCATATCCGGCCCGGCAAGCGACAAGGCGTCCGAATGTCGCAGATTGCTCGCCGAGGAGCATTGACGCTCCGGTGTCACACCATCCGCCGTGCGTCCACTACCACGTCGAAAGGCGACGCTCCGGTCGTATGTAGGGACCCTCGCAAAACTGCAGGTCATGGCTTCCTTATGCAGCTAGTTTATGCAATCGAAAAGCCTTTTGATTTCAAAGCTCCGGTTTTCGGTGCGTTAATCTTCAAATGTGCACATAAGCATATTCCAGGCACTGTGATATAGCTGGGCTTCTTACTCCTCAGCATCTCCGTCTCTTTCCAGCTTCTGGAGGAGCGTCATGATGACGTTGTGGGTCGCCCCCAAGTCTTCTACCCGAAGACCCTCCGAGAGTTTGTTGATCCATGGGGCTTGCAGGAGCATGGCGGCGTCAAAAGTCTTTCTTCCTTTCTTTGTCAGAATGACGAGTTGTGCGCGCCGGTGATGCGGGTTGGTCTCGAACGCGACCATGCCCTCCTTCACCAGATCGTTGACGATTCGCTGAATGTTCTGGCGGTTGGCTCCCATATCGCGCGCGAGCCATGCGACCGGCTGCGGCCGGTCGACGGCGACGATACTGCCGAGGACCTGCCACCGGGCGCTCGTCAAACCAAGGCCAGCGACAAGCCTGTCTCCTGAGGCAAGCATTCGGTTGGTGAGCTTGAACAGGTCGAGAGTGAGGTCGGTCAAAGCGGCTCCGGCTGGGGTTCGCTGGGTCTTAGGCATTTGTCTCCATATGCTCCTATTGACACCATGGTGTCAAGTTGGGTATGTCCCCATCATACCACGATGACACCGTGCTGCCATATCAAACGGAGTCGCCATGCCCCTCGTGCCTCCACAGCTCCCGCCCTCAAGCCTTCCGCCTGTCCGTGCCCGGCCGTCGCAATCGCCCACTGGTTCCAAATGGGCGCAGCGCACGTCACTCAGGTTGCACAGTTGAAGTGAACTTCCAGCGTCGGATGGAAATTCATGATCAAAATCATACACCCTCTCGCAGGCGCAGTCGCAATCTTCACGATTGCGACCTTCTGGTTATCGACAGCTCTCACCGAACTGTTTGGGTCTCCCGCGACTGTCATTGCCGTCAAAACCGCCATACCATGGGGTTTTCTGTTGCTCATTCCGGCACTGGCATCGACAGGAGGCTCCGGCTTTTCCCTGGCAAAAGGGCGACGCACCGGGGTGATAGGTGCAAAGCTCAAACGCATGCCGTTGATCGCTGCCAACGGCCTCCTGATTCTCATCCCATCGGCGCTTTTCCTCGCATCCAAAGCGAGAGCCAACGAGTTCGATATTGGGTTCTATGCCGTGCAGGCGCTGGAGCTCGCCGCGGGAGCAACGAACATCGCCCTGCTCAGCCTCAACATGCGAGACGGCTTGAAGATGAAAGGCCGGCTCAGCCGGCGGTCGTGAAGGTGAGGTAACGCTGCTGCAGTGCGACCTGCGTAAACATGTGGGGGAGGAGCCAACCCAATGGATTACTATGGTGTGCTACGCCTGTTTCATATCCTCGGCGCGGTGGTGATGGGGGCGGGGTTGATCGGTGTCTGGATGGCCGACCTGCGCTCGCGACAACTGCGCGAACTCGCAGCTTTCGCCGAAGCCGTTCGCAACATCGCCGTCTTTTACGATGGTTTTGTGGTTCCAGGCGCGTTGCTGCTCATGATATCCGGCACTTGGCTTATCGTCACGGTCTATGGCGGCTGGGGCTTCCTGCATATTCCGTGGCTGGTCGGCATGGCGGGCCTGTTCGCCTTCGAGTTCATCGAAGGCAACACCGTCACCCGCCTCTATTTCATGCGGCTGCGCCGCCTCACCCGGGCTGCGCTCGTCGTCGGGCACGTCACGCCTGAACTGGAGCGTGCCCGTGGCGAGACCGTGCCGACCTTCACGCACTTCCTCGATCTGCCGATCCTGTTCGTGATTATTGCTCTGGGCGCCATGCGGCCGACGACCTGGACGTTGTTCCTGGCCGGGTTCTCTACCGCTGTCGTGCTGGCGACGGTGCTTACAGTGGTTGTGCCGCGCCTTTATCCATGGGGCGCGGAGAACCGCTATTGAAGCGGCCACTCCGGCGCCAGCGTGACATGGGGTCGGATTCCGGAAATTTGCAGGCAGATAAGCCGGCTTTGTGCGTTACAAAATTCTTGAGATGTGCACCAGAGGTCGGCTTTGGGAAGCGGGCGGAGCCGGCAGGCGACTCCAATGTCAGCTTGCTGACATGACGAAGTGGGGTAAACTGTCGCCGGAAGGGCGAGGCTTTCGTGCGCCGCGCCTTCGCGTGGCTCATCCGCACCGGGGCGGCGTGGAACGGGAGAAACTGGAGCAAAGCAATGATCGAGAAACTGAAGGATTTTCCTGCTGACGCGATTGCCGTCAGATGTAGCGGTTCCGTGAGTAAGGCAGACTATGACCAGGTGCTCGTGCCGGCCGTCGAAACAGCGCTGAAAATCCATCAAGATTTACGGCTTTATTACGAGATAGCGCCAGATTTTCAGGGCATTTCCCCGGGCGCGATGTGGGAAGATTTCTGGATTGGGATGCGGCACCTAACGCGCTGGAAGCGAATTGCAGTCGTTACCGATGTCCCGTGGATCACGCATGCGGTCCATATGTTCGGCTTCCTGATGCCAGCGGCAACGAGGGTGTTTCCCCTCGCGGAAGCCGAGGAAGCTCGCGCATGGTTCGAGAGGGATAATACATAAGGCGTGCGGCGCCGCCGCTCAAAGCGGGATCGCCCTCGGCGAGAGAGGCGCTGCGTCGCGTAACGGCGGCCGAGGATGAGGGCTGATTTCGCCAAAAAGTGAGTGATAGCCTACGGTTTTGCTTGGTTCATAATTCTTGAATTCTGCAATGCCAGCTTCCGTTCTATGATTCCCGCCGCGGGAGCGGCGCTTGCTTGGCGAACGCAATAACGCCGCCCCAGTCCGTCGCCGGCGGCACTTAATATTAAGCGAACATGTGATTTAAAAAATCAATGTTGCAGACATGCCCACCACTCTATCTGGAGTAGGCGCAAATAATGTTGGGAAGCCCGTTGTGCCATGCCTGTTCGGTGTCGAATGTCGACAAGGTATTCCCGCCGTCCGCATTTGGTGTCAACGTGATCACCTTCCCGGCAAGTGCGCATTTGGCGTGGCTGTCGACGCGGGCTGCGAAACCGGCGTCTGCGGGCAGGCCCGAGAATCCGACGCCGATACAATCACCGTAGCTCAGACGGCGCGGCGCGATGACCAGGGGCATGCCCTTGCATACCTCGCTGACGGGCGTGTAGCGGCCTGTCCAGGCTTTCCCCTGGTCGCTGCGAGCCGGTGCGGTGGCGATCAGCGTCAGCCACAGCGCCGCGACGACCGTGGGCAGCCGGATCATCGTCAGACGCCGTCCAGCGTTGCCGGCATCGTGTCGAAGCTCAATTTCTGATCCACCACCTTCTGCGCGAACAGCAGCAAGTTGGCATGCGCCTTGTTCTTGCGTTCCGACGCGCCGTTCATGTGGCATTGCGCCGCCGCGCCCTTCCAGTCACGGGCGGCGATGCAGGCGTTCATCTTGGGAAAGTCGAGCGGAATGCGGCCATAAGCGAAGCTGAGGCAGAACGCCTGGGCGGCGGCCGGCATGTCCTTGAAACCGCTGTAATCGTTTAATTTCAGCAGTGCGGGCAGCTTCTGGTCGCGCAGGATCAAGGCCATCTTGTCGTTCACCCGGTCGGGATACATCCGCATATGGCACACGACGCCGTACTGGGCGAGGTTATGGGCGGTTCGCAGCAGCTTGGATGCGGCGTCCCAGTCCGCGCGCATTTGTTGTGGCGTCGGGGCGGCCTGGGTCGCCGGATCGTAGAACATGTTCATGATGTCGGCGCGTACCGCCACGTCGGCGGTCGCCAGCAGCACGCCGATGCCGCAGGTCACGTCCTGCTTGGCCTTTTCGGTGGCCCGGTTGTTATACATATGCAACACAGCGCCTTCGTGCCGGATGGTGAAGGCGAGCAGGTAATCCCATGCGCTTTGTCGCATGATATCGGGCTTGGTGACCGATACCGCGATCTTGCCGATCCCCGGAGAGGGCACAGGCTTGGGCGCCGGCGCCTGCCCCATCAGCACCCTGATCGTCCTGCCCCCGGCGTCGACCCTTCCGTCCGGCTTGGGCATGCGAACAACGCGGCGCTGGAATTCGGTGATGGCGGTGATCGTGCTGTCGTCGCAGACGCCGGACACCGGCAGCAACTTCAGAGGCGGCATCAGGTTTTTGTTCAGCAACGCCTGAACGATCCGCACGTCGGCCGGATAGTTTTTGCCGCCCCGTCCGACGGTCGCGTTGATGCTCAGCATGACGTTCACCAGAGATGGCAACGGTTAAACCAAGACATTTGCAATGATATGGCAAATGAGACGGTTTTGAAAGGGAGCTCTGCGACCGGGGCGGAATAACGGAGCCTGGGGTCCGATCATTTCCGGCGAACCCGGCGATTTGCCAAAAGACCTCTATGCTCGCTTCAAACGGCGCCGAGAATGGTTCGGGTACCAGGCCGTGAAAGCCGCGGTTGCGATCAGAAATGTATACGAAATGAGTTCATATCCCAATTCCGGCAGGATGAACCGGGACATTTTCCCCCACGCCAGAATGGCATTCAACGTGAAGGCCGTCGCCCAGACGGTGGTCATCACGACATTCGTCCGGATGAAAACCGGGCTGTTCCAAAGCGAGGGGTCGGTATGATCCCGCGCGTAGTCGAGCGTGAACGGCTTGCCGATGGCGATGGTCAGCCAGGCGCCGGTTGCCAGGGCGGCGCTGGCCAGCACGCCCATGTGGCGGGCGGTCCAGGCGTTGTCGAGCAACGCCACCGCGACTGTTGCATAGGAGAAAAAGAGCAGCCCCAGCCATAATATGACGCCGCGATGCAGGCGGCTGATGCCCATCAGCACGCTCAGCGCCAGCGCCACGACCAGCCCGATTTTCAGCCGTAGCAGGCTGCCCTGGGCGATGACCAGGAACGAAATCCAGGGCGCGAAGGCCAGGAGCAGTTTGAGAAATGCCAGCACGGCGTTCTGTTTCCCTCGGCGTCCGGATAGTTGTTCCGGAGGTACCCGAAACGAATGGGTTCCAAGGGCCTCCCGGCCGTCGCGCCGAAGGCGCGCTGCGCGCGACGGCGGGTCCAGGGCAGAGCCCTGGCCTTCCTTGCTATTTTGCCCCTACCAACTCTCCACCGCAACAACGTTCTGCGGCGCTGCCCCCAGCAGTGCGGCCATCATCGTCTCGGCCGATTTCCGCCGTATATCCGCCCAGGCTTCCGGCGAGTGGTAAGCCGCGTGCGGCGTAACCACGAGCCGCCCCTGCAGCCAGGGTTCGCGTTCCCGGTAGGCGCGCAGCAGGTCGGGCACCGGCTCGGCGGGCGGTTCGACGGGCAGCACGTCCAGGCCGGCGCCGGCGATGCTGCCTTCGCGCAGCAGCACTTCCAGCGCGGCGAGGTCGAGGATCGGGCCGCGGGCGGTGTTCACCACCACGGCACCTTCGGGCAGCAGGCGCAGTTGCTCGATGCCAAGCAGGCCGCGCGTTTCGCCGGTCAGCGGGGCGTGCAGGCTCAGCACGTCGGCGCGTTCCAGCAGCGCCTCCAGCGTGGCGGCGCGGTCGATGCCGAGCGCGCGTTCGGTGCCGTTCGGGCGGTAGGGGTCGTAGAAGGCGACGGAGAAGCCGAACGCTTTCGCCCGCAGCGCGACGGCGGTGCCGATGCGTCCCAGCCCGATGATGCCGAAGCGCTGCGTGTCCAGCCGGCGGACCAGCGGCGTGGTGACCGGACGCCAGGGGGCGGGCGCCTCGCCGCGCTGGGTGTCGTGATACAGCAGAATGCCGCGGCGCAGGGCGAGCACCAGGGCCATGGCGTGGTCGGCCACTTCGGCGGTGCCGTAGTCGGGCACGTTGCACACCAGCACGCCGCGTTCGGCGGCGGCGGCGCGGTCGATGCGGTCGTAGCCGACGCCCATGCGCACCACGGCGCGCAGGCGGGGGAAGCGGGCGAAGTCCTCGGCGGTGACGTGGTGGCGCATCACGGCCAGGCCGGTGACCGGCTCGCAATCGGCGGCGTCGAGCTCGGCGAGCGTGCCGACGCTGCGCACCAGGATCTGCACGTCCGGGCCGAAGACGTCGCGCTCGACGATGTCGTCGGGAAACAGGGTTTCGGGATAAAGGACCGTGATCATCTTAGCTCCCCGTCTTGCGCCGGTGTTGTGCGTCGTCCAACGGGGACTGCATCGGCTGGGGCGGGGCGGTTGGCAAGAGGGGCGTGCGATGGCGACGACCGGGGCGGGAGCGGCGGCGCCTGGTCCCCACCCGCTCGGACGGGCGCGAGCGGAGGGGCCAGGACAGAGCTGCGAAGATGGTTTAGGGGATGTCGCGAACCAGATCCACCTTGGCGTAGTAAGTCGCGCCGACCGGGCCGGCATAGAGTTCGACCGAGCCTTCGTGCTCAAGAATTGCCGATATATAGGATAACCATGAGTGGTTAAGCCCCGGCTTCACGCTGGTGATGACGTCACTGAGCGCGTGCGTCGGATTGTCGCCGCCGCCGCCCACGGTCAGACCAAATGTTTTACCCGAGGTGGCCTCGATGGCCGCGAGAATGTCGGTCCATTCTTTCGTGGTCAAAAGCAGCTTCGGCGGATTGAGGCTGGTATTGTTGCTGATCGTCGCGTCGATGGTAACGCCTTCGCTCGACCTTTTGTATTGAAAAATGCCTTTCTGGCCTTGGGATTGGCCAAGAGTTTCGACGAATTTCATTGGTCTGCTCCGCGTTACGGGGAATAACAACACGAATGGGGTTTGCGCGCCGCCAGCGCCAGCCGAACGCGGATACCAGCCGGCTCCCTTTGCGGTCAAGCTGCGTGGCGCTTCTGGAGATTGCAGTTTGAATATCATTTGGCTTCCTTTTGACTCGGCATCAGAGGAAGGCAAGCGGCAGCGCCCGCTGGCCTTGCTTGCTCGCTTGCTCCGGACGTGGCACTTCCCGTCGCCATGTTACGTAGTCTCTACAACCGGGTGATCGCGCTCGCCGGCAGCCGCCGGGCCGGGCTGTGGCTGGCTTTGGTCAGCTTCGCCGAAAGCAGCTTTTTTCCCATTCCGCCGGACGCGCTGCTGGTGCCGATGGTGCTGGCCCGGCCCGACCGCGCCTGGCGGCTGGCCTTCGTCTGCACCACGGCGAGCGTGGCCGGCGGCGCGCTCGGCTACCTGATCGGCTACGCATTGTTCGACGTGCTCGCCGCGCCGATCCTGCGTGCCTACCATTTCGAGACCGCGTTCGCGGCGTTCCAGGCGAAATTCGCCGAATGGGGGCTGTGGGTGATCCTGATCAAGGGCCTGACGCCGATCCCCTACAAGATCGTGACCATCGCATCCGGCGCGGCGCGGTTCAACTTCGCTATATTCATGCTGGCCAGCCTGGCCACGCGGGGCGTGCGCTTCTTTGCCGTCGCGGGACTGCTGCGCCGCTATGGGGAGAGTTTGCGGGATTTCATCGAGCGGCGGCTGACCCTGGTGACGAGCGCGCTGGCTGCCGGCATCGTCGGCGGCTTCCTGGCGCTGAAGTTCCTGTAGGGTGCGGCGACGGAGCGCGCCGCCGCACCCCTCCGCTCAGCCCGCGATGAAGGCCAGCAGGTCGGCGTTGAACGCGTCCGGCTGCGTCAGCGCGAGCCCGTGCGGCCCGCCCGGATAGATCTTGAGCGTGGCCCCCGGCACCAGCTTGGCCGAGAGCCGGGCTGAGGCAGCGATCGGCACGATCTGGTCGTCGTCGCCATGCGCGATCAGGGTTGGGATGTTGAACCTCTTCAGGTCGGCAGTGAAGTCGGTCTCGGAAAACTGCCGGATGCAGTCGAACACCGGCTTGATGCCGGCCTGCATGCCCTGCAGCCAGAACGCGTCCCGCAGCCCTTCGGAGACTTTCGCGCCCGGACGGTTGAAACCAAAAAACGGCAGCGAAAGGTCCTTGAAGAGCTGTGAGCGGTCGGCGGCCACCGCGGCGCGGAAGCCGTCGAACGCCTCGATCGGCGTGCCGGCGGGATTGGCGTCGGAGCGCAGCATCAGCGGCGGCACCGCGCCGAGCAGAACCGCCCGGGCCAGCCGCGACGTGCCGTGCCGGCCGATGTAGCGGGCGACCTCGCCGCCGCCGGTGGAATGGCCGACCAGCACCGCGTCGCGCAGGTCGAGGGTTTTGAACAGCTCGGCCAGGTCGTCGGCATAGGTGTCCATGTCGTTGCCGTCCCAGGTCTGCGCCGAGCGGCCATGGCCGCGCCGGTCATGGGCGATGACGCGGTAGCCGCGGTGGCCCAGGAACAGCATCTGCGCGTCCCATGCATCAGCACTTAGCGGCCAGCCATGGGAGAATACGACGGGGCGGCCGGCGCCCCAGTCTTTGTAGAAAATCTGCGTGCCGTCTTTTGTTGTCAGCGTGGTCATTGGTGTTGTCCCCGTTTCTGTTCTTGACGTAGCATCAGGCCGGCGAGAATTGGCCTTTGCGCTCCCGTGAACGGGCGCAGAATCCATTCTGCGCGGGGGCTGAGAAAATCACGATGGCTTGTGGGCTTAATTCAGTGCCGTCGGGGTGAAATCCCGGTGCGCGCCGGCAGGACGAGCGATCATCGCGCCATTCGGGCTGATGCCCGCCTGCCGCGTTATGCCAGCAGCGCCGCCCGCAGCCCTTCGCGCCGCGCCGCATCCAGCCCGATGCGCTGCGCGAGATAGGCATCCACCGAGCCATGCGCGGCGCGGATGGTGGCGAACACGCCGTCGAGCAGATCGGCGTGCACATGCAGCAGCACCTCGGCCACCGCCGGCGGCAGCAGGGCGGAGAGTTGCGGCTCGCCCGCCCAAAGCTCGTTGGTGGCCAGATAGTCGGCGCGGATCGCCTCGTGCTCGACGCCGAGGGCTGCCAGCAGCAGGGCGGCGCCGAAGCCGGTCCGGTCCTTGCCGGCGGTGCAATGGAACAGCAGCGGGCGGTGCGCCTCCTGCAGCAGCAGGTCGAACATCGCCGCGTAGCGATGCGCCCAGTCCAGCGCGTAGGCGGCATAGGCGCGGTGCATCAGCCCCATCGCATCCTCACCGGTGGCTTCGCGTGCGGCGGCGAGGTCGCGCAGCGAGGCACCGAGCGAGGGGTCGATGGGCAGGGGATGCACCGTCACCCCGGGCAGGGAGGCAAGATTGGAGGGCGCGTAGCGGCGCTCTCCCTCGCCGCGCAAATCGACCACGCTGCGCAGGCCGGTGGCGGCGAGGGTGGCGGCGTCGGCCTCGGTCAGCCGGCCGAGGGCGGCGGAGCGGAACACCTGGCCGAAGCGCACCCGCCGGCCGGAAGCCGTTCGCCAGCCGCCGAGGTCGCGCAGGTTGGACGCGCCTTCCAGCACGATCGATCTCGGCAGATCAGCGACATCGTCCATGACCGGTCTCCGTTCCCTGGCGGGTGGCAGCATAGCGATGCGCGACTGCCAGGGAAGCTTGTGCGGTTATCCGCCCGGCAAATCGCCGGCGCCGTGAAGTGCGGCAAGCTGTGCTGCCTGCATGCGCTGCACCTGGCTGATGATGCGCAGGAAAATGGCGCCCGCGATGATGCCGGCGAGATCGGAAATCGCCCAGACCCAGGTTGCATCGGTCAGCGCGTCGAGGCTTGTCGCCCGCATGGACAGCCGCGGTGCGACATTGCCGGCGAGAATGGCGAGCAGCAGGAAAAACCACCACCAGCCAAGCAATGAAGGGGCCGGATAACGCCACCATGCCGGCGGATGCGCGCTCGCGCGCCAGATTTCCCGCATCGCGTCGAAGGGCTTCACGAGGTTGGCGACGGGAACGAAATACCAGCCGACCGCCCAGGCGGGTGTGAACTGCATGCCCGCGGCGCCAAGGCCGCTTGCATTGGCGTTCGCCCGATAGATCCATGCCAGAATCAGAATGCCGGACAGCGCGTAGGCGCCCAGCCGGCTCAGTCTGGTCACGTACTGACGCGCATCGTTGGCGACGGTGGCGTCGTGCACGTCCGATGGGCTGTGGGAACCGTCTGCGAAGCCGAGCAGCATCTGGACTTGCAGCAGATCGGAAATTACCGCCCAGGCGGTGAGCACAATGAAGCCGGCAAGGGCGAGCTTCGTCCAGTTGGCCAGACGGGTGGCATCGCGGTAGGGGTAGGTCGGCAAGCGGCGGTGCCTTTCACGGAGCGGTGGCTGCAAGCGATGTCGGTCGCGGATTGACAAGGCACCGCAAAAATTAGATCGGCGCCGCGACCAAGGCCAGATATTCCCAGGCCACCGTGGCCGCGGCGAGGGCGGTAATTTCGGCTACGTCATAGGCGGGCGCGACCTCGACCACGTCCATGCCCGTCCAGGCCAGGCCGCGCAGCCCGCGCAGGATGGCTTGCGCCTGCCAGGACGCCAGGCCGCCGATTTCGGGCGTGCCGGTGCCGGGCGCGAAGGCCGGGTCCAGCGCATCGATGTCGAAGCTGAGATACACCGGTGCATGGCCCACGATCTCGCGTACCAGCGAGGCGATGGCGGCGGGGCCGGCCTCATGCGCCTCCTGCGCCGTGACGACGGTGACGCCTTGGGACAGGGTCCAGTCCCAGACCTCGCGCGATACGGGGGAGCGGATGCCGACCTGTATCATGCGGCGTGGATCGACCAGCCCCTCGGCGATGGCGTGGTAGAACACCGAGCCATGGCTGAGCGCCTGGCCGAACCCGTCCGGCCAGGTGTCGACATGGGCGTCGAAATGCACCAGGGCGAGCGGTCCGGTGCGCCGGGCCAGCGCCCGCAGCAGCGCGAGGGTGACGCCGTGTTCGCCGCCGAGGGCGATCAGGTGTGGAATCGCCGCCGCCGCCTGCTCGAGGGCCGCCAGGGTGGCCGGGATATCGCCCAGGGCGACGGAAAAATCCCCGATATCGGCGAGGTCGAGGGCGGCCGGATCGACCCAGGCGGTGGGATGGGCGCCATCGACCAGCATGCGGCTGGCCCGGCGGATGGCGTGCGGCCCGTCGCGCGCGCCGGCGCGGTTGGTGGTGCCGGCATCGAACGGAATGCCGGCGACGGTGTACGTGGCCGGCTCTCGCCTGGGGGTGGCGAGGAAGCTGGGGGGGAGGGCGAAGGTGGGGGGACCGGCCATGGGGCACAGGATGCCGCGTGGACGGAAGGAAGGCCAGGGCTCTGGCCAGGGTCGTGTCCGTCAAGCTGGTGTCATCCGGCATGCGTGAGCAGGCGGTGAGGGATCAGGCGGCTTCGGTGGTGATCTGGTTGGGCTCGGCGTCGATGGCCGGCGCGGTGAGGTCGGCCGTCGCCTCGACCTGTATGGTGCGCTGCTGGCGCAGCCACTCGTCGTTCTGTTCCGGCAGCACGGCGCCGATCCGGCGAATGATCGCGCCCTCGTTGGGGAAGATGCCGACCATATCGGCCCGGCGCTTGACCTGCTTGTTCAATCGCTCCGGTGAATTGGTCGCGTGCAGCCTGGCCCGATGCTGGGCCGGGAAATCCATGTCGGACAGCACGTCCATGGCGCTACCGGCGACGCAAGCGGCAAGTTTTGGTCCTTCGGGCGCAACTGGTCTGCGACATGGCGCCGCATCTGGCTGGCCGCGGCGCGATCGGGCTGGATGAAGGCCTGGCGCAGCGCCGCCGCGCCCATGCTTTGCTGGCCCTTCGGCGCATCGGACATCCTGCCAGATAGAGTCCTTGCGTGAGATTTCTTTTTTGAATACAATGTAAATTACATATCGGTTGCATCTTAACGCCCGTCACTCCAAGGCGGGACCCGCCGGGGAGAGGAGTTCGATGGCGCAGCAGGACGTGATCGAGTTGCCGCCGGCCGGCGATTTGGAGGCGCATGCCGCAGCGGCGGAGTTGTTCCTGCGCTCGATCGCCAACCGTCACCGGCTCATGGTGCTGTGCGCGTTGGTCGAGGGCGAAATATCCGCCGGCGAACTCAGCCGCCGGCTGGGCCTTACGCAGTCGAACCTGTCGCGCCATCTTGGCACGCTGCGCGAGCAGGGGCTGGTGGCGACGCGGCGGGAGGCGACGACGATCTATTACCGGATCGCCTCCGACCGGGTGCGCACCATCCTGCAGACGCTGCACGGCATGTTCTGCGCCGGCCCCGGCATCAGCTGAACGAACATCCACCGGGGTGTCATCGCGCTCCGCGGCAATCAGCCGTCAGCACCGGTCACGATCCGGCGGCGACCGGGTAACCCGCCTGCACCCAGGCGGCCGTTCCGCCGTGCAGGATGGCCAGGTCAGGCAGACCGGCCTGCAGCAACTGCGCCGCGGCACGGCGTGATCGCATATCGGACAGGCAGACCAGCACAACCGGCCGGTTGTGCGCGGCAAGCTCCGCCGCGCGCGCGGCCACCTGGCCGAGCGGGATGTTCACCGCGCCGGGGATGTGGCCGCCGCCGAACTCGGAGCGCTCGCGCACGTCGACGACGAGCGGCGCACCGTCGGCCGCGAGCCAGGCGCGCAGACTGGCCGGGTGATGGGTCGCGGCGATCTTGTGTGCATCGACGGTGTTGCCCGAGCCGCCAAACAGGGCGCGAAGACGTGAAAACATCGAAGTCTTTCCTTCAATTCGCCTGCGGCACGGCATCTGCGTCGCGCAGCACGACGTAGATTGCCGGCACCACCAGCACGGTGAGCAGGGTGGACGACGCCAGCCCGAACAGCAGCGAGAGCGCCAGCCCCTGGAAGATCGGGTCGCTGAGGATCGTCGCGGCGCCGATCATGGCCGACAGCGCGGTGAGCAGGATCGGACGGAAGCGGATGGCGCCGGCATCGAGCAGGATTTGCCGCAACGTCTTGCCTGCCCCCGCGCCATGGCGCACGAAATCCACCAGCAGGATGGAGTTGCGCACGATGATGCCGGCCAACGCGATAAAGCCGATCATCGAGGTTGCGGTGAACGGCGCGCCGAACAGCCAATGCCCCGCGACGATGCCGATCAGCGTCAGCGGCACCGGGGTGAGAATCACCAGCGGCACACGGAAGCTGCGGAACTGCCCGACCACGAGCACGTAGATGCCGAGCAGCGCCACGCCGAACGCGGCCCCCATGTCGCGGAACGTGACATAGGTGATCTCCCATTCGCCATCCCATAGCAGGGACGGGCGAGATTCGTCCTCGGGCTGGCCGCGCAGGCGGACATCCGGGCACGGCAGCTTGCCCCAGTCATGCGCCCCAACCAGCTTGTCCACCGCGAACATGCCGTAGATCGGTGCCTCGAACGTGCCGGCGAGTTCCGCAGTTACCATGTCGGCAAAGCGGCCGTCGCGGCGGAACAGCACCGGCGAGCCGGCCTCGCGCGTCGCGTGCACGATTTGGCCGAGTTCCACCACGGTGTGGCTGCCCGGCAGCGTGTTCGCCGGCACCGGGGTCGCCGCCAGCCGCTCGCTCCAGGCCAGATCGGATTTCGGCAGGCCGATGACGATGTCGATCGGGTCGCGCTCTGCGCCACGATGCGAGGTGCCGACCCGCACGCCGCCGAACAGCGCCTGAACGGTGTCATACACGTCACTCTGCTCGACGCCGAAATGCTCGATCTCGTCCTGGTCGATGGCGATGCGCAGGCGCGGACGCGGCTTGCCGTAGCTGTCGTCCACATCGACGATGAACGGCACCGAGCGGAAGATCGATTTCAGCTCCTCGGCCACCGCGCGGCGTGTTTCAGCATCGGGGCCATAGACTTCCGCCAGCAGCGTGGCGAGCACCGGCGGGCCGGGCGGCACTTCGACCACCTGCAGCGTGGCGCCCTCGGGCAGCTTCAGCGCGTGCAGCCGCACGCGCAGATCGAGCGCGATGGCGTGGCTGGCGCGGGAACGCTCGGACCGCGGCGCCAGGGTGATCTGCAGATCGCCTTGTTCCGGCAGGCTGCGGAGATAGGAATGCCGCACCAGGCCGTTGAAGTTGAACGGCGCCGCCGTGCCCGCCTGAGCCTGCGCGGTGCGAACCTCCGGCAGCGCGAAGGCGATGTCGGCGGCGGCGAACAGCGCTTGTTCGGTGCCTTCCAGACTGGCGCCGGCAGGCAGGTTCAGCACCACCTGCAGCTCGGACTTGTTGTCGAAGGGCAGCAGTTTGACCGTGACATCCTGGGTATAAAACAGCGCGCAGGCCGCCAGGGTGGCGAAGCTGACGCCCAGCAGGAACACCCATGCGCGGGTTCTGCTTGCCAGCAGCGGCACCGCGACCCGCCGATAGATACGCCCGAGCCGCCCCTCGCCATGCTGCGGGCCGCCGCTGACAGCACGCGGCGCCAGCTTCAGCATCAGCCATGGCGCGATCACCATGGCGACAACGAATGAAAACAGCATCGCGGCGGAAGCGACGGCGGGAATCGGCGCCATGTACGGCCCCATCAACCCCGACACGAACAGCATCGGCAGCAACGCCGCGACCACGGTGAGCGTTGCAATCACCGTCGGGTTGCCGACCTCGGCGACCGCATCGATCGCCGCCTGCATGCGGCTACGCCCCCCCTGTGCACCGGCGTCATCCATGCCCCAGTGGCGGGCGATGTTTTCGACCACCACGATCGCATCATCGACCAGGATGCCGATGGAGAAAATGAGTGCGAACAGGCTCACCCGGTTGATGGTGAATCCCATCAGTTGCGCGGCCAGCATTGTCAGCAGGATGGTGGTGGGAATCACCACCAGCGTTACCGCCGCCTCCCGCCAGCCGATGGCCAGCCCGATCAACGCGACGATGGACAGTGTCGCCAGCCCGAGATGAAACAACAGCTCGTTCGCCTTGTCGCTGGCGCTGCTGCCATAGTCGCGGGTGACCTCGACTGCGATGTCGTCCGGCAGCAGCCGGCCGCGCAGCGTGGCCAGCCGGTCCAGGATGGCCCGCGACACCACCACCGCATTGGCGCCGGCCCGCTTGGCCAACGCCAGCGTCGCCGCCGGCGCGCGCACCGTGCCATCCACGCCGCGCGCGAGTGACCACACGCGTGCCTCGTTGCTGCCGGGCGCCACCATCACGCGCGCGACGTCGCGCACATAGACCGGTCTTCCGTCGCGGGTGGCGAGCAGCAGCAGGCCGATATCCGGCACGCCCTGCAGCGTCTGCCCGGCGGTGACGGTGCTGGTGCCGCCCGAATCGCGCACATGCCCGGCGACAAAGGAGCGGTTGGCATCACGCACTTTGGCAACCAGTTGCTGCAGCGTGACGCCGAACAGCGACAGCTTTTCCGGGTCGGGCTCGACCCGTATCTCGTCGAGACCGGCGCCGACGATGGTGCTCAGCCCAACATCCTCGACCTTGGCCAGTTCGGTCTGCAGCTTCATCGCCAGGTGCTGCAGGTCCTGATCGCTCCAGCGCGTGGCCGCCTCTGGGCGCGGCGACAAGGTCAGCGTCACGATCGCCACGTCGTCGATGCCGCGGCCGACCACCAGTGGCTCGGCGATGCCCGGCGGGATGCGATCGAGATTGGCGCGGATGCGGTCGTGCACGCGCAGCACCGCCGAATCCTGACTGGTGCCAACGCGAAAGCGCGCGGTCACCATCACCCGGTCGTCCTGCGTCTGGCTGTAGACGTGCGCGACGTCCTTGATCGCCTTGACGATGATTTCCAGCGGTTTGGTGACCAGTTCGGCGGCGTCGGCGGCGCGCAGCCCGTCGGCGTTGACCAGGATGTCCACCATCGGCACGCTGATTTGCGGTTCCTCCTCGCGCGGAATGGCGATCAGCGCGACCAGCCCGGCCGCGAGCGCGGCGAGCAGAAACAGCGGCGTCAGCTTCGAGCGGATCGTCGCCTGGGTCAGGCGGCCGGAAAGGCCCAATGGGGCGCCGGGCCTCATCGCCGCACCAGCACATCGCCGGCGCGCAGCCCCGACAGAATCTCAATCCCGTCCGGCATCTGCTGCGTCGGATGCGGCTGGCCGCGCTGCACCGGCACTTCGATCAGGCCGTCGCCGCGGCGCAGGCGCACGGTGTCGAGGCCGAACCGCGTGATCAGGAAAGCCTCAGGCACCACCAGCCCGAGGCGCGGGCCGGCGGCAATCCACACCCGGATGCGCGCGCCGACGAACCCATCCGGCAGGTCGGGCACCTCCGCATCGGCCACCACGCGGCCTTCCTCGATGCGCGGATAGACCAGGGCAATGCGGCCAAAACGCGCGCCGTCAGCATGAGGGCGATCGCCGGCAAGCTCGGCGGCATCGATGCGCACGGGATCGCCAACCTTCAGGAAGGCGGCGTGCCGCTCCGGCACGCGCAGACGCAGCACATAGGTTCGCTCGGCGATGGTGGCCAGCGTGTCGCCGGGCAACACCACGCTGCCGCGCGTCACCGGCACGTCCAGCACGCGCCCGGTGGCCGGCGCGAGCACCTGGCCCTCCGCCATCTGCTGACGCAGCACCTCACGCTCGGCGGAGCGGGCGCGCAGCGTGCTGGTGGCGACCTCGGTGGCCGTGCGCGCCTGGTCGAGCGTCACCCGCGGCCCGGAGCCCTGGCGGAACAACGTGTCGGCGCGGGCGAAATCGGCCTGCGCCTGCGCAAGTTGCGATTGTGCACCGGCGATCTGGGCGTCCAGCGCCCCCATCTGCAATGCGAGTTTCTGGTCGCCGACCACTGCGAGCACCTGGCCCAGCGTCACCGCGTCGCCGTTGCGCACCGCACGCGCCACCACGGTGCCGCCGATGCGGGCGCGGGCGGGCACCACGTTGAGGCTTTCCACAGTGGCAAACGCCGCCTTCTCGTCGGCGATCGGCTCGGCCCGCACGACGAACCCGGCCGGCCCGGGTTGCATCGGGGGCGTCTGGGCGAATGCAGGCGGGGCGGCCAGCGACAGGGCCAGGAGCACGCGAGTGAATTTCATAGTTGCGTCAATACGCAATTATATGGTGGAGGTCAAGCCGTCCCGAAGGCGAAAAGACCCATGGCATCCAAGTTCCGAACCGTTTGCCCGGCGTGCGGCGCGGTGAACCGCATCGGGCGTGATCGCCCGGCAGCCGAGGCAATGTGCGGCGCCTGCCGCGCCAGGCTGTTCACCGGCAAGCCGGCCGAGGTCGATGACCATGACCCCGAACGACACCTGCACAACGGCGACATCGCGGTCCTGCTCGACGTGTGGACGCCCTGGTGCGGCCCGTTCCGCAGCATGGCGCGGCCAACAAGACGGTGCAGGGGATGGCCACCCGGATGCGGGCGATGCATGCCGGCGCTTTCGAAAAGATACAGACCGCCACGTTGGAGGAACGGCAGGACATGATGAACGGCATGTTTGCCTCCCGCAATGAGGCGCACCGGCTGGTGGCAGAGGCGGCGCAGACGCTGCTGCCCTCGCTCACGCCGGAGCAGAAGTCCAAGTCGGCCACGTCGCTGCCCGGGCTGATCGGACCGGGTCCGGGCATGGGCGGCGGGATGGGCCCTGCAATGGGCGGCGGCGGCGCGGCGCCGCGCAACCTGTAAGCCTGAGCGGCGTGACGCGCGATCCGCGACACCGGACCGCGCGCCGACCGGATCAGTGCGACGCCGGCCAGATGATCGAAACGGCGCCGCGCAACTCGCCCGGCACGAGGCCGGTGGCCCGGTCCTGCGGATAGAGGGCGGCGATCTTCACCGCGACCTTGGGGGCGGGTTTGGTGCCGTCACACTGGCCGCATGGCGGGCTTTCAGGCTGGTGCGCCAGATCGTGGCCCCGGCGCCGACCTCCTGGGCGATGGCCGGTGCCGCTTTCTGGCCGACATCGAGCGCCAGCAGCGGCCCGCCGGCCTTCAGCGCGCTGACGAGCTGGCTGTGCAGCTTGTCCTGGAATTCTCCCGCCAGCGCCCGGCTGCGCGCCGTCAGATCGTCGGTCTGTGCCGGGGCAGGCGCTGCGGCCAGCCCGCCTCCCGCCGCCATTGTCAGCATCGCCGCTGCCCCGATCCTTGCCAGCCGCATGGCCCAGCGCGCTTTCAGCGCGGTCTCCGTTACCCGTCGCTGCCGGAACCGACTGCTCCTTTCTAATTCGGGCAAGAAAGAAATCCAACATCCCGACAGTGCGGCAGCATCCAACGCCAGGCGAGCCCGGGTAAGCGGCTCATCGGCCGGGCTTAACCGGCGGCGCCGCGGCGAATTCCAGCGCCGCGTTCAACTCGGCACCGAGCAGCGTGACGTAGGCGGAAACGTAGAACCACAGCATCAACCCGACCGCGGCGCCGAGCGGGCCGTAGGTAGCGTCCAGCCCGGCCAAGCGTATCACGTAAAGACTGAACGCGGTGGACGCCACCAGCCAAAGCCCGGTCGCCAGCATTGTGCCGGGCCAGACGACCCGTACCTCGCCGCGCCGACGCGGCGGCCCGAACCCGTACAGCATTGCAAGCGACGCTGCCAGCAACGTCGCCAGAATGCCCAGCGAGACGCTGTGCAACAATCCGCGCATCCCGTGCGGTATGCCGAGATGGGCCAGCAGCGCCGGCAGCGCCACAAGCAGCGCCAAGGCCACTGTGCCCGCCGCCAGCAGTCCCAACGTCATGGCGAGCCCGGTCAGGTGCAGGCGCCACGACCCGGGCGTGTCGTCGCCTTCGTAGGCGAGGGTTAACGCTGCCAGCATCGACCGCGTTCCCGCACCGGCACTCCACAGCGTTACCAGCGCGCCAAGGATGGCGCCGAGGCCCAGAGCGCTGTGGCGGCGGGTGACGAGCGCATGAACCTCGCGCACGATCAGCGTGTGTGCTTCGGCGGGCACGAAGTCGCGCAGCAGGCCGAGTTGCGGCTCCACGCCGCGCAGGCTGAAGGCGAGGCCATAGAGCGACAGCAGCAGCGTGAGCGCCGGGAACAGCGCCAGCGTCGCATAGAAGGCACAGCCGGCGGCCGCCAGCGTGTTCCGGTGGCAATGCATTCGCCCGAATGCGCGCCGGAGTGCCCGGGCCGGTACGCGCAGCCACTCCATGCCCGCCGTCGGTTCATCGAGGCCGTCCACCGCCACCACCATGACGCGCTCCTTGCCTTTCCCCGCCGATGGCCTGTCCCCTGCGCCACGCTGCGGTCGGGCTGAATTCTTACCCCGACCCGACATAGTCGGCGACAGTCGCGTCGCGGTCGCTCATCGGAGGGGCGCCAAAGTGGAAGTGACCTCGCCCGTTTGCAGCGCCAACTCGGTGGTCGGTTTGGCGCCGATCACAAACGCCGCGGTCTGGTGTTCCGGTTCAGCACCCGGCTATCGGCCGGCGCCCGCCGCCTCCATGAACAGGGGCCGCAGCCGGATGCCCAGCCAGCACCCCGGCAGCGCCGCGAAGAACCACAGGAACCCGTGCAGGCTGCCGGAAGACATGCCACCCACCATCGCCCCGATATTGCAGCCGAAGGCCAGCCGGGCGCCGATGCCCATCAGCAATCCCCCGCACGCTGCGGCAACCAAGCCGCGCATCGGCGGCCATGGCTGTCCCCCGAACCGGCCACGCCAGGCGGCGGTCAGGGTCGCGCCGAGAAGAAAACCGATATCCATCAGCGACAAATCCTGGGCCAGCAGGGAGCCGGCCAGATCCTGCCGCGGCCCGTCCCACGACCAGTAGGTGCTCCAGGTAAGATCGACGCCGAGGGCGCCCGCGGCCTTGGCGCCCCAGAGCGTCAGCCCCGATGTCACGCCCCAGGGCTGGCCGGAAAGCAGGAACGCCAGCGCCGCCAGCGCGCCGATCGCCACCGCCGCGCGAACCTGGGCGGCACTCGGCCGAGGTCCGTGGCGCAGCAGCAGGGCCGCCAGCGCGCCGGTCAACGCCAGGGTCGCCGCCAGTCCGCCCCAGGGCCCCAGCACCTCGCCGAGCCCAACGGGCGGCAGCGACGGCAGCACGAGGGCGGCCGGCAGAACCAGGCTGCCGAGCACGCCGCCGGCGCAGAAGAACGGCAGCACCACCCACATCCGTCGCGACCCGCCACCCGCCGCGTACAGTGTGCCGGAGGCACAGCCGTTGCCCAGTTGCATGCCGAGGCCGAACAGCGCCGCACCGAGCACCGCCGGTGGCCCGAGCGGCTGCACAGTGCCGCCATAGCCGGCGCCGAGCGCCGAGACAGGAACGATCACCAGCGCCGCCACCGCCGCGACCAGCACGCCTGCCGCCAGCCCGGACCCGTCGCCGTGTGTCATCCAGGCCCGAAAGGCGGAGGCATAGCCGAACGACGTCGCCTGGAAGACCCAGCCCAGCATTGCCGCCACCGCGAGCAGCGTCACCCTCGGCAGCGCCGCCGGAGACCATGCGCCGGATTGGGCCAGCGTCACCTCGACCGCCAGCAGCAGGCAGGCAGCGACCGCCAGCACCGCCATGTCGGCGCGGTGCGGCGATTGCCCAGGGTGGCGGAGGTTCGGTTCGTTCATTGCTCGACGGGGCGGGACGGATCGGCGGTCCATTCCGACATCGACCCGTCGTACAGCTTCACGTTGGGCCGGCGCAGCACTTCGGACAGCACGAACCAGTCGGTGGCGGACAGATAGCCGACGTTGCAATAGACGATCGCCGGCTGGCTGCCGGCCGGCGCGAACAGCAGCGCCAGCTCGTTGCGCGACTTCAACCGCCCGTCCGCGGTCAGTGCCGCGGCCTGATCCAGCGAGACCGCGCCCGGCAGATGCCCGCCCTGGCGCACGACCGGCGACCTGGCGGTGCCGTTCCACTGCGACATCGGGCGCGCATCCACCAGCTTCGCACCGCCGCCGGCAACGGCCGCCGCAACCTCGGGCAGTTCGGCGCGGAGCAGGTCGGTATAATGCGCCGTGAAGATCGCCGGCGGGCGGGTCACCGATCCGCGCTCAACCGCCCCGGTCCAGCCGCGCTGGCCACCGTCGAGGATGGATACATCCGCGTGGCCCAGCACCTTGAAGGTCCAATAGACCCGCGCCGCGGCAGGAAACCCGTCGCCGACGATCACCGCCTGATCGTCGTTGCCCACGCCGAGCCTGCCGATGGTGGCCGCAATCTGGTCCACCGGCGGCAGTGCGCCGGCCGCGCCACTCTGCGCGCGAACCATCCACCCGGTCGTGCTGAAATCGGCTGAGACGGCACCCGGAATGTGGCCCTCCGTGTATGCGCCGGCAGGACGGAGATCGAGCACCACGACATGCGGGTTACGGAGTTGCGTGGCGAGCCAAGCTTCGGACACCATCGGCTCCGCCGCGCGCGCGGCGCCAGCACCGAGGATGCCGGCTGCCAGACAGAGGGCGAACCGGACATTGAGAGGTGAATCGAGCACGGAAATATCCTTTCGATGGTCAGGGGCCGCAGTCAGAGAACCGGCACAGCCAGGCGCGGCCGCGCCATGGCAACAGCGCCGGAACCCTAGACCGGTCAGCGGCATAGATCGGGCCGAGGCGCCGCAGCGGAGCGGCTTCCTCGAAGCGCAAGCCGATCACGATATAGACAGTGTCGAGATAGAGAGTGGCGAACTGGGCCGTTTCCGCCGAGCGCGAGTCCTGCACCAGTGCCAGCACGATCAGGATCGAACCGGCGTAAAGCGGGTGGCGAATGTAAGCCAGCGGGCCGCGTGCCGAGAATGGCTCTTCATCGTCCTCCCCTGGGCCACGGAGCTGGGTGATGCCCGCGAAGCGGCCCATGTCGTAGCGGCGGCTGAACGTGAGCAACACCGCCACGCCGGCCAAAACCAACGCGATTTGGGCCATGGTCACGGCGGCGGGCCACGACCAGCCGATATCCGGCAGCATGGCCCGCCCGACCGCGACAACGAGTGCAAACTGGACCAGCGCGATCAGGTTCCACCTCAGCCGGGTGGCCCGACCGAGGCGATGCCGCAGCACCCGTTTCGGCGTCTCGCGGGCGAGCAGGGAATGCGCTGTTCCGAACGCAGTCCAGGCCAGGGCGTAGGGGGCCGGTGCCGATAACGGCTTCATTCCACACGACGTATCCTTCGGTTCGCCACGGACCTTCGCCGTCCCCTGCGGCCGCGCCGCCGGTTCCGTTGTCTTCGTGTTCGGCCGCTTTGATTCGAGCGCAGGGCAGGCCAATTCGGAGCGGCGCTTCCTCACATCGGTCGGGTCGCGGCGCAGTTTCTTCAGCGGCGCGCGAGTTTGGCAGCGAGTTCAGGTTTGTTTTTCCTCCATGATGGGTACCCGCACGACATATCTTGATGCAGCACCATCGCGCCTGTGGAGCGGGGTTACCTTGATTTATGTCAATTGAGGAAATTATGAATCGTGATGTTCTTTGAAGCGGCGCCCGGATGCGCTGGCGAAGACGCCTCGCCGCGGACGGCGCAAGGCCTCAAATTTCGTCGTTGCACAGGAATGCCGGGCACAGTTCTCGCCTCTTTCGGCGATCCGGCCAGTTTCGCGGCTGTCGCTGGCGGCGTGAACCCGCGCAATGATGGCGCACAGCCGTTCCTGGACGCTTTCCTGGGGGATGAACGGAGCGGCGTTCTGGGGTGACGGATCTGCGTTTCAGATGCTCCGGCGGCTGATGCGGCCGGAGACGATCCCCGGATCGGGGAGGACGGCGGCCGGAGAGAGTGAGAATCTCCATCCCTGCCAAACCCACGGCGAATCGGGCAACAAGTTTATGACACAGTAAGATTAAGTAGCGGGGTCCAGGGGCCTCTCGGCCCTTGGCGGGTCCAGGGCAGAGCCCTGGCCTTCCTTACCCCCGCCGTGCCACCGCCGCCGCGACGGTATTTTCCAGCAGGCAGGCAATCGTCATCGGCCCGACGCCGCCCGGCACCGGCGTAATCGCGGCGGCATGGGTCGCGCACTCCGCCGTCGCGCAGTCGCCGACCAGGCGTCCGTCGGCCAGGCGGTTGATGCCGACATCGATCACCACCGCTTCGTTGGCCACCCAGTCGCCGCGCACCATCTCCGCCCGCCCCACCGCGGCCACCAGAAGCTCCGCCCGGCGGCACTCCACGGCAAGGTCACGGGTGCGCGAATGCGCGACTGTGACGGTGGCGTCGGCGTTGGTCAGCAGCGCCGCCATCGGCTTTCCGACGATCGCCGAGCGTCCGAGCACCAGCGCCCGCGCGCCGCGGACCGACATGCCGACATGCGCCAGTAACCGCATGACGCCAAGCGGCGTGCACGGCACCAGGCCGGGCCGCCCGTCATGCAGGTGCCCGACATTGACGGGGTGAAACCCGTCCACGTCCTTGGCCGGGTCGACCGCCTCGATCACCGCCTGCTGGCGGATCTGCGGGGGCAGCGGCAGTTGCACCAGAATGCCGTCGACCGCCGGGTCGGCGTTCAGCCCGGCGATGGCCGCCAGCAGGGCAGCCTCGGTCGTGTCGGCGGCCAGGCGGATTGTGCGCGCGGCAATGCCGGCGGCGGCGGCGGCGCGGTCCTTGTTGCGCACATACACTGTACTGGCCGGGTCATCGCCCACCAATACGACGACCAGCCCGGGCGTGTAGGGCAGGGTGGCGACCCGTGCGGCCAGTTCGGACCGCAGCGTGGCGGCCACCTGCTTGCCGTCGATCAGGGTGGCGCTCATAGCGCCTCCAGCCGGGGGCCGATGGTGGTCGGGTCGCCCTCGATACGCAGCGTCTTTTCCCGGCTGGTCATGCCCAGCACCACCGCCACCGCCGAGGCCGGCACCCCTACCGCTGCCGCCAGTGTTGCGCAGGCAGCGCGGTTGGCGCGGCCGTCCTCGGCCGCCTCGGTCACGCCGATGCGCAGCCGCTCGCCGGCCGCGGAGGGGGCGCGGCCCTGCACGCCGGGCCGGCGGGATTTCGGCTGCACCTTGACGGCGACCGACACGGAGTTGGCGGCCGGTCGCCAGAACGCGGTCACAGCAGCAGGCCACGCATGTTGCCGTAAACCAGCGCATCGTGGATGCGCACCAGCAATGCCTCAGTGGCGTAGATCAGAATCAGCAGGATCAGCGGGCTGATGTCGATCGGTCCCAGGTTCGGCAACATGCGGCGAATCGGCCGTAGCGCCGGTTCGGTGATCCGGTCGAGGAAGTCGGCGATGCTCCAGACCAGACGGTTGCGGGTATCGAGCACGTTGAACGAAATCAGCATGCTTGCGACGACAGCCAGAACCACCGCCCACCAGTAAAGGTTCAGCAGGCTGAGAACGACATCGAACAGGATGGTGATCACGGGCGTGCCCCTCTGAGACGGGGCGCAGGCTAGCCTTTCGGCCGGTCGATGCGCAACCGTGCGGCGGATGCGTGCCATGCGCAGGGGCGCTTGACTTGCGCAACCGCCCTGCGCATGTTTTGCCCCCTGCGATGCCCCAGGGTGTCGCAGTGATCGCGCGGGATGGGGCTGTAGCTCAGTTGGGAGAGCGCCTCGTTCGCAATGAGGAGGTCAGGGGTTCGATTCCCCTCAGCTCCACCACCGTTCCGCGCAATTCCTGGGTTTCACCGCCGCCCTGGCGCGCGTCCCCTAAATGGTCACCTCTATGGGTCCGGACCGCTGACCAGCCCCCTCGCGCGTATGATGAAAACAGCAAAACGCGAACTCTTTCCCCCTTTCTGCGCGCACTCCCGCGTCGCTGTGCCTTCGGGCGGCCGGGATTGCCCCCGCGCGAAAAACGCAGTTCGGGGGGTGCCCCCCTGCTATTGACCCGGCCGGGTCGGTCTTGGACCCGGGCGGGTATGTGCCCATATTTGAGGTATGGTTCATATAGACATGCGGAGTTTGACGCCGGCGGCGCAAGAGGAAAGTCGGCGCCAAGTGATCGGCTTGCAGGGTCATTCGGTTCTCTTGCCGCTGACGGCATTGATGGCGGCCTGCCGGTGCTCGGCGAAGTGTTCAATTCCTTCGGCCGGCTTGAAACCGAGGCGGCGAAGGAGCGTCAGCTTCGCATTGCGCAGGGCGGCGAGCACCTGCGGAGCATGGCCGGCGTTGGTGCGTGCCTGGTCCTCGCGGCAGGTGACATCGCGGACGTAATGCAGCTTATTCT
>CAVQNU010000031.1:0-187683 GCA_963714255.1 uncultured Alphaproteobacteria bacterium
GAGGCAGACATTCAGCGTCTGATCTGCGCTGGCACGCCGGACGACAATGGCCTGCCCTTCGCGCTGTGGAGCCGGTCGGCGGTGGCGACGCTGGTCGAGCAACGCTGCGGCGTGCGCCTGGCGGTGCGCTCGATGGGGACCTACCTGGCGCGCTGGAACTTCACGCCGCAGAAGCCGCTCCGGCGCGCCTACGAACAGGATGCGGACGCGGTGCGCACCTGGTTGCAGCGGGACTACCCGGCCATTGCCGCCCGCGCGCGCAAGGAGAAAGCCAAGATCTTCTGGGGTGACGAGACGGGCCTGCGCTCCGATGACGTGCGTGGCCGCAGCTATGCGCCGCGCGGCAAGACGCCGGTCGTGCGCCCCAACCACAGGCGGGCGAATGTCGGCGTGATCTCGGCGGTGACCAACAAGGGCGAGCTGCGCTGGATGGTGCTCGACGGCGCCATCAACGCGTCGCTGCTGATCGACTTCCTGGCGCGCCTGATCCGCGATGCCGATGGCAAGGTGTTTCTCATCCTTGACAATCTCCGCGTCCACCGCGCTCGTCTCGTACAGGACTGGCTGGTGGAGCGACGTGCGCAGATCGAGGTGTTCTACCTGCCCTCCTACAGCCCGGAGCTCAATCCGAATGAAGGTGTCAACGCCGACATCAAGCAGGCGGTTCCCCGCAGGGCGCCCGCCCGAAGCCGTCAGGAGCTGAAGCGCAACGTCATCGGCCACATGCGTCGACTCGCAAAGCTGCCCAGACGCGTCCGTAGCTACTTCCGGACCCCGACATTCCGTTACGCCTCTTGATCCAAGAGCTCCATGGCCGGGTCAATATTGCCGGCGGCGAGAATCCGCGGATAAACGGTGACGAGTTCGTTGCAGACTGCCAATCTTCTTGGCCGGAGGCGCAGCACGCGCTGTGGGCATCGCGTACCGCGGCGTCCGCACGACACGATGGCCGCCAGCCGCCATCCTCGATCATCAGGGTTGGCAGCCGGGCAGCGCCCTGTCAACGCCGTAGCCGCCGAAGGCGGTGGCCGAAGGCCAGCGTTTACAGGGCGCTGCCCGGCTGCCGTTTGCTGTTGATCAAAACGACGGCAAGGAGTGCTGGCGGTCCGCAAGCAAGCTGCGTGCCAAAAATTCGGCCGTCACCGTTTATCCGCGGATTCTGACCGCCATCCACACATGTACAGGTTTGCGACCAGCGGGCTGATCACGCCCCCTTGCGGCACGCCGCAAGTGCTGGCCTTGCCTCCCTCCATGCTCCGCCGACCATCCCCGTCGGTCGTTTCGACCGGCGTCTCAAGCCACTGCTTGATCAGTCGCAGCATGTTAGCATCGACTATGCGGCGAGCGATTGTTTGCAGCAATTCTTGGTGCGGAATAGAATCGAAATACTTATGCCAACGCTTGGAGAAGCTGACTCATTTGTGAGCTTCCCCGACGCGGGTCGGTTCTGATTCAAGATGGCGAACGGAGGAGGTTCGCCATGACGATTGGGCTTCGGTCGGATTTTGATGCGGCGGGATTGCGGGTGGCGGCGCGGGGCAGCGGCGATGGCGGACAGGCGCGGCGTCTGCTGGCGCTGGCGGCAATCTACGACGGGGCGAGTCGGACGGAGGCGGCGAAGATCGGCGGGGTGACGTTGCAGATCGTTCGTGACTGGGTCCTGCGCTTCAACGCCGACGGTCCTGCCGGTCTGATCGATCGGAAAGCGCCCGGCCAGGCGCCGCTTCTCGACGCGGCGAAGCGTGCGGCACTGGCAGCCGTGATCGAGAGTGGTCCAATCCCGGCGGTGCACGGCGTCGTGCGCTGGCGGCTGGTCGATCTGTGCCAGTGGGTGTGGGAGGAGTTCAGGATCAGCGTCTCGCGTCAGACGCTCGGCCGGGTGCTGCGGGCGATGGGGTTTCGCAAGCTGTCGGCCCGACCGCGCCATCATGCCCAGGCAGCGGGCGCGATCGAGGATTTTAAAAAAACTTCCCGGCCGCACTGGAGAGGATCGCAAGCGAAAAGGGCATTGCGCGCGGCCGGATAGAAGTCTGGTTCGCCGACGAAGCCCGTATCGGCCAGAAGAACAAGATTACCCGCCGCTGGGCTCCGCGCGGCAGTCGGCCGGCCGCGCCGCAGGACCAGCGCACGGCGTCCACCTATATCTTTGGCGCCATCTGCCCGCAGGAGGGCAAAGCAGCGGCGTTGGTGCTGCCCTCCTGCAACATCGCCGCGATGAACCTGCACCTGGCCGAGATCGCCGCCGCCGTTTCACCGGGTGCCCACGCCGCGGTGCTGCTCGATCAGGCCGCCTGGCACACCTCCGACCGCCTCGCCGTGCCGCCCAACATCACCCTGGTGCCGCTGCCCGCCAAGTGCCCCGAACTCAACGCCGCCGAGAACGTCTGGCAGTTCCTGCGCGACAACTGGCTCTCCAACCGGGTGTTTCCCTCCTACGAGGCCATCGTCGATCACTGCTGCGATGCCTGGAACCGCCTCATCGACCAGCCCTGGCGCATCATGTCCATCGGCCTGCGCGACTGGGTAAATGGGTGCTGATCAATGAGCGGTAGTATAAATCGTCCGACTCCCAAGGTCCGGAGAGGATGTGGCCTTCGGAGAGAGATTTCGCGGTTCGTTGCGCCCCTGGCACCCCCAAGCCATGCACGCAAACCCAGGCGTTTCCTGGGGTTCTGCGGGTTGGGGACCAGACGGGAGAATGGTATCGGGCAAAAAGACTGGAGCGGGCGAAGGGATTCGAACCCTCGACCCCAACCTTGGCAAGGTTGTGCTCTACCCCTGAGCTACGCCCGCGCTCCGTCTCCGCAATCGCAGAGGCGCGCCTTCTAGGCGGGTTCAAATGCGATTGCAAGAGGGTTGCGCCGAACCTCCAAAGGCCATCCTTGCCCCCGGCGGCGAATTCGGCAACTCCTGCGCCGACGACCGGGTTGTGCCCCGGAGCGGTTGTGCCATCTATACCCAACGTTACCGGATCAAGGCGAGGACGCCCCACCATGGATCTTATCATCGGGCAGAAGCAGGCCGCTGGCGCCGCGGGCGGCGGCTCCGGGGCCGTGATCGTCGACGGCGATCAAAAGACCTTCATGCAGGACGTGGTCGACGCGTCGCGCAATATCCCGGTGCTGGTGGATTTCTGGGCCACCTGGTGCGGCCCCTGCAAACAGCTCACCCCGGCGCTGGAAAAAATCACCCGCGCCGCCGGCGGACGCATCAAGCTGGTCAAGATCGACATCGACAAGAACCGCGGCCTCGTCCAGCAGCTCGTCCAGCTCGGCCTGCCGCTGCAGTCGGTGCCCACGGTCGCCGCCTTCTGGCAGGGCCAGATCGCCGATTTGTTCCAGGGCGCGCTGCCGGAATTGGAAATCAAGCGCTTCGTCGAAGGCCTGCTCAAGCTCACCGGCGGCACCATGCCCGCCGCCGACCTCATCGCCGAGGCGAAAGCCGCGCTGGAGGAAGGCCGCGCCCAGGAAGCCGCCGAACTGTTCTCCGCCGTGCTGCAGGAGGAGCCCGAAAATCCCGAGGCCTGGGGCGGGCTGATCCGCGCCCTGCTGGCGCTCGGCCAGGACGACGAGGCCGGCCAGGCGCTCGCCGAAGTGCCGGCCAAGATTGCCGACCACGCCGAGGTGTCTGGCGCCCGCAGCGCCCTTGCCCTGGCCGCCGAGGGCCGCCGCGCGCGCGACCAGCTCGCCACCTTCCAGCAGCGCCTGGCCGCCGACCCGGCCGACCACCAGGCCCGCTACGACCTCGCCACCGCCCTGAACGCCTCCGGCCGCCGCGAGGAAGCCGCCGACGCGCTGCTTGACATCATCCGCCGCAACCGCGGCTGGAACGAGGATGCGGCGCGGCTGCAACTGCTCAAGTTCTTCGAAGCCTGGGGGTTCGACGACCCCGCCACCACGGCCGCCCGGCGCAAGCTCTCGGCGATTCTGTTCAGTTGATATGGGCCATCTGCACCCAAGGCCGGAAGACCTGCCCGAAACCTTTCCGGTCTTCCCCCTGACGGGGGCCTTGCTGCTGCCGCGCGGGCGGCTGCCGCTCAATATCTTCGAGCCGCGCTACCTCGCCATGACTGAGGACGCGCTGGCGGGCGGACGGATGTTCGGCATGATCCAGCCCGACCCGCAGGCGCCGCCGGCAACCGTGGGCCCGGCGCTGTACCGGATCGGTTGCCTCGGCCGCCTGTCCTCGTTCAGCGAAACCGAGGACGGGCGCTTCCTGATCACCCTCACCGGCGTCATCCGTTTCGCGGTCGCCGCCGAGCTTCCCCTGCAGCACGGCTACCGCCGGGTACGCGCCTGTTTCGCCGGGTTTGCCGCCGATCTCGACCCGCCCGCGCCCTGGCCCGGTTTCGACCGGGCCGGCTTGCTGGCGGTGCTGCGCGCCTCGTTCGCCCGCCGCGGCATCGAGGCCAACTGGGAGGCCATCGACAGCATGGCCGACGACGCCCTGGTCACCACGCTGTGCATGGCCTGCCCGTTCGAGCCGGCCGAGAAACAGGCGCTGCTGGAAGCCGCCACCCTGGCCGAGCGCGCCGTCGCGCTCGCCACCCTGCTGCAAATCGACATCCACGCCACGGGAGCAGACGCCGCGCCGGCCCGCTCCCGGGCCAGCTGACGCGCCGGCACAGGAGTTGATGCCATGCACGACGACAACGGCCCGACCGCCGGGTCTGCCACGGATCCCGCCGGGCACCAGCCTGCGGCGAACGCTCCGGTCGACCCGCGGCTGCTGGAAATCCTGGTCTGCCCGGTCACCAAACAGACTCTGCACTACGACCGGGCGCATAATGAGCTGGTCAGCCGCGCCGCCGGCCTGGCCTATCCAATTCGCGACGGCATCCCCATCATGCTGGCCGACGAGGCCCGTCCGCTGGACGATCTCTGATGCCGGTGCCGGCCGAAATCCGCCTCCTCCGGGCCGACAGGCGCCTGGAGGTGGATTTCGATGACGGCAGCCGGTTTTCCTACCCGGCCGAGTTCCTCCGCGTCGAAAGCCCGAGTGCGGAAGTGCAGGGCCACCGGCCGGAGGAACGCAAAACCGTGCCCGGCCGCCGCCATGTCGGCATCCTCGCGGTCGAGCCGGTCGGCAATTACGCGGTGCGCCTGCACTTCGACGACGGCCACGACACCGGCATCTATTCCTGGGATTACCTGCACCATCTCGGCCGCGAGCAGGCGGCGATCTGGCAGGCGTATCTGGCGGCACTCGCGGACAGGCGGCTCAGCCGCGATCCATAACGCTCACGCCGCCAACACCCGCAGCGACGTGACCCCGGCGGCCAGCACCGCCAGCAGATCGGCCAGCGCCAGTGCCACGCAGCCGTCGGTCGGGGCGTAATCCGCCCGCGTGACATGCAGGAAAATCGCCGAGCCGCGTCCCGCCACGACCGGTGCGTCATTCCAGCCCAGTACGCCGACGATGTCATACAGCCCGTCGCGCCGCCACAGCTCCTCGTGACGGGCCGGATGCGGCAGGCGGATCTGGTGGTTGTAGTCGGCGTGCTGCGGATCGTCGCACCAGCCGTCCTGCGCGCCAATCGGCTCGCGCGGCACCGCGGCGCGCGGCACCGCCACCCGGTCGGCGCGGTACAGCAGCCGGCGCAACGGCAGCACCCCGGCCGGCGTGGCGCCGTCGCCTTCTTCCTTGAGCACCCGCACACCGCCGCGCCCGAGGGCGCAGCGCCAGCTCAGGCCGCGCAGTTCCAGCCTCCCCTGCGCGTGCACGATCGCTTCGCTCATCCGCCGCCTCCTGGCGCTTCCGCCCTGCCCGCCGGCGATCATCTATGCGCGCAGGGCGATCGAGGGAAGAAAGGAAGGCCAGGGCGGAGCCTTGGCCTTCCTTTCTTTACCCGACCGCCCTTTGGCCGTGCAAACTGGTTCAGCAGGCGCTCAAATCGCGCGCAACTCGGGATCGGAGGGCGCGGGGTGCGGGCCCGCTGCTCCGGTCGCGCTGTCGCCGGGCTGCGACGCCTCGTAAACCGCCAACAGGTCGCGGTTCGCCGCAATCAGCGACGCCTGCTCCCGATACGGCACCGCAAGCGCCGTGCGGGCACGGTCAGCCGCCCAGTCGTAGTCCGGGCGCAAATTCGCTTGCGCCGGTTGCTCCACCAGCGCACCGCATTCGCGGATCCACCGGTGGCACGACGCCGCGAACCACGCCGCGGTGAGAAGGTCCTCCAGCGTGTCGAGCGCCGCGCGTGCCTCGCGCAGCTCCTGGTCTGCCGTCTGCGCCGCCACCGCGTCGCCAGGCGCCGCGTTCCGGGCCTGCCGGGCGCGCGAAAGCCGTGCGTCGATGTCGGCCGCAGCCAGGCGCGCGCGCAGCGCCTCCGCCTCGTCCACCAGCCGCCGGTCGCCGGCCGCCTCGGCTTCGTCGGCGATGAAGCCGATCCACGCCACCGTCGTGTCCAGCTGCTCCTCCACCGCGGCATGCGCGGCATCGAGCGCCTCGGCCCTGGGTATCTCGACGTTGCCGATCCGCAGAACGTCCCGCCACTCCTGCGTCGTCGCCGTATGAACCGCGGTCGCCATCATGAGCTGGCTGCGATCGATCGCCAGCCTGATCCGCATCTGGCTGCCCGCCGCCAGATCGGCGTTGAGCGCGCTGGCCGCGATACGGACCCGGCCGACCCGGCGATTGCGGTCAGCGAACTTGTGCTCTCCCTCGTAGAATTCGAGATCGAAGCTGGCGCCCTTGGCAGCCCGGTTCAGCGCCGCGGTGAGCTCGAACAGGTGCTCGTGCACGCCGGGCAACAACTCGCCCTTCGCGAAGAAGATCTTGCAGCCGTTGTTCTCGGTGCGCACGCCGATGCTGTGCAGCAGGGTCGGCGCCACGTCATCGATGCGGGTATAGGCCAGCTCGGCGGGCGCGGTGGGAACGCGCCGGCGCAGGCGGTCGCGCACGATGAGGCGGAACCGGTGCGAGACGAACTCCTCGGCCGGCAATTCCTCGATTTCGACACGGCCGGACGGCGGCACTGCGATGACGCCGCTGGCCCATCCGATCACGGCGCCCTCGGTCTCCAGCTCCAGCGTCGCGCCGTCGAGCAGCCCGGCGTCGCCTTCGAGCATAATGTCGACCGACGGTGTGCCGCTGTCCCCGGCATCCGGCTCCATCCGGACCCTGAGCGTCCCGGGCATGAGTGGTCCCTTCGCCAGATTGGCCTGCCGCACTTCATGCTTCCCGTCGAGCCCGGAGGCAAGGATCGCGGCGCCGGTCGCAACCACGGTCATCGGGTCGACGCCCTGCGGAACCACCCTGATGCCGAGTTCTTCGGTCAGGACAGCGCGCAGATAGGGCATCTTGGTCGGACCGCCGACCGGGAGGATGCCGTTGATCTGGCTGGGCGTGAGGTTCTTCTCGGCGAGCAGGCCGCGCACGCAGGCGACCGTCTGCAGAATGAGCGGCCGCGCCAGTGCCTCGATCGCCGCCGGCGGGATCAACGTCGCCAGCGTCACCGGCCGGCCGGAAGCGTCCTGCACAACACAAGCCCGCTGCACCGCGACCGTGCCAGCCCTGGGCGCCGAGAGACTGATCTTGGCGGTTTCGGCGGCCGCGCGGAGCATCGCGAAGGCCCCGGCATAGGTCGGGTTGCCGGGACCGAAATCCGGCAGGATGGGCGCGCAGCCCTGCGCGTCCGGCGCGAGCAACGCGGGCACGAGCAGGGTCTGGACGATATCCTGATCGATGCGCTGGCCACCGACATAGCGGTCACCGGCATAGCCCTGCATGCTCGGCCGCCCGTCTTCCGTGCGGATGAGGGCCACGTCGAACGTGCCGCCGCCGAGGTCATAGACGAGCCAGTAGCCATCATTCAGCGCCGCCGCGCGGCCGTACGCGACGGCGGCCGCGACCGGCTCGGGGATAAAGACGACATGCTCCGGGTCGAAATGCGCGAGCCGGGCCGCTTCCAGCGTTGCCTCGCGTTGCTCGGCCGTCGCGGCGGCGGGGATGGTGATGACGGCTTCGGTCACGTCCTCGCCGAAGTGGATTTCGGCGGCGCTGCGCAGCGCCAGCAGAACCCGGCTCGCCAGGTCGGCGGCCGTCGCCTGCGCGCCGGCGCGCAGGCGATAGCGGGTCGTGGTGCCAAGGGCGAGCTTGAAATTGCGGAAGACGAAATCCGCGTCGCCCGCGACCTGGGCCAGCGCCGTCTCGCCCACCGCGAAGGTAGCGTCGGGTCCCTGGTAGACCGCCGAGGGCGTGGTATCGCGGCCATCATTGTTCTGCGCGACGACCACGCCACGCCCGGTCCATTTGGCGATTGCGCTGTTCGTCGTGCCGAGATCGATTCCATAGTTTATCTTGGGCATGCCTTGTCTCCGCGTGCTTCGGGATCGGTGGCGGGGCGGGCGACCACCACGCTCGGCCGGCGCAGCCGCCGGTTGCCGCGCTGCACCAGCGGCGCCAGCGTCTCGACGATGGTCGCGGCGCGCACGGCCGGGTCGGCGCGCCATTCGGCCACGTCGAGCATCGCCCCGCGGACGTAGCGGCGGCCATCCAGCAACGGCAGCGTGACATCGAAGGTCCGCAGCCAGTCGAGGATGGAGGCGGAACACGCGCTCAACAAGGCGGCCTCGCGCGGGGCCGTCGCGTGCATGTCGCTGCGGGCGACGAAACGGGCGATCGTCCAGGCGTTGATGGCGATTTCGGCCAGCGCCTCGTCCGCGGGGTCGCCCGCGGCGGCCGCGTCCGGCTTGGGGGCGGCCACCGGAGTGGCGGCGGGCGGGCGCCGGCGCAGCATGCCACCCAGCCGGCTGCACGCACGCGCGAGATGCACGAACCCCCGCCCGACGGCGCGCCCGACGGCCCCCTCCCACCGCCCCATCAATCCGGCCACTCGAACCTCCAGCCCGCGGCGCTGAAATAACGGTAGAACGGCGTTTGCCTGATGATCGCCCGGCCCTGGCCCGGCCGGTGCGTAGCAGCCTGCCAGAGCCGGTGTCCGATCTCGAAATAGCCGGCGACGATCGCGCGCGACGAAGGCAAATGCTTCCGCGCCGCCACCAAGGCGGCGGCCAGGCCGAACAGGCCGAAGATGCTCAGGCTGTCACCCGACAGCCCAAGGTTCAGGACGAACGACAGACAGCCGGCGGCCGCGAGCACCCCGAAGAGCCCACACCACGCGAGCGCAGTTTGTTCGTGCGCACAGTCCCGGCAGCGGGGGATGCGAAGGCTGAAGGCGGCCCGCCCGGGAAGTCCACGGTCCGGACGATCCTCGGGCGCCCGGGCGGTGAGGACGAACGGACGCTGTCCGGGCAGCGCGAACCTGCCGCAAAAGGCGCAGGCCGGACCGGGGTCCGGCTCGGCCCGCGACGCCAGCGCGCCGGCCAATTGGTCGAGCCGCGCGCGGGCCTGGTTCGGATCCGGCAGCACCGCGCGCGCGGCGGCGACCAGAATGTCGGCGGCGATAAACGCGCCGGCGGCAATGGCACGCTCGGCGGCCTGCGACGATCCCTCGACAAGCCCAAGAAGAACCGCCTCGATCGTCGTGCGTTCGGCGTCGTCGGACGCGGACGCCAGGCTGTCCCGAAGTTGCAGCGCGTCACGGTAGGCCCCGAGCTCCAGGGCCGTGACCCAGGCATCCGGTGAGGGCGAGCCGGTCATCAGCGGCGCGAGTTTGTTGGACAGCGCATCGGCCGCCCGCTCGGCGGCGGTGCGCGGACGCGCCGGCTTGGGCTTGGGCTTGGGTTGGGGAATGGGTTGGGGCTTGGGCGCCGGAGGTGGCTGCGGCGGCGGTTGCGCCACCGGCGCAGCCACCGGCTCGGGCGGACGGTCATAGTAGGCCTCGATGCTGAGCTTCCACGCCTGCGTCATCGGCAACCTCGCCACCCTGATCAGCAGCGGCAGCGCCTCCGGCACGCGCGGGCGCCGTTCGCGCACGAGTTCCTGGCACAGAATGCGCGCCCGCCGGCCGGGCAGGTCGAGCAATGGCGCTTCCAGGGACCGGTCGAGCCGGTCGGCGAACATCGCCAGCGCTTCCAGCGGCGTTTCGAGCGCGTCGAGCTTCTCCACACCGAATGCCGGCGGGAGATCCTGCGCCGCCGCTGCCCCCTCGGCCTTCTCCAGTTCCCACAGCCGCTCCACGATGGCGTCGCGCGCGGGCGCCAATGTGTCGGCCGTGACCTTCAACAGCGCTGCCTCGGGGCGCGGCAGCCATGCCCGCAGGCACGCCGCGGCGTCTCCGGCGGCGGCCTGCGCCGCCGCCACGTCACTGCAGCGCAGCGCGTGCGCGACCCGCACCGTCGCAGCCACGATTGCGCGCGGAAGTCCGCCGCGCAACGCCGCGGTCGCGTTCGGCCCGAGCCGCACCGCATCCAGCGCGGCGCCACGGCTGGTGACCGCCTGCCACCATCCGGGGTGGTCCAGCGCCGCACCCCACAGCGCGAGCGAACGCTCCATCGCCGTCGCGAACACCTCCGGGCTGCCCCGGCCGGCGAGCAGACGCCCGGCTTCGTCGAAAGCAGCCAGATGCGCGAGAACCGCGCGATTGTGCAGCGCCACGCCGTCGGACGGACCGGCCGACCAGGACGCCAGCGCCGCCCCCACGTCGCCGGCATCGAGAGCGATCAGCGCCGCGTCGCCGTCGGCCCGCGGCCACACCCAGAACAGCTCATCGACAAGCCGGCGAACCGTGTCGTTGAGCAGACGCAGCCGCAGCCGTTCGACCGCCTCGATCGTGCCGGGCAACAGATCGCGGCCCAGCGTGTCCCCGAGCGCACCGCCGGGCCGGACGCGCGGCGCGCGCTGAAGGGCTTTCCGGACGGGTTCGGCCCTGGCGTCGGTGGGCAATCCGCCGAGGAGACGAAACGGATTGCCGAGATAGAGTTCGGGCGTGGCAACGTCGCCGAGCGCCGCCCATAGGTGCGTGGCGCCGTCCGGCGCCTCTTTGATCCAGCTCAAAGACCATTCCCTCCCGGTCGCAGAGGTGGTTGGCTACACCAGCCAAGAGGCCCGCTGCAGCTCAAATGGGGTGAATTCGGGCGAAGGAAGCAAGGCCAGGGCTCTGTCCTGGACCCGCCAAGGGCCGTGAGCCCTTGGAACCCATTCCTTAAGGAGCGGGGTCCAGGGCAGAGCCCTGGCCTTGTTTCCTTCACCCGCTTGCCCTGTATCACCCTCCACCGCTGAGCCGCATCGCAACGTTCGGAGAGGGGGGACAACGCCGCATGAACGAAACAAGCCCGGCCGCCGCCACCCGCCTTGCCTGGACGCGCCCTACCGAACCGGACCCGCCCGAGCCACCGGCCGGTCTGACGGTGCCGCCAGCCCTCGCCCCCCGCCTGGAGCCGCTGGACCGTATCGTCATCGGCAGCCAGGCGAGCCTGCTGCGGGTGCTCGACCGCGACGATGGCGGCCTCAAAACCCTCAAGCTCTACAGCCCGACCGTCTTCGCCACCCCGGCGGCACGCGCCGCCCAGCGCGCCCGCCTCGCCGCGCTGCAGGCGGCTGACGCACCCGGCCTGCTGGTTCCGGGCGAAGCCGGCGAGGCCGACGCGCCGGGCGGGCCATGCCTCTACGAACTCGCGCCCTGGACCGAGGGCACGACACTCCAGGCCGCGCTGGCGACGGCACAGGACGGATTAGGGGATGCGCAGGCGCGGCATCTGCTTGCCCAGGTGGCCGCCGCCCTCGCCGCCGTGCACGCCGCGGGCAACGGGCTGATCCATGGCAACGTCAAGCCCGGCAACATCCTGCTCACCGGCGCGCCCCCCTGCTCGGCGCGCCTGCTCGACTGGGGCAGCCTGACCGAAGCGGGGACCGCGCCGGACTCGCACGGAACGGCGCACTACGCCGCCCCCGAACGGCTGCGCGGCGAGGCGGCAGCAGCGAGCGACTGGTGGTCGCTCGGCCTCGTCGCGCTGGAGATGTGGCTCGGGCCGGCGGCGCACCCGCTGGGGCCGGAGCTGAAGGCGGCCGAGGCCGGCGGGCGCGTCCTCGCCCTCAACGTCCCGCTGCCGTCCGGCATCGGCAAGCGGCTGGCCGCCTTGCTGGGCGGACTGCTGGCGTATGAGCCGGACCAGCGCTGGGGGCATGACCAGATCACCGCCTGGCTCGGCGGCGCCGACCCGGGCGTGCCGCCCCGGCGGGGCGCGCTTGCCGTCGCGGCGCTCGGGCGCATCACCACCGAGAGCGACCTCGCACAGGCGCTGCGCCGCCCGCCGCCGGCACCGCTCACGCCGGGGGAATGGCAGGCGGTCGAGACCTGGCTCGCCACCGACCCCGCCAATGCCGCGCTGGTAACCGCGCTCACCCGCTTGCGGCCGGTGGATGGCCCGCGCTTCCTCGCCGAGGTCAACGCCGCCACCCTGCTCGATCCCGTGCACCGGCGTTTCGCCGGGCTCGATTTCACGGCGCCCGAGGCGCTCGCGAAGACGCTGGAAACCACACCGCCGCAAGCCGCCGCGCTGCAGGCCCTGGATGCGCTCGGGCTGCCGGCGGCGGCGGGCTGCGCCGTCGATCCGGACGCACCGGCAGCCTGGCTGGAACAGGCCGACGAATTGTGGCGCAAAGCGCTCGGCCTGTTCGCGCGCAGCTATCGCGACATGCCGCCGCCGCGCGCGGCGGTCGCCGACTGGTTCAAGCTGGTGGCATTGCATGCGGCCGCGCTCAGGGCGGCGACACTGTTCGGCCCGGAGCTCGCGGCACCGACGCGGGACGCGGCGGCGTGGCGGGACCACGGGGCCGCCGCCGGCATCGCCTTCCCCGAACCCGAAGGGCAAACCGGCACGACGATCGTCGTCGAGCACGGGTGGTTCGCAACAACGCTGTCCGCCGCGTTGGAGGCGAGCCGCGCCGGCAACGTCACCGCGATCCTGCTCGGGCCAGGAACCCACCGCCTGGTCGGCCCCTGCGAGGTGCCCGGAGGCGTGGCCGTCAAGCCCCGGCGCACCGGCCAGAAGGCATGCCTCGACCTCAACGGCACCCTGACCCTGGCGGCGGGAGCCACTCTCGACGGTCTGACCCTCGCGCGCCAGGACAGCGGCGGCACCGCCATCGCCGTCAGCGGCGCGGGGGTCACGGTGACGCGCTGCCGGATCGAGGCGCCTTCCGGCGGGCGCGGCGTCGCGGTCGGCCGGCATGGCGGCCTGACCCTGGACGGCTGCATCATCGAGGCAGGCCAGCCGGTCTATCTGGAGCGTCCCGCCGATGGCTGCCGGCTCTCCGGCAACCGGCTGCACGCCGCGCGCGCGGCGGCGATCGAAGCGGTCGGCGCCACGGGGCTCGCGGTCATTGGCAATACGATCGCGGCGCCCGCTGGCGCGGCGCTGCGGCTGGTCCGCGTCTGCGGGCAGGTGGTGGAGAACGTCGTCACGGACGGACGCGGCGACGGCATCGTGCTGGCGGACTGCCCGGCGCTTTTGCTCGCCCGCAACCGGATCGGCGTGACCAATGGCCGCGGCCTGGTTGTCCGGCTGGACGGCGCCGAGACGGTGACGATCGGCCACGGCTGACACCGGCGGGCGCTCAGCCGTCGAGGGTAATCTCGGCCTCGACACGGCGCGCCAGCACGAGGCGCGCTGTGCGTTCGATCGCAATCTCGGCGTCCCGGGCCACCCGCACGCCATTGAGCCAGGTCCCGTTGAGCGACAGGTCGCGCAGCACGAGCCGCCCCTCCGCCAGCCGCAGCACGGCGTGGCGGCGCGAGATGGTGGGATAGGCGGCGAGCCGGTCCGCCAGGGCCGGCGTCGCGAAGTCCGCCCCGTCCCGCCCAATTCGCAGCCCCTGCGCCGGATCGACGGTCTCCTCGCCCCAGGCGAAGCGCACCCGGGCGCGTGCCGCGAGCGTTTGTCCGCAGTCCGGGCAGGCCGGCGCGCCCGCCTCGGCCGCCGCGCCGCAAGCCGGGTTGCGGCAGATCACATAGGCCGGATCATCGACCTCGACGAGGTTGTGGCTAGCGCACCGCTCGCAGACATCGGCGGTCGGCCGGCTGACATGCCGGCATCCCGCCACCCGGCAGCGTTTGACCCGCGCCATCGCCGGCGGTCCTAGGTGGCGCGGGCCGGCTGGGCGTGCCGCGTGGCCCGATGCGTCATCCGGCCAGCTCCACCCGCCGGCCGTCGGCGTCCTCGACCAGCGCCGTCACCGTGATGCGCTCGCCTGCAGTCGTGCCGCGCTCGAACAGCGCCCGCGACAACGGCTCGACCAGATAGGGATCCATCTGGTTGAGGATGCCGCGCCCGCCCTCGTCGAGCCGGGTGCGGCAGCGTGCGCGCAGCATCTCCTGCACTTCGGGCGCGAAGACCAGCTCGATGCCGCAGGCGGCGCGCGCGCTTGCGGTGACGTTGGCCAGGCCCTTTTCGAAGATCTGGTCGGCGATCGGGTCCTCGATGAAGTTGAACACCACGATGTTGTCGCCGAAGCGGTTCAGCAGCTCCGGCCGGCGGAGCCGGTTCTTGAAGTAGTCGGAAATCCCGGCGCGGATCGTCCGCTCGACCTCCTCATAGGGCGCACCACGGTGCACCGCGGGGATACCCTCGCCCGGCCGCTCGGGATTTTCGCGAGTCACCCCGAGATTGGAGGTGAAGACGATGATCGCCTGCGAGAAATAGGCCGTCTCGCCATGCCCGTCGGTGAGCCGCCCGTCGTCGAGGATCTGCAGAAATTTGTCGAGCAGGCGCGGATGCGCCTTTTCGATCTCATCGAACAGCACCACGCTGAATGGCCGTTCGCGGATGCCGCGGGTCAGTTCGCCGCCGGCGTCGAAGCCGACATAGCCGGGCGGCGCGCCGATCAGCCGCGCCTCGGAATGCTCGGCCGAGAACTCGCTCATGTCGAAGCGCAGATAGGCGCGCTCGTTGCCGAACACGAGTTCGCTCAGCGCCTTGGCGAGCTCGGTCTTGCCGGTCCCGGTCGGTCCGGCCAGGAACAGCGTGCCCTTCGGCCGCCCCGATGACGCGCCGCCGAACTGCGCGCCGTTCAGGCCGATGACGGCGCGGCGCAGGATGTCGGCGGTCTTGCGGATCGCCTGGGTCTGCCCTTTGACGCGGCGCCCGATCTCGGATTCGGCGCGAACCACGCGCGCATGCATATCGGGCGACCGCCACGGGTCTTCGATGATGCCGATCTTGAAAAGCTGCACCGCCTTGTCGATCTGGCCGAACGCGAGGCCACGCCGCTCGGCCAGCGTCCCCATCGCCAGCATGGCGGTCAGCGCCATGTCCTGGGTAAGGTTGGCGAACCCGTCGACGATCTGGGCGAGCCTGGCCGGTTCCATCTGGGCGGCGTCGGCGAAGGTTTCGGCGATCAACCGCGCCGCCTCGCGCCGCGTCTCGAAATCCGGCTTGGGCAGCACGAGGCTGCGGATCTTGTGGTTGCCGCGCAGGAACCAGCCCGGCAGGTCGCTCGGCTGATCGACGATCCAGAAGATCGGGTTGTAGGTCTCGCTCTCGGCGCTGCCGACCGGGCGCGCCTCGTGGCTCAGCTTCTCCGCCGCGGCGAACAGCGTCGCCGTCGTCTCCGGCGGCACCGGCAGGCCGCCGTCGAGCCGCGCCGCGTAGTCGATCGCCACCGCGATCCGCTCCGCCGACCGCCCGGCCAGCCGCTTCAGCACCGGGCCGAGCCCCACCGCGGCCACCGGCGGCAGGCCGCCATTCGCCTCGGGCGCGAGCCCGCATTCATCGATCAGGAAACGCCGCACCACCGCTTCGGCGCTGTCCGGATAGGTCTGCACCCGGTCGACCCGGTCCCAGACCAGCATGGCCTTGAAACCGAGCGGCGCGATCCGGCTCCAGATCGCCTCGCGCAGCCAGGCCAGCCGCAGCCCAGTGCCGTCGCGTCCGGGCAGCAGGAAAATGTCGCGCGTATTGCCCGACAGCACGATTTGCGGGTGAACCGCGACAAAATCGGCGATCTCCGCGAGCCAGAGCGGCGATTGGATGGTCACCGCGCACCTCCTTCACCGGGGAGCGGCTGGGTGCGCGCCGCGCCACGCGACGCCGCCCGCGCCCGCCTGGACAGATCAAGGCCGGCCGGACCGGCATCAAGGACCGGCAGGGGCCGGGCGCCGACCGGCTCGGCGGCGGCGACGCCGGCCGCCATCCCCGCCGCGCCGAGCCTGCGCAGCAGGGCGGGAAGATCTTCGCAGAATGCGGTCTGCGCGGCGCGGTCGGCGTCACCGGTATGGGCCGCCTCGGCGGCCGCGGCGCGGACGATTTCGACGCCGATCGCCTCCGCGCCCGCCCGCACGCGGCACACCACGCCGTCCTGCCAGTCCGGATGGCGGGCGAAACTCTCGCCGCCCGCGGCGTATTGCGTCTCGAACCCTTCCGCCACCTGGTAGCCGAGATCGGCCAGGCTCGCGGCAAGGATGCGCGCGGCCGCCTCGCGCTCGCAGCGGCGCAGCACCGCTTCGGCGTCATCCAGGACGGTGCCGGCAGCCACCTCCCCCCGCTCGACCGGGCCGAGCGCGGCCCGCGCGGTCGCCGCTTCAGGTCCTTTGAAACAGGCAAGCCGCTGGGTAAGTGCGAAGGCCCGTTCGCGGCAGGCCTCGGCATCCGCGGCGGCGGCATTGAGGCGTTGCACCGTGGCTTCCAGCGCGGTCAGCAAGCGTTTCTGCTCGCTCTCCCGCGTGGCGGCCAGCGTATCGCGCGCCAGCGCCCCGGCGCGGGCCCGATCGGTGGCGCCGACATCATCGCGCAGACCGGCGAGCGCTCGCTCGGCGCGCTGGCGAAGCCGCCCCTGCGCCGCCTCCAGGCGGGCACGGCGGTCCTGCAAGACCGCCGCGACGGCGTCGCGCCCAGCTTCTGCCTCGGCGGCAGCGAGCGCGTCGGCAGCGGCGGCCAGCGCCGTCTCCTGGTTCTCGGCCAGGGCGGCCAGGGCGGCCAGCGTCGCGCCCGCCGGCACCCCGACCGGAGCCACATGCGCGGCAACCCGATGCAGGCCGCCGGCCTCGACCGCCGCAATCGCGGCGGCCAGCACGGCGGCGCGACCATTCAGCGCCAGCAGGCGCGCCGTCGCCTCCCGCATCGCGGCGTCCGTCTCCAGCCGCTCGATCTCACCCGCGAGCTGCCGGTAGGCGGCCTGGTTCGCATTCAGCGCCGCCACCAGCATGGCCGCGTCGCCGTAGTTCTGTGCCGGGATCTCCGTCTCGTCCGGCAGCGCCGGCGCGTCCAGGCCGGGGGTGCGGGCGCGCACGCCGGCCAGCCGCGCCCGCAACCGCGCGAGCTTGGCGAGCAGCACGCGATGGCGATCGTAGGCAACCTCGTACGGAATGCCGTCGGCGCCCTGGGCCACGCTGTAGCGGATCGTCTTGGCGCCGCTCATTGCGGCCGCGCCGACAAGGGGTGAATGAGCCCAACCTGCATATCCCCTCCGATCCGTGTTCGCAGGCCGCTCCACGAGCCGGCGCCGTGCCGTTCCCGCCCGAGCCTACGGTAATGCGCGGTGGCCAGCGAATCACGGATCGTCGGGGGGAGCCACGGGGCAATTGGGGGAAGGAAGAAAGGCCAGGGCTCTGCCATGGCCTTTCTTCCCTTCACTTGATTGCCCCGGGAACGCCGGAGCGAGTCGAAACGGGGCTCCCCCTCCCTAAATTTGGCCCATGATCAATGATCAGCCCATAAGCGTGACCCCGGGCGTGGCCGCCGCCATCGCACTCGCGGGCGAGTTGGTAAAACAAATGGCACACGGCGCCGCGCCGGAGGAACTCGCGGCGACGCTCTGCGACATCGCCGGGGCCGAGCCGGCGCTGCTGGTGGCGCGCTACGTCGCCGCCGCGCCGGAGGCAACAACGCTGCCCGAGGGCCTCGCGCTCGCCCGCTTCACCGTGGCCGTACGCCGCTGCGCGTTCGGGCCAAACCATCTGTCGGTCGCCGCCGCCCTGCAGGAACTTGGCGTCACCTGTCTTGCCTGGGGGACGCCGTTCGAGGCGGTCGCGGTGCTGGAAGAGGCGTACGCCATCGCCGAGGCGAATGCCGACGCCGCCGCAAGCGCGATCATCGAGGCCAATCTCGGCCGCGCCCAGCTGATGGCCGGCGAGCCGGCCCGCGCCGCCGAATCGCTCACTGCCGCCTGCGCGCACTTCGCAACCGACCCCACCATCGCCCCGGGCTTCTGGTTCTTTGCCTTGTCGCTCCTGGCAACCGCCGAGGCCGAGGCTGGGCATCCGCGGCAGGCACGGGAAGCGACGGTCCGCTGGGTCAACATTGCCCGCCACGCGAACCAGCCGGAGGCGCTCGCCCTGGCGCGCATCGCGCTCGCACGGCTCGATTGGGCCGCCGGCGACGTGGCGGCGTTCGCGCGCCTGCGCGCCGAATTCGGCGCGACGCTGACCGCGCTCGATCCCGCCGCCCTCACCAAGCCGGTTATGCTGGCCTGGACACGGCTGCTGATGGCGGCGGGCGAGGCCCGCGCGGCCCTGACCGCCTACCGCCTCGGCAACCGGCACGACGAGGAGGACTTACCCGACCTGGAGCGGCTGGACGTCGCCGGCGAATATCTTCTGAGCTACGGGCCAGCCCCGGCCGCGCGGGTGATCTTCGCGGGGCTGCTGGAAACCTGCGAAGCGACGTTCGGCGCCGGCCATCCCGAGGCCGCGGTGCTGCAGACCCGCCTCGCGGCCGCCGAGTTCGCCGCGGGCGAGGCCGAGGCGGCGCTGGCCCGGCTGCGCGCGGCGCGCGAGCGGCAGGAGATCGGGCTCGGCCGGTCCCACCCGGCGGTCGCTGCCACGTTGGAGCTGACCGGCCGGGTCGCGGCCGAGACCGGCGCCTATGCGGAGGCGAGTATCGCCTTCGAGCGCGCGCTCATGATCCGGCAGCAGGCTGGCACGCCGGTGCTGGCGGCGGCCGCGCTGATCGGGCTTGCCGCGCTTGCCTCCGACTGCGGCGACGATGCTGGCGCGGTGCGGCTGCAGCGCGCCGCCCGCGACCGGCTTCGCGACGCCCACGGCACGGCGCATCCGGACACGGTCGCCGCACAGGCCGGGCTTGGCCGCATCCTGGCGCGGGCCGGCGATCTGGCAGACGCGCGGATCGAACTGGGCATGGCGCTGTCCGCCCGCCGCCTTGCCTTTGCTCCGAGCGCGGGGGCGACCTCGGCGGCGCTCGCCGAGACATTGTGCGACTGGGGCGCGCTGCTGATCCTCGCCGGCGACCACGAACCGGCGATTTGCGCCTTCGCCGAGGCCACCGCGCTCGCCGAGCGGGCCCACAGTCCGACCCACCCCGACGTGGCGCGGGCACGGCTCGGGCACGCGGCCGCACTGCTGGCGCAGGGACGGCAGGAAACGGCCGCGGCCCAGGCCGGCGAGGCGTTCGCCATCCTGGCCGGCCACGCGCGCCCCGAACTTGACTGGCGCGCCCTCGCGCTGCTGGCCGATATCGCCCACTCCCGCGGCGACCGCGAGACCGCGATCCTGCTCGGCAAGCTCGCGACCGACGTCCTGGCCGGGCTGCGCGCGGCGCTCGAACCGCTCGGGCAAGGCTTGCAGGCCGGCTACATTCAGGGCCGAACGGAGCCGGTGCGGACGCTCGCCGACCGGCTCGTCGCCGCCGGCCGGCTGCCGGAGGCCGAGCTGGCGCTGCGATTGCTGAAATGGGCCGAGCTGCGCGCCGCCCTGCGCGGCGGTCGCGGGTCCGCGCGCGGGGTCGGGCTGTCGCCGGCCGAGGCGGAGGCCGGCGCCGTGCTCGGCGCCCTCCGCGCCGAACTCGCCCGGGTGGTCGCGGCGGAAGCCGCGGTCGGCGGCGGCCTGCCAGCGCTGCCCGAACACCAAGCGGAACTGGTGCCGCTCGGCGAGGAGCGCGCGCGCCTCGCCGCGCGCCTGGCCGCGTGGCTCGCGCGTCCGCTCGCCCAGGCCGAAGCGCCGGACCCCCGTGCCGCGACCGGACGCGGGCGGTCCGGTGAAATCGGAGCGCTGCCCCTGCCGGCCGAGGGACAGGCGCGGATCGACTACGTGGTCGCGCCCGACCGGCTGCATATCCTGCTCGCATTGCCCGGCGGGCGGAGCGCGCAGAGCGTGGAGGTGGACGCGGCCACGCTCGCCCAGCGCGTCTTTCGTCTGTGGCGGGCGCTGCGCGACCGGGCGCCCGGTGTGCGCGCGCCGGCGGAGGCGTTGTATCGCGACCTGATCGCTCCGGTCGCGCCCGCCCTCGCGGCGGCCGCGGTGCGGACGCTGTCGATCACCGCCGACGGGCCACTGCGCTACGTCGCCTTCGCCGCCCTGCACGACGGCGCGGACTGGCTGGGCGGCAGCTACGCCATTGCAATGCGCGCGGCGTCGGTCGCCGCGCCGCCTCCGGCCGGCCCGCGCGCCCGGGCCGGCTCGGCGCTGTTCGGAACCGTGCGCGGCGGGGCGGAGCTGGCATCGCTGCCCTTCGTGGCACGGGAACTCGCCGCTATCGCTGCGACCGTCGGCGGGCGCCCGGTGCTCGATGACGGGTTTACCGCCGCGGCACTTTCCGGGGCGCTCGCGGAGCGGCCCTCGGTCGTCCATCTCGCCAGCCATTTCGTCTTCCGCCCCGCCGACGAACTCGGGTCATGGCTGCTGCTGGGCGACGGCACGCGCCTGACCGTCGCCGATCTGCTGGGCGGTGGTTATCCGGTGGAGGGCGCGGCGCTGGTCGCGCTGTCGGCCTGCGAGACGGCGCTGTCGAGCGGCCGGCGCGAGGCCGGGCGCGAACTGGATGCCCTGCCGGCCGCGTTGCTGTCGGCCGGGGCGGGCGCGGTGCTGGCGACGCTATGGCCGGCCGAGGACGGCAGCACGGCGGAGCTGCTGGCCCGCTTCTACCGGCACTGGCACGCCGAAGCATTGCCGCCGGCCGAGGCGCTGCGCGCCGCCGCACGCGCCGTCATGGAAGGGGGCGGCGCGGCCGGCGGGTCGCGCGGCCTGCTCGCCGACGACAACTCCGAGGAATTGGCAGCGCCCATCGGACAGACGGACCGGCCGCATGCGTGGGCGCACCCGCATCACTGGGCGCATGTGGTGCTGACCGTGCCGGGCGGTGCCTGACCGCACGCCGTCCGGCTCAGTCGCGCCAACGCCTGGTGTCCCAGGCCCGGCCGGTGGCGAACCAGCCGAGCCGCTGACCCGCTTCGCTGTTCAGGTAATCCTCGTCCTCGCGCGCCTGGGCCGGCATGTCGCGCAGCCAGTCGGCGGCCCCGTCGCGCACGCGCTGGGCGACGCTGCGCTCGCCGCGCTCCATGAAGCGCTCCCGGTTGGCCGCGAGCACGGCGTCGGCCTCCTCGGGGCGCAGCTTGTTCAGGTGATCCCAGTTGGACGGACCGCCGAATTTCAGTTCGTGACGGACCATGGCGTAGTAATCCGCACGCTCGCGCGCGGTCGCGAAATAGCCGACATCCTCGCGCATTTCGCGCAAGCTGCGTTCCGGTGCGCCGGCCTCCTTCGGGTCTGTGGGCTTGCCGAGCATCAACTCCAGTTTTTCCGACGCCGCCTCCTGCTTCATGTCGCGCAACGCGCCGAACAGCGCCGGGTCCTTCGCGAAGGCGCGTTCCAGCTTGTCGGCGCGGTCGAAATACGGCTCCAGCTTGGCGTGCATGTCGCGCACCGCCGCCGCATCGGCCAGACCGTATCGTTCAAGCCCGGTTTCCTGCCGCGCTTCTGGGGCTTGCGGCGGCTCCGGACGCGCCGCCTGCGCGCGCGCCGCCGCATCGGCGCCATCCAGCATCTGCCGCTCGCGGGCTTCCATCGTACGGCCGGCATCGGCGATCAGATCGGAGGCAACGCGATCATAATAGTCCGGTCCCTGCCCGGGCGCCTCAGCGCGGCCCTCTTGCGCCGGCGCCTCGGCGCGGCCCTCGCTCCCGGTGCTCCGCCCGGCATCGCCAGCTGTCGGACGGGCGGCGCCGGCGCCCTCGATGGCATCGCCGAGTTCGCGCCAGGACGACCGGCCCTCGCCGCCGTGCGCATCACCGCGGGCGAGCCAGCCGCCCTCGCGCCCCTGGCCGCCCAGCCCCGCCGCCTCGCCCGTCAAGCGGAACGCGACGCCCGCTTCGCCGGACCGGCCGGCAGCGCCGCCGCTTCCCAGCGGTGCGCCGTTGATGCCGCCGCCTTCCATCGTCCCGCTGCCCGCTTCAACCGGCATCGCCAGGTCCCTTCCGTGTCGGGCTCCACCGCGGCCCGGCCTCTGGCGGTCCGCCGGCCGCGAGAACCCGGCCGAACAGCCGCGCCGCGATCGCGGCGACCGCCGGTGCGCCGTCATGGAACTGATGCAGCATGTAGCAATAGGCCGCCCCGCGCCGCGTCGCCCCGCCGGCGGCGGCGAAGGTCGGCGCGGTCGCGGCCAGCGCCCTCTGGGCCAACTCGATCCAGGGCGCCGGCTCGACCTGGGTGAAATCGACGCCGCCGCCCGCCTCGTCGAGCCGGACCCGGGAGGCGAACCGGTCGGTCGTGAGCACTTCCTGTACGAGCATGCCGATCTCGCGCGTCTCCGCCGCCCGCGTCTCCAGCAATTCGACGGCATGCGGGCGGTAGTGGCAGGGCTTGTCGCAGGCGGCGCAGCCCTCCAGCGGCAGCCGGGCCGGGCCGAGCGCGCCAAGCGCGGCGGCGAACGCGGCGCGTTCGGCGGATGCCGTCCCGGTCGCGAGCGGCGCCGCCGACAGGGCCGCCGCCAGCCGCGCGCCGATCGCAAGCACCGTCGCCATGGCCGTGAACGGCGCGACCGGCCGCCAGAACCCGGCGCGCATCTCCACTTCGGCATCAAGCAGAGTCTCGAAAACGAGCCGGGGCGGCACGCGGGGGCCGAGAAACCCTGCGGCGGAAGCGGTGAAGCCGCCCTCGCCAGCCCAGCGCCGGGGCAGATCCGCCGACGCATCGCCGGGCTCCAGGCAGGCGAAGACGATCGCGACGAAGCTTTGCCACAGCCTCTGATGGGCGGCGGCGGCGCGGCGGCGCCCCGATCCGATCATCGCCTGGATGGTCGAGCGATCCGGCGCCGGACGGGCCGGCAGTGACGCCTCGCCCCGCCCCGTCCTCTCCTTCGCCGCCTGAGCCGGCACCTTGACCAGGACCGCCTGCGCCAGGCGTTCGGCATAAACCGCCGCCTCGCCCCGCTGCAGCCGCGCCAGATGCTCCTGCTGCGTCTGCGTCAGCACCATCGCCGCGCCGACCGCCGCCCGGTCCTCCTGCGGCACCAGCCGGTGGATGATCTTCAGGTTGGTGTTCTTGATGGCATCCGAGATCAGCTTGACCGGGATCTGCTCGGCCATCAGCACGCCCTCGCCGAAGGCGCGGATTTCGGCCAGCAGGTTGCCAAAGAACTCGATCGCCTGACCGCGCGGATTGGCGCTCTCGCTGCTCTGCGCGGTCGAGACGTTCTTCAGCAGCCGGTGCGCCTCCTCGATGACGGTCACGTGCCGCAGCGTGCCCGGCGGCTGCCCGTCGCCGCCGCGCATCCGGCGCGCCTCGTGGTATTCGCTGAGCCGGATCAACAGCAGGCCCATCAGGAAGGCCTTCTCGTCCTCCTTGGCGAGCGCTTTCAGCTCGATGATGCAGTTGCGTTCGAACAACACCGTGTCCGGCGTCGAGTTGCGCGTGTCGAACATCGGCCCCTTGCCGCCGGCGCCGCGCAACTGGCCGAGGCGCGCGGTCAGGCCGCCCTGGATGTTGCCCATGATCTCCGCCCCGTAGGGCAGAGTCGCCGCCACCCGCGGCGCGGTCGCCTCCAGATCGGCCAGGGTGGGGAAGCGCAGCGGTCCGGCGTAGCCCTCCGCCCGGGCATTCTGCCCGGTGGTCAGGTCCCAGCCGCGATCGATGTAGATTTCCTCGAGGCTGCGTTCGAGCACGTAGGGCAGCGGGTTCCACATCTCGAAGGCCGCCGAAAACGCCTGCTTGAGATAATCGATGTGGGTTTGCACCAGGATCCCGTCGGGAAAGGCGAACGGGTTGATGCGCAGCGGATTGACCGTCTCGTTGCCGACCGTGAAGACGACCGGCGGCGGCTTGAACCGGGTGTCGTCGAGCAGCTCGCGATACTCCGACTTGGCCGACTCGACGACGAGGAACGGCACGCCATGGGCGGCGAGCTGGCCGAGGATCTGAAAACAGGTGTTCGTTTTTCCGCTGCCGGTCATGCCGGCGATGATCCCATGGCTGGTCAGATCGTCGAGCGGCATGGCGAGCGTGTTGCCGCTGGCGCGCCCGTCGAACAGCACCTCGCCCAGCGCCAGCAGGCGCGGCGCGGTCTGTCCCGTGTCCGCCCGGGCGGCGGGCGGTGCGATCGGTTGCGCCGCGAAGCCGGCGTGCGGGATGATCTCGGTGCCCGGAAACGCCTCGCCCGGCGGGCAGACCAGCAGCGCCAGTTGCCGGCTGGTCAGCTCGAAGGGGGGATCGAGACCGGCCACCCCCTCGTCGCACAGATTTGCCCGCACCGGGTCGGGCTGCGAGCCGGCCCCGGCGATCGCCCCGGTCAGCAGCGCCGTTCCCTCGGCCAGCACGCCCGCATCACGCGCCGCGAACACCACTTCCGTGTCCCACAGCCCGAGCTGCATCCCCTCCTCGTAGCGCTGGCGCAGGCTTTCCATGAGGTCGGAATAGACCTCCATATCCTTGAACTGCTCGGCGCGGCCGGTCAGTTTGGACAACACGGTCCGCTCGTAGATCTCGGCCTCGACCTTGTGGAGTTTGCTGTGACCGGTCGCCTTCGGCAGCCGGCGCGCCAGCACGAGATAATCCCATTCCTGGCCGAAGAGTCCGCGGCACAGGCTCTGCACCGGCACCGCGCGCGCGCCCGGCTCCGGCTGGCTCGGCGTGCCGCTGATCCTGACCGCATACGGCAGCGCGCGGGTCAGCGCGGCGGGCGAACCCGCAACCGGCACGGGCCCGCGCAGATGCGCCTTGAGCAGGCGCGGCATCACCGCAGCGCCGCTGTCATCAGCCGCGGCATACCAGCATTCGATCGCACCCGGACGGCCGCAGAGCGCCATCACGAACCGCGGCGCCACGGCGTGCAGGCCGGTGACCAGCATGCCGGCCGCCGCCAGCAGCGGGTCCACGGTTTCGCCCCAGAACTGCCCGTGCCGCGCGAGCCGCACCGGACCGGCCTTGGCGGCGAGGCTGGCCAGGAGCGACCGGTCGGGCCGTCCGTAGCGGGCACCCGGCCGGTCACGTTCGCCATGACGGAGGTGAAAGATAAGTTCGGCGTAGTCCACGCCGCTCACGACCGCCTCCGCATGTTCGGCCGCACGCTGGCCTCGATGCGGGCCTGCACCTCCATCGTCTTGCCGCCCATCCGGTCCGGCTTCTCGACGCAGATTTCGCCCCAGCGCGCGAAGAACACATGGTTCCGCCGCACTTCGCCGTGAAAGCGCGCGAGCGCACCCTTGGCCAGCGGTGCCGCGTCGAGATGGCCTTCCATGACGACGTAGCAGCTCTGCAGCGCTCCCGTGCCGCCCGGCCGCGGCGCGGGATCGAACAGCTCGCCGTCGGCTTCGCGCAGCCTGGCCCGCAAGCCGCCGGAGGCCGCCGGCCCCCTTGCGGCGGACGTGTCCCGCCGGCGTTCGAGGGTCACGGTCCAGATCGGGTAGTCTTCCTTGTTGTCCTCGCGCATGCGCGCCAGCACGTAGTCGTTGCCGATGCGCCGGGCGTTGCGGCTGATCAGCCCGATCGGATTGAGTGCTGCCAGCAGCTTGAAGAACAGCCTGAACATCAGGCGGAAGACCTGATCGACGCCGCCGCCGCCGGGCTTGCCGCCGGCCATCATGCTGAAGCCGACGAAGACGATGACCGGCAGCAGGATCAGCCATTGCAGCCACCCGAACAGCCAGGCGAGCGCATCGCCGACCGGCCGTGGCCCGAGCGCCGACAGCCCGAAATATATCAGGACGATGGCCCCGCCGGTGATCAGCAGCGGCAGCATCGCCGAGGCCAGTTCGCCGCGCGCAATCCAGCCGAGAATGCCGCTGCGCCGGAACTGGCGCGTCTGGCACGTCACCTCGGTGATGATGCCCAGGCGGACCGTGTCGGACCATTCCGGATCGTAGTCGCCGGCCGGCTGCGCGAACCCGCCCGGCGGGGCCAGGGCGGTCGCGCTTGTCCGCGACGGATATCTACGGTTGGAGCTGCTCATCGGCTCGAACTCCCCACGCGCCAGAAAGCTAGGGTGCGGCGATACGCGTCCTTGACAGCCCCGCGTTGCTTCATTTGTCGCGTTCTTTGCGGCTTGCGGCGTTCGCCTGGGCGATGCGCTCGGCCACTTCGTCGAGCGGCACGCGGGCGCGCGGGTTTTCGAAGGCCTGCCACCGCGCGAGCTGGCTGCCGGCCGGTTCGGGCAGGTCACCCCAGGCCATGGCCTTGTATTTGTCCCGCTTGTCGGTGAGGCCGCGGCCGCCATAGACCTCATGCAGTTGCTCGTGCGCCGGCGCTCCGCTTCCGGCCGGCAGGCGCCCTTTCGCGGTCACGTCGAGCTTTTCGGCATTGAGCACGTCGGCGGCGTGATCGCGCATCGGGAAGCCGCGATGGTGGACCGGCTCGCCGGCGATGTCGACGAGGCGGCCGAGGCGCTGGCGGTAGCTGTTGAAAGCCTTGCGGGGTGCCCCGTCGGCACGCCCGCTGGCCTCGACGCCCGCCACCGCGGTGGCGTGCGCCGCGGCGAGCTCGGCATCGCAGGCGATCGGCCGCACCGCGCCGGTGTCGAGCACCGCGCGCAGCTGGCCGAGCCGTGCATCGGTGGTGCGGACCTCCGTCACCTCCGGGTCGGGGCGGTGTCCGGGCCGGTCGTTCTCGAATTTGCGTGACATGTCAGGACCTCCTGGGTTCGGGGGACGCGCGCCGCAGCGTTGGCTGGTCCGGCTTTGCACTTTCATCCGAGGTGGCCCCGCGGCGCCACACAACAACGCTGAATTGCGCTGAAACCATCGCGAGTCCGTGTCCGCGGCGGGCCGGGCTTCAAGGCTTTTCAGGTCGTTTAAGAGGATCGCGGCCGGCATCCGCGCCACCTTCGTCGCATCACGACCCCCGGTTTTCGCCAGAGGAGTTCGTCATGCCGCCGACGTTCGCCGCCAGCCGATCCGACGTGCCGTTCCTCACCCGCCACGCCGCCGCCCGCGCCCAGCAGCGCGCCATCGCGCCGGTCGTGGTCGACCTGCTGCTTGACTACGCAACCCCGGTGCGCGCCCGCGGGGCCGACCTGTATGCGCTCGACAAGGAGGGCCGCCGGCGCATGCGCGCGCAGCTCGGTGACGCCACGATCGGGCGTCTGGGCCGCGCGCTTGATTGCTACGCGGTGGTCAGCGACGTAGGATCGGTCATCACCCTGGCGCGCCGGTGTGGCCGGATCCGCCGTAAGCGATCGCGACGGTGGTTCTGAGCCGCCTGCCGGCCACTGCACCGAGCGAGCCGCCATGAGCTCCGTCCACGTTCCGCATTTCGACCAGAAGTTCCAATACCTGTTCAGCCGGCATCCGGCGATCAAGACCTATAAGGCGCTCGCCAAGGCGGTCGGCGTTTCGGAGGCGCTCATCAGCGGCTGGAAGAACGGCACCGACACCACCCACCGCGAGTGCATTCCGATCCGCCACATCGGCAAAGTATGCGAGACCCTGGGCGTCGCGCACGACGTACTCGTCGTGGCGGAGCTGGACGCGTTCCGCCACCTTCTCGGCGCCTGGTCCGCTCCCGGACTGTGGGACCGCCTTGCCGCGGCGGCGGCGCCGAGCGGGCGCCTGACGATCCTGCCCGCCCATGTCGTGCGCCACCAGCCGGGGCTGCTGCTCGCCACCCGGCGCCTGATCGCCCCGGACGACCTCGACGACGACGTGCCGGCGTTTTCGCCCGGGGAGGAAGTGCTGGTCCGGCTCGACGCCGAGCCAGGTCAGCACGCCGTGCTGCTGGAACACGATCAGGCCGGCTGGCACTGCCTGCATCCCTCACGCCGCCAGCCGCTTACCCGGCTGGACGGCCCGCTGTTCTTCCCGGCCCAGCGCGATCCGGACCAACCGGTTTTTGCCCGGGTCGGCGGAACCGTGGGCCCGCTGGTGCTGCTCGCGGTCCTTAGCATGGCCGCCTTGCCGGAGACGCTGCTGCGCGATCTGGCCGAGGCGAAAGATCCGGAGCCCGCTTTGCAGACCCTCGCGGTCGCCCTCGGCGGCGAGGCGCTCCATCCCGGCGTTACTCTGCTGCAGACGCGCTGCCATGTGCGCAGGGCAATCGGATGAAAGAAAGGAAGGCCAGGGCTCTGCCCTGGACCCCCCTCTCAAAACAACTGTCTAAAAGTAATGGGTTCCAAGGGCCTCTCGGCCCTTGGCGGGTCCAGGGCAGAGCCCTGGCCTTCCTTTCTTTTACCCAATTGCCCCGCCGGCGCGGCCGTTCCGCTACTGTGGCAGCCTCACCCGGGTCAGCACGCCCGGACTTTTGTCCGATACGGCATAGATGACGCCGTTATGCGTCACGGCGAGGCCACCGCTACCGTCAACATTGGGCATCCGCCAATCCACCGTGCCGGCTGCGTCGAAGCCGATAATCTCATATGTCAGGTCTCGCGCGGCCCCCGTTTGCATGGCGCTGGTGTCGGCGATGCTGGCGTAAAGCTTGCCGTCGGGGCCGAGGGCGAGTGCCTTGATGTTCATCAGGTCCGCGGCGAATGGTTGCAGGGGCGACCCGTTCTGGCTGCGCAGGATATCGGTCCGGATCCCCTGATGGTTTGCCGGCAACTGAACGTAGCGGATGGACGTGACGTATAACGTGCTGTCGTAGCCGCACACCGCCACCGTCGGGCGCGCCAGACCGTATGCAAAGACCCGCACGTCCGCATCCGTGCCGATCCGGTAGACCGCCGATACGCTCTGGTCCACGACATAAATGGTGCCGTCGCCGCAATAGCCGAGACCGGTGGCGAACTGGAACTGCTTCGGGATGGCGACCGGCACGCCGCCCTGGATGAGCCAGGCGTTGCGCATGCCGACCGCCACCAGGTTCTGGATGCCGCCGGGAACCGGGTGGCCGCCGGCGACGAAGGCGATCCAGCCGAAATCATTCAGCGGGAAATTCCCGACGCCCGGCCTCGGGAAGCGCAACATTGTCTCGCCGCCGTCCTCGCCGAGCCGGTACAGGTAGCCGTTCGCCGCGAACAGCGCATCCCGATCGTCGAGCGCGAGGCTTTTGATATTGGAAATGCGCAGGCTCACACGGTCGGCCACCTGTTGCACCGGCACCGGGGCGGGCTCGAACTGGGCCGGCCCCAGCGCCATGGCCATCGGGCGGTCCAGGCCCGACGAGATCAGCGGACGAACCGCGCCCTCGGGGGTGACGAGGAAAACCGTGCCCGCTTCGCGGCTCAATGCGAGAATGTTGCCCCGACCGTCGACCGCAAGGTCGACCAGATCGATCATTCCGGCTTGCCCGGCCGGATCCGGCAACCGCTGCCATGTCCCGACCCGGGTGCCCCGGAACGGTGGACCCGTCCGGCACAGCGGGCAGCTCTCGCCTTCGAGGCGGAGGATGCTGCCGTTCGAACCTGCGAAGACCGTTCCGTCGGCATCGACCGCAAGCGGTGCGGCGCCGCCATTCAGGCCCCAAGGCGTGACTTCCCCGGCGCTGTCCCCCCGCAGCGCCACCTTCAGCATGCTCGAGTCCCGTCCGGACACGCTGAAATACAGCTCGCCCCGGCGCCCGAGCGCCATGCCGGTGATCCCGTTGCCCGTCCCGGCCGAGGACGGGATCTGGCGCAGGTCGAACGGAACCGGCTGCCCCGGTCCGAAGGGAAAGAAAACCGGCTGCTGACCGGGTTGCAGTTGCACGATCCTGCCCCCGCCTTCGCCGCCGGCGACAAAGATAATGCCGCCGCGCTGGTCGGCGACCAGATGGCGCGGCTGACCGAAACCGCTGCCGACCGGCGTGATGGCCAGGTGGCCGTCCGGCCCGCTGACCTGGCGGATCACGCCATCGCCCGATGTGGCGACGAACAGCGTTCCGGCAGAACTGATGGCAAGCCCGGTGGGATCAGGCAGCGAACTCAGCAAGATCCTGCCGCTCAATGTCGCCAGGTCGATGCGCAGCACGGTGCCGGCGCCCGTATTGGCAACGTAGAGTGCCTGGCCTTGCGCCTGCACCCGGCTGGCCGGCGTGAGGGCGAGTGCGATGGCCAGGATGGCAATGAACGGCTTCATGTCTGCATTCTTTCCACATGCGATGCGGTTCAGGGCTTTGCCGGCTCGATCCTTGCCGTTGCCCTCAGGCGCGGCAACAGAATTGCGATTTCAGCGCCAACCTTGTCGCTGAAAACATCCGCATCGTACTCGCGTTCCACGTCCCGATCGAGCATCGCGAGCACGTAGAAGCCGTGCTGTCCGGCGGGCGCCGGAATTGGGTCGGTGACCTGGCCGGGCGCCAGAGGGACCGCCGCGCTGACCACAGGGTCCTGGAAACTCCTTTGATAAACCAGCGTCCGTCCGCTGGTCGTCGCGCACTCGGCAAGCGGAAGGGCGCAGAACTCCAATGGTCCTTGCAGCCCCCTGGCCGGCGTATCGCGGCGAAGTGCCGTCTGCAGGGCGCGCGCCTGCCCGATCGTGTCGGCGCGGACGTCCCGCAGCAGCAATACAGGGTAGGCGGTGTTCGGGATCGCCCCGCGCGCCAGCAGTTCATCGCCAATTGCGACTTCGAGCTCCAGGATGAGCAGGATGGTCCGGAACACCCCGAGATCTTCGCGAAAACGGGGCTGCTCGCCCAAGCCCCAGCGATCGAATTCCTCATCCAGCGCACGCCGCCAGGACAGAACGTTCAACTCCCAGTCATTCGGCGGTCCGTCTTCGTCATGCAGCTTCATCGCCAGGCGGGACGGGAAATCCCACCAGTTCGACGTGTCGTTGCAACAAAGATAAACATCAAACCCGGAGACCGGCACGCGGTTCAGATAGTATTTTACGCCGTCCGGCGTATCCGCGCCGGCCGGCGTAATGCTGATGTCCAGGCGCTTCTGCAACTCAAATTCATAGGCTTTGGCAATTTCGGTCTGGATTTGCGGCCCGACCTCGTCGAATGAAGGCGGGCGCCGCTCGTCAAGGCGAAAGATGAACCATTTGCCGTCCACCTCGACCGGCTTGGACATGTCGCCGGGCTGCAAGGACGCAACGGCTGCGGCGACCGACGCGGGCCACGCGGGAAAATTGCCCAGGCGCTCACGGAATTCGACGACAGGCACGCCATTTTCTTCGTGAAAGCCAGGTCCTTCGGGCGGTGCCTGTCCGGCGCCGAGGTCGCCCTCGTTATCGACGCAACGAAAGATCGTCTCATCGTCACTTGGGTTGTACCGCGGCATACCGTTCACCACCAGTGGCATGCGGCCATTGACGCCGCAGGGATTGGCGTCCGGCGACATGGCGAGACTCCCGAACGTTGCACCTTGTCCGAGCGCGCCGATATACGCCTCTGCCGCGGCGCCGGAAGCGGCGGCCAGGCCATGCAATCGGATGACCTGCTGGGCAGGGTCGCGCACGCGCTCCGACGTGGCGTAGATCTGCCGGGCACGGTCGGCGGCGCGAGCCTCAAGTTCGGCGGTCAGCGCGGCGATGGCGAGATTCGTCCGCACGAAACCCATTCGCGACCGGAAATCCGGACGCTGGTCAAGACCCCGCCGCTGTGCCTCCTCGGCCAGCAGCGTGGCGTCAACCAATGTCGATATCTCGGCTGCCCCGATGCCGGCAAAACGCGGACCCGACAGGGACGCGCTCGCAAACGGGAATTGGCTCACGAAGGTGTTCAGCATGCGCAGGGTCAAGGCATGGCCGTTGACCGTCGCCACGACCGCGTCGGGTGGGGAATTTGCCGCCAGCGTGCCGGGCATAGCCAGGGCGAGCAGCAGAACGCCAGGCGCCAGCCACCGATAACCCGCGCGCCGATCGCGGGTCGTGGCCGTGCATTGCTTTCGCCACGGCGAGATGCGGTGTTGTTGCATATTCATGGGTCCCTCAGTCCGGGCAAGTAACAACGGCAACCTGATCGAAGCGGATCTGCATGGCGGTCAGTCCTTGGCGACGATGGTGCCCCGCAGCTCGGAGGAAAACGAGATCTCGTCCCCCGCCTTGACCGGATACGGAATGTCGGGCGCGATGCGTTCGCCGTTCACGCGCACGCCATTCGTCGCGCGCACATCGCGCACGAACAGGCGGTCGCCCGCGATGGTGAATTCGGCATGCCGCCGCGACACTTTGCGCAAGTCCGCAAGCTGCCCACCAAGCGGACTGTACTCCGGATCGCGCCCGACCCGCGTAGACGGCTCCAGCGGCAGTTCACCAAAGGAAAAGCGGATGGCAAATCGCCGGGCCGCGGCTTTGAGCAGCCGTCCGCAGCGAAGACAATCGGCGGCATCCGGCGGGTTCGCCGCGAATGCACAGAACGGGCAAGGCGATATGGCCGCACCCGGCATATCTTCGGTCGGCTCGACCGCACTGATGGAGCGCGGGCATGGCTGGTCGGGATTCTCGCAGAAAAACGCGCCGGGCCGGTTGGCATGGCGGCATGCCGGGCAGATCTTCACGAGCGCCATGACACATCCTGCATCGCAAGCCCCCGCTGCGCCGCGAGGGCCCGAATACGTTCCATGTCGCCGCGGCGCGGAATGCCGATGAACCAGACCAACTCCGGCCCGACCTCGACCTGCAGCGCCCGGGCCGCCTCCGGCGCCGCGTATCGCTGACGGGCGAGGTCCGAGAAAAGCACCAAAGGCTGATTCTGCGATCCTCGCCACGGCGCATCGGTCGCCTGGGCTTCGATGAAGGGCTCCGGGATCAGCGCATCGATCCGGGCCAGCAGACCGGCGTGATCGCGCTCCAGCCGCTTGAGCGGCAATCCCGAGTAGCAGAGAACATCGAAGCCGGCGGCAGCACGCCAGCCGGCGAGCGCATCAAGAAATGCCGCCAGCGCCACGGGCTGTTCAAACGGCTCGCCTCCGGTGATCGTGAGTCCGTCGACCCCTCCGCCGGTCATCTGCTGGCAGGTCTCGACGAGGCTCGCCACCTCGACCGCAGTGCCGCCGGCAACATCCCAGGTGTCGCGCGAGACGCAGCCGCTGCAGCCGATGCCGCATCCTTGCAGCCAGAGGCCGAGCCGGCGCCCCGGCCCCAGCACGGTGACCGGGAAATGCAGGCGGTTGATGCGCAGCATCATCTGATCAGCACCGAATGGACGCCGCCGGTTTCGTCGAGGCCGATCACTTCGACCACGCCGGGATCTTTGTCGCGGCGCTCGAATAACGCCCGCGCCAGAGGATTGACGAACAGGGTCTCCAGCCGGTTGCCAATGCCGCGTCCGCCGTTTTCCAGCTTATCAATGCATTTGTCGCACAACGCGCTTTGTACTTCAGGCCCGATTTCGAGCGTAATGCCGAGCGTCTGCTGCACGCGCTTGCGGACGTTAGCCAACTGCAGTTCGAATATCTCCCTGGCGATGCTCTTCGTGATGAACTGGAAGACCACGATGTTGTCGCCCAGACGGTTGAGAATCTCCGGGCGCGACAGCCGCTCCCTGAAGAACGTCGAGATTGCATCGCGCACATCCTTCTCGACCGCGGCTTCGGGCATTTCCGCATCGAGGCCGCCGGACCCCAGATTGGAGGTGAAGACGATGATGGCTTCGGAGAAATACACGGTGTCGCCGCGGCCGTCGGTCAGCCTGCCATCCTCCAAAATCTGCAGAAACTTGTCCCAGATGCGATCATGCGCCTTCTCGATTTCGTCAAACAGAATCAGGCTGAGAGGGCGCCGGCGGACGGCATTGGTCAGCTCACCGCCGAAGTCGTGGCCGAGGAACCCGGGCGGGGCGCCGATCAGACGTGCTTCCGCATGCTCCTGGGCGAATTCGCTCATGTCGAAGCGGATACAGGCGCCCTCGTCGCCGAACAGCACGCCGGTGATGGCTTTGGCAAGCTCGGTCTTGCCCACGCCGGTCGGGCCGGCGAAGAACAGCACCCCGCGCGGCCGGCCGCTGGACGGGCGGGCGGAAACCTGCGCACCGCTCAGCCCCATCACAGATCGCTTGAGAATGTCGATGGATTTGACGATGGCCGCCTGCTGGCCCTTGACCCGCTCGCCGATGGCCTCCGCGGCCTGGCCGATCGTACGGTGCAGTTCGCTGCTGTTCCAGGGATTGTCGGTGATGCCGAGCTTGTACAATTGCACTGCATCGACCACGCGATCGAAGGGGATGCGCTGATCCTGCGCCAGCATGATGGTCGATTGCATGGCGGACAGCGTGAGCCCGTCGGTGGACCGGCTGAACTCCGCGCTGAGCTGCGCGCGCTGCGGCCCGGGCGCGGCGGCATAGCCGCGCAGGCCGCCGAGGAGCGCGGGGGCCGCGCGCGCGCGAACCCCGATCTCCGGCACCGGGATGGTCTGGGTGCGGATTCGCTCATTCCTGCCGCAGAACCAGGCCGGCAGCTCATTGGCGTTCGCGACCACCCAGAACACCGGATTGAACCGGGCCCGCCGGTCAGCCGTCTCCAGCGGCTGCGCATCGTGCGACATCTTGAGGCAGCGGCCGAACACCCTGCGCGTATCCTCCTCGCCCAAACGGCTGATGTGCTCGATCAGCACGGCGCCCCTGGCAGGCGGATCTTCCTGCTGCGGCCGCGGCGGCGGCATGACGAGCCGGTGCATGGCGTTGAGCAACGCGGTGGGCGTAACCTCGGCGCGCCCCTTCTCGTCGAGGTTCAGCCCGGTGGCCCGGCTGGCGGCCGCAATCGTGCGGGCATCGGCCGGGCACAGACGAACATAATCGAACGGATCATAGCACAGGAGGAAGTCGTAGCCGAATACCTCCAGCAGGGCGACGATACCGTCCTTGAGCGGCAACGGGACATCGCCGTGCGTGCTCGGCATCAGCAGCAGGTCATCGATATTGCCGGTCAGCACAAATTGCGACCGGATCGCCAGGAATCGCCCGACATCGCGCAGCCAGGCTGGCGCATTGTCGTGCAGCGGCAAATAGCCGAGGCGCGTTGCCGGGCCGGTGGCAGGGTTGATCGGCATGGCGAACACCTCCAGAAAGTCCGGACACGAAGCGTCAGCGAATCGCCCGGCCTCCGCCGGATGAACGTCTCAGACCGCGGCGCAAGGCCGGGATTCGGGCGCCTCGCTTGCCGCTACCGGGTTGCCGACCGGCCGCGAACGGCCCCGGCGCCGCTGGTGGCCGATTGCGTCGACCCGAGGCGTTCAGCGTCGATCTCTTGCAATTCGACCATGCCGGCCGGGAGCCGGCGGGTCAGATCCACCGCCAGCCCGCGTCGCGCCAGCGTGTCGAGCACCTCCGCGACCTCGCCGCACCATGTCTGCTCCATGTCCTGGTCTCGCAGCTTCTGCGCAGTGGCGGACTCGCCCGGCCCCGCCGCGCGCACGACATCGAAATTCAGGCGCTGGCGACGGGCGGGGTCCACGCTCACCCGGACATGATACGGGCCCCAGGCGCGCCTCTGGAAAAAATTCGCTCCGCCCTCGGCAAACAACGTCTCGAATCCCTCCTGCGGCGTGTAACCCAACTCCTGCAGCGTCTCCTTCAGCACCGTCCCGGCGTAGCTCCGTTCGGACTGGCGCAGAAAAGCGGCCGCCTGTTCGCGCACCTCATCGCCGAAGCAAGCTTCGCCAGACGCCACGCGCATCAGGCAATCCTGCAGCCGGCTGTCGGGCGTGGCACCGATCCTGTCGAGCCGTTGCAGCCAGTCACGCGCGTCGGCTGCGTCGCGATCGCGGCGCTCGGCCAGTTGCTGCTGCGCGGCCCGGATTTGCCGGTTTTCTCCCGCAATGCGGGCGCGCAGATCGGTCAGCAGCAGCGCCGCCGCCGCCGGATCGCCGGCATCGAGGCACGCCTTCGCACGGTCCTCGAACCCCGCCCGCAGGTCCGGCGCCGCGCGCGCATCAAGCGCTTCCAATGCCTGCCGGGCACGCTGCGCCAGCGAAGCCTCGGGCGCGGCCTGCGCCGCCGTCGCGCGTTCGCCGTCCAGCATGGCCGCGACCGGCCGCATGCGCTCGCGCAGCGCGATCAGGCTCTCCACACGTGCCAGCTCGTCGCGGAGGCGGATATAGATCCGGTAGCGATTGTTCAGCTCCGCCACGATCGCCTCGACGGCAGCGGGCGCGCCGGACGGCAACTCGTCCGTATACGTATTGATCTGCAGCTCGGGATGGCGGCGCTGCAGGGCTTCGAGCCGGTCGCGGAACTGCAGGATGCATTCCAGGTAATGCCGGAGAATGCGCTGACATTCCCGCGCAGAATATCCGCCGCCCCCATACACCACCCGCCAGCTGCCGCATTTGGGACCGCTCATCGGGGTCGTTCCGCGCTCAAACGGACAAGCGGACCGCCCCGCAATGAAACCTCACGGCACGCGTTCACGGGCCACGTCCTGTGCGAGGGAATTCAGGTCGAGCTGCCCGACCAATGCGCACTGCCGTTCCTTTTGCTGGGGCGTCAAGCCGGCGTTGAGCCGCACGGGATCGTATCCGGCCGGCGCGTCCGCGGTCCTGGGCTGCTGCAGCATCGCGCCGACATGCACCCGCATGAGCCTGTCGGCAAAAGACCCGGGCTCCGGCTGGGTCGCTCCCTGGGGCCGCAGCGCGTCGACGCGGCGGCGGACATAGGCGGCCACGTCTTGCACCGCCGCGTCATCCATCACCGGGGTGGGCAGCGCCGCATGGCCGAGAATGGCCCGCATGTTGCTGCGGTGCTGGCTCCCGCTCAGCACCGGAAACAGGACATCATTACCGGCCAGCGCGCAGGACCATTCGTTCATTGTCTGCGCGGCAACACCCGCACCGACATAGGGCTGCAGCGCGGCGACGATCGCCGCGCGATCTTGCTGCTTTTGGGCCTCGGCCTGCGCCACAGCCCGTGCCTGCCACATCTGCCCGGTCTTCAGCACGCCCCAGAAGCCGATGGCCGCCAGGACCGCAACAACGGCCATCGCACGCCGAAAGCGCGCGGCGCGCTCGGCGTGCCGCCGCTCAGCGATCGGCCGGCCGTCGCGCTCGATGTCCGCCAGGCGTGCGGCAAGAACCCAGAGTACAGAAGGATCGTTCGCGTCCGCCCGCAGCAGCGGCGCCACCCACGGGCAGGCGCCCGCCGCCGGCGAGGCGAGGCTTCTGACGCAGGCAACGGCTGCGTCCTGCCGCGCTTGCGTATCGAGCGCGAGGACGAGCAGGCGGAGATCGCCGGCCGGCTCCAGCCGCACGAGGTGCGGCGCCCGCCGCCGCACCCGGGCATCGAGCGTCCGCGCCGCGGCAACGGCCTCGCTCCAGGCCGCATAGGCAGCGGTCAGCCAGTCTGCCTTCGTCAGTTCAGCCAGGCGCTCGCCGTAGCCGGGTTGCAACACGGCCGGCCAGGCCGCCCTGCCGTTCTGCGCGGCCACGGCCAGTTCGAGCAGAAGCGGGCGCGTGAGGCTCTGGCCGTCAACGACCGGCGGCAGCGACGGATCGAGCACCGGCAGGAACAGCGACAGCTTGGCCCCTGCGTCAAGGGCGCGGAACTCGGCCTGCTCGCCGAGATCGCGCAGCCATCTTGCGGCATTGTGCTCGCCGTGCTGCACCAGCCATTCATGCAACATCGTCAGCCTGGTGAGGTCGCGCTTGGCGTCCTCCCAATGCGCGCACATCGCCGCCGCCAGTTCGCGTCTGTCAGCACAGGTCCGGTCGGGGAACTTGTAAACATCCCTGGCCTCGCTTGCCGGCGCAGGCTGCGGGGGTGCCCGCAGCGTGGTATCCCCTTTGAGCCAGCGCTGCACTTCCCCGGCACGCCACCGCGAGGCCTGGTCATAGCTCAGCAGGCCCTGGCACAGCAGCCTGATCCGCGCATCCGCGATGCCCTGCAGCGGCACGGGCTTGCGGCCATTGAGATGAATGTCGATCGCCTGCTCGCTCACGTCGGCGAATGGATGCCGTCCCTGCGCGGCCTCCGCCACCATCATGCCCAGCGACCACCAGTCGGCCGCCGGCGAAATATCGCCGGCGGCGGCTTCCGGCGCGGCATAGCGAACAGTGCGCTTGACCAACGTCACGATTCGGGTGCCGGCATCGATGATCGAGGCGATGCCGAAGTCGGTGAGCACCAGTTCGGGCGGGTCGCGCCGCCGCAACAGCACATTCTCCGGCTTCAGGTCGCGGTGCACCAGCGGTGGGCTCAGCGCGTGCAGATAGGCAAGCGCATCCGACAATTGCTTGATGATCAGGCTCAACACTTGCTCGGGCTGCGGAGTGGCCCCCAGGTTTTTCAGCGATCCATCGGCCGCATACTCGATGATTTCATAAACCCGCCCGTCGCATTCGCCATGCTCGTGCTGACGGGCGACGAAGCGGGGGTCGAGCGTGGCGACTTTGTCGAGTATCTCCGGCTTGGGCGCGCGGCCAAGGCGGTACAGCTTCACGACCAGTTCTTCGCCGGTGCGACGATCCCGCACGACGACCAGAAGATCGGCCTCGTTGCCCGGCGCCAGCTCCTTCTCAACCTGGAAACGCGCGGCCAGCGCCTCGGGCAGCCGGATCAAGGATCGGGCGGTCGTGCTGCGATCGGGAAGACTGCCGTCTTCCGCTCCGGTCTCGTGGGCCGTCTGGGGCGGGCGGCCAGGAGTGGCATCCTCATGGGTCGCGCCGAGGATTTGCTCATCGCGGACCGTCCGCGAAGCCATGCCCTCCCGATCTGTCCGGACGCCCTCGCGGACAGTGCTGCTCTCCGCGTCTTCCCGAACTGTCATGTCTGGTCGCATCGCACCTGCTCCTTTGAACGGCGCCCGTCCGCCTCAGCCACTCAATTCTTCGCGACATCAAGGATTCCGGCCATCGAAAAGGCCTGAAGCGTGATGAACTGATCTGCAGCAGGCCGCGGTGCGGTCCGGCGATGCGTGCAAGGCGGGCTTTGGTCAGGCGATGACCAGGAGTGGTTCGGCGGCGAGGTCTGTCAGCCTTGCCCGCTCGGGTCTGTTCGGTTTCCGTAGCAGCCGTGTTCTCTTGATGGCCAGAACGCCCCGCCATCAACGTCCGGCCCGCAGGGGCTGATGTTCTTGATCAAGCCGCGCCGGCACGAGCGAACTCAAACTGCCGGGCAGTGCCCTCGTCGTGCGGCTGCCCGATGGCTGCGCCGCTGCCTTCGCGAGCAACTGCCGCGCTCAGCCCGGGTGCGTGCCCTGCTGCTTTCGGCACATGGCATGCCGCTGCGCCGACCGCCGGTCGCGGCGCAGAATGGCGCCAACCAGACCAGCAAAGCGTGGAAGACCCGCTCGGCGCCGGTCACGACATCGCCGTGAAACGCGGCCACGCACGCCAACAGGCGTCCAACGCCGCCCAGACGCCCCGCCATATGGAGCCAACAAAGTCGCCGCGGCGGATCGGGGCATCGCCCCACGCTTCAAGCCTCGCGCGGGATCAACCGCCCACGCAGCGTTGCACTTTCCACGACATCGAACGGCCACATGCATGCGCCAGGGCCGGCAGGTCCGCCCGCAGCACAGGTTGCGCACGCGGCACGTCCGCGGGATCGGTCCCAAGTGCCGCCAGGTCGCCGGCGAGGCATGTCGGGTAGCAGTGCAACGACAGCTCCAAGCCGAGTCCTATGCAGCGCCCAGGTCCTATGCGGCGCCCAGGCGCGCCCCGGACGAAAACCGGCGCGCCGCGTCGAGTTGGGCGTGCCACATGCGCTCCCCCGGATCCTGGCAGACCGTCGCAACCGCGGCCTCACCCGACATCGGACGGGCAAGAAAATAGCCCTGAATGGCATCCACCCCGGCCAGCACCACCGCATTGAGCTGCACCTGAGTCTCCACCCCCTCGATCACGACCGTCAGCCCCGCAGTGTGCGCCAGTGCCACCACCGCCGCCAGGAACGACAAATCGGCGGGTGTCATGGTCGCATCCGGCGCGGGCACGAACGTCCGGTCCAGCTTCACCACATCGGCGGGAAGCCGCTGTAGCGTCGACAATGACGAATAGCCGATGCCGAAATCATCGACCGCCACCAGCACGCCGAGCTGGCGGATTTCCGCAATCATGGCCACCGCATTCTTATCGGTGAAAACCCCCTCGGTGATCTCGATACACAAGCGCGACGGAACGATGCCAAGTGCATCGAGTTTGCTGGCGATATCGCGGGCAAAATGCTTGCGGGCAAGCTGCAGCGGCGAGACGTTGACCGACAGATACACGTCCTGCTCGTCGGGAGCGACACTGGGCGGCGATTCGACCAGATAGCGCAACGCCTCGTCCAGGACCAGGTCGCCGATGGCGACGATCAGCCCGCAGCTTTCGGCGATCGGGATGAACACGCCGGGCGGCACGTTGCCGAGGGCCGGATGGTGCCAGCGGATCAGCACCTCCCAACTGCGCAAGGCGCCGGTGGCGACCCCGACGATCGGCTGAAACACCAGGCTGAACTGCTCGCGCGCCGATCGCAAGGCCGCATCGAGGCTTTGCTCGATCTGGAGCTGGCGGGATGCCTCGTCGTGGAGGGCCTGGACGAAGGCCGATACGCGGTTGCCGCCGTTCATCTTCGACTGGCGCATCGCCGCCTCCGCGGCCCGCAGCAGCCCGGCCACGTCGCCGCCGACCAGCACGCTATCGGCTACCCCGATGCTCGCATACATCTGGAGCTGCCGCCGGGCGATTTCGAACGGCTGACTGAAGGCGGCGAACATGCGGGTGGCCAGATCATCGGCCGTGGCAGCACCTTCGCTGTTCATCACCACGAACGCGTCGGCATCGAGCCGCGCGACCAGCTCGCCGGGCCCGGCCGCCATGCGCAGCCGATTGCCGATCTGCACCAGCAACGCGTCGCCGACGGCATGGGTGAGCAATTCGTTGACCTTTCTGAACCGATCGACGTTGATGAACACCAAAGTGGTCAGCGGCCGCACCGGAATGGCGGCGATGGCCCCCAGCCGCTCGTCCACCGCGAGGCGGTTGGCCAGCCCGGTCAGCGGGTCGGTGTCCCGCAGGCGCAGCAGCAGCTCGTTCTCGCTGCGCCGGACCAGCGCCTCCTCGACCACACGCCGCAGGTCGCGCGCCGCGCCGAGGTCCGCCTCGGTCCAGGCCGCCGAATGGCCGCGCACCTCCTCCTGCCAGGCCGCGAAAAACTCGCGCGGCTGCAACCGGCCGGTGACCGCATCCGGCTCCCCCTTGGCCGGGTTTCCGGCCCAGTTGACGGTCTGGGTCAGCTCCTTGCGGAGCCACACGACAGAGCCGCCATGGCAACTTGGCAACGGCAGCAGCAGCGCCCCGGCGAAGCCGTCCAGGGTTGTGGACACGTCGCCCTTGACCGCCCGCAGGTTCGCCGTCGCCGCAACATCGTCGGAGGCGAGCGTGCCCAGGGCCGCGAGGATGGCGCGGAAGGAAGCGGGTTCCGGCGTGCGGCCAACCGCCATCGTCCGGTTGTCGATGCGCACCACCGCGCCGTCCGCCGGGACCATCTTCACCAGGTCGCCGATGCTGGAGGCGAGCGCGTCGGCGACGCTGGTATCCGGCCGGGCGAGCGCGCTGGTGATCACGCCAAGCGCGCGCTGGCGCCGCAGCCGGTCTTCCCCCAGCCCGCTTTCGGCCAGCGAGCCCAGCATGACCGACATCACCTGGCCGATCAGGTCGAACAAGGCGCGCAGGTCGGCGTCGACCTGCCGCGGCGCGTAATGGTGACAGACCAGCGTGCCCCACAGCCGCCCGGCCACGATCAGCGACACCACCGTGGTCGCTGTGACCCCCATGTTGCGCAAATACTGCAAATGAACCGGAGAGACAGCACGGATCGAGCTGTAGGTCAGGTCGATATCCGTCGGGTGCTTTCCTGGCGCGGCGAGCAGCGGCACCGGCACGGCATTCACGTCCGGAATAACGCGAACACGCTGCAGAAGATAAAGCCGCCGGGCTTGCTGGGGAATGTCGCTCGCCGGGTATTTCAGGCCCAGGAAGCTGTCGAGGCCTGCGGCACAGTGTTCGGCGATCACCTCGCCGCTGCCGTCCTCATCGAAACGGTAGACCATGACCCGGTCATACCCGGTTATGCGCCGGATTTCGTTCACCGCAATGCTGCACAGGCCCGCGCTGGTGCGCGACAGCCGCAGCGATTGGATGACGCGCTGCGCCTGCGCCAGTGCCGGCTCGGCCGACGCCGTTGGCGTCTCGTGCAGAAGGTCGGCGCAGACGGCGCCCGATTTGCTGATATGGGCAAGAACGCGGACCCGCCCGTCAGCCGTTCCGGCATCGAGCGCCGTACCGCCCGGATTGGCGCGCCGGGCCTGCACGTCGTGGCGGAGCAGCGCGGTCACTTCCTGCCCGAACAAATCCGCCAGCGGCTGGCCCAGCGCTGCGGCGGCGTCGGCGCCGAGAAAAGTGGCGAGGTTGGCGCTGGCATGGGTGACGCACCAGGTCGCCGGATCTGCCACCAGCAGCGCGCCATGCGGCTGCACGGCACCGGGAATGTTAATCGGCTCCCGGTCGCATTCCGTCAGCGGCAAGGGCTCGGTCATGGCGGGTTCCAAAACGGGTCAAGCCGTTGAGTGCATGTTCGACGACAGGCTAAAGCAGGGTGATGACCAAGGGGTTTCCGGTCGGCACAGAGCGGATCAGTGCCTTGCAGGCCCGCGCGCGCCCCTCAGCCCATGCCATCCGCCGCGGCGAAAGCCGGCGCCGAAGCCCACGGATTTTACCGTGTCATAAACCCTTGAACGATCCGGGAGCATGTGTGTTCGGATAAAGACTCTCGCTCATGGAGGCGGGGCGTGGGTCTTTCCTTCGACGGCGTGGCGGTGAAGCGCGGTTTGCGGCTTGTGGCGAGGCGTTGACGGCGACGCCTGGCCATGCCGGCCGATCGGTGCGGTTCCCTGCGTATGGTGCCAGACTGGTGCTGCCCGGCGCGCGCCTTCGTCCATCTTTAGCCATCGTCCACCTTTATGCGCTGGGGCGCAGCGTCTATCCTTCGCCGATCGGTTCACCGGGCGCTCCAGAGAGGAAGGGCGCCGAATCGCGGAGGCTGGCATGGCGGCGGTATTCTCGGAACTCGTTCTCTACACGGTCGCGGCCGTGGTAACTGGCAGTCAGACCATCGGCATTCTCTCCGTTGCGGCAGCCGCGGCGGCGCGGATCGCGGGCTATCCGGTGCCGCTTCTCGTTCTGGCGATGTGATCCTCGGAATGCAGCCGATTTGGCACGACACGCTGCCGGCATGGCATGTTTGATTGTGACGCGGGCAGGAGAACGCGATGCCTCGCTGCAACATGATGCACCGCGATCTGCTGGCCATGGCTGCGCTGTCTTACCTGGTGGCATCAACCGCCCGCGCGCCAGGCGCCTGCGCGCGGGCGGTTGATGCCACCGGGTAAGACAGCGCAGCCAGCGGCTGGAGATACGCTACGAACTCGTGCGCGCGGCCGGCGCTTGGAAGATCGCCGGCATCCATGGCCGCTCCGCGGCCGCCGGTCCGGGCTGGTCGTTGCGGGAGTTGCTGCATTTGCACTGACGCCCACTTGCCGCTTCCGCTGCCCATCGCAGGCAATTTTCAATCCCCTAGCCATGAATTAGCCGGGTCCAACGCCTGCACCGGGCAGTGTTTGCGGTGTTTGCGCGCAGCCTGTTGACGGCTTGCATCGCCGTCTCGCACGGCGCAGGTCGGTTCGGGGGGCGAACGCCCGGGAATGGGTTCCACCTCCGCCTGACCTGCGGTAAGTGACCCCGGCCGTATCGTTCCATCCGTCATGTCGGATTTCCTCGTATGCCGAAGCTGATGATCATCCAGGCGGCCACCTACCTGTCGCGCGACGACCGCCGTCCGCACCGCATCCGCAAGCGCAAGCTCATGGGCGCGGTGATGCCGTACCTCGCCGCCCTGGCGCCGCCGGGCTGGGAGGTGACACTGGTGGACGATGCGATCGAGGAGCCAGACTACACCGCCGCCGTCGATGTCATTGCTATTTCCGTGCGCATGGTAACGTCGTTGCGCTCTTATGAGATCGCCGACCGGTTCCGGGCGCGCGGGGTCATCGTGCTGATGGGCGGACCGCACGCGACGTTCTACTACGAGGAAATGACCGAACATGCCGACGGAGTCTGCATCGGCGAGGGAGAGGAGATCTTCCCGCTTATGCTGGAGGACGCGGCGGCCGGGCGGCTGCAGCAGTTCTACCGGCGCGCGGCGGCGGCCAGCCTCGCCAGCATGCCGACGCCGCGGTGGGAGCTGCTCAATCCGAAACATTACGTGTTCTACCGGCCGGTGGTCATTCAGCAATCGCGCGGCTGTCCCTACACATGCGATTTCTGTGCCGAGCGGCGGCTCAGCGGCGATTACGGCTACCGCGACCGCCCGGCGGCCGAGATCGTCGCGGAAATCAGCAAGAGCGGCAGCCGGCACATCTTTTTCGCGGCGAGCCAGTTCGTCGGCCACAAGGGCCGGGCGATGGAACTGCTGGAAGCGCTGGTGCCGCTGAAAATCCGTTGGTCGGCCCTGTTCTCGCCGCGCTTCGGCCTGGACGAAAAGTTCCTCGACCTGGCGCAGCGCTCCGGCCTGCTGCACGTCAACATGGGGATCGAGAGCATCTCCCAGACGACGCTGGCGACGATGCACAAGGAATTCAACCGCTCGAACAGCTATATCGAAATGATCGACAACCTGAACCGGCGCAACATCAGCTTTTCGTTCAATTTCGTCTTTGGGGCCGACGCCGACGATCAGAACGTATTCGCCGAGACACTGGCGTTCCTGCGCAAGCACCACGTGCCAGCGGCGTATTTCAACGTCATGGTGCCGCTGCGCGGGACGCCGCTGTATGACCGGATGAAGCAGGAGGGGCGGATCATCGACGAGGCCAACATGGAACGCTGGCCCGGCGTGGTGTGCCATTTCCAACCGGCGCAGATGACGGGCGACGAGCTGGTGGCCCAGGTCATGAAGATGCAACGGGACTTCTATTCGCTGCGGGGGATGGCGGGACGCCTGCGGTTTCCGCGCAACCAGGCGGATCTGGCCTCGTGGAACATCAACTTCACCCAGCGCAAGGTCGCATTCAATGCGGACACGATGAACGAGTTCAGTGATTTCTGACGATGGGAGTGCACATTTTGCGCCCCTTGCCGGGCGCAAATTGAACTACCGGGATACACGCCGCGAGTCCGCGCCGAGTCCGATCAATGGCTGAGCGTGGTTTCCGACAAGCGGGGCAAATCCCCGGGCGACGTGCTGTTTAGCCGGGCTGGCCGCGGCAGCTTACAAGCTCGGCGAGGAGGGCTCCCTGGTTCACGGACAGGGTGAATCGTGCCCGCCGCGGCCGAGTCAAGCACAATGTTCGCCGCCCGCAGCTCAAGCACCCGGCAGCGTGGGCGAGCAATGACCCGCACTCAAGAACCTGTGCTGTCTCGGGTTCGGAGCGAGGATGTAATTTGATGCGTAATCACCTCGACCCGATAGCCGCTACGCCCAGGCGCGCACCGGGAACACTGCCAGGAGAGCGAACATGCGGTATGCGGCGCTTATCATGTTGACCGGTATGGTAATTCTGGCAACCGCCGGTCCGGCGGTCGCCCAGCAAACCGGCGACCCGGCCACGGGCGCGACACTCGCGCGGACCTGGTGCAGCGGCTGCCATGTGGTGGACCCCCGCGAGTCCCGCGAGAGCGATGCCCTACCCACATTCGCGGCCATCGCCGCCAGACCTTCGGCCACCGCGATGTCGCTGCACGCTTTTCTGGAAATGCCGCATGGGCGGATGCCCGACCTGAAGCTGTCGGGCCAGCAGATCGACGATGTGGTGGCCTATATCCTGACCCTCCGGCAGCGCTGACCTGCCGCAGGATCCGGGCCTGCGTTGGCACCGAAGCGGGCGGCGGAGCGTCCGCGCGGTGCTCATGCCAGTCCGACCAATTGCTCGTGCCGCAACCTTGCCCGGCCTCGGCCTGCCCCCTCGGCCGCGGACGGCGACGCCGCCTGCCCTGCCCCGCTTTGCTTCCGGAACGCTGCCTCGCGGCACCGTGAAGGCGAAAACATTGATCCAGGAATTCAATCGATCGATGCCTGTTTTGGTTTAGACCGTCATTGGTTCCGCCCGTAACCTGCTGCTGCCGGGCAAGATCGCAAGATCGCATGCTGGCGCGGCACTGCGGGACCGGCCGGCCCCGTGTTGCAGCGACGCCGGCGCAAGCCGCCTGACTGTGCCCTGGACGTGCGTTTCGACAGCCCGCACGTAAGATGCGGTCACCAAGCAAAGTAAAATAATGCGGCGCTTCGGCACCGCACGGAGGAACAGGCATGCGCAGCGACGCGCCAACAGCGAAAATGGATGCCCGCACCAAGCGGCGGAGGCGTCTCCGCCGAACGCCCCTGGCGATGCGCCGCAAAATGCGCATCAACCGGCGCGGCTGACGGCCGCGGGCCTGCATGCGCGGACTGAGAACGCCGCGCCCCGGCCCGGCGTCTCCACGGGAGGAACGGAAACATGAAACGAGTGGCTTTGTCGGGCGCAGGCGGAAACGTGGGAAAGGTCCTGCGGCCCGCGCTGCTGGCCCGGGGCGTGGCGCTGCGCTCGGCGGGCGGACATCATCCGCTCGCGCCCCTGGTGCCGGGCGAGGACGTCACGCACGGCGACCTGCGCGATCCGGCGGCGGTGGATCGCCTGCTCGACGGCGCCGATGTGCTGATCCATCTCGCCGGCACCAGCGTCGAGCGGCCATTGCCGGAAATCATCGAAAACAATCTGCGCGGCCTGTACGAAATCTACGAGGGTGCCCGCCGCCACCGCGTCCGCCGCATCGTCTTCGCCAGCTCGAACCACGCGATCGGCATGTATCCGGTGGAGGAAAAGCTTGGCCTGGACTGCGCCTTTCGTCCCGATGGGTTCTACGGCTTAAGCAAGATGTGGGCCGAGGGCATGGCGCGGATGTACTGGGACAAGCACGGCATCGAAAGCATCTGCGTGCGCATCGGCTCCATGCTGGAACGCCCGACCGAGTTCCGCCATCTCAGCACCTGGCTCGGCCACGACGACGCCGTGCAGCTGATGCTGCGCTGCATCGAGGCGCCGGCGATCGGCTATCTCGTGGTCTGGGGTGTGTCGAACAACACGCGCAGTTACTGGAACAATGCCGGCGCCGAGGCGCTCGGCTACCGGCCGGTGCAGAACGCCGAAGACTACGCCGCCGAAATCCTGCGCCTGCCGAACCCGCTCGACCCGGTGGCCCAGCGCCACCAGGGGGGCGGCTTCGCGTCCATGGATTACACGCCGCCCGACCAGCGCCCGGCCACCAGGGCGTGATGTCGGGCGGGCAGCCCGCGCAAAAGCCGCGCGGTCATCGCCGGTTGGTAAAATAACGGGGTATGAAGGAAACGTCGGAATGAAGATCAAGGGAATGCGCTGGTTTATGGTCGGCCTGGTCACCGCCGGCTTGATTGTCAATTACCTCGCCCGCAACACCTTGTCGGTGGCGGCGCCGACGATGATGAAGGATTTGGATTTCACCACCCAGCAGTACTCGCAGGTCGTGGTGGCCTGGCAGGTCTGCTACGCGCTGATGCAACCGGTGGCCGGCTATATCCTTGATGCGATCGGCACCAAGCTCGGCTTTGCGATTTTCGCGGCCGCCTGGTCGCTGGCCTGCGCCGCCGCCGCGCTGGCCACCGGTTGGCAAAGCCTGGCGTTGTTCCGCGGCGTGCTGGGCCTGACCGAAGCCGCCGGCATCCCGGCCGGCGTCAAGGCCACGACCGAATGGTTCCCGGCCAAGGAACGCTCGGTCGCGATCGGCTGGTTCAATATCGGCTCGTCGATCGGTGCGCTCACGGCGCCGCCTTTGGTGGTCTGGACGATCCTGCACGGCGGCTGGCAGTGGGCCTTCCTGATCGTCGGCGGCCTGGGCATTGCGTGGACCTGTCTGTGGATGCTGTTCTACAAGCACCCGCTCAACCAGACGCGCCTGTCCGACGCCGAACGCACCTACATCGTTGCCGGCCAGGAGGCGCAGTACAGCGACCCCAACGCGCGCAAGCTGCGCTGGACCGAAATCCTCGCCAGCCGCAATTTTTGGTCAATCGGCATTCCGCGCATTCTCTCCGAGCCGGCCTGGCAAACCTTCAACGCCTGGATTCCGCTGTACATGATGACCGAGCGGCACATGAACCTGAAGGAAGTGGCGCTGTTCGCCTGGCTGCCGTTCCTGGCCGCCGATATCGGCTGCGTGCTCGGCGGCTATCTGAGCCCGATATTCGTCAGGGTTTTCGATGTCTCGTTGCTGACCTCGCGCAAGCTGGTGGTGGTGACGGGGGCGTTGTGCATGGTGGGTCCGGCCTGCGTCGGCCTCGTCGCCAGCTCCTATGCGGCAATCGCCTTGCTGTGCGTCGGCGGCTTCGCCCATCAGACCCTGTCGGGCGGGCTTTATTCGGTGACATCGGATCTGTTCGGCCGCAACGACGTGGCGACCACCACCGGCCTGGGCGGCATGATGGGATATCTCGGCGCCGCCGCTTTCACCGCGGTGTTCGGCGTGCTGGTTACCCAGGTCGGCTACAGCCCGCTGTTCGTGGTGCTGGCGGTGTTCGACATCATCGGCGCGGTGGTGGTCTGCCTGCTCGCGCGCAAGAATGCGTCGGCCGGCGGCCTGCTATCCGTGGCACCGCCGCTGTCGGTCGCCCGGTCCGGGGCGTGATGCCGTTGGTGCGGATGCTGGGGAGGGAACCGACATGACCGAGACGCCGCTGTACATTCGGGTCCGCGATGACGACAACGTAGCCATCGTCGTCAACGCCGGCGGCCTGCCGGCGGGAACCGAATTCCCCTGCGGCCTGGTGCTGCGCGCGCACGTGCCGCAGGGCCATAAAGTCAACCTGACCGACATCGCCGAGGGCGCGCCCATCCGACGCTACGGCGAAGTGATCGGCTTCGCGGTGCGGCCCATTGCGCGCGGCAGTTGGGTGGAGGGATCGCTCGTCCGCATGCCGGCGGCCCCCGCGCTTGACAATTTGCCGCTCGCCACCAGGGTGCCGCCGCCGGCGCCGCCGCTTGAGGGTTACACGTTCGAAGGCTACCGCAACGCCGACGGCACGGTCGGCACGAAAAATCTGCTGGGCATCAGCACCAGCGTGCAATGCGTCGCCGGCGTGGTGGAGTTCGCCGTGCGGCGCATCCGCGAGGAACTGCTGCCGCGCTATCCGAACGTCGATGACGTGATCGCGCTCAATCACACCTATGGCTGCGGCGTTGCGATCACCGCGCCGGGTGCGGCCGTGCCGGTCCGCACCTTGCGCAACATCGCCCGCAACCCGAATTTCGGCGGCGCGCCCATGGTTGTCGGCCTGGGCTGCGAGAAACTGATGCCGGAATGGCTGCTGGAAGACGGTCGCCCACCACCGGCCGCCGGCAACGCCGACAACATCGTCCGGCTGCAGGACGAAAGCCACCAGGGTTTCGGCGACATGATCGCCTCCATCCTGGACATGGCGGACAAACATCTGGCCGAACTCAATCGCCGCACCCGCACCACCTGTCCGGCATCGGATCTGGTGGTCGGCACGCAATGCGGCGGCAGCGACGCGTTCTCCGGCGTCACCGCCAACCCGGCGGTCGGCTTCGCCGCCGACTTGCTGGTGCGCGCCGGGGCCACGGTGATGTTCTCGGAAGTCACCGAAGTGCGCGACGCCATCCACCTGCTGACGCCGCGCGCCGCCGACGCCGATGTCGGCCGCGCGCTGATTCGCGAAATGGCCTGGTACGACGCGTATCTTCACGAGGGTGCCTCGGACCGTAGCGCCAACACCACGCCGGGCAACAAGCGCGGCGGTCTGGCCAACATCGTCGAGAAGGCGCTCGGCTCGGTCGCCAAATCGGGCACCAGCGCGATCGCCGGCGTGCTGGCGCCGGGCGAGCGGGTGGACCGCAAAGGCCTGATCTTCGCCGCGACCCCGGCCAGCGATTTCATCTGCGGCACGTTGCAGCTCGCCTCGGGCATGACGCTGCAGGTGTTCACCACCGGACGCGGCACGCCGTACGGTCTGGCCGCGGCGCCGGTGATCAAGATGGCCACGCGCAAAGCACTGAGCGCACGCTGGCACGACCTAATCGACATCGATGCCGGCCGCATCGCGACCGGAGAAGCGACCATCGAAGAGCTGGGCTGGGAACTGTTTCACCTGATCCTGGATGTGGCGAGCGGGCGCAAGCAGACCTGGTCCGACCGCTGGGGGCTTCGCAATGCGCTCACGCTGTTTAATCCGGGGCCGGTGACCTGAGGTAAGGAAGGCCAGGGCTCTGCCCTGGACCCGCCAAGGGCCGAGAGGCCCTTGGAACCCATTACTTAAGTAGCGGGGTCCAGGGGGCCACTGCCCCCTGGCGGGTCCAGGGCAGAGCCCTGGCCTTCCTTCACCCGTTGACCAGCCCCCCCAGCCCCGCCAAAACCGCGCCATGCTCCCCTCCTCCTCCTGGGTCCTGACCGAGGACTATGCCGGTCTGCGCACCCAGGCTCTCGGTCTCGCCGAAGCGGCCGGTCTCGCCCCCGAAACGCGGGTGCTGCGTGCGCGCGGCCTGTGGCGCCACCTGCCGGCGGCCTGGTGGCCGCGTCCGCTGGCTGCGATCGAGCCCTCCGCCCTCGCCTCCCCCTGGCCGGAACTGGCGATCGGCTGCGGCGGCAAATCGGCCGCGGTGCTGGCGGCGCTGGCGAAGCGCATGCGGGTGGTGATCGTGCAGCATCCACGCCTGCCGCCGCGCCGGTTCGATCTCGTGGTGGCGGCCCGGCACGACGAGTTGCGCGGCCCCAACGTGCTGGTCACCCGCACCGCCCTGCACCGGGTAACGCAAGCCCGCCTCGCCGAGGCGGCGGCGACATGGGCGCCGCGCTTCGCCCATTTGCCGCGGCCGCTGGTGGCGGTGCTGGTCGGCGGCAGTAACGGCCGGTTCAGACTGGACGCGGCGGTCGGCGCGCATCTGACCGGCCAGTTGGCCGACATGATGCGCCGCGACCGGGTTGGCGTGGCGGTAACACCGTCGCGGCGCACCGACCCCGCCGTGCGGGCGATGCTGCACGAACAGTTGGAACCGCTCGGCGGCTGGGTGTGGGACATGACGGGCGACAACCCGTATTTCGGACTGTTGGCACTGGCCGACGCCATCGTGGTGACCGGCGATTCGGTCTCGATGGTCTCCGAGGCCGCGGCGACCACCGCCCCGGTGTTGCTGGCCGAACTTCCCGGACGGTCGCGGCGGATCGGCCTGTTCACCCGCGGCCTCATCGATGACGGGCGGGTGCGGCGCTTCGCCGGCCGCTTCGAGCACTGGCCGGTCGCGCCCGTCGATGACACCTTCGTGGTGGCGGCCGAGATGTGCCGCCGCTTCGGGTATTAAGGGGGAGCCACCGTGCTGGACATCACCACCTTCGATGCGCGGCAGGGCGGCAACGTTCTCTACAAGGCGCTGGCGCATCCGCTGGCCGCCGAGGCGATCGCCGCGCTGTATGCGCGCCTGGCCGCCGGCGGACCGGTCGCCGTGGTCGACCCCGACGACGTGATCACGGCCCTGCTGGCGCTGCATCCCGGCGCGCCGGCATTGCACGGGCTGTATGTGCAGGACGTGATGGCAATCGGACGGGTGCGGGCGGGGCTAACCGCCCAGCCGCTGACCGCATTGCCGTCCAGCGGGGCGCGCAGCGTGCTGGTGGCCGCGTTCGATGCGCAGCGCATCGTCGATCGCATCCGCCATCTGGTCCCGCTGGGCGCGGAGGTGTTCACCCTCGATGCGGCGCGCCTGCCGGACGCCATGCTGAGCAATCCGCGCCGCTACCTCGACCGGCTGAACTTCGCCACCAATTTCTGCTTTTTCCGCGACGCCGATGGCCTGTCCACCCGGCTGGTGACGGCGAACTACTGGGCCGGCTATGGCGCCGGCAAGGTGCGGCTCTGGCTGCGCCTGTTCGGCGAGGACGGCGCGGCGCTGGCCACCTGGGAAGAAGCCGTGCCGGAGGGGGCGGGCGGCATCGTCGTCGAAAGCGCAGAGGTGCGGGCGCGTTTCGCCCTGCCGGCGTTCACCGGCCAGTTGTTTTTGCACGCAATCGGTGTGGCCGGGCACGACGTGGTGAAATACGCGCTCGACACCATCGGCACCGGCAACGATTCCAGCCTGTCCTGCACCCACGACGCCAATGCCTGGCCGTCGGACCGCTACGCCGGCCTGCCCGCGCCCGCGCCGGGCGAGCGGGTGATCTTGTGGCTGCAGAACGCGCATGCCGCGCCGATCCCGGCGGGCGGGGTGCAGCTCGACCGCATGGGCGCGGAGCGTCCGGTGGCGCTGGATCGCCCGCTGCCGGGCTTTGCCACGCGCGCGGTCGACGTGGCGGACCATCTGCCCGGGGTTGCCTGGCCGGCGCAGATCGAACTGCGCACGGGCCGGCACGTGGTGCGGCCGCGCTACGAAGTGGTGCGCGACGGGCGCACCCGCATCGCCCATGTCAACGTCGAGCGCGCCGACCTCGCCCCCGACCCGAACATCCCTGCCCTGCCGGCGCCGGTCGGGCGCGGTTATTTGCTGCCGCTGCCGGTGCTGCCGCGGACGCGCTTTCGCACCCTGATCCAGCCCACGCCGATGGCGACCACACAGGAAACCCTGCCGCTGCGGCTGGATGTGTTCGACCCGCAGGGCACGCGCATAGCAGCGCATTTCCTCGGCAACCTGTCGCGCGATCATGCGGTGGCGGTGGACCTCGACGAGGTGCTGCCAGCGGGCGCGCTGGACGCCGGCGGGCATGCCGAACTGGTCTATGATTTCCGTGCCGGCGGCAGCGCCGATGGCTGGCTGCACGCACTGGTGCGGGCGGAGGACCGGCACAGCGGCCACGCCGCCGAAAGCAGTTTCGGCGCGCATATGTTCAACCTGCCGGTGACCTATCGCGACGAGCCGCAATCCTACGCCGGCCCGCCGCCGGGCCTGTCCACCCGCCTGTTCCTGCAACTGGGCGAGGCCGGTCGGCGCAGTTTCACCCTGCTGATCTATCCGGCGTCGGGCGAATGGCACGCACGCTCAAACACCGCGTTGCTGCTGGTTGACGCGGCCGGGCAAACGCTCGCCGAGCGGCGGCTGGAAATTCCGCGGTCGGGCTCAGCGCTGGTGCAGCCGGACGTGCTGTTCGGCGAGAACCTGCTCGATGAGGCCGGGATGCGCGGCTACGTGCTGGTGCGCGACGCCACCTGCCGGCTGTTCGGCTATCACGGCCTGATGGCCGACGGCGGGCGGTTCAGCCTGGACCACATGTTCGGGTTCTGAGCCGCGCCGCCCGAAGCCGGCCGGTCAGTAAAGCTGCGGCACGATGTGGTACGGATAATCCGGCTCACGATAGCCCTCGGCCTTCTGCCGCTTCGGCAGCTTGATCTCCTCCTGTTCAACGTCCTCGTAGGGAACCCGCTTCAACAGGTGGGCGATCACGTTCAGCCGGGCGCGCTTCTTGTCGTCCGACGGCACCACCCACCAGGGCGCCCAGGCAGTGTCGGAGGCGGCGAACATGGCGTCGCGGGCACGCGAATAATCATACCAGCGGCTGTATGATTTCAGGTCCATCGGCGACAGCTTCCACAGCTTGCGGCCATCGTCGATGCGCGCCTGCAGCCGCCTTGTCTGTTCTTCCTCGCTGACCTCCAGCCAGTATTTCAGCAGGATGATGCCGGAGCCGACAATGTTCTGTTCCATGGCGGGCAGCGCCTTGAGGAAGTCGTTGGTCTGCTGTTCCGTGCAAAACCCCATCACCCGCTCGACGCCGGTGCGGTTGTACCAGGACCGGTCGAAGATCACGACCTCGCCGGCCGCCGGCAGATGCGTCAGGTAGCGCTGCACATACATCTGCGACTTCTCGCGCTCGGTCGGCGCCGGCAGGGCGACCACCCGGAACACCCGCGGGCTGACGCGCTCGGTGATCGCCTTGATGGCGCCGCCCTTGCCCGCGCCGTCGCGCCCCTCGAACACAACGACGACCTTCAAACCCGCGTGCACCACCCAGCGCTGCAGCTTCACCAGTTCGACGTGCAGCTTTCGCAGGTCGTGCTGGTAGTCCTTCCCGGTCAGTTTCACCGGGGACCCGGAAGCATCTTGCAGCGGGTCCGCGGCGAGCGGCTGCGGCGGTTCCGGCGCGTGTCTGGCGGCCTTCTTGTTCATGAGTGCGCGTCCTTGCAGTCAGCCAACAACCCTGCGCCTGTCTGCCAAATGGCGTCAATCTTCGCCCGGCCCTTTCAGACGCGGCGGCGCGCTTCCATACTCCGCTTCGAACGAAACCAAGAAGACGCGAGCATGAAACCCCTGGTCACCCTCGAACGCCACGGCGACGTGGCCGTGATCGTCATCGACAACCCGCCGGTGAACGCGCTGTCGATCCCGCTGCGCCGCGACCTGCTGGCCGCGGTGCAGGAAGTGGCGGCCGACAAAATCCTGCACGCCGCGGTGATCGCCTGCGCCGGCCGCACCTTCATCGCCGGCGCTGACATCCGCGAGTTCGACCAGCCGCCGCCCGACATCACCACTGGCACCCTCAACGCCGCCATCGAGGCGTCGGCAAAACCCTTCGTCGCCGCCCTGCACGGCACCGCGCTGGGCGGCGGGTTCGAGCTGGCGCTGGCCTGCCACGCCCGCATCCTGGCGCCGGATTCAAGCGTCGGGCTGCCGGAAAGCCGCATCGGCCTGATCCCCGGCGCCGGCGGCACCCAGCGTGCGCCGCGCCTGGCCGGGGCGATGGCGGCGCTCGACCTGGTCACCACCGGCCGCCACCTGCAAGCCGACGAAGCCCTGAAGCTGGGGCTGGTGGACGAAATCGCCACCGATCTGCGCCGCGTGGCGATCGAACGCGCGCGCGCGCTGGCCGCCGCCGGCGCGCTGCCGCGGGCGCGCGACCGCGCGGTACCCGACATCGCATCCGCCGAAGCCCGCGCCGCCTTCGATGCGGCCGTCGCCGCCGCGGCCCGCCGCGCGCGCGGCGCCATCGCTCCGGTGGCGGCCGCCGAGGCGGTGGGCTGGGCGCTCGACCTGCCCTTCGACGAAGCCCTGGAGCGCGAGCGCCTCGCCTCGCTGGCCTTGCGCACCGGCCCGCAAAGCCGGGCGCTGCGCTACCTGTTCCACGCCGAGCGCATGGCCGCCCGCCTGCCGCCGGGGCCAGGCCATGACGCCAAGCCCTGGCCGGTGCAGCGCTGCGGCGTGATCGGCGGCGGCACCATGGGCGCGGGCATCGCCATCGCGCTGGCCGACGCCGGGCTGGAGGTAACCCTGGTGGAAGCCTCGGCCGAAGCGGCGCGGGCGGCGGAAAGTCGCATTTGCCTGATCTACGAGCGCCAGGTGAAGGGTAAGCGGCTGACCGAGGCGGCGCTGGAAGACCGCATGGGCCGCATCCGCTTCACCACCGACCTCGGCTCGCTCGCGGAAGCGGCGCTGGTGGTCGAGGCGATCATCGAAGACCTCGGCGCAAAACGCGACGTTTTCCGCCGCCTTGCCCCCCTCGTGCGGCGCGACTGCGTGCTGGCCAGCAACACCTCGTATCTCGACATCGATCTGCTGGCCGACGTGGTCGATGCGCCGGAGCGGGTGCTCGGGCTGCATTTCTTCAGCCCGGCGCATGTGATGAAGCTGCTGGAAATCGTCCGCGGCGGGCGCACCGCACCGGAAGCGCTGGCCACCGCGCTGGCGCTCGCGCGGCGCATCGGCAAGGTGCCGGTGATCGCCGGCGTGTGCGAGGGCTTCATCGGCAACCGCATCTTCTCCCGCTGGCGGCAGCAATGCGATTTCCTGCTCGAGGACGGCGCCTACCCGCAGGACGTGGACGCCGCGCTGGAAGCGTACGGCTTCGCCATGGGGCCTGTACGCGGTGGCCGACCTGGCCGGGCTCGACATCGGCTGGGCAACCCGCAAGCGTTTGGCCCCGGCGCGCGACCCACGGGCGCGGTATGTGCCGGTCGCCGACTGGATTTGCGAACGCGGCCGCTTCGGGCAGAAAACCGGCGCCGGTTATTACCTCCACACGAATGGGCGGCGGGAGGTGGACCCGCTGGTGACGGACCTGGTCGAGCGTGCCTCGTCCGCCAAGGGCATCGCCCGGCGGGCGGTGACGGGGGCGGAAATCGTCGAGCGGGTGCACGCCGCCATGGTGAACGAGGCGGCGAAAATCCTCGGCGAGGGCATCGCCCAGCGGCCCTCGGACATCGACGTGGTGCTGGTCAACGGCTACGGCTATCCGTCCTGGCGAGGCGGACCGATGCACGAGGCGGACGGGATCGGAGTCGGCGAGATGCTGCGGCGGATCGAGGCGATCCATGCCCGCGATGGGGTTGGGTGGGAAGCGGCGCCGTTGTTGCACGAAATGGTGAATGCAGGGCGGGGATTCGGGGAACTGAATCTCTGATCGGCCGGGGCGCCGCCCCGGACCCCGGACTTAAGTAATGGGGTCAAAGGGGCCACTGCCTCGTCGCGCGAAGGCGCGCTGCGCGCATGGCGGGTCCAGGGCAGAGCCCTGGCCTTCCTTTCCTCTTGCAGTCCCTCAACCCACCCGCGTAACGGCACACCGGCCAGAACACAGGAGAGGGCCGCGGGTTGACGCTGCGGGGTAATCTCGAACGAACCGTCCGGCAGGTCGGGCTGAAGCTGGGCGTGGGCGCGATCCCACCGCCCGCCGGCGATGAAATCGCCGCCATCCGGCGCGCCGAACTGCTCACCGCCGCCCGCCAGTTGCCATTGGCCGTCACCGGTAACATCCTGGTGGCCCTGTTCGTCATATCGGTGCTGTGGTCGCCCACCTCCGCTCCCGGACTGGCAGCCTGGATGGTGCTGCTGGGCGTGCCCGCCCTGCTCCGCCTGCGCCTGCGGCGGCAAGTCGAGGCGGCAGGGCCGGCGCCGCCGGAGGCCGCGGTGAACCGGTTCATCCGCCAGGCCGTGGTCCTGTCGGGCCTGACGGGTGCGATGTGGGGCGCGCTCGGGCTCGCGGTGGTGCGGCTGGGCGGCCCGGACGCGCGGAGTTTCGTCGACATCGTCGTGGTGGCGATGGCCGCCGCCGCGGTCGCCACCTCGCTCACGGTTCCGGCCGCCGCGCGCGCCTTCATCCTGCTGGCCGTGCTGCCGACCGGACTGGCCTACGGCATCTTCAACTCCACCCGGATGAACGTCGTGCTGCTGATGCTGTCGCAGGTCTATGTGGCGGTGCTGCTCATGCTGCTGCGCGGCGCGCATGGCTCGGTGGTGGAGGCGCTGCTCGGCCGGCTGCGCAACGAGCGGCTGGCGGCGGCGCTGGCCGACGCGGTCGAGGCAGCGCAGGCGGCCAACCGGGCGAAGTCGCAATTCCTGGCCAACATGAGTCACGAAATCCGCACACCGCTGAACGGGGTTATCGGCATGACCGAGTTGCTGCTGCGCACCGACCTGACGCCGGCGCAGCGTGAATATGTCCAAACCGCCCGGCTGTCGGGCGATGCGCTGCTGAGCCTGGTGAAAAACGTGCTCGATTTGTCAAAGATCGAAGCGGGACACGTCGAAATCGAAGCGGTGCCGTTCGATCTCGGCCCGCTGATCCAGGACGTGGTCGCACCGTTCCGCGATTCCGCCCTGGACCGCGGCCTGTCGACCGCCGTGCTGCTGCCCGCCAGCGTGCCGCAGCGCCTCATCGGCGACCCCTGGCGATTGCGCCAGGTGCTGACCAACCTGGTTGGCAACGCGGTGAAGTTCACCGAGCAGGGACGCGTGGCGGTGCGCGTGGCAATGGAACCGGCGGAGGAAGGCAGCAAGGACGGCACCGTCGTGCTGGCCTTCACCGTCGAAGACACCGGACCGGGCATTGCGGAAGACCAGCAGGCGCGCATCTTCGACGCCTTCGCCCAAGCCGACGGAACAACAACGCGGCGCTATGGCGGCACCGGCCTGGGGCTGGCGATATCGCGCCATCTGTGCGAGCTGATGGGCGGCGGCATTTCGGTGCGCAGCACCCCGGGCGCGGGCTCGACGTTCCGCTTCACCGCCCGGTTCGCCCGCGCTGCGGCGGCGGAACCCGCCCCTGCGGCACCGCCGCCGCCGCCCGAGCCGGTTGCGGCGGTGCCGGTGCGGTCCGCCGTGCGCGTTCTGCTGGTCGAGGACAACAAGGTGAACCTGCTGGTCGGCCTGGGTATGCTGGCCCGGCTCGGCTGCTCGGTGCAGACCGCCTCCACCGGGCGCGAGGCGGTGGAGCTTCTGGCAGCCGAACGCTATGATCTGGTGCTGATGGACTGCCAGATGCCCGACATGGACGGCTACGAGGCGACCGCGGCGATCCGCGCCCACGAGGTGCCGGGCGGGCGGCGCACGCCGATCGTGGCGCTGACGGCGAACGCCGTCGAGGGCGACCGCGACCGGTGCCTGGCGGCGGGGATGGACGATTATCTCGCCAAGCCGTTCCGGCTTGACGATCTACGCGGCCTGGTGGCGCGCTGGGGGCGCGGCGGCACCGGTTAGGCGGCGGAACCTGCGCCGCAATCTCCCCGCGACAGACCACGCGCGTCGTCGGCTTCCCTGATCATGCCGGCCGCCCTCCCGCAGCCGCGAAGCGTTGCAGGATCGCGTCCCGGAAGCCAGGCAAAGCGGGGTTGCTGGCGTCGCGCCGCCAGACCAGATGCAGCTCCGCCACCGCCGGCGGATGGCAGCGGATCGGGCGCAGCACCACGCCGCCGAAATGCAGCGTCCGCGCCGCCTCCGGCACCAGCGCCAGACCGAGTCCGGCGCCGACCAGGGCAAGCATGGTGTGGGTCTGGGTGATGAACTGCACATGCCGCGGCACCACGAGCGCGGTGGCGCACAGCCCGGTCACCAGGTCGAAGAAATAGCGCGCCTCCAGCGGCGACCACATCACGAAATCCTGCCCGTCCAGGTCGGCGATCTCCGGCTCCTTCCCGCTGGAAAGCGCATGATCCCGCGGTGCCGCCAGCAACAGGTGCTCGCGCAGGATGCAGGCCGACTCCACCCGCCTGCGGTCGAACGGATGGCGCACCAGACCGAGATCGAGCTGGCCGGCGGCCAGCGCCTCCATCTGCTCGGCGGTGACCATTTCCTTCAGCACGACGTTGATGCCGGGCAGCGCCACGGCGGCGAAGGCAATCAGGCGGGGCAACAGGGCATAGCTGGCGGCGGCCGTGCAGCCGAGCGCGATCGATCCCGCTTCGCCCCGGGCCACCCGCCGGGCGGCCAGCCCCGCGCCCTCGGCAAGCTGGAGGATGCGGCTTGCGTCCGGCAGGAACGCCCGCCCGGCCGGCGTCAGCCGCACCGACCGGCTGGTGCGCTCCAGCAGCAGGATGCCGAGCGCGTGCTCAAGCAATTGTATCTGCCGGCTCAGCGGCGGCTGGGTCATGTTCAGTCGCGCGGCGGCGCGGCCGAAATGCAGCTCCCCGGCGACCGCGACGAAGCAGCGCAGCTGGCTGAGTTCGAACATCGATGCCTGACCTGGATCGAACAATGCGTGATTTAGCTTAGACAGGCATCAATCCATCGCCTAGCTCTGAACGCGAGGAAACCCGATCCGTCCATTCCCCGAAGAAGGGCCGCCCCAATGTCCGCCTCCGCCAGCCTTCCCCCGAACGCCCTGAAGGCCGCGTTGCGCGAACAGCGCCCGCAGATCGGCCTATGGAGCAGCCTGTGCAGCAACGTCGTGGCCGAGGTGCTCGCCTATGCCGGCTATGACTGGATCGTGGTCGACACCGAGCACGCGCCGAGCGGCCCGATGGACGTGCTGGCGCAGTTGCAGGGGCTGGCCGCCGGCACCGCCGAGCCGGTGGTGCGCGTCGCCTGGAACGACGCGGTGCTGATCAAGCGCCTGCTCGACATCGGCGCGCGCAGTCTGTTGGTGCCCTTCGTGCAGTCGGGCGCGGAGGCGCGCGCGGCGGTCGCCGCCACCCGCTATCCGCCGCACGGCATCCGCGGCGTGTCGGTCGCGCATCGCGCCAACCGCTTCGGCCGCGTGCCCGGCTACCTTCTCACTGCGCAGCAGGACCTCTGCGTGCTGGTGCAACTGGAAACCCGCGCCGCCCTGGCCGCCCTGGAAGACGTCGCCGCCGTCGATGGCATCGACGGGCTGTTCATCGGCCCGAGCGACCTCGCCGCCGATCTCGGCCATCTCGGCAATGCCGCCCACCCCGACGTGCAGGACGCGATCGCCGGCGCCTGCGCGCGCATCCGCGCCGCCGGCAAGCCGGCCGGCATCCTCGCCCCGGTCGAGGCCGACGCGCGGCGCTATTTCGCCATGGGATTCACTTACGTGGCGATCGGCAGCGATGTCGGCATTCTCGCCGCCGGCAGCAGCACCCTGGTTGCCCGCATGCGCGCGGCGATCGGCGGGGACAACGCAGCGACGGCACCGGGCAAGGGAGGCGCCGCATGAGCAAGGTCGGGTTCATCGGGCTCGGCATCATGGGGCGGCCGATGGCGGGTCACCTGCAGGCCGCCGGCCACACGCTGTTCCTGCACAGCACCAGTGGCCTGCCGCAGGAACTGCTCGATGCCGGTGCCCTCGCCTGCCGGTCGGGCCGCGAGGTCGCGTCCCAGGCCGACATCATCATCCTGATGGTGCCGGACACGCCGCATGTCGAAGCCGTGCTGTTCGGCCCGGACGGCGTCGCCGAGGGCCTTGCCCCCGGTCGCGTGGTGGTGGACATGAGCTCCATCTCGCCGATCGCGACCAAGGAATTCGCCCGCCGCATCAACGCGCTCGGCTGCGACTACCTGGATGCGCCGGTCTCCGGCGGCGAGGTCGGCGCACGCGAGGCCTCGCTGACCATCATGGCGGGCGGCCCGGCGGCGGCGTTCGAACGGGTGCGGCCGCTGTTCGAGAAAATGGGCCGCAACGTCACCCTGGTCGGCGGCAACGGCGACGGCCAGACCACCAAGGTCGCCAACCAGATCATCGTGGCGCTGACCATCGAGGCGGTGGGCGAGGCGCTGCTGTTCGCCTCCAAGGCCGGCGCCGATCCGGCGCGCGTGCGCCAGGCGCTGATGGGCGGGTTCGCCAGTTCGCGCATCCTGGAGGTGCATGGCGAGCGGATGGTGCAGCGCCGCTTCGATCCGGGGTTCCGCATCGAGCTGCATCAGAAAGACCTCAACCTGGCGCTGCAAGGTGCGAAATCGCTCCATATCAGCCTGCCGAACACGGCGACCTGCCAGGAGCTGTTCAACGCCTGCGCCGCCCGTGGCGGCGGCAAATGGGACCATTCCGCCATGGTGCGGGCGCTGGAACTGCTGGCCGATCATGAAATCGGCGGCCCCCATGCCTGATCCCGCCGGGCTGCTGCGGGCCATGTTCTCGGCCGCGATCGCCGCCGCCGACCCGGGCCTGTGCCTGCCGCCGCATCTGCCCGCCCCGCCGGCGGGGCGGACCATCGTCGTCGGCGCCGGCAAGGCGTCGGCCGCCATGGCCGCGGCGCTGGAGGCGCACTGGCCCGGTCCCCTCGAGGGATTGGTGGTCACCCGCTATGGCCACGCGGCGCCCTGCCGGCGCATCGAGATCATCGAAGCCGCGCATCCGGTGCCCGACCAGGCGGGCCAGGACGCCGCCCGCCGCATCCTCGGAATGGTGCAGGGCCTGACCGAAGACGATCTGGTGATCGCCCTGATCTCCGGCGGCGGCTCGTCGCTGCTGGTGCTGCCGGCGCCGGGCCTGACCCTGGACGACAAGCAGGCGGTGAACCGCGCGCTGCTGCGCTCGGGCGCGACCATTCAGGAGATGAATTGCGTCCGCCGCCACCTCTCCGCCATCAAGGGCGGAAGGCTGGCCGCGGCCGCCTGGCCGGCGCGCTGCCACGCGCTGCTGATTTCGGATGTACCCGGCGACGACCCGGCGGTGATCGCCTCCGGCCCCACCATCGCCGACCCGACATCCTTCGCCGACGCGCGGGAAATCCTCGACCGCTACGGCATCGTCCCGCCCGAGCCGGTGCGACGCCATCTGGCCGCCGCCACCGACGAAACCCCCAAGCCGGGCGATCCCCGCCTCGCCCGCACCCAAACCACGCTGATCGCGACGCCGCAGCGCTCGCTGGAAGCGGCGGCGTCGGTTGCCCGCGCGTCCGGCATCACGCCGGTCATCCTGGGTGATGCGATCGAGGGCGAGGCCCGCGAAGTGGCCCGCGTCATGGCCGGCATCGCCCGCCAGGTGGAACGGCACGGTCAGCCCGCCGCCGCCCCCTGCGTGCTGCTCTCGGGCGGCGAAACGACCGTGACCGTGCGCGGGCGCGGGCGGGGCGGGCGCAATGTCGAGTTCCTGCTGGCGCTGGCCATCGAACTGGCCGGCGCGCCGCGCATCTGGGCGATTGCCGGGGATACCGACGGGATCGACGGGAGCGACGACGCGGCCGGCGCGATTGTTATGCCCGATACACTGGCGCGTGGCGCCGATGCCCGGGCGGCCTTGGCCGATAACGATGCGCACGCTTTCTTTGAACGCCTGGGCGATCGGGTGCTGACCGGGCCTACGTTGACCAATGTGAATGACTTTCGGGCGGTGCTGATTGTTTGATCGCTAAGGAAGCAAGGCCAGGGCTCTGCCCTGGACCCGCCAAGGGGCAGTGGCCCCTTGGAACCCATTCCTTAAGTAGCGGGGTCCAGGGGGCCACTGCCTCTTGGCGGGTCCAGGGCAGAGCCCTGGCCTTGCTTGCTTAGCGGCTCCGCACCGCCCCCTCGATCCGCTCGCACAGCCCCCCAACCGCCCCCGTCATCGCCGCCACCGCATCCCGCGGCGTCCCGCCCGCCAATGCCGCCGCCGCCTCCACCCGTCGCTGCAGCACCAGCCGCGTCGTGGTGGCCTCCTGCGCCACCAGCGTCAGCCCGAGCACCGCGCGCGCCGTGTTCTCCGCCGGCACCGTCCACAGCGCATCGAGTTCGCCCTCCAGCACCAGCTCAGCCGCAAGCCGGCTGCCCGGCGCCAGCACGGCGGAGAACAGGCCGGACTGCGCCAGCCAGGTGCGCACCGCTTCCTCCACCGCCTCGGCCGGGAGCACCGACCATTGCTCGTAAAATTCCGTGCGGATGCTGCCGTCGGGCTGCACGGATTGCAGGCCGCGGGCCTCCATGCCCGGCCCGGCGGTGAAACTGCGCACCAGCAGCACGGGGCCGCCGGTGCGCGGCGGCAGCGCCTGCGGGCGGTGCACCAGCAGCGGCCATTGCCGGCGCTCGGCGTAGGGCCGGGTTTCCAGCCCGCAGCCGGCAACGGCCAGCGGGGCGGCAAGCAGCGCGCGGCGCCTCATTTTTCGTTCTCCCGCGGCGGCGGGCCGCCGAGCAGCACGCCGGCCGGATAGCGGCGCAACGCCTCGGTGGTCTCGCGCAGGTTGGCGGCTGCCGCGCGGGCGTCGCGCAGCAGGGGGATCAGGCCGGATTGCAGGTCCGCCACGTCGCCGCTGGTGCGCTGCACCGTCGTTTGCAGTGCCGTTACCAGCGCCGGCAGCTTGGCCGCGGCGTCGGCCAGCCGGTCGGCCGCGCGGGTGGCGGCGGCCAGGGCTTCGCGCCCCTGCGGACCGCTCACCAGGGCGCGCGCCCCAGCGGCGGCGCCGCGCAGCTCGGCCGCCAGCCCCGGCAGGTCCGCGCCCTGCAGCGCCTCGCGGGCGGTTCCCATCAGCGCCGCGGCGCCGGCCAGGGCCTGACGCGCGTCGCCCCCCTCGGCAAGCTGCCGGTCCAAATCGTCCAGCAGACGCTGGGCGGTGTGGCTGAGCCCAACCAGGTCCACCGCATTGATATGCGCAAGCAGGGTCTGGGCCGCGTCCTGCACCTGGGCGAGCGTGCTCGGCACCGAGGGGATCACCTCATAGGTCGGCGTCCACGGCACCGCCGGGACCGGGTACTGCGCCGGATCGACGAAATCGAGCTCAATATAGGACAGCCCCGTAATGCCCTGGCTGGCCAGGCGCGCCCGCAACCCGGTGCTCACCGCCGTGTCCAGGCCAGCCGGGCGGCCGGTGCGGGCGAGATCGATGATGTAACGGACATAGACCAGACGGTAGGTCGCGCCGAGAACATCGGGCGCCTTGTAGATCGCGCTGACCAGCCCGATTTCGGTCACCTCGCCGAGCGAGACGCCGCGGAACTTCACCGGCGCGCCAACCTCCAGCCCCTGCACGCTCTCCTGGAAATAGGTCTCGAACACCTGCCCGTGACGGATGCGGTTGCCGCCGAGGAACAGCACCAGCCCGAGCGACCCGGCAATGCCCATCGCCACCAGCAGCCCAACCCGCAGAAACGTGCCGCGCGGGCTGGTCATGCTGCCTGCCGGCGGAAGAATGCGCGCACTTTGGGGTCCTCGCTTTCGTCGCGCAGCCGGCGCGGATCGCCGCTGGCGATCACGCCCTGTGCGCCCCTGTCCAGCATCAGGCAACGGTCGGCAATGGCAAGGATCGACGCGAGTTCATGCGTGACCACCACGAAGGTCAGGCCGAGATCGTGCCGCAGTTCCAGAATCAGCCGGTCGAGCCCGGCCGAGGTGACCGGATCGAGGCCGGCCGACGGCTCGTCGAGCAGCAGCAGCGGCGGGTCGAGCGCCAGCGCCCGGGCGATCGCCGCGCGTTTGGCCATGCCGCCGGAAATCTCGGCCGGCAGCAGCGACGCCGAATCGGCCAGCCCGACCAGGCCGAGCTTCAGCCGCGCCACGCGGCGGCGGGCGCGCGGCGGCAGATCGGTGTGCATTTCCAGCGGCAGCATGATGTTTTCCAGCAGCGTCATGCTGCCGAACAGAGCGCCGGACTGAAACATCACGCCGATGCGCCGCAGCACCGCCTCGCGCGCGGCCGGCGCGGCGGTGGCGAGGTCGCAGCCCAGCAATTCAACGTCGCCCGCGGTCGGCGTCAGCAGGCCGATACACTGGCGCAGCAGGGTGGACTTGCCGCAGCCCGAGCCGCCCAGGATGACGAATACTTCGCCGGCGGCCACGTCGAAGCTCACGTCGCGGTAGATCGTACGGTTGCCGAAGCTCTGGGCCAGCCCGGTGGCGCGCAGCACGGAGCCGGTCAAAGGCGGCGCCGTCACAGGGCGAGCCGGTAGAACAGCACGGCGAACAGCCCGTCGAGCATGATGGTGGCGACGATGCCGCCGACCACCGCTTCCGTCGCCGCCTCGCCCACCGCGCGCGGCCCGTTGCCGGCGGCGAGCCCGGCGCGGCAGCCGATCGCCGCCACCGCCACGCCGAACACCATGGCCTTGGCCATGCCGCCGTAGAAATCCGACGGCGCCACCCAGTAGATGATCTGGTTGCCGATCGCCGCCAGGGGAAAGCCGGAGGCCACCAGCACCACGCTCATGCCCGCCAGCCCGGCAATTTCCAGCAGCACCGTCAGCGCCGGCGTGATCAGCATGGCCGCGGCCATGCGCGGCAGCACCAGCATGGTCATCGGGTCGATCCCCATGGTGGCCAGGGCATCGATCTCCTGGTTGACTTTCATGGTGCCGATCTCGGCGGCGAAGGCGGACCCGGAGCGGCCGGCCAGCACCACCGAGGCCAGCAACGGCCCGAGTTCGCGCAGCAGGCTCATGGCGACAAGATTGGCCACATACAGGTCGGCGCCGAAGCGGCGCATCGGCACCAGCGACTGGAAGGCCATGATCAGCCCCATCAGCATGCCGATCATCAGCACCAGCGGCACCGCCCGCACGCCGGCCTGGTCGGCGGTGCGCAGCAGATCGACGCTGCGGAACTGGCGCGACCGTGAAGGCAGCCGCGCCACCGCCACCAGCGCCTCGCCCAGCCAGGCAAACCCGTCGCCGGCGGCGGCAAGCCCATGAACGATCACCACGCGCCAGGGCACCGGCGGCGCCGGCGGCAGGCGCGGCGGCTCGGCCAGGGCCTCGCGGGCGCGCGCCAGCACGGAGGCCACCTGTGGCCTGGCGTTCGCCAGCGTGGCACCGGGGCGGGCCTCCGCCATGGCCAGCAGCAGCGCCGCCCCGGCGGTGTCGCAGCTCTCCAGGTCGGCAAGGTCGATGACCAGCGTGCGGGCGGGCTGCGCGGCGGCGGCCCGCAGCGCCTCGGCCCAGAGCTTGCCGGCGGCGGTCACGTCCAGCCGGCCGCGCAATGACAGCGCCCGTTCCCCGTCGCGCGGCTCGGACGCAAGCACCGCGGTGGCCGCCATCACGCCTCCGGCGCGGTGAGGGCCAGCAACAGCGGCCATGCGCCGGCGGCCATTAGCAGCGCGGCCGGCCAGCCCAGCCCGGCGCCCAACAGCCCGCGGCCGAAGCCCATTGCGAGGCCGCCGATCAGCCAGGGCAAGGCGAGCTTGCGCCAGACCAGCCGGATCACCGCCATGGGCGGCGCCAGGCTGGCGGCGATCCGCAGGGTCGTCGCGGGAATGCGCCGCAGCCCCAGGCCCAACGGCAGCGCCACGAAGGGCAGCACCTCCGCCGCTTCCGCCACCAGAGGTTCGCCATCCGGCAGCAGGCCGAGATCGGGCGCGGCGAGCAGCGCGGCCAGCACCACCAGCGCGCCGAGCGCCGCTGCCCCGCGCGCCGGCAGCCTGGCCAGCGCCATGCCGAGCGGCACGGCGAGGAGCACAGCGATGACAGTCGCCGTCAGTGCCTGCAGCACGACCGCCGCGAAAATGTCCGCCGCGGTCATCGCAATGTCACCCGGTCAATGCGCCAGCCAGGCATCGAACCTGGTCTGGAGTTTCTCGCCGTTGTCGCGCCAGAACGCCGTGTCGACGGCCAGGGTGCCGGCATTGGCGGTCGGCGAGGCGGCCAGCAGGTCCGGCGCCAGCCCATCATTCGACCCTTTCGCCAGTCCGCCCAGACCACCGGCCTCCGGCAGCCGCGCCTGCACTTTCGGATCGGCGGCAAACGCCAGGAAATGCTGCGCCTCGGCCAGGTTCGGGCTGGCCTTCACGATCGCCCAGTAATTCGCCTCGACCAGCCCGCCCGTCCATTGCACCCCGAAATTGTGTTTGCCGCCGCGGTTTGCCAGCACGATCGGCGGCGATTCGGCGCTGGTCATCAGCACTTCGCCGGAGGCGAGCAGATGCAGCGCGTCGCGCCCTCCCGGCGTCCACCAGACGATATAGGGCGAGAGCTGGTCGAGCCGGCGGAAGGCGCGCTCCACCCCGTCGTCGCTGCGCAATGCGCGGTACACGTCGCCGGGTGCCACGTCATCGGCGAGCAGGGCGATTTCCAGCGTGCCGTGCGGCGAGCGGCGCAGGCCGCGCTTGCCGGGCACGCGGGCGATGTCCCAGAAATCCTGCCAGGTCGGCGTGCCCGGGAACTTGGCGCGGTCCCAGGACAGCACGGTGGCGTGCGCGAAGGCGCCCAGGCCGCAATCGCTGGCGCCTTGCGGCAGCATATGGTCGCGCCCGCCCAGAGCCGACCAGTCGAGCTTTTCCACCGCCCCGGACTGACAGGCCGGCGGCAGCTCGGCGCCGCTGATCTCCACCACGTCCCAGGCGGCTTCGGCGCGCCATGCGTCCGGCCCGGCCGGGCGGGTGACGGTATCGACTTTCGCCCCGGCGGCGGCGAACGGGGCGATATAGACCTGCCGCAGGACCTGTACAGGATCGCCCGCCTGCAGCGCCACCGTGAAGTCGCGCGCCCACGCGGTTGCAGGCCCGGCAAGGGCGAGAAGGCCGGCCGCCAGGAGGGCGCGCAGCATCATGTCATTCGGTATCCGGCACTAGAGCGGCTCACAACGGCCGGGCGGGACCGTATCGCCCCCGGGCCGACAGGGCAATGCTGCGGCGCGTCAGGCCGGTGCTGGTGTGAGGGTAAGGAAGGCCAGGGCTCTGCCCTGGCCTTCCTTCCTCACCCCAGCACCCGCGCATGCCGAGCCTGCCAAGCGACCGCCGCCGCCTGCCCGGCCGCCAGGCCCGCCAGCGGCACCCCCGCCGGCCGCGTCACCACCAACGTCGCCGGCGCCGTCTCGCCGAGCGCCAGGGTCAGGCGCACATGGTCGCCCCGCCAGGCCAGCGCGGTCACCGTGGCCGGCAGCGCGCCCTCGCCCATTGCGGCGGCCGTCCCGGCGGCGACCGCGATGCGCTCGGGGCGGACGAACACCAGGCAGGCGCCGCCGGGCTCTGCGGCGGTGGCGGTGGCTTCCACTGTCAGGCCGCAATCCAGCCGCACCAGCGCGATGTCGTCGTCCAGGCTCTGGACGGTTCCGGGCAGGAAGTTGGCCTCGCCGAGCAGGCGCGCGACGCGGGCGGTGGCCGGCGCGTCATACAAAAGCTGCACCGGTCCGGACTGCAGCAGCTTGCCGCCCTCCAGCACCGCCGCCCGCCCCCCCAGCGCCAGCGCCAGGGCGGCGTCGCTTGTCGCCAGCACGCAGGCGGCGCCAGTGGCGGCCAGCACCGGCAGCAGATCGTCCAGCACGCTGTCGCGGGTCGGCGGCGTCGAGCCCGGCGAAGGGCTCGTCCAGCAGCAGCAGCCGGGGCCGGCCCACCAGGGCACGGGCGAAGGCGGCGCGGACGCGTTGCTCGGGCGAAAGGTCGCGGGCACGGCGATCGCCCAGCCCGGCAAGGCCGAGGGCCTGCAGGATCGCGCCGGCCGCCTCCCCGCCGGTGGCGGCGCCGCTGGCCGCCAGGGCGAAGCCGATCGTGCCGGCGACGGTCAGGTGCGCCAGCGGGCCATCGTCGCGCAGCACCAGCCCCAGCCCGCGCCGGTGCGGCGGCAGGCCCGCCGCCGGGCGCCCGTCCAGCAGCACCTCGCCGGTCGCCGGCCGGGCGAAGCCGGCCAGCAGGTCCAGCATTTCGGTCTTGCCGGCGCCTTCCGGGCCGAGCAGCACCAGCGTCTCGCCTTCCGCCACCTGAAGGTCGATACCAGGTGACGCCGGCCCGCGCGCGCGGCGCAGCCGCACGCCCCGCAGCGCCGCGGCCGGCGGCTGCGCGGCCGCAACGCTGTCGGGCGCCTGGGTGCGCGAGGGCGTGCGCAGGGCGGTGACGGGATGGGCGGACAGGGCGCAACTCCTCCGGCCGGATGCGGTGCCGGGCGGACTTTCGGCAAACCGGGCGCATCCGGCAATGGCCTCGCTGCCCCGCCGCACTCTGGGCGGGCGGCGATGGAGGCGATATAGGGGTCTCGCCAGCACCGGGGGGGTTCCGAATGACCAATGCCAGCGTGGTTGCCAGCCAGGACGGCCGGATCGGCCATATTCTTCTCGAACGGCCGAAGGCGCTCAACGCGCTCGACCTGGCCATGATCCGGGCGATGCAGGCGGCGCTGGACGCGTGGCGCGACGACCCTGGCGTGCACGCGGTGGTGATCGAGGGCGCGGGCGGGCGCGCCTTCTGCGCGGGCGGCGACATCCGCGCCATGCGCACGCTCGCGCAGGCCGGCGAGGCCGCTGCGGTGGAGACGTTCTTTCGCGAGGAATACGCGCTGAACGCCAGCATCGACGAATACCCCAAGCCCTATGTCGCGCTGATCGACGGCATCTGCATGGGCGGCGGCATCGGGGTGTCGGTGCACGGGCAGATGCGGGTGAGCACCGAGGCCGGGCTGTTCGCCATGCCGGAAACCGCGATCGCCATGTTCCCCGATGTCGGCGCCACCTTCATGTTGCCGCGCCTGCCCGGGCAACTCGGGCTTTACCTGGGCCTGACCGGGGCGCGCATGCAGGGGGCGGATGCGGTGCATGCCGGCATCGCCACCCATTTCGTGCCGCAGGCCGACCTGCCGGCCCTGCGCGCCGACCTCGCGCGCGACGGGGTGGCGGCGGTGGCGGTGCATGCGCGCGCGTTGCCGCCGTTTTCCCTCGCCCCGCACCGCGCCGCCATCGACCGCTGCTTCGGCGCCGACAGCGTGCCGGAGATCCTGGCCCGGCTGGAGGAGGAAGGCACCGACTGGGCGCGCGAGACGCTGGCGACGCTGCGCGCGATGTCGCCCTCGGCGGTGATGTGGTCGTTCGCCGCGGTGCGCCGCGGCGCCGGGTTGTCGCTGCGCGACGCGCTGGCGGCCGAGCTGGCGCTGACCCGGCACGTGACCCGCCATCCCGATTTTGCCGAGGGGGTGCGCGCGATGGTGGTGGACAAGGACCGCCAGCCGCGTTGGTCGCCGGACCGCATCGAGGCGGTGGACCCTGCGGCGATTGCGGCGATGCTGGCCTGAAGCAAGGCCAGGGCTCTGCCCTGGACCCGCAAGGGGGCAGTGGCCCCCTTGACCCCGCTCCTTAAGCAAGGGTTCCAAGGGCGCAGCCCTTGGTGGGGTCCAGGGGCAAAGCCCCTGGTGGGACGCGGGGCAACGCCCCGCTAGGACCGGCGCGCGCGCCAAGACTGGTCTCCCAAAAAATTGTTTGTTCACACGTCGGGCGCACCCTGCGGCTGGCGCGGCCCTGCCGCACTGCACCGCAACCCGCATTGCCCGGAACCATCATGGCCCTCGTGAAAAAAGCTGGCATCGCCGCCAAACCGTCTGCCGATGTCGTTGAACTCACGGACAGAACGATATCCGCCGGAGCGCCCGGACTGCTCGCCGACGCGCAGAAACGTAAGGCGCGCACCTTCGCCCGCCAGCAGAAGGCGGCCGAGCGGGTCGCCGCCGCCACCTCGCAGCTCGCCAGCGGCATCGCCGAGGCAAGTTCCGCCGCGGCCGAACTGCAGCGCGCCACGGCGCAGATCGCCTCCGGCGCCGAGGAAGCCGCGAACGCCGCGGCGCAGTCGCTGAAGGCGGTCAACCATGGCGCCGGGCTGATCGTGAAAGCCAAGGAGAATGCCGAGACATCGCTGAAAAAGACGGAAGGGCTGCAGGCCCTGGTCGGCAGCGTGTCCGGTCAGATCGGCGCCTCCCTGGCCGCCATCGGCAAAGCCTCCGAGCGGCAGGATGCCTCGGTGCGCCGGGTGCAGGACCTCGAGGCGCAGGCCGCCAGCATCGGCGATGTGGTAAAGGCGGTGGCGCGCATCGCTGATCAGACCAATCTGCTGGCGCTGAACGCCGCCATCGAGGCGGCCCGCGCCGGACAGCACGGCAAGGGCTTCGCCGTGGTCGCCGACGAGGTGCGCACGCTGGCGGAAACGTCGGAAAAATCGGCCCGCGAAATCCAGGACCTGATCGCCCAGATCCAGAACGAGGTGAAAATCATCGCCGAAGGCATCGGCGCGTCGGCCCAGGCCGCCAAGGCGGAGGTCGAAAAGGGCGCCACCGTCACCCGCCAGCTCGATGAGGTGCGCACGGCGCTGACCGAGGTGGCGAACAGCTGCATCGAAATCGCCCGCGCCAACGAGGAATCCAACGCAGCGGCCAAGGAAGCACAGAAAGGCTCCGAAGTGATCGCCGCCGCCGCCGAAGAACAGGGCGCGGCCTGCCAGGAAGCCTCCAACACGGTCGAACAACAGACCGCGGCGCTGACCCAGAGCGAGAAGGCCGCCCAGGAGCTGTCGGAAATCGCCGACGAGCTGAAGAACAGCACCGATATCGGCAAAAGCGCCGAGGAAGTGGCCTCGGCGGCCGAGGAACTGTCGAGCGCGGTCGAGGAAATCAACCGCGCGGCGGCGCAGATCATGGCGGCGCTGGAGCAGATCGGCCGTGGCGCCCAGCAGCAGGCCGCCGCCACGCAGCAATCCTCGGCGGCGATCGCGCAGATCGAGCGCGGCGCGCAACTCTCGACGCAGCGGGCGCAGAACACGGTGGAGCGGGCCGAATCGACGGCGCAACTGATCGTCACCAGCAGCGGCGCGGTGGAGGAGCTGATCGAGGGCGTGCTGCAATCGGTGGCGGCCGGGCGCCGCAGCCGCGACCAGGTGGGCGCGCTCGAGCAGATCAGCCGCCGGATCGACAAGATCGTCGACGCCATTACTACCGTCTCGATCCAGACCAACATGCTGGCGGTGAACGGTTCGGTCGAAGCAGCCCGCGCCGGCGAGTTCGGCAAAGGCTTCGCCGTGGTGTCCACCGACATCCGCAACCTGGCCCGCGATTCGGCCGAGAACGCCGAACGCATCAAGGACATCGTCAAGGCGATCCAGGATCAGATCGTCAACGTCCGCAACGATTTGCAGGAGATCGCCGACAGCGCCGCAATCGAGGCGGAAAAGAACAAGGTGATCGCCACCGACCTCAAGACCGTCGCCACCGACGTGCAGGCGGTGCTGGCCGGCAACCGCGAGGTGCTGGCCGGCAGTGCGGACATCGTGCGCATGGTGGCCGAGGTGCAGAAGGGCGTCGAGCAGGTTGCCGCCGCCGCCAACCAGGCCTCGCGCGCCGTCGGCGAGGCGACCACTGCGGCGAAGGAACAGTCGAAAGGTGCGGAGGAACTCGCCGCCGCCATCGAGGAGATTGCCTCGCTGGCCGACGAGCTGCAGGCCCGCTGAGCGGGATTGCAGGGAAGGACCAGAAAACGATGAGTGATGTCGTCGAGCCCGGCACCGCCGGGCCCGCCGGAGGGCGCGATGCGGCTTCCTCCGGCGGAAATGCCAGCCAGTTCGTGATGTTCCACGTCCAGGACGAAAAATTCGCGGTGAAGCTGGAGGAGGTGCAGGAGATCATCCGCATGCCGGATGTGGTCCGGGTGCCGATGAGCCCGCCGGCGATGGAGGGGCTGGCCAACCTGCGCGGTACCGTGCTGCCGGTCATCAACCTGCGCGAAGTGTTCCGCTTCCCCACCGCCCTGCACGACGACGCAACCCGCGTGGTGGTGCTCGACCAGGGTCGTCCGGTCGGCCTGATCGTCGACCGCATGGCCAATGTCACCAGCGTGGACGCGGACCGGATCGAATCCGCCGCGACCATCAGCGGCACCGTGGCGACCGATCTGCTGACCGGCATGATCAAGGACACGGACGGCAAGTCCATGGTGCTGATCCTCGATGCCGGACGCGTGGTCCGCCACGAGTTCACCGCCTTCGCCGGCCGCGAGGGCGCCGCCGCGCATGCCGGCGCGGCGGTGACAGAGACGCGGCGTGATACCGGCGCCGCCGAAATCGACGAGGACCAGCTGGTCAGCTTCGAAGTCGCCGGCCAGGAATACGCCTTCCCGATCGGCCAGGTGCAGGAGATCGTGCAACTGCCCGACCGGATTACCCAGGTGCCGCAGGCACCCGGCCATGTGCTGGGCGTGATCACGCTGCGCGACCGGCTGCTGCCGCTGGTCAGCCTGCGTGAGATGTTCAACCTGCCGCACGCGGATCTCACCGAGGCCAACAAAGTGGTGGTGGTGTCCCTCGGCGAGCTGTCGGTCGGCGTGGTGATGGACAGCGTCAAGGAAGTGCTGCGGGTCAGCCGTGACCTGGTCGAGCCGATGCCCGCATTGCTCGCCCGCGACTATCACCTCGATGACGTGCGTGCCATCTGCCGCCTGCAGGAAGGGCGCCGTCTGGTGTCCATCCTGTCGGCCGAGCGGATGTTCAACACCGACGAGTTGCGCCGCGTGGTCCAGGACGGAGGCGAAACCGCTATGGCGGAGGAGCAGACAAGCGCGAACGACGACGACGAGGAACAGTTCGTCGTGTTCCGTCTGATGGGCGAGGAATACGGCGTGCCCATCGATGCGGTGCAGGAAATCGTGCGGGTGCCCGACCTGCTGACACGGGTGCCGAAGACGCCGGATTTTGTCGAGGGTGTCATCAACCTGCGCGGCGTCGTGCTGCCGGTGGTGGACCAGCGCCGCCGCTTCGGCCTGCCCGGGGCGGAGCGCAACGATCGCCAGCGCATCATGGTGTTTACCCTGCGCGGGGTGCGGACCGGTTTCATCGTCGATTCGGTCTCCGAGGTGATGCGCATCCCGGCGCGTTTCGTCGGCACCACGCCCGATCTGTCGGACGAGCAGAAACGGCTGATCCGCCGCGTGGCCAACCTGGAAGCGCAGAAGCGAATGATCCTGTTGCTGGAGGTGACCCAACTGCTGAACGGGCAGGAGCTGAACGCGCTCAAGCGGGCGGCATGAGACGCGGCCGGAGGCGGCACCGCCGCCTCCGGCAGGCCCCCAACCCACCCCGGAACAGGCCACGACACATGACGATCAAGTTGCTGATTGCCGATGACTCGGCGCTGATGCGCCGGCATCTGAAGGAGCTGTTCGAGGCGGAGGGCGGGTTCGAAGTCAGGACCGTGCGCAACGGCGCCGAGGCGCTGGCCGAGCTGGAACGGTTCGATCCCGATGTCATCACCCTCGACATCAACATGCCGGAAATGGACGGGCTGACCTGCCTGTCGCGCATCATGGTGCAGCGGCCGAAGCCGGTGGTCATGGTGTCCTCGCTCACCGCCGAAGGGGCGGAGGCGACGCTGCAATCGCTCAGCCTGGGGGCGGTGGATTTCGTCCGCAAGCCGGACGGCACGATTTCGCTGTCGATCGACCGCATCTGTGCCGAGCTGCGCGCCAAGGTGCGCGCGGCCGCGGGTGCGCGGGTGCGCCGCACCGCCGGGCTGCGCGGGCGGCTGGAAGACGAACGCGGCCGCATCGTCGCCCGCGCCGGCCGCGGTGCCGGCGCGCTGCCCGGGCTGGCGGGGGGGCGGCCGGGCATGGTGCTGGTCGGCGTGTCGACCGGCGGGCCGAGCACGCTGGAGGAAATCCTGCCGCGCCTGCCTTCCGGGTTCCCCTGGTCCGTGCTTATTGCCCAGCACATGCCGGGCGGCTTCACCGGCGTGTTCGCCCGCCGCCTGAACGATTTATGCGACGGTGCGCGTGGTCGAGGCGGCGCAGCAAATGCCGATCGAGCCCGGCACCGTCTATGTCGCCAAGGGCGATGCCGACCTGCTGGTGCTGCGCCGGGGCACCGGCTTCGTCGCCGCCCCGGTGCCCGCCTCGGCCGATCATCTCTGGCACCCGAGTGTGACCAGGCTGGTGCGCAGCGCCATGGACGTGGTGCCGTTCGACCGGCTGATCGGCGTACAGCTCACCGGCATGGGCGATGACGGCGCCCAGGCGATGACCGAGCTGCAGCGCAGCGGTGGGCGCACCATCGCCCAGGACGCCGCCAGTTCGGTGGTGCACGGCATGCCGGGCGAGCTGATCCGCCGCGGCGGCGCCTCGGTGGTCGTCCGCTCCGACCGCATCGCCGACCAGCTCGTGGCGTGGCTGCCGCCAGCCGCCGCCCCTTTGGAGACGCCGCATGCCGCTCGTGCACGCTGAACGTTTCACCGGATCGCCTTCCGTCGGTACGGAACCGCTCGATGACCCGGCTGATTTGCCCACGCTGCTGGCCATGCTGCACGCGGCGGAGCCTTCGCGGCGGCGCCATGCGGCACGCGATCTGGCCGCGCATCCGCAGGCCGCGGCCGATCTGTGCGCGCGGCTCGGGGCCGAGCCGGCGGCGAGCGTGCGCAGCGTGATCCTCACCAGCCTGATCGCCCTGCAGTCCGACGCGGCGGTCCGCTTCCTGCTGCCCTACCTGCGCAGCGAGGATACGGCGCTGCGCAACGGCGTCATCGAGGCGCTGCAGAAAATGCCGGATGCGCTGGGGCCGCACATCCGGTCGCTGCTCGAAGACAGCGACAGCGACGTGCGTATCTTCGCGGTGAACGTGCTGGCCGCACTGGCGCATCCGCAGGCGCCGCGCTGGCTGGAGGCAGTGCTGCGCTGCGAACCGCATGTGAATGTGTGCGCCGCCGCGGTCGAGGGCCTGGCCGAGATGGGCGACGCGGCGTCACGCTCCGCCCTCGCCGCGCTGCCGGCGCGGTTCCCCGACGAGGAGTTCATTGCCTTCGCCGTGCAGGCCGCCTTGCAACGTATCGGACCCGGCTGATGGACTTTGTTCTGCCGGCCCCGGCCCCCCACACGCAACCTGCGCTTTCCGCCGAGGAGTTTGCCAAATTCTGCGCCTTTTTCTACCGCCACACCGGCATCCTGTTCAACGAGCAGAAGCGCTATTTCGTCGAGCGGCGGGTGCAGGAGCGCATCCGGGCCACCGGCTCGGACGGGTTCCGCGACTATTTCTCGCTGATGCGCTTCGATGCGGCGAGCCAGGAGCTGCAGCTTCTGGTCAACGCGATGACGGTCAACGAGACCTATTTCTTCCGCGAGGACTACCAGTTCACCGCCCTGACCAGCGCGGTGCTGCCCTATCTGGCGAAGCTGCGGCAGCGGCCGATCCGCATCTGGTCGTTGCCCTGTTCGACCGGCGAGGAACCGTACTCGATCGCCATCGCCATCCTGGAAGACTGGGCGGACGCCGATGGGCACGACATCGAAATCCACGCCTCCGACATCGACTCGGTGGTGCTGGAACAGGCGCGCGCCGGCATCTACGGCGAGCGCGCCCTGCACCGGCTGCCGGCGCAGTTGCGCGCCCGCTACTTCGCCCCGCTGGCGGACCGGCGTTTCCGCCTGCACGAAGGCATCCGCAGTTCGATCGACTTCACCCGTGTCAACGTGGTCGATCCGCGCAGCATGGCCCGCTACCGCGGCATGGACGTGGTGTTCTGCCGCAACATGCTGATCTATTTCGACGACATCTCGCGCCGGCAGACCGTGGAGGCAATCTACGAAAGCCTGGCACCGGGCGGCTTTGTGTTTTTGGGCCATTCTGAGAGCATGAGCCGGATGTCGTCGCTGTTCCAACCATGCAAGGTCGGCGATTCGATCGTCTACCAGAAGCCGCTGGACGGCGAGTGAGGGTGCGATGAACCGCAAACGGATCCTCGTGGTCGACGATGCGCTGACGGTGCGGATGTACTGTCGCGACGTGCTGGAACGCGCGGGCTTCGCCGTGGAGGAAGCCGGCAACGGCATCGAGGGGCTGGAGCGCGCGCTGGGCGGCGGCTTCGACCTGTTGTTCGTCGACATCAACATGCCGCGCATGGACGGCTACGAAATGGTTCGCCATTTGCGCGAAGACCCGGGGCTGCATGGTGTGCCGGTGGTGGCCATCAGCACCGAGGCCGCCGACGCCGACGTGGTGCGCGCCTACCGGGCCGGCGCGAATGTCTACATGATCAAGCCGGTGCGCGCCGCCCAGCTTGCCCGCACGGCGCAATTGCTGACCGGGACGCGCGCGTCGTGAACCCGCTGCTTGCCTGTTTCGTGCCAGAGTCCCGCGACCTGCTGCAGGCCGCGACCGCGGGCCTGCTGCGCCTGGAGCGGAATGCGAACGACGAAGAACTGATCAACGAGGTCTTCCGCGCCGTCCACACGATCAAGGGATCCTCCGGCCTGTTCGACGCGGCGGCACTGACGAGGCTGGTGCACGGGGCGGAGGATTTGCTGGGCGAGGTGCGGGCGGGGCGGCTGGCGCTGACCGCCGGCATGGTCGACCTTCTGCTCGACGCGCTCGACCAGGTCGGCCTGTGGGTCGATGCGCTTGAGCAGCGCGAATGCCTGCCGGCGGCTGCCGAAGCGGAGTCGGCCGGCAGGCTGGCCGGGCTGCGCGCGCTGATGCCGGCGCCGGATGGCGGCACGGACATCGCCGCGGGCGCGGTTGGCGCGCGGCGTGCCGACTGGCTGGCGCTGCTCGACCCGGCCGAGGCCCGCGCCGTGACGCGCCATCTGACGGCGGGGTTGCCGGTCGTCGCCATCCGCTACACGCCCGATGAAGCCTGTTTCTACCGCGGCGAGGACCCGCTGCATCTGCTGCGCCAACTGCCGGACCTGCTGGCGCTGCGCATCGCGGCCCGCACGCCCTGGCCGCCGGCGGCAGAGCTCGATCCGTACCGCTGCAATCTGGTCTTCCACGCCGTCGCCGCAGCCCCGCCCGATGAAGCCGCGCATCTGTTCCGCTACGTCGCCGATCAGACCGAGATCGTTGCACTATCGGCGGATATGCCGCCGGCCGCGGACGTGGCCGAGGATTCGTCGTTGCTGCTGTTGCCGCGCATGCTGGCCGAACAGCGCCGCATTCTGGCGCTGCCGGCCGAGGACGCCGACGACATGCGCCGGCGCATCGCCGGCGTTGCCGGCGCGCTGGGCAATCTGCTGCACGGCGCCGACCTGCCGGTTGCGCAGCCGGACTTCGACGCCGCCGTTGCCCAGGCGCTCGACGCCGGCCGCGCGGCACCGCTTTTGGCGCTGCTCGACCATCTCGAACGGCCCGCGGCCGCCGCCGCCGTGCCCGAAGCCGCCGCCCGCCCGGCCAGCCGGGTGCTGAAGGTCGACCAGGAACGCGTCGACCGGCTGATGAACCTGATCGGCGAGCTGGTGGTTTCCAAGAACGCCCTGCCCTTTCTCGCCCGCCGCGCCGAGCAGGTGCACGGCAGCCGCGAAATGGCGCGCGAAATCAAGGACCAGTACGCGGTCATCGACCGGCTGGCGCAGGAAATGCAGGGCGCCATCATGCAGGTGCGCATGATCCCGGTCTCCGAAGTGTTCGAGCGCTTCCCGCGGCTGGTGCGCGATCTGGCCCGCAAACTCGACAAGCCGATCGAGCTGGTGATCGAGGGCGCGGAAACGGCGGCCGACAAAACCATCATCGAATTGCTCGCCGATCCGCTGCTGCACATCGTCCGCAACGCAATCGACCACGGCATCGAGCCGGCGGCGCAGCGCGCGAGCGCCGGCAAGCCGGGCGGTGCCACGCTGCGCCTGTCGGCCCACCAGGAGGGCGACCAGGTGGTGATCGAAGTGGCCGATGACGGGCGCGGCATCGATCCCGCCCGGATGCGCCGCTCGGCGGTCGAGAAAGGACTGCTCGATGCCGAGCAGGCCGACCGGCTGTCCGACCAGGAGGCGGTGAACCTGATTTTCCGCGCCGGTTTTTCGACCGCTGCAGAAATCTCCGACCTGTCCGGCCGCGGCGTCGGCATGGATGTGGTGCGCACCACGGTCGACCGGCTGGGCGGCACCGTCGGTGTCACCTCCGTCATCGGCCAGGGCACGCGCGTCTGCCTGTCGTTGCCGCTCAGCATGGCGATCACCCGAGTCATGACGGTGGAAGCCGGCGGCACGCTGTTCGGCATTCCGATGGAACTGATCGGCGAGACGGTGCGGCTCGACCCGCGCCGGGTGCGCGACATCAAACAGGCGAAAACCTTCGTGCTGCGCGACGCGGTGGTGCCGCTGCGCCGGCTCGCCGATCTGCTCGGCCTGCAGGTGCCCCCGCCCGAGCCCGACGCGCACCAGGCGGTGCTGGTGGTGCGGGTGGGCGGCGCGCCGGCCGGCCTGGTGGTGGACCGGTTCCGCGAAGGCATGGACGTCATTCTCAAGCCGATGGACGGGGTGCTCGCCGGGCTGCGCGGTTATGCGGGAACCGCCCTGCTCGGCGACGGCAGCGTGCTGCTGGTGCTCGACCTGAAGGAGTTGCTCTGATGCCGCTGCGAAGCGAGGGCGAGGTGCTGCATTTGCAAGCCGAATGCGGCGTGGAGGAAGCGCTGTCCCTGCTGGAGCACCTGGCCGCGGCCGCGCCGCCCGGCGTCGATCTGCGCACCTGCACGCATCTGCACACGGCGCTGGTGCAGGTGCTGGCGGCCTGTCGCCCGCGCGTCGTGCGCATGCCCGAGGACGCCTTCCTGGCCCGCTGGCTGATGCCCCTGCTGCAGGCGCCGCAGCCATGAGCCACACGCGCTGCCGCCAACACCACCCGACACCCAAGCGTCCGCGCGCCGTTGTTCGTTTCTGGAGGCTCGCATGAGCAAGACCATCATGATCGTCGACAATTCGCCCACCATGCTGCTCAGCCTGGACGGCATCCTGTCCAAGGCCGGCTATGCCGTCGCGCAGGCGCGCAGCGGCGAGGAGGCGGTCGGCGCGCTGAAGGGCGGTCTGCGCCCGGCGATGGTGATCACCGATTTCAACATGGGGACTATGAACGGCATCGAGGTGGTGCGCCAGGTGCGGCGGATGCCGGGGCTGCAGTTCACGCCGCTGGTGCTGCTCACCACCAAATCGCAGCGCGACCGCCGCGATGAGGCGCGCAGCGCCGGCGCCACCGGCTGGCTGGTCAAGCCCGTGCAGGCCGAGGCTTTGCTGCAGGTGGTGCGCCAGCTCGTGCCGGGAAGCTGAGGCGGTTGGGCGCTGCGATGTCGTCCCCCCCGGCGCGCCGCAAGCCGATGGCGAGCAGCAACGGCTTGCGGATCGTTCTCAGCCGGCGTTTTGGTCACTACCTGGGGCTGACCTTCGCGGCAACCGCCGCCCTCGCGTTCGCCGGCGTCTTGCTGCTGCACCACGCGGTCCACGCGCTCGGCGATGCGCTCGGGCTGAGCCACGGGCTGTTCGATGCCGTCGGCGCGGTCGCCGTTCTGCTGGGCGGCGGCGGGGCGATGCTGCTGGCCATGTCGATGTACCGCCACCTGTTCCAGGAGACCGTCCTCGTCACCTGCGGCCATCGCGTCACCGCCGGGCTGTGCGACCGCGACGCGGCGCTGTCGCGTGCGCTTTCCGACCGGCAGCGTCTGGATGCTGAGCTGCGGGCGGTGCGCGTGCACGGCCAGGAAATTGCCGCTGCCTTTCCCGAGATTGCCGCTGCGAACGGGAAACTGCGCGCGTGCATCGACGCCACCGCCGGCCTCACCGAGGACGCCGCGCGGCAGATCATCGAACGCCTGCACCGGGTGGACGAGTCGGTGCACCTGCTCGTGCAGCTTCTGTTGCAGTCAGGCCAGCAGTCGGACAGCATCATCCGCCAGGCGCGCGACCGGGTCGGTGCCAATCACCGTTTTGTAGCCGACATGGAAAGCTACGTGCACAGCCGGCGCGACGAAGTGCAGGCCCACCGCACCCAGTTCATGGAAATCATCGGCACGATCACCGCGTTCGGCCGCAACCTCGGTGCCATCGAGGCGATCGCCGCGCAGACCAACCTGCTGGCATTGAACGCCACCATCGAGGCGGCGCGTGCCGGCGAGGCGGGCCGCGGTTTCACCGTGGTGGCCAGCGAGGTGCGCCAGCTTTCGCACCAGACCGTTGCCGCCGCCGACGAGATCCGCGCCGGGCTGGCCCGCATGCAGCACATGATCGACCGGTTCCTGGTCGAACGGGTCGATGCGGCGCAAACCAGCCGGGAGATCGAGAAGCTGGAATCCTTCGGCCACGAGCTGAGCCAGGCCGTGGACGGTTACAACGAGCTGACCGGCTATCTGCGCGAAGTAATCGACGCGGCCGATGGCCAAAGCCAGCAAGTGGCCGCCCGCATTGCCGACGCAATCGGCGGCGTCCAGTTCCAGGAACATCGTCCGCCAGCGCCTGGAGCAGGTGGTGCACGCTCTGTCGGTGCTCGACGCGAGCAGCAGCAGGCTGGCGGAGGCGATCGGGACCCTGCCCGAAATCACGCCCGATCGGCGAGGCGCTCGCCGCAGTGCGCGATCTGGCCGGGTGTGGCGTGCTGTGCGGCTGCGGCGGCGCCGGCCCGTCTGCCGAGCCGGCGGTCGAGCTGTTCGGCTGACAGGATTCCGCCATGATGCGTGCGTGGCCGCGCGCCCGGGCCGGGAAAGAGGTGGCATGTACGCGCACGGATTCGACTTGGCTTCACGGTGGCGTTCCTGTCCTGCGCGGCGTTGGGCGCGGTTGCCTGCACGCGACGCGCCAGTTGAATGCGATCGTGGACCGGTTCGGCGCCATCTGGCTGGGCCAGGTTTTCGCGACGACCGGCGGCGCGGCCTGCTGGCGGCCTGGACCGGCGTGCCGCGGCGGTGGAGCAGCCGAGTACGGCGGCAAGCGACATGTCCCGCGGTGCCGCCGATGCAGCGCATCACACAGCGCTTGTGTCGGACCCGGTCGGCACGCTGACCCGGATGTCCGGCGGGGCGGGCAAGCCGGCCACGCAGGTGCCCGGCGCCGCCGAGAAGCTGGCCCAGCAGTCCGAGACGCACCGCGGCGGAGTCGGAGGCTCCATCAGCGGCATCCCTGCCGCTTAAGTCAGGGTTCCAAGGGCCTCCGGCCCTTGGTGGGGTGCAGGGGCAAAGCCCCTGTCCGGGTCCGGGGCAGCGCCCCGGCTGCGAAGTTGCAGGTCCGTCAGTCGCTCCACAACGGCGATCACCGCCCCCGCACCCAGCAGCGCCCCGGCCGCTGTCCACCCATTGCCCGTCATGAGGGCGAACATGGCGATCAATCCGAGCACAAGCGCCACCACATAGCCGCTGCGCCGGATGCTGTCGGATTTTTCCATGCTGGCGGACTCCTTCTTGGAACAACTGCATCCTCGCACCGGGTTCGGGCGCAAGTCGGGCCGGATCGTGGCCGAAGCAAGGCGCGGGGCGGTTTGGGCGCCGTGCACGGTTGCCGCCACGTCCAGCCAGATGCGCCGCATCGGTCTGTCGTCGCATACCGGCCCCGCATACCGGCCTCGCATACCGGGAAAAGGCATCCGGTTGCCCGCGATACTGGCGTCCCGCAGGCAGCCTCGCTAGCATCGCGGTCCGAAGGAGGCATGGATGCCAGCACCTGCCGATGAGTGAGGTGATCGCGCTGAGCCACGCCCGCGACGACACGATGTGGGCGGTGGTGGCCAATATCGGCAAGACCAGCCGGGTCGCCGACATCTACCCTACCCGCGGAGCGGCCCTGGCCGATCGCGCCTGGCGCGAACAGCAGGTGCGGGCCTACACGGCGCTTTTGGAGAGCTGCCGGCAAGGCAGGCCGCGCTACAGTGTCGTACCAATGCGGCGGGCGGATCTGCCGCGTAAATGGACCCCGCTGCCCGCGCTGGGCTTCCTGCGCGGGCAATTTTTTTGAAATCAAGATGAAGGCCAGGGCGCTGCCCTGGACCCGCCAGGGCCGGGAGGCCCCTGGACCCCCGCTACATAGCGAAGCTCGGCAAAAAGGAGGTCGGGTCTTGGCTGGCATTCCGAAGCGTTAACGGGCACACTCTTCGGGACAGAGGGGGAACAATGAAGCGTTTTGTGGTATTCGTGGCGATGGGTTTGGCACTGTCCTCGCCGGGCAGCGCGGCGCAACTGCAAGGCGTGACGCTGCCGGATACCCAATCGGTCGGGCACACCGAATTGCGGCTCAACGGCATCGCGCTGCGGACCTACTCGATTTTGCGCATCCCGATCTACGTGGCCGGGCTGTACCTCGTTCGCCCGGATAGCGACCCCGACCATATCCTCCGCTCCGCCGAGATGAAGCTGTTGGATATCCGCTTCATCCATGATGTCGATGCGGCGAGCGCGCGGACCGCGTGGCAGGAAGGCTTCGACCAGAACTGCGTCGCGCCCTGTCAGCTTCGCGCGGCGGATGTCCAGCGGTTCCTCGCCAGCGTGCCCGGGATGCGCGAGGGCGACCGGTTCAGCATCCTGTTCACCCGCGACGGCGCCGAAATCGCGGCGAACGGCCGGTCCATCGGCAGCATCGCTGACCGCGGGTTCGCCACCGCCATGCTGACCACGTTCATTGGTCCGCAGCCGCCGACGCCGCGACTGAAGCAGGAACTGCTTGGCGTGCACGATGTGAAGCAAGCCCAGGCCGCCGGCAGTTTTGCCCGCGCCCGCCGCTGACCTGGCAAACTCCCGGAACAGCCCGATGGCTCACGCGCGCACCGGGGCAATGATTGTGGTGCTTTCGATGTCCAGCGCCGCGCGCCGCAGATGGATCACATGGTACTCGCCGCGCAGCCAGGGGCCGAACTGGTCGCGGTAATGCGCACTGCCCGGCACGCCGGAATTGCCGATGTTCTGAATGGCGAGGAACGAGTCAGGCGCCGACAAATCGGCCACCATGCGGTACTCGGCGCCCGAGCCGGCGGCGTGCGGCGGTAACTCCCCACCGGTGTTGCGCAGCGTGTGCGATCCGCCGTCCACCGGCGCCGGCCCGATATCCAGCGCCCCGGCGAGCGCCGGCGAACTGAGCGGATGGCGCCAATGCGCCGTGTGCACCCGCCCCCAGTGCCAGCCCGCTGCGTTCTTGCCCAGACGCCGCTCCAGCGTGGCCACCGCCTGCCGGGCAACAACCCGCACCGCGGCCGGCGTGCCGGCGGCGAAGCAGGACAGGCCGTCCTGCTCCAGCAGCGCCGCCGCCAGCCCGGTCTGCTGCATGGTCAGATCCAGCAGCCGCTCCGGCAGGTACTGGCTGGCGACGCTGCGCTGCCAGAGCGCCATGAAAGTTTCGAATAGCGTCGGCGCGGTGCTGTCCAGCGTATAGCGCCCGTCCCAGCCGGACAGAGCGGACACCAGGGCGGCGAGGCCGGGATCGGGCCGGCGGGCCAGATGGCGCAGAATGTGCGGCGCGAGCCGCACCGCCCGGGGGCTGAGCAGATCGTTCTGCAGGCTGATATTGGCGTCCAGGCCCAATGTGCCGGCGGCGAGGACCGCGTCGAGCCGTGCGCCGCGATGGCCTTGCGAATAGGCGCCATAGATCGGCCGCTTATCATCCGCCGGCAGCGGCCGCTGGTTGGCGCTGGCGAGGAACCCGCAATCCGGATCGCGGCGGGTTGGAAGGTCCTCGAAGCGCAGATACGACACCCAGCGATCGGCGCCGTTGCCGGCATCGCGGTAGCCGGGGGTGACGCGTCCGCGCACCGGAACGCGCCCGGCCATCTGATAGCCGATGGTGCCGCCGGCCTCGGCAAAGACAAAGTTGAACACCGGCAGCGCCCAGTCGCGCAGGGTGCGGCGGAACTGCTGCCAGGTGCGGGCGCGCGACAAGCCCACCAGGGCGCGCAGATCGTCCAGATGCTCCATGCCCACCCAGCGCAGCGACAGCGGCGGATCGCCATTGGGGCCCAGCGCCGGCACCAGCGCATTCACCACCGGGCCGCGTAGGGTCGAGCGGATGGCAAGCGTGCGCGCCGCCTCGCCGCGCACATTGATCGTCACCTCGCGGGTGTCGAACCGAAGCCAGATGTCGCCGTCGCGGTAGCGTCCGGGGTCGGCCGGGTCGACCTCCTCGCGATACAGGTCGCGGGTGGAGGCCATGTTGTTGGTGAGCGCCCAGGCCGCCGCGCCGTTGCTGCCCCACCACAAGCCGGGCAGGCCGGGATGGCCGCAGCCGGCGGCGGCGTCCTCGGGGCCGTGCAGGGCGAATTCATACCAGGACGAAGGCACCCAGAAAGGCTGGTGCGGATCGCCGCAGACGATCGGCGTGCCGGTGCCGGTGCGGCTGGGGGAGAGCGCCCAGTTGTTGCTGCCGGTAGCATCGTCGGTGCCCGCGGCAGTGCCCGGCAGGATGACGTTCTCCGAGGCTTCCGGGGTCAGGAAGGGCGCGCGCAGCGGCTCCGGGAAGAAGCCCGCGCATTCGGCGGCCGCGAGCCGGTCGATGCGTCCGCTCAGCGACCACCAGAAGCCGCGCGCGATGGCCAGCACGCAGCGCGGCGTGAACGGCGCCGGACGGTAGGCCAGCAGGCGGAATTCGACCGGCAGGTCGTCGCCGGCGGCTTCGATGAAACGGTTAATTCCGGCGACCATTGCCGCGACCACCGCGCCGGTCGCCGGATCGATGGCGGCGGCCTCGCGGGTGCAAATCTCATCGAGACCAATGGTCAAATGGGCCGCATCGGCGGCAACATAGTCCGGGCCGAGGATTTCCGCCTGCTGCCCGAGCGCGCGGCGGCGGAGCCGGTCCATTTGCCACAGCCGGTCCTGCGCCATGGCGAAGCCCAGGCCGAAATACAGGTCTTCGGTGCTGGCGGCGTAAATATGCGGGATGCCGGCGCGGTCGCGCAGGATTTCCACCGTGGCGCCCACCGGGCCCGCAAGCGTGCGGTCGCCAAGGACCGCGTGGCGGGCCAGCCAGGCATCGCGGGCAGCATTGAACGCGGCTGGAGCTACGCCCAGGTCCCGGCAGATCGCCTCGGGCGACCGGGCACCGCGCAGGGCGGCGAGAAGGGCGGCGTCGTCGAGTTGCATGTCCGGCGGTCCTTCCGGTTTTTGGCCGCTTTTCTTGTCGGCCGGGCGGGAGCGCTTTCAGGCCTGGCTTAGTTTGACAAAATCACATTCCCGGCTGACCGTGATGGGTTTGGATGCGGGGGCAAAGCGTTGGCCTCTGGGATCGCCTCACATTTTCGATTGAAAGGGGAATCTCTTGTCGAATCAATGGGGCTCCACGTACATCCTGGAGCCTGGAAGGCGAAATGAGGCAATCAATTCGTCCGATGACGGTATGTATGTGCCGATGAACTGCGACGGCATCGCTGATCGATGGGATTGCCGATGCATTCGCGCCGATGGCCGTTCGGTATGGCCCCTTCTTGCGCACCCGTGATCGCGACAACCCGCCAGCGGCCGGGCGGTACCGGAACGGGCTGGCGCAAACCACGGAAGGCCACATTCGCCGCGATGGCCGCCGTGGTTGATCAGGGCTGCGCGCAACTGTTGCAGCATTTGATCCTCAACTCGCCGTGGCGGCACAAGCCGGTGGTGGCGCAGATCGGCCAGGATGCCGACCGCCTGCCCGGCGGCGAGCCGATCGGTTGCCTTGTTATTGACCCGGCCTGAGCGGTCTCGGATCGAGGCGGATGCCTGCCCAGATATGCGGCAGGCAACACCTTGACATGCGGAGTTTGGCGCCAGCGGCGCAAGAGGAGCGGCGACGCCGGGTGATTGGCTTGCATGAGAGCGGGTTGACCTACGCGGCGATTGGCCAGGTGGTCGGGCTCACCAAGAACCGGGTGTTCGACATCTGCAAGCGCTACCGGACGCAGGGGATGGCGGGGTTACAGAGCGGCCCGCGCGGCCCGTCGCCGGGCACGGGCCGGCTGCTCACGCCGGCGCAGGAGGCGGAGATTCGCCAGTTGATTTGCGACGACACGCCCGATGGATATGGCTTGCGCTCGGACGACGTGCGCAGCCGCAGCGACGCCCCCCGAGGCAAGACGCCGATCGTCCGACCCAGCCAGAAGCGGGCCAATGTTGGCGTGATCTCGGCAGTGAGCAACCAGGGAGAGCGACACCGGATGGTCCTGCATGGCGCGATCCCGGCGCCGGTACTGATCGTCTTGCTTCAACGCCTGATCCGCGATGGCGGCGGCAAGGTGCTGCTGATCCTCGACCGGCTGGGGTGCATCGCGCGCGCATGGTGATGGACTGGCTGGCCGGGCCTACCGCGCAGATCGAAGTGTTCAACCTGCCGGCCCGCAGTCCGAAACTCAACCCGGACGAGGGCATCAACGGTGATCTGAAGCAGGCCGCTACGCGCAAGCCGCCGGCCCGCAGATCTCGGGAACTGAAGCGCAACGTCATCAACCACATGCGCAAGCTCTCGAACGTCGCCGAGGCGCATCCATAGCTTGTTCCGCCATCCGACGTTCCGCTATGCGGCTTAATCCCAGTGCACCCGAGCCGGGTCAATAGGCAGATTTTCCGCTTATCGCCGTTTCCGAATTTGGCCCGCCACCTCCGTCGAGAGTGACGAAGCCGGGGGTGCGCTGAAAGCCTCGGTCAAGGTGCGTCCGCAACTCGCCGCGCCGACGTGACATAGGCTCCCGGCGATATGCCTTCAGGCCGGCGCAAAACCACCAGATCGGGCCGCGGACAAGCTGCTGGACGGCGCGCTGACGGTGGGTCGCGGCGCATGTCGTCCACGGTGATCCAGGCCGCCGTCTCCAACCCCGCCCGCAACAACTCACGGTTGGTCGTCCCTCGGCGCCCAACCATCGACGAAATCGTCCTGCCGATCGATCAGCAGCCGCATAACCTCGCGCCCAAAATGCCGATGCCGACCGCCTGCAGCCGGGCCACCGGCCGCTCCACGGTCACCTGGCCCTGGTGGTACGCCTCCTCGCCGTCCGGGATGGCCACCTTTGGACGCCTCCCTGACACTTGAGGCAGCAAAACGATGCAAGCAACCATCAACGCAGCGATGATCGCGGAGGCAAGCGGGCGACCGACTTCGACGGCGACGACCAGGCTACCCTGGCGCTCAATCTCGTGACCGACCATGGCCGGGCGAGGCCACTGTTGTGGCTGCCAGTTGTGGCTACTGCCGCGAGTCGTTCATATCGCCGGGTAGAGCCTCTTGAGCTTCACGCGGGCATCGGCGGTGGTGAACTGCCAGTCGGCTTTGGCGTGATGACGATTGCGGTGCGCCTGCCAGGCGGTGACCTCCTCGGCCAGCGTGGTCTTGTCGGGAATGCGGCGATCGAGGCATTGCGAGGTCAGCACGCCGAGTTCTGACTCGGCCATGTTCAGCCAACTGCCGTGCTTGGGTGTGTAGTGCCACTCGAACCGTTCGACCAACCTGCGTGCCTCGGCCGGGGAGAATGCCTTGTAGAGTGACGCCGGGGTGTGGGTGTTGAGGTTGTCCTGCACGAGGGTGATCTTGACCGCATCGGGAAAGCGTGTGTCGGCCAGGAACTTGAGGATTTGCGCGTAATCCACTGCGGCGTGATGGTCGGTCACTTCGACGTGCCGCCAGCCTTCCAGTGGTGCGAACAGCATGAACAGGTTGGCGGTGCCGTTGCGTTCATACTCGTAATCGTAACGAGCCACTTTCCCCGGCCTGGCGGGAATCGGCACACGCGTCTCAGCGACCAGTTGCTTGGATGTCTCGTCCAGACAGACCAGCGGGCGGGTTGGGTCGTGCGGCCTCTTGTAAACGTCCAGCACATCTTCCATGTTGGCGACGAACGCGGCGCTGGCCTCCGGCGGGATGACCCACTGCTTGTTCAGGTGTGGCTTGACAACGTTTTTTTTAGCGTCCGCCCGATCGTGTTGTCGCTGGCCTTGTCGACAATGTGCAATTCGACGACGTGCTCTTCCAGCAGTCGAAGCGACCACGCCGCATGTCCCGGAGGCGGCTTGGAGCAGGCCAGAGCAATCAGCTTCGCCTCGGCGTCACCGTCAAAGATGCGCTTGCGTGCTGAGTTCGGCGAATGCTTGCAGGTTAGCGCGGCGTTCACACCCTCTTCCACAAACCGTTGGCGCGTCCGCGCGATCGTGTCGACGCTGGTGTCCAGAGCGGCGGCGATCTGGCTGTCACTCCAGGCATCACCGTTTTCGGAGGCGTCGGCCTTCAGCAGAATGCGGGCCTTCAGCAAACGCCGCGCCGCGCTCTTGCCGACGTTGGTCAGCGCGCTCAGATGCTCGCGCTCCTCGGCGGTCAGTTTCACGACATACTTCTTCGCACCCGCTGCTTCGCTGGCCATCGACTCGAGTTCCTCATTGAGCTCTCGGAACCATCGAGTCAGCATCCCGCCACAAGGTCAAGGACGCGAGGCACTACGAGTGTGGAAGGACAACTCGAAGGATCGGCGAAACGACTTCGAGGATGCATGTTTGCTGCGATGGTCGCAACTCGTTCCGCCAGGGCTGCATGCTCTACGGGCCGATTCCGAACATGACCGAGCGCCGGCTCCTTCCTCTGATGCAGCGGTTCGGCGGCACGTTTCATCGACCGTATCGGCAAGGGCATCCGCGCCGCACCTCGCGATGCTCTGGTGGCGGATATCGCACCTGCGCATCTTCGCGGCGCAAGTTTCGGACTGCGGCAGTCGCTCGACACGATAGCGGCTTTCTTCGGTCCGGGCCTTGCTCCGGGCCTTATGTGGCTGACGGCCAACAGTTCCCAGGCCGTGTTCTGGATCGCGGTCATTCCGGCATTGCTGTCGCTGATGGTTCTCGCAGTACACGAACGCGCGCGGCCGGAAGGACTGCGCAAGGTACGCGCACCCTTGAGCCCGCAGAACCGAAGCCGCTCGGCACGTCGTATTGGTGGGTCGTTGGCTTTGCCACATCGCTCACGCCGGCACGGTTTGGCGAGGCGTCTCTGGTTCTGCGCGCGCAAACGGTGGGCCTGTCGCTTGTCCTCGTTCCGCTTGGCCTGGTGGTCATCAACGTCGTCTATGCGCTCGCCGCCTATCCGGCGGGCGCGCTGCCAGATCGTTGCGACTAAAATACGCTGCTGATGATAGTCTGCGGAATTCCCATTGCAGACGATGTTGCGCTGGCAATATCCGGCGGTCTCAAAAGCATCACGACCGCCGTTATCCTCTGGGCTTGCATATGGGGTTCACGCAAGAACTTCTTGCCACCCTTGTTGCCGATATGGCACCGTTGGAATTGCCTGGCGGGGCCTATGGCGTTTTCAATCCGTTCGGTCGTCACGGCTGTTCAATCCTGCCGACGAGCTACCGTGAGTCCGGGAGGCAACACCGGCGTGCCAAAGCGAAGCTCATGGGAAACAAGGGGATTCCCCTGGCGGCTGATCTCTGAACTCCTGGGGCGGCAACCGAGCTGGAGGTTGCCGTGACCGCATTCGCGCCGTTGCTGACCCTTCTGCAGGAAGTCCCCGATCCCCGGCGGGCACAGGGCCGACGCTACCAACTCGCCTACGTGCTGCTGTTCGCTATCCTGGCCATCGTCTCCGGCGCCAATACCTATCGCGACATCGCCATTTTCATCGACGAGCACCGCGAGGCCCTGAACGCGACCTTTGCTCTGGCGTGGTGTCGTGCGCCTGCGCACACGGCTATTCGCTACATCCTGCACAAGCTTGACCCCCTTGCCCTGGAAGCCGCCTTCCGCCGCCACGCTGCCCTGCTGCAAACCGCACTTGCCAAGGCTGGATCGGTCAGCATCGCCATCGACGGCAAAACACTGCGCGGCAGCTTCGACAACTTTCGCGACCGCGCCGCGGCCCAGATGCTCAGCGCCTTCGCCATCGAAACTGCGCTCGTGCTCGCCCATCTCGACATCGACGAGAAATCCAACGAGATCCCGGCCGCCCAGGCGCTGCTCGCCGAACTCGCGCTGGCCGGTCACCGCGTCAGCCTCGACGCCCTGCACTGCCAGAAGAAAACCTTCGAGGCAGCAGCCGAGGCCAACGCCACCGTAGTCGTCCGGCTCAAGGACAACCAGCCCGCCCTGCATCAGCAGGCCCAGACGATATGCACCGAGACGGTCCCGCTCGGCAGCACCACCAGCCGCGAAAAGGGACGCAGCCGCGACGAGACACGCTCCGTCAGCGTGTTCGCTCCGGCCGACAGGCTCGCCGATAGCGAATGGCAGCCGCACGTCGCCAGCATCATCCGCGTCGAACGCAGCGTGTACAGCCGCATCACCAAGACCGGCCTGTGGCAACGCTCCAGCGAGGTCGCCCTCTACCTCTCGAACGCCGTGCTCACCGCCACCGGTGCCGCCGAAGCCGTGCGCGGCCATTGGCGAATCGAGAATACGTCCCACTACAGCCGCGATGTCACCATGGGCGAGGATGCCTCTCGCATCCGAACCAATCCCGGCATCTTCGCCCGTCTGCGCAGCTTCGCTTTCAACATCCTCAAAGCCAACCGGCGCAGCACCCTACGCCAGGATCGCTACCGCGCAACCATCAGAGGACTCGACAAGCTGCTGACCTATCTCGCAATTCCACAGCGTTGAACAGCCGTGCCTCTCACCAGAGGCCGCGGCCCCACCACAGTTAAGCCAGTGGCGCTCTTATCGGCGTTACTTCTCGGCGTCGCACGCAATTCGACAGCATCATCAGGCCCTGGGAAAACCGGTCCACGGCGGCGCTTGCGTCAGCGTGTCGTGTCCCCATGTATCCTATTGGCATGGAGACGCTGCGCATATCTTTGCCCATTCTGCGCCCGGGAACCGCTTCTTTCGGGAACGACAACGCACTGCTTTGCCCTCCAGTCTCAAAGTTGCCTCACGAGTCGCTCAGAGCTTGATTGTGAATTCGCCCGCCTAGCGGGCGCATGATAGAGCCCAACGCAACGGGAGCGCGTTCCCACCACACAACAAGTTTCTCCAGGAAGGCTTGCCAATGAACTCGCGTACCGACGAGCCGTCGGATGACATCGCGTACCCATCCAGTATCGCCTTCCTGCTGGTCCACCTGGCCTGCTTTGCCGCCTTCTGGACCGGCGTGAACGCGGCGGCGCTGCTGCTCGGCGTCGGGCTGTATCTGCTGCGCATGTTCGCGATCACCGCTGGGTACCACCGCTACTTCTCGCACCGTGCCTTCCGCACCAGCCGCGCCTTCCAGTTTGTGCTGGCCTTCGTGGCGCAGACCTCCGCCCAGAAGGGAGCCCTGTGGTGGGCAGCCCATCATCGCCGTCACCACCGCTTCTCCGACACCGAGCTCGATGTGCACTCACCATCGCAGCGCGGCTTTTTCTACGCGCATGTCGGCTGGATCTTCGTGCCCCGCAACGACCCCACCGACCACGCCGCCATTCGTGACCTGGGGAAATTCCAGGAACTGCGTTGGCTCGACAGGTACCCCCATTTGCCCGCGACGCTGCTCGCGGCAGCCGCGTGGCTGGTCGCCGGCTGGCCGGGACTGATCGTCGGCTTCTGCTGGAGCACGGTGGCAACCTGGCATGCAACCTTCTGCATCAACTCGCTCGCCCACGTGTCCGGCCGCCGGCGCTATGTCACCGGCGACGACTCCCGCAACAACTGGTGGCTCGCGCTGCTGACCCTGGGCGAGGGCTGGCACAACAATCACCACGCCTACCAGGCCTCCGCCCGGCAGGGCTTCCGCTGGTGGGAATACGACCCGACCTATTATGCACTGCAGATGCTGTCGTGGCTGCGCATCGTCTGGGACCTGCACGTTCCCCCGCAGGCCCTCTTGCGAGGCGAGCACCGGCTGGGACGGCTCGTCATCGACAAGGTGGCCGGCCAGCTTGCCGCCTCCTTTCCCGTCAATCACATCGCAAGCCAGGCGCTGGAGGCGTTGGTTCGCGCGCCGGGCTGGACTGAGCTGAAGCTGCGGCTGGCCTCCGCCGGCATGCAAGCGGAACTCTTCTGGCGCGACATCGACCTGCCGGAGATCCCCACGCTTGACGACGTGCGCCGCTATGCCCGCGAACGCCTGTCCCGGACGCCATCGCTCGACGAGATCGCCGTGCGCGCCCGCGAGCGGTTATTGGAACTGGTATATTCGCGCCTGAACGAAGCTGTCGCGGCGCCGGCGGCCGGATAAGATCGCGGGGGGCGTTCATCCAGCACGGCCGAGGAAAACGCGGCCGACCAGGGCGGCCCGCTCTCAGCCCTGAATGTCGCAGAAGCCCCGGTATGGAAACCGGCCATGTCGAGGTCACGCCATAGAACATCGCCTGACCCCGGACAGGTCTGACACTCGCCTGTAGCGGGTCCAAGCGGCGTCAGCGACCAGCCGCCCTCATGGAACAGTCTCCTGGCGTTACGCGAAAGCCGCTGGCCTTGCCGGAGGCCGCGGCGTGATCGCCGGCGCAACCGCAGCGCCGCCGAGGATGTGGTGCAGGAGGCGTTCCTGCGGGTCTGGACCAAGGCGCGCGACTGGGACCGCAGCGGTGCGGCGCGGTTCGCCGGCTGGTTCGGCCGCGTCACGGTCAATCTGGCCATCGATGGAGCGCGCCGCGTGCGCGAGGACCCTTTGGACGACACGCTCCCCCTCGCCGATCCAGGCCTGGCCTCCGATGATGCCGTGCATGCGGGGCAGATTGCCCGGCGCATCGGCCAGGCCCTGGCGACGCTGCCGGAGCGTCAGCGCGTCGCCTTCGCGCTCTGCCAGATCGACCGGATGAGCAATGGCGAAGCCGCGCAATCGCTCGGCATCAGCACCGGCGCGCTGGAGTTGCTGCTGGTGCGCGCCCGCAAGGCGATGCGTTTGAAGCTCGCCGACATGATCGAGGCAATCCGATGACACTCAGCGAATTCGAGGACAACATCGGCCGCTACGGCACGGCGATCGACACCTGGCCGCAGACCGTGCGCGCCGCCGCCCTGGCCTTGCTGGCCACGAGCCCGGAGGCCACGCGCCTGCTCGAACAGGCAAGGCTGCCGCTGCCGCCGGAGCGCCCGAGGATCGTCGCCATCGGCCAATGCCGGGACGCGCCGGTGGAGGCACGTGGGCACCGAGCCATGGATGCCGCAGGATCAGGCAGCGGCCGCCTGAATCCGTGACGATACGTTAATCTGTGGCGACACGTTCGCCGCGCGGTCATTGCGGGGAACAACAGAACCATCCTGTGTCGGAGTGTCGGCAGGTGCGTCGCCGGGAGAATGTGGAGCCGACATGACCCAGTCTGTCACCATTTTCGCCCAGAGCTGGTTGTTGTAAGTAGACATGTGACACCTCCGACCGTTAGGACTGACACAGGTTGATGATGGAAGTTTGTTCCGCCATTAAGGCGGCTCTGAGGCATTTCCAGGGAATATTTGCCACAGGATACGAAGTTCACATTGGCGACGCTCAGGCACGCTTCCCTGTGCCGCATGGGTGGCAATGACCATGGTCTGGGGCCTGAAACCGTTGTCCCATCCGCAAACGGGGTGGCGATTGGCGACATCCCTGCACGTTGTCGGATCCGTTGGGCGTGGAATACCAACTCAGCTCTCGTCGCCCGCACGAGGGCGGTGGCCGACGCTCCCACATCACCGCAGGCAAATTGGTATTCGGCAACGGTTAATGCCGGGCGCCTATGGCGGTCCGTCTCTGCGACCGACCCCAGGAACTCCCATGGCCACCTTCCCTGCCCGTTCCCGGCTGCGGACCCTGATCATCACCGCACGCGCCATCGTCTCCGCCGCCACGGCCCTGTTCGTCGTGTTCGGTCCTGCCTGGGCCATCGACGGCTTGGTTGATCGCGCCAACCGCCGCGAGTTGCGGGGCCATTACGAGGCACTGCAAGCCACTCTGGTGCAGGAGGCGCAGCGCGCCGAGGCGATGGCCGCAATTGTGGCCGCGATACCGCAGGTCGCCGAGGCAATGCAGCGGGGCGATCGTGCAGCGCTTGCGGCCATGTGCGGAACCGCTTTCACCGGGCTGAAAACCGGCTACGGCATCGAGCAGTTTCAGTTTCACCTGCCTCCTGCGACCTCGTTCCTGCGGGTCAACCAACCCGAGAAATTCGGCGACGACTTGTCCGCGTTCCGCCAGACCGTGGTGCAGGCCAATGCCCCCCGTCAGCCGGTGCTGGGGCTCGAACGCGAAGTCACAGGGCTTGGCAATCGCGGAGTCGTGCCGTTCGCCCAGGCCGGCCGCCACCCGGCATGCCGCGCCGCGCGTATACCAGTGCGGTCGCGCCCCGCGCCGATCGTGACGATCTCGCCGTCTTGCGCCGGCGCGCCGTTCCACAGAGGCGCCCCACCAAGGCTGCACGGCACCATGATAGCGACGCGGCCGTCCGGCGGCGTGACCAAGGCAATGCGCGCCTGCCGCTCCTTTGCGGCCCGCAACGACATCCGTGCAAGCACGACGCGGATCATGCGGGCGCAGCAAGGCACGCCGCCGGGCGCCACGAGGGCAACCTCAGCGGTGTCGTTCAGAGCCGCCGGCAACACGAGAAAACCCTGTTCCGGAATGCGCTGTATCTCATGGCTCAGCAGATGGCTGTCCTTGGTGAGCCGTCTGAGGTGGACCCCAAGGACCGCCTGAACGCCATGGGGATGCTCCGGCTCTACGGCGTGTTCCCGGCGCACGACACCGAGACGGCCATCGCAGTCAGGATGCGACCGACCCAGCGACGCCTGGGACGCTATGCCGTCGCACTAAGGCGTTCCTCGGAATCCAACGTGATTCCCGAGTCTCCCTGATATCACCCCACCCCGAAATCGCGCTGTACAGCCTTCTTTTGCGTCCACATTTTCAGCTTGAAGTCGAGCAGCGCCTGTCTAACGGGGAACGTCTCCGCGCGCAACCAACCGCGTCCAGTCACCGATGCCGACGCATCGCAATGTTCCTACAGCCCAAGCGTTCTGTATAAAGAAATGTTTTCTACGAAGATATGCCGCATCGTAGCATTCGCCACGCGCGAAAGGCCATGGTGCCCATGGATGAGAGATGACAAGCACTGGCCAATGTCAACATTGCGGGCCGTTGACCGCGGATTGGCAGTCCGTTGCGTGTACCATTTGTCCGGCCGGGCGTTCGATTAGGTCTGGCGCTGTCCTATGATAGGACAGCAGGATCGGACCTCGTGGCACAACTCGCTAACCCAAAGAAGTATTCTGCTTAACTTAATCGTTGCATCGCCACTTTATGTGAAATCGTGCTACATTATCTGAAATTCTACAAAACATCACCCGATCGCCAGCCCCTCGCGCGCCGCCGTCGCCAGCCGGTCGGCGCGTTCGTTCATCACATCTCCCGAGTGCCCGCGCACCCAGCGCCACTCCACCACGTGACGTTTCTCCGCCGCCAGCAGGCGCTGCCACAGCTCCATATTGGCCACCGGGTCGCCGGCCGCATTGCGCCAGTTGCGCCGCACCCAGCCGGTGTGCCAGCGCGTCACCCCGTTGCGCACGTATTCGCTGTCGGTGTGTACCACCACGCGACACGGCCGGGTCAGCGCCTCCAGCGCCGCCGCCGCCGCGGTGAGTTCCATGCGGTTGTTGGTGGTCGCCGGATCGGCGCCGGACAATTCCCGCTCGCGGCCGCGGAAGCGCAGGATCGCCGCCCAGCCGCCCGGTCCCGGATTGGGCTTGCAGCCGCCATCGGTCCAGATCTCGACCTCCGGCTTCCCGGCGGGCGCCTCGTCAGAGGCCATAAGCGTGCTCGTCGCGGGCGGTGAGGTGAAACCGCAGGCGCCGGACGTATTCCATCGGGTCCTTGCGGGTCACCAGCGCCCCGGCCGGGGTGTTGATCCAGTCGAACAGCCGGGTCAGCGCGAAGCGGATCGCCGCGCCCTGGCAGAGCACCGGCAGCACCGCGAGCTCGGTGGCCGATAGCGGCCGGATGGCGGCATAGGCCCGGCACATCGCCCGCGCCTTGGTCACGTTCAGCGACAGATCAGCCTCGAAGCACCAGGCGTTCAGGCACACCGCGAGGTCATAGGCCAGAATATCGGTGGCGGCGAAATAGAAGTCGATCAGCCCGGACAGTCTGCCTTCAAGAAAAAACACGTTGTCGGGGAACAGATCGGCGTGGATGTGCCCGACCGGCAGCCCCTGCGGCCAAGCCGCCAGAATGCGCGACAGCGCCGCCGCCAATTCGGCGCCGAGCCCGAATTGCACGCTGTTGGCCCCGGGCCGGCTGCGGTCCAGCAGCGGCCCCCAGCCCTCCGGCCCGAGCGCGTTGCGGCGCGTCGCTTTATACCCGGCGCCGGCCAGATGCAGCGCCGCCAGCGCCTCGCCCACCGGTCCGCAATGCTCCGGCCGCACCCGGCGCGGCCACACGCCGGGCAGGAACGTGGTGATGGCGGCATGCCGGCCGCACAGCAACCGCAGCGCCACCCCGTCGCGCCCGTGCACCGGCCGCGGGCAGGTAATGCCGTGCCCGGCCAGATGTTGCATCAGGCCGAGAAACCAGGGCAGGTCCAGCGGGTCCACCCGCTTCTCATACAGCGTCAGGATGTAGTCGCCGGCGGTGGTCTTGAGGGAGAAGTTGCTGTTCTCCACCCCCTCGGCAATGCCGCGGAAGGCCACCAGATCGCCGATGTCGTAGTCGGCCAGGAAAACGGTCAGCGCGTCGTCGGAGACCTGGGTGTAGACGGCCATCGGCGGGGAGCAGTCCTCGAAGGGAACGCCCCGCCTACCTCACGCCAGGGGCGCAGGCAACCGGAACACCACGTCCTCGTCCACCACCCGCCGTTCCTCCACCGAAAGCGTGTAGTGGCTGCCGAGCCGCTCCAGCAGCGCTTCGACCAGTTCCTCCGGCGCCGAGGCGCCGGCGCTGATGCCCAGCACGCCAACCCCGTCGAGCTCCGCCCAGTCGAGCATTTCCGGCCGCGGCAGCAGCAAGGACCGGGCAGCGCCGGAGCGCTCGGCCACCTCGCGCAGGCGTTGTGAGTTCGACGAATTCGGGCTGCCGATCACCAGCACCAGGTCCGCACCGGGCGCGATCGCCTTCACCGCCGCCTGGCGGTTGGTGGTGGCGTAGCAGATATCCTCGCGCTTCGGGCCGCTGATGGAAGGGAAACGTTCGCGCAGCACGGCGACGATCTCGGCGGTGTCGTCCACCGACAAGGTGGTCTGGGTGATAAAGGCGAGATCCCCCGGCGGTGGGCGTACGCTGCTGGCCTCGTCGGCATCTTGCACCAGGGTCATCGCCCCCGCCGGCAACTGGCCCATCGTGCCTTCCACTTCCGGGTGGCCGGCATGGCCGATCATCAGGATATGGCGTTCGGCGGCAAAGTGCCGTTCGGCCTCGCGGTGCACCTTGGACACCAAGGGACAGGTGGCATCGAGATAGAGCAGCTTGCGCCGGCGCGCCTCGTCGGGCACCGACTTCGGCACGCCATGGGCCGAGAACACGACATGCCCGTCATCCGGCACGGCGTCGAGCTCGTCGACGAACACCGCCCCCTTGGCTTCGAGTTGTTCCACCACGGTGCGGTTGTGCACGATCTCATGGCGGACGTAGACAGGCGCGCCATAGCGGCGCAATGCCTCCTCCACCACGCGGATGGCACGGTCCACGCCGGCACAGAAGCCGCGCGGGGCAGCCAACAGGATGCGAAGGGACGGCTTTTGGGAAACGGTTTCGGGCATGTTGTCCGTTGCGCTGGGTCGCCTCACTATGGTCGTGATCGGTTCTTTGGACAAATGCCCGTCCTTCATCTCGGAGTTGCGGATGCGCTTTTCTGACCCTGCCAGCCCCACCCCGCCGGGCGTCCTTGCGTCCTTGCCCAAGAGAGTGGCGGCGCGCGGGACGGCTGCAATCCCCGGTCGGCACCGGGTTGGCCGGCGCGCCCGCAGCCTGCGGACGGCATTGCTGCTGGCCGCCGCGGCGGGGTCGCTTGGCGCCTGCTCGCGGCCGGACGCCTTCGCTCCGGCCTGCCCGCAGCTCGCCCTGTTGACGGACGGCGCCGACCTCGCACGCTTCGCCGGCACCGGGCGTGACATCACCGATCTCGTGCTCGACGCCCACCTCACCACCGTCCCCGCTGCCTGCCGCTGGGCCGACGAACGGCACACCAGGGTCGAGGCAAAACTGCAGGTCGCGATGGCGCTCAGCCGCGGACCGGCGATGCAAGGGCGAACGGCCGACCTGCGCTACTTCGTCGCCGTCTCCGAGGGCGACGAAATCCTGGACAAGCAGGTGTATGCCGCGCGCGCCGATTTCCCGGCCAATACCGAACGGCTTGCCCTCAGCAGTCCCGAAATCAGCATGCTGTTTCCGGTGAGCAAGGAGAAATCCGCCGCCGCGTACAAGATCACTGTCAGCTTCCAGCTTACGCCTGAAGAGCTTGCTGCCAACCGAAGCCATGGCGGGCATTGACGGGCAGCGGCGGCGAGAAAGCAAGGCCAGGGCTCTGCCCTGGCCTTGCTTCCTACCGCCGACCGCCCCGGCAAACCCGCTTGAACCCGCCGCCGCGATCCGGCATTTTGATGGCGTTCGGATATCCCACGCGGGAGAAAATCGCCGTCCCGTGCCGCCAGGTAAGGGCGGGTGATCGCCGAAGGCGCAACCGGCCCCCGGAAACGCTCAGGCAAAAGGACCGCGCAGGAGAACGGATCTCTGGAAAGCCGGCCGGGCCAGGTCCCTGCCGCACCGACGGAGTAAGGACGGCGTGTGCCCGTCTGAATCTCTCAGGTTCCGCGACAGAGGGGGGTCGACGGGTCAGGTCGGGCGGCCGACTGTGACCCATCTTCCGGCATCGGGCCGGGAGACGACCCGAAAGCGGAGCCACGACGTGACAATCGAGTTCGGACCCGAACCGGCGGACTACGCCCCGCTCAAGACCTCGCCGCTTGACCTGCTGAACAAGGCGCTCGGCGCCCGCACGGTCGGCTTCGCCGGCTGGTCGATGCCGGTGCATTACAGCGGCGGCGTGCTGGCCGAGCACCTGCACTGCCGCGCCGACGGCGGCGCGGCGCTGTTCGATGTCTCCCACATGGGCCAGATCAGCCTGCACGGCACCGCCGCGGCGGTGGCGCTGGAGGCGCTGGTGCCCGGCGACATCCAGGGCCTCAAGCCCGGCCGGCAGCGCTACACCATGCTGACCAACGAGGCCGGCGGCATCATCGACGACCTGATGGTGGCGACACTCGCCCCCGACCGTTTGTTCCTGGTGCTCAACGCCAGCCGGCGCGACATCGACATCCGCCATCTCGAAGAATACCTGCCGTCCGGCGTCACCCTGGAGCGGCACGACGACCGGGCGCTGCTGGCCTTGCAGGGGCCCGGGGCCGCCGCCGTCATGGGCCGGCTGGGTCCGGAGGCCGCCGCGCTGCCGTTCATGGGGGTCGGCACATTTTCCGTCGGCGGCGCCGATTGCCTGGTGTCGCGCTCCGGCTACACCGGCGAGGACGGGTTCGAAATCTCGGTCCCCGACCGGCAGGCCGACCGGCTGGCCCGGCTGCTGGTCAACCAGCCGGAGGTGCAGCCCGCCGGGCTCGGCGCCCGCGACAGCCTGCGGCTGGAAGCCGGGTTGTGTCTTTATGGCAACGACCTCGACGACGTCACCACGCCGATCGAAGCCGGGCTCGCCTGGGTCATCGGCAAACGCCGGCGCGAGGAGTGGGCTTTCCCCGGCGGTATCGTCATGCGCGACCAGTTGCGCCATGGCTGCCACCGACTGCGGGTGGGCATCCGCCCGGAAGGCCGCGCCCCGGCCCGCGCCGGCACCCTCATCGTCGCCGCGAACGGCACCTCCGCCGGCAGCGTCACCTCCGGCGGGTTCGCCCCCTCGCTGAACGCGCCAGCCGCCATGGGCTATGTCCGCCGCGACCTCGCCGCCGCGGGAACGGCGCTGCGCCTGCAGGTGCGCGGCCGCTCGCTGCCCGCCAGCGTCGTCCCCCTGCCCTTCGTTCCCCACCGTTACGCCTCCCACCCCTTCGTGCAGTGAAGGAGCCCGCCCCATGTCCGAAACAAGGTTCACCAAGGACCACGAATGGGTCCGCCGCGACGGCGGCATCGCCACCATCGGCATCACCGCGCATGCCCAGGAAGCGCTGGGGGATGTGGTGTTCGTGGAACTCCCCGAGCCCGGCCGCGAGGTTGGCGCCGGCGAGGCCTGCGCCGTGGTGGAGAGCGTCAAGGCCGCCTCCGACGTCTACGCCCCGCTCGCCGGACGGGTGGTCGAAACCAACCAGGCGATCGTCGACGACCCCGCTTTGGTCAACCGCGCCCCCACCGGCGAGGGCTGGTTCTTCCGCCTCGAACTGGCCGACCCCGCCAGCTTCGCCACCCTGCTGGATGCCGCGGCCTATGAGGCGCTGCTGGAGAGCGAATGATGGATGCGCTGGCCGATCTGGCGGGGCTTGAAGCAGCCGATTCGTTCATCGCCCGCCATATCGGCCCGCGTGAGACCGAAATCGCCGCCATGCTGCGCGATCTCGGCTGTGCGACGCTGGACGAGCTGGCGGCGCGCACCGTGCCGCGCGGCATCCGCACCCAGGCGCCCATGGCATTGCCGCCTGCCATCGACGAGGCCGGCGTCATCGCCGAGTTGCGCGCCCTGGCGGCGCGCAACGAGCTGCGCACCTCGCTGATCGGCCTCGGCTACCACGGCACCCACACGCCGCCGGTTATCCTGCGCAACGTGCTGGAGAACCCCGGCTGGTACACCGCCTACACGCCCTACCAGGCCGAAATCGCCCAGGGGCGGCTGGAAGCGCTGCTGAATTTCCAGACGCTGGTCTGCGACCTCACCGGCATGGAAATCGCCAACGCCTCGTTGCTCGACGAGGCCACCGCGGCGGCCGAGGCGATGTCGATGGCGCATGCGGTGGCCCGCGCCAAAAGCGACGTGATCGCGGTCGCCGCCGACCTGCACCCGCAGACCCGCGCCGTGGTGGCGACGCGGGCGGCACCGCTCGGCATGCGGCTGGTCGATGTGCCGCCCGGCGACGCGGCGGCCATCCGCGCGGCCCGGCCCTTCGCCGTGCTGCTGCAGTATCCGGGCTCGACCGGGGCGGTGCGCGACCTCACCGCCGAAATCGCCGCCGCCCACGAAGTGTCGGCGCTTGCCATCGTCGCCGCCGACCCGCTGGCGCTGGTCTTGCTCGCATCACCCGGCGCGATGGGGGCGGACATCGTGGTCGGCTCGGCGCAGCGCTTCGGCGTGCCGATGGGCTTCGGCGGCCCGCATGCCGGCTTCATGGCCACCCGCGATGCCTTCAAGCGCCACATGCCGGGCCGGCTGGTCGGCGTCAGCCAGGACGCCGCCGGCCAGCCGGCCATGCGGCTGGCCCTGCAAACCCGCGAGCAGCATATCCGCCGCGAGAAGGCCACGTCGAATATCTGCACCGCCCAGGTGCTGCTGGCGGTGATCGCCGGCATGTATGCGGTCTGGCACGGACCGGAGGGTCTGCGCCGGATCGCCGGGAGGGTGCACCTGCAAGCCCGCCTGCTCGCCGGCTGCGCCGTCCGGGCCGGGTTCTCTCTCCGCCATGACACCCTGTTCGACACCATCGCCATCGAGGCCGGCACACGGGCCGACGCGCTCATGCAAACGGCGCTTGAGGCCGGGTTCAACCTGCGCCGAATCGACGCCACCGGCATCGGCATCGCGCTCGACGAAACCGTCACCCGCGAGGCGCTTTTCCGGCTCGCGGGAGTGCTTGGCGCCGAACCCGGCGAGGCCATCCTGGGGCTGCCCGCCGCGCTGCAACGCGGCCCCGGCCTGCTCGCGCAACCGGTGTTCAACCTCCATCACGCCGAACACGACATGCTGCGCTACCTCAAGCGCCTCGAGGACAAGGACGTGGCGCTGAACCGCAGCATGATTCCGCTCGGCTCCTGCACCATGAAGCTGAATGCGACCGCCGAAATGATCCCGGTGACGCTGCCCGGGTTCGCCGACCTCCACCCGTTCGCCCCGCCCGGGCAGACCGAGGGCATCAAGACGCTGATCGACCGCCTGTCCGCCTGGCTGCAGGCGGCCACCGGTTTCGCCGGCGTCTCGCTGCAGCCCAATGCCGGCAGCCAGGGCGAATATGCCGGGCTGCTCGCCATCCGCGCCTTCCACGCGGCGAACGGCCAGGAGCACCGCGATATCTGCCTCATCCCGTCCAGCGCGCACGGCACCAATCCGGCCAGTGCCGCCATGGCCGGGCTGCGCGTGGTGGTGGTGGGCTGCGACCGCGACGGCAACACCGACCTCGCCGACCTGCGGTCCAAGGCCGACCAGCACGCCGACAGGCTCGCCTGCCTGATGATCACCTACCCGAGCACGCACGGCGTGTTCGAGGAGCAGGTGATGGAAATCTGCCGCATTGTCCACGACCGCGGCGGGCAGGTGTACATGGACGGCGCCAACATGAATGCCCAGGTCGGGCTGACCAGCCCGGCCCGGATCGGCGCCGATGTGTGCCACCTGAACCTGCACAAAACCTTCTGCATCCCGCATGGCGGCGGCGGCCCCGGCGTCGGCCCGATCGCGGTGGCCGCCCATCTGCTGGCGCATCTGCCCAACCACCCGCTGCGCGCCGATGCCGGCCCCGTCACCGGCTACGGCCCGATCTCGGCGGCACCCTTCGGCAGCGCGCTGATCCTGCCGATTTCCTACGCCTATATCCGCATGATGGGCGCGGAGGGCCTGACGCGCGCCACCCAAGTCGCGATCCTGAACGCCAACTACGTGGCCGCGCGCCTGCGGCCGCATTACCCGGTGCTGTTCACCGGGGCCAACGGCATGGTCGCGCATGAGTGCATCATCGACTGCCGCGGCTTCGCCGCCGAGGCGGGCGTGATGGTCGAGGATATCGCCAAACGGCTGCAGGATTACGGCTACCACGCGCCCACCATGTCCTGGCCGGTCGCCGGCACGCTGATGATCGAACCGACCGAGAGCGAACCGAAGACCGAACTGGACCGGTTCTGCGACGCCATGATCGCCATCCGCCAAGAAATCGCCGACATCGCCGCCGGCCGGCTGCAACGCGACGACAACCCGCTGAAGAACGCCCCGCACACCGCGCGGGAAGTGACGGCCGATGCATGGACGCATGCCTACCCGCGCGAACGCGCCGCCTTTCCGCTGCCTTGGGTGGCAGCGGCCAAGTACTGGCCGCCCGTGAAGCGGGTGGATAACGTCTACGGCGACCGCAACCTGGTGTGCACGTGCGCGCCGCTGGAGGGGTACGCTCAGGCGGCAGAGTTAAGGTAAGGAAGGCCAGGGCTCTGCCCTGGACCCGCCAGGGGGCAGTGGCCCCCTGGACCCCGTTACTTAAGCATTTGTCTTGAGAGGGGGGGTGAGGCGGTGAACCGGTTCACCGCCTCACCCCCCCCTCTCAAGACAAATGCCTAAAAGTAATGGGTTCCAAGGGCCTTTCGGCCCTTGGCGGGGTCCAGGGGCAGAGCCCCTGGCCTTCCTTTCTTACTCCGCCACCCGAGCGCACTCCTCCAGCGCCTCGCGCATAAGGACGCGCGTCGGCCGGCCGCCGTCGAGCCGCAGCACCTGGCAGGGCAGTTCCAGCAGCCACGCCTCGTGGCGCCGCCGGCTGCGTCCCTCGCGCAGGCCGGTATCGTAGGCAGCGGTCCAGTCCAGGAACGCCTGATGCTCGTCGTGCATCGCTCCGCCGGGGGCAATCGCGGCCTCCCCGTAGCGCACCCGCTGGCGTGCAGCGATGCGTGCCAGCCGCAATTCGGTTGGCGTGTCCAGCCAGATCACCAGATCGAACAGCGGCACCAACGGCCCGCCCCAACTGTCGAGCGAGCCGGACAGCACCCAGGCCCGCCGCTCGCCCAGCAGCTCCCCCAGCAGGCGCAACCGGTCGACCACCGGCCGTTTGCGGCGATAGGGCGGGTCGGTCGGCACCCAAAAGAAATCATCGGTGTCGAAATGCGGCGCAGCCAGGCGCTGGGCCAGGGCACGGCCCAGCGTGGTCGTGCCCGACCCGGACGCGCCGGTGATGTGCACCCGTGCCCTGGGCATGGCGATCTCCGCACGAAAAAGGGGCAGCCCTTGGGCCGCCCCCATCCTGTCGCCTGAGCCGCAGCCGGTCAGGCGGCCCGGCGGCCCAGCGCGCTGGGCAGGCCGCCGATGGCCTGATCGATCAGTGCCGCGTCGGCGGCGGCGGTAAAGTCCTCCCGGATGACCCGCTCGGCCGCGGCCGCGGCGATCTCGGCGGCGGCAATGCGGACCTCGTCCACCGCGGCCTTCTCGGCGGCGGCGATCCGGTCGAGCGCCATGCGCTCGCGGCGCGCGGCGGCGGCCTTGGCTTCCGCCTCGGCCGCGGCAGCCAGCCGGATTGCCTCGGCGCGGGCGCCTTCCAGCAAGGCGTTGGCGTCGGCAATCGCGGCCACGCGGCGTGCGCTGGCATCGCGCAGCATCGCCTCGGCTTCTTCGCGCAGGCGCTTGGCCTCGTCCAGTTCGGCGCGAACGGCGGCGGTCCTTGCGTCCAGCATCCCGGCGATCGCCGCCCACAGCTTGCGGCCGAGCAACAGGAAGAAGGTGATGTAGGCGATCGCAACCCAGCTTGTCGGCTCGGCGAAGAAGTTGACTTCGTGCATGCGGGCCTCCTCAGCCCTGGCCGCGCGCGGCCAGGGCGGCGCCGACGGCCTGGTCGACCAGAGCGCGCCCTGGCACACGGCCGGTCAGACGGGTGATCACGACGTCAGCGGTCTCGGTCGCGACCTCCCGCAGCGCCCCCAGCGCGGCGGCGCGGGCAACGGCGATGCTCTGCTCGGCGGCGTCGAGCTGGGCGTCCAGCCGCGCGTTCAGCTCGGCCGACTGCGCCGCCGCGCTATCCTTGGCGCGCGCCACGGAGGCGGCGATCTCGGCCTGCGCCTCGGCATTCGCCTTGCGGGTCGCCGCGTTGCTGGCGGCGACCGCAGCATCGGAGTCGGCCTTGGATTTGCGGGCAGCCTCCAGGTCCTCGGCGATCGACACGGCGCGGGCTTCCAGCACGCCGGCCACTTTCGGCAGACCCCAGCGGGAGAGCAACACGTAGAGGGACGCGAAGATGACGACCAGCCAGAACACCTGGCTGGTCGTCAGCGGATTCTTGAAGTCCAGCTGCGGCATGCCTTCCGCCATGGCGGCGGCGGGCATGGCCAGCAGAACTATTGCGGCGACAGCAATCCGGCGCATGGGGGCTCCCGGCGAAGGCTTGGTGGCAAAGGCTGGGGGCGCGGCTGCGCCCCGCCCGTCAGACGCAAGGCCTGTCAGCCGAACAGGATGATGAACGAGAAAACCAGCTGATAAAGCGCCACCGCTTCGGTCAGCGCGAAGCCCAGAATGGCGAGGCCGAAAACGTTGGCGCGGGCCGACGGGTTGCGGGCGATGCTCGACACCAGGGCAGCGAAGATCGTGCCGATACCGATGCCGACGCCACCGACGCCAATGACCGAGAGCCCAGCGCCAATCAGCTTCGCAGAAGCGAGATCCATATGTCCGGTTCCTTTCTTGATCCAGGTGCGCCGGCAGCACCGAGCCGCAGGCCGCGCGGATGGTGGTGTTAACGGTGGCTAGTGGAGGTGCACGGCGTCGTGCAGGTAGATGCAGGTCAGCAAGGCAAACACGTAGGCCTGCAGCACGGCGACCAGGAATTCGAAGCCGATCAGCACGACATCCACCGAGAACGACAGGGCGGCCGGTGCCCAGTACAGCGCGCCGGCAGTGCCCAGCATCACGATGAAGGCGCCGAACACCTCCAGCATCATGTGGCCCGCCACCATGTTGGCGAACAGTCGGACCGACAGGGAGATGAGCCGCGACAGATACGATAGGATCTCGATCGGAATCAGCAGCGGCATCAGCGCGATCGGCACGCCGGGCGGTGCGAAATAGGTGAAGAACTTCCACCCGTGCAGGCGCAGCGCCACCGCGGTGGTCAACACCCAGACCAGAACCGTCAGGGTGAGCGTGTTGGCGATATGGCTGGTGAAGGTGAACGCGTACGGCCAGATGCCGATCAGGTTGCCGAACAGGATGAAGAAGAACAACGCGAACACCAGAGGGAAGAACTTCTTGCCCTCCTCGCCGATGTTCTCGATGCACATGCTGTGGACGAAATTGTAGCTCAGTTCCGCCAGCGCCTGCAGCCGGCCGGGCACGATCGCCCGCTTGCGCGCCCCGAAATGCAGCATCGCCAGAGTCAGGCAAGCGGCCAGCACCATCATCAGGTTGGCCTGGGTGAAATTCACGGACTCGCCTATGTGCGCGCCCACCGTGTGGAGCTGGAATTGCCCCAGGACGTCAATTCCGTGTCCTTCAGCCGCCACTGTCACGTCCTTTACGTCCGGGGCCGCCGCGCCGGCGGCCCGTCAGTTCCGACACTGGCCCGGCGCCTGCTGCCCCCGGCCCCATCAGGCGCCAGACATTGGCAACACCCGCCGCACCCCCAAGCAGCACGAACACCCCCATCAGCACCGGCGAGGTGTGAAGCCACTTGTCAAGCCACCAGCCGATGGCCACCGCCACCACCAGGGCGGAAACGAGTTCCAGACCCACCCGGAGGCCGATGCTCAGCGCCGAAGCGCCAAGCTGCCCCAGACCGCCGGACTGATCCGGCGGCTTTGGGTCCATCCCGTGCCTTTGCCGTGCGGCCTGCAGCCTGTCCTCGAAGGACCCGCCGCCCTCCTCGTCCCCGCTCATGCGTCTGCCCCTGTGCAAGCTGCCTTGCGGGAAGGCGTCCGCTTGCTAACCGTGGGGGAGCAGGGTGTCAAGAACGGGTGGCTGGCGTGACCTCAGGCGCTTGGGGAAGAAATGTAACGGTGTCGCTGCAGCGACGCCCGGCGAACGGTTGATGTGTCGAACCTGCTATGGAGACGCGGCGGATTGCTGTATGCGATGACGTTGCAATCGACGTGGGAGGAAGGAACGTCCCATGACCCCGCCGGAACTGTGCGATTCGGTCCTGTCCGTCGAGGGCCGTATTGCAGTGCTGACGATGAACCGCCACGAAGTGCGCAACGAGCTGACCGGCACCAAGCTGGCCGCTGAGATCGCCGAGGTGGCGGACTGGATCAACCGCGACGAGCGCGTTTCCGTTCTCGTTCTCACCGGAGAGGGCTCGGCTTTCTCGGCCGGCGGCAACGTCAAGCACATGCTGGAGCGCGAGCACGGCAGTTTCGGCGGCGATGTCTATACGGTGGCGGGCAAGTACCGGCAGGGCATTCAGCGCATGGCGCGGGCGTTGCAAAGCTTGGAAGTGCCCTCCATCGCCGCGGTGAACGGTCCGGCGATCGGGGCGGGGTTCGATCTCGCCTGCATGTGCGATGTGCGCATTGGCTCGACCGAGGCCAGCGTGGCGGAGAGTTTCCTCACCCTCGGTCTGATCCCGGGCGATGGCGGCGGCTGGCTGCTGCAACGCCTGGTGGGCTGGCAGCGCGCCGCCGAACTCAGTTTCTCCGGCCGCAACGTGGGCGCGGAGGAGGCGCTGAAGCTGGGCATCTTTCTGGAGCTGGTGGAGCCCGACGACCTGCTGGCACGCGCACGCGAGATGGCCGCGAGCTTCGCCGCCAAGCCGCCGCAGGCGGTACGACTGACCAAGCGGCTGCTGCGCTACGCCCAGCGGATGGAATTCCGCGACTATCTGGACGTCTGCGCCATGGCCCAGGGCATATGCCACAACACGGAAGACCATATCGAAGCGGTCGGCGCCTTCCTGGAAAAGCGACCGCCCAGCTTCGACGGCCGATAGGGAGCCGATAGGGGCGGCAGCGGCGGCTGCGTCGCCGCCGCAAGCCGCGAGATCACACCGACGGGCGGATCACCGACCGGTAGGCATGCCACGTGGCATGCCCGATCACCGGCATCGTCACGCACAGGCCAATATACCACGAGGCCAGCCCGGCGGCCATCAACAGAACGACCAGCACCGCCCACACCGCCATCGCGCGCGCGTTCAACGCCACGGCCGTGGCACTAGTGGCCAGCGCCTCCATCAGCCCTTCGCGCCGGTCGAGCAACACCGGCAGCGAAAATGCCCCGCCGACGAAGGCGACTGTCGCCAGGATCGCGCCAACCGCGGTGCCCAAGGCCAGAAATGAGGCCCCTTGGGTGGTGAACAGCGTGCCTGACAGCACCCGCTCCCAGTCCGTCCCGGCGTCCGGGTAGGACAGCGCGAAGACCAGGGTGGCATAGCGCAGCCACACGATGAGGAACATCAGCACCGTCAGCCCGCAGGCGAACAGCGGACCAGGGTTTGCTAACCAGGCCCGGCAGGCGGAGCCGAGTGAGGGGTCGCGGTTGGCTTCGAGATCGCGGCTGATGGCATAGAAACCGACCGTGAAGGCGGGTCCGGCAAGCATGAACGCGATGCCGACCGGGACGATCAAGTACTCTAGATCAACGGCTGCCAACCCAGCGGTCATCCAGAATGTAGCGACGACGAACAGGAACGCGTATGCGGCGCTCAGCCCGCGACTGCGGCGAAAATCTTGCCAGCCGGCAGCCAACCATCGGAGTGGCTCGTCAGCCGGGACCATACGGACCCGATCGGCAAATGGCAGCAACGATCCCGGCGCATTGATTATCTGGCCAGACACTGTTCGTTCCTCCCTATGCGGTGTTCCGCCACCGAGAGGGTAACACAATGATTTACATGTTGCCACCCCTATGCTTCGAAGATAAAAAATACTTTTATCTGTTTGAAGTTGTTGAATGCTGCTCTGCAGCATTCAAGGCTTTCGGTCAATTTATGTCGAGCAACAGGGAAAAGTTGCACTTTGTCACATAGGGTTTGTTGTTCATCTGTCAATCGCCGCGACCGGCTTCAGCTTTCCAGTCACGGTGATGTGTCAAGACAATAAAGCGGCATCGGCCGGACAGGCGACGGCTGGTCGACAAAGTTTTTTTGTTAAAACAACGAACTAGAGCGCTCCAGCCGCTGACGGTCAGGGCAAAAAATGCGCGATCGTGTTGCGGCGCGGGGCCTTATCCGAAGGCACCCACCTCATGCGTCACCGCGGTCGCGATCTCGCGCACCAGGTCGAATTGCCGCCGCATCGGCGCGAACACCTGCGCGTGCTCGACCCCATAGGCCTGGGAAGCCCTGGGGCCGGCCGGCTCGGCATAGTCGCACTCCGCCGAAGGGTCGGGCGCCTCGGGGAAAATCTCCGCGAGCAAGGTCAGCGCCGCCGGAATTTCCAGGCGCAGCACCGCCGCCTCCAGGTCGCGCCGGGTCAGGCCGTGGCGCGGCGAGAATTCCGGAATGCGCGTGGCCAGCAGCCAGATGCGATGGATCAGTGCCAGCCGCAGCGCGTGCAGCAGCATCTCCCGCGCCCCCATCGCCGGCGCCTCCGGCCAGGCGGCCCGCAGCGCCAGATGGTCGGCCTGCACGCGGCGGAACATCGACTGCACCACCGCCCATAAATCGAGCCGCTCCAGCGCATGCGCCACCGACAGCAGCGCCTGCCGCCGGCCGGGACGACTGGTGTGGGCGGCGCGATCCAGCCAGGTGCCGGGATCGAGCGTGCCCACCACGGCGCGCAGCACGTCCAGATCGGAATGCGCCAGCGCGTGCGCGGCCAGATCGAGCGCGCGCCGGAACCGCCGGCTTTTGCGGCGCATGTCCGGGAACGTCTCGGGATGCCGCCCGGCCGCGACCCCCAGCCCCTGCAGCGTGTTCGCCATCCAGCCCAGTTGCTGCAGGATGGCGTTGTTCGGAATGGCGCGCAGGTCGCGCGGGTGGCGGATCATCGTCGCCGTGCCCATGCCGTCCGCCTGCCGCGCCGGCGGGCGCGAGCCGGTCGGGTCCAGCAGCGCCGGCCCGAACGCGCCCAGCAGCGCGCCATAGCCGGCATCGCTCACCAGCCCCTCCATGCCGACCCGGACGGTGGCAAAGAAATCCGACGCGAAGTCGGGATCGGCGTAGATCGGGTCCTCGATCGGGCCGGCGGCGGCATGGAACGCGTGCTCGGCGATGCGCGCCACGCTGGCCAGCGCCAGTTCCGGGGTGCCGAACAGCAAATAGCCATCGCCGCCCTGAAACGCGCTTTCCTCGCGCACCGGCAGCGACGCCTTGGTCAGCGCCCGCCGGCTGGCCGTCGGCGACAAATAGCGCAGCCGGTCGGCGAGCGAGCCGGGATGGGCGCCGCGGCCGACGCTTTCGCCATGGGTGTCGAACAGGATCACCTCGACGCCGGACACGCCGTGGCGCGACAACGTCGCCGCGATCTTCAGGCGCAGCCGCTCGATCAGGTAGCTGGCGGCGGTCTGGCCGACATAGCGTCCGGAATCGGAATAGCCGAACTGCAGCGCCAGCCGTCCGGTGCGCTGTAGATACGCGCGCCAGTGCTGGCTGCGCAGCGCCTCGTCCAGCACCTCGGCGCCGCGTCCCAGCGCCTCGGCGGTCTCGAACAGCGGGCTGATTTCAACCTGGTCGGCGACCCCGAACAGCCGCGCCAGCCACAGCGCCGCCAGCAGCGTGTAGCCGCTCTCGGTCTCGGCGATCAGGAAGCGCACCGGCGCCGAACCGTCGATGTGCTTGACGATTTGCGCCACCGTCATCATCAGCCGCGCCGCCGAGGCTTGCTCGGCCAGCATGGCGCCGAAATCCACCGGCACCGCCTCCACCGTGTCCAGCGCGGCGTTGATGCTGCTCAGCAGCGCGCGGCGGCGCGCGGGGTCTTCCGGCGGGTCGGCAATGCCGAGGCGCTGGCGCACCACGTTGTGGATCTGCGCCGCATTGAGCCGCACATGGGAGTGTGCGAGCGACAGGCCGTGCGCCACCAGTCCGGCGCGCGCGGTGCACAGGCGCAGCTGCTCGTCGTCGGTGGCGGCGGCGATCGCCGGGGCGAACAGCGCCAGCAGCGGTTCGGACGTGTGCAGCGCCGGCTCGGCCCCGGCCACCAATGCGCGCGCGAACCCGGCCACGGCGGGCGGATGCAACTGCGGCGGACAGGCCGCCTCCTGCGCGCCCACCGCCGCCAGCGCCTCGGCGAGCCGCGCCCGAATCGGGGCCGCGAGCGGCAGGTCCTCGAGTTGGAAGGCCAGCCGTTCCAGCTGCAGCCGCTTCATGCGCAGGCGCAACCGCAGAATGTCGAGCCAGCCGATATCGGTCCGCCCGTCAGTGTCGTAGCCGACCCAGCTGGTCATGATCAGCGGGCGGGGTGCCAGTTCGGTCCAGCGGTCCGGCCAGGATCCGCGCGCCGCCGCCAGCAGGGCGGCATTGAACTGGTCCAGCGCATCCCGCCCGCGGGCGATGGCGGTGCTGGCCTGGGCGAACTCTTCTTCCAAAGTGATACGCTGTGGCCGGTGCGAGGCGAAAAATTCGGCCGGCCCGCCGCAGGCCATCGCCGCCAGCGCCCGCGCCACCTCGGCCGGCAGGGCGAAGGTGGGGTGGGCGGTGAACACGGCGGCGTAGCGGGTGCGCTCGACCGCCTCGCGGAACTCCGCCCAGCGCACCGGGCTGTCGGACGGGTCGGGCCGCAGCACCACGCCGGCCACCCGCATCAGCGCCGCCTCGTTCTCAGCCCGGTCGGTGCCGCCCACGTAGCGCGCCAGGCGGCGGGCGCGGCCGGCGAAAGCGGCATCGCGCAGGTGGCGCACCAGCGCCCACAGCAACTCGTCGTCCAGCTGCCCGTCATCGATGCGCCGCGCGATCCCCAGCGCGACCGACAGCACCGGGTTGCCGAACGGGTCCTCGTCGGAGGCCCGCTGGGCGCGGGCCATCTTGGCCAGCAGCTCGGCCGCCACCGCCTCGATGCGCGCCTGTGCGGGCTCACCCGCCGCCGCCTCGGTCATCGCCATATCGGTCATGCGCGCTCTGTCTCCAGTCGCATTGTCACCCCGGAGCCGATTTGATGCAAAGTTCGGTCCAGTGACCAGCATCACCTTGTTCCGTTCTCCCCTCGAGAGAGGGGGAGAAGAAAGCGGCGCCAAACCGTGTTCACATTTTGCGGCGCCAGTCACCGTTTCTTGGCAAACCGGTAGGAAATCCGGGTCAACCGTATGACAGTTCCGGCGGGAGCCTGCATGCCGATTCGTGGTCCGGGGCACTTCGGCGCCTGCCTGACGCTCTCCAACTTTCCCGGTCTAGGCAAAAATATGATGACGGTGGGAAACATGACATCAGACCTCGACATCCCCCTCCCCCCTCCGCCGGCAGTGTGTTTGCGGTCGCTGTCGCAGCGGTTGAACGACGCGTTAACGGGCGGCGGCGCTTTCGACAGCGCCGGATACGACGCACGACGCATCGTGCGCGAGGCCGCCAAGGACATGCTGCGGATCGCCGCCGCGGTTGAACATGAACGCCCGCAGGAGTGCAGCAGCAATGGCACGGTGCTGATGTTCGCGCCACACCGGTGACAGGCAAGCAAGGAAGGCCAGGGCTCTGCCCTGGACCCGCAAGGGGGCAGTGGCCCCCTTGACCCCGATACTTAAGTAATGGGGTCAAGGGGGCCACTGCCCCCTTGCGGGTCCAGGGCAGAGCCCTGGCCTTCCTTGCTTTTCACAACCCCCCACACCCCCCGCACCAGCGGCGTCGCATGCACAGCAAGCGCCCGCCGCAGCAACGCAACGGCGGCCGCCTCATCGCCCAGCGCCAGCAGATGCATCGCCGCCCCGGCCAGCGCCCGGCCTTCCTGTTCCGCGCGCTGCGCCGACTGCAGCTCGGCCCGGCACCGCCGGCAGGTATCGGCGCCGTTGAGCATGGCTCGGCAGAGCGGGCAGCGATCCATCGCTCAGGTCTCAAGGAAGAACAGAAGATCCTGAAGCTGGCCGCGCGCCGTCTCCAGGGCCGCGCCGTCGCCGCTGCTCCTGGCATCCCGGATGGCCTCGATCAGGTCGATGATCTCGGCGCGATCCTCCTCGCCGGCATCATCCAGCCTGGCGCTGGCCTTGCCCAGCAGCGCCTCGAGCGCGGCGTCGCCGGCAGGCCCGGTCGGCTCCCCGTCCGTCTGCTCCGCTTCGTCGAACAGGGCGCCGATCCGCTGGCGCGCCTCGTCGAGCTGCGCCTTGTCGTAGCGCGAGGTGGCCTTGTCGATAGTGATGCGCCGCTCCAGCCCGGTCTTTTTCTCCCGGGCCGACACCTGCAGGATGCCGTCACGGTCCAGTGCGAGGTCGAGGATCACCGGGTTGCCCGCCGGCGCGCGGCTGAGCCCGTCGACGCGGAACTCGCCGATCTGGATGTTCTCCAGGGCATCGGGGTTCTCGCCCTGGTAGATCTTGACATCGACGCTGGTCTGCTCGTCGGCGACGGTGAAAAACACTTCGCTCCGGCGCACCGGGATGGGCGTGTTTTTCGAAATGATCGGGATGTATTTGTATGGATAAAGGTCGCCGTTGAATTCCCCGATCGCGCTGGTGCCGAACGTGTAGGGGGTGACATCGACCAGCACGGCCGACACCTCCGCCCCCGTCATCGCCGCCCCCTGGATCGCCGCCCCCATGGCGACGCACAGGTCCGGATCGACCTCGCCGCGCGGGTCGCGGCCGAACGCCTCCGTCAGCCGGCGCCGGATCAGCGGCGTGCGGGTGGCGCCGCCGACCAGCAGAATCTCGTCCACCTGCGAGGAAGCCAGGCCCGCCGATTCGAGCGCGATATGGATCGCCCCGAGGGTTTCCTCGATGAACGGGGTAATCATCTCCTCGTAGTCGTCGCGGCTCAACTCCAGGTCGAGATTGACCGGCTTGCCGTCCTGCTCGGTGAGGTATTCCTCGGCGATGCGGGCGAACGGATGGGCCGACAGATGTTTCTTGGCGTCCTCGGCGCTGCGCAGGATGCGGGCCATTGCCTGCGGCCGGTCGGACACGTCCACGCCGTGCTTGATCTTCAGATGGTCAAGCACGTGCTCGACGATCTTGTGGTCGAAATCATCGCCGCCGAGATGGTTGTTGCCGTGGCTGGAAATCACCTCCACCACGCCTTCCTCGATGCGCACGACCGAAACATCGAACGTGCCGCCGCCGAGATCGTAAACAAGGATACGCTTGCCCTGGTGCTGGGCCGCCTCATAGACCAGTGCCGCCGCGGTGGGCTCGTTGATGATGCGCGCCACCTCCAGCCCGGCGATCTCGCCGGCCTCGCGCGTCGCCTGGCGCTGGGTGTCGGAGAAATAGGCGGGCACGGTGATGACTGCGCGGCGCACCGGCCGGCCCAGCCGTTGCTGGGCGATTTCCTTCAGGCGCGACAGGATGATCGCCGAGATTTCCTGCGGGCTGTAGTCGCGCTCGCCGAGGCGGACCCGCGCGTCGCTTCCCATCTTGCGCTTGATCGAGCGCACGGTCCGCTCGGGATACAGCAGGAACTGGTTGCGCGCCTCCTCGCCGACCAGCAGCTCCCCGGTTTCGGAAAGCCCGACCACCGACGGCAGGATCACCCGCCCCTGCGCGTCGGCGAGCACCTCGGGGCGGCCATCGCGATACAGGGCGATTTCCGAGTTGGTGGTGCCGAGGTCGATGCCGACGATTTCGTCCGTCATGGCGTGTCTCCTTTGCTCGCGTCGCCCTTGCTGACGATCACTTCCGCCGTGCGCAAGACCTGGTCGTTCCAGAGGAAGCCGCTACGGACTTCCTCGATCACGACACCCGCCGCCGCCGAACCGCGCGGCGCGGTGCCGATGACGCGCGCCAGCCGCGGGTCGAACGGCCGTCCGGCCAGCTTCGCGGCTATAACCCCCCGGTCGAGCAGAACCTGGTCGAGCCGCCGCACCGTCATGCGCAGGCCTTCCTGCCAGGCCGCCCCGTCCGGCCGGCTGCGGCGCAGCAAGCGCTCGTACCAGCGCAGCCGCGCCACGGCCGACAGCGCCAGCGCCGCGACCAGCCGGTCGCGCAGGTCGATGACATCCAGCAGCAGCGGCCGCAGCGCCCCCTGCGCCTGGTCACGGGTATCGGCGCGGGTCCGGTCCAGCTCGCGTTGCAGCGCGGTCTGGCTGGCCTGCAACGCCTCGAACACGGCGCGGAACTGATCGAGCGCGTCCTTCACCAGGCGCGATTCCGTGCGCACCTCGGTGCGCAGCCCCGCGATTTCGACAAAGACGGAATAAAGATCGGCGGTCTCCGCGGTTTCGTCGGGCGGTTCCGGCGCGTCCTCCGCCGTGTCCAGATAGGCGCTGAAGCGGTCGAGCAGCGCCTGCTTGATATTATCGTCCACCTGCGTCCTCTCCGGGCCGGCCTTCGTCGGTCGCGGCCTGCGTGATCCCTTCGGCGAGCAGTGCCGCCACGGCCTGTTTGGTCGCCCGCGACGTCCCGGCGGAGGCCGGCTGCAGGGCGGCCAGGCTCAGCCGCGACAGGGCGGCGGCGTTGGTGTGCAGCAGCTTCATTTCCAGCCGCTTGCGCTCATCGCTGAGCGCCTCATAGGCGGCACGGTAGGCGCGGAACCGCTCCGGCGCGCGGTCGGGCGGGAAGTCACGCACCAGGGCAAGATAACGGCGCCTGATCTCGGCATCGGTGGCATCCTCGTCGACGCCGAGAGTCGTGAACGGATCGGGCATCAGAACGGGCTCCGCTGGCCAGCCCGGCTCTGGCGCGGCCGGCCGCCATCCAGCGCCGCCGCGACCATCGCCTCGGACAGTTTCCGCAGCAGCGGCTCCGGCATCCCGGTTCCCACCGGCGAGGTGCGAAGCTGCTGCATCAGTTCTGCGACCGCACCTTCCCGGCCGAACTCGCCCACGAGATCGCGCAGGTTTTTCGCCTCGTCCTTGGGCATGCCGGACATCATCGACTGGATCATCACTTCTATCAGGTCGGCATTGAGGCTGTCCGGGAAGCCATCCAGCAGGTCATCGTCCAGCCCCGGCCGCCGCCGCCTTGCATGGGTTCCATAACCCGGCCCGTCGAGGAATTGTTCGATCCGGCTGGCGGTGCGGAAATCCTGCCGCTGCCCGGCCGCATTGGCCATCTGCACCAGTTCGTCCGTTTCGGACACGTAGAGCCGGTCCGGATTGCCCAAAGTGCGGGCAACGATCTGGTGGAACCGCCAGACCGGGTTGCCGGGCTCGCGCTGGCGCGCCGCCCGGGCGTACTCGCCGAGCAGATCGAAGGCATCGAACCGCACGAGCGTCTCCGCCAGGGTTTCGAATTCGGCCACCGGCCATGCGATGGCGGCGCCCTGGCGCAGCCACGCCTGCATGCCGGCCAGCAGACCCGCAATCGCCCGCTTGGCCTCGCCGGCCTCCGGCTGGCCGAGGGCGGACACCACCGCCATGACCGCCTCGCGGGTCGGCGGCGTCTCGCGGGCCTGCGCCAGCTCGCGGCGGATCAGCGTGGCCCCGGTGCCGGTAAGTTTCATCAGATCGGCTTCCAGGGCGGCGCGGAACCATCCGGCCGCCCCGCCGCCGGCGGTCGCCACCCCGTCGCGCAGCCCGGCCTGGGCCTGCTCGCCCTTGCCGGACTGCAGGTCGACCAGCCCGCGGACGATGCGCAGCAGCGCGCTGGGGGCGTCCGCCCGTTCCCATTCGGCCGCCGCCGCCAATTCCTTCGCGGCCAGGTCGAGGCGTTTGGATCGCACCTGCTTGCGGGCGTGGGCCACCTGCAACTCGATCATCTGCCGGCGCACCGCGGGGTTGATCGGGTCGATCTTCAGCAGCCGGTGAGCAAATCCGGCGGCTTTCTTATAAGCCTTGCGTGCCACCGCCAATTCCGTGGCGGCAAGCAGCACGCCGGTGTTTTCCGGGAAGCGCTGCACCGCCTCATCGGCCAGCCGGTGCCAATCCTTGAGCCGCGAGTCCTCGCGATAATGCCGGATCAGCTCCAACACGCCAGCCACGTAGTCCGGATCGGCCTGGTAGCTGCGTTCCAGGTAAAAGATTTCCGGATCGGTGAAATTATCGTGAGGATCCCCCTCGATCTCCCGGTGCTTGGCGGCGAGGGCGGCAAGGTGGCGGAAGATCACGCCGCGCGACAGGCTGGCCTGTGGATCGGCGCCGGGGATCGACTCGGCGGCTGCCAGCCAGGCGACTTCCGCCTTGCGCCAGTCGCCGCGCGCTTCGGCGGCAAGCGCCTGGATGCGGTGACGTTCCGGCGCCGTGAGCGGACCGAAGCTTTTCTCGAACTGCGCCACCCGGTCCGGGATTTGCGGCAGCAGGTTCAGGCAGGCGCTGCGGACCTCGGCCCGGGGCAGGTCCTGCTGCTTCAGCAGCAAAGCGAACAGGGTGCCCGGACCACCGCGCGCGGCTTCGGACGAACGGGCCAGGAATTCCGACGCGCCGGCCGGCAGGCCGCGCGTCTGGGCCACGAAGACCTGCTGTGCTGGCGTCAGCCGGTTCCAGCCATCGGCATCCAGGCCGCGCCCGCCGGGCAGCGCCGCCTCAACCGCCTGGCGAAACGGGAAGAACGGCGAGGCCGGCGCAATTGCCTCCAGCAGCCGCCGCGACCGGTCGGCGTCCGCGGGCGCGGCACTGATGCCTTTCAGCAGCAGGCGCACCGGCCTGAACGCGGAGCGCAGCGAAATCCGGTTCAGCTGCCGATCCAACTCTTCCGCCGGTGCGCCATTGACCCAGGCGGCCAGCGCATCGCGCGACGCGGCCGCCCATTCGACCCAGCGCCCCCGTTCGGAGCCGACAGCACTGGCAGGACCCGGGCGCTGCGGGACAGCGACGAGCAAGGCCGCGCCGAGTTCCTCCAGCGCCGCCCGCTCGGCGGCGGGCAGCGGGCTTTCGCCGCCGGCGTAGTTCAGCACATGTGCCGCCGCCTTCTGCTGCTGCCCGTCGCGGATCAGGCAGCGCAGATACAGCAGGGGATCGCGCAATGTTCCGTCCGGTGCGATTGTGTTCTCGAGGACCATGGCGGCCTCTTTAAACATGGCTTTCGCGGCCAGGGTACTGGCACGCCCTTGGTAGGCGTCGGCGAGCGCGGCCTTCCACTCCGGGCGCGGGTCTTGCCGGACTGCCAGCTTGAACAGGTCGACCGCCTCCTTGAACCGTCCCAGCTGCAGCGCCTCGGCGGCGCGCGCGGCCAGGGTGCCGACCGGCACGGACGGCGACGGTCCGCGCCGCTGGGGTTTTTTCAAAAGCGGGTCCTCGTCAGGCGTGCCGGGGGCATCAGCAGTTGCGTCCGTTATTGATCAGTGCGCCGCCATGGCCGGCGGCCCGAGTGTCCGATAGGTCGCCAGCGACGAATCCTCCCCCGTGCAGGTGTCCGCCCGTCCCTGCGGGGCGAATCGAATCGGGTAAGTTTAGCCGCACCTGCCAGCCAATACGAGCCGCCCGGGCAATCGGACAGGGCGATTGGCGGAAGTGAGACACCGGGCGGCGGCGGCAACCGGGGCACGAGATTTTCTGGCATTCTCGCTGCCGTAATCGGACGGTACGCGACCGTCCTCACGCGCGCCGCGCGGTGCCGCAGCCAGAAGGGCAGCATGACCACGACGCAGACCAGGCGCACAAGGCTGTGGCCCTTAGGAACCGATACCGGAATGACTTTCAAGGACTTTGCTTCCATCGTCTCGATGGTGCGCGGGGCAGGGCCCTGGCCTTCCGTTGCCACGCCGGCCGACCTCCTCAACGCCACCATCACGACCGCCGGCTTGTCGGTCCAGCGCGGTATTCCTTATGGCCCCGCCCCGCGCCAGGCGATGGACATCTGGCGGCCGCAAGGCGACGCCACCGGCCTGCCGCTGGTGGTATTTTTCTACGGTGGCGCCTGGCAGAGCGGCCGCCGGCAGGATTATCCGTTCGTCGCCGCCACGCTGGCGCGGCGCGGCATGGTCGTGGCGGTGCCCGACTACCGGCTGTTCCCGCAAGTGCGCTACCCGGTGTTCATCGAAGACGCCGCACGCGCGGTCGCCGCTGTCCGGCGCGCGGCGCAGAGCTGGGGCGGCGACCCGGACCGGATGTTCCTCGCCGGCCACTCGGCGGGCGCGCATATCGCCGCCATGCTGGCGCTCGACCCGCGCTGGCTGGAAGCGGCAGGCGAGGACCGGGCCGATCTGGCCGGCATGGTGGGGCTTGCGGGGGCGTTCGATTTCCTGCCGATCCAGGACGAGGATATCCGCGCCGTGTTCTCCGCCGCCGCCGACCTGCGCGAGACCCAGCCGGTCAGCCATGCCGACGGCGAAGGCCCGCCGATGCTGCTGCTGCACGGCGCGGCCGATGCCACCTGCTACCCGCGCAACACACTGGCGCTGGCCGCACGGGTGCGCGCGACCGGCGGGGCGGCGGAGGCATGGATTTACCCCGGCGTCGGGCATATCGGCATCGTGCTGAGCTTCGCGCCGCTGCTGCGTTTCCATGCGCCGGCGGTCGATGACGTTGTGGCGTTTGTGCAGCGCAGTGGTCGCGCCGGCGGGCGCGCCCGGCTATAAGGCGGCGTTCGCAACCATCCGGGTTTTCTGCCTTGTCCGCGACCGGTCCTACCCTCGTCACCGGCGCCACCGGCTTCGTCGGTTCCGCCGTCGCCCGCTGCTTCGCCGCGCGCGGCCATGCGCTGCGGCTGCTGGTGCGGCGCGGCAGCGACCGGCGCAATATCGACGGGCTCGCGGCGGCGACAATGGAGGGCGACCTGACCGATCCGGCATCGCTCGCCCGCGCCGTCGCCGGCTGCCGCTACGTCGTGCATGTCGCCGCCGATTACCGCATCTGGGTGCCCGATCCCGCCGCCATGCTGGCGGCGAATGTCGGGGGCACGCTGGCGCTGATGCGGGCGGCGCTGGCAGCCGGGGTGGAGCGGGTGGTGTATTGCAGCAGCGTCGCCGCCCTCGGCCTGACCGGCGATGCGACGCCCGCCGATGAGCGCACGCCGGTGAGCCGGGACAAGATCGTCGGCATTTATAAGCAATCGAAATACGACGCCGAACAATCGGTTCTCGAACTTGTTCGCTCGGAGGGGCTGCCGGCGGTCATCGTCAACCCCGCCGCCCCGGTCGGCCCGCGCGATATCAAGCCCACCCCGACCGGCCGCATGATCGCCGATGCCGCCGCCGGCCGCATGCCGGCCTATGTGGAAACCGGGCTGAACATCGTGCATGTCGACGACGTGGCCGAGGGCCATGCGCTGGCGCTGGAACAGGGCGGCATCGGCGAGCGCTATATTCTCGGCGGCGAGAACCTGACCATGGCGGCGCTGCTCTCGGTGGTGGACGACGCCTCCGGCAGGCGGCGGCGGCGGGTGCGCCTGCCGGTGGGCGCAGTCTGGCCGGCCGCGCTGGCCAGCGAGGCGGCGGCGCGGATCACCGGCGGCGAGCCGCGCGTCGCCCGCGACCATTTGCGCATGGCGCGGAAAACCATGTTCTTTTCCTCCGCCAAGGCCACGGAAGCGCTGGGCTACCGCCCCCGCCCGGCATGGCTTGCCGTCGCGCACGCGATCGCCTGGTTTCGCGATCATGGCATGGTTCCGCCGGTATGATGGTGCTCGCGGGGACGGCGCTGCTGGCCTGGCTGTATCTCGCCGCCTGGCATGGCGGGTTCTGGCGCGACGGCGAGCGCCTGTCCGCCTCCCGCCCCGCCCGCTTCCCCGCGGTCGCCGCCGTGGTGCCGGCCCGCGACGAAGCCGACATGGTGGCGGCCAGCCTCGGCAGCCTGCTCGCGCAGGACTATGCCGGGCCGTTCCGGGTCGTGCTGGTGGATGATGGCAGCACCGACGGCACCGCCGCCATCGCCCGCGGACTGCCCGGCGCGGAGCGCCTGACCGTGCTGGAGGGGACGCCACGCCCGCCGGGCTGGGCGGGGAAACTCTGGGCAGTGCACCAGGGGCTGGCTGTCACCGACGAGGAATTCCTTTTTCTCACCGATGCCGACATCGTGCACGATCCGGCGCATCTCTCCGCCCTCCTGGCCCAGGCCGAGCGAAGCGGCGCGGAGATGGTCAGCGAAATGGTTGCGTTGCGGTGCGAAAGCCGCGCCGAACGGGCGCTGGTGCCGGCCTTCGCCTATTTGTTCGCTCTGCTGTATCCGTTCGCCTGGGTCAACGCGCCGCGGCACGCCACCGCGGCCGCGGCCGGTGGCACAATGCTGATCCGCAGGCAGGCGCTCGATCGCATCGGCGGCATCGCCGCCATCCGCGAGCGCACTGATCGACGACGTGGCGCTGGCGGCGGCGGTGAAACCGGGCGGACCGGTCTGGCTCGGCCATTCGCGTCTGGCGCGCTCCATCCGGGTCTATCCGGGGTTTGCCGATATCTGGCGCATGGTGGCGCGCTCGGCCTATGTGCAGCTGCGCCATTCGCCGCTTCTTCTCCTTCTGACCACGCTCGGGCTGGGGCTGGTATTCGTCGTGCCGCCGGTGGCCGCGCTGTCCGGGCCTGCGGCGGCGCGCGGCTGCGGGCTGGCGGCGTGGTTGATCATGGCGGGGACGTTTCTGCCCACGCTGCGGCGGTTCGGTCCGTCGCCGCTCTGGGCAGCGGCGCTGCCGGCCATCGCTGTTTTCTACCTCGCCGCAACGATCGGCTCGGCCGTCGACCATCATCGCGGCCGCGGCGTGGTGTGGAAGCGGCGCGCCTATGCAGGAAGGCCGGCATGAACGACGCGGCGACCGATGTCGAAGCCTGGTCCGGCAAGGACCGGGGCGACGAGAATTTCCCGGTCGGTTCGGCGCTGATCAGCGCCCGGCTGCGCCCGCATATCCACGCCTTCTACGCCTTCGCCCGCAATGCCGACGATATTTCCGACAGCCCGGTGCTGGACGCCGCCGACAAGATCGCGCGGCTGGATGCCATGCAGGACGTGCTGCTGGGCCGCCGCGACACCGGCAGCCCGAGCGCGCTCCGCCTGCGGGCGAGCCTGGCCGAAACCGGGGTGAGCCCCGCGCACGCGACCGATCTGCTGGTGGCGTTCCGCCGCGACGCGACCAAGCTGCGCTATGCGAACTGGGACGAGCTGATGGACTATTGCCGCTTCTCCGCCATGCCGGTCGGCAGGCATGTGCTGGAGCTGCACGGCGAGGACCGCGCCACCTGGGAAGGGTCGGACGCGCTGTGCGCGGCGTTGCAGGTGCTGAACCATTTGCAGGATGCCGGCAAGGACCTCGCCGGCCTCGATCGCTGCTATCTGCCCGCCGACCTGCTGGCGCGCCACGGCGCGCGCGTGGAGGATGTGCGTGCGCCCTCCCTGTCGCCGGGGCTGCGCCGCGTGTTCGATGCGCTGCTGGACCAATGCGACGGGCTGAACCGGGTGGCGCGCGACCTGCCGCGGCGCACCCGCGACCGAAGGCTGCGGCTGGAGACTTCGGTGATCCTCGGCCTGTCGCACCGGCTCGCCCGCCGGCTGCGGCGCGGCGACCCGCTGGCCACGCGGGTGAAACTGACCAAACCCGATGTCGTTGCCAGCCTGCTCGGCGCGCTGCGGTTCGTGCCGTGAGGAAGAAGTCGTGACCACGCCACTCGGCGCGGCGCCGGCCGACCTCGAAGCGGTCGAGGCGCTGGTGCGCGGCGCCGGCACCAGTTTCTACCGCGGCATGGCGGTGCTGAAGCCCGACCGGCGCTATGCCATGTACGCGATCTATGCGTTCTGCCGCATCGTCGACGACATCGCCGACGACCCGGCGCCATTCGAGACCCGCCGCCCGGCCCTGAACGCATGGCGCGGCCGCGTCGCCGGCCTGTACCGCGGCGTGGCGGACGACGCGATAACCCGCGTGCTGCTGGGCGCGGTGCGGGCGTTCGCCCTGCGGCAGGAGGATTTCGAGGCGGTAATCGACGGCATGGAAATGGATGCCGCCACCACCATCGTGGCGCCCACGCTCGCCGAACTCGACCTGTATTGCGACCGGGTGGCTGCCGCGGTCGGCCGGCTGTCGGTGCGCGCGTTCGGCGATGCCAGCCCCGCCGCCGATCAGGTGGCGTTTCACCTCGGCCGGGCGCTGCAAATCACCAATGTCCTGCGCGACATCGCCGAGGATGCGGCACGCGGGCGGCTGTACTTGCCGCGCGAACTGCTGGACGAGGAAGGCGTGCCGGCAGATCCGGCTGCGGTGCTGCGCCATCCCGCGCTGGCCTCGGTCTGCGCCCGCCTGGCCGCGATGGCGCACGGGCATTTCCGCCAGGCGCGCACCGCCATGGCCCGCTGCGACCGGCGCGCCATGAAGCCGGCCCGGCTGATGGCCGCCATGTACGCCGCCATCCTCGCCCGGCTGCAGCGGCGCGGCTGGCAACAGCCCGAACGCCGGATCACCGTGCCAAAATGGGAAAAACTGTGGATCGCCCTGCGCTACGGCATCCGATGAAGCGCGTTCACATTGTCGGCGCCGGGCTGGCCGGGCTGGCAACCGGTGTGGCGCTGGCCGGGCACGGCATCGCGGCGACGCTGTACGAGGCCGGACCGGCCGCGGGCGGCCGCTGCCGCTCGTATTTCGACCGGGCTCTGGGCTGCCGGATCGACAATGGCAACCATTTGCTGCTGTCCGGCAACCGCGCCGCCATGACCTATCTGGACACGATCGGCGCAAGCCACACGATCGGCGGGCCGGGCGCGGCGCGATTTCCGTTCGTCGATCTGGCCACCGGCCAACGCTGGACGCTGGCGCCCGGTCCCGGCCTTGTCCCGTGGTGGATTTTCCGCCGCAACCGCCGGGTGCCGGGCACGCGGCTGCGCGACTATTTTTCCCTATTCGCCCTGCGCCGGGCCGGGGCGGACGCGACCGTGGCGGAAGCGCTCGATACCGACGGCGCGCTCTACAAGCGGCTGCTGGAGCCGCTGGCCATTGCCGCGCTGAACACGCCGCCGGACGTGGCGCTCGCGCGGCTGCTGCGCCGGGTGGTGGACCAGACCCTGCTGAAAGGCGGGCAGGCCTGCATTCCGTGCATTCCGCGTGAGGGTCTTTCCGAAAGTTTCATCGATCCCGCGCTGGCTTTTCTGGCATCGCGGGGCGGGAAGCTGATCACCTCCTGCCGGGTGACCGCATTGCATCGGAACGGGCAAAAAATGACGGCGCTGGAAACCACCGACGGCCCGATGCCGGTCGGGCCAGACGAGGCAGTGGTGCTGGCCGCGCCGCCCTGGGCGGCCGAGGAACTGGTGCCGGGGCTGGTCGCGCCGGACGCGTTCCAGGCCATCGTCAACCTGCATTTCCGCACCACAGCCGATCCAGGCGCGGCCGGGTTCCTCGGCGTGCTGGGCGGCACGGCGGAATGGATTTTCGTCCGGTCCGGCATCGTTTCGGTCACCATCAGCGCCGCCAACCGCATCGCCGATCTCCCGGCCGAGGAACTCGCCGCGCGCGTCTGGCCGGATGTGCGCGCGGCGCTGCGGCTCGGCGAGGCCATGCCGCCGGTGCGGGTGGTGAAGGAACGCCGCGCCACCTTCGCCGCAACGGCCGCGCAGGAGCGGCGGCGGCCCGGGCCGCGCTGGCCGGCGGAAACGTGCGGCGTTCAAAACCTTGTGCTTGCCGGCGATTGGACCAGCACAGGCTTGCCCGCCACGATCGAAGGTGCGATCAAGTCCGGCTACGCCGCCGCTGCCGCGATCCTGGCCGGCGCCTGACCGGGAACGAGGTCCGCTGCCTTGCCAATAAACATTCTGCTCGCGCCCCACCCCGCGCAGGTGGCGGATGCGGTCGACCGCGCGCGGGACGCCTTGTTGCGCCGGCAGAAGCCGGACGGGCACTGGGTGTTCGAACTCGAAGCCGACGCCACCATCCCGGCCGAATACGTGCTGCTGGAGCATTTCCTCGATCGCGTGGACGCCGGGCTGCAGGACAAGATCGCCGTGTATCTGCGCGCCATTCAGGGCGCGCATGGCGGCTGGCCGCTGTTCTACGACGGCGCCTTCGATCTTTCGGCCAGCGTGAAAGCCTATTTCGCGCTGAAGATGATCGGCGACGATCCGGACGCGCCGCATATGGCCCGCGCGCGCGCGGCCATCCTGGCCGCCGGCGGGGCCGAGCGGACCAATGTGTTCACCCGCGCGCAACTGGCGCTGTACGGCGAGGTGCCATGGCACGCGGTGCCGTGCATGCCGGTGGAGCTGGTGCTGCTGCCGCGCTGGTTCCCGTTCCACCTGAACAAGGTTTCCTACTGGTCGCGCACGGTGATCGTGCCGCTGGTGGTGCTGATGGCGCTGCGCCCGCGCGCCCGCAACCCGCGCGCCGTGCACATCCAGGAGTTGTTTCGCACCAAGCCCGCGCGGGTCGGCGATTGGATTCGCGGGCCGTACCGTTCGGCCTGGGGGCGGTTTTTCAAACACCTCAACGGGGTCGTGCGCGCGGTCGAGCCGTTTTTCCCCCCCGCCCTCCGCCGCCGGGCGATCGACTGGTCGGTGCACTTCGTGACCGAGCGGCTGAACGGCGAGGACGGGCTGGGCGGCATCTACCCGGCGATGGCGAACACGGTGATGATGTTCGACGCGCTGGGCTATGCGCCCGACCATCCGCACGCCGCCATCGCCTGGGCCGCCATTCGCAAGCTGCTGGTGATCGAGCAAGACCGGGCCTATTGCCAGCCCTGCCTGTCGCCGGTGTGGGACACCAGCCTGGCCGGGCACGCCATGGCCGAGTCGGCGGGCGGGGCCACCCAATCGGTCGCCGCCGCCAGCGCCTGGCTGCAAGGCAAGCAGGTGCTCGACGTGGTGGGCGACTGGGCGGCCTCGCGTCCGCAGGCGGTGCCGGGGGGCTGGGCGTTCCAGGTACGAGAACGCGCATTACCCGGATGTCGACGACACCGCGGCGGTGGGCCTGCTGCTGCACCGGCATCTGGCGGAAAAGGGCGACGACCCGGCGTTGGCCGAAGCGGTGCGCCGCGCGCGCGACTGGGTGGTCGGCATGCAGGGGCGCGACGGCGGCTGGGGCGCTTTCGACGCCGACAACAATCACGACTACCTCAACCACATCCCGTTCGCCGACCATGGCGCGCTGCTCGACCCCTCGACGGCGGATGTCACCGCGCGCTGCGTGGCCTTCCTCGCCCAGGCCGGCATGGCGGCCGACGATCCGGTGATTGCGCGCGCGGTGGCCTGGCTGCGCGCCGCGCAGGAAGCGGACGGGTCCTGGTTCGGGCGCTGGGGCACCAACTACATCTACGGCACCTGGAGCGTGCTGGGGGCGCTGAACGCCGCCGGGGTGGCGCATGACGATCCGGCGATGCGGCGCGCCGTCGGGTTCCTGCTGCAAACCCAGCGCGACGACGGCGGCTGGGGCGAGGACAACGAAACCTACGCCACCGCCCCGCGCGGCCGCTACGACCGCAGCAACCCGAGCCAGACCGCCTGGGCGCTGCTGGCGCTGATGGCGGCGGGCGAGGCGGACCATCCGGCGGTGGCGCACGGCATCGCCTGGCTGGCGGCGCAGCAGAAGCCGGATGGGGAGTGGGACGAGGCGCCGTATACGGCAGTTGGGTTTCCGCGGGTGTTTTATCTGCGGTACCACGGGTACAGGTTGTTCTTTCCGCTGCTGGCATTGGCACGGTACCGGACGCTGCGGCGGAGTAATGAGCGGCGGGTGGCTTGGGGGTTTTGAGCGAGCCGTGTCGGGGCGTTGCCCCGAACCCCACCAGGGGGCTTTGCCCCCTGGACCCCCACCAAGGGCTTTGCCCCTGGACCCCTTTCTTAAGTAATGGGGTCAAGGGGGCCACTGCCCCCTTGCGGGTCCAGGGCAGAGCCCTGGCCTTCCTTAATTGACCCTCGGCATCATCACCGGCCTGACCGCCGAGGCGCGGCTGGCGCACCCACTTGGGCTGGTGCGGGCCGGCGGCGGGCGGTCGGAGGGAGCGGCAGCGGCGGCTGAGTGGCTGATCGGCCAGGGCGTGGATGGTCTGGTCAGTTTCGGGCTGGCCGGCGGGCTCGACCCGGCACTGCTTGCCGGCGATGTGGTCGTGCCGGCGCGCGTGCGCGAGGGTGAGGCCGTGCACGCCACCGACCCGCACCTGTCGGCCCGGTTCGGCGCCCCCGGCGGCACGCTGCTCGCGGGCACGGCGGTGGTGACCGCGACGGCGGAAAAGGCCCGCCTGTTTGAACAGACCGGCGCGATCGCGATCGACCTGGAAAGCGGCGCCGTCGCCCGTGTGGCCGCCCGGCATGGTGTGCCGTTCGCTGCGCTGCGGGCCATCTGCGACCCGGCCGGCCGCAGCCTGCCGCCGGCCGCTCTGGTCGCCCTGAATGGGAGCGGCGCCATCAGCCTTTTGCGCGTGCTCGGCTCGGTGGCGCGGCGCCCCGGACAGGTGCCCGCCCTGATCGCCCTCGGCCGCGATGCCGCCACCGCCCGGGCGGCACTAAAAAGATGCGTCCGCCCCGCCTGATCAGTCGGCGACCTCGGCGACCTGCCGATCCGGCCGCGCGGGCTTGGCGGGCACCAGCCCGGCCATGGCCGCCTGCACGTGCCGGCTGAATACGTCATCGGCCGGGCGCTGGCCCTCCAGCGGGATTTCCGGCGCCATCGGCCCTTCGGTGCGCGGGCCGCGCAGCGCCAGCATCAACGGCTTCCACGGCTTGCGCACGGCATCGACCACGGCGGTCGCCTCATAGCCGGAATGCACCATGCAGTCGGCGCATTTCTCGTAGTTGCCGGTGCCGTATTTGTCCCAATCGGTGGTTTGCATCAGCTCGGCGTAGCTGGCCGCATAGCCCTCGCCGAGCAGATAGCAGGGCCGCTGCCAGCCGAACACGTTGCGCGTCGGCTTGCCCCAGGGCGTGCACTGGTAACGCTGGTTGCCGGCCAGGAAATCCAGGAATAGCGACGATTGGTTGAACTGCCAGCCACGCCCGCGCCCGGCGCGGAAAATGTCGCGGAACAATTGCTTGGAGGTCTGCCGCTTGAGGAAATGCGTACGGTCCGGCGCGCGTTCATAAGCATAACCCGGCGAGATCATGACCCCGTCGATGCCAAGCGCGGTCACCTCGTCGAGGAACGCGGCCACCCGCCCGGCCTGCGCGCCATCGAACAGGGTGGTATTGATGCACACCCGGAAGCCGCGGGCTTTAGCCGCCACAAGGGCCGACACCGCACGGTCATAGACGCCCTCCTGGCTGACCGCCTGGTCGTGCATCGCGCGGTCGCCGTCGAGATGCACGTCCCAGGCGAAGTTGCGGTGCGGCCTGTAGAGATCGAGCTTTTTCTCCAGCAGCAGCGCATTGGTGCACAGATAGACGAACTTGCCGCGCGCCAGGATCTGTTCGACGATCTCCGGCAGTTCCTTGTGCAGCAGCGGCTCCCCGCCAGCGATGGCCACCACCGGCGCGCCGCATTCGTCCACCGCATCCAGGCATTCCTGCACCGACAGGCGCTGATTCAGGATCTCGGCCGGGTAATCGATCTTGCCGCAGCCCGCGCAGGCCAGGTTGCAACGGAACAGCGGCTCCAGCATGAGCACGAGCGGATAGCGCCGGCGGCCGAGCAGGTGCTGCTTCACCACATAGGCGCCCACGCGGAGGATCTGGTTCACCGGAACGGCCACGGCACCTCTCCTTTGTGCTCTGCACCATACGAACACGACGTCGCGTTCGCGTCTTGCCCCAGGCGTCGCGGCTGTGTCAATTGTCGCGTGTGCACAACTTCGGTACATCGGTGGGATGAACAGCGACGCGCCGCGGCGCCGCAGCCCCGTGCAGGAACGCAGCCAGGGAACCGTGCAACGGGTGCTGGCGGCCGCCTCGTCGCTGCTGGCCGGCGGCGCGCCAGTGGAAGCGCTGACCACCGCGCAGATCGCCGCAGCGGCCGGCCTGTCGGTCGGCGCCCTGTACCGCTTTTTTCCGGACAAGCAGGCGATCGTCGACGCCATCGCGGTACGTCACATGGATTTGTTCCAGGACCGCCTGACCGGCATCATCATGGCCGCTCTGCCGGCATCCGCGCCCGCCTTCCTCGGCACGGTGATCGACGCCTTCGTTGCCTATCTCGAGGCGAACCCCGACTTTCGCATCCTCGCCTTCGGGGTCGGCGGCAGCGGCCGCTACGTCAGCCGCGGCACGCGCGACGACTATGCCGGGGTGCGGGTGGCCGCGACCATCCAGGACTTCGTGGCCGAAGCGTACGGCATCGAAACATCGGACAGCTTCGTTCTGCGTCTGCGCATCGCCACCGAAATTGGCGACCGGTTGCTGGCCTTCGCGTTCGAACAGGCCGACGCGGCCGAACGCGGGCGAATTATCGCCGAAGCCAAGTACTTGCTTGGAGATTATTTGTTCGGGCGGTAAGCTCGTAAGGTCCCGTCTGCCCTCGCCGCCGTGCGCAGACCAGCCCCGACGCAACGGCCAATGGCCGTCCGGTATTCACGACACAAGCGGAACCCATTACCTCAGCAGAAAAACGCGGCTCCCGGACCACAGGCTCCGGGAAGCCGCACTTTTTGCCTCAGCCGTTGGCAACCTTGCGCGAGGACGCGCCGGCCTCGCCGCCGCCGGATTTCTTGGCGGCATTGGCAGCTTCGGTCATGATACCGCGCAGGTCGCGCAGGAAGGCCGTGCCCTTGAGGGTACGCTGCACAAGCACGCTGCGGCGGTCCATCGGGTCCACCTTGCGCCTGGCCAGATCGAGCTCCCCCAGCCGGTCCAGCGCCCTGGTGATCGCTGGCTTGGAGACGTTGAGGTCCGCGGCCAGACCGCGCACGGTATGGGCCCCGTCCTGCAGGTAGCAGGTCAGGAAAACGCCGAGCTGGCGGGCGGACAGGTCCGGCCCGTCACGCCGCACAAGTGCCACCACTGTGTCCCGCAGAATACCGACCAGATGGTCGGTCGATGGCGATGTTGCCATTGTATTGGTCCTTTCACTTTCCCCGGCGGGGTACGCCGCCTTGTTGTTAACCGTCTTGCCGGCCCTGCTATCGCCGTCCGGAACGCCGCACGCCCGATTCGGGACGCATCCCGTTCCCAGTATCAATGAGGATACGTCCACGGATCATTGTAGGGTAGTCGAGATCACGTTACCGGCATGTTTCGGTCACCTCTCATTACGATCACTTTATCAATGATCGCTGAAGACACCGAACGTATGGTCTGCGCCTCCCCACCTTTGGGCCGGCCGGGACGCGCCGTGTCGTTCCACGCGTACATGTCGATATGGACCCAGGCCGTGCCCGGCGCAAGAAACCGGCGCATGAACAGCCCAGCAACGACCGCGCCAGCGAACGGGCGCGACGAGATATTGCTGAGATCGGCGACCGTGCTGTCGAGCCAGCGATCATACCCATCCCACAACGGCAGCCGCCACATCGGGTCGTGGCAGGCCATCCCTTCGCGCAGAAAACGCTCGGCCCAGTCATCGTCGGTGGCGAACAATGCCGGCAGGTCGGGACCCACGGCCACCCGCGCAGCGCCGGTCAGGGTGGCGCAGTCCAGCAACAGGTCGGGATGTTCGTCAGATGCCTCGGCCAGCAGGTCGCAGAGCACCAGCCGTCCTTCGGCATCGGTATTGCCAATTTCCACCGTCAGACCGCGTCGCGTCCGCACCACGTCGAGCGGCCGCATCGCCCGGCCCGACACGCTGTTCTCGACGCAGCCAAGTCGCACCGCGAGGCGAACCGGCAGATCCGCCTCCATCAGAATGCGGGCAATGCCGAGCACGTTGGCGGCACCGCCCATGTCCTTTTTCATGCGTAACATGCCGGCCGACGGCTTGAGGTCGTAGCCGCCGGAATCGAAGCACACCCCTTTGCCGCATAACGACACCAGCGGCGAACGGTCGGTCGCGTCGCTGCCGCGCCAGGTAAAGCCGGCCACCACCGGCGCGCGCTCGGAGCCGCGCCCGACCGCGGCGATCGTGGGGTAAGCGGACGCCAGCGCCTCGCCCTCGATGCGGAACGCCGTGGCGCCGTGGCGGGTGCCGAGTGCGACCGCCGCCTCGGCGAGTTCGGACGGGCCGAGCTGGTTCGCCGGCGCATTCACAAGGTCGCGCACCATCCATGCCGCGGCCGCTTCGGACAAGGCCCGAAGCTGACCCGATACGGCAAGCGTTGCCGGTTCGTGGCGGACCAGCTTCAGCCGGTCATAACGATAGGCGCCGAGCAGAAAGCCGAGGGTTGCGCCGGCAGGATCGAAGTCGCCCGGCGCGATCCGCCAGGCCGTGCCCGCCGGCAGCTTGTTCGCCAGGTCGCCAAAAGCGAAGGGCGAGCGGTCGGCACCCAGCCCGAGAACCGCCCCGGCAACGCCCCCCTCGCCCGGCAACAGCAGCAGTTCCTGCGCGCCGGCCGCGAACCTGGATGTCCGAAGCCAGGCAGCCTGAAACTCCGGCAGCGCAGCAACGAACGCCTCCAACCCGTCCGGCCGGATGGCGTAGACGGGGCGCGAAGGTGAATCGCCCGCGACAACGGGCAAACTCCGGTCCGGCACGGAGAAGCATCCTTCTGGGCCTGGGCGTGGCTGCATCGGTCACGCAACGTTGAGCAACACATGGCACCGCCACGTCGTTGCCACAACCCCGAGCCCGGCCCGATGAAGGTAAAATCGGCGCGGAATCGCCCCCGAAACTGTTGCGATCAGGCGGCTGCAGAGACGGAAACAAAGGCGGCGTGCAAGGCGGTTGCGTGCAAACCGGCGGCTATTAGTACCATCGCATGCCAAACAGCCGTGTGGTATTTTAATTCGTGGCGCGTATAAATCAGCGCTCCCAACGAATACACCAGCCCCCCACCCACCAGCAGGGCCAGCAACTCGGTCGGCAGCCGCTCGATCAGCGGGCGGATCATAACCAGGATCGCCCAGCCCATGCCGAGATAGAGCGCCAGCGACAACCGCTCGAAACGGCGCGGAAAGGCCAGCGTCAGCGCGATGCCGATCGCCGCCAGCGCCCATATGACGACGCACAGCCCGACGCCGGCGGGCGCTTCCAGCACGTTCAGCGCGTATGGCGTATAACTGCCGGCGATCATAACGAAGATCATCGCGTGGTCGGCGCGGCGCAGCAGTTCCTTGGACCGGCCTGGCCGGGACAGATGATAGGCGGCGGACGCGACCAGCATGCCGATCAGCCCGGCGGCATAGACCGACATCGACGCAATCAGGCGGCCGCTTTCGCTGCGGCAGACCTCCGTCAACAGCCAGGCCGCCACAACCACCCCGGCGGGCACGCCTATCAGGTGCACGCCATTGTCAAGCCGCTGCTCGGCACGGCTGTAGGCCGGAAAACAGGACTGTATCAGCGTCATGAGGCAGCACCCGGCAATTCGGCCGCAGGCATCGAGCGCAGCGGGTCACCCATCCTTGCAGGAACGCCGCGGAGCAGCGAGCGGCGGAGGGCTATCTGCCGCGAACGTATCCGTCCGCTTTTCTACCGGCGTGCCTTGGCGACGGCCGCAGGAGGCGGCGACCAGGGACTGACCCCGGCCGCAAGCTGGCTTTCCCGGATGATCCGTTCGTGGCCATCGCTCACGTTCTTGACCCGGGTACTGGAACCCGGCGGCCTCCAAGGGCAATTGGCGGACGATACGGTAAGTGCCGCGCGGTACGTTGAAATCCATGGCACTCGGCAAAAAGCTGACTTCCTGACCAACCGTGAATTTGTGGCGGGGCATAGGTTTCTCCGGCAGGAGCCGGCGCCGCCGGCTGGCGGCGCCGTCGTTCTGCGCCGGCCAAAAACCTGGCCGGCGCAGATTACGCGGGTTTAGCCGGCCTGCAAATTCTCGGCCGACAACTTACCCTGCTGCCCGCGCTGCAGCTCGTACTTCACCTTCTGGCCCTCATTCAGACGGCCGAGGCCAGCCTTCTCGACCGCGGAGATGTGCACAAACACATCCTTCGAGCCGTCGTCGGGCTGGATGAAGCCGTAGCCCTTCTGCGCGTTGAACCACTTCACAGTGCCTGAAGCCATTCGTCTCACTCCGATGACCGGCGGCCCGCACGATGCAGGCCGGATTACTTCTCGTTGGGGAGCGTCGAATGCGACAGCGCGCAAGGCACGAGCAGCCCGATGGAAAAGCGCCGTCGAAGGTGTATGGTCCCTTTTCGGGCGATTTGCGAGGGCCGAGGCGGGCAATTCTTCGTCAGTGGCCGGAAGGTAAGCAAGGCCAGGGGCTCTGCCCCTGGCCTTGCTTACCTTCCAGCCTCCGCATCAAGCCAGCGCCTTGGAAACCTTCTCATAGGTCAGCCGGCTCAGCCCGCTCGCCGCCAGGATGCGTTCCAGTTCCGCCCGCATAAGCGCCTGCCGCCCGGCGTCCTGCCGCCGCCAGGCGCCCAGCGGCCCGACCAGCCGCGAGGCCGTCTGCCCGTTCAGCGGATCGAGCGCGATCACCGTGTCGGCCAGGAACCGGTATCCGGCGCCCGAGGCATCGTGAAAGCGCACCTGATTGCCGGAAGAGAAGGCGCCGACCAGGGCGCGCACCCGGTTGGGGTTGCGCAGGTCGAAATCTGGATGGGACGATAGCGCCCGCACGTCGTCCACCGTCTGGGGCCGCGGCGAGCCAGCCTGGATGGAAAACCACTTGTCCAGCACAAGGTCGTCGCCACGCCAGCTCGCGTGGAAGGCATCGAGTGCGGCTCGCCGGTCCGCCCCGTCGGTCGCCGCCAGCACCGCCAGTGCCGCCAGCGAATCGGTCATATTGGTGGCGGCATCAAACTGCGCCCGCGCCAGCACCACGCCCGCGGCGCCGGCGGCTGCCAGATACCCCAGGCAGGCATTGCGCAACGCCCGCCGGCCGATCGCCTCCGCATCGATCCGGGCCGGGCCGGAATCGGCCAGGCGGTCATACGTGGCGCGCAAAGCGGGCTCCAAGCGGCGACCAACTTCGCCGCGCAGGAACTGGCGCGCGGCATGGACGGCGTCGGGATCGACCACCTCCATCTGATCGGCGATGAAGGCTTCCGAGGGCAACACCAGCGCCTCGGCGGCGAATTGGCGGTCGGCGTCGGCCCCCGCCAGCAGCGCCGCGGTCGCTTCCACCAGCCCCTCGTCCAGCCCGAGCGGCCGTTCCGCGCGCACGTCCGCCACCAGCCCGAGCAGCAGCATGGTGGCGTAGCGCTGGCCCGACTCCCAGCGCACGAACGGGTCGGCGTCGTGGGTGGCGAGGAAGCGCAGCCGGTCCGGCGTGAGGCCGGCGAGCTTCACCGGAGCGGAAAATCCGCGCAGCAGCGAGGGCACGGGCGGCGTCGGCACGTCTTCGAACACGAAGTTTTGTTCGGCGCTGTCGAGCAGCAGCAACCGCGTGCCATGGGTTGCCTCCGCCTCGCCCGCCAGGCGGATGGACAGTTCGTCCCCATCGGGACCAAGCAGCCCGAGCGCCACCGGGATCGGCACCGGCGATTTATCCGGCTGGCCCGGGGTCGTTTTCGTCGCCTGCCGCAACGTCAGGACAAAACGCCGCCCCGCCGGGTCGTACGTGTCGGAAACAGTTACTTCCGGCGTGCCGGCCTGCGCGTACCAGAGCAGAAACCGCGACAGATCGGCGCCGGCCCCATCGCCGATGGCCCGCACGAAATCCTCGATGGTCACCGCCTGGTTGTCGTGCCGGGCGAAATAGCAGTCCATGCCGCGCCTGAACCCGTCTTGTCCCAGCACCCGGTGGAGCATGCGGCAGATCTCCGCACCTTTTTCATACACGGTCGGGGTATAGAAATTGTCGATGGCGATATAGCTGTCCGGCCGCACCGGGTGGGCCAGCGGCCCGTCATCTTCCGGGAACTGGGCGGCACGCAGGCGGCGCACATCGGCGATTCGTTTCACCGCCGGACTGCCCATGTCGGCGCCGAACATCTGGTCACGGAATACGGTCAGCCCCTCCTTCAGCGACAACTGGAACCAGTCGCGGCAGGTCACCCGGTTGCCGGTCCAGTTGTGGAAATACTCGTGCGCGATCACCCGCTCGATGCCCTCGTAATCGGCATCGGTGGCGGTTTCCGGCCGTGCCAGCACGTATTTCGTGTTGAAAACGTTCAGCCCCTTGTTTTCCATCGCCCCCATGTTGAAGTCCGAAACAGCGGCGATGTTGAACACGTCCAGATCGTATTCCAGGCCGAACACGCGCTCGTCCCACGCCATGCTGTGCTTGAGCGAACGCATCGCGTGCCCGCAACTGGCCTCGTCGCCGCGCCGCACCCAGATGGCAAGCTGCACCTCGCGGCCCGAGCTTGTGACGAACCGGTCGCGCACGGCCACCAGATCGCCGGCAACGAGGGCGAACAAATAGGACGGTTTCGGGTGCGGATCGGTCCAGCGGGCGAAATGCCGTCCGTCCGGCAACGTGCCGGCGTCGTCCGGGTTGCCGTTCGACAGCAGCACCGGCACGCCGGCGCCGGCCACGATGGTGGTGGTGTAGCGCGCCATCACGTCGGGGCGGTCGGGGAAGAACGTGATGCGCCGGAAACCCTCAGCCTCGCACTGGGTGAAATAGGCGCCGCCCGAGGTGTACAGGCCGGAGAGCTCGGTGTTGGCGGCGGGGGCGATGCGGGTTTGCACTTCCAGCGTGCAGGCATCGGGCAAGCCGGGAATGGTCAGGCTGCCGTCCTGTGCAAGCATATACTGGTTGGCCCCCAGCGCTTCCCCCTCCAGCCGCAGCCCGAGCAATGTCAGGCCCTCGCCGTCCAGGTGCAGCGGCGCAGCAGGGTCGCCATGCGCCTGGTTGCGCCGCAGCGCCAGCTTCGACCGCACCAGGGTGGCGCCCGGATCGAGCTCGAAATGCAGGTCGACGGTGTCGACCAGAAAGGCGGGCGGGCGATAGTCGAGGCGGCGGGTTTCGGTCAGCTTGCTGTCGGGCATGGCGGGTCCGGGGTTCGGGGTGGTGCTCGCATATTGGGACGGAAGATGCGGCCGGATAGGCCGGCAAGAAAGGCCAGGGCTCTGCCCTGGACCCGCCAAGGGGCAGTGGCCCCTTGGAACCCATTACTTTTAGGCATTTGTTATGAGAGGGGGGGCCAGGGCAGAGCCCTGGCCTTACTTGCCAGCCACCGGCAGCCACACCGAGAACAGCGCCCCCTTCCCCTCCTCGCTCTCGATGCCCAGCAATCCCCGATGCCGGTTGACGATATGCTTGACGATCGCAAGTCCCAGCCCGGTACCGCCCGCCTTGCGCGACCGCCCCGCATCAACCCGGTAGAACCGCTCTGTCAGCCGCGGCACGTGCTGCTTCGGAATACCCGGCCCGTCATCGCGAACCGTCAGCAGCACGCCCGCCCGGCTCGGCCAGCGCCCGCCGGGCCGAGCCGGCGCCACGCCGACCTGCACCCGCCCGCGCTCGCGGCCGTATTTCAGTGCGTTGTCGATCAGGTTCTGCAGCACCTGCGCCACCTGGTCGGCATCGGCGACAGCCGGCGGCAGCGCCGGCGCCACCTGCAGCTCCAGCGCCACGGAGCGCGCCGCCGCCGCCGGCTCGAACCCAGCCACCACCCGGGTTGCAAGCGCGCCGAGATCCACGCGGGCGGACGGCGGCTGATGCTCGTTCATTTCGATACGCGACAGGCTGAGCAGATCGTCGATCAGCCGGTTCATGCGCGCCGCCTGCTCGGCCATGATGGCGAGGAACCGGCGCTGCGCCGGCGGGTCGTCGGCGGCCGGTCCCTGCAGGGTTTCGATGAAGCCGACCAGGCTGGCCAACGGCGTGCGCAGCTCGTGGCTGGCATTGGCGATGAAATCCGCCCGCATGCGCTCCAACGCGCGCTCGCGGGTGCGGTCCGACAGCACCACGATGGCACGCGCGCCGTCGGACAGCGGCGGGTCCATCAGAATAACGGTGGCGTGCACCTCGCGCGGCACCGGCACCGGCACGCTGAGCTCGGCGGACTGGCGTGCCCCGGTGTCGAACGCCCGGTCGATGGCGGCGCGCATGCCAGGATGGCGCAGCACAGCCGGCATGTCGGCGCCGAACGCGGCGCGCGCCGCGGCGTTGGTCCGGCGCGGCTTGCGGTCGGGACCCAGCACCAGCAACGGGTCGGGCAGGTTTTCGACGATCGCCTCGTTGGCGCGCAGCAACCGGCCGACTTCGGCCGCGCGCGCGGCCAGGCTGCGGGCCAGCCGTTCGATGCCGAGGCCGATCCGCTCCACCGGGGCGATGCGCGGCGCGGCGGCGGCGTGCGACAGTGCCATCGCGTTTTCCTGGGCGGCATGGCGCAGCGTCTCGGCGAGCAGGGACAGGTCGCGGGCGAACAGCGCGCCGAGACCGGACGCGGCCAACAGCGTCGCCGCGAGCGCGAGCAGGACCGGTCCGGTCTCGGCGGCACCGGTCGCCAGCAGCAGCAGCAACGCCGCCGCGGGGGTGGCGGCGATCGCCCCGGCGGCGCCGAGCAGCACCCCGGTGCGCACCGCCGCGGCCCGTCAGATGCCCGGCGCGGAGACCGAGTCCGGCGCCGACTCGATCAAGCTCACCCCGCTGCGGTCGATCTGGAACAAGGCCAGGCCGCGGCGCACCGAGCCGTCGGTGCGCAGGGCGAACAGCCCGTCGACCCCGGCGAACCCTTCCGGCCGGCACAGCGCGGCGATCGAGAATCGTCCCTCCGCCGCCAGCACCCGGGCAATCGCCGCGGCGTCGTAGGCGAAATCGGCCAGGCCGGGTGGGGTGGCGTTGTATTTGGCGGTGTAGGCGGCATCGAAGGTGGCGCGCGCGGCCGGGTCGGGCGCGGCGTACCAGGCGCCGTTGAGGTCGGCGCCGCTGCGCGTGCCCGGCACCGCCCAGAGCGCGGGTCCCATGACCTGCACAGCGGGTGGGTTGATATCGTAATAGGCCAGGAAGCTGGTCAGCCAGGCCAGCCGTTCATTGTTGGTCTCGGCCAGCAGCAGCGAGTCGAACGGCGCCGGGGAAACCGACGGGTGGGACAGATTGGCGCCGTCGTTTCGGTGCGCCTCCGTCGGCGCCCGCCTTCCCGCAGTCTCGGCGAGGTCGCGGATTGTGCCGGAGATGCCGGCGTTGGTGCTCTCGTAGAAGCGGATGTCGGCGGCGGGGCCGCCGGTCGGTGCGATCGCCTGGGTCAGGGCGGTCGCCATCGATTGGCCGAACCCGGAATTGGGCAGGGCGGCGGCGAAACGGCCCTTGCCACGCGCCACCGCCGCGCCGACCAGGCGGCGCACCTGCTGCGCCGGCGTCAGGCCGAGCGTCCAGACCCCGGGCTGCGCCTGGGCGGTGTCGTTGGTGAAGGCCAGCACCGGAACGCCGGCAGGCCGCGCCACCGCGGCGACCGCGGCGGTCTCGCCGGCGGTCAGCGGACCGATGAACAGCCGGGCGCCGGCGGCGAGCGCCGCGGTGGCCGCGACGGTGGCACCCTGCGGGGTGCCGGCGGTGTCGCGCACGTCGAGCACCGGCGAGCCCGGCTCGGTCAACGCCAGTTGCGCGGCATTCACCAGCGCCTGGCCGCGCTCGGCGTTCGGGCCGGTCAGCGGGGCAAGCAGCGTGAGTCCGCGAATGGCGGGGGCGACGGTGGGGGGCGGCGGCCGCACCGGCAACGGGGCGGGCGGGGCGATGCCGAACATCGGCTGGCGCGGCGGCGGAGCGCTCCCGGTGCAGGCCGCCAGTGCTAAGGTGGCGACGAGGAGCACGAATGCCCGACGAAACATGCGAAATCCCTTTCGATCCGGCCGTACTCGGCGGCGGCGCGGCCGCGGCCGCGCCACCCGGCGGTCTTGTGCTGGTTTCGACGCCGATCGGCAACCTCCAGGACCTGTCCGCGCGCGCCATTGCCGTGCTCGGGGCGGCGCACACGGTGTTGTGCGAGGACACCCGCGTCACCGCCCGGCTGTGCGCGGTGCTGGGCATCACCCCGACCCTGCTGGCGCTGCACGACCACAACGAGGACGGGCGCATCCCGCAGGTGTTGCGCCTGCTGGCCGAGGGTCGGCTGGTGGCGCTGGTGTCGGATGCCGGCACGCCCTTGGTGTCCGATCCGGGCTACCGGCTGGTGCGGGCGGCGCTGGCGGCGGGGCTGCCGGTCGCGGCGGTGCCGGGGCCGAATGCGGCGCTGCTGGCGCTGACGCTGTCGGGTCTGCCGCCGCACCCGTTCCTGTTCATCGGCTTCCTGCCGCCGAAAGCGGCGGCGCGGCGGGCCACCCTTGCGAAACTGCGTGCCGCCGAACGGGCCGGGCTCGCGGCCACGTTGCTGTTCCACGAGGCGCCGCACCGGCTGGGTGAGGCGCTGGCGGACATGGCCGATCTGCTCGGTCCCCGGCCCGCCGCGGTGGCGCGGGAGCTGACGAAGCGCTTCGAGGAGGTGGCGCGCGGCACGCTGCCCGAGCTCGCCGCCCGCTATGCCGCGGCACCGCCGCGCGGCGAGGTGACGCTGGTGGTCGGCCCGCCGCCCGAGGAGGGAGCGCCCGCGGAGGCGGACCTCGATGCCTTGCTGCGCGCGGCGCTGGAGGGGCACAGCCTGAAGGAGGCGGTCGCCGAGGTGACCGCCGCGACCGGCCTGCCACGGCGCGCGGTGTACGCACGCGCGCTGGTTCTGGCCGGAGGATGAGGGAGGTCAGCGCCCATGCGCCCGAATGAGAATGAAATTCAGCGTCAGATGCAGCGTCACTTCGTTTTGCGGCGTGGCGGGCGGGAACGGCGGCAGCATCGCGTTGCGGAAAATCGCCAGCGAGCCCATGTCCAGCCACTGACTGCCCGAGCGCATTTCCAGTTCGGCCTCCCGCACCCGCCCGGAGCGGTCCACCAGCAGGCGCACGCGCGTCGTGCCGTCCTCGCCCTGGGCCGCGGCCTGACGCGGGTAATAGCCGTGCCGTTCCCACCATTCATGCAGCGCGCGCAGCCAGTCACCGCCCAGGTCCGCGCCTTCGACCCGCACCATGTCCCCCGCCCCTTCGGGGTTGCGCGGCACCTCGCCATTATTGGTGCGCGCCTGCGGCCCGAGGGCGAGGTTGAAGCCGCGCCCTTGCGACACCTGGGGGGCGGGCGCGGCGCCGGGATTGCCAAATCCCAGGTCGGCGAGCGAGCGAGCGATTGGCCGCGGGAAGGATGATGAAGGCGCGGCAGGCCGGGCTTGGCGCGGCGGCGGCGGGGCCGCTGGCAGGGGAGGCGGCGTGGGCAGCACCTCCGCCTCGGGAACCGGTGGTGGCGGCGGCAACGGCGGCAGCGCCAGCCGCACCGAAGGCGGGACCGGCAGCGGTGCGGGGGGCAGCGCCTGTGCCGGGGGCGCTTGCGGTGCCTGGCTTTCGGGGACGGGCGGCTCCGGGGTGGTGGGATTTTGCATCGGCGTTTTCGGCGCTTCCGGCGCGCCCGGCGGCAGCATCACCACGTCTACCGATTCGGGTTCGCCGACATCGCGCGCCATCTGCTGCTCCGGCGGGGCGATCAGCAGCGCCAGCAGAACCGCCAGGTGCAGCAGCGCCGAGAGGGCCAGCAGCCAGAGCAGCAGCGAGCGCCGGCGCGATGCGGGTGGCCGCACCCGCACGGTTCCGGCGGGCATCAGGGCCCCGTGCCACGCCGCCCCCCGCCATGCCCTGATTTTACGACGCGCCATCGGACCTATGCTGCGTGCCGGCGCGATCCGTGGCTGATCCGGCTGCCATGTCAGCCGTTGTATTCCGCCCAGCAGTCCGGCGTTTCAAACACGACCACCGCGGACAGAAACGACAGGGATGGCCTGACCCGCTGCCAGATCCACACGGCAATGATCTCGGCGGTCGGGTTGTCCAGCCCGTCGATGTCGTTCAGGTAGTTATGATCGAGCGCAGCCAGGAGCGGGGCGAACGCCGCCTCGACATCGAAGAAATCGACCACGAACCCGGTCGCCGGGTCGACCGGTCCCTCCAGGCGAAGCTCCACCCGGTACGAATGACCATGCATGCGATGGCAGCGATGCGCGGGCGGCACACGCGGCAGGCGATGCGCCGCCTCGAACGTGAAAGCCTGGGTGATCTTCATGGGATTCCGAGGAGCTTGTGGGTCTGCACGCTGAGACGCCAGCGCGGGTGGGCCAGGCAATATCCAACCGCCGCCCGGATGTTCGCCGCGCGGGCGGGGCCATCCAGCGGCTGCAGCAGAAAATAGTCGAACGCGAAGTGTTCGAAGCTGCCTGGATCAAGGCCCGGCTGCGGGTAGACCAGTTTCAGCTCCTGGCCGTGGGTGAGCCGCATCGGCGCGCCAGCCTTGGGGCTGACACAAATCCAGTCAATGCCGGCCGGCGGGACCAGCGTGCCGTTGGTCTCGAGCGCGATCGCGAAGCCCTGCGCGTGCAATGCGTCGACCAGTCCGGCATCGGCCTGCAGCAGCGGCTCGCCGCCGGTGAGCACGACGAAGCGCTCGGCGACACCGCCCGGCCATGCCGACAGGATCGCGCCTGCCAGCGCCGCAGCGTCGGCGAAACTTCCGCCGCCGGAACCGCCGGTGCCGATGAAATCGGTGTCGCAGAAGCCGCACACCGCGTCGGCGCGGTCGGACTCGCGGCCGTTCCACAGGTTGCAGCCGGCGAAGCGGCAGAACACCGCCGCCCTGCCGGCGTTGCGGCCCTCGCCCTGCAGGGTGGCGAAAATCTCCTTGACGGCGTAGCGCACGGCTCCCCCGGTGCAGTTGCAGAGAACAGCGGTTTCAGAGAACAAGGGCGGCGAGCAGCGCGTCGAGCCGTTTGCGGCCCTCCGGCGTGGCGCGCAACCCGGCCTCGTCGCGCACGAGGTAGCCTGCCGCGGCCGCGCGCGCGAGGGTGAAGTGGTCGAGCGCGTCGTCGAGCGCAACGCCGGTGCGGGCGGAAAACCGGGCGGCGTCGATGCCCTCGGACAGGCGCAGGCCCATGAGCAGCGCCTCGCGGGCGCGGTCCGGCTCGTCCACCGGGGTTTCCTCGGCGCTGCCATGGCCGTGGCGTTGCACGTGGTCGGCCCAGAGTTCCGGGGCGCGGTGGCGGTTGGTGGCCAGCAGCGTGTCGCCGAGCGTGATCCTGCCATGCGCGCCGGGGCCGATGCCGGCGTAATCGCCGTAGCGCCAGTATTGCAGGTTGTGGCGGCTTTCCGAGCCGGGGCGGGCGTAGTTCGACACCTCGTAGGCCAGCAAGCCGAAGCGGGCGGCTTCTTCTTCTGTGGCGTCGTAGAGCGCGGCGGCGGTGTCGTCGTCGGGCAGCACCAGTTTGCCGGTCCGGTGCAGCGCCGCGAATGCCGTGCCAGGCTCGATGGTGAGCTGGTACAGCGACAGATGATCGGCGGCCAGCGCCAGCGCCTGGCGCAGTTCCGCCCGCCAGGCTGGCAGCGTCTGGCCCGGGCGGGCGGTGATGAGATCGAAGGAAAACCGCGCGAACATGCCGCGCGCCACCTCTAGCGCGGCGATCGCCTCGGCCGCCGAGTGCTTGCGGCCCAGTGCTGCGAGGGACGCATCGTCCAGCGCCTGCACGCCGAGCGACAGCCGGTTCACCCCGGCATCGCGGAAGGCAGCGAGACGGCCGGCCTCGACGCTGGTGGGGTTGGCCTCAAGCGTGATCTCCAGCGCAGCGGCGGGGGCGAACAGGCGGGTCGCGTCGGCGATCAGGGCGGCGACGGTCGCCGGGTCCATCAGGCTGGGGGTGCCGCCGCCGAAAAAAATCGACACGAGCGTGCGCCGGCCGAGCCGCGCCGCCTCCCAGGCCAGTTCGGCGCGCAGGGCGGCGGCGAAACCAGGCTGGTCGATGCGCCCGCGCACATGGCTGTTGAAGTCGCAATACGGGCACTTGGCCAGGCAGAACGGCCAGTGGATATAGAGGGCGAGCGGTTCCATGCGCCCGGATATAGGGCGGGCGGAGCCGTCCCGCCCGCCGTGCCGCCGCCCTGGAGAGCGCATGATCCCGAAAACCTCCGTCGAGCGTGTCCGCGCCGCCCTGCTGGCGGCCGGCCATCCCGACACGATCACCGAATTCCCCGCCGGCACCCGCACCGCCGCCGATGCCGCCGCGGCGGTGGGATGCAGCGTGGCCCAGATCGCCAAGTCGATCGTGTTTCGCGCCGGCGACCGCGCCGTGGTGGTAATCGCCTCCGGCGCCAACCGGGTGGACGCGGCCAAGGTGGCCGCCGCCCTGGGCGTCGCGGTGAAACGGGCGGACGCCGATTTCGTGCGCGACCGCACCGGCTTCGCCATCGGCGGGGTGGCGCCGCTCGGGCATCTCGCCCCGCCGCTGCTGGTGTTCGACCGCGACCTGCTGGCGCTGCACCCGGTCTATGCGGCGGCCGGCTCGCCGAGCCATGTGTTCTCGACCGAGGCGGAGCTGCTCGCGCGCATCACCGGCGCGCCGGTCGCCGATATCCGGCAGGACGTCTGATGCCGGGCGACGAAAGCGACACGCTGCGCGACAAGCTGCGCAAGATCGAGGCGCTGTTCGCCGGCGCCGGCACGGCCGGGGAGCGCGACGCGGCGGCGGCGGCGGCGGCGCGCATCCGCGCCCGGCTGGCGGCGGCCGGGCGCAGCGCGGCGCCGGTGGAAATGCGGCTGTCGGTCAGCGATCCCTGGGCGCGGCAATTGCTGATCGCGCTGTGCCGCCGCTATGGCATCGAGCCCTACCGCTACCGCCGCATGCACCGCCAGACGCTGCTGGTGCGCGCGCCGGCGCAGTTCATCGAGGAGCTGCTGTGGCCGGAGTTCCAGCAATTGTCCGGCGCGCTGACCGAATACCTGCAGCAAGTGACGGCGCGGGTAATCCGCGAGGAAGTGCACGGCGACACGCGCGACGCCGAGGAACGCGAGGAGACGAAACGCATCGGCTGAGGCCTGCCCGGCACGGGACGCGGCGGCGATGCAAGGACGGGAGACGACCGATGCGACTCTGGCTGACCGGCCTGGTGGCGGGGCTGCTGGCGGCATCGCCCGCCGTGGCGGGCGATGCCGCCAGCGGCGCGTTTCTGTTCCGCGCCCAGTGCGGCGCCTGCCACAGCAGCGAACCCGGCCGCAACAAGATCGGACCGAGCCTGTTCGGCGTGTATGGACGTGCCTACGGCACCGCCCCCGGGTTCCGCTACCCGCCCGCCAGCCGCGATGCGGCGGTGGTGTGGAACGACGAGTCGCTGGACAAATACCTGACCGACCCGAAATCGGTACTGCCGCTGGGGGCGATGCCCTATGCGGGACTGCGCAACCCGGCGCAGCGGGCGGATATCCTGGCGTATCTGCGGAGTTTGAAATAGGCCGGTGGGATGAAGGAAGGAAGGCCAGGGCTCTGCCCTGGACCCGCCAAGGGGCAGTGGCCCCTTGGAACCCATTCCTTAAGTAGCGGGGTCCAGGGGGCCACTGCCCCCTGGCGGGTCCAGGGCAGAGCCCTGGCCTTCCTTTCTTCACCCCACCGCCCCCCGGAGGAAATGCCATGAAACGACGCGACCTCCTCAGCGCCGCCGCGGCCGCCGCCCTGGCCCGCCCCGCCATCGCCCAAGGCACAAAGGCGCGCACCCTGGTGTTCGTGCCACAAGCCAACCTCACCAGCCTGGACCCGATCTGGACCACCGCCACCGTCACCCGCAACTTCGCCTTTCTGGTGTTCGACACGCTGTACGGCGTCGATGCGAAGCTGACCCCCTCGCCGCAAATGGCCGAGGGCGCCACGGTCGAGGACAACGGCCGCCGCTGGACCCTGCGCCTGCGCGACGGGCTTTTCTTCCATGATGGCAGCCGCGTGCTGGCGCGCGACTGCGTCGCCTCCCTGCAGCGCTGGATGGCCCGCGATGCCCTCGGCACGACGCTGGCGGCGCGGCTGGACGCGCTGGAGGCGCCGGACGACCGCACCCTGGTGTTCCGGCTGAAAAAGAAATCGCCCTGGCTGCCCTTCGCCCTGGCCAAAACCCAGCCCAGCCCGCCCGTCATCATGCCGGAGCGCCTGGCCCGCACCGACCCGTTCAAGCCGGTCACGGAGGCGGTCGGCAGCGGACCCTGGCGGTTCGTGGCGGACGAATACGTCTCCGGCAGCCTGGCGGTGTTCGCCAAATTCGACGCCTATCGCCCGCGCGACGCGGCAGCGGATTTCACCGCCGGCGGCAAGCGGGCGCTGCTCGACCGGATCGAATGGAAAGTCATCCCCGACCAGGCCACCGCCGCCGGCGCGCTGCGCTCGGGCGAAGTGGACTGGATCGAAATCCCGCTGCCCGACCTGATCCCGATGCTCAAGGCCGACCGCAACGTGGTGGTGGACCGGCTGGACCCGTACGGGCTCTATCCGGTGCTGCGGCCCAACCACGCCATCGCGCCGACCAGCAACCGGCTGCTCCGGCAGGCCATCCTGGCGGCGATCGACCCGGTCGAAGTGGTGCAGTCCTTCATGGGCGAGGACAAGTCCACCTACAACGCGCCGGTCGGCTGCTTCCTGCCCGGCACCGACTCCGCCAATGACGCCGGCATGGAGCGCATCGGCGGCAAACACACGCCGGCCGAGGTCCGGTCCATGCTGAAGGAAGCCGGCTACACGGGCGAGCGCCTGGTGCTGATGCACCCGACCGACCAGCCGTTCTACGACGCCATGTCGCAGGTGGTGGCGGCGCGGCTGCAGCAGTTCGGCTTCACCATCGACGACCAGGCGATGGACTGGGGCACGGTGGTGCAGCGCCGCGCCAAGAAAGACCCGCTCGAAGCGGGCGGCTGGTCGCTGTTCTGCACCTCGTTCCCGGCGGCGGATTATCTCGACCCGCTGGCCGCCCCTGCCCTGCGCGGCAACGGGCCGCTTGCCTGGGTCGGCTGGCCGGTGCAGCCGAAGCTGGAAGCGCTGCGCGAGTCCTGGCTCGACGCCGACGATCCCGCCGCGCGCAAAGCGCTGGCGCGCGCAATCCAGGAGGAAGCGTTCCGCGAGGGGATGTTCATCCCGCTCGGCCAGTATTTCCAGTCGGCGGCGTGGCGGAAAGACATCACCGGTCACCTGAAGGGACCGGTGCCGGTGTTCTTCAACGTGCGGAAGGGATGATGCCGCCGCTACAGCAGCCGCTTCCAGCGCAGCACGCCGAGCGTGCCGAGCATGGCGACCGCGCAAAGCCCGAGCGCGAACAGCGTGCCGAGCCCGTGCTCCTGCCAAAGCATGCCGCCGGTGTTCATGCCGAAAAACCCGGTGACCAGGGCGGCCGGCATCACCACCGTGGTCACCACCGAGACGATATACAGCCGGCGATTGGTTTCCTCGGCCTGCCGCGCGGCAAGCTCGTCCTGCAACGAGCGGGCGCGGTCGTGCAGGGCGGCGATATCGTCGAGCGTGCCGAGCACGGCGCTGCGGGCGCTGTCGTGCGAGGCCTGCATGGCCCAGTCCGGCAGTTCCTCGGCGTCTTCGGCCAGCAGCCGCGCGAGCGGCGCCAAGGCGCGCTTGATCACCGTCACCTCCCGCCGCGCCTGGCCGAGCTGCGCGCCAAGCCCACCGAGATCGGCCGAGGGGCGGCGGTCAAGCAGCGCGTCCTCGGCGGCGTCGAGCTCGTCGTCCAGCGCCGCCACGCGGCGGCGCGCCTCGCGCGCGAACCCGGCGATGGCGCCGTCCAGCAGCGCCACCGGACCGTCCGGCACCTGACCGCCGGCGAGGCTGTCGCACACGGCGGCAAGCGCCCGGAGCGGACGGCGGCGGCTGGTGATCAGGCGGTCGGGCAGCATGGCGAAGCGCCACCAGGTAACCTCATGCTCGTCCGCCCCGGCCGAGCGGACGAACCCCGGCAGCACCCCGGCAACGGCGGTGCCGTCGGTCACGATCCGCGGCGTCTCGTCGGCGCCGACCAGCAGGCGCAGGATGAAGGCGGGAAACCGCTGCTCCGCCTCGATCGCGGCGCGCGCGCCGCTATGCACGAGGTCGTAATGCAGCCAGTCCCAGCCGGGACCGCCGGGCGGCCGGGGACCGGCGAGCGCCGACGTGCTGCCCGGCAGGAAGGCATAGGCCCAGGCAAGACCGTCGAGGCGCGGCGCGGCGTGCGGCAGTTCCATCGGAAGACTCCTGGTCGGGTGCGCCGGCATTGCCTGGCGCGATCGGACCGATCCTGCCCCGGCGGAGGGTGGCACGTCACCACGCTTCGATGACCACGCGGCTGCGCGTTCGGGTGCGGGGCACGGTGCAGGGGGTGGGATTCCGCCCGCATGTGTGGCGGCTGGCAACCGGGCTCGGGCTTAGCGGCACGGTGCGCAACGACGCCGAGGGGGTGCTGGCCGAAGTGCAGGGCGCCCGCGCGGCCGAGCTGGCCGAGCGCCTGCGGTGCGATCCGCCCAGGCTCGCGCGGATCACCGCCATCGAGGTGCAACCCTGCACGCCGGTGGCGGGCGAGACCGGTTTCATCATCCTCGGCAGCGCGGCGGGGCGGGTGGCGACCGCGGTCGCGCCGGATGCCTGCGTGTGCGCCGACTGCCTGGCCGAGATGTGCGATCCGGCCGACCGGCGCTGGCGGTTTCCGTTCATCAACTGCACCCAATGCGGGCCGCGTTTCACCATCACGCGGCAGTTGCCCTACGACCGCGCGAACACGGCGATGGCGGGATTCCCGCTCTGCGACGATTGCCGGGAGGAATACGAGAACCCGGCCGACCGGCGCTTTCATGCGGAGCCGACCGCCTGCCCGGCCTGCGGGCCACGCCTGTCGCATGAAATCGCCGAGGTTCTGGCGGCGCTGCGAGACGGGTTGATCGTTGCGCTGAAGGGGCTGGGCGGGTTCCATCTGCTGTGCGACGCGACCAACGATGACGCGGTGGCGCGGCTGCGGGCGCGTAAGGAACGGGGGAACAAGCCCTTCGCGGTGATGGCGCTGAATACGGCGCGGTGGATGGGGATTGAGCCGGCGGCGCGGGAGGCGCTCGAGTCGGGCGAGAGGCCGGTGGTGTTGGTGGCGAAGGAAGGCCAGGGCTCTGCCCTGGACCCGCCAAGGGGCAGTGGCCCCTTGGAACCCATTCTTAAAGTGATGGGTTCCAAGGGGCCACTGCCCCTTGGCGGGTCCAGGGCAGAGCCCTGGCCTTCCTTCGCCCTAGCCCCAGGCCTCGATACAATCGGCCTCATGCTCCCCGCCGCCCCCCTCCACTTCCTCCTCTTCCACGAAGCCGCTGGCCGCCCCGCCGGCACCGCCTGGCTGAATGCACCGAACGATCTGCTGCTCGTCGCCACCAGCGCCAATCCCGGCGGCGAGCCGCTGATCATCGACGATGACGACGCCCGCGCAAGGCTCGCCGGCATCGCCGATCTGGTGGTGACGCATGACCGCCCGGTGGTGACGCGCTGCGACGACAGCGTCATGCGCGTGATCGACGGCGCGCCGCGCTTCCTGCGCCGCGCCCGCGGCTTCACCCCGCGCGGCATCGCCCTGCCGCGTGCGGTGCAACCGGTGCTGGCCCTCGGCGGGATGCTGAAGGCCACCGCCTGCGCCACAAGCGGCGCCGAGGCGGTGCTGTCGCAGCATGTCGGCACGCTGGACAACGCGGCGACGCTGCGGTTCCTCGACGAAGCGGTGCGCCACCTGCTGCATTTGCTGGACATCGCCCCGGTGCTGGTCGCGCACGACCTGCACCCGGATTTTCCGGCCCGGCGCGTGGCGGAGCGGCTGGGGGTGCCGATGCTGGCCGTGCAGCACCACCATGCCCATGCCGCCGCCGTGCTGGCCGAACACGGCGTGACGGCGCCGGCGCTCGCCGTGGTGCTGGACGGGTTCGGCTTCGGCAGCGACGGCGGGGCGTGGGGCGGCGAATTGCTGCGACTCGATGGGGCGGATTTCCGCCGGCTCGGCCATCTACGCCCGCTGCCTCTGCCCGGCGGCGACACCGCCGCCCGGCAGCCCTGGCGCATGGCGGCCGCGGCATTGCACGCGCTCGGCCGCGGCGACGAAATCGCGGCGCGGTTCGGGCCGCAGGCGGCGCCGGTGGCGCGGTTGTTGGCGTCCGGCCGGGTTGCGTCCACCACCTCCTGCGGGCGGCTGTTCGACGCCGCCGCGGCGCTGCTGGGCGTGCTGGACACCAGCACCTATGAGGGCGAGGGCGCGATGCGCCTGGAGGCGATGGCCACCGCACCGCGCGTGCTGGCGGACGGGTGGCGGCTGGAGGGGGGCGCGCTCGACCTGCTGCCGCTGCTGGACGCGCTGCGGACCGAGGCCCCGGATGCCGGCGCCGGGCTGTTCCATGGCACGCTGGCCGCCGGCATCACCGCCTGGGCGGTTGCCGCGGCCGGGCGGGAGGGGCTGGACATTGTGGCGCTTGGGGGCGGCTGCTTCGTCAATCGCGCTCTGGCCGAGGGCGTGGCCGGCGGGCTGCGCCGCGCCGGGCTGACGCCGCTGCTGCCGGCGCAAGCGCCGGCCGGCGATGGTGGGCTGAGCCTGGGGCAGGCCTGGATCGGCGCGCTTCGGGCCGGGTGACGAGCCGGGAGTGGCCTATGCCGCCTTGGCAAAACCGCGGCTGCGCTGCACCGAGGCCTCGATCGGCAGGGCGGCGTACATGTCCTTCACCGCTTCGGTGATGGTCAGGCCGGCGATGCCCGGTGGCAGAACGCGGCGGGCGCTGTTTTCCCACAGAAGGGCACTGCGCGGGATGGTGCGGTACTGCAGCGGCGGCAGGTACAAGGCGGCGTCCCAGCGTTCCACCCGGAACGCCGAGGCAGCGAGCAAATTGCCGATCTGGCCGTAGGAGTACCGGCTGGCCCTGGCCGAACGGCGTGCTTTCCACGTAGGCCCAGAGGCCGCGACGGTTCGGCGCCACGATCAGCACCTGGCCGTCATCCTTCAGGACGCGCCAAACTTCGCGCAGCAGGCGGCGGGCGTTGTCGGCCGCTTCCAGCCCGTGCACCAGCAGGATGCGGTCGAAACACAGGTCGGGGAATGGCAGCGCGTCTTCCTGGCTGGAACAGCACAAATTGGGCTGGTCACCGGCGGGCCAGCGGGCCGCGCCGAGCCGGGCGGGCATCAAGGCAATGCAGCGCTGCGATTTTTCCTGCCACAGACGCAGATAGGGGGCCGCGTAGCCCAGCCCGAGTACAGACTGGCCGGCCACCGACGGCCAGAGCGTGCCCAGCCGCTCGCGCAGCAGGCGCGCCACCATCGCCCCTCGTGTCGTGGCGTAGAACTCTTTCGCGGCGATCGAGTCGGCACCCATTGCGGCCGTATAGCACGAAGATCGGGGATTTTCCGTCCCGCGCAATTCCGGATATTCACCGACACCCAGTTTGCCGCACCGCCCGCCGCCGCTAGAGTGAGAATATGCTCAGCGCCCACCCCGTCGCCATCCTGCAGGACAACTACGCCTGGCTGCTGCGCGACAGCGCCACCGGCGCCACCGCCATCGTCGATCCGGCCGAGCCCGGCCCGGTTGCCGCGGCGATCGATGCCGCCGGGGGGCGGCTCGACCTTATCCTGCTGACCCATCACCACTTGGATCATGTCGCCGGCACCGACGATATCCGCACCCGCTACGGCGCCCTTGTGGTTGGCGCCCGTGCCGACGCCCACCGGCTGCCCCGGCTGGACCAGGCGGTGGGAGACGGCGACAGCGTGGTGCTCGGCGAATCGGTGGGAAAAGTGATCGATACGGCGGGCCACACGCGCGGCCAGGTTGCGTTCTATTTCGCCGATGGCGGCGTGCTGATCTGTGGCGATACGCTGTTCAGCCTGGGCTGTGGACGGTTGCTGGAAGGCACCGCGGCGGAGATGTTCGCTTCACTGCGCGCATTGGCAGCCCTGCCGGCGGAGACGCTGGTGTGCTGCGGCCACGAATACACCGAAAGCAACGCGCGTTTCGCGCTGCATGCCGATCCCGACAATGCGGCCTTGCAGGCTTATGTCGCGCACGTCCAGGCACTGCGCGCGGCCGGCAGGCCGAGCGTGCCGAGCCGCCTGTCGGACGAGTTTGCGGCCAACCCGTTCCTGCGCGCCCCCGACGTGGCGAGCTTCGCGGCGCTGCGGGCCCGCAAGGACAAGTTCTGAGCCGCGCCGTGGTGGATTTGCGCGATCCGGCGACGCCGGCCGCTGCGGTGGTGCGGGCGCTTGGCCTGTCGCCGCATCCCGAGGGCGGCCATTATCGCGAGACTTGGCGCGACCGGCCGGCAGATCGCGGGCGTGGGGCCGGCACGGCCATCCTGTTCCTGCTGGCCGGGGACGAGGTTAGCCATTGGCACCGGGTGGATGCGGCAGAGCTATGGATCTGGCAGGCCGGCGCGCCGCTTGTTCTCGGCGTGTCGGCGGACGGACGGGAGGTATCGGCGGTCACGCTCGGTCCGTCGCCCAGTGAGGACCAGAATCTTCAGGCAGTCGTTCCGCCGGGCGCCTGGCAATCGGCACGCAGCCTGGGCGCCTGGACGCTGGTGACCTGCGCGGTCTCGCCTGCCTTCCAGTTCGAAGGGTTCGAACTGGCGCCGCCAGGGTGGCAGCCAGGTTAGAGAATGGGGTCAAGGGGGCCACTGCCCCCTTGCGGGTCCAGGGCAGAGCCCTGGCCTTGCTTGCTTAGGTTCCCCCGCCCTCGAAGAACTCCCGCACCTTGGCGAAGAACCCCTCCGATTCGGGGCTGCTTTTGGCGTTCGCCTCCGCCTCGAACTCTTCCAGCAGTTCGCGCTGGCGGCGGGTGAGGTGCTGCGGGACTTCCACCGCAACCTGAATGAACATATCGCCCCGGGCCGCGCTGCGCAGGACGGAAAAGCCCTTGCCGCGGAGGCGGAACTGTTCGCCGGTCTGGGTGCCCGGCGGGATCTTCACCCGCGCCTTGCTGCCGTCGATCGACGGCACCTCGACCTCGGCGCCCAGCGCCGCCTGGGTCATGCGCAACGGCACGCGGCAGAACACATTGGCGCCGTCGCGCTGGAAGATCGCGTGCGGCCGGATGGCGACATGCACATACAGATCGCCCGGCGGCGCGCCGGGGCCGCCGGCCTCGCCCTCGCCGGCCAGGCGGATACGGGTGCCGTCTTCAACGCCCGCCGGCACCTGCACCTGCAGGCTGCGTTCGCGCTGCACCGTGCCGGCGCCGTTGCAGATCCGACAGGGGTTGCGGACCACCCTGCCCTGCCCGCCGCAGGTGGGGCAGGTGCGTTCGATCAGGAAGAACCCCTGCTGCGCCCGCACCTTGCCGGCACCGGCGCAGGTGGAGCAGGTTTCGCTGCCGCGGTCCTTGCTTTCCGATCCGGTGCCCGCGCAGGCCTCGCAGGCGACGCGGGTGGGCACGCGCAGCTGCGCGCGCGTGCCGGCGAAGGCTTCGGCGAGGTCGATCTCGATGCCGGCGCGGATGTCCGCACCCTGGCGCGGGCTGCGCGCGCGGGCGCGCCCGCCCATGAAATCGCCGAACATCTGGTCGAAAATATCGCCCAGCCCGGCGCCCTGGCCGAAATCGAAGCCGCCGGCGGCGCCGGGGCCGCCCTGCTCGAACGCCGCATGGCCGAACCGGTCATAAGCGGCGCGCTTCTGGTCGTCCTTGAGAACGTCGTAGGCCTCGTTGATGTCCTTGAAGCGGGCCTCGGCTTTCTTGTCGCCCGGATTGCGGTCCGGGTGGAGCTGCATCGCCAGCTTCCGGTAGGCCTTCTTCAGGTCATCGGCGCTCGCGTCCCGCGCGACGCCGAGGGTCGCGTAGTAGTCCTGCTTCGCCATTTCAGCCCTCTGTCCGGCGCTGAAACAAGAGGCGCGCCCGCGTTATGTCGAAGCGCGGGCGCGCCGCCGGGTCCATGCTCGCTGTAAACCCGCTTTCAGGCGGACTTCTTCTTGTCGTCGACTTCCTCGAACTCGGCGTCGACGACTTTGTCGCCCTTCGCGCCGCCCGAGGCGCCGCCGTGCCCGGCACCCGGGCCGCCAGTGGGGCCGCCAGTGGGGCCGCCAGTGGGGCCGCCGCCTGGGCCGCCCGCCTGCGGGCCGGCTTCGGACGCCTGCGCCTTGTAGACCGCCTCGCCGATCTTCAGCGATGCCTGGCTGAGCCGCTCGGTGGCCGATGTCAGCGCCTCGACATCGGTGCCTTCGAGCGCCGAGCGCGCCGCCGCCAATGCCGCCTCAGCCTCGCCGCGCTCCTGCGCCGAGACTTTGTCGCCGTGTTCCTTCAGGTTTTTGTCGACCTGATGGACCAGCGCCTCGGCATGGTTCTTGGCCTCGACGAAGGCGCGCTTCTTCTTGTCGGCCTCGGCGTTCGCCTCCGCCTCGCGCACCATGCGCTGGATGTCGGCCTCGTTCAGCCCGCCGCTGGCCTGGATGCGGATCTGCTGCTCCTTGCCGGTGGCCTTGTCCTTGGCCTGCACCGAGACGATGCCGTTGGCGTCGATGTCGAACGTCACCTCGATCTGCGGCACGCCGCGCGGCGCCGGCGGGATGCCGGCGAGGTCGAAATTGCCGAGCAGCTTGTTATCGGCCGCCATTTCGCGCTCGCCCTGGTAGACCTTGATGGTCACCGCGGTCTGGCCGTCATCGGCGGTCGAGAACACCTGGCTCTTCTTCGTCGGGATGGTGGTGTTGCGGTCGATCAGGCGGGTGAACACGCCGCCCAGCGTCTCGATGCCGAGCGAAAGCGGGGTCACGTCGAGCAGCAGCACGTCCTTCACGTCGCCCTTCAGCACCGCGCCCTGGATCGCGGCGCCGATCGCCACCACCTCGTCGGGGTTGACGTTGCGGGCCGGCTCGCGGCCGAAGAAGGTCTTCACCGCCTCGATGACCTTCGGCATGCGGGTCATGCCGCCGACCAGGATCACCTCGTCGATTTCGGAGGCCTTCACGCCGGCATCGCGCAGCGCCGCCCGGCAAGGATCGAGGGTTTTCTGGATCAGGTCATCGACCAGGCTCTCCAGCTTCGCGCGAGTCAGCTTCATCACCAGATGCTTCGGCCCGGAGGCGTCGGCGGTGATGAAGGGCAGGTTCAGCTCGGTTTCCTTCGACGAGGACAGCTCGATCTTGGCCTTCTCGGCGGCTTCCTTCAGCCGCTGCAGCGCCAGCTTGTCTTTCCGCAGGTCGATGCCCTGCTCGCGTTTGAACTCGTCGGCCAGGTAATCGATGATTCGTGCGTCGAAATCCTCGCCGCCGAGGAAGGTGTCGCCGTTGGTGGATTTCACCTCAAACACGCCGTCGCCGAGTTCAAGCACGGAGATGTCGAAGGTGCCGCCGCCGAGGTCATAGACCGCGATGGTGCCGGACTTCTTCTTGTCCAGGCCGTAGGCAAGCGCGGCCGCGGTCGGCTCGTTAATGATGCGCAGCACTTCCAGCCCGGCGATCCGCCCGGCGTCCTTGGTGGCCTGGCGCTGCGAATCGTTGAAGTAGGCCGGCACGGTGATGACCGCCTGCGACACCGGCTCACCGAGATAGGACTCGGCGGTCTCCTTCATCTTGCCGAGGATGTAGGCGCTGATCTGGCTGGGCGAGTAGCGCTCGCCGCGGGCTTCAACCCAGGCGTCCCCATTGTCGCCGCGGGCGATCTTGTAGGGGACCATGGACATGTCCTTGGCCACCACCGGATCGTCAAAGCGCCGGCCGATCAGGCGCTTCACCGCGAACAGCGTGTTGGTAGGATTGGTCACCGCCTGGCGCTTGGCCGACTGCCCGACCAGGCGCTCGCCGTTGTCGGCGAAGGCGACGATGCTGGGGGTGGTGCGGGCGCCCTCGCTGTTCTCGATCACGCGGACATCCTTGCCCTCCATGATCGCGACGCAGGAATTGGTGGTGCCCAGGTCGATGCCGATGACCTTGCTCATATTATGGAAGCTCCTTGTCAGCTGATCCAGCCGGCCCGAAGCACCGCGCCGGATCCCCGTTGTGATGCCCCGGATGTATTCACCGGCACCGCCCGGGGCAAGGGCGGGGTGCACAATTGACGCGCAATTCCGTGTGTCGCCGTTACGCTGCCGCCACGTGTCAGGCCGGCGGGGGCGGACCGCCCAGCTCGACCGCGGGCGCCTTCGACACCACCACCATGGCCGGCCGCAGCAGCCGTCCGTTCAGCGTCCAGGCCGGCGTCCAGGCCTGGATCACGGTGCCGGCCGGGTGCTCGCTGCTTTCCTGCTCGGCCATGGCCTGGTGCAAGTTGGCATCGTAGGCGGCGCCCGTGGGGTCTTCGCGGCGGATGCCGTTGCGTTCCAGCAAGGCCACGAAGCTGCGCTCCACCCCGGCGAAGCCGTCGCGCAGCTTGGCGACGATTTCCGGCTCGCGGTCATGGGCGGGCGGGATGCTGTCGAGGCCGCGCTTGAGGTTCTCGGCCGCCTCCACCACGTCGCGGGCGAATTTTTGCACCGCGTACTGGCGGGTTTCGTCGACATCGCGGCGGGCGCGGGCGCGCACATTGGCGATTTCCGCCTCGGCGCGCATCCAACGGTCGCGCATTTCGCCCAGTTCCGCCTCGAGGGAAGCGGCGCGGGCGGCGAGGGCGGCCGGGGATGCCTCGGCCGCCGCCGCGGCCTGGGCATCCGGGGAACTGGTCTCCGAAGAGGTGTCCTGCGTGTTCATAACGGCATCAGGTAGTGGGCCGGTCCTTGCGACACAAGCGGAGAGCTTGCACGGCACCTGTCAATTGGGTCAAGCGGGGCCAGGACTTTGTCCTGGACCCGCCGTTCGGGTCACCAACCAGGCAATCGCATCGTCGGCCAGCCCTTCCAGCGGCGCCAGCCGCGCCGGCAGGTCCGCCGCCGACCCCGCCAACCCGGTTTCCAGCGACCGTGAAGCGGCGGCGAGCGCCCGCAATCCGACCGTGCCGGCACTGCCGGCCAGTGCGTGCGCCTCACGCGCCAATGGCCCGGTCGCCCCGCCGGCGGCCAGCGCGCGCATGCGGGCCAGCCGGACCGGCGCATCGGCGAGAAAAGCGGCGACGATTTCGGCAGCGGTGCCAGCACCCAACGCGGCGTCCAGCGCCGCCAGTGCGGCCGGATCGATCGCCTCGGCTGGAACCGCGGCGTCTCCCGGCGCGGAAGCAGGTTGCCCGATTGTCCCCCCGCAGACCCGGGCGATCTCATGGGTCAGGCGCTCCGGCGCGATCGGCTTGGGCACGAACCCGTCCATGCCGGCGGCCCGGCAGGCGTCTTCGTCGCCGCGCGAAGCGCTGGCGGTCAGGCCGATCACCTTCACCAGACCCGCCGCCCCGGCCAGGGTACGGATCGCTTGTGTCGCCGCCAGCCCGTCCATCACCGGCATCATCACATCCATCAGCACAAGGTCGAAATCGCCGCCGCGCACGGCCGCAAGCGCCGCCGCGCCATCCTGCACCGCCTGCACCATGTGGCCATCACGCTCGAGGAGTTTGGTCGCCACCATCCGGTTGACTTCGTTGTCTTCGGCCACCAGCACACGCAGCCGGCCCGGCGCGGCGGCCGGCCACACGGGCGCCGCCGCCTCGGCCGGCGCGGTGCCGACAGTCACGCTGAACCGGAACGTGCTGCCCGCACCGGGCACACTTTCCGCCGTGATGCTGCCGCCCATTGCCTCCACCAGCCGGCGGCAGATCGCCAGTCCCAGGCCGGTACCGCCGAAACGGCGCGTCACCGAGCCATCGACCTGGGTGAACTCGCGGAACAGGCGTCCCAGCATGCCGGCTTCGATGCCGATGCCGCTGTCGCGCACCACGCCGTCGAGCCGCCAGCCGGACGCCACGGGCGCCGCATCGAGTGTCACCCCCACCTCGCCGGCACGGGTGAACTTCACCGCGTTGCCCACCAGGTTCAGCAGCACCTGGCGCAACCGCTGGGCATCGCCCAGAACCAGCGCCGGCACCGCAGCGGAGGCCTCCGCGCGCAACCGCAGTCCCTTCTCCTCGGCCTGCCGCACCATCATGGCCTGCACCGTCTCCAGCACGATGCGCGGCGCGAATGGGGCGCATTCAAGCTCGAGCGCGCCGCTGTCGATCTTGGAGAAGTCGAGAACATCGTTCAGCAGCGCCAGCAGGTGCCGCCCCGATTCGCGGATGGTGCGCGCAAAGGCCTCCTGCTCTGCAGTCAGCCCGGTGTCGCCCAGCAGGTCGGCGACGCCGAGGATGCCGTTCAGAGGGGTGCGGATCTCGTGGCTCATCACCGCCAGGAACTGCGTGCGGGCGCGGCTGGCGGCCTCGGCCGCCTCGCGGGCGACACGCAGCGCCTGCTGCGTATGCTCCCATTCAGTGACGTCGCGTGTACGTGCGTACCGTGGAGTTGTCGGCGAGCAGGTGCGAACGCACTTCCATCACCGTCCCGTTCGGCCGTGTGCGCTTGTACACGGGGGGCACGTCGGTGGGATCGGTGAACGGCGGCGGCCCGGGCCCGAAATCGCCCTGCGCGATCTGCCAATGCAGCATGTCGGCAAGCCGGCTGCCCGCGCCGAGCTGCGGCGGCAGGCCGAGCAGTTCGCGCACGCGGCGGTTCATGACCACCACTTTTCCATCCGGCGCCGCCATGACGATGCCCTGGCTGATAGCGGCGAGCGTGCGTTCCAGCGCGGTCTGCGCCGCCGTCCGCCGCCGGCGCTCATGCGCCGCGGCAATCGCCAGCGACAGCAGCAGCAGGGTCACCGCCAGCTCGGCCGCTGACAGCCGCGGCAGGTCGTCGGCGTAGTCCGCCAGCACGGCGTCCTGCGACAGGCCGACCGAAACCACCAGCGGCAATCCCGGAACGCGCCGGAAGCTTTCCAGCCGGGGCACATGGTCGACCGGGTCGGTCCAGGCGAAGAAGCCTTCGTCCTCCGTCGCCGCCCGGACCACCGCAGGACTGGCCGAGCGTCCGCCCGACACCACGCCGGACTCACCTTGCGCCATGCGGGCGCGCAGCATCCCGTCCAGCCCGAGCACCGAAACCGTGCCGCGCGGCCCGAGATCGACCGGGGCGGCAAAGCGCAGCAGCCCGGCGGGCGGCACCGACACCACCAGAATGCCGTCGAAACCGCCCTGCCGGTTGCGCAGCATGCGCACGAACTGCACGGTCCAGAGCTTCGACACCCGGCCAAGCACCGGCATGCCAACATGCAGCACATCCTCCGGGTGATCGGCGAAGCGGCGGAAATGTGCCCGGTCGGACAGGTCGATGCGCTCGGTCACCGGGCGCAGGTTGCTCATGGTCACCACGCCGGCGCGGTCCGTCATGGCGATCTGCGCCGCCAGAACCTGCAGCCGGTCAACGCGGTCGATCCAGGGCGAAAGGTCCACCGACGGCCCGTCGCGCTCGCGCAGGGCGCGCACGAACAGCAGCGTCTGGTCGACCTCGCGCACCATGCGCAGCAGTGATTTGGAAAAGGCGCGGGCCAGGTTCGCGCCGTTGGCCCGCGCCGCCGCGAGCGCATGCAGGCGCTCGTCGCGCAAATGCAGGCCGACGGCGATCCAGGTGAGCACCAGCACGCCGGCGACCCAGCCGCTCGAGGCCGGCCGCAATGCCGCCACTGCCCGCGACAGGCAGCGGTTCACGCCACTGCGTCCGCCCATGCAGTCGCGACCAGCCGTTCGGCCATGGCGGTGTGGCTGAGCGGCGGCGCAAACAGGTAGCCCTGCCCGATCGCGCAGCCCAGCATGGCCAGGCGTTCGGCCACCGGCTCGGTTTCGATCCCCTCGGCCACCAGTTGCAGCCCCAACTCGCGCGCCAGCGACACCACCGCGCGGATGATCTTCGGCGCCTCGGGGTCCTGCAGGCAGGTGCGCACGAAACTCTGGTCGATTTTGAGCTCGTTGAACGGTAGGCGCAGCAGCGACAGCAGCGAGGCATGCCCGGTGCCAAAATCGTCGATCGACAGCTTCACGCCGCGAATGCGCAGGCGGGTCATGATGTCGGCGGCGGCGACATAGTTGGCCATCACCGCACCCTCGGTCACTTCCAGCACCAAAGCAGCCGGCGGCAGGCCGCTTTCCGACAGCGCCGCACTGACGCGCTCGGGCAGGGCCAGGTCGGTCAGGCTGATCGGCGACAGGTTGACCGCCAGGGTCAGGTCCGGATGCACTTGCCGCCAGGGGCGGAACAGCGCCAGTGATTGCGCCATGATGCGGTCGGTCAGCCGATCGATCAGACCGCACCGCTCGGCCAGCGGGATGAAGCGGTCGGGCCGCACCAGGCCCAGCGCCGGGCTGCGCCAGCGCGACAGCACCTCGACCCCGACCAGGCGGCGTTCCGGCAGGGTCACCTTGGGCTGGAACAGACAGATGATCTCGTCGGCGTCGATCGCCGCCGCCAGCATGGCGGGGTCGATCGCGGCGGTCTCCTCGGCGCGCCGGGCACGGGTGCGCTCGGGCAGGGCGCGCAGCAGCGCCACCAGACGGTCGACCAGCAACGGCTTGCCCAGCGTGCCGGCCACCCGCAACCCGAGCGCCGCGGCAAGCCGGGCGGCGGCCTGGCGCACCCGCTCGTCGAAGCCGGAGACGAACAGCAGCACCGCCTCGGAGCCGACCTCGCGCAGGCTTCGCAGCAGCTCGATGCCGTCATGGTCGCGCAGCGCGAGGTCGAGCACGACCACGTTGTAATCCACCGCCTGCACCCGCTCCACCGCCTCGGCGAGGGTGGCCGCGCCGTCGGCGGCGATGCCCAGGTTGGCGGCGGCGCGCGCAACGATCATGCGCTGCACCGCTTCGTCGTCCACCACCAGGAGCCTGGGGGCGGGGCTTGCCGCTGCCTCGAGTGTCACGCCCAGTTCCTCCGCGCGGTGCGGCGCGGAGCCTGCGTCAATCGGGTGACGAAGGGGTAAACGGCGGCGCACATCTCGGGCACGTGATTGCCGCAACCATTGACATCGCCTCGCATTTCGGGGCACGCTGCACGCGCAATCGTATTTTGGCTAGAGCTTGCTGCGCCTCCGATCGATCGGGTGCCTTCAAGAGGTCCAAGGCCCGGTTGTCCGCGCCGCACGCTGTTGTGCGGCGCTTGCAGCGGAGAGCGACGCAGACATGGCTATCGGAACGGTTAAGTGGTTCAACACCACCAAGGGCTTCGGCTTCATCATGCCGCAGGACGGCGGGAAGGACGTGTTCGTGCACATCACGGCAGTCCAAGCCGCCGGGCTTCGCGGCTTGGACGAAGGGCAAAAGGTCAGCTACGAGGTGATGATGGAGCGCGGCAAGGCCGCCGCGACCAATCTCAAGCTCGCCTAGCACCACGCGGTAACGGCTATGTCAGTGACGGGAGCGATCGCTCCCGTCACTGATTTTTTTGTCCATGCGGTGGTCTGCCGCAGGGCAGATTCGTCCCCGGTCCGGGCCTCCGTCCGCTCAGCCTAGCAGACGGCCGATGACCCGTGCCGTATAGTCAACTACCGGGATGATCCGGCCATAGTTGATGCGCGTCGGCCCGATCACGCCGATGGCGCCGACGATCCGGTTGGCCGCGTTGCGCGCCGGCGCCACCACCATCGACAGGCCGGAGGCGCCGAACAGGCCGCTCTCGGCGCCGATGAAAATGCGCACCCCATCCGACCCTTCGGCCAGTTCGAGCAGGCGCAGCATGGTCTCCTGCGTCTCTAGCCGCTCGAACAGAAGCTGAATCGCCGTCAGACGTTCCAGCTGGGTCACATCCGACAGCAGCCGCCCCTGGCCGCGCACGATCAGGCTGCCGCCGCGGCCTTCACCGGTCCAGGTCGCCAGGCCGGCTTCCACCACCTGCGAAGACAGCGCGTCCAGCTCCGTGCGGTTGGCCGCCATCTCCGCCGCCACCAGCACGCGCAGCTCGGCGAGGCCCCGTCCGGCCAGCTTGGCGTTCAAATAATTGCCGGCCTGCTGCAGCGCCGAGGGCGGCAGGCCGGCCGGAATTTCGATGATCCGGTTCTCCACCTGCCCGTCGGCGTTGACCAGGATGACCAGCGCCCGCCCCGAGCCCAGCGGCACGAACTCGATATGGCGCACCGCACCTTCCGATTTCGGCGCCAGCACCAGCCCGGCAGCCGCGGACAGGCCGGACAGCATGGTCGATGCCTCCGCCAGCGTGTCTTCCAGACTGCGCCCGGCGGCGGCAAGTGCCGCGCCGATCGCTTCGCGGTCATCGTCGGCCAGCTCGCCGAACTGCAGCAGCCCGTCGACGAACAGGCGCAGCCCCTGCTCGGTCGGCAGACGCCCGGCGGAGGTGTGCGGCGCGAACAGCAGGCCGGCCTCGGTCAGGTCGGCCATGACGTTGCGGATGGTCGCCGGCGACAGGGTGATCGGCAGCCGGCGCGACAGCGTGCGGCTGCCAACCGGCTCCCCGGTCTCGACATATTGCTCGACGATTTCGCGCAGCACCGCGGCGGAGCGGGCATCGAGCGGCGCCGGCATCGCGGCCGGACGGCTGGCGAGCGGAGCGCGCATCTGCGGTGAACCAGTTGGGGTGTCGGGCGGAGACATGTTTGGGATGAGGGGCCGGACCATGGAAGGCAGTGTGACAGTGTATGAGGAAATGGGGAAACTGTTCGGTGGCGTCAACTTCCCGACCGGGCTGGGAGGCGTGGCAGTCGGGTGAAGGAAGGAAGGCCAGGGCTCTGCCCTGGCCCCCGCACCTTAAGTAATGGGTTCCAAGGGCCTCTCGGCCCTTGGCGGGTCCAGGGCAGAGCCCTGGCCTTCCTTCCTCCACCCCGCTGACCCGCCTTGCGTGCGGCGCCGCCGCCGCGCATAGGCCCGCCCGACCCATTTAAGGATTTCGCCCATGCGACCCTCCGGCCGCGCCCCCGATGCGCTGCGCGACGTGACCATCACCCCCGGCTTTGCCCACCACGCCGAGGGCTCTGTCCTGATCCGCATGGGCGGCACCGAGGTGCTGTGTGCCGCCAGCGTGGAAGCCCGTGTGCCCGGCTTCCTGCGCAACTCCGGCCAGGGCTGGGTGACCGCCGAATACGGCATGCTGCCGCGCGCCACCCACTCCCGCGGCGACCGCGAGGCCGCCCGCGGCAAGCAATCCGGCCGCACCCAGGAAATCCAACGTCTGATCGGCCGCTCGCTGCGCGCCGTCATCGACCGCGCGGCGCTGGGCGAGATCACCATCACGCTCGACTGCGACGTGCTGAACGCCGATGGCGGCACCCGCTGCGCCTCGATCACCGGCGCCTGGGTTGCGCTGTCGCTGGCCTGCCGCCACCTGGTGCGCATGAACGTGCTGAAAGCCTCGCCGGTCACCGGCCAGGTCGCCGCCGTGTCCTGCGGCCTGGTAGGCGGCGCCGCGGTGCTCGACCTTGACTACGCCGAAGACAGCGGCGCCGAGGCCGACGCCAATTTCGTCCTGACGAACGGCGGCGGCATCGTGGAAATTCAGGGAACCGCCGAAACGGCCCCGTTCAGCGAGGCGCAGTTCCATGATCTGCTCGGCCTGGCCAAGCTCGGCACCGGGCGGCTTTTCGCGCTGCAGCTCGCGGCGCTGGACCAGGTCTGATGGCGCGCCGGCTGCACCGTGGCGGGCGGCTGGTGATCGCCAGCCACAATCCGGGCAAGCTGCGCGAGTTGTCCGCCCTGTTCGCCCCGCACGGCGTGGACTGCGTCTCCGCGGCTTCACTCGGCCTGCCGGAGCCGGCGGAAACCGAGCCGGATTTCGTCGGCAATGCGCAGTTGAAAGCGCTCGCCGCCGCGCGTGCCGCCGGGCTGCCGGCGCTTGCCGACGATTCCGGTTTCTGCGTGGCTGCCCTGGGCGGCGGGCCCGGGGTGGTCTCGGCGCGCTGGGCGGGGCCGGCAAAGGATTTCGCCCTGGCGATGCAGCGCGTGCATCATGAGATGGGCGACGCCGCGGACCGGCGTGCCTGGTTCACCGCCGCGCTCTGCCTGGCCTGGCCGGACGGCGAGACCGCCACATTCCTCGGCCGGGTCGAGGGTGCCGCCATCTGGCCGCCGCGCGGAACACGCGGCTTCGGCTACGACCCGATGTTCGTGCCGTTGCGTGCGGCCGAGACCTACGGCGAGATGGACCCGGCGGCCAAACACGCCACCAGCCACCGGGCGCGGGCTTTCGCCCAGTTGCTCTCGGCGTGCTTCGACTGAGGCCGGGCGAAACGGCATCGATCAAAAGGAGAAGAAGCATGACGACAGGTTTCATCGGCCTGGGCGGCATGGGGGCGGCAATGGCGGCCAACCTGGTCCGTGCCGGCCAGGTTGTGCGTGTCTGGAACCGCTCCCCAGGTCCGGTCGCGGCCTTGGTGGCACAGGGCGCGGAAGCAGCCGCCAGCCCGGCCGAGGCGGCGCAGGCCGAGGTGCTGTTCTCCATGCTGGCCGACGACACGGCAACGCGCTTGGCGATCGTGGACGCAGGCGCGCTTGACGCACTCCCGGCTGGTGCTGTGCATGTCAACATGGCAACGGTGTCAGTGGCCTTCGCTCGCGAGATGGCTGCCCTGCACGCCGGGCGCGGTGTCGGCTATGTCGCCGCACCGGTGCTCGGCCGGCCCGACATGGCCGCCGCCGGCAAGCTGAACATCCTGGCCGCCGGTCCCACCGGCCTGATCAACCGGGTCCAGCCCTTGCTGGATGCAATCGGCCAGAAGACCTGGCGCTTCGGCGAACAGCCCGAGCAGGCGAACGCGGTGAAGCTGGCGGCCAATTTCATGATCGCCAGCGCGATCGAGGCGATGGCCGAAGCCTCCACCCTGGCCGCCGGCTTCGGCGTTCCCCCGGGCGCCTTCCTGGACATGATCGCGGCCACGCTATTCGCCGCCCCGGTCTACAAGGGCTACGGCACCCTGATCGCCGAGCGGCGTTTCGTGCCGGCCGGCTTCAAGATGACGCTCGGCCTCAAGGATATCAGGCTGGCGCTGGAGGCGGCCGAGGCCGCGCATGTGCCGTTGCCGTTCGCCGGCGTGCTGAAGGACAACCTGCTCGACGGCATCGCCCATGGCGGGGCGAACAGCGACTGGGCGGCGCTCGCGCAGGTCGCGGTCAGGCGGGCGGGCCAGGGATAGGGGAAGGAAGGCCAGGGCTTTGCCCTGGACCCACCAAGGGCCGAGAGGCCCTTGGAACCCATTACTTTTAGCAGTTGTTTTGAGAGGCGGGTTGGGTGTTGAACCGGTTCACCGCCTCCCTCCCCTCTCAAAACAACTGCGAAAGTAGCGGGGTCAAGGGGGCAACGGCCCGGTCGTGCCGAAGGCGCGCTCCGCGCGGGGCGGGTCCAGGGCAGAACCCTGGCCTTGCTTCCTTTACCCGATTGCCCTGACACGACTGGCCGGCGTTCTTAACGCCGTGGTGGATGATGCACAGGGGGCACGTAATTGTCCGACACGCATGTTCCCGACGCCCGGGTGAAACTGAAAGGACTTTGCCCCGCACGACCATTCTGAGGGGTCCCAAGCATTGGGATCAGCCGTAACATCGCGCGGCATCCGTCATAACAATGCAATCGCTTCCTATGACGACGAGGGTACCACCGAAGGTGCCCAACGGGTCGCCGGGAGCATCGTCGCAAGCCAGGCCAGTCTGGTGCTCGGACCGGCATTCAGCTTCCTGACCCTTGCCGCCGGGCCGGTCTACGCCGCCGCCGGACTCGCGGTACTGCCGACCACGGCGACCGCGGATTCGATCACCCGCAACCCGACGACGTTTCGCGTCATCTTCAAGAACAGCGCGCAGGGTGAACTGCTGGCCACCTATCTCAGCCGCGTTCTCGGCCTCCGCTACGCCGCGGTTATTGCGGTTGACGACGGCTATGGCCGCACCCTTCAGGCCGGCTTCGAGAGTGCCGCGAACCGGCTCGGCATTGCCGCGGACTATTTCTTTTTCAAAACGCCGGCGGACGCCGACCAGGCCGTGCAAAGCGCAGCGGCCGATCCGTCGCGACCGGCGGTGGCGCTGATGATGCTCGACGCCGATGCCGCGCGGATCCTGACGATGCTGCGCCGGCTCGGGGTGAAGGCGCCGGTTCTCGGCGGGGATGCCCTGGGGGACGAGATCATCAGCGAACGCCTGGCCGCCGAGCCGGAGGAACAGCGCCAGCGCGGATCGCTCACCGACGGGCTCTACGCGATCTCGCCGATGATCCTGGATTCGGCCAACGCCGAAACCCTGGCGTTCGCCGCACGGTTCCGCGCCCGCTTCGGCCACGACCCGCTCTGGCAGTCGGTGACCGGCTGCGACGCGGCGCGCCTTGCGATAGCCGCCGCCCGCGCCGCCGCCGCCCAGGCCGCGACGGCGGAGCCGGCTTCGATGCGTGCGGCTGTGCTCGGCTTCCTGCGATCGCTGACCTCGCCATTGCAGGCGGTGCCCGGGCTGCTTGGGCCGATCTGGTTCGACCAGGATCGCGGCCGCGAGCAAGCGATCCGTATCGGCCGCTTCAACGCCGGCCGCTTCGAATCAGCGCCTTTGCAGATCGTTCCGGTAACCCTGCCGGCCGCCGCGGAGCTTGCATCCGGCGCGGTCTTCGAGATGCAGCCGCGGCGCTTCGCCCGGCTGCAGCGTGTCGTCTATACCGGCGCGTTCCTGAACGACGTTCCGCATATCGACATCTCGCGGTCGAGCTTTGGCGCCGATTTCTATGTCTGGCTGCGCTTCGCCAGGAATGCGGAGCCGGACAGCCCGGACCCCAGCGACATCGCCTTCCCGAACATGCTGTCCGGCCGTTTCGCTCCCCGAGGTGCCGCGGAGTCGGTCGCGATGGCGGACGGAACCGGGTACCGGCTCTGGCGCGTGCAGGGCGAGTTCCGCACCGATTTCGACCTGCATGCCTTTCCCTTCGACCGGCAGGACCTGCAGCTGCGGTTCTTCAACGCCCGCGCCTCGTCGGAGCGTATCATCTACGCGCTCGACCGCCGGACACCACCGCCTACCGGGGGCCGGGTGCCTCCGCGCCGCAGGCCGCCGGGTTGACCTCCGGTGCCGCCGCCGCAAGTCCCATGCCGCCGCCGCGCCTGGCGGCCGCCGGGACGCTTGTTTCCCCGGCGGCCTTTGACGGTCTGACGCAGTGGACTCCGCTGGGCGCGCATGAACGGCGCGACATTCTCGTCACCAATTCCGTCCTCGGCGATCTGCGCCGGGTCGGCCTCGAAACGCCGCGCGAACTGTCGGGCTTCCTGGTGGCGATCGATCTGGAGCGCCGCACCACCGCGGTGCTGGTGAAGCTGCTGCTGCCGCTGCTGCTGATGACTATCGTGATGCACACCACCCCACATTTCCCCGTGGCCCTCACCAAGGAAAAGGTGACGGTGGCGATCACCGCCGCCCTGTCGGGCGCGGTGTTCCTGTCCGCGATCAACAGCCAGCTCGGCGGCGTCGGCTACACGATCGCGATCGCGTATGTGTTCTATGTGTTCTTCGCGCTCGGCCTGCTGTGCGTCGTTTACGTCACGGGTTTCGAGGCGCTACGCCTCGGTGGACGGGCGACGGCGGCCAGCCGGCTCGAGCATGTCATGCGGCTTGGGTTCCTGCTGGCTGTGGCGGCGACGGCCGTCGGCACGCTCCTGCTTTACCGCACCGGCGACGCCTGAACCGGACGGTTGCGGGGAACCCCGGCGGCACGGGCCGCCGGCGCGCCCGGCCGGCCGCGGCGTGCGCCTTGCCGTCCGCATGCCGTTCGGCGTGCCGGGGACGGCCGGCCCGCAGCCACCGCAGGTCGCGGACAGTTGTGCAGCACCGGCCGAGCCTTCTCGGGAATGACATCCTGCGCCAGCCGCGGTCGGATATACCCACGAGGCAGCATGCGGCACACGGGAGATGAACCATGAGCGACGAACACGCGGAACTCGACCAATTGCAGAGCACCTACAAGGAAGCCGTCGACAAGTGGGTCGCCGCCATCCGGGCCGAAGAGGCGCTCGCGTCGGTCCACCACACGGTGGCCGAAGTCGACATCTGGGAAAATGCCCATTTCCTGGCCGAAGAGGCCCGCGCCGCCGCCGAGGCCGCGAAGGCCGCCTACGAGGGCGCCCTGCGGTCACGCTTCTTCGGCTTCGACTGATCCCGCGCAAGCCTGGTTCAAAGATCGCCGCCGGAACGCAAGCCCAAGCTCACGTTCCGGCGTTTCCTGCTGTCGAGCCCGGTTATTCCGTGGTCGCTCCGTCGAAATGCTCCTCGGTCGCCTCGGCCTCGGCCTTGGTGGCGCGCACCACGCCTTCGGCATGCTCGGGTGGTCCGTAAATCGTGTAAAGCCGCAGCGGCTTTTCACCGGTGTTGATCACGTTATGACGCGCCCCGGCGGGCACGATGATCGCGTCGTCGCGCTTGATCTTCGTGGCAACGCCATCGATCACCACCTCGCCCTTGCCCTTTTCGATGCGGAAGAACTGGTCGTGGTCGACATGGACTTCTTCGCCGATGTCCTCGCCGGGGTTGAGGGACATCAGTACCAATTGAAGGTACTTGCCGGTGTAGACGACCCGCCGGAAGTCATGATTATCCTCGGTCAGGTCCTCAATATCGTCGATGAAGCCTTTCATTATGATCCTCGCTGATGTTGGCGCCCGACACGCTAGAAGCCGAACGGGACCAGAAGTCAAACGGCATGAAAATGACAGCTAGCCGGCTGTCGCCACCAGGAATAGCCGCCGGAACGGTAGCAGCGTCGTGCCGTCCGGGCGGCGCGGATAGGCCGGAGCGAGCGCCGCACGGTAGGCGTCGATAAAGCCCGGCCGCAGCTCCGCCGGCAGAGCATCGAGGAACGGGCGCAGGCTGGTGCCCATGGCCCATTGCACCACCGCATCCTCGCCGTGCAGGGCGTGCAGGTAGATGGTCTCCCACAGATCGAGCGTGGCGCAATGCGGTCGCAACAGGTCCCAATAGGCGCCGGGCGGCAGGATCGCCGGCGCCGAAACCACGCCTTCGAGCAGCGCCGCCCAGGGACCTTGCGCGGCCACCTCATGCTGCAGCGTGCGGATCGGCGCGTCGTGCATGGCGGGCATCTGCACCGCCAGCACCCCGCCCGGGGCAAGCGCCGCGAGCAGGCGCGGGAACAGCGCCGCGTGGCCATCCACCCAGTGCAGCGCGGCATTGGAATACAGCAAATCCGGCTTCTGCTCCGGCGCCCAGGCGGCGATATCGGCCTGGGCGAAGGCGCAGTCCGGCGCGGCTTGGCGGGCGCGCGCCAGCATCGGCGCCGAGCCGTCGATGCCGGTCACGCGCGCGGCCGGAAACCGCCGCTTGAGAATGGCGGTGACGTTGCCGGCACCGCAGCCCAGATCAACCACAAGCGCGGGTGCCGCGAGCGGCACGCGGGCCAGCAGGTCGAGCGCCGGACGCAGGCGCTCGTCGCCATACTGCAAGTAAAGCGCGGGGTCCCACTGCATGGCCATGGTCCTTTCCCTGTCAGGCCGGCACCCCGCGCTCCGGTTTACGCCGACAGCGCCTCCGGCTCGGTCCGCTCGCGCTTGACCAGCAGCTTGTTCAGCGCGTGCACATAGGCGCGCGCCGAGGCAACGATCGTGTCGGTATCCGCCCCCTGCCCGTCCACCAGCTTGCCGTCTTCCTCCAGCCGCACGGTGACCTTCGCCTGCGCGTCGGTGCCTTCGGTAACGGCGCCCACCGAATACAGCCGCAGCGTGGACTCATGCGGGAACAGCTGGCGGATGGCGATGAAGGTGGCGTCCACCGGGCCGTCGCCGACCGATGTCGTGCTGTGCACGGTACCGTCTATTTCCAGCTCCAGCGCCGCGCTGGGCTTGGTGCGGCTGCCCGCATGCACGTCCAGGGAAACGAAGCGGATGCGGGTGTGGTCGCGCATCACCTCGTCGTCCACCAGGGCGGAGATGTCTTCGTCGTAGACAATCTTTTTTCGGTCGGCCAGGTCCTTGAAACGGCGGAACGCGTCGTTCAGCTGGTTATCGCCGATCTCGCCATAGCCCAGGGCGCGCAGCTTGTCGCGGAAGGCGGCGCGGCCGGAGTGCTTGCCCATCACCAGGTTAGACTTGGTCCAGCCCACGCTTTCCGGCGTCATGATTTCGTACGTGGCGGCGTTTTTCAGTACGCCGTCCTGATGGATGCCGCTTTCGTGCGCAAACGCGTTGCGGCCGACGATCGCTTTGTTGGGCTGCACGTCAAAGCCGGTGATGGTGGACAGCAGGCGCGAGGTTTTCAGGATTTTTTCGGTGACGATGTTCGGCTTGCATGGCACCGCGTCCGGGCGGGTGCGCAGCGCCATGACGATTTCCTCCAGCGCCGCATTGCCGGCGCGCTCGCCGATGCCGTTGATAGTGCACTCGATCTGCCGCACGCCCGCCCGCACCGCGGCAATGGTGTTGGCCACACCCAGGCCCAGGTCGTTGTGGTTGTGCGCGGAAAAAATCACCCGCTCGGCGCCCGGCACCCGCTCGCGCAGCATGGTGAAGATGCGGGCGATGTCCTCGGGCAGGGCATAGCCGACCGTATCCGGAATATTGATGGTGGTGGCGCCCGCCGCGATGGCGGCCTCGGTGCAGCGGCACAGGAAGTCGGGATCGGTGCGGCTGCCGTCCTCGGCCGACCATTCGAACGTCGTCGGTATACTGACGGGCCAGGGTGACGCTGTCGGTCACGGCCTGCAGCACCGCTTCCGGCTCCATGCGCAGCTTGTATTTCATGTGCAGCGCGCTGGTGCTGATGAAGGTGTGGATGCGCTTGCGCTCGGCCGGGGCCACCGCCTCGCCGGCGCGGATCACGTCGGCGCGGCCGGAGCGGGCCAGGCCGCAGATCACCGGCCCCTTCACCGTGGCGGCGATGGTCTGCACGCTTTCGAAGTCACCGGGCGAGGCGATCGGAAAACCGGCCTCGATCACATCCACGCCCAGCTCGGCCAGGGCCTCGGCCATGCGCAGTTTTTCCGCCAGGTTCATGGAGAACCCGGGCGACTGCTCGCCGTCGCGCAGAGTGGTGTCGAAAATGATGATGCGGGTGTCGTCCAGCTTGCCGAAGCTGGGATGGTCGATGGTCATGGGTCGGCGCTCCTGGAGAAAATGATCGACGTTCGCCTCAGGGGTACCCCTGAGCGGTGACCGGCACGCAGCCGGAGATCACGCCCAGGGGCGGCTAAGTCGAAGAAGGAGGCGCAGCAGGCCACGCGCGGATGCGCGAGAAGGGCGGCCGGTGCTGGGTGCGCCATGAACCATATAACAACTTTACCGGCAGAGGCGGGCGGAAGCAAGAAGGAAGGCCAGGGCTCTGCCCCGGACCCGCCAAGGGCCGAGAGGCCCTTGGAACCCATTACTTATGTGACGGGGTCAAGGGGGCCACTGCCCCCTTGCGGGTCCAGGGCAGAGCCCTGGCCTTCCTTGCCAACCCACCCACAACGATGACAGACCGCCCCATGCTCTTCAGCTCAGTCACGTTCCTGTTCTACTTCCTCCCGGCGTTCCTGCTCGCCTACGCCGTGCTCCCCTGGGCCAATGGCGTGCTGCTGACGGGAAGTTTGTTGTTCTACGCCTGGGGCGACCCGGCACGGCTGCCGGTGCTGCTGGCCTGTATCCTGCTGAACTGGCGGTTCGGCCTGCTGGTCGGCCGTGGCTGGCCGGGCGCGCTCGCGCTTGGGGTTGCGGGCAATCTCGGCCTGCTGATCTGGTTCAAATATGCCGGGTTCCTGGCCACCCAGGCGGGCCTGGCCGCCGGCTTGGTCGGACTGCCCGCCCCGCCGGTGCCTGACATCCTGCTGCCGCTCGGCATTTCCTTCTTCACCTTCCAGGGCATCTCCTATCTGGCGGATGTGCGCCGCGGCGTGGTGCAGGCGCAGCCGAGCCTGCTGAAATTCGCCATGTACAAAGCGATGTTCCCGCCGCTGATCGCCGGCCCGATCGTCCGCTACGCCGTGGTCGCCGACCGGGTGGACCGCCGCCATGTCAGCATCGAAGCCCTCGAACGCGGGGTGGAGAGCTTCATCATCGGCCTGGCGCAGAAGGTGCTGGTGGCGAACACGCTGGCCGGGCCGGTGGACCATATTTTCGTCCTGCCGCCGGACCAGCTCGGGCCGGCAATCGCCTGGCTCGGCGCTTCCGGCTACGCGCTGCAGATATTTTTCGACTTCGCCGGCTACTCGAACATGGCGATCGGGCTCGGCCGCATGCTGGGCTTCGAGCTGCCGATCAACTTCGATCGCCCCTATGCTTCCCGCTCGGTGACCGAGTTCTGGCGCCGCTGGCACATCACCCTGTCCACCTGGTTCCGCGACTACGTCTATATCCCGCTCGGCGGCAACCGGCGCGGCCCGTGGCGCACCACGGCGAATTTGGTGACGGTGTTTCTGCTCTGTGGCCTGTGGCACGGCGCGAGCTGGAGCTTTGTCGTCTGGGGCCTGTATCACGGGCTGTTCCTGGTGCTGGAGCGGCTTGGGCTCGGGCGCCGGCTGGCGCACCTGCCGCTGGCGATGCAGCACGCCTATCTGGTGGTGGTGGTGGTCATCGGCTGGGTGCCATTTCGGGCGGATACGCTGGCGCATGCGGGCGAGGTGCTGCGCGCCATGGCGGGCACGGCGGGAGCGCACGCGGCCGCGGCCGGGCCGCTGCTCACCGGCAGCGTGGTGGCGGCGCTGGTCTGCGGCACGGTGCTGTCGGTTTGGCCGCGGGACCGCCCTGCCCTGCCCCGCTTTCTGCGCCCGCAGATGCTGCGCCAATGCGCCTGCCTGATGCTGGCGGTGCTGTCGGTCGCCTCGCTCGCGGCCGGCACCTACAACCCCTTCATCTATTTCCGGTTCTGATGTCTGCCACGACCAGCCTCGGCACCGGCCTTGGGCAGCTGCTCCGGTTATGGCGGCGCTGCGGCTGGTTCGTCCCCGGTTTTTTCGTTTTGCTCGCCCTGCCCTCGGTGGTGCAGATCGTCGGCCCCGCCGCCCCCGACATCCTGGTGGCCGAGAATCGCCGCGCCGCCCCGCCGCCCGCCTGGCCCCGCACGGCGGCCGAGGCGCTGCACCTGCCCGGGCAGGTCGATGCCTGGCTCGCCGACCGGTTCGGCCTGCGCAACACGCTGGTGCTGCTGAATGCGCGGGTGCGCTGGCTGGCGTTTGGCGAGGTTTCGTCCTCGCCAGATCTGGTGATCGGGCGGCACGGCCGGTTTTTTCTCGGCGCGCATGCCGGCGCCAAGCCCAACTCGCTGATCACCCAGGTCTGCGACGCCGCCACGGCCGCGGGCGGGGTCGATCACGCGGCCGGCTCGATCCGCCGCGTTGTGGCCAGCGCCCGCGCCGCCGGGCTGGACCCGACCGTGCTGATCGTGCCCACCCCCGCCCGGCTCTATCCCGAGGACCTGCCCGACCGCCTCATCCCCGCCTGCACCGGGCACACCGCCCTCGGCGACGCGGTGGCCGCCGCACTCGCCGGCGAGCCGGTGATCTATCCGGTGGATGCGCTGCTGGCGCTGAAGGCACGCATGGCGGTGGTTCCGAAGCGGCATTTCCACTGGGCGGGCGAGGCGCCGCTGCGCATCGCCGAACTGGTCGCCGAGACACATTGGGGACTGAAGCGTAGCCTGGAGTTGCCGCTCGCACATGTGTCGCGTTCTTCGGACCTGAACTTCCTCGCCCCCGGCGCCGGCATGACCGACATGATCGACGCGCCGCAGCGCCGCCCGGCCGGGGTTCGCAGTTGCCGCGCCGCCGGCTGCGCAGTGCCCGGCCTGCCGGACAACGCCGCCGCCCCGCTGGAAATCCACCGAAGGCCGGGGCCGGGCCGCGTGCTGATCATGGGGGATTCCTATGGCGACGAAATCGCGCCGGATTTTGTCGAGCAGTTCGGGGACGTTCTGGCACATCCAGACCAATATCGTCCGCGCCATGCAGCATGAAAACAAGGTGGCGCTGGCCGCGGTGTTGCGTGCGCAGTTCCGCGGCGAGCGTGTGCTGATCGTTGTGCACGATTTCGGCACAACGGGCGATTTCGATCGCGTGGTCGGTGATGCGCTCGGGGTTGAGTAGGCCTGCGCCGCGGCGCCGCCCAGGCGGGCGAGGCGAGGCGTGATCGCCTTCGCTGATCTGCTTGAACGCCTGGTGTTCACCCCCGGCCGGAACGCCAAGATCGCGCTGCTGCGCCGCTATTTCGAGACCGTGCCCGACCCCGACCGCGGCATCGGGCTGGCGGCGGTCACCGGCACGCTGTCGTTTGCCGCCGCCAAGCCCGGGCTGATCCGCGACCTCGCGACGGCGCGGACCGATCCGGAGTTGTTCGCCTGGTCGTATGATTATGTCGGCGACCTCGCCGAAACGGTGGCGCTGATGTGGCCGGCGGCGGCCACAGACAAAACGCCGCCATCGCTCGCCGAGGTGGTGCATCGGCTGCAAACCGCTCCGAAAGGCGAACTGCCCGGCATCGTGGCGGCGTGGCTCGATGCGTCCGAGGCGTCGGTGCGGTTTGCCCTGTTGAAGCTGATCACCGGCGGTTTGCGGGTGGGCGTGTCGTCACGGCTGGCGAAACTGGCGCTGGCTGAAACCACCGGCGGGCGCATCGGCGCCGATGACATCGAAGAGATCTGGCACGGTCTCGCCCCGCCGTTCCTGTCCCTGTTTGCCTGGCTGGAGGGCAGCGGCCCGCGTCCGGACCCCGATGCCGCGCCCAATTTCCGCCCGCTGATGCTGGCGCATCCGCTGGAGCCGGGCGACATGGACAGTCTCGACCCCGCCGCGCTGCGCGCCGAGTGGAAATGGGACGGCATCCGCGTGCAGCTTGTGGCCACCCCTGCGGGCCGCCGCCTTTACTCGCGCGGGGCGGACGATATTTCGCTCGCTTTCCCGGAAATCGTCGCGGCGATGGCGTTCCATGCCGTGCTCGACGGCGAATTGCTGGTGGTGCGCGACGGCGTGGTGGCGCCGTTCGCCGATTTGCAGCAGCGGCTGAACCGCAAGAGCGTCACCGCGAAGCTGATGCGGGAGTTTCCCGTCGCGGTGCGGCTGTATGACATGCTGTTCGAGGGCGCCGAGGATGTCCGGGCGCTGCCGTTCGATGCGCGCCGGGCGCGGCTGGAGGGGTTTTTCATCCGCGCCCGCCCGGCGCGGATGGATATGTCCGACATGATCCGATTCGAAACGATAGCAGAACTGGCCGCGTTGCGTGACGGGGCGCGCGCCGCCTCCATCGAGGGGTTGATGCTCAAGCGGGGAGATTCCCCGTATGTCCCCGGCCGGCCGAGAGGGTTGTGGTGGAAATGGAAGCGCGACCCGCTGACGATCGATGCCGTGCTGATGTATGCGCAGCGCGGCCACGGCAAGCGCAGTTCCTTCTATTCGGATTTCACCTTCGGGCTTTGGCGTCCCGCCGAGGCGGGCGGGGAGGAACTGGTGCCGGTGGGCAAAGCGTATTTCGGCTTCACCGATGCCGAACTTGGCTTTCTCGACCGCTGGATACGCGCCCACACAATGGCGCGGTTCGGCCCGGTGCGCGAGGTGGAGAAGGCGCTGGTGCTGGAAGTGGCGTTCGACGCGGCGCAATTGTCCACACGGCACCGGTCGGGTGTGGCGATGCGGTTTCCGCGGATTTCCCGGATTCGCACGGACAAGCCGGCGGCGGAAGCGGACCGGCTGGAGACGCTGATGCGGGTGGTGGAGAAGGCGCCGGAATCTTTTATTATTAAGTAACGAGGTCAAGGGGCCTTTCGGCCCGTCGGGCGAAGGCGCGTTGCCTGCTGGGGCGGGTCCAGGGCAGGTCCCTGGCCTTCCTTCACCCGCGTCAAAGCCGCAACAGCCCGAAGCCCGAACGGAAACACCCCTGCCGCCGCCACGATCCCGGCCTGCCCCCATCCAAAGCGGCCAAGCCGGTACAGCGCCGTCGCCCGCCGCACCGGCCCCGCGACATCTTCGCGCAGCCGCCGGTGATAGGCGGGCGCACCTTGCCCGGCCAGGAACATGCGCGCGGCCAGTCCGGCGCTGTGCAGCGCGATCGCCATGCCGTCGCCGGTGAACGATGGGATCACCGCCGCCTGATCGCCCAACCGCCACAGCCCGGCCGGGTCAGTGGCCGAGGGCGCGTGCAGGAACCCATAAGGCACCCGGCTGATCGTCAGCGGACGGTCGAACACCGGCGCGGCGCCGTCCAGGCGCGCGTCGAGATGCGAAATGGTCCGGCGCAGATCGCGCAGCAGCGCCTCCCAGGTGCCGCCTGCCCGCTCCAGCCGCGCGCGGCGCACCAGCAGGCACAGATTGGCGAGGCCGGCGCCGACCAGTTGCAGCCCGGCATAGCCGTCCGGAAACAGCACCACCTCGACGCACCCAAGCACGGCCTGAAGCTGCGCCGGGGTCAGCACGTAATGCAGCTTGAACCCCACCAGATCGTCCGGCCGGTCGGGCGGCGGGCGCCGCACGCCGCGCAAATCCTGCTTGCCGGTGGCCAGGAACAGCGCGCTGGCGTGGCCCACCGCACCGTCGGCCAGGGTCAGCGCCATGCCGCCGCCGGCGGTCGGGCGCGGCCTGCACCAGCATTTCGCCCCGGCGCAGCGCCGCCCCCGCGCGGGAAGCGAGGTCCAGCAGCGCTTCGTCGAGCACGCGGCGCGACAATCCGCAGGCACGGAACGGCAGGACGGCCTCGATGATCCGCCGGCCGCGCACCAGCCGCACCGCGCCGATCGGCTGCGCGCCCAACGCGGCGAGGTTCAGCCCCAGGTCTTCGAGATCGCGGCAGGCTTCGCCGCTGATGAATTCGCCGCAGATTTTATCGGCCGCGGCAGCGTTGCGCTCGAACAACATCACCGCGCAGCCGCCACGCGCGAGCTGGATCGCCACCGCCGCGCCGGCCACCCCGCCGCCCGCGACCACGGCCGGAGATGTCATCGCAGCCGGGCCACGCAAATGCGGAAGGGAAAGTGCCAGCGCACCGTGGCCTCCGTTACGCCGGCCTCGGCGAGCAATGCCCGCCATTCGGACATGCGGAACGAGCGGGCGACGGAGATGGTGCCGTCGATGCGGATGATGCGGTGCCAGCGCATCAGCCAGGCCAGCACCCGGAACCCGTAATAGGGAATGACATGGCGGTGCACGTCGGCAATGAACCAGCCGTGCCGCGCGTGCGTTTCCATCCACCGGATGAACGCCACCACCTGGGCATCGGTCAGGTGATGGGTGAACTGCGAACTGACGATGAAGTCGGGCGCCGGGTTTGGCACGTGGCCGAACACGTCGCCGGTGCGCCAGTCGATGTCCACCCCAGGCGGCGTCGCGGCGGCGGCGATGCCGGCGCTGCGCGGATCGAGATCGATGCCGGCCAGCACCGGGTCGAGCTCGTCGCGGCTCGCCCAGCGATGGATGGCGCGCAGCAGGTCGCCGTCGCCATAGGCCACGTCCAGCACCCAAACGGGCGTGCCGGGCGGCCAGCCGGCGGTTGCGCCGGCAAGGAATTTCAGCGTCGGCCGGTGGGTCAGCGTCAGCCGGTTCACGGCGGCCAGTTCGGACAGGCAGCGGGCGAACACCTCGGGCGGCGTGGTGTCGTCGTTCATCACTTCCGGCAGGTCGCTGCGGTGCGACAGGTCCATGAAGGTCAGCCCGCGCGGCGGAAGCGGAAGGTTTCGGCCACCATGCCGGGGCCAAACGCCATGGCGAAACCGCGCGCACCGGCTACGGCGGGGCCGGCGAGCAGGCGACGCAGCACGAACATAACGGTCGCCGAGGACATGTTGCCATGCTCGCGCAGAATCGCGCGCGATACCAGCAGCGCCTCGGGGAGAAGCTGCAGGCCGATTTCGACGGCATCGAGCACGGTGCGCCCGCCGGCATGCACGGCCCAGTGATCGACGGCGCCGGTGCCCTCGCCGCGCAGGATGCCGGCGGGATCGGCACGGGTCAGGTCGTCGCGCAGGGCGCCGGCGATGCGGCCGGGCACCTGGCCGGACAGATGCATCAGGAAGCCGCCGTCGCCGATGTGCCAGGTGATCAGCCCGGCGCTGTCGGGAAGCATGACGCTGCGGAAATCACCCAGCAAAAAACCGGATGGGTCGGCCGTGACCAGCGCGGCCGAGGCGCCATCGGCGAACAGCAGGAACGACAGCACCGTTTCGATGTCGGAGGTTTCCTGGAAATGCAGGGAACACAGTTCCAGGTTGACCACCAGCACGCGCGCCGCCGGATCGGCCAGCACGGCGTCGCGGGCGGCGCGCAGGGCCGGCACGGCGGCGGAGCAGCCCATGAAGCCGATGACAGTGCGCGCCACATCCGGGCGCAGGCCCAGCCGCGCGGTCAGTTGCAGATCAAGTCCCGGCGCGGAGAACCCGGTGCAGGAGGCAACGATCAGGTGGGTGATGCGCGGCCGCTCGCCGGCAATATCCAGATCGGCAATGGCCTGCAGCGCCAGATCCAGCGCGCCGCGTTCATACAGCGCCATGCGGGCGGCGGTGCCCGGAAAGGCGCCGCGGACGTAGAACCCGTCGGCGTCCACCTCCCCCGCGTCGAGATTGCCGGGGCGCAGCAGCGACCAGCGGCGCTCGATCCCGGACCGCTCCGCCATGCGGTCGAACACCTGGCGGGTGCGGTCGTCGCGCAGCAGGGTGCGGGCGAAGGCGATGAAGGGGGCGTGGATGTCGTTCGGCGGCACGGCGGTGCCGATGCGGTTGAGATACGCCCCTCTCACGCGTGCCCCGCCACAAGCGCGGCGTTCAGCCCGCCGAAAGCGAAGGAATTCGACATCGCCACCTGCACCCGGGCCTCGCGCGCCGCGTTCGGCACGCAATCCAGGTCGCATTCCGGATCGGGGGCGCGGAAATTGATCGTGGGCGGCAGAATGCCGGTGCGCAGCGCGCCGATGGTGGCGAGGAACTCCAGCGCCCCGCCGGCGCAGAGGCAATGGCCGAGCATGGACTTGACCGCCGAGACCGGCGGCGGGCGCGGGCCGAACACATGGCGGATGGCGGCGGCCTCGGTGCGGTCGTTCAGCCGGGTGCCGGTGCCGTGGGCGTTGATGGTGCCGACCGCCGCGGCCGGCAGCGCCGCATCCTCCAGCGCCGCCTGCATGGCGGCGACGGCGCCGTCCACACTCGGGGCGATCAGGTCGGCGGCATCGGCGCTCATGCCGAAGCCGAGGATTTCGGCCTCGATCGCCGCGCCGCGCTCGCGCGCCCGCTGGTATTCCTCCAGCCGGAACACCGCCGCCCCCTCGCCCAGCACCAGCCCGGTGCGGTCGCGCGAGAACGGCCGGCACAGATCGGGGCTGAGCACGCGCAACACCTCCCAGGTTTTCACGAAGCCGGGGGTGAGCGAGGCGTCGCTGCCACCGGCCAAAGCGAGGTCGAGCATGCCGGCGCGGATCATGTGGAACGCCAGCCCGATGGCATGCGCCGACGAAGCGCAGGCCGAGGCGGTGGCGAAACACGGGCCGCGCAGGCCGAATTCCATGGAGACCAGGCTTGCCGCCCCGCTCGGCATGCCGCGCGGCAGAGTCAGCGGGGGCAGGCGGTTGACGCTATCGGCGTAGAAGCTGCGGTAGGCGGACTCGAACGTGCCCTGGCCGAGCGCGGCCCCGAGCACCACCCCGCCGCGCGCGGGCGCGAGGCCCGCGAGGTCTGCGCCCTGCATCGCCTGCCGCGCGGCCACCAGGGCGAACTGGGCGGTGCGGTCGAGCTGGGCGAGGCGGCGCGGCTCGAAATGGGCCTCCGGCTCGAAGCCGGTGATTTCGGCGGCGGTGCGGGTGGCGAGCCGGTCGGTCGGGATATTGGCGATCGGGCGGATGCCGCAGACGCCGCCGGCGAGTGCCGACCACACGGCGGCCGCATCCTGCCCGGTCGCCGCGATGGCGCCGAGGCCGGTGACGACCACGCGCCGCCGCTGCAGGCTCAAGCGGCGCCGGCCCCTTCGGGGCGGGTGCGGTTGATGGTGGCGATCACGTGGGCGATCAGGTCGCCGATGGTGGCGAACTCGCCCCCGGCGCGATCGGCGACGACGGGGATCTCGATGTCGAAATGCAACTCCAGGGCGAACACTGTCTGGACCATGTCGATCGAGGGGATGCCGAGGTCCTGGATGGTCGCTTCCGGAAGCAGCGCGGCCGGGTCCAGGCCGGTTTCCTTGGCAACGATGGCGAGAATCTCGCCGACCCTCGGGTCGGTCGCCGACGGCATCACGTCGTCCATGCTGGGCGCCCCTGCCTGTGCGTTGGCAAGATAGGGTGGGGGGCGGGAAAGGGAAACCTCCCGGCGGGAAGGGGGATAGGGATGGGAGCGGAGGTTTCACGTTGAAGCAAGCGTTGCCGGGAGGACCGGAGCATTGCAGGGCAGGGAAGCGAAGGGTGATACTGCCGCTTGAAGTCGTTACCATATGCAACCTGAATCGACAACGGGATCAGTCTCACTACCGGAAACCGGTCGTGAGACACAGGCTTCACGACTTCACTTTTCTACCAAATATCTTGTTATTCGTCCTTATAGCTTGCTACGCCGCGATTTATTATTGAAACACCGCGAATGGTTTCGAAGAACCATCCGGCGCCGGAGGGACGATTGTATTATACAATGTTCTTTTCTTAACGTCAGCCCAGACCTCGTCATACGGAATGACCCAGCACAGTCCAACCGCCGTCCAGGGGCGGAACACCCTTGCCCCTCACGTACACTATCGTTCCTGCGTCAGCGCGCGCATACGGTGTTTGGTCGAACCCAAAAACATGAAACGTCGCTGTACCGTCTGGATTATATGAGTAGCGTATCGTTGACTGGGGCGACTGGCGAAATGGCGCCCGGACTCTTTCTCTCGTATGCTATGTCATCCACGGATATGGTTGACGATGGATCTCAACAGTACCTCCCATTCTTCACAGGCGATATCACCCGATCGAATGTTCCAAAATACTCTGGCTCAAGGGAGAATCTCACTATTTCTGCAATACAACTAACCATTGAGTCCAACAAAACTAATTCCGGGTGGCGGCGGGTGACTCAGATCGACGGCTCGAACTTTGATTGGCAATAGCATCCTAAACGATGCTTCGTTCATGGGCTTAATGAAATTGTCATCTGTGACCTCTGCCCGTGCGCCAGCAAGAAAAAACTGTTGAAGATGAACCACACCCCGCCCGTATAATAGCGGCTGTGTTGCATTGAGAGCAACGCCATCTATGAGGTCACGGCTTCCCTCCAAGGTTGAATAGTTTTATCATCGCGCCGATCTGGTAAATATCATGCCCGCTTTCAACCCAAAAATATGCGAACTTTTCCGAATCACAATGCTTGGGTTGTCGTGAATGTTCATCCCATGCAGTTTTGAGGAATTGAGTGCCAAACCATCCAGAAACAGCAGTTATTGCCAGCAATGTGATTCCAATGGCATATTTATGAATGTAGGAAAGCTCCATTACCCGAAGACCCCTTGATAGCGAGCGTAGTTGGGTCAGCGAAGCGCAACCCACCAACGCAAGCCGGTGTTTGCGCAAGCATTTCGGCATCACGCACGGCCCGGCAGAAGCATACCCGATCGATGCGCGGCGCTTGCACAACGTTGCGTCGGTGGGTGGCGCTTCGCTTACCCACCATACAACCTCGGCCGAAATGTCCCCTCTCCTGCCCAAAGCACACATTCAGCGCGATTTCCGCGCAGCCTCGGCCCCATGAGCCTCAACCCAACTGCGCAGCGCCTCATTGATCCGGGTCTGGTAGCCCTTCCCCTGGGCCTCGAAGAAATCCACCAGATCGGCGTCCAGCCGCAGCGTGATCTGGCGCTTCACCGGCCGATAGAACCTCCCGCGCTCGGCGCAAGTCCAATCCGAAACAACCGGAATATCGCTGGCATCAATCTCCGCATCCGGCATGGCCTCCAGATCACGCAATTCGGCGGCCAGTTTGGGCGTCAGGGGCTTAGAACTTCCCGGCTGCATATTCTCTCCTTTCGCTCGGCAGGGCTTTTCTGGCGGAAATAATCCGGCCTTCCTCTTCTCCATCGTCCTGCATTTGCGGTGTCGTATGGATCACAATCAGAACCACCGCGCTTTCCGTGCTCGGCCTGCCGATGGTCTGCCACCACTCCTCCCACGGGTAACTGTCCAACCGGGAGGCGTGCCAGGGATCATCCAGGACCCGCTCGGCCAACTCGAAGGAAACCTTATGTTTCCGCAAGTTTTCCGAGGCTTTGGCAGGGTCCCATCGCCAGCGCGGCATGTCCTCATGTGGCAAAATGTAGCTACTTGAATGTAGCTACGACTGCCTTGGTCCGCAAGCACAGTCTTACCTCAGGACGCGGTGCTTCGCACAGCGCCAAACCGGGAAACACCACCCGCCAGGGCCACCCAAGGCAATCGGGGAAAGGAAGCAAGGCCAGGGCTCTGCCCTGGACCCGCAAGGGGGCAGTGGCCCCCTTGACCCCATTCCTTAAGAAAATTACGGGTTCTAGGGGCCTATGGCCCTTGGTGGGCCCAGGGCAGAGCCCTGGTGGGGCGCGGGGCGACGCCCCGAGAGAACCACGCGACACTGTCCTGCCGCCTATGGACGCCGATGGGGCAGAGCCGCTGGCCTTGCTTCCTTCGCCTCTCGCGCGCCGCCTTGCCGCATCCGGCGCCCCCGCTACACTGGCGCCCCGCCGCGGAGACCACCCATGCGCATCACCAGCCCCGCCTTCAAGCAACGCGCCGCAAGGGCGCTGGCCGATACGCGTCTGCAAAAAGCCCTCGTGTTCACCCGCCCCGCCTTTCCCTCCCGCCGCGCCGCCGCGGTCGCCCGGCTTCCAGAGTTCGAAGACCTGCGCAACACCGGCCGCGACATCAAGAACCACACCCTGGCGAACCTCGACTTCTACCTGGAAACCTGGGCCGAAAACGCCGAACGTGCGGGCGCGCAGGTGCACTGGTGCAGCACCCCGGACGAAGCCCGCGCAGAAGTGCTGGAGATCTGCCGCCGCGCCGGCGCACGCACCGCGACCAAGGGGAAAAGCATGATCTCCGAGGAGCTCGCCATCAACGAGCACCTGGAGCAGCACGGCATCACCCCGGTGGAAACCGATCTCGGCGAATACATCCTGCAACTCCGCCGCGAGCCGCCCAGCCACATCATCGCCCCGGCCTTCCACCTCAACCGCGAGGACTGGGAGGAAAGTTTTCGGGCATCGCACACCGACCTTCCCCCCGACCGCGTGTTCGCCGACCGGCGCGACATTCTCGCCGAAGCGCGGGCACAGTTGCGGGCGCGCTTTCTGGCCGCCGACGTGGGCATCACCGGCGCCAATTTCCTCATCGCCGAGACCGGCAGCAGCGTGATCGTCACCAACGAGGGCAACGGCGACCTCACCCAGACGCTGCCGCGGGTGCACATTGTGCTGGCCAGCATCGAAAAGGTCGTGCCGACGCTGGAGGATGCCTGCACCCTGCTGCGCCTGCTGGCGCGCTCGGCGACCGGCCAGGACATGTCGGTCTATACCACATTCTCCACCGGCACCCGCCGCCCCGGCGAGCTGGACGGGCCGGAGGAATACCACGTGGTGCTGATCGACAACGGACGGTCGAACATGCTGGGCACCCCGTTCCAGCCCATGCTGCGCTGCATTCGCTGTGCGGCGTGCCTGAATCATTGCCCGGTCTATTTCACCGTCGGCGGGCATTCCTATGGCTGGGTGTATCCGGGGCCGATGGGCAGCGTGCTGACACCGTCGCTGATCGGCGTGGACCAGGCCGGCCACCTGCCCAATGCCAGCACCTTGTGCGGCAAGTGCGAGAGCGTCTGCCCCATGAAGATCCCGCTGCCCGGCATGATGCGGCACTGGCGCGAGCGCGAATTCGAACGCCACCTCACCCCGCCTGTCGCCCGCGCGGGTTTGCGCGTGTGGGGCTGGTTCGCCCGGCGGCCGTGGGCGTACCAGTTCGTGACTCGGGTGGGCGTGTGGGGGTTGGGACGATTGGGCCGCAAACGCGGCCGGTTCTCCTCTTTGCCGCTGGCCGGCGGCTGGACCGGCGGGCGCGACCTGCCGGCGCCGGAAGGCGAGACGTTCTTCGCCCGCTATGCGCGCGCGCGGCGCGCGGGGCGGGTCTGATGTCGAAGGATGCGGTTCTCGGCGCGATCCGGCGCGGGCTGCGCCGCGGGCCCCTGCCCGACGACGAGGCGCTGGGCCTGCGGGCGCGGCTGGCGGCGCATCCGCGCCATTTGATCCCGGCGCGCAGCCAGCTCGCGCGGCCGGCGCAGGTGGCGCTGTTCATCCGCAACGTCGAGAAGGAATTCGGCACCGTCGCGCGCGTGCCCGACGCCGCCGCGGTGCCGGTGGCAATCGCCGACTATCTGGCCGCGCAGAACTTGCCTTCGCGTTTCGTGCTGGCCCCGCACTCCGAGCTGCGGGCGATCCCGTGGGCGGCGCGGCCGCTGCTGCGCATTCGCGAGGGCCGCGCCGAGGCGACCGACCTGGTCAGCGTGCAGCACGGCTACGCCGCCGTCGCCGAAACCGGCACGCTGCTGCTGCCCGGTGCTGCCGAGCGGCCGACCACGCTCAACCTGCTGGCCGACACCGAAATCGTGGTGCTGCGGGCCAGCCGGATCGTCGGCCCGTTCGAGGACGCCTGGGATTTGCTGCGCGCCGAGTGGCAAGACGCCGCGACCGGCGGGTTCATGCCGCGCAACGTCATGCTGGTGACCGGCCCGTCGCGCTCGGCCGACATCGAATCCACGCTGGAACTCGGCGCCCACGGGCCGCGCCGGCTGCACGTGGTGCTGGTGGACGACGATCCGGCCGGTGTGGCGTAGACTCGCGGCCGGGCTGAAATCAGCCAGGCAATGGTCCTATAGTGTCAACCATTGCCATGTTCCACCGAGGAGCCCGATGCCGAGGCCGCGCGATCCAATGCCTGCGTCCGCCGGATAGGCAGTGTCCGGACGCCGGCGCACCGAACTGACCGAGCAGGAGCGCAGCGACTGGGCTGCCTATGTGCGCGCGGTGCGGCCGCTGCCCGGGCGGACCGCGCCGAGGCTGCCCGAACTGCCGTCACCGCCCGCAGCGATGGAACCGCTGGTGGCGGCGCTGGCGCCGCGGACGGCCAAGCCTCGGGCCGCCGCTGTGGCGGTCGGCGGGCAGCCCGGCGGGCTCGACAGCGCCACCTGGACGCGTTTCCGCTCCGGCAAGCTGGGTCCTTCACGCACGCTCGACCTGCACGGCCGCACGGCGCACCGCGCCTATCACGCGGTGGAGGCGTTCCTGCACGCGGCCTATGCCGATGGGGTGCGCTGCGTCGAGGTGATCACCGGCCGCGGCGCCGGCGAGGCCGGCGGCGTGCTGCGGCGTGAGCTGCCGCTGTGGCTGAACCTGCCGAGCCTGCGGCCGATCGTGCTGGCGGCAACCCATCCGCATGCGGCCAATCCCGGCGCGGTGCGGGTGCTGCTGCGGCGGGCGCGGTGAGGGAAGGTCAGGGTTGGACCATGGGGGGCATTTCCGACCACCTTGCAGCCCTTGCATAGTATGTCATTAAGGTCTCATAAGAGACCTCAATGACAGCTCTGCGATTTCCGGAGGCGTGAGCAAGGAGCAACGTAAGTTTAGTCGCACTCTTGAAGAAGTTTTTGTCCAGGAAGGACTTCCTCAGGAGACATTTGTGTACCCGCCGAATTTCAATGAGATATATGTCGATGTGCGACAACCAAAAAAACCTGTCATTATAGAAGGGCCTTCAGGAACTGGAAAAACGGTCACTGTTCGAAAAATACAGGAAAAACTTCGCGGCCATGTTGCGGTTGAATATTTTACGTCTAGAAATCCTGAGCGCGTCGAAATAATACTCCGCCTCGCTGAGGCGCCTCGTGCGGGGCATTTCGTTATTGACGATTTTCATAGATTGAGCGCAAATCTTCAGGCAGAGCTGGGTTCACTGGCTAAGCGAGCCGCAGATGGCTCCGGTGGATCAACGCTACCAAAGTTAATACTTATAGGAATTAATCAGGTTGGTTCGATGCTGATCGAACTCAACCCGGATATTGCAAAACGGGTTGGCGTACATCGTATTAGTGAGGCTGATTTGCAGAGGACTTCTGAGCTGATAACAAAAGGGTCCAAAATATTAAACGTCATAATTCCAGAGCACGATAAAATTTTTGCAGAAAGCAGAGGAGATCATTGGCTAACACAATCATTATGCACATTTATTTGCACACAATCTGGAATAACCGAAACAGTAGGTTCTTTTCGTCATTTACCCGTGGATATTCAAGCAGTGAGAGCGCGACTCATCGCGAGCCTGGATGGCGCCCATAGACCGGCGGTCATTGAGTTCTGCAAGGGAACGAGGTTTCGTCCTAGCCGAGATGCATTCTTCCGGGCGCTTCGCGCAATTGCAAAAAAGGTCATCTAATGTGAATATTGTTCACATGGGCCAGGAGACGTCGGAATTACGACAGACAATATATAACATAAAAGACAATAGAATAAGCGCATTGTTACAAAATAAGCCGAAAGCCGGACTTTACTTTCATTATAATGCTAGCAATAATCAGTTTCAAATCGAAGATCCTGCCGTATTATATTTCCTGCGCAATTTAGACTGGGAACGTCTTAGAGTTGAGTGCGGATATCCTGCAGAAGAGCCTGCCGCATTTGATTACGAAGTTGCCATCTCATTTGCGGGGGAGTATCGCTGGCTAGCGGAATTTATTGCAGAGCAACTGAAGGCGCAGGATATTGATGTCTTCTATGACAAGGATGAGGACGCTAATTTGCTGGGCAAAGATTTGTCCGCAGAGTTTCGATCGGTGTTTTCGGAGCGCTCCCGGCTAGTGGTCGTATTGTTAGACAGAAATTATTCGGTAAAAGATTGGCCTCGATTTGAAAAAGAAGTTTTCTCCTTTAAGGTTAAAACCGCGTCGGTCGTGCCAATTTTCCTCGACGAAACGAGTCATTCAGGAATTCAAAGAGAAATAAAGGGGTTTCATTTGACGGATATTGCAGAAAAACCCGACGGCTGGACAGATATAGTAACCGAGCGGGTGATCGAGCCGCTATTCAGACGCCTCAGCAGCCAGTAAACCAAGGTGCTAACTAAAGCATGAGAACCTGCCTCTCTCCAGTAACGGCAATCGTTTCGTCCGCCCCCACTCATGCCTCTGGCAAGGCACTTAGCTTGCCCTGGCAAAAACATCAGGTGTCCAGGGGCCTCCCGGTCCCTAGCGGGTCCAGGGTCACGGCTGTTCAATCCTGCCGACGAGCTACCGTGAGTCCGGGAGGCAACACCGGCGTGCCAAAGCGAAGCTCATGGGAAACAAGGGGATTCCCCTGGCGGCTGATCTCTGACTCCTGGGGCGGCAACCGAGCTGGAGGTTGCCGTGACCGCATTCGCGCCGTTGCTGACCCTTCTGCAGGAAGTCCCCGATCCCCGGCGGGCACAGGGCCGACGCTACCAACTCGCCTACGTGCTGCTGTTCGCTATCCTGGCCATCGTCTCCGGCGCCAATACCTATCGCGACATCGCCATTTTCATCGACGAGCACCGCGAGGCCCTGAACGCGACCTTTGCTCTGGCGTGGTGTCGTGCGCCTGCGCACACGGCTATTCGCTACATCCTGCACAAGCTTGACCCCCTTGCCCTGGAAGCCGCCTTCCGCCGCCACGCTGCCCTGCTGCAAACCGCACTTGCCAAGGCTGGATCGGTCAGCATCGCCATCGACGGCAAAACACTGCGCGGCAGCTTCGACAACTTTCGCGACCGCGCCGCGGCCCAGATGCTCAGCGCCTTCGCCATCGAAACTGCGCTCGTGCTCGCCCATCTCGACATCGACGAGAAATCCAACGAGATCCCGGCCGCCCAGGCGCTGCTCGCCGAACTCGCGCTGGCCGGTCACCGCGTCAGCCTCGACGCCCTGCACTGCCAGAAGAAAACCTTCGAGGCAGCAGCCGAGGCCAACGCCACCGTAGTCGTCCAGCTCAAGGACAACCAGCCCGCCCTCGTAATAGCCGACGCTGCTATCTTTGGCCTGTTCCGAAGGGAGCGCCCGGCCCCAGGTGGCCACCATGGCTGTTCAACGCTAAGCCACGCCGAATAGATTGAGGAGGTTATCGAAGCCGGCGAGGCTGGCACGGTAGCGGTCCTGGCTGAGTGTGTTGGTCTGGTTTGCCTTGAGGATGTTGAAGGCGAAGCTGCGCGCGCGGGCGAATATGCTGGGATTGGATCGGATGCGCGAGCGATCCTCTCCCATGGTGACGTCCCGGCTATAGTGCGAGGTGGTTTCGACGCCCCAGTGCCCACGGATGGCCTCGGCGGCGCGGGTGGCGGTGATTGGCGCGTTGGCGACGTAGAAGGCGGTCTCGGAAGAATGGGACAGCAGGCCGGTCTTGCTGTTGCGGGTGTAGACATCACGCTCGACGTGGATGACGGCAGCGACGTGGGAATGCCAGTCGGTGCCGGCGAGTTTGTCGGCGGGATCGAAGACGGTGACGACACGCCTTTCGTCGCGATTGCGGCCGTTGTCGTGGCTGCAGGCAGAACTGAGCGGAGCGGTGGTCGCGCTGATCTCCTGGGCCTGGTGGTGCAGGGTCGGCTGGTTGTCCTTGACCTGAACGATCAAGGTGATGTTGGCGTTGCTGGCGACCTCGAACAGTTTTTTTGACAGTGCAGCGCATCGAGCGTGACGATGGTGTTGGCGGCGATACCGAGTTCGGCGGGCAGCGCCTGGGCTGCGGGAATTTCGTTGGACTTTTCGTCGATGTCGACATGTGCGAGCACCAGTGCGGTGTCGGTGGCAAACGCGCTCAACAGTTGGGCGGCGGCACGGTCATGAAAGTTGTCAAAGCTGCCGCGCAGCGTCTTGCCGTCCAGCGCGATGCTGCCTTGTCCCGCGGTTCCACGCGCTGCCTGCAGTTGAGTCGCATGGCGGCGGAAGACCGCCTCCACCGCGATCGGATCAAGCCCCTGCAGGATATAGCGGATGGCGGTGTGTGCGGGGGCGCGGCGCCATTTCAGGCCGAAGGCCGCGTTCAGCCTGTCGCGATGAACGTCGATGAAGGTGACGACCCCCCGATACGAGTTGCTGCCGGTGACGATGGCGAGGATGGCGAACAGCAACACATACGGCAGCTTGTAGAGCTTGCCCTCCGCCCGGCGAGGGTCAGGAACGTCTGCCAGCAAGTCCAGCAACGGCGCGAATGCAGCCACGGCAACCTCCTTTTCGGTTGCCGCTCCAGGAGTCAGAGATTTGCCAATTCGGGAATCTGTCGTGATTCCAATGACCTCACTTTGCCCCGCAAGTGTTGCAGATTGGACTCAGCCCGGCTCATCGAGAGCGTTGA
>CAVQNU010000032.1:0-130509 GCA_963714255.1 uncultured Alphaproteobacteria bacterium
CACCCCGCCAACAACCGCCCGGCAATCCCCGGCAACTCGGAAAACGACCGCGCCACCGCCGCCGCCTCCCCGCCCACCTCCGCCCCGCCATACCCCCACGCCGCAAAAATCGCCGGCATCCCCAATCCCGCCGCCGCCAGCACATCGTTGTGGTGATCCCCCGCCATCACCGCCCGCCCCGGCACCCCGCCCGCCGCCTGCAGCGTCGCCAGCAAATGCCCCGGATCGGGCTTGCGCACGGCAAAACTGTCGCCCCCGCCGATCGCCGCAAAAAACGAATCCAGTTCCAGCGCCGCCAGCAGCGTGCGCGCCGGCGCCTCCGGCTTGTTGGTGCACACCGCCAGACGCCATCCCGCATCGGCCAAAGCCCGCAACGTCTCCGGCACGCCCGGAAAGGCCCGCGTGCGCACCGCCGCATTGGCGCCATAATCGGCCAGGAACTCCGCCAGCGCCGCCCCATCCGGCACCCGCCCGCGCGCGGCGAACGCCCGCTCCACCAGCATGCGCGCCCCATCCCCTACCATCCGCGTCACCTCCGGATCGGTGAAACCGGGCAGCCCGCGCGCCGCCATCAGCCGGTTCAGCGCCGCGGTAAGGTCGGGCACCGAAATCAACCAGCGTGCCGTCGAGATCGAGAACAAGAGTGCGCGGCATGTCCGCTCCGGCTGGGGGTGAATTCACTGTTGCGGTCGGAAATCAAGATTGACGGCCCCGGCCGGGCGGCCGGACCATCCTTTCTTTGACACGCCATGCCGCGCACCGCTACCTCGGAGCCATGATGTCCGCCACCGCCATCCTGCTCGCAGCCGGCCTCGGCACCCGCATGAAGTCCGCCCTGCCCAAGGCGCTGCACCCGATCGCCGGCCGCCCCATGCTCGCCCACCTGATCGAAAGCTGCGCCGCCGCCTTCGAACAGATCGTCGTGGTGGTCGGCCCGGACATGGAAGCGCTGGCGAAAGTGGCCGCCCCCCACCCGGTCGTGGTGCAACACGAACGCCTCGGCACCGCCCACGCCGCCCTGCAGGCCGCCGATCTGTTCGGCGACGGCGACGTGGCGGTGCTCTACGCCGACAACCCGCTGATCACGGCTTCCACCCTGCAACGCCTGCGCCAGCGCCGCGCCGACGGCGACGTGGGGCTCGCCCTGCTGGCCATGCGCCCGGCCGACCCCGGCCGCTACGGCCGCGTCATCGCTCGCAACGGCTTCGTCGACCGCATCGTCGAATGGGCCGACGCCACCCCCGAGGAACGCGCCCAGGGCCTGTGCAACGCCGGCGTGCTCTGCGCCGACGCCGCCCGCATGCGCGCCTGGCTCGAATCCGTCCGCAACGACAACGCCAAGGGCGAATACTACCTCACCGACGTGGTGGCCCTCGCCCGCGCCGAACACGCGCTGGTGGCCGCCGTCGAGGCGCCGGAAGCGGAACTGCGCGGCATCAACTCCCGCATGGAACTGGCCGAGGCCGAGGCTTCGGTGCAGGCCCGCCTGCGCCTCGCGGCCATGGCGGCGGGCGTGACCATGACCGACCCCGCCAGCGTGTTCCTCTGCACCGACACCCGCTTCGGCACCGACGTAACGCTCGGACCCAGCGTGGTGTTCGGACCGGGCGTCACCATCGGCAGCGGCGTGGACATCCGCGCCTTCAGCCACCTGGAGGGCTGCCACGTCGGCAACGGCGCTGTCGTCGGCCCCTTCGCCCGGCTGCGCCCCGGTACCGTGCTGGGCGCCCGCGCCCACGTGGGCAACTTCGTGGAACTGAAAGCGGCGCGGCTGGGCGAGGGCTCCAAAGCCAACCACCTCAGCTACCTGGGCGACGCCGACATCGGCCCCGGCAGCAATATCGGCGCCGGCACCATCACCTGCAATTACGACGGGTTCGCCAAACATCGCACCACCATCGGGGCCAACGTGTTCGTGGGCTCGGATTCCATCCTGGTAGCACCGGTGACGATCGGCGACGGCGCACTCGTCACCGCGGGCAGCGTGATCACCGAGAACGTGGCGCCGGATGCCATGGCGTTCGGACGGGCACGGCAAAACAACAAGCCTGGGCTTGCGGCGACGTTCCGGGCGGCGCGCAAAAAGTAAGTCAAGGCCAGGGCTCTGCCCTGGACCCGCCAAGGGCCGAAAGGCCCTTGGAACCCATTACTTAAGGGGTCTCCGCGATGTGCGGTATTGTTGGTGTGATTGGGACAAATCCGGCGGCGCCGCTTCTGCTCGAGGCGCTGCGGCGGCTGGAATACCGGGGCTACGACAGCGCCGGCATCGCCACCCTGGTGAACGGCCATATCGACCGGCGACGCGCACCCGGCAAACTGGTCAACCTGGCCGACGTGCTGGAGCGCAACCCGCTTTCCGGCACCACCGGCATCGGCCACACCCGCTGGGCCACTCACGGCGCCCCCACCGAAGGCAACGCCCACCCGCACGGCACCGCCCGCGTCTCCATCGTCCATAACGGCATCATCGAAAACCACGCCGAACTGCGCGCGACGCTCGAAGCGGACGGCCAGAAGTTCAATACCGAAACCGACACCGAAACCGTGGCCCAACTGGTCGATCTGCTGCTGCAACGCGGCGCCACCCCGGTGGAAGCCGCCGGCGAGGCATTCCGCCAGCTCGAAGGCGCCTACGCGCTCGCCATGGTGTTCGCCGGCCATCCCGACCTGATGATCGGCGCCCGCCACGGCGCCCCGCTGGCCGTCGGCTTCGGCGAAAACGCCATGTACCTGGGCAGCGACGCCCTGGCGCTGGCCCCCCTCACCCAGCGCATCGCCTATCTGGACGACGGCGACTGGACCGTGCTGTCGCGCGACCGCGCCGTCTTCTTCGATGCGCAGGGGCAGGAAGTGCAGCGCGACATCCGCCGCACTTCGGTCTCCGGCGCCGCGGTCGGCCGCGGCAACTACCGCCACTTCATGGAAAAGGAACTGCACGAGCACCCCGCCGTGCTGGGCGACACGCTGCGCCAAATGATCAACCCGGGCAGCCGCGCGGTGGTGCTGCCCGACCTGCCCTTCGATCTCGCCACCGTGCCGTCGATCACCGTCAGCGCCTGCGGCTCGGCCTTCTACGCCGCCCAGGTCGGCCGCTACTGGTTCGAGCAGGTCGCCCGCCTGCCCACCGACGGCGACGTGGCCAGCGAATTCCGCTACCGCGCCCCGCCGATGCCGAAGGGTGGGCTTGGCATCCTGGTCAGCCAGTCCGGCGAAACCGCCGACACGCTGGCCGCGCTGCGCTACATGCGCGCCCAGGGCCAGCACGTCCTGTCGATCGTCAACGTGCCCGAAAGCAGCATGGCGCGCGAAAGCGACGCCGTGCTGCAAACCGTCGCCGGCCCCGAAATCGGGGTGGCGAGCACGAAAGCCTTCACCGCGCAGCTGGCCGTGCTGGCCTGCCTGGCGCTCGCCGCCGGCCGCGCCCGCGGCACCCTCACCGCGGCGCACGAGGCGGCGATGACCCAGGCGCTGCTGGAAGTGCCCGGCCGCGCCGCCGAAATCCTCGAACACGACGCCCCTATCCGCCGCATCGCCGCCCGCCTCGCCTCCGCCCGCGACGTGCTGTATCTCGGCCGCGGCAGCTGCTTCCCGATCGCCATGGAAGGCGCGCTGAAGCTCAAGGAAATCAGCTATATCCACGCCGAGGGCTATGCCGCCGGCGAGATGAAGCACGGCCCGATCGCGCTGATCGACCCGAGCGTGCCGGTGATCGCCATCGTGCCCTCCGGGCCGTTGTTCGAAAAAACCGCGAGCAACCTGCAGGAAGCCGCCGCGCGCGGCGGCCAGGTGATCGTGTTCAGCGACGCCCAGGGCGCCGAGAAGCTGCAGGGCATCGCCGCCGAAACGGTGGTGCTGCCCCAGCGTCGACCCGTTCGTGGCGCCGATCCTGTATGCCATTCCGGTGCAGTTGCTGGCCTATCACGTCGCGGTGCTGAAGGGCACCGACGTGGACCAGCCGCGCAACCTGGCGAAATCCGTCACCGTGGAGTGATATCCGCCCGGCGGCGGCGCCCTCACCTGTGAAGCGGCAGTGCCGCCGGCCGGCTGACATCGGTCGCGGATGGGCTTATCTCTGGCCGGACCACGCCAGAGGAGGACCGCCATGCTGAACCCCGCATCGCCCCTGCCGCTCAAGGACCCGTCGCTCTTCCGCCAGGCCAATTACATCGACGGCAAATGGGTCGAGGCCGACAGCGGCAAGACCATCGTGGTCAAGAACCCCGCCACCGGCGAGGCGATCGGCGAGGTGCCCGCCCTCGGCACCACCGAAACCCGCCGCGCCATCGAGGCCGCCCACCGCGCCCAGCCCGCCTGGCGTGCCGCAACGGCGAAGGAGCGCAGCGTCATCCTCCGCCGGCTGAACGACCTGATGCTCGCCAATGCCGAAGACCTCGCCGTCATCATGACCGCCGAGCAGGGCAAGCCGCTGGCCGAAAGCCGCGGCGAAATCGCCTATGCCGCAAGCTTCCTCGAGTGGTTCGCCGAAGAAGCCAAGCGCGTCTATGGCGATACCATCCCGCAGAACGCCCGCGGCCGGCGCATCATCGTGCAGAAGGAGCCGATCGGCGTGTTCGCCTCGATCACGCCGTGGAATTTCCCCGCCGCCATGATCACCCGCAAGACCGGTCCCGGCTGGGCGGCCGGCTGCACCGGCGTGATCCGTCCGGCCAGCCAGACGCCGTTTTCCGCCATCGCCATCGCCGTGCTGGCCGAGCGTGCCGGCCTGCCGCCAGGCGTGTGCAACGTCATCACCGGACCCTCTGGCGAACTCGGGGCCGAACTGACCTCCAACCCGCTGGTGCGCAAGCTGACCTTCACCGGCTCGACCGAGGTGGGGGCGAAGCTGCTGGCGCTGTGCGCGCCGACCATCAAGAAAACCAGCATGGAGCTGGGCGGCAACGCCCCGTTCATCGTCTTCGACGACGCCGATCTCGATGCCGCGGTGCTCGGCGCGATGGCCAGCAAATACCGCAACAGCGGCCAGACCTGCGTGTGCAGCAACCGCCTGCTGGTGCAGGACGGGGTGTACGAGGCTTTCGCAGCCAAGCTGACGGAAGCGGTCGCGCGACTGAAGGTTGGCAACGGCATGGAGGAAGGCGTCACCCAGGGCCCACTGATCAACGCCGAGGCGGTGCTGAAGGTGGAGGAGCATATCGCCAACGCGGTCGGCCGCGGCGCCAGGGTCATCGCCGGCGGCCAGCGCCACGCCAAGGGCGGCACCTTCTTCCAGCCCACCCTGCTCGCCGACGTGCCGACCGAGGCGTTGATCTTCCGCGAGGAAACCTTCGGCCCGGTGGCGCCGCTGTTCCGCTTCCACACCGAGCAAGAGGCCATCCGGCTGGCCAACGACACCGAGTTCGGCCTCGCCGCCTATTTCTACACCCGCGATGTCGGCCGCATCTTCCGCGTCGCCGAGGCACTGGAATACGGCATGGTCGGCATCAACGAGGGCATCATTTCCACCGAGGTCGCCCCGTTCGGCGGGGTCAAATCCTCCGGCCTGGGCCGCGAAGGGTCGAAATACGGCATCGAGGAATACCTCGAAATCAAATACCTCGCCCTCGGCGGCATCGGCACCTAGCTTGCCGGAATAGTGATGGGCCATAACTAAGAACAGCGGGGGGCGGGCGCCCGATGCCATATGATTTCGACCTGTTCGTCATCGGCGGGGGGTCCGGCGGCGTCCGCTGTGCCCGCATCGCCGCCGGCCATGGCGCCCGCGTGGCGGTGGCCGAGGAGCGTTTCTGGGGCGGCACCTGCGTCAATGTCGGCTGTGTGCCGAAGAAGCTGCTGGTCATGGCGGCGCAGTACGGCGTCGCCGCCGCCGAGAGCCACGGCTTCGGCTGGGATGCGGCGCCCATCCCGCATCACTGGGCGGCGCTGATCGCAGCCAAGGACCATGAAATCGCCCGCCTCAACGGCATCTACCGCCGCCTGCTGGACAGCGCCGGCTGCACCAGCTTCGACGCCCGCGCGAGCTTCATCGATGCGCACACGCTCGATGTCGGCGGCGCCCGGGTCACCGCCGAGCGCATCGTCATCGCCACCGGCGGCCGTCCGCTGCGGCCCGGGTTCCCCGGCGCCGAACATGCGATCGTGTCGGACGACGCGTTCTTCCTGAAGGACCTGCCGCGCCGCATCGTGCTGCTGGGCGGCGGTTACATCGCGGTCGAATTTGCCGGCATTTTTTCCGGCCTGGGCGCCGAGGTCAACCTGGTCTACCGCCAAGCCCTGCCCCTGCGCGGCTTCGACGAGGATTTGCGCACGGCACTCGCCGAGGAGATGCAGGTGGGCGGCATCCGCCTGCATCCCTGCAACACCATCACCTCGGTCGAGGCGGCGGACGGTGGGAAGCGGGTGCGCCTGCGCGACGGCCGCGTGCTGCAGGCCGATCTCGTGTTCGCCGCCACCGGCCGCCTGCCCAACACCGCCGGGCTCGGCCTGGAGCATGCCGGCGTCGTCACCGACGGGTTCGGCGCCGTGTGCGTGCAGGGCCTGGCCGATACCTCGGTGCCGCATATCTTCGCCATCGGCGACGTGACCAACCGGCTGACGCTGACGCCGGTGGCGATCGCCGAGGGGCATTCGCTGGCCGAACGCCTGTTCGGCACCGGTCCCCGCGACTACGCGCTGGATGCCGTGGCAACCGCGGTGTTTTCCTCCCCGCCGATCGGCACCGTGGGGCTCACCGAGGCCGAGGCGGCATTGCGCGGTCCGGCCGATATCTACCTCACCCGCTTCACCCCGATGCGCCACACCTTGTCGTGCCGGCCGCGGCGGACGCTGATGAAGCTGGTGGTCTGCCAGCAAACCCAACGCGTGCTGGGGGCGCATATGCTGGGCGAGGATGCGCCGGAGATCCTGCAGGGCCTGTCCATTGCGATCAACTGCGGTGCAACCAAGCAGGACTTCGACCGCACCATCGGCATCCACCCCACCGCCGCCGAGGAGTTCGTCACCCTGCGCACCCGCACCCGGATGGCGATGGCGCCCACGGTCGCGGAAATCGACGCCGAGGGCACCCCCGCGGACCAGATGGGCGCGGCCGAGATGGGGATCGGGGCGGCGAGCTAGCCATGGGTTGGCCACACGTTTCGTATATCTGTAAAGTAGAGAGCGCTCTTCGGAGGCTTTTCCGTATGCTCTTCGTGCCCTGGCCACAGGCCCTGCTCGGCGGCGCCCTGATCGGCGCTTCCGCCGTGCTGCTCATGCTCGGCCTCGGGCGCATCGCCGGCATCAGCGGCATCGTCGCCAGCCTGCTGCCGCCGGCCGCACCGGACCGGCTCTGGCGCCTGCTGTTTCTGGCCGGGCTGCTCGCCGGCCCGGCACTGGCCGCACCGTTCCTGGGCCACGACCCGGTCGGACTGCCGGCGGCGGGGCTGCCGGTGCTCGCCCTGGCCGGGCTGCTGGTCGGCTTCGGCACGCGCATCGGCAGCGGCTGCACCAGCGGCCACGGCATTTGCGGCCTGGCGCGGTTGTCGCCACGGTCCATTGCGGCGACCGGGGTGTTCATGCTGGCCGGGGGTGCGACGGTGTTCGTTATGCGCCATTTGGGGATTTGACCGTGGGGGCGCTGCTCGCCCTCGTCGCGGGGCTGCTGTTCGGCGCCGGACTGGCGTTTGGCGGCATGACCGATCCTGCCGTGGTGCTCGGCTTCCTCGATGTCGCCGGGAACTGGAACCCGGCGCTGCTGTTCGTCATGGCCGGCGCGCTGGGCGTTACCGCCCTGGGCTACCGGCTGGCGTTCCGCCGTGGGCGGCCCTTGCTGGCTGGACGATTCACGCTGCCCGCGGCGCGCCCGATCGATGCGCGCCTGCTGGGCGGGGCGGCGCTGTTCGGCGTCGGCTGGGGACTGGCCGGCTATTGCCCGGGGCCGGCACTTGCGTCGCTGCCGGCCCTGCATGCCGGCACCTTGGTGTTCGTGCTCGCCATGGTGGCGGGGGTGTGGGGGGGAGGAGGTGAATCGGTTCATCTCCTCACCCCCCTCTCAAGACAAATGCTTAAGTAGCGGGGTCCAGGGGTCCACTGACCCCTGGCGGGTCCAGGGCAGAGCCCTGGCCTTACTTACTTCCCCCCCCCGTCAGCTCCGCCACCCGCGCCGTGAACGCCGCGATATGTTCTTCCATGTCGAGGTGTCGCTCGGCATATCGCCGTGCGGCCCGCCGCAGCCGCTGGTTCAATTTATCGTTCTCCAGCAGCTCAAGCACGGTGCGGGCCAGCGCCGCCGGGTCGAGTGCGGGCGTCAGCAGGCCGGTGCGGTCGTGCGTGACGAATTCCTTGACCGGGTCCACGTCGGCCGCAACCACCGCGCAGCCGCAGGCCAGCGCCTCGCGCAGCGACCACGAGGCCACGAACGGATAGGTCAGATAGACATGCGTGTCCGAGCGCTGCAGCAGGCGCAGATAATCGCGATAGGGCAGTTGGCCAGGCAGCAGGACGCGCGAGGCGTCGTATTTGCCGGCCAGCTCCTGCTGGAAATGTGCCCGCCATGTGCCGTTGGCCAGCCGCGCGCCATAGCTCACGTCGTCGCCGCCGACGATCACCACCTTCGCATCCGCCCGCGCCTTCAGCAAATCCGGCAACGCCCGCATCATGACGTGAAACCCCCGGTAGGGTTCCAGATTGCGGGCGACATAGGTGACCAGCTTTTCATCCGGCTCGACCACGAACTGGCCGAGCGCGAACCGCTCCTGGCGCGCCTTCGGGTTGGGGCGGCAGACATCGAGCCGGGCGCCCTCGGGCAGCACGCCGATCTGCGCCTGCGCCCAGGCGGGATAGCGGGCCTGCTGCCAGCGCGTCGGCGTCTGGCCGTGCTGCCGCAACGCGAGCGCCAGCAGGTTGATGCAGTTCATCGCCCGGATGCGCGGCAACTGGTCGTGCGCCACCGGGAATTCCTGGTCGAAGCCGACGTCCTGGCCCTCGGTCTGGTAGTAGAATTCGAAATAACCCAGCAGGCTGGTATCCGGCCACACGTCGACCAGGTCGAGCAGCTCGCCCCAGCCATGGTGGCCGATGATGATGTCCGGCGTGAAGCCGAGGCCGCGCAGATTGCGGGCCAGGCCCGCCACCGCCTCGGCGCGGCGGATGGCGGCGTCGAAATCGCGGATGTTCGTGTGCACCGACTGGCCCGGAGCGGGCTTCGGGTAGATCACCCGGCGCACGCCCGGCATGTTGTTGCTGTTCGGCTCCGAGAGAAACACGATCTCGTTCGTCTGATCCTGCAGCAGATGCCGGACGAAATGCAGATACTGGCCGGGAAAGTTCTGGTGAACAAACAAATAGCGCAAGCGCGATCTCGGCGTATGAGGCGGGCGCGGGGCCGGCCAGCGCCCCGGGGACGGCCGGCCGCGCCCGTTCAGCCCAGAGGGCAGCCCGGGTACGGTGTCAGCTTCTGCCGCGGCGCACGGGGATGCGGGGCTTCTCCTCGTCCGGTGCCTCGGCGGCGAAATCGGCCGGGGCGTCGGTTTCGGCGTCCGTGCGCGGACGGATGGTGACGGAAAAAGCCTCGACCGGGGCCAGGCTTTCGGCCTCGCAGGCCTCCCCGCCCTGCACCGGGCCGACGCTGGAACCGTCCACGAAACTGGCCGAATAGACGCAGGTGTGGGTGACGGCGGTGGCGCCGCGCAGGCGCACGCGCAGGCCCAGAATGGGCAGCCCCATGCCGCGGCTGCCGCAGAACTGGCCGCCCTCGACCCAGGGCGACAGCCAGCCGCGGCCGAGCACCGCCTGGTACTCGATGTCATCGCCGGGGATGCCGCTGGCCGGCGCGATCGCGAAGCCCTCGATCCAGCGCTTGCTGCCGCGGTCGCCGATCCAGTCGCCCAGATGGGCGCCGACATCGCCGCGCGCCTGCACATGCGCCAGCACGTCCACCACCTGCGCCGCACTCTGCCCGGCCGGCGCGGCCGCGGCCTGGCGGGCGGCGGTTTCGAACAGGCGGACCACCTGCAGATTGGGCGCGGTGGAGGCTTCGGCGTTGGGCGACTGGTAGATGGTGACCAGCACTTGCGCCGGCCCGCCCAGCACCCGCACCAGCGCGGCATCGCCGCCGCCATGCAACCAACCGTCGTCGCGGAACGTGCGGATGGACACCGCCTCGGGCCGGCCGAGCGGACCGGGCGGCAGCGACAGGCGGACGCCCGGCAGGCCGGACGCCGCCTCGGCGGCGCGCGACGGATTCTGGAGGATGCAGTAAAGCCCCGCATCCAGGGTCATCAGATGCCCGCCGACCTTCAGTTCGGTGATCGGCCGGGCGGCGCGCTGGACGGCACTCTCGGCGTCGGACATGCAAGGATCTCGCTATGGGCCGTTCGTGCAGACCACGGGTTGGCCGGTCGACAGGATCGTATCGTGCCGCCTTTCATGGCGTGCGCGCGGTTGTACTGCAAGCAATACGTTATTGATCGCCGCAATCGGCAACCCCAACGGGAGAATCCAGCCACGGCCGGTGCGGCGAATCCGTTCCGCTGGTGCGCCGATGTCGAACGCCGCCACGTCGAGTCCCGCCTGCCACGCCTCGCCCAGGGTGAAGCACCAGGTCTCCGGGCAGACCGACGGCAGAAACCCGAGATGCGCCTGCTGGGCCTGGATTTCCGCCACCGCGTTGGCCTCGTCGTAAGGGCCGGTGACGAACACCCGGCCGGTTGCCAGCAGGGCCTTGTCGTCGGGCGTGTGGCCGACCAGCACGAACGTCAGCGGCAGCGCGCGCGCGGCAGCATCGCGGGCGCAGTTCAGCAGCACGTCGTAGCCTTTCTCGGGGCCGATGCCGCCGACCACGCAGACCCGGGTGATTGCGCGCGCCACCGATTCGGCGGGCGGCGGCGCGCGCGGCGGCAGGACGGCATCGTCGGTGTGCGGAACCGGCACCGCGGCGAGGCCGGGAAAGTGCCGGCGCAGGCGGGCGGCGGTATCGGCGGACGGGGTCAGCACGCGGCGCGCGCCGGCAAACAGGGCGGCGGAACGGGCACGCAGCGCGGCGACGCCGATGGCCTCGCCGGTATTGCTGCCGGCTTCGGCGATGCAGGCCTCGCACGCCGCCACCGCCTCCGGCTCGCCGCAATAGCGGCGCGACGGGCCGACCAGGGTGATGCGCGGGCACAGCCAGGCGTAGTCGTGCACATGCACGTCGACCGGAATGCCGAGCAGGGCCGGCAGTTGCGTCACCGCCGGATGGTGGCCCAGCAGGCTGTGCACTTCCATCGATTCGGGGCGGGTGGCGCGCAACAGCCGCACCAGGGCGGGCAGTTCGGCGGGCAGCATGTAGCGCAGGCTGGGCGTGCTGCGGGCGGTGCCGTCGCAAACCAGGCACAGGTTCGGGATGGTGCGCTCCAACCCCTCGGTCGCCCGCACCGGCCGCAGCACCACCGGCCGCCGTCCGGCGCGGCGCAGCGCCTCGCAGCGGGCGCGCACCACCCGTTCGCCGCCGCCACCGCTGTCATGCGTCACCAGCAGCACCGCCGGCAGGCGGGATCGGGCGCCGGCGGCGGCGGCATCGCCGGGCAGCGCCCCGGCGCCGAACCTGACCGCGCCGAACCCGACCGTGCCGAACCCGACCGCGCCGAACCGGGCCGCATCGAGCCGGCGCCTGGCATCGGCGAGCGGATCGGCCCGCACATGCGCCGCCACCAGCGCGCGGTAGCCAGGGTGGAGGCGCTCCACCACCTCGATGTTGCGTTTTTGCAAATGCTCGCGGGCGCCGCCGAACGAGGCGCCGCCAACATGGGCCACGAACACGCCCGGCACCGCCACGTGCCGCCAGCCGAGCCGGCGGGCGCGCATGCAGAAATCATTCTCCTCGCCGTAGCCCTGGGCGAACACGTCCTCGCGGAACAGCCCGGTGGCATCGAGGCATTCGCGGCGGATATACATGCAGAACCCGACCGCCGTGGGGATGTCCACCACGCAGCCTTTGGCCGCCTTCGCGGCGAGCGCCGCCAGGCGGTCCATCGACGCGGCATCAGGGGGCGGATTGGGCCGGTTGGGCTCGGGATAGCTGACGATGGTGGCGTCGTTGGAGAACGGCGTCGCGGTGCCGATGTCGGGACTGCCGTGCACGGCGGCGCGCAACCCCTCCAGCCAGCCCGGCGGCACCAGCGTATCGCTGTTCAGCAGCACCGCATCGGGGCCGCCGGGGCAGGCAAGGGCGGCGCGCAGCCCGGCATTGGCGCTGGCCGGAAAGCCGCGGTTGCTGGCGTGCCGCAGCAGAATGATGCGGCGCTCCGCTGCCAGCGCGTTGAGCGCGCCGGCCAGTTCCGGCTCGGGGCTGGCATCGTCGACCACCAGCACGGGGGTACCGGACGGGACGGTGGCGTGCACCGAGGCCAGGCACGCCAGGGTGGGCCGCAATCCGCCATGCACAGGCACCACCACGGCAACCGCCCTGCCGGGCGCGGACGGGGCGGCCACCGGCGCGGCCGGCGGCAGGACCGGTTCGGCGGGGATGCGCGCAAACGACGGGTCGAGCGGGCTGCCGGTGAGGTCGCGCCCGTCCGGGCCGGCCACATGCAGCAGGCCAACAGCGGCGGCGAGGCGCGCAGCCGGCACGGCGAAACGGCGCGGCCGGGTGAGCGGGCGCGGCGCCAGCATGGCGGTGTCGTCCGCCGTGACCACCAGCACCGCGGCGCCGGACGCGGTGCGGATGGTCAGGCGCGGCGGCGTCTGCGGATCGGCAGGGTGCCAGGCCCAGCCCTGCAGCCCGCCGCCCTCCGCCGCGACGAAGCCCTCAACCCGGCGGAAGGCCGCCAGGTCCAGCGGGCTGCCCAGCAGCGCCCGGCCGCCGGCGGACAGCGCCAGAATGCCGGCGGCGGGCGGGTCGGCGAGACGGGCCAGGGCCAGGCGGCGCCCGTTCAGACTGGCGCTGACCCGCCCATCCGCCACGGCCAGGATGCGCCCGTCGCCGCGGCGGCCGCACCAGCCCGGATGGAACGCCGCCCGGGCGATGCCGGTGGCCTGTCCGGACAAGCCGGGGTCATCGGGCAGCACATGACGCGACAGCAGCTCGCGCAACGCCGCCGCGGCCGGTCCGGCCTGGCCCAGGCTGGCCCGCGCCGATGCCAGCGCGTACCAGGCCTCGGCCATGTCGCACGCCTGCGCCACCGCCGCCAGCAGCGGCGCGGCGCGGCGCCAATCGGCCAGGCGGAGCCAGGTGATGCCGAGGGTAAAGCGCAGGGTGGGATCGGTGGGGGCGAAGCGGCAGGCGCGCTCGATCCAGGGCAGCGCGGCCGCGGCATCGCCGGCGGCAAGCAACTGGTTGCCACGCAGGAACGCGTCTTGTGCCTGCTCGCGGAAAACGTCGTCGCGGGTCTTCGCCACGAAGCGGTCAGCGCCCGGCCGGCGCCGGCGTCAGCGCGCGCCCGCGTCGGCGTGCGGCACCGCCGCGCGCGCGACGCTCCCCTGCGCCGACATGTCCGGGGCCACGGGCGCGGCTGCGCGCAGCGCCGCGAGGTCGCCCTTCGCCTCGTTCAGCCCCTGTGCGGCGGCCTTCTCCAGCCAGCCGCGCGCCTCGTCGATATTGGTCTCGCCGGCCAGGCCGCGGGCGAGGTAGCGGCCCAGCATCATTTGCGCATGCGCGTGGCCGCGCTCGGCGGCCATGCGGAACCAGCGCTGCGCCTGCGGGCGGTCCCAGGGAAGATCGTGGCCGCCGCCGAACAGGGCGCCGATGGCGAACATGGCGCCGACATGCTCGGCACTGGCGGCGCGCTGGAACAGCGCCAGCGCCGCCTGGTGATCCCGCGCGCCGCCACGCCCGTTCACCATCATTTCGCCCAGCGCCACCTGCGCTTCCGGCATGCCCGCCTCCGCGGCACGGCTGATCCAGGTGCGGCCCTCGGTCAGGTCCTGGGGAACGCCGCGGCCCTCATTCAGCATGCGGCCGTACCAGGTACTGCGCATTCACCACGCCCTCGGCGGCGCGGCGCAGCCATTCGGCGGCGCGGCGGTCATCGCGCTCCACGCCGACGCCCTGGGCAAGGCAGACGCCATAGTTGAACGCGGCCACCAGATCGCCGGCGGCGGCGGCCTCCTCGAACCATTCGCGGGTCTTCACCGAATCCTCGGTGGTGCCCTGGCCCTGCAGCACCAGGGCGGCGAGGTCGTATTTCGACCTGGTGTCGCCCGCATCGGCGGAGACACGGAACCAGCGGGTCGCCTCGACCGGGTCGCGCGGCACGCCGGCGCCGGTCAGGTGCAGCATGCCGAGCGCGCGGGCGGCCATGCGGTGGCCGGCCTCGGCGGCGCTGCGGAACCACATCGCCGCCTCGGCATGGTTGGGCGGCAGCTCGCCGCCACGGGCGTAGATGTCGCCGATCAGCCAGGCGGCTTCGGGATCGCCGGCCAGGGCGGCGCGGCGCAGCCAGGATTCGCCGGCCAGCGGGTCCCTGGCGACGCCGCGGCCTTCCATCAGCGCCTGGCCCCAGCGCGCCTGGGCCGAGCGCAGGCCCTTTTCGGCGGCGGCCTTGTACAGCGCCACGCCGCGCTCGAACGTCTTTCTCCACCCCCTGGCCCTGCTCGTAGAGCACGCCGAGCAGGTACTGGCCGGTCGGCAGCCCCGCCTCGGCCGCACCCGCCAGATGCAGGGCGCCCTCGGCGAAATGCTCGGGCCCGCGGGCATTGCGCAGCAGCGCCAGGCCGAGACCGAGACGGCCCTGCGGGCAATCCGCCGCCGCCGAACGGCGATACAGCACCTCGGCCGCCTCGAGGTCGCGCATCCCCTCGGGACCGGCGGTGAGAATATAGCCGAGCAGCGCCAGCCCGTCGGCCGAGCCGGATTCCGCCGCCTTGCAGGCCCACACCGCGGCGCGCTCGAAATCGGGGGAACCCGGTTCGTTCTGGGTGAACAGCACCGCGGCCGGGCGGCCGGCGGAGAGTTCCGAGGCGCGACTGGCCGCGGTCGGGGTGGCGCTGCCCGGAATGCCGTGCACGTACAGCGCCGCCAGCATGGATTGCGCATCGACATAGCCTTGGGAGGCCGCCCGCTCCAGCCAGCGGGCGCCCTCGGCCGCGCTTGGCGGCACCCCGGCCCCTTCCAGGTAGCACCGCGCCACCTGAAACTCCGCCTCCGGCAGTTTCGCCTCGGCGGCCTTGGCGAACAGCGGGAAGGCCTCCGCCCGCTTGCCCTCATCGAGCAGGCGGCGCGCCCGCTTGAGCGCTGCCGCCGGGGATTGGATCCAACCGAACAGACCGGCCATCGGGATCAAACTCCGCACATGCAGGAAGGTCGGGGCGCCAGCGGCATCTTCGGCCTCATGGCTCGTGCATGCCCTCGGCGGCGGCCGGCATCATGACGGCGATCAGGCTTTCCAGCACGGTGCGCTTGCCGACGCGGATGTCCGCCGACACCGGCATGCCCGGCACGATCTTCGCGCCCTCCGGCAGGTCGTGCAGCTGGACTTCGTCGATCGACATGCGGGCACGGAACAAAAGCTGCCCGATGGCCGCCTGCGATGGCGTCGATGCCGTCTGCTGCGGCGCCGCAGGGTCGCCGTTCGGGTCCCTGAAACTGTCCGGGTTCACCGACCGCACCGTGCCCGTGCCGGTTCCGTACAGCGCATAGGGGAAGGTCTCGAACTTGATCGTCACCGGATCGCCCACCCGGACATACCCCACGTCGCCGCCGCCCATCACCGCCTCGATCTGCAGCTGTGAATCGAGGGGCACCAGCTGGATGAACTCCTGCCCGGAGGCCATCACCGTGCCGACGCTCACCGGCGCCACCCGCAGCACGATCGCGTCGCGCTCCGCGCGCAGCTGCACCAGCTTGCGCCGCAGCCGCGCCTTGTTCAGCTGCTCACGCGCATCCGCCAGCTTGCGATCCTGCTCGGTCAGCTGCTCCGCCGTCTGCCCGGCGTATTGTTTCGCGTCGGCATCGCGCTGGGCCACCGCCGCGTCCATATCCCGCCGGGACGACGACGCCTGCGAATTCGCCGTCGCCAGCTGCGCCATCATGCTCACCCGCGTATCGGTCGCCTGCAGCCGGTTCAGCTGGCTGCCCACCTTCAATTGCTCCAGCTCGCGCCGCTTGCTCTCGACCACGGCGGCCAGCTTCAGCCGCTCGGTGAACGACCCCACGTCCGAGAGCGCCTGCATCAGCTTTACCCGGGCCGCCTCGATCTGCTGGGCGTCGTATTCCATCTTGGCACTGAACTCGGCATGCCGCTGCGCATACAACAACGCCTGCTGCGCGCCCGCCTGGCTGCCGTCCGACACATAGGGGCGGTTCTGCGTCTCCGCGATCAGCCGGTTCACCTCGGCCTGCAGGCTGCTCACCTGGGATTCCAGCGACCCCATGTCCGCCTGGGCAAAGGTCGGGTCGAGCTCGGCCAGCACGTCGCCGGCGTGCACCAGCTGGCCTTCCTTGACGTTGATCGAACGAATCAGCGACACGTCCGCGATGCCGACCGTTTGCGGCGGCGACCCGAGCGGCTGGACCATCAGGTTGCCGGTGGCCGCTGTCACCTTGCCCGTGGTGGCCACCATCTGGTCGATCGGCACCAGCGCCAGCACCGCCAGCACGGCGGCAAACGTCGCCCCAATCACCCAGGTGGTGTAGCGCGACTGCAGCGGCACCGGACGGGCGATGACCGCCGCCGTCGGCGACTGGTACTCCATCAGCACCGGCACCGCGCCGGCACCCGGCCCGGCCGCCAGCGCCAGCTTCTGGCCGCCCCGCTTCACCAGCGCCGGAGGACTGCTCATGCCCGCGCCCCTCTCACTGCCAACGGCCTTGATCCCAACGCCCTCAATGACAAGCCCTCAATGGCCCTGGGCCAGCACCGGGGCCGGCGCCGCCCCCCGCTGGCTTTCCATGTAGCGCGTCTGCTGCAGCCACAACTGGCGGTATACCGGGCAGCGGTCGACCAGCTCGCGGTGCGGACCGACATCCATCACATGGCCGCGGTCCAGCACGATGATCTGATCCATTTCGGTCAGCGACGACAGCCGGTGCGACACCACGACGATCGTGCGGCCATGCGCAATGCGGGCGATATTGGCATTCACCAGCGCCTCGCTCTCCGGGTCCAGCGCCGAGGTCGCCTCATCAAGGATCAGCAGCCGCGGATCGTGGATCAGCGCCCGCGCGATCGCCAGCCGCTGGCGCTGGCCGCCGGAGACGTTCGGCGAGCCTTCCTCGATGAAACTGTCGTAGCCGTTCGGCATGCGTTCGATGAATTCCTCCGCGCCGGCCAGCCGTGCGGCGCGCACCACGTCGGTGAGGGTCAGGCCGGGGCGGCCGGCGATGATGTTGTCCTTCACGGAGCCGCGGAACAGGAAATTTTCCTGCAGCACGACACCGAAGCTGCGGCGCAAATGGGTGAGGTTGATCGAGCGCAGGTCGTTGCCGTCGATTTTGACGTAGCCTTCGTAGTCGCGGTTGATGCCCTGCAGCAGCCGGGTGATGGTTGACTTGCCCGACCCCGAGCGTCCCACCAGCCCGACCGAACTGCCGGCGGGAACTTCGAAACTGGTCTCGTCCAGCGCGCGGTTCTTGGCGCCGGGATAGGTGAAGCTGACTTTGCTGAAGCTGATCGCGCCGGCGAAACGCGGCCGCAGGCCGATGCCGGGCCGGGCATCTTCCTGCGGCTCGTTCATCACCGAGGCGGCCATGCCCACCGCGGTGCGGATGTCTTCGGTCTCCTCCATCATGCGGGCGAGGCCCGAGAGCGGCTGTGACAGCCGGCCGCTCAGCAGCATGAAGGCCATCAGCGAGCCGGCATTGGTGGTGCCGTCGATGGAGATGTAGACGCCGACCAGCATCACCCCGTACCGCATGAAGGATTCCAGCGGGTGGACCAGGGTCTGCGGCCAGTTGACCAGGTCGAGCAGTTCCAGCTTCCAGCTGCCGGCGGCCGCGGTGGTGGCGTCCCACGCCTCCTTGCGCTGCGGCTCCAGCCCCAGCGACTTGACCGTGCGGATGCCGCGCACGCTCTCGACCAGCACGGTGGATTTGGCGATCTCGGCGTCGGCGTAGCGCAGGTAGACACGCCGGACCGGGCGGATGAAGGCCACGATCACCAGCACCATGATGATGGCGGCGATCACGGTCACCCAGGTCAGCGCCGGATTGATGATATAGAGCACCGGCAGCAGCAGCAGCAGCGTGACCACGTCGAGCAGGGTGCTCAGCACCCGGCCGGTGAGAAAGTCGCGCACCTTGTTGATATGGCCGAGGCGGTACATGATCGAGCCGGCCTGGGTGCGTTCATAGAAATCGATCGACAGGCCGAGGACGCGCTTGAACATCTCCAGGTTGACCCGGGCTTCCACCCGCCGCCCGACGACAATCGTGAGCTGGCGGCGGATGTAGCCGAAATATCCCTCGAACAGCATGGTGATGGCGAGCAGCAGCGACACCATGCCCAGCGTATTGTAACTGTGGTAGGTCACCACCCGCTGGATCACCACCATCACGAGCAACATGCCGCAAATGCTCAGCAGGGTCATCATCAGCGAGGCGAGGAAGATCTGGCCCATCAGCTTGCGATCGTGCAGAACCAGCCGGCTCAGCCAGAGCAGGCTGAACGGCTCGTTGTCGTAGGCGCTGGCGCGGCCGGCGCGGATCAGAATCGTCTCGCCGTCCCACACGGCGTCGATCGACGCCGCGTCGACCGGCGTGGGCTCGGAATCGACCTCGGCCGCCGGGTCGCGGATCCAGACCCGGTGGCGGGCGGGATCGGTGCGGACCACCAGGGCAGCACCGCCGTCGTTCAGCAGCAGCACCACAGGTGCCGAGGATTGCAGATCCAGCAGACTGCGCCAGCGCAGGCGCACACCGCCCGCCCACAGCCCCGCATTGCGCAGCCAGTCGACCAGCGCCGCCGGCTCAGGCGACTGGCCGCCGGGAAAGCGCAAATCGTCGCGATCGAGTTCGACGCCGTGATACCGGGCCGCCGCCATGACCGCGAGCACGCGAAGTTCGGTTGGGCTGACGCCCGCCTGCGCGGTGCCGCCGGCCTGCGCGGTGCCGCCGGCCTGCGCGGTGCCGATTGTCGGGGTGCTGCCGGACTCGGGCCCGGACCGCTGAAGCTGGCCGTCAGGAAGATGCAAAATCGCTACCCTTTTTCGCGGAATGCCGGCCGGCCTGCGGGCGGCCACACGGCCGGGCCGCGCTGGAGCTGGGCTGGCCTGTCCGGTTCCGTATCCTGATTCTGTCTGGAAACCTGTCCCGTCTGTCAATCCGTTCCGGGTGCGGTCGCACCTGCCGGCGGCTTATAGCACGTTGACCGGCGCCGGCAGCCGAAAAACCGCCCGCGCCCTGGGTGGTCGGGTGAAGGAAGCAAGGCCAGGGCGCTGCCCTGGCCCCCCTCGTTTGACAATTACCTAAAAATAATGGGTTCCAAGGGCCTCCCGGCCCTTGGCGGGTCCAGGGCAGCGCCCTGGGCTTGCTTCCTTCACCCGACTGCCCAGGGCGCGGGCGGGGCTTGCGCAATGGGCCGGCGAAGTGCTGGCTGTGGGCAAACCGAGCCCCACTGCTGAGGACGCGCGATGGACACCCGCCCGGCGATGCCGACCGACCTGCCCGAAATCCAGGCGATCTATGCCCACCACGTGCTGCACGGCACCGGCACCTTCGAAGACGTGCCGCCGTCGGTCGAGGAAATGGCGGCACGCTTCGCCGCCGGCACCGCCCGGGGCTGGTGCTGGCTGGTGGCGGCGGATGCGACCGGAGTGTTAGGTTTTGCGTTCTATGCGCAGCACAAGGACCGCTCGGCCTACCGCTACACTGCCGAAGACAGCGTCTACGTCCGCAATGACGTGCGCGGCCAGGGGGTGGGCAAGGCGCTGGTGGCGCGCCTGATCGAGCATGCCACCGAGCGCGGCTTCCGCCAGATGGTGGCGGTGATCGGCGACGCCGAGAATGTCGGCTCGATCGGCGTGCATGCCAGCCTGGGCTTTACCCATGCCGGGCGTGCTGCGCGCCGCCGGGCGGAAATTCGGCCGCTGGCTGGACGTGGTGATGATGCAGCGCCCGCTCGGGCTGGCGGACGCGGAGTTGCCGGACGCCTGACCGGCCGGCGGCGCCGCGGGCGGTCACCCCTCCACCCGGTAGCGCCCGGCCAGGAACGCGTCCTGCGCCAGGGCCGCGCGCCACGCCCCGGCAGCGGGGGCGGCGACAATGACGCGGCGGAAGAACGCCACCTCGCCGCGGGCGCGGGCCAGGAACAGGCGATGCAGGGCGCGAGCCAGCGCGCCGCGCGGGGCGCAGCAGGCGCAGCCGGACGCATGGCCGGAATCGCCGGGCAGATCGGCCTCGGTCAGCAGCGCATCGCCCGGACCGGTGGCGGATGCGGGGGCGAACAGCACAGGGATGCGGGCGTCGGCGAAGATCGGCATGGGCACCACATAAGCGATGGACCTCACATAAGGATATCTTTATAGGCGCACAAGATATGGACCAGCTCCTCGCCGCCCTGCGCGCCTGCGCCGAGCCGACCCGCCTGCGCATCCTGGCGCTGGCGGCGCGGGGCAGTTTCTGCGTCATGGAGTTCACCGAAATCCTCGGCCAGTCGCAGCCGCGCCTGTCGCGCCATCTGCGCCTGCTCGGCGAGGCCGGGCTGCTGGGGCGCGAACGCGAGGGGGCGAATGTGTGGTTCGCCCTGCCGGCACCGGAAACCCCGGGCGGGTCGCTGGCGCGCGCGGTGCTGGACCGGCTGCCCGAAGACGACGCCACGCTCGCCTCCGACCGGCGGCAGGCCGCGCGGGTGCTGGCCGAGCGGGCGCGCGCGGCCTCGGAGAGTTTCCGCCGCACCGGGGCGGACTGGGACGAAATGCGCGCCCTCGACCTGCCCGCCGCAGCGGTCGAGCAGGCGCTGGCCGAGCTGCTGCCGGCCGGCGAGATCGGCCGGCTGCTGGATATCGGCACCGGCACCGGGCGGCTGCTGGAAGTGCTGGCGCCGCGCGTCACCTCCGGGCTGGGGGTGGACGCCAGCCGGGCCATGCTGGCGCTGGCACGGGCGCGGCTGGCGCGGCCCGGACTGACCCATTGCGCGGTGCGCCAGGCCGACATGTACCGGCTGCCGCTGGCCGATGCCGGCTTCGACCTGGTGGTGCTGCACATGGTGCTGCACTACGCCGAGGACCCGGCCGGCGCGCTGGCCGAGGCCGCGCGGGTGCTGCGGCCGGGCGGGCGGCTGGTGGTGGTCGATCTGGCGGCGCATGCCCGCACCGATGTCATGACCAGGCTGGCGCATCGCTGGCCCGGCTTCGATGACGCCAGCCTGCGCGATTTTTTCGCCCGCGCCGGCCTGGCGGCGGAGCCGGCGCTCGCCGTGCCCGGCCCGCTGGAGGTGCGGCTCTGGCCGGCCAGCCGGGCAAAATCCCCTGCCCTATCTCACCCGTTATTTCCCGATCAGGTCTCGGAGACCGCCCCATGAGCCGACCCCATTTGCTCGATGCGCTGCGCGACCGCGTGCTGCTGGCCGACGGCGGCACCGGCAGCCGCGTGCAGGCGATGACGCTGGACGTGGAGCGCGACTACTGGGGGCGGGAGAACTGCACCGATGTGCTGGTGCTGTCGCGGCCCGACATCGTGCGGGAAATCCATCGCGGCTATTTCGCCGCCGGCGCGGACATGGTCGAGACCAACAGCTTCGGCGCCTCGCCGGTGACGCTCGCCGAGTTCGATCTCGCCGACCACGCTTTCGAGATCAACAAGCGCGCCGGCGAACTTGCGCGCGAGGCGGCAGAGGAGTTCGCCGACGGGCGGCACCGCTTCGTGCTCGGCAGCGTCGGGCCGGGGACGAAACTGCCGAGCCTGGGCAATATCGCCTATGATCCGCTGGAAGCGGCGCTGGCCGAGCAAAGCCGCGGGCTGATCGCCGGCGGCGTGGACGCCATCCTGATCGAGACCTGCCAGGACCCGCTGCAGATCAAGGCGGCGGTGAACGGGGCGCGGATTGCCCGCGCCGCCGCCGGCACCGACACGCCGATTTTCGTGCAGGTGACGGTGGAAACCACCGGCACCCTGCTGGTGGGACCCGACATCGCCGCCGCCGCGACCATCGTGCAGGCGCTGGACGTGCAGCTGATCGGCCTGAACTGCGCCACCGGGCCGCAGGAAATGGCCGAGCATTTGCGCTGGCTGGCGGCCAACTGGCCCGGCCTGATCAGCGTGCTGCCCAATGCCGGCCTGCCCGAGCTGGTCGACGGGCAAACCCATTACCCGCTGCGCCCGGCCGAAATGGCGAGCTGGATGGAGCGCTTCGTCGCCGAGGACGGGGTGAACCTGATCGGCGGCTGCTGCGGCACCAATCTCGAGCACATCGAAGCCCTGGATGCCATGCTGCGCCGCCGCGGCGCGCCACGCCCGGCACCGGTGCCGCGGCGCGCGGTGTGGGTGCCGTCGGTGGCGAGCCTGTACCAGCAGGTGCCGTTGCGCCAGGAGAACGCCTTCTTCGCCATCGGCGAGCGCTGCAACGCCAACGGCTCGAAGAAATGGCGCCTGTTGCAGGAAGCGCATGACTGGGACGGCTGCGTGGCCATGGGGCGCGAGCAGATCGCCGAGGGCAGCCACAGCCTGGATCTCTGCACCGCCTTCGTCGGCCGCGACGAAATCGGTGAAATGGATGAGGTGGTGCGCCGCTTCACCGCCAGCGTGAACGCGCCGCTGGTGATTGATTCGACCGAGACCCCGGTGATCGAAAGCGCGCTGAAGCTGCATGGCGGCAAGCCGATCATCAACTCGATCAATTTCGAGGACGGCGAGCGCGCCGCGCGCGACCGGCTGCTGCTGGCCAAACGGTTCGGCGCCGCCGTGATCGCGCTGACGATCGACGAAGCGGGCATGGCCAAGTCGCCCGAACGCAAGCTGGCGATCGCCGAACGGCTGGTGGAGTTCGCCTGCACCGGGTTCGGGCTGCAGCAATCCGACCTGTTGATCGACCCGCTGACCTTCACCATCGCCACCGGCAACGAAGACGACCGCAAGCTCGGCCAGTGGACGCTGGAGGGCATCCGGCTGATTCGGGAGAAATTTCCCGACATCCAGATCATTCTGGGGCTGTCGAACATCAGTTTCGGCCTGAACGCGGCGGCGCGGGTGGTGCTGAACAGCGTGTTCCTCAGTCATGCCGTGCAGGCGGGCATGACCGGGGCGATCGTGCATGTTTCCAAGATCCGGCCGCTGCACCTGATCCCGCCGGAGGAAGTGCAGGTCGCGGAAGACCTGATCTTCGACCGCCGCCGCGACGGCTACGACCCGTTGCAGCGCCTGCTGGAGATTTTCGCCGACCGCAAGGCCGCCGACGCCGCGCCTGCGAAAGCGGCGGACACGATCGAGGGACGGCTGAAAGACCGCATCATCACCGGCGACCGCAAGGGGCTGGCCGCCGACCTCGACGAAGCGCTGCAAGTGCACGCCCCGCTGTTCATCATCAACACCATTCTGCTGGACGGCATGAAAGTGGTGGGCGAGCTGTTCGGCGCCGGTAAGATGCAACTGCCCTTCGTGCTGCAAAGTGCCGAGACGATGAAGGCCGCGGTGGCTCATCTGGAGCCGCACATGGAGCGGGTGGACGGCCAGGAGAAAGGCACCATCGTGCTGGCCACCGTGAAGGGCGACGTGCACGACATCGGCAAAAACCTGGTCGACATCATCCTGACCAACAACGGCTACCGGGTGGTCAATCTTGGCATCAAGGTGCCGCTCGCCGACATGCTGACGGCCGTGCGCGAGCACCGGGCGCAGGCCATCGGCATGTCGGGACTGCTGGTGAAGTCCACCGTGGTGATGCGCGAGAACCTGGAGGAAATGGCCCGCCAGGGCGTCGACATCCCGGTGCTGCTGGGCGGGGCGGCGCTGACGCGCGGCTATGTCGAGGAGGATTGCGTGCGCGCCTACGCGGGCGGGCCGGTGGCCTATGCGCGGGACGCCTTCGATGGGCTGCACCTGATGGACCATGTGAGCGGCAACGGGCTCGATGAGTACCTGGCAGCGGTGCAGTCGCGGCGGGCCGGGCGGGCGCGCAACGCCAGCCGCAAGCTCGGCGAGGCGGACGCGCGCGCGTTCCTGCCGGTGGACGTGGCGCGCGTGCAGCAGCGCCGGCGCCGGCTGACCGAGGGCGTTCCAGTGGCGGAGCCGCCGTTCTGGGGGCCGCGCGTCATCGCGGCGGCGCCGAAGGCGATTGTGCCGTTCCTGAACGAGCGCAGCCTGTACCAGTTCCAGTGGGGCTTCCGCAAACAAGGCCGCTCGCTGGAGGATTTCCTCGGCTGGGCCAAGCAGGAGCTGCGGCCGGTGATGCGGCGCATGCTGGCGCTGTGCGACGAACAGGACATTCTGAAGCCGCAGGCGATCTACGGCTATTGGAAGGCGGCCGGCCAGGGCAATGACCTGCTGGTGTTCGACCAGGACGGCAGCACCGAACTGGCCCGGTTCAACCTGCCGCGCCAGCCGCGCGAGGACGGCGAGTGCATCGCCGATTTCTTCCATGACGTGGACGATGGCGCGCGCGACGTGATCGGGCTGCAGGTGGTGACGGTGGGGCAAAAAGCGTCCGATACCGCCAGGGTGTGGTTCGAGGAGAACCGCTACCTCGATTATCTCTACCTGCACGGGCTGTCGGTGGAGATGGCCGAGGCGATGGCCGAATATGCACACAAGCGCATCCGCGCCGAACTCGGCTTCGCCGGCGAGGATGACCGCGACATGGACAGGCTGCTGGCACAGAGCTACCGGGGCAGCCGGTATTCCTTCGGCTACCCGGCCTGCCCGCGTCTCGAAGACCAGGCGCCGATCCTGAAACTGCTGGGGGCGGAACGGATCGGGGTTTCGCTGTCCGAGGAATGGCAGTTGCATCCTGAGCAGTCGACCAGCGCGATCGTCGTGCTGAACCCGCGGGCGAAGTATTTTTCGGTGTAGGTGAGTCCGGACGGGACGTGGGCTGCGGATGGCGCTGCGCTATGTTTTTCGCGGTTTGGGCAGCCTGAGGGTCAGGAAGGTCGCAACGGCGATGACCACGGCGATGTCGTAGTTGCCGAATCCCACGGCAAGACCGATGGCGGCCGTAGACCAGAGGCTTGCGGCGGTGGCGGTGCCGCGCACGCTCGTTCCCTCTCGGAGGATCGTTCCGCCACCGATGAAACCCATGCCCGCGATCAGGCCCTCGACCGCGCCGGCCACGATGTCTGTGGAGGCGTTGCCGAAGTTCTCGCTTGCCTGGATGAAGCCGCAGCTGGCGATGGCGACGAGCGGGAAGGTGCGCAAACCGGCGGTGCGTTCCTCGCGTTCCCTGTCCCATCCGATCGGCAGGGCCAGAACGTAGGCGATGACGAGGTCCCGGGCGTGAGGCGCGAGATCAAATGTGTGCATGGCGGTCCCCTTCCACTGTCAGGCCGATGATTGTCATATTTTGGGGTTCGCTGGCGACGCCGGGCGGCCGGTATGATGCGGCCCCAGAAATGCGGAAACCAGGATGACGCGACCTTCGATCGCTGCCCTGTCGGTCTGTTGTGTCATGCTTGCGTCCGGGCCGGCGCGAGCGGCGAGTTTTGATTGTGCCGGGGCGTCCAGCGGGGCCGAGCGGATGATCTGCGCCGATGCCGCGCTGTCGGCAGCGGATAGTGCGCTTGGCAGCGCCTTTGCCGCGGCGCTGGCGGTGAGCCCGCATCCGCAGGCGGTGCGGGCGGATCAGCGGACATGGATCGCCTCGGTGCGTGACAAGGTGGCGGCGCCGAACGAGTTGCTGACCGGGTATCAGCACCGGACGGAAGAATTGCGGACGCAGACCGCCACGTGGCAGGCGATCCGGCGCAGCGTGGGCGCGACCGCTCCCGACAAATGCCTGGCGTTGATGGACGCGGACGATGCGGCGTGTGCGGTGACCGAGGCGGGGGGGCTCGCCGATGCGCCGGGCGGGGCGTTGCGTTACCGGCTGCAGACCTGGCGGGACGGCGAGCGGACGGTCGGCACCGGGGTGATCGTGCTGGAAGGCGACGGGACGCACGTGCGGGCGGTTACCTGGTCCGCCGATGCGGATACTTACTTCGAAGCACCGGCGATTCTGCAGACCTCGCATGGGAGGTTCCTGGACCTGCCCGGCCATATCTCGGGCACCGGCAATATTTCGGCCGAGAGCCTGTTCGTGTTCCGTGACGGGGTGTGGCGCGAGGTGAATATCGGCTCCTGGGCCGGGCAGTTGGCTGCGCGTCTGCCGAAGGGTCTCGCGGCCTGGAAGGGCATTTATCCCGACTGGCGAGCGATGACGGCGCAAACTCCGTTGTGGCGGGACGGCGACGGCAATTGCTGTCCGCGTGGCGGCAGCGCGACGATGACGTTGCGCCTGGAGCAAGACCGGATCGTGCTGGTATCGCTACGTGTGTCGTCGAAACCATTGCCGGACGAATAATGTGGGTTCCAAGGGCCTCGGCCCTTGGTGGGTCCAGGGCAAAGCCGTCGCGCCGAAGGCGCGCTGCGCGCGGGGTGGGGCGCGGGGCAAAGCCCCCCTAGGATTGAAGCTGTTGTATTTCGTTATGTATTAACGCTGTATTACGCCTGCCGCACAGCCGCCATTACCAGCGCACCCTTGCAGCACCCTTTGCATTGCCCCATTTTGCATCAAGCAGGGGCGCCGCCTTTGCGGCCACAAACCAAGGAACCCTTCATATGAAGCTCAGCGCACGCAATATTCTGGCCGGCACGGTCGAGAGCCTGCACAAGGGCGCGGTGACGACCACGGTGAAGATCGCCCTCCCCGGCGGCCATCATGTGACGTCTTCGATCACCAATGACGCGGCGGACGACCTGGCCCTGGCGGTCGGCGACGCGGTTTCGGCCATTATCAAATCCTCGGACGTCATCATCGGCAAGTAAATCGCGGCTTTCTCGGCCGCGCCGGCATGGGCCCTGGCAACCGCCAGGGCCCTTTTTGCGTTCGGGCGGCGTTGCCAGCTTGGGTAGCGTCATATAATCGGGGTATATGACGGGCGATGCCGCTCCTGCTGAAGTCCCCCGCACCGAGGCGCTGCTTGCGCTGCGTGGCGCCGGCCAGTTGCCGGTCGGGCGCGAGCGCATTGCCATGCTGGAGGCGGTCGGCGCGCATGGCAGCATCACCGCGGCGGCGAAGGCGCTCGGCTATAGTTACAAGGCGGTGTGGGACGGGCTGAACGCGGTGAATAATCTGCTGCCGGCCCCTGCCCTGCTCGCGCAGTCCGGCGGGCGCGGCGGCGGCGGCGCCACGCTGACCGATAGCGGGGTGCGGCTGATCGCCGCGTTTCGCCGGCTGGAGGCGAAGCTGACGGAGATTTCCGCGGCGATCGGCCGCGATGAGTCCGATGCCCCGATTGATCTGCTGTTCTGGAACGTGGCGATGAAAACCAGCGCCCGCAACGCCCTGCATTGCCGGGTGACCGGCATCACCCGGGCCGCGGTAAATGCCGAAGTGGACATGCGCGTCACCGCGTCCAGCAACATCATCGCCGTGATCACCGCTCACAGCGTGGATGAGTTGGGGCTGGCGCCCGGGCGCAACGTGGTCGCGCTGATCAAGTCGTCGTTCGTGATTCTCGCCCGCGCCGGGGAGGCGCCGCGCCTGTCGGTCGCCAACCGGGTGGCGGGCAGCGTGCTCGAACGGATGGACGGGGGCGTCAACAGCGAAATCACGATCGATATCGGCGACGGCAAGACGCTGACCTCGGTCATTACGCGCCACAGCGCCGACGCGCTCGGGGTGCAGGAAGGGGTCGCGGTGATCGCGCTGTTCGATGCGGCGCACGTGATCCTGGCGGTCGATTGAACCGCGCCCGGTTTGAACCCTGAAAGGAAGCCGCCCATGCGCCGAATTTTCCTGGCTTTACTCCTGCTGCTGCCCCTGTCCGCGCAGGCGCAGGACCTCACCGTGTTCGCCGCGGCGAGCCTGACCGATGCGATGAAGGATATTTCCGGCCTCTGGCAGAAGCAGGGGCATCCGGCGCTGCGGCAGTCGTTCGCGTCGAGCTCGACGCTGGCGCGGCAGATCGAGCAGGGGGCGCCGGCCAATCTGATCGCCTCGGCGGACGAGAAATGGATCGACTATCTGGCGTCGCGCAACCTGCTCGCCGCCGATGCGCGCAAGGATTTGCTGGGCAATGATCTGGTGCTGATCGTGCCGGCAAGCAACACAACCAAAATCACCATCGCGCCCGGCTTCGATATCGCCTCGCTGCTCGGCGCCAAGGGGCGCATCGCCACCGGCGATCCGGCGCATGTGCCGGTCGGCATCTATGCCGAGCAGGCGCTGAAGAAGCTGGGCGTATGGGAGAAGGTCGCCGACCGGCTGGCACGCACCGACAACGTCCGCTCGGCGCTGCTGCTGGTCGAGCGCGGCGAGGCGCCGGCGGGCATCGTCTACGGCACCGATGCGGCCGTGAGCAAAGCCGTGGCGATTGCCGGGACCTTCCCGGCGAACAGTCACGACCCGATCACCTACCCGTTCGCGGTGACCAAGGCCGGCGACACGCCAGCGGCGCGGGCGCTGCTGAAATTCCTCGCGGGCCCCGAGGCGCGGGCGGTGTTTGTGAAATACGGGTTCAAGGTGGAGTAGGCGGCGATCCTTACCCCGGAGGAATGGCAGGCCGTCCGGCTCACGCTGTCGATCGCCGCCCACGCGGTGGGGTTCGCCCTGCCGATCGCCATCGGCACGGCCTGGGTGCTGGCGCGCAGCCGGTTTCCGGGCCGGTCGGTGCTGAATGCGTTTGTCCATCTGCCGCTGGTGCTGCCGCCGGTGGTGACCGGCTGGCTGCTGCTGGTCGTGTTCGGGGTGCGCGGGCCGGTCGGCGCGCTGCTGCATGACTGGTTCGGCATCCGCCTGGTGTTCACTGCCGCGGGCGCCACGCTCGCCTGCGCGGTGATGGTGTTTCCGGTCATGGTCCGTTCGGTGCGCCTGTCGCTGGAGGCGGCCGATCCGGGGCTGGAACAGGCGGCGCGCACGCTCGGGGCCGGGCGGCTCGACCGGCTGATCAACATTACGTTGCCGCTGGCCTCGCCCGGCATTCTGGTGGGCGCGATCGTGGCCTATGCCACCTGCCTGGGTGAGTTCGGCGCGGTGATTACCTTCGCCGCCAACATCCCCGGCGAGACGCAGACGCTGCCGCTGGCGATCTACGCGGCACTGCAGGTGCCGGGCGGGGAGGCGAAGGCGGCCCAGCTTTCGGCCGTGTCGCTCAGCCTGGCGCTGGTGGGATTGCTGGCGTCCGAATGGGCGGGGCGGCGGCTCAATGCCGTGCTCGGCCGATGAACCTGTCGGTCGCGCTGCGGCAGCATTTTCCCGCCATCGACATCGCCATCGCCTTCAGCGTGCCGAGCCCGGGCGTGACGGTGCTGTTCGGTCCGTCCGGATCTGGCAAATCGACCGCGATTATCGCCGCGGCGGGGCTGCTGCGGCCAGATGAATGCCGGATCGTGCTCGGCGAGGAGGTGCTGGCGGACACGCGGGCCGGCATCTGGCTGCCGCCGGAGCGGCGGCGCATCGGGCTGGTGTTTCAGGATTCGCGGCTGTTTCCGCATATGTCGGTCACCAACAACCTGACCTTCGGCATGCGACGGACCAGCGAACGGCAGATCGACTTCAACGAGGTCGTGGACCTGCTGGGCATCGCGCCGCTGCTGGCGCGCCGGCCGAACACGCTGTCGGGGGGCGAGCGGCAACGGGTGGCGATCGGGCGGGCGCTGCTGCGCCAGCCGCAATTGCTGCTGATGGACGAGCCGCTGGCCAGCCTGGACGCCGCGCGACGGTCGGAAATCCTTCCCTACCTGGCGCGGCTGAAAACGGCGCTGCGGCTGCCGGTGCTGTATGTTACGCATTCGCTGGACGAACTGCTGCAGCTTGCCGATTCGGTTGTCCTGTTCGAGGCGGGTTCGGTTATCGCCGCCGGGCCGGTGGCCGACATCACCGCGCGCGCCGACCTGCCGCTGGCGCGGCGCGACGATGCCGGGACGGTGCTGGCCTGCCGCGTCGGCGCGCATGATCCGGCGCGGCAACTCACCCGTCTGGACTGGGGGACCACGACGCTGTGGGTGCCGCTGAGCGACCTGCCCGAGGGATTGAATGTGCGCGTTCGCGTGCCCGCCCGCGAGGTCATCCTGGCGCGCTGCGAGGCCGGGCTGCTGGATGGCGCGCTCAGCCTGCACAACATCCTGCCCGGCATGGTGCGGGCCATCGAAGCCGACCCCGACCACCGGGCGGTGCTGGTCGAGGTTTCGCCCGGTGGCGGGTCGTTGCTGGCGCGGGTGACGCCTGACGCCATCGCGCGGCTGGGGCTGGCACCCGGAACGCCGGTGGCCGCCTTGATCAAGTCAATGTCGGTCGAGGTTCTCGGCGGCAAGCGCGGGTGACATCCGGGCGCTTGGGCGTCGGTTCGCTATTCCCGACTGACCATGACGTGGCCTTTGCGACAAACGCGACATGCCGGGCGCAGCACGGTCACCAGCCCTGGAACTCCGGATCGGCGGCGCGGCGGGCGAATTCGCGCGCATGGTCGAGCTCGTGCGGCGTCAACAGGGAATCGCGCAGCTTGTTGAAGCGCGGGTTCAGTCCGGCATCGAGCCAGCGGAATAACGCCGAGCGCTGCCGCACCGCGTTTTTGCGGAAACGCAGGCAACCGCGGCAGAGCGGCGAGCGGGCCGCATAGGCTTCTTCCGGCAGCGGATAGAACAATGCGAAGACGCGGATGCCGGTGGCGAGCAGCTCGCGCAACGGGCGGAACCACCAGGCGCGTGGGTAACAAAGTGTCATCAACTTGACCGTACAGATACGGCAGGATGCGATCTCCGCCAGAACCGGGTCGGTCTCCGACAACACTTTGTCGGACTTCGGGATGATGTCGTGCATGATTGTATTTGCCTCCGTGGCGGACGATCCGCACACGGTGGATTACGCAAGAAGCGGTCCTGACACCGGGACGGTGATCCGAACGGGGAACATGCCAGAAATGCGGGCGGGGCGGGGCGCCGGGGGATCGGGGATGGAAGAAAGGAAGGCCAGGGCTCTGCCCTGGACCCGCCAAGGGCCGAGAGGCCCTTGGAACCCATTACTTTTTAGCAGTTGTTATGAGAGGGGGGTGAGGCGGTGAACCGGATCTCCGCCTCACCCCCCCCTCATAACAACTGCTTAAGTAGCGGGGTCCAGGGGGCCACCGCCCCCTGGCGGGTCCAGGGCAGAGCCCTGGCCTTCCTTTCTTCCTCCCCCGATCCCTCTGGCGGCCCCGCGCAGCCCGCGCGAAGATCAGCGGCAGCGGCCAGAAATCAGGAGGAAACAGTCCATGCTGACGCCCGCCGAACGGCGCGAGAAGATCAAGGCGGTGATCCGCGTCTCCAGCGGCAACTTCCTGGAGATGTACGAGCTTTTTCGTCTTCGGCTACTACGCCAGCGCGATCGGCCAGGCGTTCTTTCCGAGCACCGACGAGTTCGCCTCGCTGATGCAGTCGCTGATGACGTTTGCGCTGGCCTTCCTGATGCGCCCGATCGGCGCCATCGTGCTCGGCAGCTATGTGGACCGCTACGGGCGGCGGCGCGGCCTGCTGCTGACGCTGGCGCTGATGTCGGTCGGCACCGCGTCGATCGCGCTGGTGCCCGGGTATGCGACCATCGGCTATTTCGCGCCGCTGCTGCTGGTGCTCGGGCGGCTGATCCAGGGGTTCTCGGCCGGCGTCGAGCTGGGCGGGGTGTCGGTGTACCTGTCGGAAATCGCCACGCCGGGGAACAAGGGGTTCTACGTGGCCTGGCAGTCCGGCAGCCAGCAGATCGCGGTGATCTTCGTGGCGCTGGTGGGCGCGGTGCTGAGCGCGCGGTATTCGCCCGAGCAGATGGCGGCCTGGGGCTGGCGCATTCCGATGCTGATCGGATGCATGATCATTCCGCTGATCTTCCTGCTGCGCCGGTCGCTGCAGGAAACCGAGGCGTTCGCAGCCCGCACGCATCACCCGTCGCTGCGCGAGATCTTCGCCTCGATGACCGAAAACTGGGGCATCGTGACCATCGGCATGCTGCTGGTGACGATGACAACGGTGTCGTTTTACTTCATCACCGCCTATACGCCGACCTTCGGGCGGACGGTGCTGCGCCTGTCGGACGCCGACAGCCTGCTGGTGACGCTGTGCATCGGCATTTCCAACCTGTTCTGGCTGCCGGTGGCGGGCGCGGTGTCGGACCGGATCGGCCGGCGGCCGCTGCTGTATGCCTGCACGGCGCTGGCGCTGCTGACCGCCTATCCGGCCTTGTGGTGGCTGGTGCAGGCGCCGTCGTTCGGGCGGATGCTGACGGTGGAGCTGTGGTTGTCGTTCTTGTACGGCTGCTACAACGGGGCGATGGTGGTGTATCTGACCGAGATCATGCCGGTGGCGGTCCGGACGGTCGGGTTCTCGCTGGCCTACAGCCTGGCGACGGCGATTTTCGGCGGCAACACCCCGGCGATCGCCCAGGCGCTGTTCCACGAAACCGGCAACCGGGCGATGGCCGGGCTGTGGCTGAGCTTCGCCGCCGCCTGCGGGCTGCTGGCGACCTTCCTCGCCGGGCGGCGCGGCGCCACCGTGACCCCGGCGGTTGCGGCGGTTTCATAGGCAACAAGGTCGCGCTTTATTGTTCCGGAGACACACATGAGTTCGTCTGATCCCATCGTCATCGTCGGCGCCGCCCGCACCCCCATGGGTGGTTTCCAGGGCGATCTGAAGGACCTCGCCGCGCCCGCGCTCGGCGCCGCGGCAATCAGCGCGGCCGTGCTGCGCGCCGGGATCGCTGCCGACGCGGTGGAGGAGATATTTTTCGGCTGCGTGTTGCCGGCCGGGCAAGGCCAGGCGCCCGCGCGCCAGGCGGCGCTGGGGGCCGGGCTGCCGCTGTCGGCGGGCGCCACCACGGTGAACAAGATGTGCGGCTCCGGCATGAAGGCGGCGATGCTGGCGCATGACGCCATCGCCGCCGGCAGTGCCTCGGTGGTGGTGGCCGGCGGCATGGAGAGCATGTCCAACGCGCCGTATCTGCTCGACCGCGCCCGCGCCGGGTATCGGATGGGGCATGGGCGGGTGCTGGATCACATGTTCCTCGACGGGCTGGAGGATGCCTACGACAAGGGCCGGCTGATGGGCACCTTCGCCGAGGATTGCGCCGCGAGCTATCAGTTCACCCGTGCCGCCCAGGACGAGTATGCCATTGCCTCGCTGACGCGGGCGCGGCGGGCGATCGCGGATGGGAGTTTTTCGCTGGAGGTGGTGCCGGTGACGGTGCGGTCCGGAAAATCCGAACGCGAAGTGGCGCATGACGAGCAACCGCCGAAGGCGAATATCGAGAAAATCCCGGCGCTCAAGCCGGCATTTCGCGACGGCGGCACGGTGACTGCGGCGAATTCCAGTTCGATTTCCGACGGGGCGGCAGCACTGGTGCTGATGCGCCGGTCGGAGGCCGAGCGGCGCGGCCTGACCCCGCGCGCGGCTATTATCGGCCACGCCACCCATGCCCAGGCGCCGAGCCAGTTCGCCACCGCCCCGATCGGCGCGGTGCGGCAACTGCTGGCGCGCACCGGCTGGACGCTGGAGGGGGTGGATTTGTTCGAAATCAACGAGGCGTTCGCGGTGGTGGCGATGGCGGCGATACGCGACCTCGGGCTGGCGCATGACAAAGTGAACGTGCATGGCGGGGCCTGCGCGCTCGGCCATCCGATCGGCGCGTCGGGGGCGCGGATTATCGTCACGCTGCTGGCGGCGCTGGAGAAGTTCGGGCTGCGACGGGGCGTGGCGTCGCTGTGCATCGGCGGCGGCGAGGCGACCGCGGTCGCGATCGAACGGTTGTCCTGACCGATGATCCTGACCGACGCGCAAATACAAATCCGCGACGCCGCCCGCAGTTTCGCAGAGGAGCGTCTGGCCCCCTTCGCGGCGGAATGGGACCGGGCGCACCGTTTCCCCGCCGAGGCGCTGCGGGAGATGGGCGAGCTCGGGTTCCTCGGCATGCTGGTGCCGGAAGAATACGGCGGCTCGGACACCGGGCCGGTCGCCTATGCGCTGGCGCTGGAGGAAATCGCCGCCGGCGACGGGGCGTGCTCGACGATCATGAGCGTGCACAGTTCGGTGGGCTGCGTGCCGATCCTGCGCTTCGGCACCGACGCGCAGAAGCGGCACTTCCTGCCGAAGCTGGCCGCCGGGGAATGGATCGGCGGCTTCGCGCTGACCGAGCCGCAGGCGGGCTCGGACGCGTCGAACCTGCGCACGCGGGCGCGGCGGGACGGGGATGCGTACGTGCTGTCGGGCACCAAGCAGTTCATCACCTCGGGCAAAAACGGGCAGGTGGTGATCGTGTTCGCGGTGACCGATCCGCAGGCGGGCAAGAAAGGGCTGAGCGCCTTCATCGTGCCGACCGACACGCCGGGCTACGAAGTGGTGCGGGTGGAGGACAAGCTCGGCCAGCACGCCTCGGACACCTGCCAGATCGCGTTCAACGACATGCGGCTGCCGGCATGGCTGCGGCTGGGCGAGGAAGGCCAGGGATACCGGATCGCGCTGGCGAACCTGGAAGGCGGGCGGATCGGCATCGCCGCGCAGGCGGTGGGGATGGCACGCGCCGCCTTCGATGCGGCGCGCACCTATGCGCATGAGCGGGAAACATTCGGGCGCAAGATCATCGAGCACCAGGCGATCGCGTTCCGGCTGGCGGACATGGCGACTCGCCTCGAGGCCGCGCGCCAACTGGTGCTGCATGCGGCAGCGCTGCGCGAGGCCGGACTTGCGTGCCTGAGCGAGGCGTCGATGGCCAAGCTGTTCGCCTCCGAGACGGCGGAGGCGGTTTGCTCGGCGGCGATCCAGATCCACGGGGGATATGGGTATCTGGCGGATTTTCCGGTGGAGCGGATTTTCCGGGATGTGCGGGTTTGCCAGATCTACGAGGGGACGAGCGACGTGCAGCGCATCGTTATTTCCCGGGGGCTTTGAGGACGCGGGGGACACCGGGTTAAGGAAGCAAGGCCAGGGCTCTGCCCTGGACCCGCCAAGGGCCGAGAGGCCCTTGGAACCCATTACTTAAGGTGCGGGGTCCAGGGCAGAGCCCTGGCCTTGCTTCCTTCACCGATTGCCTTGGTCAAACCGGCCAACACGCCCCAAATAGCAAAACCCCCGGAGCGCATGCATGCAGCATCCGGGGGTCGGGTTGCGAAGTTGTGTACTTCGCGCCCGGGGCAAAACCCGAGCACTTACTTGGCCGTGTTGATCAGCTGCCGCTGCCAAGCCGGGCGGCAACTCGCTTCAACTCAGGTGGAGTCATGCTGATGCGGCACCCTCCTTTTCCATTGACGACGCGGTTACTGTGGGACGGTGGTCATCGGGCTGTCAAGAAAATTGCGGGCAGGATTTTCCGCCGGGCGCTGCTGTTGCGCGCTTACCCGGCGAGCCCCGCCAGCCAGGCGCGCACGCCGGCGGCATCGCCAAAATTCTCCTGCACCCGCAGGCCGATGCCGCCCAGTTGCCGCGCGGCTTCCATGCCGTCCTCGTCGGTCACGTCGTCACCGACATAGACGGGCACCCGGCCGGCAAAGGGCGCGCGCGCCATCAGCCGCTGCACCGCCCGCCCCTTGTCGGCGCCGCGCGGCTTGACCTCCCAAGCCATGTGGGCGGCCATGAGCGTGAAGCCTGACGGGTCGCCGTCCAGGATTGCCAGCGCCGCCTGGTGCAACGCCGGACCGGCCTCGGGCGCCAGCCGGAAGTGCAGCACGAAGCCGTGCGCCTTGCGTTCCAGCAGTGCCCCCGGACAGGCAGCGGCCGCGGTTTCGGCCCGCGCCAGCCAGTGCGCCGGCAGTGCGGGCAGGTCCGGCCGCTCCAGCGCGGCGCCCGGCGCGTGGCGGATCGCAGCGCCGTGCTCGCCCGCCACCGCGTAGGGCGCGCCGTCGAGCAGCGCCTCGATCTGTTCGATCGGCCGTCCGCTCACCACCGCCACCGCGTCATCCAGGGCTGCGCGCAGCGCCAGCAGCGTGGCCAGCAGCGCGGGCGGCACCGCCACCGCTGACGGCGTGGGCGCGATGTCGAGCAGCGTGCCGTCAAGGTCGAGCAGCAGCGCCGCGTTTTCCGGCAAGCCGGGGAGGCCAGGCATCAGCATCTCCATGCCGGGCCTCTATAAAGTAGCGGGGTCCAGGGGGCCACCGCCCGTCGTGCCGAAGGCGCGCTGCGCGCGACGGCGGGTCCAGGGCAGAGCCCTGGCCTTCCTTCGTCTACGGCTCCCCGTCACGCGGAAAAAACGATGACAATGTCGTGCCCTGCCCCGGCACGCTGTGCACCGAAACCGAGCCGCCGGACTGTTTGGTGAAACCGAGCACTTGCGGCAGGCCGAGTCCCGAGCCCTTGCCGACCTGCTTGGTGGTGAAGAACGGCTCGAACGCCTGCGCCAGCGTCTCGGGGGACATGCCGGTGCCGGTGTCGGCGACCATGACACGCACGTAGTCGCCCGCCGGCAGGTCCAGCGCCGCCGCCGCTGCGCCGTCGAGGCGCGCATTGTCCATCGCGATCGTCACCGTGCCGCCCGGCGGGGTGGCGTCGCGTGCGTTCAGCACCAGATTCAGCAGGGCCGACTGGAGCTGTCCCGGATCGATCCGGCAGCTCCACAGGTCCGGCGCGGCGCTGACCACCACCTGCACGGCATCGCCGGCGCCGCGGCGCAGCAGTTCGGCCATGTCATGGGCGACATCGCTCACCCGGCAGCGTTCGGCATGCAGCACCTGCCGCCGCGAAAAGGCCAGCAATTGCGTGGTCAGGTGGGCGCCGCGGCGGATGGCGCGCAGCGCGTTGGCGATCAGCCGGTCGGTGCGCGCCGCGCCGCCCTGGGCCATCGTGATGCGGGCAAGCTCGAGGTTGCTTGAAACTGCCTGAAGCAGGTTATTGAAATCATGCGCGATGCCGCCGGTGAGCTGGCCGACCGCCTCCATTTTCTGCGCCTGCATGAGCTGGCGCTGCATTTCGCGCGGGGCGGTGATGTCGCGGGTGATCTTGGCGAACCCGGCCGGCTGGCCGGCGTCGTCGGCGATCGCGTCGATGACGACGCTGGCCCAGAAGCGGCTGCCGTCGCGGCGCAGGCGCCAGCCCTCGGCCTCGTAGTGTCCCTCGCGCAGAGCGATGGCCAGCGCCCGCTGGGGCAGTCCGTTGGCGCGGTCCTCGTCGGTGTAGAAGCAGGCATAGGAACGGCCGAGGATTTCCTCGGCCTCGTAGCCCTTGATGCGCCGGGCGCCGGAATTCCAGGTGGTGATCCGGCCCTGCGGGTCGAGCATGAAAATGGCGAAGTCGGTGACCCCCTGGACCAGACGCTCGAAGCGGCGTTCGCTGTCGCGCAGCGCCGTGCCGCGCTCGACCAGCTCGCTGGCAAGCGCCGCCTCGGCGGTGCGATAGGCGGTGATGTCCTGAACGATGCCTGCCATGCGGCGCGGCCGGCCGGCCGGATCGGTCGAAATCACGTCGCCGCGGTGCGCCACCCAGGTCCAGTCTCCCGCCGGATGGCGCACCCGGTACTCCGCCTCGCAGCGCTGGCCGGCCTGGAACGCGGCAAGAAAGGCATCCAGCACGCGGCGGTCGGCGGGGTGCACTTTTGTCAGCCAAGCCGCCCACGCCGTGCCGTGCGGCAGCTTCAGCCATTGGCGCGCGGGGGCCCCACCGAGCAGCCTGCCGGCACTCGGGTCGAGCCGCAGGGCCGCACTGGCGACATCGTATTCCCACAGGCCGAGCCGCGCACCCTTCAGCACGCGCCGCAGCCGCATCGCGGCGCCGGGCTCGCCGCCGCTAATCCGGCTGGCGGTGGCGCTCAGGCGCGCCAAAGGGCCAGGCCGCACGTCGTGCGGGGCCGTGGCCGGAGACTGGCCATCACCTTGTTGCGCTAGCATTTTGTTGCGCCGCTGCTGCCCCCGGCCGTCCATGCATTGTTCGATATTATTGCAAATTGCACAATGATCTGTGAGTCCATGTGGGATGGCGAGGCCGGGAAATAAAGACCGCAGGGCGAGCGGGTGAAGGAAGGCCAGGGCTCTGCCCTGGCCTTCCTTCACCCGCTGCCGCAGCACCTGGCTGTTCCGCGTCCGCCCCAATCTCTGATACGACGCATGGCAAAACCGGGAGGCGCCAATGACGGAGTGCTTCATCTACGACGCCGTGCGCACGCCGCGCGGCCGCGGCCGCCCCGACGGCGCGCTGTACGAGGTCGCCCCGATCGACCTCGCCGCCGGCGTGCTGGCCGCCCTGCGCGACCGCAGCGGGGTCGACACCGCGCTGGTGGACGACGTGGTGCTGGGCTGTGTCATGCCGGTAGGCGAGCAGGGCGGCGACATCGCCCGCCTCGCCGCCCTGCATGCGCGCTATGACGAAAACGTCTGCGGCGTGCAGGTCAACCGGTTCTGCGCCTCCGGGCTGGAGGCCACCAACATGGCCGCCGCCCAGATCATGGCGGGCCAGTCGGAGATCACCATCGGCGGCGGGGTGGAATCGATGTCGCGGGTGCCGATGGGCGCCGATGGCGGCGCCTGGTCGAGCAACCCGAAAGTGGCGTTCGAGACGCATTTCATTCCGCAAGGCATCAGCGCCGACCTGATCGCCACGAAATGGGGCTTCTCGCGCGCCGAGGCCGACGCCTACGCGCTGGAAAGCCAGCGCCGCGCCGCCGCCGCCTGGCGGGAGGGCCGCTTCGCCCGCTCGGTCGTGCCGGTCACCGACGAGCTTGGCTGGGTTCTGCTCGACCGCGACGAGCATATGCGCCCGGGCACCACGCTGGAGAGCCTGTCCGGGCTCAAGCCCGCCTTCGCGGCCCTGGGCGAGGAGAGCGGCTACGACGCGGTGGCACTGCAGCGCTACCCCGAACTGGAGCGCATCGAACACGTGCACACCGGCGGCAATTCCTCCGGCATCGTCGACGGCGCGGCCGCCATCCTGCTGGGCAGCCGGGCCGCGGGACGGGCGCTTGGCCTGCGCCCGCGCGCGCGCATCCGTGCCTTCGCCTCGGTCGGCTCGGAGCCCTGCATCATGCTGACCGGTCCCGAGAAAGTGACGCGCAAAGTGCTGCAGCGGGCCGGCATGGCGCTGTCCGACATCGACCTGTGGGAGCTGAACGAGGCGTTCGCCGCCGTTGTCCTGCTGTTCCGCAGCCTGCTGGAGATCGACCCGGAGCGGCTGAACGTGAACGGCGGGGCGATCGCCATGGGCCATCCGCTCGGCGCTTCCGGGGCGATGATTCTCGGCACATTGCTCGATGAGATGGAACGGCGCGATCTGGCCACCGGGCTGGCGACGCTGTGCGTCGGCATCGGCATGGGCACCGCCACCATCATCGAACGTCTCTGAGGAGGGCCCGCCATGCGCAGCCTGACGTTGCAGACCGACGCCGACGGCATTGCGGTGATCGTCTGCGACATGCCCGGACGGGCGGTGAACGTGTTGTCGGCGGATGCGGTCGACGATTTCGAACGCGCGGTGGAGCGCGTGCTGACCGACGGCGCCATCCGCGGCGCGGTTGTCACCAGCGCGAAAAGCGCCTTCATCGCCGGCACCGACCCGGTCTGGCTGGAACAGCTGATGCGCGACGGCGCCGATGCGCCGGGGCGGGCGCGCGCCATCTACGACGCGCTGATGCGGGTGCAGCTTCTGCTGCGGCGGATCGAGACGGGGGGTAAACCTTTCGCCGCCGCGATCAACGGCAGCGCGTTGAGCGCCGGCTTCGCGCTGTGCCTGGCCTGCCACCACCGTCTGGCGGCCGACGACCCGGCGCTGCATCTCGGCCTGCCGGAGGCAAAATTCGGGCTGCTGCCCGGCGCCGGCGGCACCCAGCGCCTGCTGCGCATGCTGGGCCAGCTTCGCGCCCTGCCCTTGCTGCTGGAGGGGCGCGCCCTGTCGCCGGAGGACGCGCTGCCATTGGGTCTCGTGGATGGCATCGTCCCGCCCGACAACCTCGTTGCGGCGGCAAAGGCCTGGGTCCGAAGTGCCTGCGATCCGGTCAAACCCTGGGACCGTCCCGGCTTCGTACTGCCCGGCGGCGATCCGCGCAGCCTGGCCACGGCGAATGCGCTCGCGGTCGCCAACGCACGGCTGCGCAAGCACACCAAGGGGAAATCGCCCCAGCTCGAGGCGATCCAGCAACTGGTGCATGACGGCGCCCTGGTGGCGATGGACACCGCCCTGCGCCTGGAGGCGAAGGCGCTCACCCGGCTCATGCTGCGCGCGGCGGCGTAACGGTGCCCGGCTTCGGGGACGCGCACGCGGTGCTGGCATTCGCCCGCATCGCCGCCGAACTGCTGATCCCCGCCGGCATCCTGATCGCCGTCCTGGTCAGCGTGCATGTGCTGCTGCACAAGCGCAACGTCGGCACCGCAATCGGTTGGATGGGCCTCGCCTGGCTGTCTCCGTTTGCCGGCGGGCTGCTCTATGCGCTGTTCGGCATCAACCGCGTCACCCGTCGCGCCCGCGTGCTGCGCCAGCGCGACAGCACCGGCGCCCGCGCCGGCAGCCCGGGAGCGGCGGCGCCCGACGCCGCCCTCGCCCCGCTGGAGCGCGCCGGCGCCCGGATCACCGGGCGCACCCTGCTGCCCGGCACCGAGGTGGAGGTGTTCCGCAACGGCGACGCCGCCTATCCGGCCATGCTGCACGCCATCGAAGCGGCGCGGCGCAGCGTGGCGCTGTCCACCTACATCCTGCGCGACGACGCCGCCGGCGGCGTGTTCATCGACGCGCTGATCGCCGCCCAGCGCCGCGGGGTGCAGGTGCGCGTGCTGATCGACGGCATCGGCAGCGGCTATTTCTATTCCTCCGCCTGCAACCGGCTTTCCCGTGGCGGGGTGAAAGTGGACCGGTTCATGCACTCGCCGCTGCCCTGGCGCATGCCGTTCCTGAACCTGCGCACGCACACCAAAATCCTGCTGGCCGACGGATGCACCGGCTTCACCGGCGGCATGAACATCGGCGCCGAGAACGTGCTGGCAGCGCATCCGCGCCATCCGGTGCGCGACACCCATTTCCGCCTGCGCGGGCCGGTGCTCGGCCAGCTTACTGACGTCTTTGCCAGCGACTGGAGCTTCGTCACCGGCGAGGAGCTGTCCGGAGCGGACTGGTTTCCCGCCCTGGACGAGGCCGGCCCCGCCAGCGCCCGGGTGGTCACCTCCGGGCCGGACGCGGATGTGCACAAGATCGAGTTCATGGTGCTCGAGGCCATCACCTGCGCGCGCCACGCCCTGCGCATCCAGACGCCCTATTTCCTGCCCGACGAACGCCTGGTCACCGCCCTGGCGCTGGCCGCGCTGCGCGGCGTGGCGGTCGACATCGTCCTGCCGGCGCGCAGCAACCACACGATCATGGACTGGGCGATGCACGCCCATGTGGGGCCGCTGCTGCGCCATGGCTGCCGGATCTGGCTGAACCCGGCGCCGTTCGATCATTCCAAGCTGATGGTGGTGGACGACGGCTGGTGCCTGATCGGCAGCGCCAACTGGGACATGCGCAGCTTCCGGCTGAATTTCGAACTCGGCGTGGAACTGTATAGCGGCGAACTGGCGGCCCGCCTGACTTCGATGATCGCGGCGAACAAGGGCGCCGGTCTCAGCCAGACGGCGTTGGACGCGCGCGCGCTGCCGGTACGCCTGCGCGACGCCGCCGCGCGGCTGCTGCTGCCGTACCTCTAAGCGGCCTGCCGCAGCGGCGCCGCCTCGACGGCCAGGGTGACCACGATCGGCCGGTGGTCGGAGCGCTGCCGCGGCAGCACCGCACTGTCCACGCAGGTCAGGTCGCGAACCAGGCACCGGTCGAGACGCAGCGGCACGAGATCGCCCATCACATGGGTCGGGTGGCGCGGCCCCACGTCCTGAAACCCCGGCAACAGCGCCGGTCCGACCAGATTGTAGTCGCCCAGCACCGCCGCCCGGTGCGGCAGCGCCCGCCCGATCCGGCGCAACTGCCGGCGGTTCAGCATCTGCCCGTGCGACAAATGCACGTTCGCAATGCCGATGCCGCCGAATTCGACGATCTGGCACACCCGCTCGAACATCGAACCCGATTGCAGCGCCAGCACCCTGGGGGCATGCGGCAACGGACGCGGACTCCACACCGCCAGGCCGTGAATCCGGCCTGGCAAAGGGGTTCGCCAGTAATGGCCGCCGACATGATCGGGCAGTGCGTCAATGGCGTGCGTCGCCTCCTGCATCAGCAGCATGTCCGGCCGGTGGCGCCGGACCAAGCGAGCAACATCATCCAGCGTCGCCCCGGTCAGGCGCAGCAAATTCCAGCTGATCACCTTGGCAACCGGAGTGCAGGGATCGGGAACCGGCCCAGCCGGACGCGCACGCTGAAACAGCCGCCTGTAAACCCGTTGCATCTCGTCCCGCCGCCGATCTGCTGCCGTTATCAAATTTATGTTAGGACGTTGCGGCTGGTCTCACAACTGCTCAGGCCGCCGGCCAGACCAGCGGGACGGCGCCGGGGCGTTGCCCCGGACCCCAGCAGGGGTTTCACCCCTGCACCCCACCAAGGGCCAAGCCCTTGGAACCCTCAGGTTGCGGCGGATTGTGGCGTCGGGACAATGCGGGCCGGGTCGTAGCCCTGCGCGGCAGCGATCGCCAATGCCCGATCGTACTCAGACGCTTCCAACTGCGGCGAACGCGACAGCAGCCATAGCCTCCGCCGGCGCGGCGTGCCAACCAGCGCCCAGCGGTACCCAGGGTCCAGCCCAAGCACCCAATAATCGCCCTTGAACAGCTGGAAGAACGTCACCACCAGCTTCGCACCGGTGGCATCGACCGGCCGCGCCCAACCATGCACCGAGGTGCGGCGCATCGCCGCATTGGCGTTGTACGCCTCGTTCAGCACATCGACGCTGCCGTTAGGCAAGCGCGTGTAGGTCGCGGTGACATTGACACTGCGCCGCCCGAAGCCGTCCTCCTCCGGGTTCGGCAGCCTTGCCACTTCGAACCAGGTGCCCAGGTAACGGTCGAGATCGACCTTCGCCACGGTCGCGGGCGGCGGGCCGGAGATTTTTCCGCGCCGCAACGCATTGCGGACGGCGATAAACATGTCTGCGATCATGAAGGACAATCTGGGCATGCCAGGCGCTGTTGCAACCATCGAACGGGGCCGACCCGCCGCGCCCATCCTGCGCCGGCCGCCCATCCGGCACCTGCTGGTCGCCCTCGCCGCCCTGGTTTGCATCGCCATCGCGGTATGGCATCTGCAGGCGGCGACGGAAGGGTTGTCCATCCAGGCCGCTCAGGCGGGCAGCATTCCGCTGACCGTGTTCCGCCCCGCCGCCCCGGGCCGCGCCCCGGTGGTGGTGATCGCGCACGGGTTTGCCGGCTCGCGCCAGCTCATGCAGCCCTTTGCGCTCACCCTCGCCCGCGCCGGCTATATCGCCGTCACCTTCGATTTCCCCGGCCACGGCCGCAATCCGGTGCGCCTGAACGGCGGCATTTCCGACGACAAGGCCGCCGCCGCCGCCCTGCTGGGCGCGGTCAACCAGGTCGTGGCCTATGCCAGGGCCCGCCCGGACGGCGACGGCCACCTTGCCTTGCTCGGCCACTCCATGGCCTCCGATACGGTGGTGCAGTACGCCCGCACCCACCCCGGCATCGACGCGACCGTCGCCGTCTCGGCCTTCGTGCGCGGCGCCGACCCCGACCGGCCGCGCAATTTGCTGGTCATCGTCGGCGCGCTGGAACCGGCGTTCCTGCACCGCGAGGGCGAGCGGCTTGTCGGCATGGCGTCCGGCGGCGCGGTGGTGCCGGGCGTGACATACGGCGACAAGCAGGCCGGCACCGCCCGCCGCCTGGTGTTCGCCGCCGGCGCCGAGCATGTCGGCGTGCTGTACAGCGCCGCGAGCCTGACCGCGGCACGCGACTGGCTGGATGCCATGCTGGACCGGACCTCCATCGGCGCGGCGCAGTCGCGCGGCCCGTGGATGGCCTTGCTGTTCACCGCACTGGTGGTGCTCGGCTGGCCGCTCGCGGCCCTGCTGCCGGTGCTGGCCGAGCCGCCGGCCGGCGCCGGCCTGGGCTGGCGCCGGCTGTGGCTGGTGGCGGGGCTGCCGGCGCTGCTCACGCCGCTGCTGCTGCGCCCGCTGCCGCCCGACCTGCTGCCGCTGCTGCTGGGCGATTATCTGGCCCTGCATCTGGGCGTGTACGGGCTGCTGATGCTCGCTTTGCTGGCCTGGCTGCGGGTGCCACTGGCCGGGCTGGTTCCGTCGCGTGCCGTGCTCGCCGCCGCTTGCGGCATAGCCGCCTGGGGGGTGCTGGGCATCGGGCTGCCGGTCGATGCGTATTTCACCTCGTTCATTCCGACCGGCGAGCGGCTGCTCATGCTGCCGCTGGTGCTGGCCGGCACGCTGCCCTGGTTCATCGCCGACGAATGGGCCACCCGCGGCCCGGCCGCGCCGCGCGGGGCCTATGTGGTGACCAAGCTCTGCCTGCTGCTGTCGCTGGCGCTGGCCATTGCGCTGAACCTGCACCGGCTGTTCTTCCTGATCATCATCCTGCCGGTGATCATGGCGTTTTTCACCGTGTATGGCCTGTTCAGCACCTGGTCATGGCGCGCCACAAGCACCCCGCTGCCGGCCGCCATGGCCAACGCGCTGTCCCTCGCCTGGGCCATCGCGGCCACTTTCCCGATGATTGCCCATTAGCGTTTCCGCTTGGCCGGGGGCGAAGGATCGGGCCTGAACAATCGCTGTTAACGCGTCCTGCGTGCCAGACGTGATATGCTTATTGCATGTCCGCCCTTCGCGTTACGCTCGTAAACCGGCCATTCCAGTACAGCCGGTGCGGGGCCGATGTGGCATAAGGACTGCCGGATTTGCGGAACGAATTGCGCTGTTGAACGAGCGTCGGAGTGCGGGTTTCATGTCCGGCGGACCGGCGGCAACCCAACCAGTCTTCCAGCTTTTCGACGCCATCGCATAAAGGTCGAGATATGCCCCCGGCAATCCTCGCAGTGCTTATGGCGATATGTCTGTACGTGTCGCCGGCTTCGGCCCAGACCGCCCCGGCGCCGGGCGCCGGGGCCAACCGGGCCGGATTGTTCACCGAAGACACGCCGCCAGCGGAACCGTGGCTGTCGCACTCGGCGTTGAAAGCGGTGACCTACAAAGCAGCGACCACGGTTGCCAACATCACCATCCTGTCCGCCGCCGCCGGCGGCGTGGTTGCCGGCACGGCGCTGACGCTGTTCGGGGCCGCCGCGTCGTTCGCGATTTATGCGATGAACGACTATGCCTGGGAGAGCCATGCGCCGCCGCCGGCACGCCAGGAGACCGGCCAAGCCTTCGACCTGGGCGACGAGTTCCATAAGACCGGCAAGAAATTCCTTACCTACAAAGCCGAGACCGTTTGGATCAAGGCTGTGAAGCTGGCCGCTCTTTATCTCTATACCGGCGCGCCGGTGACCACGCTGGCAGCGGTTTCGGGGGCCACGCTGGTCAATGCGGGTCTGTTCTTCACGAATAATATCGCGTGGGACTACTATGATTGGCAGGCCACTCCGCCGCCGGCAGCGGTGCCGGTGCCGCCGGTGCCCGTGCCTGATGTTGTCCGGGTCGCGGAGGCCGGGCCCAAACCCTAAGTCGTGGGTTCCAAGGGCCGTTGGCCCTTGGTGGGTCCAGGGCGAAGCCCTGGTGGGGTTCGGGGCAACGCCCCGATAGGACCAGCCAAACCCATCCCGGTGCCTACGGAACAGCCCCCTGCGCCGCCCGGGTGAGAAAATCCCGGTACCCAAACAGCCCGACCTGTCCCCCGGTATGCAGGAACACCACGTTCTGGTCGGGCGCGAAGGCGCCGCGCCGGATCAGGTCGATCAGCCCGGCCATGCCCTTGCCCGAATACACCGGATCGAGGAACACGCCTTCGGTGCGTGCCAGCAGCGTCACCGCTTCGGCCATGCCGTCGGTCGGGATGCCGTAGCCCTCGCCCACGTAATCGCAATTGGCCTCCACCGCGTCGCGCCGGATGCCGCCTTTCAGGCCCAGCTTTTCGGCAGTCGCCTCGGCAAGCGTGTGGACGGCGGCTTCCTGCCGGTCGCGCGGGTTGCGCACGCCGATGCCGAGCACGCGGATGCCGGCGTTCAGCGCCGCGAACCCCGCCACCAGCCCGGCCTGGGTGCCGGCGCTGCCGGTGGCGTGCACGATGCGGTCGATGCGCAGCCCGATATCGTTGGCCTGTGCCAGCACCTCCAGCGCCACCGCGGCGTAGCCCAGCGCCCCGGTGGCGTTCGACCCGCCGCCCGGGATCAGGTAGGGTTTGGCGCCCTCCGCCGCGAGGCGCGTGCCGGTTTCCGCCAGCGCTTCCTGCATGTCGGCCCCGCCCGGCCTGTACTCGATGGCCAGGCCCATCAGCCGGTCGAGCAGGACGTTGCCGCTGTCCAGATAGTCCGGATCATCGGTGGGTACCCGGTGCTCCAACAGCGCCACGCAGCGCAGTCCGAACTTGGCCGCCGCCGCGGCGGTCTGGCGCACGTGGTTGGACTGCACCGCCCCCTGCGTCACCAGCGTGTCCGCCCCAAGCGCGCGCGCCTCGCCGAGCAGGAATTCCAGCTTGCGGTTCTTGTTGCCGCCGGTCGCCAGCCCGGTGCAGTCGTCGCGCTTGATCCATAGCTGCGGCCCGCCGAGGGCGCGGGTCAGGTTTGGCATGAACTCCAACGGCGTCGGCGCGTGGCAGATTTTTACGCGGGGGAATCGGGCGAGATGCATGGGGGCGTGCTTTCCGTGTAACGGCGGCGCGTGCGGACTGTCACCCAGGCGGAGGGGCAGATCAATCCCGCGCGCCGGCGGTTGGCGGCGGCCGGAGCGGATGCCACTTCCACAACAGCGTGAAGCTGGGCGAACCCCGGCCGCACGCGGGGGAAAGGGATACGGAATGCTGATCCGACGACGGCCGGGCTGGACCATCCCGGATTCGCAGGCAACGCCGGAGGCGGTGGTGCTGGCCCGCCGTGGCCTGCTGGGCGGCGTGGGCGCGATCGCCGCAGCGGCGCCGGCGCGGGCGCAATGGCGGCTGTTCGGCGGCAGCGACGCGCCGGCCGCGCCGCTGAAGCCGCTGGTGGCGCCACGCAACCCGAAATACCAGCCGGGCCGTGCGCTCACGCCGGAGCAGGACGCCACCACCTATAACAATTTCTATGAGTTCGGCACCTCCAAGTCGGTCGCCTCGGCAGCCCAGGCGTTGCAGACCGATCCGTGGCGTATCGAGCTCGCCGGCATGATGGCCCGGCCGCGCAGCATCGCGCTGGAGGATTTGCTGAAACTTGTGACGCTGGAGGAGCGCGTCTATCGCCACCGCTGCGTCGAGGCCTGGGCGATGACGGTGCCCTGGGTCGGTTTTCCGCTGGCCGAGCTGGTGCGGCTGGCCGAGCCCGCGAGCGGGGCGAAATACCTGATGTTCACCACCCTGGCCGACCCGAAGACCATGCCCGGCCTGCGCCAGAGCTGGTATCCGTGGCCGTACACCGAGGGCGTCACGCTGGCCGAGGCAACCAATGACCTTGCTTTCCTCGCGGTCGGCATGTACGGGAAGATGATCCCCAAGCAGGACGGCGCACCGGTCAGGCTGACGCTGCCCTGGAAGTATGGCTTCAAATCGGTAAAGTCGATCGTGAGGGTGGAGTTCACCGCAACGCGCCCGGTGAGCTTCTGGGAGCAGCTGCAGGACGGCGAGTACGGCTTTTGGGCAAACGTGAACCCGGATGTGCCGCACCCTCGCTGGAGTTCAGGCGCACGAGAGGCTGCTCGGGAGCGACGAGATGGTTCCTACACGCATCTGGAACGGCTACGGCGAATACGTGGCGTCGCTGTACGACGGTCTGAAGAACGAGCGGCTGTTCGCGTGATGCTGGCCCGCATCCTGGCCGTGATCTCGGCCATGTTCATGGTGGCGGCGTTCGCGCTCGCCACCATGCTGCCGCCGGAGATGCCGTTGAGTCAGGCAATCTCCCTGGTCAATCATGGCTGGCTGGTGTCGTTCCAGGATGCGATGCTGAAAAGCGTCTCGGCGTGGGTCTGGGCGAATCTGGTGGTGCCGCTGCTGCTGCGGCCGGTCTGGATTCTGCCCATCACGCTGGGGATGATAACGGCCGGAATCGCCGTTACGCTGTCCACCCGCCGCGGCTCCGCCAACTCGCGCCGCCGCCGGAGCTAGACTCACCCGGCGGGGTAACGGGGCGATCCTGAAGGCGGCCAACATGCACGACTCCGCATGGCTGAACCGGCGCTATTACGGCGGCGACCTGCCGGCCGGGGCGGAGCGTGCCCTGCACGCGGCGGGCTTGGCCTGGCACGACGAGGCGGCGGCGGAAGGCCACATCCTCGATGCCCTGGCGCTGGCGCCGGGGCACCTGGCGGTGCACATCGGCGCCTACAAATTCTATTTCTATCGCCACCGGCTGGCCGAGGCGCTGCCGCATGCGGAAATATGCCTCGCTGACGCGCTCCGGCGCAGCCAGCTGCCGGCCGACTGGCAGGATCTGCGTCCCGACGACCCGGCCTTCTCGCTGCTGGAACCGGCGCCGCGCCTGGTGCTGTTCTCGCTGATCGCGCTCGGCTACGTGCTGGCGCGGCTGGGCCGCGAGGCAGAAAGCCGGGCCGTGCTGGGCAAGGTTGCGGACCTCGACCCGGAAGACCGGATGTCGGCCCGACGCCTGTTGGCAATTCTCGATGGCGGCGGCGAGGACGAGGACTGACGGGCAGGCGCGGCCCCGGTCAATTCGCCGCCTCGTATTCCGCCCGGGTGCCCCAGAGCCCCTTGCGCTCCCAGAACCGGCCGGACAGTCTTTTGTAGTCGGTCCATCGGTCTTTGCGGGCCGCTTCCATCAAAGCGGCGGTGGCCGGCATGACGCGAAGGTCGTCGAGCCAATCATCCAGCTCCTCGCCGTCATGGTCGAGATAGCGGCCCTGGATGCGCGCGTCGCACCGGGCTTTCCAGATCGTGTCGCCGATGCCCCAAATCCGGGTGCTGTCGGCCAGAAGAATACCCGCCGCTTCTGCTGCCATCGTCACGCCCTCTGGTTCTTGGCTCCATTGGAGCGGGATGAAGGAAGAAGCAAGGCCAGGGCTCTGCCCTGGACCCGCCAGAGGCGGGCCACTGCCCCTTGGCGGGTCCGGGCAGAGCCCTGGCCTTGCTTTCTTACGTCACCCCCGCACCACCGCCAGCACCCCCGCCCCGTAGCGGGCCAGCTTGCTCGCCCCCACGCCCTTGATCTGCCCCAGCTCATCCAGGCTCGCCGGCCGCACCGCGGCGATGTCGCGCAGCACGCTGTCGTGAAAGATCACATAGGGCGGCACGCCCTGCGCCCGCGCCTCCGCCGCCCGCCAGGCCCGCAGCGCCTCGAACCCCGCATCGTCGCCCGCCGCCGTCGGCTTCGCCCGCGCCACCCGGTCCGGCGAACCCCGCCTGCGGTCGCGCGGCGGCACCGCCGCTTCCTCGCGCAGGATCACCCGCTCCTCGCCGCGCAGGATCGGCCGCGCCTTGTCGGTCACCAGCGACAGGCGGGAGAATTTGCCTTCCTCGGCGTCGACCTCCACGCCCATCACGCCGCTGGCGATCAACTGCCGGATCACCCCGCGCCAGAACCCTTCCGGCCGGTCGGCGCCGATGCCGAAGGTCGGCAGCCGGTCGTGCTGCCACTGCGCCACCTTGTCGGTGGACCGGCCGAGCAGCACGCTCACCACATGGCCCACGCCGAAACGCTGGCCGGTGCGGTACACCGCCGACAGCACCTTCTGCGCCTCGGTGGTGCCGTCGAACACGGACACCGGGGCGGCGCAATTGTCGCAATGGCCGCAATCATGGCCGAGGTCTTCGCCGAAGCAGGCCAGCAGCGTGCGGGTGCGGCAACCGGCCGTTTCGGTCAGCCCGATCATCGCCTCCAGCCGCGCCCGCATCACCTGCTTCTGCGCCTCCGGTGCGGCCGACTGGCCGAGCCAGTGGCGCGCCCGGGCGATGTCCTCCCCGCCATACAGCAGCAACGTGTCGGAGGCGTCGCCGTCGCGCCCGGCACGGCCGATCTGCTGGTAATAGGCTTCCGGACTGTCGGGCATGTCGAGATGCACGACGAAGCGCACATCCGGCCGGTCGATGCCCATGCCGAAGGCGATGGTGGCCACCATCACCACCGCCTCGCCGGCGCGAAACCGCGCGAGGGCCGCACGTTTCTGCTCCGGCGGCAGGCCGGCATGAAAGGCGACGGCCTGCAGCCCCTTCGTTTGCAGCGATGCGGTAACGCGCTCGGTCTTGGCCCGGCTGCCGCAATAGACGATGCCGGCGGAGTCCGGATGGCGCTGCAGCAGGGCCAGAAGTTGTGCGGTCTCGCCCGCCTTCGGCGCGCAGGCGAGGTGCAGGTTGGGGCGGTGGAAGCTGGCGGCGAACACTTTCGCGTCCCGCATCGCCAGCGAGGCAAGTATATCGTCGCGCGTGCGCGGGTCGGCGGTGGCGGTGAGCGCCACCCGCGGTACGCCGGGGAAACTCTCGGCCAGCCCGGCGAGCGCGCGGTATTCGGGGCGGAACTCGTGGCCCCACTGGCTGACGCAATGCGCCTCGTCGATGGCGATCAGGGCGATGTCGAGCCGGGCCAGCCGCTCCTGCGTGCCCGGGCTGCGCAGCCGCTCGGGCGAGACATACAGAAGGTCAAGCCGGCCGGCATCCAGCTCACGGCCGACCCGGCGCTGCTCGTCCGGCTCGAGTTCGGAATGCAGCGCCCCGGCCGCCACGCCCAACTGGCGCAGGGCGGCCACCTGGTCGTCCATCAGGGCGATCAGCGGGCTGACGACCACCGCAGTGCCCGGACGACACAGGGCGGGCACCTGGTAGCACACGCTTTTGCCGCCGCCGGTCGGCATCAGCACCAGCGCGTCGCCGCCGGCGAGCAGGTGGCCGATGGCCTCCTGCTGCAGGCCGCGAAAGGCCGGAAAGCCGAACACGCGCCGGAGCACGTCCAACGGCGGCAGCGAGTCCCCCCGGCGCGCACGCCTAGCCCATCCGGCACTCAGGGAGTGCCGAGGGAGATCGTCACCCGGCGGGCTTCCTGCGAGTCGTAAGCAAATCCCACCGAGCCACGCCCATCGACGCGGACGCGCTGCGCCGAGACCCCGTCGGCCGTCAGCCCGTCCGCCACCACCTGGGCGCGTGCGCGGGAGATGTCGCGGTTGGCCTGCGGCGAGCCGTCGGGGTCGGCGTAGCCGATCACGTGGACCTCGGCGGTGGGATGGGCGTTGGCCCAGGTGGCGGCCTGCGCCACCGTCGCCTTGCCGCCATCGTCGAGCGAGGCGGACCATCCCTCGAAAAACACCGCGTAACGCTGGCCGGAGGGCTCGGGGGCCGCGCAGGCGCCGAGGGCGCACAGCAAAGCCAGGACCGTCAAACGCCGCATGAGCGAGTCTCCCGATGCAATGATGCGCTGGTGTGCCCTTCGCTACGGGGGCGCGTCAATCGTGGGGTGAAGGAAGGAAGGAAGGCCAGGGCTCTGCCCTGGACCCGCCAAGGGGCAGTGGCCCCTTGGAACCCATTACTTTTAGGCATTTGCCTTGAGAGGGGGGTGAGGCGGCGAACCGGTTCACCGCCTCACCCCCCTCTCAAGGCAAATGCTTAAGTAGCGGGGTCCAGGGGGCCACTGCCCCCTGGCGGGTCCAGGGCAGAGCCCTGGCCTTCCTTCCTTCACCCCTCCGCCATCTTCTGCGCCTCCGCCACCACCTTCCCATGCGCCTCGGCCAGATGATCGAAGTGATGCCGGAAACTGCCCAGTCCCATCGTCTGGCTGCGCAGCTCGATGATGAAATCGTGCAGTTCCGCCTCCGGCACCAGCGCCTCGACATCGTCCCAGCCGGACCAGGCCGGCCGCTCGGCATAGCCCAGGATCTGGCCGCGCCGCCCGGTCAGCAGGCGCTGGGCGGTGGCGGTGTAGTGGTTCGGCACCGTCACGGTCACGTGGTGCATCGGCTCCAGCAGCACCGGGTCGGCTTTCGGCATCGCCTCCTGGATGGCCATGCGCGTCGCCGTGCGGAACGCCATGTCGGAGCTGTCCACGGTGTGGAACCCGCCATCGACCAGGGTGACGGAAATATCCACCACCGGGTAGCCGAACGCGCCCTTGCGCGCCGCCTCCTCGGCCGCCTCGCCGACCGCCGGGATGTATTGCCGCGGCACCGCGCCGCCAACGACCTTATCGACGAACAGAAACCCCTCGCCGCGCTCGCGCGGGGCGATATCCAGCTTCACGTCGGCGAACTGCCCATGCCCGCCGGTCTGCCGCTTCAGCCGCCCGTGCTGGTGCACCGGCCTGCGGATGGTCTCGCGGAACGGAATGCGCGGGCGGTGCGCGTTCACCTTCACGCCGAAGGCGGTGGCCAGCCGCTCCATCGCCGCCTTCAGGTGCATCTCGCCCTGGCCGGACAGGATGGTCTCGCCCATGTCCGGGTCCTGGCGCAGCACCAGGCCGGAATCCTCCTCGACCAGCTTTTGCAGCGCGCCCGACAGGCGCACATCGTCCTTGTGGTCGGCGGTGGTGATGGCCAGGGCATAGACGGGCTGCGGCGGGGGCGGGAAGGCAAGCTCCGCATCGCCCGCATCGCCCAGCACCGCGCCAGAGGCCACGCCGTCCAGCCGGCCGAGGGCTACGATGTCGCCGGTCACCGCCTCGCTGATCTTCACCGTCTCGCCGTTGGTGGCGCGCCACATGCCGCCGATCCGGCTGCCGTCCAGCGTGGCGCCATCCTTCACCGGGCCGCGCCATACCCGCGCCCATGACAGCTTGCCGCCATGGCCCGCGTTCAGGGTGCGGAACACCTGCACCAGCACCCCGCCCTCGGCCGCCACGCCGCGGCGGTCGGCGGTCTGGGCGGCGGTCGGGGCGTCGTGGCGCAGCGCCTTCCACAGCCGGCGGATGCCGTGGTCGCGCTCGGCGCAGCCCAGCAGCACCTCGGTGACATGGGCGAGCGATTCCTCGGCGCGCAGCCGCTCGAACACCTCGTCGGGAGTCGGTTTGATGTCCTCGATCACTTTCTCCAGCAGCGCGTCGTCGCGGTCGGCCAGCACTTCCACCAGCGCCGCACGCGCTTCGGATTCCTGTTCGATGACGCTGTCGGGCAACTGGATCAGCTCGGACGGGCCGCCGCGGCGGAAATGATAGGCGCGCTCGCTGACCACATCGACATAGCCGGTGATCGCCTCGCCGTCGCGGATCGGCACTTCGCGCAGCACCAGCGGGCGCCTGGTCAGCTCCTGCAGGGCGGCGAGCGTGTCGCGCACCCGTCCGGAATAGGTGTCGATGCGGTTGACGAACACCATGGCGGGCAGGCCAAGCTCGTCCAGCCGGCGCAGCAGCGGGGCCACCGTGGGCGCGCGCACCGGGTCGGGGTCGCAGACCACCAGGGCGATGTCGGCCACCGCCAGCGCGGCCTCGGCCTCGTGCGCCAGTTCCACCGAGCCGGGACAGTCGATCAGCGCCCAGGGCTCGTCGAGATAGGTGCAATGGGCGATGCGGGTGCCGCCGCGGGGGGAGGCGCCGCGGCGGGCGGGGCCTCCGGCTGCGGCGATCAGGGCGTCGAACAGGGTGGACTTGCCGCTGCCGTAAGGGCCGACGAGGGCCACGGTGCGGGGACCGGCAAATGTATGTGGCACGAGCGACCTCCTGGGCCGGTCCTGAGCTTCCGCCTGGCCGTTCGGACGCCAAGCCATGCGCCGGCCGAAGCCCGCATCATGAGCCGCATCGCGCCGGCCCGCCAAGAGGCTATTTGTTGCGCCAAACCTTGCGTTGTTGATCTAAATCAAAGACTTGCCCGGGACGGCCCGGGCGTGTGGCCCCCACCGCGCGGCCGGTCCATCCGGTCAGCCCGTTGGCAGGCGTTCCCAGGCATCGCGTCGACGCATCGCGTTCAGTGGTCGAACATGGCCGAAACCGGCGCAGCGTCAGACGCTGGAGCGCTCGGCCGTCGGCGAGATGGCAGCGACCAGCAGCGTCAGGAAAACCGGCTACAACAGCATCCCCGCACCCGAGGCAACCAGCAAAATGTTCACGGCAATGGCGAAATGCCGATCGGTCATTTTGCGGAAAAACCAGAGGCCGAGGACGGTACCCATCAGCGCGGCCGGAACGTATTCCACAATTCCGGGATCGAACGAGCGAGAAAGACTGAGCCCTGTCGGAAGCATAGCGAGTATTGAAACCGCGAGGATTTGCATCACGAGAATAAATGGCTGATAAACGCCGCGCTGCCGGGATTTGTTCCAGCCCTTGAGGCCGCACCAGATGGTGACGAACGCCCCGGGGAAGGCCGCGAGGCCGCCGGTGACGCCGCCAACCGCCCCGGCGGCAACGTTCCACGCCGCCACGTCTGCGCGCACCCGCAACGGCGGGCGGAATAACATGAAGGTGCCATAGGCGATCAGGAGCGCGCCGAACACCGAGGCGAACACCGGTTTCGGAAGGTGCAGCAGCGCGTGGATCCCGATCGGCAACCCGACCACGCCACCGGTGAGGAACTGCAGGAGCGGGCGCCAGTCGATTTCATTGCGCAATGCCAGCACACTCAGGCTCTGGATGGCGATGCTGCAGATCAGCATGATTTCAACGGCCTGGACTTGCGTATCGAGCGTACGAAAGAGGACCGCACCGCACAGGGCCGAAAAAGCGAAGCCGCCGACGGAAGAACACGTGGCAGCAGCGTAGATGACAAACAGCGTGAGCAGCGAGATAGGGGCTGCGTGCAACCGGACCAGGACCGCATCATAGGCCACGAGGCCAATGCCGCCGGCCGCGAACATCAGACCGCCAAGGGCCAGGCAATTGTTCAGCAACCACGGCGGATAGTCCGGCGACACAGCATGCGCCAGTCCGGACAGAGCAGCCTGCTCCTGAGCCGCAAGTTCATCCATGCTGCGCCCAAGACGCGCAGTCGAAATCTGGCGATGGCCGGCAATAGAGCGCGGCGCGAGGTGTTCGGCGGGGGCCACCATGTCGCGATTGCCGCTCATTTTACCCCCCCGCGTTTACTTCTTCGCAGAAGCAACACTTTCTTATTTGGTTTGTAAGTAATTATTAACTAACATGGCCGGTCCCTCGGTCACAACAAAAATCCGGCACGACCCAAAGAAATTGTGAAAGAACAAGCAATTCATGGGCTTTGTGGCGATAATGCGGACTTTTGGGAGGAAAATTCGGGGGTTTTCGCTGTGGGACCGGACCAAACTCGCGCCGCGGCGGCGGCCGGCTCCCCGGGGGTGAGGATCAGCCAGGTGAAGAAAGCAAGGCCAGGGCTCTGCCCTGGACCGGCCGCCGCAGTGGCCGCCAGCTTCCATTTTCCGTGCTGCCGGATATACCAGCGCAAGTTGCCCCGGAAGCTGCAGGATATCGTCCAATTCGCCGACCATGCCGCCGCGCCGTCATCCCGTGTTCGCGGCCTGCCCGCTTGTGCGTCCCAGCCGGGCTTCGCGGGCATTCAGGCGGTAAAGCCATGCGAACATGACGAAGATCCCACGAGCACGCGGGCGAAAGAAACCGTCCGCACGGAGTCGGATCGCCAGAACGGCCGCATTGATTGCACTGGTATTCGTTGCGGCCGCCACCTGGCGCGTGACCGGAGTTTGGGAGGCGCACGAGGCCGCCTCTCAAGTCGCACGCACAACGAAAGACGCCGAGCTTCGGCTGAACGGATTCGTCGGCGATTTCGAGCGATCCCTCGCCTATCTCCGGTCCGTACCAGATGTCGTGGCCAACGAGCCGGTCGTCGCGGACTGGCTTGCGGCGCGGCACGGCAGCGTCGCGCCGGTCAACCAATATCTCGCCTTCCTCGCCAAGACCTTGAGCGTCGATCTCGCCTTCGTCGCCGATTCAACCGGGCTGTGTATCGCCGCCAGCAACGCGGCCGAGGCCACCACCCTGATTGGCGCGCATCTCGGCGACAGCGCGTATTTTGCCGCCGCCCAGGCCGGCCAGCCGGGCGCGCAGTACGCCGTGGGACGCCGCACCGACATGCCGGGGCTGGACCACTCGGCCCCGGTCCGCCGCGGCGGGCACTTCATCGGCGCCGCCGTGGTGAAGATCGACATCCCAACGATCGAGCGCATGGTTTCAGCCAAAGGCGGCTTCGTCACCGACCGGTACGGGGTGGTCATCATCGCCGCCGACCCGGACTGGCTGCTGAAGGCGGTTCCCGACGCCTCTGTGTTTAAGCTGACCGACGACGCACGGATGCTGGCCTATCGGCGCGCCGACATCGCGCGCGTGCCGCTGATGCCAGTGAGCGGACAGGCCTTCCGGTTTCGCGCCGGCCGGGCACTGACGCCGGCGGTGCTGGTGCGCCAGCCGTTGCCGACCGAGGGCATGGACGCCTATGTCCTGGCCCCGCTCGACGGCCTGGCGGGGCTGCGCAACCGGCGGATCACCATGTTCGCCATCGCCTGTGCCGGCCTGGGCGCGGGCCTCTGGGGATGCGGCCTGTTGGCGGTGGTGGTGCGGCGGTCGCGCGCCTACCGGAGCAGACTGCTACAGGCCAAGGAACAGGCCGAAGCCGGCAGCCGGGCGAAATCCGAGTTCCTGGCCACCATGAGCCATGAAATCCGGACGCCCATGAACGGCATCCTCGGCATGACCCACCTGCTGCTCGACACCAGGCTGAACGACGAGCAGCGCCACTCCGCCGACACCATCCGGACCTCGGCCGAAGCCCTGCTGGCGGTGATCAACGACATCCTTGACGTGTCGAAGATGGAGGCCGGGCGCCTCGATTTCGAAGATCACTCGTTCCAGATCGGCCAGCTGGTGGACGGCGTGCTGGATATTCTTGCCCCGCGCCTGGCCGGCAAGGATGTCAATCTTGCCAGCTACGTCGCCCCCGAACTGCACGGCGCCTTCATGGGCGACGAAGGACGCATCCGCCAGGTGCTGCTGAACCTCGCCGGCAATGCGATCAAGTTCACCGATCAGGGCTGCGTCGCCGTCACCGCCGTCGTGCAGCGCCGGGCCGACGGACGCGATGGCGTCCGGTTCGAAGTGATGGATACCGGCGTCGGCATCCCCGACCATGCCAAGCCGCGGCTTTTCACCATGTTCACCCAGGCCAATTCGTCGACGACCCGGCGTTATGGCGGCACCGGCCTGGGCCTGGCGATCTCGCGCCGGATCGTCGAAATGATGGGCGGCGAGATCGGCTTCGACAGCCAGCTCGCCCGCGGCAGCACGTTCTGGTTTGCGATCCCGCTCAAGCGTGCGGGCGACGTGGTTTCGGTCGATGCGGCAGGCCGGTCGCTCGCCAGCGTGCGCGTCCTGGTGATCGGCGACGATCCGGCCAGCAGCTGCGTGCTGCGCCAGCAGATCGAGGCGGCGGCAGGTAAGGCCGAGACCAGCACCGACGCCGCCTGGGCGCTGTCGCTGGCGCGCCAGGCGGCCGCCGATGGAACCCCGTTCGACGTGGCCGTGCTCGATCACACCGCCGACGGCACTGGCGGCTGCGACACCGCCGGCGCGATCCGCGCGGATGCCGTGCTGAAGAGGCTGCCGCTGATCCTGGCCACCCCGGCGCCGACCGCCGAGCTGCGCGGGCGGGCCGCGCATGTCGGCGTCAATTGCGTGCTGGCCAAGCCGGTTCCGCCTGCCGTGCTGATCAGTCAGGTGCTGAGCCTGGCCGAGCGCGGGCCGCCGTCGCGGCCCTCGCCGGCCGCGCCGCCGCCACCGCCTGCCGCCGAGCCTGCCAAGGAGACGGCGCCTGCCGCTCCGGCGGGGGCTTTGCGGATGCTGGTGGTCGATGATGTCGCCACCAACCGGCAGGTGGCGGCCGGCTTCCTGCGCAAGCTCGGCCACCAGGTAGAACTGGCCGACGACGGCGAGGCGGCGGTGGAGAAAGTCAGGGTGTCGGATTATGACATGGTCTTCATGGATGTGCAGATGCCGCGCATGGACGGGATCGCCGCGACCGCCGCCATCCGCGCCCTGGGTGGGGCGAAATCCACCCTGCCGATCGTCGCCATGACCGCCAATGCCATGCACGGCGACCGCGAATCGGTGCTGGCGGCGGGCATGGACGACTACATCTCCAAGCCGTTCAACCGCGAGCAGGTCACCAAGATCATCGATATGTGGCAGAACAAGCGCGCCGGCCGGAGGTAGCGGCGGGGCGGCATCACGCCGCGGCGGCCACCGCCCGGCCGGCCGACAGGCGCCAGATCCGGTCCAGCCGCTCCACCCCGGTCAGCCGGTGGGCGATCAGGATCAACGTGCGCCCCTCGGCCACCGCGTTCAGCGTCGCCATGAACTCGCTCTCGGTCTCGGCATCCAGGCCCGCACAGGGTTCGTCGAGGATGAGAATCGGCGCCTCGGACAGCAGCGCGCGGGCCAGCGCCAGCCGCCGCCCCTGCCCGCCCGACACTTTGGCCCCGGCCTCGCCCAGCCAGGAATCGAGTCCATCCGGCAGCGTGCGTACCAGGCCGGCGATCTGTGCGGCCTCCAGCGCCGCCCACAGCGCGGCATCGTCGGCCTCGGGACGCGCCAGCTTCAGGTTGTTGCGAATGGTGTCGTCGAACAAATGGGTGGCCTGGCTGAGCCAGGCGATGCGGCTGCGCACCGCCTCGCCCGGCAGGGTGGCGATGTCCACCCCGCCCAGCAGCACCCGGCCCGCTTGCGGCGCCGCCACCTTGAGCGCGAGCGCGGCCAGCGACGACTTGCCGGCGCCGGACGGGCCGAGCACGGCGATGCGGGTGCCGGCCGGAATGTCGAGCGTCAGCCCGTCGAACACGCGCGGCCGGTCGGGCAGCCAGCGGAACTGCACCGCCTCGAAGCGCAGCGCGCTGCCGGCGGGCAAGGCGGCGGGATCGCGCGGATCGGGCACCGGCGGTGCGCCCTCGGCCGCCTCCAGCACGCGGGTGGCGGCGGCGCTGGCATGGCCGGCCTGGCTGCCGGCGAGCGTCAGGCCGCTGACCGCCTCGAATCCGGCCACCACCAGGAAGGTGCCGGCGATCGCCGCCGGCGTGTCCGGCACCCAGCGCAGCGCCGCCGCGGCCAGCACCAGCAGAATGGCGGCCTGGCCGCACAGGAACGCCGACGCACCGGCCCGCGCGCCGCGCGCCGACACATCGCGTTGCGCGTCCAGCAGTGCGCCCTCGCGCGCCTGCACCAGGGCCAGCATGCGCCCCTCGGCGCCGAAGGCGCGCACTTCGCGCAGGCCCGAGATGGCGTCGAGCGAGGCCACCCGCAGCGCCGCGGTGGCGGCCGACAGGCGCTGCCCGGCGCCGGCGGCGGCGCGCGCGGCCAGCACCGGCAGGACAAAGGCGGCAACGGCGAACAGCACCGCGACCCCGGCCGCCACCACCGGGTGCAGCCGGGCGAGCAGGAACGGCAGCGCCAACACCAGCAGCACCGCACAGGACAGCGGCAGCAGGATGCGGATGTAAATCCCGTCCAGCGCCTCGACATCGTTGACCAGCCGCGCCAGCACGTCGCCGGCGCGGCGGAACCCCAGCCCGCCGGCGGCGCTGCCGGCCAGGCCGCGGAAGAACCACACCCGCAGATCGGCCAGCGCGCGGAACGTGGCGTCGTGCGCGACCAGGCGCTCCAGGTAGCGCAGCACCACCCGCACCGGCCCCAGCGTGCCCAGCAGCGCTGGCACCGCCAGCACGGTTCCGGCGACCAGCCCGGCCACCATCCCGCCCGACAGACCCATCAAGGCAATGCCGGACGCCAAGGCGGCCACCGTAATCAGCGCCCCGGCCAGCAGCCAGACGGCGCGACCGCGCCAGAGCGAAAGCACGCGCAGCAACGGCGAGGCAATATGTGTCATAAGGTATCCATTGCGCTCGCTTGCGGCGGCGTCAACTCGGCTCGGAACCTGGCCGGCACGCGGGCGGAAGATGGCGTAAACCAGCGGGCGCCGAGAGGCTGCCCGCGGGACCGGGATCGGCTGCCATGCACCGGCGTGTCTATCCGCACGCTTGTGCGTAAGGTATCATGCTACGATGAATGCTCGCAAATATGACAATTTCGGCGACCGGCTGACGACCGCGGCAAACGCACGTAAAGCCGCCCTGGAACAATTCCGCGCCCAGCCCGGGCCCGATGATCCCGCCGTGCTCGAACGGCAGGCGGCCCAAAAGGCGATTGCCGAGGCCCGCGAGGCCCGCGCGGCCGAGCGCAAAGCCGCCCGCGAAGCCGAGGCCGCGCGCCAGCAGGCCGAAATTGCCGCCCGCGCCGCCGAGGAAAAGGCCCGCGCCCGCGAGGAAGCCGCCCGCCAGGCCGAGGCCGCGCGCCAAGCCCGCGCCGCGGAAGCCGACATGATCGCGCGCTCTGCTGCGCTGGACGCCGACAAAAAAGCCCGCGCCATTGCCCTCGCGGCCGAGCAGAAGGCCGCCCGCGACGCCCGCTACGCCGCCCGCAAGGCGCGGCGTTAGACCTTCGGTGTTCCCGTCATCCGGGCGAACACCTGCCGGTCTTTGTTCTCGCGCATCAGCATGGTGAAACCCGGAATGGTGTCGAGGCCGAGGCCGCGTGGCAGCCCGGTTTCGGGATCGGGCTCGACCTGGGAATAGGCCGCGCCCGATACTTTCTCCCATTTTCCGGCCGGTTTCTTGACCTCGATGTTCACCACCGTCGCCTTGAGGACCATCCGCACGATGGCTTCCTTGGGCGACGACGGCTTGGTCAGGCTCGGGCAGCCGGCCATCATCTGCCAGCCATTGGCCAGCGCCCAACCGGTCAAGGCGTCCTTGTCCATAGCGGCCGCACTCAGCGCCGGGCCTTGCCCTTCTGGATCTCGCGCTCGACCGCGCCGCGCTCGCTGGAGCCCGCCCGGCGGATGATTTCCCGCACGATCGCGGGGGTTACGCGGTAGCGCTTGGCGAGATAGGCGATTTCCTCTTCGACCTTGGCGGCGGCAATGGCGCTGTCGGCTTTCGTCTGGGTTTGGGTCATGAAATTTCCTTGTCATTCGCGCCCGGCGGGACCGCTGGGCTGTTGATGTTGGCTGCCAAAATCCCCTTGGACGCCCCTCAAAGACGCGGATGGCAGGAAGAAAGCAAGGCGGGTGCCACAGATAGGGGCTGGGAGGGGCGGAGGCCACGGGTGAAATGTCAGGGGTGCTGCGCGCGCATGGGTCAGGAAGGAAGGCCAGGGCTCTGCCCTGGACCCGCCAAGGGGCAGTGGCCCCTTGGAACCCATTACTTTTAGGCAGTTGTCTTGAGAGGGGGGTCCAGGGGGCCACTGCCCCCTGGCGGGTCCAGGGCAGAGCCCTGGCCTTCCTTCACTTAATCCGCCCCAGCGCCGCCTCCAGCCGCGCAATCTCCGCCCGCGCAGCGTCCAGCCGCTCCCGATTCTCCTCCACCACCTCCTCCTTGGCGCGCGCCACGAAGTCCGGGTTGGACAGTTTCTTCTCGACCTTCTCCGCCTCGCCCGCCGCGCGGGCCCGTTCCTTCTCCAGCCGCGCCCGTTCTGCGGCCAGATCGATCAGCCCGGCGAGCGGAATTACCACCGTCGCCTCTCCCACCACGGCCTGGGCGGCGCCGCGCGGCACCTCGCCCTCCAGTGCCTCCAGCGAGCCGGCGCGGGCCAGCCGGGCGATGGCGTCGAACCAGCGATGGCCGCGCGCCAGCGTCTCCGGCGCGGCGTCCTTCAGCAGCAACGGCGCCTTCACGGAGGGCGGCACGTTCATCTCGGCCCGCACCGTGCGCACCTCGCTGACCAGCCGCACCACCCAGTCCAGCTCCGCCCGCGCCTCGGCGGCACCGGGCACGACGAAGGGTTCGGGCCAGGGGGCGCGGATCAGGCTGCACTCGGCACCGTAGCCGAGCCGGTCCCACAGTTCCTCGGTGACGAAGGGCATCACCGGGTGCAGCAGGCGCAGCACCACCCCGAGCACATAGGCCGCCGTGCGCCGCACCTCGGTCGCCTCGGGGCTGGCGGTGTCGGCGAAGGCCGGCTTGGCGAACTCGACGAACCAGTCGCAGAACGTGTTCCAGGTGAAGCGGTAGCCGGCGGCGGCGTATTCGTCGAAGCGGTAGGCCTCCAGGGCGGCGGTCGCCTCGGCCACCGAAGCCGACGCCGCGTCCAGAATCCAGCGCGTCAGCGGCAACGTGGCCTGTGAGGGATCGAAATCCGGCGCGGGCACCACGCCGTTGAGTTCGCAGAAACGTGCCGCGTTCCACAGCTTGGTGACGAAGCTGCGCTGGCTCTCCACCCGCGCCGGGCCGAGCTTGATGTCGCGGCCCGGGCCGGTGAGCGAACAGATCGTGAAGCGCAGCGCGTCGGCGCCGAAGCGCTCGATGAGGTCCAGCGGGTCGATCACGTTGCCCTTGGACTTGCTCATCTTCTGGCCGCGCTCGTCGCGCACCAGGCCGTGGATGTAGACGGCGCGGAACGGCACGTCGCCCATGAAATGCAGGCCCATCATCATCATCCGGGCGACCCAGAAGAAGATGATGTCGAACCCGGTCACCAGCACGTCGCCCGGATAGTAGCGCGCCACTTCCGGGGTGCGCTCCGGCCAGCCGAGGGTGGAGAACGGCCAGAGGGCGGAGGAAAACCACGTGTCGAGCACGTCGTCGTCGCGGGTCAGCGCCTCGTCGTGTCCGTAATGGGCGCGGGCGGTGGCGATCGCCTCTTCTTCCGTCTTCTCGACGAACACACGGCCGTCCGGGCCGTACCAGGCCGGGATGCGATGCCCCCACCAGAGCTGGCGGCTGATGCACCAGGGCTGGATGTCGCGCATCCAGGCGAAAAACGTGTTCTCCCATTGCTGGGGGACGAATTTGGTGCGGCCCTGCTCCACCGCCTCGATCGCCGGCTTGGCCAGAACCTCGGCGTTGCAGTACCATTGCTACAGTAAGCCGTGGCTCGATCGGCACGCCGGAACGATCGCCATGCGGCACCTGGTGGGTGTGCGCGACGGTCTGCACCAGCAGGCCGAGTTCCTCCAGCTTCGCCACGATCGCCTTGCGGGCGGCGAACCGGTCCTGGCCCTCCAACGCGCGGACGAAACCGGGGTCGGCCACGCCTGGGGCGGCCGCGAGCGCATCCTCGATTTCCGCCAGCGTCACCCGCGCCTCGCGGTCGAGTATGGACGGCATCGGCAGGGCGTGCCGCTGGCCGACCTGGAAGTCGTTGAAATCATGGGCGGGCGTGATCTTTACCGCGCCGGTGCCCTTCTCCGGGTCGGAGTAGGTGTCGGCAACGATGGGGATACGCCGGCCGACCAGGGGAAGGATGGCGAATTTGCCGACAAGATCGGCAAACCGCGCATCCTCGGGATGCACCGCCACGGCGGTATCGCCCAGCATGGTTTCGGGGCGGGTGGTAGCGACGGTGATGAAACGGTCCGGCGCGCCCTCGATCGGGTAGGTGATGTGCCAGAGATTTCCGGCCAGTTCCCGGCTTTCGACCTCGAGGTCGGAAATGGCGGACTGGAATTTCGGGTCCCAGTTCACCAGCCGCCGGTCGCGGTAGATCAGCCCCTGGCGGTACAGCGTGACGAACACTTCGCGCACCGCGGCCGACAGGCCCTCGTCCATGGTGAAGCGCTCGCGCGGCCAGTCCAGCGAGGCGCCGAGGCGGCGCAACTGGCGGGTGATGGTGCCGCCCAACTCGGCCTTCCATTGCCAGACGCGTTCCAGGAACCCCGCGCGGCCGAGTGCCTGGCGGCTGATCCCCTGCTCGGCCAGCAGGCGCTCCACCACCATTTGGGTGGCGATGCCGGCATGGTCGGTGCCGGGCTGCCAGAGCACGTCGCGGCCCTGCATGCGGCGCCAGCGGATCAGCGTGTCCTGCACCGTGAAAGTCAGCGCATGCCCCATGTGCAGGCTGCCGGTGACGTTCGGCGGCGGGATCATGATGGTGAACGGGGCCGCATTGCTCGCCGGGTCGCAGGCGAAGGCGCCCGATGATTCCCAGCCCTCGTAGAGCCGCGTCTCGGTGGTGTCCGGGGTATGCGTCTTGTCCAGCATTGGTCTCGGTGCCTGTCGGGCTGAGGGGGGGAATAAATGCCCGCGACGCTCGGGGATCGCCAGAGCGGAAAAGGAAGGCCAGGGCTCTGCCCTGGACCCGCGTCGCGCGCAGCGCGCCTCCGGCGCGACGGCCGGGAGGCCCTTGGAACCCATTACTTTTAGACAGTTGTTATACGAGGGGGTGAGGCGGTGAACCGGTTCACCGCTTCCCCCCCTCGTGTAACAACTGTCTTAAGTGGCGGGGTCCAGGGGCCTCTCGGCCGTCGCGCCGGAGGCGCGCTGCGCGCGACGCGGGTCCAGGGCAGAGCCCTGGCCTTCCTTCAGGAAGCCGCGCGCCCAACGACCCGTTCGATTTCCGCCCGGACGAGCCGCTCAACCAGCGGCGGCAGGTTCTCGTCGAGCCACGCTTTCAGAATCGGCCGCATTTCCTCACGCACGATGTCCTCCAGCGTCGGGCCGCCGCGATAGACCGAGAGCGAGTGGTGCTCGGCCAGCGTGCGCACCAACGTACCCACTGAGGAGGCGGCGGCAGCGGCGGCCTCGGGCGCCACCAGCCCGGCCGTGACGGGCTCGAAACCGACGGGCTCAGCCGTAACGGACGGGTCCGGCTCCACAGCTTGTTCCGCCAGCGCCGGTGCCTCGAGTGCCACCGGTTCCGGCGGGCCGGGTTCGTCCGGCGGCAAGCCGGGGTCGGGGAGCGCCGGCTCGGCAGGGCTGGGCTCCGGCGGAGCGGCTTGCGGCGGCTCCACCACCAGCATCGAGGTATCAAGCGCCAGCACATCGGGCTCGGCCAGCGGCGGCGGCGCAGGTTCGGCGGTTGACCCGGCGGCGGCCTCGTCCTCGCTGAGGATGCGCCGGATAGAGGCTAGGATATCCTCCATCGACGGGTCAGCGGCAGCGCCTTGTGGGGGGGCGCCAGCTTGGGATCCACTCATGCGTCGCTCCCCGGTCCCTGCCCGGCCACGCGCGCGATCACCGGCCGGGCTGGTCGGTGGCGTAGTCGCCGGTGCCGATCCAGCGGTCGCGCACCGCGGCGTAGTATGCGGTATCGTCATAGAGCGGCACCGGCAGGGTCAGGTCGCGCGCGGTCAGGCGGCCGACAGCGGCAGCCACGGAATAGCTGGCGGTTACCAGATTGGCCAGGTTCTGCACTTGCGTGACCCGCGAGTTGAGCAGCAGCTGCTCGGCGTTCAGGACGTCGAGGGTGGTGCGGCTGCCGACGATGGCCTCGCGCTCCACCCCTTCCAGCGCGATCCCGTTGGCGCGGATCTGCGACCGCGTGCTCTCGATGGCCGATTTCGCTGCGTCATAGGTCTCCCACGCCGCGATGAGCTGCTGCACGGCGGCGCGGCGGGCGTCATCGACCAGCTTGTGGGCCTGCTGCTGCTGCTGCCGGGCCTGGCGGATGGCACTGTACTCCGCGCCCCCTTGATACAGCGGCACGGTGAGCGCTGCGACGATCTGGCCGGACCTGATGGTTTCGCCCGGGAGCTGCGAACTCTGGCTGTTGGACAGCGATCCCTGCAAGCTGATGTTGGGCATCAGCTTGGAATACTGGAGGTCGAAATTGTCCTTCGCCGCGGCGTCGTCGAACAGCGCGGCGATCACAGTGGCATTGTTGGACGCGGCCAGCGCCTTCGCTTCCTGCAGCGTACGCATGGGCAGGCGCAGCGGCTGCGGCTCGATCAGGGCACCGGGCAGTTCGCCCACCAGGCGCTGGTACTGCGCACGTGCGGTCTGCAGGTTGCCTTCGGAGGTTTGCCGTGTGGCGGTGGCGCCGGCCAGCGCGGCCTCGGCCTGGGCGACATCGGTGCGGGTGATTTCGCCGACCCGGAAGCGGTCGTTGGTGGCCTGCAGCTGCCGCGCGAGCACCTGCTCGTTGTTGATGTTCAGCGTCAGCACCTGCTGGTTGGCGATGACGCTGACAAAGGCGGAGGACGTGTCGCTGAAAAGCTGCACCTCGGCGGCGATCAGGCGGGCCCGCTGGCCCATCACCTGGTTTTCCGCCCGGTTGGTGCTGGCCCGCGTCTGGCCGCCGCGCCAGAGCGGCTGGGTGACCTGCAACTGACCGCTGCTGGTGCCGAGCAAATTGTTGGTCGCCTGGCTGGAGGCGGGCGCGTACTGCGATCCCTTCGTGCGAATGATGGTGGTATACTCGTCGTAACCAGCCGTTCCCGACAAGCTGACCTGGGGCCGCCACCCTGCGAGGGCCTGGGGGACGTTCTCGTCCACCGCGCGCAACTGGGCGCGGGCGGCCAGCAGCGAGGGGTTGGTGGAATAGGCGGCCGCCAGCGCTTCGCTCAGCGTCCGCGTTTCCGCCCTTGCGGAACCGCTGGCCGCAACAGCGGCGAGGAAGCCGACGGCGAAACCGGAGCGCAGAAACATGCTTCGACCCTCATTTGCTGCCGGCGGACACGGCCGCACGGGCCGCGCGGCGGCGCGATCCGGAATGGCCGCGGCAGCGCCACGAACAGCTCCGTCTGCCACAACCGGGGCCGGATCGCTACGATTTAGGTGCGCGCCCGCTTCAATTCCTGTCGCATGAGGCGCCCGGAACACGCTGTCAGAACACGAAACCGGGCACACAGCGCAGGCTGGCGAGCAACGGGACACTGCAGTCGAAGGCCGGGCGCAGACTGATCGCCGGCGCAGCGCCGACCCGCTCGCCCACCACGGCCTGGCCGACCCGTCCGGCCAGGACGCGCACACCCACCAGCCGCCCGCCGGCCGGACGGAGCTGCTCGGCGATCGCGGCCGGCACGTGTTCGAAGCCGCCCTCGATGAACACCAGATCGTATGGCGCCCCCGCCGGCCAGCCGGCCGCCAACGGGCCGGACACGATTTCCAAGCCGGGGTCCGGTTGCATGGCCGAGGCCTGCGCGCCGGGCACCACCTGCGGGAGCACGGTGCGGGCGATGCCCAGCAAATCCTCGTCCTCCTCCAGCGCCACCACGCCGGCACCGCAGGCGGCCAGCACGGCGGCGCCATATCCGGCACCGGCCCCCACCACAAGCACGCGCTCACCCGGTCCGGGGTCGGCGAGCTGCACCAGCCGGGCCAGCACCATCGGCTGGATCAGGCAGCGCCCGCCTGGCAAGGTCACGTTGCCGTCGGCATAAGCGAGGGCCGCCAGCGCCGGCGGCAGGAAACGCTCGCGCGGCAGGCTGCGCATGGCAGCGAGCACGCGGCTGTCGGAGACCTTGTTGGGGCGCAACTGGCCATCGACCATATTGCTGCGGCGCAGGGCGTCGTCGATTGGAGAACCTGTCATGGGGCGGGCTGCGCTCGTCAGGGAGGCGCCGTTATAAGGGCCCGGCAACCGGCCGCCAAGCAGCCGTCTTGACCGCGGTTGGCGGCAGCCCGATAATATCGCTCCCTGGCGGCGTTGGTCCGGTGGCAGAGTGGTGATGCAGCGGACTGCAAATCCGCGTATGTGGGTTCGATTCCCGCCCGGACCTCCAGGATTTTCAAAGAGCCGCCAAGACGGGGAAACACCAAGACGGGACCTGATGCGGCACGGGGCGGATGTGGTGCCGCGCGCGCTGAAAACCATACGACCGAATTTGCTGTTTTGTTCTCGGCGGTGCAGCGGCTCCGTTCAGCCTGACGGCCCCGGGTTGCCCCGGGGCCTCGCTGTTCATTATGCGGGCATCGGTTGTTGTGCGTTGCCGTCTGGCTCCAGCGTTCGCGTTGCCATACCTTGGCGTTCAACGCTGGCAACCCACGCTAAAACGTCCAGCACTCTCCGCTTCTCGCGCGCTGCCCAGGCGAGAGCTTCCGCTGTCGTACATTCCCCGAGCGGCTTGCCGTCAATCAGGAACGTGTCGAGCTGATTACAGGTCTCCGTCGTCATCTATAGGTCTCCATCGTCATCTCCGTCACTGGATCAGGAGAGGGCCGGAGAGGCACCGAAGCACCTCATCGTTTGACCGCCGATGGCTCCCCGGGGCAAAGCCAGCCAAAGGCCGGAAATGCCCCGGATTGCCGGTCGCCATGGCCCAGCGGGCGGGTCATGCGGCCGTCGTCGCGCGGGGAATGTCGCAAAGCGTCGGGCTCCGCGTCAAAAGGCAACCGCGGGGTACCATGTCAATTCAACGTGTCACCTGCCGCTGCCTCGGCGCCGCGCAGCAAGGACTATCCCCAGTTCCTGTGGATAAACTTGGGGGAAATCGCTGGCTAATCCAGTGCGAAGACAGTCAATTCAGCGGCCTGTACGGAATGCCTAATCAAGAGGCATCGGCGCGGGCCGGCGAAACCGGTATTCGTGTTGCGATGTTGTGCCGACAATGTTGTGCCGGCAATGTTGTGCCGGGCCGCCATGGGCGTGGTTCCGGGTCGGGTCACTCGGGCGGCACGCCGTCGGCCGGCGGGTGGCCGGGGGGCGGACCAGCCGGGACCGGCGCATCGTGCGAAGGGACGTTTTCGTGGTACCCGGCCCTGGGCGCCGATCTCGCCCGTTCGATGCCTTTCATCATGGCTTCAACATCGGTCTGAACGCGCGTCCGGCGTGGCGGCGGCGCGGGGCGAGCCGGCGCGGTTTGTCCGTTCGTGGGCGGGCTGAGGGCATCGAGCATTCGGCATGCCTCGCGGTCGCCTTGGGCGCAGTCCTGGAGGCTGCGGGCGTTGAAATCGGGACGCGCGGATTCGCACCTCGCCAGCATGAGCGCGAGAATCACCGCGGCGAGCCGGCGCCCGCCTCGCGCCATCTTGTGACGCCGCGCGTGGCCGGTTCCGGGACCCGCGCCAGGCGAGGGCAGCCATGCCACCGAAGTCACCGGGCAGGTCGTCCGCGCTTTCGCCAGCGACTTCGGTGGCGTTGTCTTGATCCCGCGCATCTGAATTCCCACAACGCAATGGAGGGACGCAGCCTGCTATTTGTAACGCGACAAATCTGCCGCCTGCCATGGGCGACTGCGTGCGCAACGCGCCACTTGTATGACAGCGCGAACCGAATTCGGCGCGGCCGCGCCTCAGCGTCGCGGAGGCGACCCAGGGCGAACGAGAAGATCGCTCGGATATGCCGCGGAAGGAGCTTGAGGATCTGGCGTTGCGGTTCCGCGACGCGGCGCGGTTACCGGCCTATCAACCGACGGCAGACCAAACGTAGTGTGCTTATATCTTGAAAAAAGCAGGGTCCAGGGGCCTCCCGGCCCCTGGCGGGTCCAGGGCAGAGCCCTGGCCTTCCTTAACTTTCTTCTTCCCCCAAACTCACCCCAGCCTCAGTTCTTAGACTTATCAACCAGCGCGTTCTTGCCAATCCAAGGCATCATAGCCCGCAGCTTGGCGCCGACCTGTTCGATCGGCTGTTCGCCCAGGCGGCGGCGCAGGGCTTTGAAGTTGGGCTGGTTCACCTTGTTCTCCAGCATCCATTCACGGACGAATTTGCCGCTCTGGATGTCGGCCAGCACGTTCTTCATCTCCGCCTTGGTCGCCGCGGTGATGATGCGGGGGCCCGACACGTATTCGCCATACTCGGCGGTGTTGCTCACCGAGTAGTTCATGTTGGCGATGCCGCCTTCGTAGATCAGGTCCACGATCAGCTTCACTTCGTGGCAGCACTCGAAATAGGCCATCTCGGGCGCGTAGCCGGCTTCCACCAGCGTTTCGTAGCCGGCGCGGATGAGTTCGACCAGGCCCCCGCACAGCACGGCCTGTTCGCCGAACAGGTCGGTTTCGCATTCTTCCTTGAAGGTGGTTTCGATAATGCCGGCGCGGCCGCCGCCGATCGCCGAGGCGTAGGATTTGGCGATTTCGGTGGTATTGCCCGAGGGGTCCTGGTGCACCGCCATCAGCATGGGCACGCCGGCGCCGCGCAAATATTCGCTGCGCACCGTGTGGCCGGGGCCTTTCGGGGCGATCATGAACACGTCGAGGTCGGGGCGCGGCTCGATCAGGTTGAAGTGAATGTTCAGCCCGTGGCCGAAGGCGAGCGCGGTGCCGGGGCGCAGGTTCGGGGCGAGTTTGTCGCGGTACAGGTCGCCCTGGCCTTCATCGGGGGTCAGCACCATGACCACGTCGGCCCATTTGGCAGCGTCCGCCGGGTCGAGCACTTTCAGGCCCGCGCCTTCGGCCTTGGCCACGCCCGCCGAGTCCGGGCGCAGGCCGACAACCACGTCGGGGGCGCCGCTGTCCTTGAGGTTCTGGGCGTGGGCGTGGCCCTGGCTGCCGTAGCCGATCACCGCAACTTTCTTGGCTTTGATCAGATTCACATCGGCGTCGCGGTCGTAATAAACGCGCATGGGGGGTCCTTTCGGGTGGTGTCGTGGGTGGCGGCGTCGGTATGGGTCCCCGGCGCTGTTCTTCTCCCCCTCCCCTTGAGGGAGGGGGCCGGGGGGTGGGGTGCGGGCCGGCAGCGAATTTCCGTGCGGCCCGCACCCCTCCCCCCGGCCCCCTCCCTCAAGGGGAGGGGGAGACGCAGTTAAGTTAGATCACCCGCGTGCCGCGGGCGATGGCGGCGACGCCGGTGCGGGACACCTCGGCGAGCCCGAGCGGGCGCATCAGTTCCACGAAGGCATCGAGCTTGGCGGTGTCGCCGGTCATTTCGAACACGAAGCTCTCGGTGGAGGCGTCCACCACCCGGGCGCGGAAGGCATCCGCCAGGCGCAACGCCTCGGCGCGGTTGCCGCCGCCGCCGTCCTGGTGCGGGCAGATCACCTTGATCATCATCATTTCGCGCGCCAGATGCGGGCCGTCCTTGGAAAGATCGGCCACCCGGTGCACCGGCACCAGCCGGTCGAGCTGGGCCTTGATCTGTTCGATCACCATTTCGGTGCCGGAGGTGACGATGTTGATCCGGCTGCGTTGGCCGCCGTCTTCGACCGCGGCGACGGTCAGGCTGTCGATATTATATCCGCGGCCGGAGAACAGCCCGACGACGCGGGCGAGGATGCCGGGTTCGTTGTCCACCAGCACGGCGATGGTCGCCGTGCGGTATGAATTGGTGTTGTCCTGGGCCATTGCGGTCTCGATACTGTCAGGCTTGGGTGCGAAGGCGGCGGTCCGGCGGGGCTAGACGAGTACCTTGCCCTCGTCGGTGACGCCGGCGACGCCGCCGGTTTGCTCGCTGCCCAGGATCATTTCGTTGTGCGCTGCCCCCGACGGGATCATCGGGTAGCAGTTTTCCTTCGGGTCGACGGCGATGTCGGCGATCACGGCGCGGTCGCAGGCGAGCATTTCGCGGATCACCCCGTCCAGCTCGTCCACCGTCGTCGCCCGCAGGCCGACGGCGTTGTAGGCATCGGCCAGCTTGACGAAATCGGGCAAGGCGGCGGAATAACTCTCCGAGTAGCGGCTGCCGTGCAGCAATTCCTGCCACTGCCGCACCATGCCCATGTATTCGTTGTTCAGAATGAAAATCTTCACCGGCAACTTGTACTGCGACAGCGTGCCCATCTCCTGGATGTTCATCAGGATGCTGGCCTCGCCGGCGATATCGATGACCAGGGCGTCGGGATGGGCGATCTGCACGCCCATCGCCGCGGGCAGGCCGTAGCCCATGGTGCCCAGGCCGCCGCTGGTCATCCAATGGTTCGGCTTTTCGAACTTGAAATACTGGGCGGCCCACATCTGGTGCTGGCCGACCTCGGTGGTGATGAAGATGTCCTGCTTCACCGCACGGGTAATGTCGTACAGCCGCTGGATGGCGTATTGCGGCTTGATGATCGAGCCGGCCTCGCGCGGCTGGGTGAAGCGCAGGCAGTCGATGCCGCGCCAGGCATCGATCTGCCGCCACCACGACGCGATAGCGGGGCGATCGAGAGCTGTTTCGTCCTCATCCCAGGCCGCCAGCAGGGCGGCGAGTGCCCTCCCGGCATCGCCGACAATCGACAGTTCCACCGGCACGTTCTTGTTGATGCTGGAGGGGTCGATGTCGATGTGGATTTTGCGGCTGCCGGGGCTGAACGCGTTCAGCCGCCCGGTGACGCGGTCGTCGAAGCGCGCGCCGATGTTCAGCAGCACGTCGCAGCCGTGCATGGCGAGGTTGGCCTCGTAGGTGCCATGCATGCCGAGCATGCCGAGGAATTGCGGGTCGCTGGCCGGGAAGGCGCCGAGCCCCATCAGCGTGTTGGTGCAGGGGAATCCGGTTTTGTGCACGAAGCGCACCAGCGCCTCGGAGGCGGCGGCGCCGGCGTTGATGACGCCGCCGCCGGTATAGATCACCGGCCGCTTGGCCGATTTCAGGATTTCGACCGCGCGCGCGATCAGCGCCGCATCGGGCTCGGTCTGCGGGCGGTAGGAGCGGTGCGGGGTTTCCGCCGGCTTCGTGTAGGGGGCCTTGCCGATCAGGATGTCCTTCGGCAGGTCGATCACCACCGGGCCGGGCCGGCCGCTGCGCGCCACATAGAACGCCTCGTGGATCACCCGGGCGAGGTCGCCCGCACGCTTGACCAGATAATTGTGCTTGGTGGCGGGGCGGGTAATGCCGGTGGTGTCGGCTTCCTGGAAGGCGTCGTTGCCGATCAGATGGGTGGGCACCTGCCCGGTCAGGCAGACGATGGGGATGCTGTCCAGCAGCGCGTCGGCCAGGCCGGTAACGGCATTGGTGGCGCCGGGGCCGCTGGTGACCAGCACCACGCCGACGCGGCCGGTGCTGCGGGCATAGCCTTCGGCTGCGTGCACCGCGGCCTGCTCGTGGCGCACCAGGATGTGGCGGATGGCGTTCTGGTTGAACAGCGCATCATAGATCGGCAGTACCGACCCGCCCGGGTAGCCGAAGATAACATCGACCCCCTGGTCTTTCAGTGCGCGCAGGAGAATCTCCGCACCGCTGGCGGTGAGGATTTCGGGGCGGTCCTGGGTGTGTGCTGCGTCTGTCATGGCCGGGCACCCATAGTCCGGCTGATCCGGCACGTCAACCCGAGCCGCGAATAAACGAAATCATTTGGGCCAATTCGCTTTCCGAAAATTGCGTCAAACCGGAGATCCGCGCATGGATCGTATGCATGCCTGCATTGTCTACCAGACGACGATGACGAAACCAGGTCGCCTGCCGCCTGGTGTACTGCCCGGTCACCAGCACCGCGCGCCGTTCCGCTTCCGCCAGCGTGATCTCGCCGCGCAGATGCGCCGCCAGTTCCGGCACGCCATGCGCGCGCATCGCCGGCAGCGCGGCATCGAGACCGAGGGCAAGCAACGCCCGCACCTCCGCCAGCGCTCCCTGCTCCAGCATGGCGGCGAACCTTGCGGCGATGGCGGCGCGCAGTGCCGCGCGCGGCGGGTCGAGCAGTAGGGCTGCAAAGCGCCAAGGCGCCGGGGTGCCCGGCTGCGCCTGCCAGGCGGAAAGTCCGCGTCCGGTGGCGCGCCACACCTCCCAGGCGCGCGCCAGCCGCTGGCTGTCGCTGGGGCGCAGGGTCGCGGCGGTGGCCGGGTCCACTTCGGCGAGCGCATCATGCAGGCGCTGCGGTCCAAGTTCCGCGAGCATCCCTCGCGCCTCGGCGCGGACGTGCTCCGGCACGCCGGGGATGTCGGCGATGCCGTGCACCAGCGACCAGAAATACAGGCCGGTGCCGCCGCACACGATCGGCAGCCGACCGGAAGCGCGCGCCTGCGCCATCGCCTCCAGCGCGGCGTCCCGCCACCAGGCGGCATGGCCGGGCTCGGCGGCCGGGCGCACGCCATACAGACGATGCGGCACCAGCGCTTCCTCCGCCGCGCTCGGGCGCGCCGTGATCACCCGCAATTCGCGATAGCACTGCATGGCGTCGGCATTGATCACCATGCCGCCCAGACGTTCGGCCAGCCCCAGCGCAAGTGCGGATTTGCCGCTGCAGGTCGGGCCGGCGACGATCAGCGCGAAGGGTTTCTCATCCACGGCTTGCGGCCGGACGCATCCGCCAGCATACCGGCACCGTCATGAGCCCGATCCCGTGAGCCATATTCTCACCCTCGCCGTCGACCGCACGTCGGCTACCCTGTCCGATGCCATCATCGCCCGGGTGCGCGACGCCATCCAGGGCCGCCCGCCAGTGCCGCTCTCGCCCGGCGAGGCGGCCGACATCCCCTGCCTCGGGCCGCCCGATATGGACACGGTCGTGGCGGCACTGGACGGCGCACCGGTAGACGCCATCCCCACCCGCGCGCGCGGCCGCCGCAAAGGCCTGCTGGTGGCCGACATGGACAGCACCATCGTCACCACCGAAACGCTGGACGAAATCGCCGCCTTCGCCGGCCTGAAAGACCGCATCGCCGCCATCACCAAACGGGCAATGAACGGCGAACTCGATTTCGCCGCCGCCCTGCGCGAACGCGTCGGCATGCTGAAAGGCCTGCCGCTCGACGCGCTGGAGAAAACCTGGGCGAACACCGAACTGACGCCCGGCGCACGCGAACTGGTCGCCACCATGCGCGCGCACAACGCCACCACCGCCCTGGTGTCCGGCGGGTTCTCCTTCTTCACCAGCCGGGTGGCGGAAACCGTCGGGTTCGACGTGCACTTCTCCAATATCCTGCTCGATGACGGCCAGACGCTCACCGGCGGCGTGGGCGAGCCGATCCTGGGCCGCGACGCCAAACTCGCCACCCTGCGCGAACTGGCCGCGGCGCGCGGGCTGAAAATGGCGGCGACACTGGCCGTGGGCGACGGGGCGAACGACCTGCCGATGATCCTGGAAGCGGGGCTGGGGGTGGCGTTTCACGCCAAGCCTTTGGTGGCGGGGCAGGCACGGGCACAAATACGGCATGGGACGCTTCGGGCGCTTTTGTTTGCGCAGGGGTATCATGTTGGGGAGATCGTTGGCTTGGATAAGTAAGTAAGGCCAGGGCTCTGCCCTGGACCCGCAAGGGGGCAGTGGCCCCCTTGACCCCATTACTTTTATTCCGCTGCGATCCGGCCCGGATCGACCATCTGCGCGGCTAGCTGCAAATCAACCGACAGAACCCTGGACACGCCGCGCTCCTGCATGGTCACGCCATACAACCGGTCCATCCTTGCCATCGTCAGATGATGATGAGTCACGACCAGGAACCTGGTACCGGTGTCACGCACCATGTCCTCCAGCAGCAGGCAGAACCGGTCCACATTGGCGTCGTCCAGCGGCGCGTCGACCTCATCCAGCACACATACCGGCGCGGGATTGCAGCGGAACACCGCGAAAATAAGCGACAGCGCCGTCAGCGCCTGCTCGCCGCCCGATAGCAACGACAGCGTCGCCAGCTTCTTGCCCGGCGGCTGGGCGTAAATCTCCAGCCCGGCCTGCAACGGATCATCCGAGCCGACCAGCGCCAGATGCGCCCGCCCGCCGCCGAACATGCGGGTGAACAAGGCCCGGAAATGCGTGTCCACCGCCTCGAACACCGCCGAAAGCCGCTCGCGGCCCTCGCGGTTCAAATGGCCGATCGAGCCGCGCAGCTTGGCAATGGCGGCACCCAGCTCGTCGCGCTCGCGCACGATCGTGTCGATCTGCTTGGCCATCGCGTCGGCCTCGACCTCGGCGCGCAGATTGACCGGCCCCATCTCCTCGCGTTCGCGCTGCAGCCGCTCCAGCTTGCGCCTTGCCTTGTCCTCGGTTTCCGGACCGATCTCGGCCGGCGGGTCGGGCATGGCCGGGCTGGCGCCGAGGCGCTCCAGAATGCGCTCGGCCACCACGCCCCAGGCATGATCGGCCTGGGTCGCCTCGCCCTGCAGCCGCACCACCCGCTCGCGCCCGGCGGCCAGCGCCAATTCGGCCGCGCGGGCGGCGCGGTCGGCGGCGGTGGCTTCGCCCTCGGCCTGCATGAGCGCATCGGCGGCCTGGCGGTGCGCGGCCTCCGCCACTTCCAGCGCATCCAGCGCGGCGATCGACCGGGCGGCGGCGGCATCGGGGGCGGCGGCGCGGGCGGCGTGGTCGGCGCGCGCCGCCGCCTCCCGCGCGGCGAGGTCGACAACACGCTCACCGGCATCGCGGGCGCGCATGTCCCAGTCCTCGCGCTCGGCCGCGAGCGTGCGCCGGCGATGCGCCCGCCCGGCGGCGGCCCGCGCCAGGGCTTGGCACTCGGCGCGGGTTTCGGCCTCGCGCGCGCGGGCGGCGGCGAGCGCCGCACGGGCCTGCTCCATGACGCTGCGCGCCGCCGCCGGATCGGCCAGCCCCTCCATGGCCTCGCGCGAAGCAGCCAGTGCCGCGTCGGCCTCAGTGGTCTCGGTTCCCAGCCGGGCTTGCTGGGCGTCGAGCGCCTGTTTGCGAGCTTCGGCACTCGCCGCGCGCGCGGCGAGTGCCGTCGCGGCGGCGCGCGCACGCTCCAAAGCCTGTTCGGCGTCCCGGCGCGCGGCGCGGGCCTGCTGCTCGGCCGCGTTCGCATCCCGTTCCGCCAACTCGGCGGCAGCGCGCGAGTCGCGTTCGAGTCTCTCGGCCGAGTCGCGGGCGCTGCGCTCGGCCGAGTCGGCCTCACTGCGGGCACTGCGTTCGGTGGTTTCCGCTTCGGTGCCGGCGTTGCGTTCGGTGGCGTCCGCCTCGGCCGCGGCGGCGCGTTCGGCGGCGGCCAACTCGGTGCGCGCGGTCTGATTTTCCGCCTCGGCTGCGGCGCGGGCGGCCAGGGCGGCTTCGGCGGCTTCGGTGGCGTCGGCGAGGCGGGCGCGCAGTTCGGCAAACCGGTTGCGCTGCTGCAGCCTGATGGCGGCGGCGGTCGGCGTGCCGGCCTGGATGACATAGCCGTCCCAGCGCCACACCGCGCCCGCGCGCGACACCAGCGTCTGTCCGGGCCGCAGGCCGGGCTGCGCCCCGGCGCCATCCTCCGCCAGCCCGATTTGCGACAGGGCGCGCGCCAGCGCGGCCGGCGCGCGCACCAACGCCGCCAGCGGGGTGACGCCATCGGGCAGCGCCGGCAGCGGGTCGAGCGGCTTCAGTTCGCGCCAGTGCCGGGCGGCGCCGGTGTCGGCCGCCGAATTCCAGTTCCTCGCCCAGGGCCGCGCCGAGGGCGGCTTCCAGCCCGGCCGGTACCTCAAGCTGGTCCACCATGCGCGGCCAGCGCTCGCCGTCCTTGACCGACAGCACCTCGGCCAGGGCCTGCGCCTCGGCTTCCAGCCGGGTCCGGAGCAACTCGGCGGCGGTGGCCTGCTCGCGCGCGGCGGTCAGCGCGGCCTCGGCGTCGGCACGGCGCTTGGCGCCTTGGTCGCGGGCGGCCTCGCGCAGGGCGACGGCCTGCGCGTTCGCGCTGCGGCGCAGGGCGGCGGCGGTTTCCTGGGCGGTGCGGCGCAGCCGCGCGGCGGTTTCGGTGGCGCTGGCGCGCAGGCGCTGGGCTTCCTCCACCGCGGCGGCGCGGGCGGCGGCGGCGTGCTGCAGCGCGGCGGCGCGGGTCTGCTCGGTGGCTTCCAGGGCGGCGCGGGCGGCGTCCAGCGCGGCTTGCCGTTCCCCGCACGCCGCGTCGGCCGCCGCCAGCTCGGCCGGATCGACCAGCAGGGCCGCGACCTCCCGCTGCTCGGCGGTCAGGCGCGCGTGCTGCTCGGTCAGGCGCTGGGCGCGCGCTTCGGCGGTTTGCAGCGCCTCGGACAGGGCGCGGTGGCTTGCGGCCAGTTCGGCGGCGTGCTCGGTGGCGCGGTTGGCCTCGGCATCGGCGGCCCGCGCCGCATCTTCGGCCTCGGCGGCGGCGGCTTCGGCCTGCGCGAGGCGGGCTGGGTGGGCGGCGTCGGCCTCGGCGAGGCGGGCGGCCTCCTCGTCCAGCCGGGCCATGGCGGCGACGGCGTCGCGGCTGGTCTGTTCGGCGTGGGCGAGGTCGCGCACCACCTGTTCCAGCCGTGCCGCGGCGGCGGCCAGCGCCTCGCGTGCCCGCGTCTCCTCGGCGGCGATCTGCTCACGGGCGAGCCGGTGGCGCTCCAGCGCGGTGCGCGCCTGCCCCTCCGTCTCGCGCAGTGCCGGCAGGCGGGCGGTGGCTTCGGCCGCGGCCGCGCTGGCGGCGGTGGCGGCGGCGGTGGCGGCGGCCACCGCTGCCTCCGCCTCGGCCAGCGCCGCCCGGGCGTCCGCCCTGGCGTGCTCGACCTTGGCCCGCTGGATCGCCAGCAGTTCGGCCTCGGCGTTGCGGATCAGGCCGGAAATGGTGCGGTAGCGGTTGGCCTGCCGGGCCTGGCGTTTCAGCCCCTCCAACTGCGTCTCAAGCTGGCCGCGCAGATCCTCGGCGCGGGCGAGATTGGCCTCGGCGGCGCGCAGCTTCAGTTCGGCCTCGTGGCGGCGGGAATGCAGGCCGGTGATGCCGGCGGCTTCTTCCAGAATGGCACGCCGGTCGTCCGGCCTGGCGTTGACCAGGCTGCCGACGGTGCCCTGGCTCACCAGGCCGGAGGAATGCGCGCCGGTGGCGAGGTCGGCGAACAGCGTCTGCACGTCGCGCGCGCGGGCCTCGCGGCCGTTGATGCGGTAGGCGCTGCCGCTGCCGCGTTCGATGCGCCGGCTGATCTCCAGCTCCGGCGCCTCGTGAAACGGCGGTGGCGCGGTGCCCTGGGTGTCGGCCAGATGCAGCGTGACTTCGGCGAGGTTGCGCGAGGCGCGGTGGGCGGTGCCGGCGAAGATCACGTCGTCCATCTCGCCGCCGCGCATGGAGCGCGCGGAGGTTTCGCCCATCGCCCAGCGCAGCGCTTCCACCACGTTGGACTTGCCGCAGCCGTTCGGGCCGACGATGCCGGTCAGCCCCGGCAGGATGTCGACCACCACCGGCTCGGCGAAGCTTTTGAACCCGGCGATGCGCAAACGGCTGAAGCTGACAGGCAATTGGTTCCCCCCGGGCTGCGCGCGCCGCTATCCGGCGGCCGCGGCGACGGCCTTGGCGAACGCCTCGTAGCTCAGCGATCCCGATTCGCGGTGGTTTTTCGTGCCCCAGCCGTTGAACACGAAACTTGGGGTCGAATCGATGCCGAAGGTCTTCTGCGCCTCGTCCTGGCGCTGGATGATCCAGGTCCTGAGCGCGTCGTCGGCGATGGCGCGGTCGAACGCCTCGCGCGGCAGGCCGGCGAGCGCCGCCATTTTGGCGAGTTCGTCGGTGGAATTGACCCCCCGCGCGAAGGCCCAGCGATCCTGCGACGCCAGCAACGCGGCGGTGAACGGCTCGTAGCGGGCGGGCGGCAGGGAGCGGGCGACCATGGCGGCGGTCAGGGCCACTTTGTCGAGCGGGAAGTCCCAGAACACGAAGCGCAGCTTGCCGGTGTCGATCAGTTCGGTTTTGACCCGCGGGAACGTCTCGCGGTGGAAGGCGGCGCAGTGCGGGCAGGTCAGCGAGTAGAATTCAGTGACACTCACCGGCGCGTCGGCGGCGCCGATGGCGCGCTCGGCGGTGGCAGCGTCGCCGGCCGCTCGGGCGAGCCCGGGAAGGGCCAGGGTTGGCACAAGTGATAGTAGGATGCGCCGCGAAACCTGCATTGGAACCTCTATATCTGGTTTTGCTGCCATAGAACCCAGGCGGGCGTTCAGTCCAGGGCAATTGAGTGAAGGAAGGAAGGCCAGGGCTCTGCCCTGGACCCGCCAAGGGGCAGTGGCCCCTTGGAACCCATTACTTAAGGTGCGGGGTCCAGGGCAGAGCCCTGGCCTTGCTTCCCTCACTCACGCGCCCCCCCACCCAGAACCACCCGCCCCAGCGATTCCAGCGCATCCCGCAACGCCCCTTCCGGCAGCGATTCCACGGCGCGGGCAGCGGCGGCGACGGCCTGCGGGCGTGGCGGCCGAGATGCGGGCGGCGGCGGCGGGGCGTCCTGGATGAAGCGCAGCCTGGTCACCGCCACATGGCCGAGATGGCCGTTGATGCGGGCCATCAGCGGCTCGGCCATATGCTGCAGCTCCATCGCCACCGGCCCCGCGCAGCCGATGGCCAGCGTGCCGGAGAACAGTTTTCGCGGCGTGGTGACCGCGGCGAGTGCGGGGCCGACAATGGCTTCCCAGTCGGCCAGCACTTGCGCGGTCGCCGGGGCACGCCGGCGGAAGGCTGGCCGCATGAGGGCGGGCACCAGCGCGCCGACCGGGCGCGGGCCGTAGACGTAGCGGGCCGGCTTGTCGTTGGACTCGTCCCCCGTCATGGTCATCTCCGTGCTCCGCCCCGCCGACCTGCTCGCCTGGTACGACCGAAACCGCCGCGACCTGCCCTGGCGCGCCGGGCCGGGCCAGGCCGCCGACCCGTATCGCGTCTGGCTCAGCGAAATCATGCTCCAGCAAACTACCGTGGCGGCGGTTGCACCTTACTACGAAAGGTTCCTGCAGCGCTTCCCCGACGTGGCGGCGCTGGCGGCCGCACCCGAGGAGGCGGTGATGCACGCCTGGGCGGGGCTCGGCTATTACGCCCGCGCGCGCAACCTGCATGCCTGCGCGCGGGCGGTGGCGGCGCAGGGCGGGTTTCCGCGCGATGTCGTGGCGCTGCGGGCGCTGCCGGGCATCGGTCCTTATACGGCGGCGGCGGTGGCGGCGATCGCGTTCGGGGTGCCGGTGGTACCGGTGGACGGCAATGTCGAGCGGGTGGCGGCGCGGGTGTTCGCCATCGGGGCGCCTCTGCCGGGCGCCAAGGCGGCGATCGCAGCCGCGGCGGCGCGGCTGGGGGCGGACGGCGCCGCACGCGCACGGCCATCGGATTTCGCCCAGGCGCTGTTCGACCTGGGCGCCACAATCTGCACGCCGGCCGCACCAGCCTGCGCGGTGTGCCCGTGGATGACGGGTTGTGCCGGGCGCCGCCACGGGATCGCGGCCGGACTGCCGCGCAAATCCCCCAAACCCGCCCGGAAGTTGCGGCACGGAACCAGCTTCTGGCTGACCGATGGGCGCCATGTGCTGCTGCGTCGCCGCCCGCCGCGCGGCCTGCTGGGCGGCATGACCGAACTGCCCGGCACGCCCTGGCGGGCCGAGCCCTGGAGCCGCGCCGACGCGCTGGTGCATGCTCCGATGCCGGCGATCTGGACCCCGGCCGGCGAGGTGCGGCATGGGTTTACCCATTTCGAACTGCATATCGCCCTGTTCGCAGCACAGGTGGAGCGCATCGAGGGCGAGGGATTCCTGCATCCGGTGGCGGCGCTGGAGGCGGCGGCGCTGCCGTCGGTGATGCGCAAATGCGCCGCCGCGGCCGCGCAGGCTGGTGGTACCGGCTGAACGGTTTCGCAGCGTTCCGCGACCAGTCCGATCCGGTTGGTGCCCGGCACCGCCCCGGCGCTGGCCGGTCTCATTGGCGGCTTCGGGTTCTGCCGAGGCCGCATGTCAAATGCCGGGCCAGCCTGGGCTCGCGGCGCTGGCCGCTTTCAATCAGTCTGAACCACTTCCAAATACCGCGACAGCACCGCCCGTAATTCACGGACCGTGAAGGGTTTTTTCAACAGCGGGGAGTCCTTGAAGCGCGGCGGCATAACCAGGCTTGCCCGGAAGCCGGTGGCGAACACGAACGGGATTCCGCGGCGCGCCAGTTGGTCGGCCGCTGGCCAGACCAGCGTTCCGTCGAGGTCCACGTCAAGCAGGGCGATGTTGATCTCCGCCGTTTCCGCCAGTTCCACCGCCGGTTCCAGCCGCGCCACCGGCCCCACCACCGACGCGCCCAGGGTCGCCAGGTTGCTGGCGATGTTGGCGGCGAGCAGCGCGTTGTCCTCGACAACAAGGATGCGCTGTCCGCGCAGCGACTGGGCCCTGATCCCCGCTTCATCGATCTGCTCACCTTGCAGCGATGCTGCCGTTCCGGTCACCGTGGACGGGGGCAACGCGGGTGCCGGTTCGGTGAACGCGGCGATCTGATCCCACGGCACCACCATGGTGCAGCTCAGGCCCTCGGGCGGGAAATCGACCTGCACCGTGCCACCAAGTTCATACGCCAGGCTGTTCTCGATCAGCGCAAGGCCGAAGCCCCGCGGCGCGGGCGGCGTGATGACCGGACCGCCGGTTTCGCGCCAGTGCACCACCAGCGCCGGGTCATCCCCCTGTTCAGCCTGCCAATCGACGCAGACGCGTCCGCCAGGTACCGACAGCGCGCCGTGCGCGGCTGCGTTGCGCGCCAGTTCGTGCACTGCCAGGCTCAACGCCAGTGCCGCCTTCGGCCGCAACAACACCGATGTGCCCGTCTCGATCGCCGCGGCAGACACGGCCTCGTCCATGTGGGGCGCCAACGCCTCGGCAAACAGCGTCCGCAGGCTGGCGCCCTCCCAGCGGCTCGTCGCCAGCATGTCGTGGGCAAAGCTCATGGCGCGCAAACGGCCCTCGAACGTCGTCAGGAAGCCCTCCAGCGTGTCCGCGCGGGTCCCGCTCTGGCGGACCAGGGCCTGGATGGTGGCCAGCATGTCCTTCACGCGGTGATCGAGTTCCGCCATCAGCAAGTCCTGCCGCTGCCGCGCGGCGACCTCGTCGTTCACCCGCTGTTGCAGATCCTCTGTCAGCTGGCGGAGCCTGATTTCGGTCTCCTTGAGCTGCGTGATGTCGCTCGACACGCAAACCACGCCCCGGATCGAGCCGTCCTCCATACGTAACGGCGCCTTTGCCGCGCGGAACAGTCGGCGGCCCTGGCTGGCCGCGTCGAACGCCTCCTCCAGGATCTCCGCGCGGCCGGCCGTGATCACGCGCCGGTCATTTGCCATCACCGCCGCGGCCTGCCGGGCGTTCGTGTGCCACTCGAGGTTGGTGCGGCCCATGATTTCGGAGGCGGTCCTGCCGACGACGGCCAGGGTGGCGGGGTTGGCGAACAAAAAGCGGCTTTCGGTGTCCTTCGCAAAAATCGGGTCCGGCGAGCAATTGCCGATGGCCCGGAGCAATGCCGCCGTCTGCCGCAGGTCTTCCTCCGTCTGCTTGCGCGCCGTGATGTCCTCGACGACCACGAGGAAACACTCCGCGCGGCCGTCGGGCGCGCGCAGCAGGGAGTCCGTGAGTTTGACCCAGACCAACCCGCCGTCCCTGCGCACATAGCGCTTCTCGATCGTGAAGGTCGCGATTTCTCCGGCGAGCAGTGCGGCCTTCTCCGCCGAACCGAGCGTCAGGTCGTCCGGATGGGTGATGTCCAGGAAAAGGCCGGCAAGCAGTTTCTCACGCGTATAGCCAGTGATTTCACACAGTTTATCGTTAATGCGCAGCGGCACACAGTCAAGGCTGGCCAACATCATGCCGACGACCGCCTGCTCAAAGATGGCACGAAACCGCAGCTTGACCCGGCTCTCCTCGGTCACGTCGCGGAAGAAGACCGTCAGGCCGTCCTTGGAGGGAAAAGCATGCACTTCGAAACGGGCATTTAGCGGACCATAATCATCCTCCGCCTGCGTCGGTACGCCGCTCTCCATCGCTGTCCGGTACGCATCGGCGAAGACGGTTCCCGCCACCTCGGGAAACGCGTCCCAGATCACCTGGCCCAGCAGATCGCGACCCTGTGCAACCTTGGCCTTCGCGCGCGCATTGAGGTAGGTGTAGCGCCAGGAACGGTCGAGCACGGCGACGCTGTCGGTGGTGCTCTCCAGCGCGGTGCACAGGGCAATCTCCCTTGCCTCCAGCGCGGCAGCCATGCGGTCGAAGGCGGCGGCAAGACGGCCGAACTCGCTGCTGTCGGCAGGCAGGTTGGTGCGGGCAGCGAGATCGCCGGTCCGCCAGCGATCGGCAACCGCAATCAGCCGGTCGAGCGGACGCCGGATGAGGTGCCTGCCGAGCACGACCGTCAGGACAAGTGCCAACCCCGCTCCGGCGGCGATCAGCAGCAGTCCGGTGCGGTTTGCCTGCCCCACCACAGCGAACGAGACATCGCGGTCCAACCCCACCGAGATGCGTACGCCCTGCAACGCCGTACCAACGGGCGCGTAGGCGACGATGCGCACACGCCCGTCCGCGCCCTCCATCGGACCGACCCTGATCGCATCGCCCGCCAGGCTAAAGCGCGTCGCCTCTGGCATCGTCTGGCCGGCATAACGGGCCCCGTCCGGAAAGCGCGCCAGCATCGTGCCGTTGTGGTCACGCACCGATACGGCAATGTCCTCCGGCAGACCGAGATGTTCGAGCTGCTGGCGTAGCCAGTCAAGGTCGAGCGCCACCGCAACGATACCCGCGACGTTTCCCTCCCGGGTGGTGAACGGCCTGGCCATGTGGAGGGACTTCCGCCCGGAAATGCGACCGACCGTGTACTCACCGATGACGAAGCCCCCGGCCTGCAGAGCGTCGCGGAAATAGGCCCGGTCGGACAGGCCGACATTGCGATCGAACTCGCCGGACCCGCAGATGATGTGCCCATCGAGGCCGACAACACCCACGAAGGTATAGCGCGGCGCCTGCGCCAGCAGGTTGGCCAGCAGGCGCGGGCATTCGTCAGGCAGGTTGTCCTGCACGGCAGGCGCGCCGCTGAGCGTGTTCAGCGCCTGCTCCGCCCCTTCGGCGATACGCTGTTGCTCGGCGCTGACCAGGCGCAGAAGGCGCAGCGCCTCGTCTTCGGCAAGTTGTTGCCGGACGTGGCGCATCTGGCTTTCGGTGTAGGCCAGGAACGTCAGCACCGGCACCAGTGCGATCGCGACGACCAGCAGCAGCCGGGCCAGAAGGCTGTTCAACGCACACCTCGTAGCGGACAGTACTCTTGCGACGTTCCGTTGCGACGTTCCGTGTGTCAACCATCGCCCTGCATCGGGCGGTTTGCAACGCGCAATATCATACCAGAAATAAGTCAATACACGAACCAAGTGCTGATGCGACACGGGAACGGTCGAATCGACGGACTTGCCGCCGGACATGAGTGGGTTATGCCGCCTACCGCTTGGCCACCCCTTTGAGACCGGCGGTCCAGACACTATCGAAAAAAACAGAACGTTCCGCCGGGTCCGACAGATAGCGCAAGTCAAGAAGTTTCAGCCTCAGCGTCCTTGCGATCAAGCTTCCGTACAGCACAGTGTAGATCGTCTCGCCAGCGAAATCCGACGACAACTGGCCCGCGGCCTGCGCCTCTGCGATCAGGCTTTTGGCGCCGTCCTCGAACGGCAAATCGAAACGCAGCCGGGCATGCTCGATGATCGCCGAGAAGGGCTGCGCTTCGACGATAAGGATACGATACAAGGCAATGGTTTGCACCTGGCACAAAACATCGAGGAATGCGCGGAAGGTTTCGCGCAGGGCGGTGAGCGGGTCGGACGAGGAGGTCACGGCCGCCGATATGCTGTCGATCATCGTATCGCTCAGCCTGCTCACCACCGCCTTGAACAGGACTTCCTTCGAAGGGTAGCGGCGGTAAATCGTCTGTTTGCCGACGCCGGCGGCCGCAGCGATCTGCTCGATCGAACTGGCGCCATAGCCATGTTCGACGAACAGGCGCGTCGCCATCTCCAGTATTGTCCGATCCAAGGCCTCGGACGCCTGGGCATCAGGTCGCCCCAACGTTTCAACCTTTCAGTCCGGTCAGACATTGATCGCCTGAAGGCCCTCAGGTCCCGATGCGGACCGTTAACATGGCTTCCGGTCCGGGCTCTTAGCGCTCAGGGCCCGAGGCGACAAGCGGTTCCCCAGGATTCGCGGCGCCGGCAACTTCAACGGGGCGAAACAGAACGAGACGGACCCGTTTGATTGTTCATTAAGATTTAGGCAGGACACTGGCGTTGTTCAAGGCGAGAAGGGATTCAGATGCCGATCACCCAAAAGCCGCCTCGGTGGAGCCGGAACGTTGCGGCTGCGTGCACGCATGGGAGCTACCCGCCATGACGGCGCCGAGCGGCGGCGCTCGGACTTCTTGTGGCCTCGCCATGGCGTCCGTCATGCCGATGTTGCCGCAGCCATTTGCCCGGCGCGGATGCAATTGCGGCGGGCGTCAAGGCATCGGAGTGCGATGCAGACACAATGCCCACGCGGGGCTGACCGCAGCAGAGGCGCGGCTTTCAGCACGACGATGCGCCTGCCCTCCGCGCCCGCGCCGTCTCGCTGCAAGTCAATCCGCCGGTCCGGACATCGTGATCATTGTTTTGCAAGCCGATCCGGCCGATCCGGATGGAATCGCCGAGCAGACCCGCCTGGCCGAGCTCAAGCACACCATCCGGCGCGTCATCGCCGCGCTGGCGAATGCCCTCTCCACCGATGGCGACGACGCCGCGGCGGCGCCGGCGTTCGAACTGACCGGCGAGCGGAGTCGCAGGCGGCGGTGAGTGCCCCGATACGCGCCGGCGTCGGGGCGGCACGATGGCCGGGTGGCCAGGTTTGCAGAAGATGCACGTTGCTGAAACGGCGCGCCACCAGTCACCGCCGCGCGAAAGCCGCCATGACCAGGCGATCGGGCGAGCGCCACGGTCGATTCTGCGGCGGGACGAAAAAATGCGGCAACGGGCTGAATTGCAATGCTTCCAACCAACCGCTCCCGCACGCCTGAATGACAGTCTTGTCCGTCACGTATCGTTCCGACCTCCGGGGGATGTTCCGTGCCAAGCCTCGACAACCTGCGAATTCGCTCAAAGGCGCTTATTCTTGTGGGCGCTTCGGTGCTGACAGCCATGGCCATGTTCGCCGTCGCTCACACCGGTCTTTCAACAATCAAAGACCAGTTAAACGATCTGATCCTCTCGACCAATGTCGAGCGTTTCGCGCTCGCGACCATATTGCAGGAGAAGAACTACCTGCTCAATGCCAATGGCGCGACAAACAACCAGGCGCGCGCGCAGGACGCTTTTCAGACCGCTCAAAACGATATCAAAACCATCATCGGCACGCTCGACAGCATCGATACGATGGCCAGCAGCGGCTCGCTGCGGCAACGGTCAAGGGCGGCGCGTGAGGGAACAACAGCGTATGCCGAACTCTATCGCCGCGGTGTCGCCGCCCTGGTCAGTCTGGCGACAGTGGCGGCCTCGCTCGAAACCGAAGGCGAAACCGCGACGCAGCAGGCCCGCGATTATATCAAAGGGACCGACTATCCCGGCAAGAAGGCCATTGCGACGGACATACTTGAATATACTTACACTATTCGCGCCAACGAAAAGCGTTATATGCTCGAACAGAAGCCTGCAACCCTCGAGCAAATGAATCAGGATTTCGTCAGCATGATGGACAAGCTCGGGTTGCTCGAGCGCATGGTGGCGAACGACGCCGAACAACAGCAGGTTGCGACCTTCAAGCAAGCGGCCCTGAATTATGAAAGGGCCGCTCATCATTGGGTGGCAAGCAACAACGAGCTGTTCAAAAATATACTGCCGCGCATGAAGGAGCTTGGCGATAAGGTCATCAAGCTCGCCTATGCGGCGGCACAGGACGCTGCCGGTTCCATGGCGGACTCACGCCGGACAATCATCTTCTGGCTGATCGTCGTCGGCGCCGGCATTGCCGCTTCCGGCAGCGTGCTGGGCCTTGTCGTGGCGAACGCGATCACGCGTCCGGTGGTCGCCATGGCCGAGGTCATGCGCAGGCTGGCGGCCGGCGAGCATGGTGTCGAGGTGCCGTCGGCCGATCGCCAGGACGAAATCGGCGCGATGGGGACGGCGGTGCGCGTGTTCCAACAGCACGGCCTCGAAGCCGCCCGGCTTGCCAAGGCGGAAGCGGCCGCACACGCGGCCCAAGACGCACGCGCGCGGCGGCTCGACGACCTGGTCAGGAACTTCGAGGCCGAGGTCGGGCAAATGGTGGGGCTCGTTGCCGCATCCGCCACCGAGCTGCAATCCACCGCCCAGGCAATGTCCGGCATCGCCGGACGAACCACCGAGCAGTCGGCCACGGTCGCGGCCGCATCGGAGGAGGCATGCGTCAATCTTGGCACAGTGGCGACCGCGGCCGATGAGCTTGCCGCCACGGTCACGGAGGTCGCCCGTCAGATCGGGCAATCGGCACGCATGGCCGGAAAGGCGCAGGAAGGCGCACACCGCACCGACGGCGTCGTCCGGGCACTCGCTGACGGCTCGCAGAAGATCGGCGAGATCGTAGACCTCATCGCCAACATCGCCGCGCAGACCAACCTGTTGGCGCTGAACGCGACGATCGAGGCGGCGCGCGCGGGCGAGGCGGGCAAAGGTTTCGCAGTGGTCGCATCGGAGGTGAAAAGCCTGGCGAACCAGACCGCCAAAGCAACCAACGACATTGCCCGGCAGATCGCCCAGGTCCAGGGAGCCACCCGGGAAGCAGTGGACGCGATCCACGAGATCGCCACGACGATCGCCGAAGTGAACCAGATCGGCGCCACCGTCGCCGCCGCCGTGGAGGAGCAGGGCTCGGCCACGCAGGAAATCGCCCGCAACATCCAGCAGGTTGCCGCAGGTTCCCAGCATGTCGCGCGCACCATCGCAAACGTAAGCCAGGGCGCCACCGAAAGCGGCGCGGCGGCAACGCAGGTCCTCGGCGCTGCCGGGGAGCTTTCGCAGCAGGCGGAAAAACTCAAGGGCGAAGTCGCGCAGTTCATCGCCGGCGTCAAGGCTGCATAAGGGATTTGGAGAGGCCAGGGCGTGATGCTTTCTGACCAGTGACGGCGATTGTCCGCGGGACCGTTGTCGTTGTGACGTTATGAGCGCCGCGTTCATCGGCTCCGGCAATGTCTGCGACGCCTGCCACCTGGGCTCGTTCCTTCGTGATGTTCATTCTTGGCGCGGTTTTCATTCTCGGAATCGTGTTGACCAGTTTTGCCGACCACACCGCTCGCGAAAACAGTTGCCACCAGCCGGAAGGAAATTGCGGTGACCCTGCTCAGCCGTTTCAAACTGCGGACCAAGCTCGCGTTGCTGATCGGGCTCGGCGCGCTCGCCATGGTGGCGACCGCCGGCTTCGGCGCCTCGACGCTGCACCAGAGCATGATCGACGACCGGATCGACAAGGCGCGTGCCGTTGTCCGCACGGCGAAGGGCTTCGCCCAGGCGCTGCAAGCCAGGGTGGAGCGGCATGAAATCAATCAGGAACAGGCATTCGCGATCTTCCGCGACGACGTCCACCGGGTGCGCTTCGGCACCGACGACGAATTTTTCTCCGTCCAGACCCCGGACGGCGTCATCGTCATGCATGGCGGCGATCCGGGCCGGGAAGGAAAGCCAACCTTATCCAAGGACGTGCGCGGGCGATCGACCGCCGAACTGGCGCGCGATGTGCTCCGCGGGGCAGACGGCGGCGCGGTCTGGTTCCAGGCCTTCAAACCGGGCAGCAGCACCCAGCAGGCGAAGGTTTCCTACGTTTCCAGCTTCGCCCCCTGGCAGATGGTGTTCCTTGCCGGCGTGTGGGTCGACGATGTGGAGGCCGCCTATCGCGCCGCCCTCATTCGGCTCGGGGCAATCGGTGGGGTGATCCTCGCCGTCACCCTGCTCGCAGCCTGGCTGGTTGAGCGCGACATCATCATGTCCCTGGGGCATCTGATGGACGCCATGCAGCGCCTCGCCGGCGGCGAACTGGACATCGCCATCCCCGGCATCGCCCGGCGCGACGAGGTGGGCGCCATGGCGGGCGCCGTGCGGGTATTTCGCCAGAGCATGGAAACCGCTTCCCGCCTCGCCGCCGCGCAGGCGGCCGGGCATGCCGCCGCCGCCACCCACAGCGTCGCGCTGCGCCATATGGCGGACACGATCGAAACCGAGACGCGCGCGGCGCTCAGCGATATGGGCGCCCGCACCGCCGCCATGGTGGGCACCGCCCACGCCATGCACGCATCGGCCGACCGCACCGGTGCCGCCGCCCAAAGCGCCGCCGCCGCCGCCCGCAACGCGCTGGCCAACGCGCAGATGGTGGCAAGTGCCGCCGAAGAACTCAGCGCCTCGATCCGCGACATCGGTGGTCAGGTCGCCCAGTCCGCCGGTGTGGTCAGCCGCGCCGTCGAAGCCGGCGGCCAGACGCGTGCCACCATCGAAACCCTGACCGGCCAGGTCGCGCGCATCGGCGCGGTTGCCGACATGATCCGGGAGATCGCCGGGCGCACCAACCTGCTGGCGCTGAATGCCACCATCGAAGCCGCCCGCGCCGGCGAGGCGGGCCGCGGCTTCGCCGTGGTGGCCAGCGAGGTCAAGCAACTCGCCACCCAGACCGCCCGGTCGACCGAGGAAATCACCCGGCACATCGCCGAGGTGCGCACCGCCACCGATGCCTCGGTCGCCGCGGTCGGCCGCATTGAGTCGACCATCACCGAGGTCAGCGCGATCGCCGGCTCGATCGCCGCGGCGGTGGAGCAGCAGAGCGCGGCCACCGCCGAGATTGCACGCAACGTCGCCCAAACCGCCGGCGCCGCCACCGAAATGGCCACACGCATCGCCGAAGTTTCGACCGAGGCCGAGCGCGCCGACCTGCAGGCGGCCGACGTGCATGCCAACAGCGAGCGGCTGGCGAGCGCGATGGTGGATCTGCGCCACACGGTGGTGCGCGTGGTGCGCGGCTCGACCGGTGAGGTGGACCGCCGCCGGGTCCGCCGCCGCCCGTGCCTGGCGGACGCCACGGTCACCGTCCACAACCAGAGGCACGACGCCGTGGCCCGCGACATTTCGGAACACGGCTGCTTCGTCGAGACAAAACTGCGCGGCCTGACCGGCGCGAGGGTCGAGTTCACGCTGCGCCGCGGCGGGAAGACGCTGCGCGGCGAGGTGATTGCCGAGGGCACGACCGGCCTGCACATCAAGTTCGCCGATGCCGGCCTGCCGACCGCCGAGGTCGACCGCATCAGCCGGGAGACGATCCCCGATCTGGTGAAGCTGACCAAGGCGGACCATCTCACTTTCGTCCAGAAGGTGGCCAACGCGGTCGAAGGACGGGTCGAACAGCCGTCGCGCACGCTGGCCAACCATCACGAGTGCCGCCTGGGCCGTTGGTACAACGGTGTCAGCGATCCGATCGTCGTCGCGCTTCCCGCCTTCGTGGCCCTCAAGCAGCCTCACGAGGGCGTGCATGACGCGGGTCACAGCGCCCTTGCCGCTGCCGAGGCCGGCGACCTGCCGACCGCCCGCCGGCACGTGGCGACGATGCGGCAGCACTCCGAAATCATTCTGCAAGGCCTCGACGCCTTCGGCGACGCCTGCACCGCGGCGGTGGCGAGTGGAGCCGGATCGCCGACCGAAACGGCGAAGGTTGCGTAGGTCCTGGCGGGGCATTGCCCACCTGCGGCGGATGGGGCGGTCATTGCGACACCGCAGGGCAGACGCGGACCGGTCGGCCGGCGGGTGATTTCGGCGTCCGGCAGATACCGGACCTTCGCCGCCGCCGCCCCGTGGCTCTTCCATAGCCCGCTTGTCCGGCCCGGCGTTCGCTGATTGCCAATCCCGAGAACGTGGCGCAAAACATCGGGACGGCTCGGAACGCCTCCGGGCCGGTCCGTCCGTTCCCCAGCAATCCTTCACCTGGGCGCTTCCGCCACGACGGTGCGGATAACATACGACAGGAACGGGACGATGTTCGACGAGGACTCGCAGTTCATCCGCGCCTTCGGCTGGCTCCTCCAGCCGGTATTGGCGGGAATTCTGGGCTGGATGCTGGTCTGGGTTGCCGGGGCAGGCATCCTTGGCGTGTCGGTCTATGCCGCGATCGGCGCGCTGCTGGCCTATGTGCGCGCCGGTTTCGGCTGGCCGCCGAACAACACGGACTGGGCGCCGCTGGCCGGCATGACCTGGCCGCTGGTGGCGCTGCGCGACATTCTTCCGCACATTCTCCGCACGCGCGAGCGGGAAGTGATCCCGCTGGCGGCTGAGGTGTCGACCAACGTTGCCTTCTTGGATCCGCCGCGCCCTCGCCGCGCGGCATGAAGGAAGGCCAGGGCTCCGCCCTGGACCCCGCGACTTTAGACAGTCGTTGAACGACAGGGGTGAGGCGGTGAACCGGTTCACCGCCTCACCCCCGTCGTTCAACGACTGTCAAAAAAGTAATGGGTTCCAAGGGCCTCTCGGCCCTTGGCGGGTCCAGGGCAGAGCCCTGGCCTTCCTTCCTTAACTCCCCTCCCGTCCGGCGCCATAAGCGCCGCCTTCTGATCCGTCGGTCCGCGAAGGTTCGCGCACCGGCGCGTAGGGTGTTGGGGTCCGCGTGTTCGAAAGCCTTTCGGGAAAATTCTCCGGCGTCTTCGACCGCCTGCGTAGCCGCGGCGCGCTGAGCGAAGCGGACGTGAACGACGCCCTGCGCGAAGTCCGCCTCGCATTGCTCGACGCCGACGTGGCGCTGCCGGTGGTCAAGGACTTCATCGCCCGCGTCCGCGAGCGCGCCGTCGGCCAGGAGGTGCTGGACAGCGTCTCCCCCGGCCAGCAGGTGGTGAAGATCGTCAACGACGTGATGATCGAGCAGCTCGGCGGCGCCGGCGCGGTGCCGATTAACCTGAACGCCGCCGCCCCGGTGCCCATCCTGATGGTCGGGCTGCAGGGCTCGGGCAAAACCACCACCTCGGGCAAGCTGGCGCTGCGCTTCTCGCAGCGGCTGCGCAAGAAAGTGCTGCTGGCCAGCCTCGACACCCAGCGCCCGGCCGCCCAGTTGCAGCTCGCCCAGCTCGCCGAGCAGGCGGGCGTGGCCAGCCTTCCCATCGTCGCCGGCCAGACGCCGCTGCAAATCGCCGCCCGCGCCATGGATACCGCCCGGCGCGAAGTGTTCAACATCGTCATCCTCGACACTGCCGGACGGCTGTCGATCGACGCCGCGCTGATGGACGAGGTGAAGTCGGTGCGCGCCGCCACCAGCCCGGCCGAGACGCTGCTGGTGGTCGATGCCATGACCGGCCAGGATGCGGTGAACACCGCGCGCGCCTTCAACGAGGCGGTTGGCGTCACCGGCATCGTCATGACCCGGATGGACGGCGACGCCCGCGGAGGTGCCGCGCTGTCGATGCGCGCGATTACCGGCGCGCCGATCAAGCTGGTCGGCCTGGGCGAGAAAATCGACGCCCTGGAGGAATTCCACCCCGAACGCGTCGCCGGCCGCATCCTGGGCATGGGCAACGTGGTCGGGCTGGTGGAAAAGGCCGCCGAGGTCATCGACCAGGAGGAAGCGGAAAAACTCGCCCGCAAAATGGCGAAGGGCCGCTTCGACCTCGAGGATTATGCCAAGCAGCTCAAGCAGATCAACAAGATGGGCAGCCTGTCGTCGATCCTGGGCATGCTGCCCGGCGCCGGCAAGATCCAGGCGCAGCTGGAAGCCGCCGGCCAGGCCGACCTCGACAAGACCATGCTGAAGCGCCAGGCCGCCATCATCGGCTCGATGACACCGAAGGAACGCCGCGCCCCCGACATCATCAAGGCCAGCCGCAAGAAGCGCATCGCCGCCGGCTCCGGCACCTCGGTGCAGGAAGTCAACAAGCTGCTCAAGCAGTTCGACGACATGTCGAACATGATGAAACGGGTGAGCAAGCTGGGACAGAAGGGGCTGGCGCGGCACGGCCTGGCCGCTCTGATGCCCGGCAACCGCCGGCCGTTCTGATCCCCCTTTCCACGCCACGACCCGAACCACGGAGACCTGATCCCCCATGGGCCTGAAGATTCGCCTCTCCCGCGCCGGCGCCAAGAAGCGGCCGTACTACCACATCGTGGTGGCCGACAGCCGCTCGCCGCGCGACGGCCGTTTCATCGAGAAAGTCGGCAGCTACAACCCGATGCTGCCGGCCGAACACGCCGACCGGGTGCGTCTGCAGAACGAGCGCATCACCCACTGGCTCAGCCTGGGCGCGCTGGCGACCGACCGGGTCGCGCGTTTCCTCGGCCATGCCGGCCTGGCGCCGATGCCCGTCTTCGCAGCCCAGCCCAAGCAGTCGCTGCCGAAGAAGAAGGCGCAGGAACGCGCCAAGGCCGCCGCGGGCTGACCGGGGACCGGTGCCGGCGCGTCGCATCCTGATGGGCGTGGTGGGCAGGCCGCATGGCGTGCGGGGGCTGGTGCGCGTGCACAGCTACACCGCCGACCCGGCCGACCTGCCTTCCTACGGCCCGTTTCACGACGGCTCCGGCCGGGTGTTTTCGCTGCGCTGGCGCGGCGAGGGCATCGCCGAGCTGTCGGAACTCATCGACGGCCGGGCGGTTCCGGTTGCCGACCGCACACGCGCCGAACAACTGGTGAATACGCGTCTGTATGCCGAGCGCGACCGGCTGCCGCCGCCCGACGACGAGGAATTCTACCTCGTTGACCTGGTCGGGCTGCAGGCCGTCGGCACGGACGGCACGCCGCTCGGGCGGGTTGACGCGGTGCACGACTATGGCGCCGGCACCAGCTTGGAAATCGGCACGCTTATGCTGCCGTTCACCCGCGCCTGCGTGCCGGCGGTCGACCTCGCGTCCGGGCGGGTGACCGTGGTGCCGCCGGCGGAAATCGTCGTCCCCGGCGGCGACGGGGACGCGGCATGAGCCACCCCGGTGCGGCTTGGCGCGCCAGCGTGCTGACGCTGTTTCCCGAGGCGTTCCCGGGGCCGCTCGGCCAGTCGCTGGCCGGGCGGGCGCTGGCGCGGGGCATATGGTCGCTGCAGGCGCATGACATCCGCGCCCACGCGACCGACCGTCACCGCACGGTGGACGACACGCCGTTCGGCGGCGGCGCCGGCATGGTCATGCGCCCGGACGTTCTGGACGCGGCCCTTGCCGGCGTCGCGGATGCACGGCCGGCAATCTACCTCACGCCGCGCGGCGCCCCGCTGGCGCAAGCGACCGTGCGCGACCTCGCCGCGGGGCCCGGCGTGGTGCTGCTGTGCGGCCGTTACGAAGGCGTCGACCAACGGGTCATCGAGGCGCGCGGGCTGGTGGAAATCAGCATCGGCGACTACGTGCTCTCTGGCGGCGAACTGCCGGCCATGGTGCTGCTGGATGCCTGCGTGCGCCTGCTGCCCGGGGTGATGGGGGCGGCCGAGAGCGCGGAGGAAGAAAGTTTTTCCGCCTGCCTGCTGGAATATCCGCAGTACACGCGGCCGGCGGAGTGGCAGGGGCGGCGGGTGCCGGATGTGCTGCTGTCCGGCCACCACGGCGAAATCGCCGCCTGGCGGCGGCAGGAATCCGAACGCATCACCCGCGAGCGGCGGCCCGATCTGTGGGCCGCGCAGCGATCCATCCCATCAGGCGGCGCGGTTGCCAACCGGCCCGGCGCGCCCTAGAGAAACGCGAAAGGACAAGCCATGAACATCATCCAGCAGTTCGAGGCGGAAGAGGTCGCCCGCCTCACCGCCATCCGCCCGGTACCTGAATTCCGCCCCGGCGATTCGCTGCGCGTGTCGGTCAAGGTGGTCGAGGGCGAGCGCACCCGCACCCAGGCCTTCGAAGGCGTCTGCATCGCGCGTTCGAACAAGGGGCTGAACTCCAACTTCACGGTGCGCAAGATCAGCTATGGCGAGGGCGTGGAGCGCGTGTTCGCGCTGTATTCGCCGGTGATCGCCGAGATCCTGGTGGTCCGCCGCGGCGATGTGCGCCGGGCGAAGCTGTATTACCTGCGCGGCCGCCGCGGCAAGTCGGCGCGCATTGCCGAACGCGCCCGTGAGGTGCCGGCGGCGGAGCAGGCCTCGGCCGAGTAGCGGCGAGGTTTGCCGGAGGAGGGAATGTCCATGACTGAGCAAGCGCCCCGTACGCTTTTCGACAAGATCTGGGACAGCCATGTCGTCGAGCGCCTGCCCGACGGCACCTGCGTGCTGTACATCGACCGCCATCTGGTGCACGAGGTCACCAGCCCGCAGGCGTTCGAGGGGCTGCGCGCCGCCGGGCGCCCGGTACGCCGCCCGGATGCGACGCTCGCGGTGGTGGACCACAACATCCCCACCTCCGACCGCAGCCAGGGCATCACCGAGGAAGAAAGCCGCATCCAGGTCGAAACCCTGGAGGCCAACGTCGCGGCGTTCGGCGTGCCGTATATTCCGCTGCTCGACGCGCGTCAGGGCATCGTGCACATCATCGGCCCGGAACTGGGCGCTTCGCTGCCCGGCATGACCATCGTCTGCGGCAATTCGCACACCTCGACGCATGGCGCCCTGGGCGCGCTCGCCTTCGGCATCGGCACCTCCGAGGTGGAGCACGTGCTGGCGACGCAGACGCTGCTGCAGAAGCCGGCGAAGAACATGAAGGTGCAGGTGGACGGCGCGCTGCCGGCGGGCTGCACGGCCAAGGACATCGTGCTCGCCATCATCGGCCGCATCGGCACCGCCGGCGGCAACGGCCACGTGATCGAATACGCGGGCGAGGCGATCCGCGCACTCGACATGGCCGGGCGGATGACGGTGTGCAACATGTCGATCGAGGCCGGGGCGCGGGCCGGGCTGATCGCGCCGGACGAAACCACGTTCGACTATGTGCGCGGCCGGATGTTCGCGCCGCAGGGCGAGGCGTTCGACCGGGCCGTCGCCTTCTGGCGCACCCTGCCGTCCGACCCCGGCGCTCATTACGACAGGGTTGTGACGCTGGATGCGGGCGATGTCGTCCCCATGGTCACCTGGGGCACCAGCCCCGAGGCGGTGCTGCCGATCACCGGCGCAGTGCCGGACCCCGCCGAAGAACACGACGAAACCCGCCGGGCGCAGATTCAGCGCATGCTCGACTACATGGGTCTCACCCCGCGGCAAAAGCTCTCCGATCTGGCGGTCGATGTGGTGTTCATCGGATCTTGCACGAACGGCCGCATCGAGGACATCCGCGCGGTCGCCCAGGTTGTGCAAGGGCGCCGGGTGGCGCCGGGCGTGCGCGCCTTGGTCGTGCCCGGCTCCGGACTGATCAAGCAGCTTGCCGAAGCTGAAGGTCTGGACCGCGTCCTGCGCGAAGCCGGCTTCGAATGGCGTGAGGCGGGCTGCTCGATGTGCCTGGCCATGAACCCGGACAAGCTGACGCCGGGCCAGCGCTGTGCCAGCACGTCGAACCGCAATTTCGAGGGGCGTCAGGGTCCGGGCGGGCGCACCCATCTGCTGTCGCCGGCGATGGCCGCCGCCGCCGCCGTGACCGGACGCCTCACCGATGTGCGGGAGCTGGTGTGATGGACGCCTTTACCACGCTGACCGCCATTGCCGCGCCGCTGCCGCTGGCGAACGTCGATACCGACAAGATCATTCCGGCACGGTTTCTCAAGACGATCAAGCGTTCCGGGCTCGGCGTTCATCTATTCGACACGCTGCGCTACGACGCCGACGGGCAGGAGCGGCCGGAGTTCGTGCTCAACCAGGAGCCGTACCGGCGGGCGGAGATCCTGATCGCACATGAGAATTTCGGCTGCGGTTCCTCACGCGAGCACGCCCCCTGGGCGCTGCTGGATTTCGGCATACGCTGCGTGATTGCGCCGGACTTCGCCGATATTTTCTTCAACAATACGTTCAAGAACGGCGTCCTGCCCATTCGCCTGCCGCGCGAGGTCTGCGACCTGCTCATGCAGGACGCGCGGCTGGGCGAGAATGCGCGCCTGACCATCGACCTGGAGCGCCAGGTGGTGGTGCGGCCGAACGGCGAGGAAATCCGCTTCGAGATCGATCCGTTCCGCAAGCATCTGCTGCTGAACGGACTGGACGACATCGGCCAGACCCTGCAGCACGCGCCCGCCATCGACAGCTACGAGGCCCGCCAGCGCCAGGAGAAATCCTGGCAGCCCGGCATCGCTGTTTGACCCTTTCTTCTCCCCCTCCCCTTGCGGGAGGGGGCCGGGGGGAGGGGTGCAAACCGCACGGATGCCGGTGCTGGCCCGCCCCCTTCCCCCGGCCCCCTCCCTCAAGGGGAGGGGGAGTTTTGCTGTGGCCATCGGAGGACCCCAACCCATGCCGGCCAACAAGAAAATCCTGATCCTTCCGGGCGACGGCATCGGCCCCGAAGTCATGCATGAAGTCCGCCGCGTCATCGACTGGCTGGACCGGCGGCGCGCGGTGTCGTTCGACCTGGCCGAAGACCTGGTCGGCGGCGCCTCCATCGACGCCCGCGGCACGCCGATCGCCGATCAGGTCCTCGCACGCGCGCAAGAAGCGGATGCGGTGCTGTTCGGCGCGGTGGGCGGGCCGAAATGGGACACGCTCGGCTTCGACATGCGCCCGGAAATCGCCATCCTGCGGCTGCGCAGCGAACTCGGCCTGTTCGCCAATCTCCGCCCGGCCATCGTGTATGATCCGCTGGTCGATGCCAGCACGCTGAAGCCCGAGGTGGTGCGCGGCCTCGACCTGATGATCGTGCGCGAGAGCACCGGCGGCATTTATTTTGGCACCCCGCGCGGCATCGAGACGCTGCCGGATGGCAGCAAGCGCGGCATCAACACCGAAGTCTACACCACGGGGGAAATCGAGCGGGTTGCCCGGGTGGCGTTCGACCTCGCGCGCCGCCGCCAGGGCCGGGTGAGCTCGGTGGAAAAGGCCAACGTGATGGAAACCGGCCTGCTGTGGCGGCAGACCGTGCAGGCGCTGCATGACGCGGACTACCAGGATGTCGCGCTCAGCCACATGTATGCCGATAACTGCGCCATGCAGCTGGTGCGCAACCCGCGCCAGTTCGACGTGATCGTCACCGGCAATCTGTTCGGCGATCTGCTGTCCGATCTCGCCTCCATGCTGACCGGCTCGCTCGGCATGCTGCCCTCGGCGACGCTGGGGGCGCCCGATGCGTCCGGCCGGCGGCATGCGCTGTACGAACCCATCCATGGCAGCGCGCCCGACATCGCCGGCAAGGGGGTCGCCAACCCGCTGGCGCAGATTTTCAGCTTCGCTATGCTGCTGCGCTATTCCTTCGGGCTGGAGGCGGACGCCGCGCTGATCGAGCGGGCGTGCGTGAACGTGCTGGCGAACGGTTTGCGCACCGCGGATATCATGGCGCCGGGAACCGCCCGGGTCGGCACCCAGGTGATGGGTGAGGCGGTGGTGCGGGAGTTGGACAAACTCGCGGCTTGAGGATGCGCAGGGGGCGGGGGAGTGGGTGAAGGAAGCAAGGCCAGGGGTCTGCCCCGGACCCCGCTACTTAAGTAATGGGTTCCAAGGGCCTCTCGGCCCTTGGCGGGTCCAGGGGCAGAGCCCCTGGCCTTGCTTCCTTCACCCAATCTTCCCGTCTCCTTGGCAATTCCCCGACGAAACGGTTAGGCTCGGCCATGTTTGACCAGCACCGCGCCACCACGGTTGCCACCATCGAGCGCGCCCTCGTGCTGGTGCTCGTCGCCTTGCTCTTGCTCGGCGTGTTCGAAGTGCTGCGGCCTTTCTTCACCGCCATCCTGTTCGGCGCCATTCTGGCCGTCGCCGCCTGGCCGCTGCGCGACCTGCTCGTGCGCGTCGGCCTGCCGCGCAGTGCCGCCGCCATGGTGCTGCTGCTGCTCGCACTCGGCCTGCTGGCCTTGCCGGCGCTGATCCTGGCTCCCGGCCTGGCCGGCCAGGTGGCGCACGGCAACGAGCGTATGGCCCTGTTCATCGCAAGCCTGCCGCGCACGCCGCCCGACTGGATTTCCGCCCTGCCCCTGGTCGGCGACCAGATCGCCGGCCTGTGGAGCGACGCCGCCAACGGCGATCTCGACATCGTGGCCACGCTGTCGCCCTATTCCGAGTCGCTCCGCCACACCCTGGTTTCGGTCGCGGCCGGGCTGGCCGACAGCCTGCTGCAGCTCGTGCTGTCGCTCGCCGTCGCCACCATGTTCTGGGTGCACGGCCGCGAGCTGGCCGCCGAGTTGCGTGCGGTGCTGTGGGACCTGGGCGGCGCGGCAGGGGCCGGGGCGCTCGACACCGCCGGCGCGTCGCTGCGCGGCGTCGCCTACGGGGTGGTCGGCACGGCGACGCTGCAGGCCGTGCTGATGGGAACCGGGCTTGCCATCGCCGGCGTCACCGGCGCGCCCACGTTCGGGTTCATCACCCTGCTGCTCTCGCTCAGCCAGATCGGCGCGCCGCTGATCTATGTCCTCGGCTTCGGCTCGGCGTGGTGGGTTTTCCATGGCGGGTCGGTGGGCTGGGCGATCTTCCTGGTCGCGTGGTGCGGGGTGGTCAGCGCGGCCGACCACGTGATCCGGCCGGTGCTGATCAGCTTCGGGGTGGCGATGCCGCTGGCACTGGTGATCCTGGGTGTGTTCGGCGGGTTCCTGTCGTTTGGTTTTCTCGGGCTGTTCATTGGCCCGAGCCTGCTGGCGGTGGCGTTCAACCTCCTGGCGGTGTGGCGCGGGCGGCCGGCGTGACGGGGTAATGGGGGGAAGGAAGCAAGGCCAGGGCGCTGCCCTGGACCCGCCAGGGGGCAGTGGCCCCCTGGACCCCGCTACTTAAGTAATGGGTTCCAAGGGGCCACTGCCCCTTGGCGGGTCCAGGGCAGCGCCCTGGCCTTGCTTCCTTCCCCTCCATTACCCCGACATGAAAATCTCGCCATGGACCCGCGCCGGCCCAGCGGTGTAACCTGATGTATCCGCCTGCCGCGGCCGGGAGTGGCGTGACATGAGGGCTTCGACCCTCGGTGGCATCGATTGCGACGTGCATCCGGCGTTGCCCGGCATCGCCGCTCTGCTGCCCTATCTGGACGAGTACCTGGCGCGCCCAGGTCATGGTGCGCGGCATCGACGGGCTCGACCTGATGTGTTTCCCCTCCGGCGCGCCGGCGCATGGCCGCGCCGACTGGCGCCCTTCCGGCGGCGGCAAGCCCGGTGCCGATCTGGCCGCGCTGCGCGCGCATGTGCTCGATGGTTTCGGCGTGCGCACGGCCATTCTCAACTGCCTGTATGGCATCGAAGGGCTGGGCAACGCGTATCTGGCGGCGGCGCTGGCCCGCGCGCTGAACGACTGGATCGCCGCCGAATGGCTCGACCGCGAGCAGCGGCTGCGCGCCTCCATCATCATTCCCACCCAGAGCCCCGAGCTGGCGGTGGCCGAAATCGAGCGCCGCGCCGCCGATCCGCGCTTCGTGCAGGTGATGGTGCTCGCCATGGGCGACATGCCGCTGGGCAAGCGCCTGCTCTGGCCGATCTGGGCGGCGGCCGAACGGCACGGCCTGCCGCTCGCCATCCATGCCGGCACCACGGCACGGCACGCCACCACCGGCAATGGCTGGCCGTCGTACCATCTGGAGGATTACGTCACCACCTCGCTGGCCTTCCAGGCGCAACTGCTGAGCCTGGTCAGCGAGGGCGTGTTCTGCATGCATCCGCGCCTGACCGTGGTGCTGCTGGAATCCGGCTTTACCTGGCTGCCCGCCTTCCTGTGGCGCGCCAACAAGACCTGGCGGGCGATGCGCGCCGAAGTGCCGCTGGTGGACCGCCCGCCGGCCGACATCATCCGCGCCCATGTGCGGGTGACCCTGCAGCCCGCCGATGCCCCGCCCGAGCCGCGCGATTTCGCCCATGTGCTCGAACAGCTCGGCGCCGATCAGATGTTGCTGTTCTCGACCGATTACCCGCACTGGCAGTTCGAGGGGAAATGCGCCTTCCCGCCGGGCTTCCCGCCCGCTTTGCGCCGGCGGGTGCTGATCGACAACGCGCGCGAAACCTATCCGCGCCTGCGCGCGCCCGGCCGCACCGAGATCGTGCCTGAGGAAGCCACGGCATGACCCAGGATGACGGCACTGCGCCTTCCGGCGCGCGCGAAAAGCGCGGCCGTGCGCGGGCGCGGGTGATCGACTGCGACGTCCACCACGCGCTGCGCTCGCTGAAGGATTTGCATCCCTATCTTTCCAGGCGCTGGCGCGACCATCTGGACAATTACGGCAGCCGCCAGCCAGTGCCATTCGTGGGCGCCTCGGCCTGCCCGAAGGTGGCGCCAGGACTGGCGCGCGGCCCGGGCTGGCCGGCGGACGGCGCGCCGCCGGGCGCGGAGCTCGGCATCATGCGCGCCGAACTGCTCGACCGTTACGATATAGAAATCGGCTTGCTGCACCTGCTGTTTCCGCAAGGCATGGACCAGCGAAACCAGGAACTCGGCGCCGCCTTGTGCCGGGCGCTGAACGAATGGGTGGTCGAACACTGGACCAGCCGGGAGAAGCGGCTGAAAGCCGCCATCATGGTGCCCGGCGAGGATGCCGAGGCGGCGGTGGAGGAAATCGAGCGCTGGGCCGGCCATCCCGGCTTCGCCCAGATCGCCATGGCGACGCACAGCATCGAGCCGCTCGGCCGCCGGCGCTACTGGCCGGTGTATGACGCCGCCGGCCGGCACGACCTGCCGATCGGCCTGTACGCCTCGGGCTGCAACGGCCACGCCGTGGCCGGCACGGGCTGGCCCAGTTTCTATGTCGAGGAGCAGCACGAGGTGGCGCTGTCGCAGCAGGCGGTGGTGGTCAGCCTGGTCACCGAGGGAGTGTTCGAGCTGTATCCCTCGCTGCGGGTGGTGCTGATCGAGGCGGGATTCGCCTGGGTGCCGTCGCTGTGCTGGCGGCTCGACCATGCCTGGGCGCGCATGCGCGACGAGGTGCCGCATCTGACGGTGCCGCCCTCGGAGACCATCCGCCGGCATTTCTGGTTCACCACCCAGCCCGCCGACGCGCCTGAGCGGGCAGAGGATCTGCGCCGGGTGATCGACTGGGTGGGCTGGGACCGCATCCTGTTCGCCAGCGGCTACCCGCACTGGGACATGGACGATCCCGAGCGCGCGTTTCAGATCCGCCTGTCCGAGGAGGAGCGGCGGGCGGTGTTCAACGGCAATGCGCGGGCGGTTTACGGGCTGGCGTGACGACGGCCGGCGCGCGGTCGCAGCGCCTGGCGCGGCCGGACGGATCGCTCGCCCATCACCCCGGCTCGTGCCGTGCCTGCGCCACGATCCGTCCCTCCATCTCCGCCGGCGGCGCCGGCAGTGCGCGTCCGCGCAGCAGCGCCGCGGTGCGCCGCAACTGCGCCAGATAGGCCCGGCACATCCGGCACAGGAACAGATGCAGCCGCACGGCCAGACGCGTGCGGACCGGCAGGGCGCCTTCCATGTAGTCCGTGGCGTGCTCGGTCAGTTCGCGGCAGGTCAGCACGGAATTTGTCCTTGGGCTGATGAAGCTTCGACTCGCCCCGTCCGCCAAGCGTTACACGGCTGCCGCGTTTCTGTAAGCTGCCGCGCCATGGCCGACGCCGAATTCGACTCCCCCGCGTTTCTCGCCCTGCTGCGCCAGGGCGACGAGGGCGCGTACCGGCGGCTGATCCGCCGCTATCATGGCTCCCTGGTCGGGGTCGCCAGCACCATCATCGGCAGCCGGGCCCAGGCCGAGGAAGTGGTGCAGGATGGCTGGCTCGCCGTGTTCGGTGCGGTGTCGCGCTTCGAGGGGCGGTCCACCCTGGCCGCCTGGATCTTCACCATCGTGCTGAACCGCGCCCGCAGCCGCGCCCGCCAGGAAGGCCGCCTGGTGGCGCTGCCGGAGGGGCTCGCCGGCGGCGAGCGCGGCGTGCCGGAGGGCGATTTCCTGCCGGACGGCCATTGGCGCGAGGTGCCCGCCCTGTGGGACGAACTCGACCCCGAACGCGTCGTCGGCGGCCGCCAGCTCTGGGACCATGTGCAACAGGTGATCGAGCAGCTTCCCGCCGGCCAGCGGGCGGTGGTGATTTTGCGCGACATGGAAGGGGCCAGCGCCGAGGAGGCCTGCGCGCTGCTGTCGCTGTCGCCCGAAAACCAGCGGGTGCTGCTGCACCGCGCCCGCAACCGCATCCGCCGCGCCATCGACACGCTGGTGGGCGGGGCCCGTGAGCCGGTGCTCCCGCGGGCCACGAGGCGGGCCGGGCAGACCCTGAAATCGGCCTTGTTCATGTCGCTGACAGTCTTCCGGGGCCGATGGTTGCTGTCATCTTTTTCCATCAGCGGTTGCGGGCGCCTATGATATACGGGCGGTTCGGTGCCGGGGGCGGCCTGAACCGCTTGCATCAACTGTGCCCGCCGGGGGCGCGGCAGGCGATGCGTGGTCCGGGGCAAGGCCGCGCCGCGGCGGCAACCACACGGGCGGCGACGGCGCGTCCCTCCCCTACTCGAGGCTAGAGGACCAGGCATTTGACGCAGTCGCATGACCAGGCACAGTACGCCGCCGACCCGCATGCCGTCCGCATCATGGCCGTGTCCGCCGCCGCCGAGTACCACGGCGTTCAGCTCGACCCCGGCGCGCTCCGGCGGACCGATGGCGCGGCCCCGGGCAGCCATGATCTGGCGGCATGGGCGCGCGCTGCCGGCCTGCAGGCCAAACCGGCCCGGCTGAACTGGCGCCGTCTGATGAAGCGGCGGGATTCCGCCCCGGTGGTGCTGCTGCTGACGAACGGCGGCGCGGCGCTGACGATCCGGGCCGACCGGGGCCGCAACGTCGTCTGGCTGCGCGACCCCTCGATCCCGCGCGAACAGGATGGCGTTCCGGTCGACGAGCTGCGGCTGCGCCAGGTCTGGTCGGGCGAGGCGCTTCTCATCAAGCCGCGGGTGACCCGTTCCGAAGATTCCCGGCTCGGCCTCGGCTTTTTGTTCCGCCTGGTGATGGCTGAGCGGCAGCTGATGCGCGATGTTCTGATCGCCTCGCTGGTGCTCAGCTTCCTGGCCTTGCTGCCGGCGTTGACTGTGATGGTCGTGCTGAACAAGGTGATCACCTACCGCAACGTGGCCACGCTGAACGTCATCGCCGCCATGCTCGCGGTCGCTGTCGTATGGGAGACGCTGCTTGGCTATGCGCGGCGGCGGATGATCAACGCCGTGGGCACGCGGGTGGACGTGAAGCTCAACGCCATGGTGTTCGCCCGCGTGCTCGGCTTGCCGCTCGATTTCTTCGAGCGGCGGCAGACCGGCGCCATCATGTACCAGGTCAACCAGGTCCAGAAAATCCGCGACTTCCTGACCGGCAAGCTGCTCGCCACCATGCTCGACCTGGTGACGGTGCTGGTGATGCTGCCGGTGCTGTTCTACCTGGACGCCACCCTCACCTGGCTGATCATCGCCTGCGCCGGGCTGTGCGGCACGATCATCCTGATCTTTCTCGGGCCGGTGCGCCGCGCATATGGCCGCTGGATCCACGCCGAGATGCAGCGTTCCACCGTCATGCTGGAAACCGTGCACGGCATGCGCACCGTCAAGTCCCTGGCGCTGGAGCGCCAGCAGCGGGAGGCGTTCGACCGGGTCACCGCCGAATCCGCCGATGCCAAGGAACAGCTCGGCTACATCAGCAACTGGCCGGAAACGCTGGCCGGCGTCATCGAAACCTTCATGAGCCGCGGCGTGCTGATGATCGGCGCGCTGATGGCGCTGATCGAAGGCCGCGGCGAGCTGGGCGTGCTGATGGCTTTCATGATGCTGGGCGGGCGACTGGCCCATCCGCTGGCCAATACGGCAAGGCTGATCGAGGACCTGGAGGAAGTGCGCGGCGCCATCGCGATTGCCTCCAACGTGGTCGACAGCCGGCAGGAAGTGGCGGCGCCGAACCTCGGCGCGCAGCCGGAGATCCGCGGCGCCATCCGTTTCGACAAGGTCGATTTCGCCTATCCCGGGGTCCGCACGCTGGCGCTCGAATCGACCAGCTTCTTCATTCCGGCCGGCAGTTCGGTCGGGCTGGTCGGGCGCTCGGGATCGGGCAAGTCCACCGTCACCCGGTTGCTGCAAGGCTTCGCCACCGGCTTCGAGGGGGCCATCGAAATCGACGGCCATGAGATCCGCGGCATCAACCTCGAATACCTGCGCCACCAGTTCGGCGTGGTGCTGCAGGACAATTTTCTGTTCCGCGGCAGTATCCGCGAGAACATCATCGCCGCCCGCCCGGGCCTGACCCTGGCGGATGCGGTGCGCGCCGCCCGACTGGCCGGGGCCGAGGAATTCGTCGAGCGCCTGCCGGACGGCTATGAGACAGTCGTCGAGGAAGGCTCTCCCAACCTGTCCGGCGGCCAGCGACAGCGGCTGGCGATTGCCCGCGCGCTCATCCACGACCCGCGGATCCTGATCCTGGACGAGGCGACCTCGGCGCTGGACCCGGAGAGCGAAGCACTGGTGAACGCCAATATCGCCCGCATCGCCGAGGGCCGGACCATGGTGGTGGTGTCGCACCGGCTGTCGTCGCTGACCGAAATGGACCAGATCATCGTGCTGGACCGCGGCCGGGTGATGGATGCCGGCCCGCACCGCGATCTGGTGGAACGCTGCCCGGTGTACCGCCAGTTGTGGCTGCAGCAGACGCGCTACATGGAAACCCAGCGGGCAGCGGCGCCGGCGCCGGTGCTGGCGCAAGGTCATTGAGAGGCGCGCGCACATGAGCAGTCTTCCTGTGCCGATGAAGACGCGGCAGATCAAGGCGGGGCTGGCGAAATCGGGCGGCCGGGCGGTTGCGCTGCACTCCGACGCGGCGGCGCCGGTGCTGCTGGAGTACCAGTCGCCGATGGCGGCGCTGATTGCGCGGCCGGTGCCGCCGGCGTCGCGCCGCATGACCTGGGCCATCGCCGGGATGTTCGTGGCCGCACTGGCGGCGATGGTGCTGGTGCCGATCAACCGGAATGTGTTCGCCGCAGGCAAGGTGACCGCGGTCAACGGCAACCTGACCGTCCAGCCGCTGGAAACCTCGCTGGTGCGCGCGATCAACGTCAAGGAAGGCCAGCTGGTGCATGCCGGCGACGTGCTGGCCGAGCTCGACCCGACCTTTGCCCAGGCGGACATGGGATCGCTGGAAGCCCAGGTGAACAGCCTGCAGGCCGAGGTCGACCGGCTGACGGCGGAAACGCAGGACCGCCCCTACCTGTCCGACGGCACCCCGCCGGGGCAGCTGCAGGAACTGATGTTCACCCAACGGCACAGCGAACGCAGCTTCAAGCTGGAGTCGTTTGCGCAGCAAATCGAGTCGGCGCGGGTGAAACTGGTGCAGGCGGCCTCGGACGTGGCGTCGTTCACCGAGCGGGTGAAGCTCGCCGCCGAGGTGGAAGCCAAGCGGCGCGAGCTTGAGCGGATGCAGGTCGGCAGCCAGCTGGACCGTCTGCAGTCGACCGACACGCGCATGAACGCCGAAGCCCAGCTGGCGATGGCGAAATCGCAGGTGCGCGCGGCGCGAAGCGACCTGGAAGGGCTGGTGGCCCAGCGCAACGACTATTTGCAGCAATGGGCCGCGGATACCTCGGAGAAGCTGACCGAACAGGGGCGCCTGCTGGCCGATGGGCGCGAGCAGCTGAACAAGGCGCGGCTGCGGCGCAAGCTGGTGCAGCTGCGGGCGGATCGCGACGCGATCGTGCTGCGGATCGCACCGGTGAGCGTGGGCACGGTGATGCAGTCGGGCGACGCGTTCCTGGAGCTGGTGCCGCTGGACGCGCCGCTGCAGATCGACGCGGTGGTGGATGGCCGCGAAATGGGGTTCGTGCGGATCGGCAACCCGGTCACGATCAAGTTCGATACTTTCCCGTATCCGCTGCATGGCACGGCGACAGGCACGGTGCGCTCGGTGAGCCCTGACAGCTTCAAGGACCCGACCGCAGCACCGACCCTGGGCGCGCTGCAGCAGCAGTCGCAGGAGGGGATCGGGGCGCTGTTCTTCCGCACAAGGATGTCGATCGACGAGGTGCGGCTGCACGATCTGCCGGAGGGGGCGCGCATCGTGCCCGGCATGCCGGTGAAGGCCGACATCCTTATCGGCAAGCGTAACGTCCTCGGCTTCCTGATGTCCCGGTTCATCCCGTCCGCCGATTCGGGTTTGCGCGCGCCGTAGCCGGCGCGGCGGGACGTGCCGCAACAGCCCTAAAATCCCCGGCGCAGTTCCAGCAGCCCGAACGCGGCGAGCGCCAGCCCGGCGGCGCGGCCGATCCAGACCCGTGTGCGCGTACCCAGCGCGTGGCGAAACAAGGTGACGGTGCCGACGATGCCGCACCACCACAGCAGCGACCCGGCGAACACGCCGCCCACTGTCGCCGCCGCACTGGCGGCGGTAAAGCCCGATGGCGGGACGAGAGCGCTGAAAATGGCGGCGAACATGATGATCGTGGGCGGGTTGGTCAGCGTCAGCAGCACCGCACTGCCGAACGCCGCCGGCCAGGAGGCGGCGGGTCCGCCTTCAGCCGGCGCGGCATCGGCGCGCGCGCGCAGAGCGGTCAGCCCGAGCCAGATCAGGAACAGCCCGGCGGCAATGTGCAGCGGCCGCTCGAATTCCAGCAGGAACGACGCAACCCCGGCGATCCCCAGGGCCGCGACCGCGGCATAGAGGCCGTCGCCGCTGGCGATGCCGAGCCCGGTCGCCAGTCCCTGGCGCCAGCCGCGCGTGAGGGTGCGACGCATGCACAGCAGGCCCATCGGCCCGACCGGCGCGGCCACGGCAAGGCCGAGGCCCGCCGCCTTGAGGGTGAGCAGCAACAGGATCATGGGCATAGAGTTGGCGGCAAACCGGGTGCGGTCAATCCGCGCGGGCGGTGCTGCGGGGCAATCGGGTGAAGAAAGAAAGGCCAGGGCTCTGTCCTGGCCTTTCTTTCTTCACCCGATTGCCCTGCGGCGCCGGCCGGGCTACTTCGCCATCTGCCGCCGGGACATGCCGGATAAAGCAACGGATCGATGAACCGTCAACCAGACCGGGCGGAGCAAGCACCGTCCCCGTCCGCGCAGGATGTGTTCATGCACGCCCTGCGGCATCATCAGGCCGGGCGGTCCGCCGAGGCCGCGCAACTTTACCGCCAGGTTCTGGCGGCCGATCCAAACCATGCCGACAGCCTGCACCTGCTCGGCATGATATCCGCCCAGATGGGACAATATGACCTGGCCATTGACCTGATCCGTCGGGCGATCGCCGTCGATGCCAAGGTGGCTTATTATCATTGCAACCTGGGTGCGGCGCTGCGGGCACAGGGGTACACCGACGAGGCAGTCGCCTGCTTTGGCACAGCGATCGGTCTTCATCCGGAATATCCGGAGGCCCATTTCAACCTGGGCGCCGCGCTGGCCGACCAGGGACGGGCCGACGAGGCCGCCGCCTGTTACCGCCGCACCCTGACCCTCCGGCCGGACCATCCGGACGCGCATAACAACCTGGGTGTGCTGCTCAAGGAGCAGGGACGGCTGGACGAGGCGATGGCCTGCTTCCGCCGCACCCTGGCCCTCCGGCCGGACCATCCGGAAGCACATAACAACCTGGGCGTCGCGCTGGCCGGACAGGGACAGCCGGACCAGGCCGGCGAATGCTTCCGCCGGGCCATTGCGCTCCGCGCCGGCTACGCTGCGGCGCATAGCGGCCTGGGCATCGCGCTGAAGCAACAGGGGCGGCTGGAGGAGGCGGCGGCCTGCTTTCGCCGGGCACTCGAGCTTCAGCCGGATTTCCCGGCAGGACACTACAACCTGGGTAATTTGCTGCGCGAAATGGGGCAACTGGAGGAGGCGGTCGTCTGTTACCGCCGCGCCGTGGCACTCCGCCCGGATAACCCGCAGGCGCACACCAATCTGGGCATCGCGCTGCAGGCCCTGGGACGGCTGGAGGAGGCTTCGGCGCACTACGCGCGGCTGCTGGAGATCAGGCCGGATGACCTGCCGGGATATTCGAATTTGCTGTTCACCCAGAACTACCTGGCGAATAGGCCCCCGGACGCCCTGCGCGACATCGCCCGCCGTTTCGGCGGCCTGATATCCCGCCGGGCCGGGCAGGCCTTTACCGGCTGGAGCGAATGCCCCCCAGATCAGCCCCTGCGTGTGGGCCTGGTGTCCGGCGATCTTCGCAATCATCCGGTCGGGTTTTTCCTGGAAGGGTTGCTGCGCGCCGCCGACCCGGCCCGTGTGGCGTTTCTGGCATTCCCATCGCATGACGGCGAAGACGAGCTGACATCGCGCATCAAGCCGCATCTGACTGCGTGGCAGCCGATCCACGCCCTGAACGACGCGGCGGCGGCACATCTGATCCATGCCGAGCGGGTTCAGGTGCTGCTCGACCTGTCCGGCCATACCGATCACAACCGCCTGCCGGTGTTTGCCTGGCGTCCGGCACCGGTGCAGGCGACGTGGCTCGGCTATGTCGCCACCACGGGCGTTGCCGAAATGGACTATATCATCGGCGATCCGCACGTCGCACCCGCCTGCGAGTTCCATCATTTCACCGAGACCGTGTGGACTCTGCCGGAGATTTACTACTGCTTCACTCCGCCGGCAGTAGCGGTGGAGGTATCCGGATTGCCGGCGCTGTCGGGCGGCGGCGTGACGTTCGGGTGTTTTAACAACCTGAGCAAGATCACCGATCAGGTGATTTGCGTGTGGGCGCGCGTGCTGCGGGCAGTGCCGGGCAGCCGGCTGATGCTCAAAGCCGGCCAGCTTCGCGACCCGGCCGTGCGCAGCGCCACCCGCGCGCGATTCGCCGCCCACGGAATCGGCGCCGAACGCCTGCTGATCGAGCCCCCCTCGCCACGCACCAACTATCTGCGCGCCTATCACCGCATCGATATCGCGCTCGATCCGTTCCCGTACCCGGGCGGGACCACCAGTTGCGAAGCGCTCTGGATGGGGGTGCCGGTGCTGACCAGACGGGGAAACCGCTTCCTTTCACATGCCGGCGAGACCATCGCGCGCAACGCCGGTCTGGCCGACTGGATCGCCGACGGCGACGACGATTACGTGACGAAAGCGGTGCGCTTTGCCGCCGACCTGGAGTGGCTTGCCAGGCTGCGCGGGCAGTTGCGGGCGCAAGTGCTGGCATCCCCCGTGTTCGATGCGCCTCGGTTCGCCAGGCATTTCGAGGACGCGCTTTGGGGGATGTGGGAACGGTGGCGGGGCAACCAGATTACGTAAGGCCAGGGCTCTGCCCTGGACCCGCCGTCGCGCGCAGCGCGCCTTCGCCACGACGGCCGAGAGACCCTTGGAACCCATTCCTTAGAATTCTACGTGCAACCGGCCGCCGAGTATCGAAACCGGTCCGCGGGCACGGTCATAGGCGGGGTTGTTGACGAATTGATAGTCCGCGGTGACACGCACACCCGGCCTGATCGCGAAACTGTAGAACGCCTCCGCAATCTGTTCGGGACCGGAGATCGGCAACTGGCCGTCGCCGATGATAATGCCCAGTCCACCCGCGGCGAGGTAGGCACGCAACTGCCGGCTGGCCAGGTTGATCACACCGGCCACACCGGCCGTGTCGTCCGGCCGCCCCCATCTTGTGCCGGTGAGCAGGAAACCGGCGCTGACCGACTGGCTCGCATCGACGTAACTGTAGGACTGGATTCTGCCATCCTGCAGGCCCGCGCGCAGGAAGAAGCCGAGATCCGTGCGCAGTTGCTGCTCGACGTTCAGCACCACGCCGGCCTTGTTGCGCAGCCGGCGCACGCCATCGGTGGTGGCCGGGCCACCAAGCGCCGCGCCCTGCGCGATCGCGTCGTCATAACTGGCCATCCGCGCCCGCGTGCCGAAGCCTGTCAACCTGACCGCTCCCGGCTGACCCAGCAGGGCGTAGCGCGCCTCCAGCTCGGCCACGCCCTGGCTCTGCTGGCCGAGGGGGCTGGCAAGATACTCGCCGCCGGGAACGGTGGTGCCGTCGAACAGGCCGGCGCGGATCGTCCACCAGCCCTGGTACCATTCCGCCGCCGCGCCAACCGTGAAGTTCCATGCGTCCGACACCGAATCGAAGGCGCCCGAGTCGATGATCGTCCAGTTCAGAAAATCCTCGCGCGGGTCGTGGGCGTATTTGTTGGTGTCGAACAAATCGACGATCGAGAACTTGCCGACCGTCACGACCAGCCGGTCGGCCGACTGCGTGCCGCCGAGAACGTTGAGATCGGGCGTCAGAGTTTCGGTCGCGCCGCCGAGGTTGATGGTCTGGCGAAGAAACAGGCGCTGCAGCTTCACATACGGGTCGTTGGCGCCGATCTTGAAGGATTCGCCATTGGAAAACCCGGCCAGGCCATGCGTGTCGGACAGGCCGAATCCCTGGTCGATTTCCGGATCAACCCAGGCTTCCGCGCCGGGCCACAGGCGGACGCCGCCATACAGCGTCGCGGACAACGTCTCGTTGCCACGGCTTCCCGCATCCAGGCTCTGCGGGCCGGGCGGAATGCGGGAGGTGAAGGCGGGATGGTATTGCCAGACGCTCGTGGCCTGGCCATGAATGGCCCAGGATTCCGCCGCTGGCGCCGCATCCGTGGCGCTTGCAGCGGCCTCCGCAGCAAGCGGCGCATCGTCTTGCGGCGATGACACCGGCGGGACGGCCGCACCGGACCGGGGCAGACCGAACAATGTCAGAAAGGCAAGGATTGCAACCGCCCGGCGGGCGGGAGCCGTCGGCCTGGGCAAGTCCGGCGAACCTTCAGCTCGGTATCCATCACCGAGGATTGCGGGCGTTGGGAAACCGCACAGCGGTCCCGGCCAGCCGATCGGTGCCGCCGGGTTCCGCTAGGCAGTACGTCTCAGCCAAGGCTAGGCCAATGACAACGGACATACAATTGCGACCGCGCTATGATTATGCGGAAGACGTTCTCTGTCAGACGCGCAAAAGGAATTGGTTCCGAAAGGCGCGGTCAAAATTCAGCATGAAATCGCAATGAAAGCACAGATACCGGGCCGCGCTGGCGGTTATATGCCGGATTGTTAACGAATTGATAATCGGCCGCGACATTGGCGAAGCTGAATGCCGCATAGTCGTAATATGTCTCGACGATCTGCTCCGGACCGGCCTTGGACAATTGTCCATCGCCGATGATCCCGCCCAGGCCGCCGGCGGCCAGATAGGCCTTGCCGGCATGGGAAATTTGATTGACCACGCCGGCCAGCCCCACCGTATCGTTCGGCCGCCCCCAGCGCCCGCCGGTCAGCGACAAACCGATCGACGCCGACTGGTTGATGTCGGTGAACTCGTCCTCCTCCACGCTGCCCTGCGACCAGCCGGCGCGGGCGAACACACCGAGATCGGGCGCGATCTGCTGTTCCAGGTTGAACCCCGCACCGTATTTGCTCTGCCAGTGGCGCACATCCGCCGTCGCCGGCGTCTGCCCCGTCGCCGCGCCCAGCGCAAGCGCATCGTTGTAGGTGCCGAGATTGCCGAAGCTGATCCAGTACAGCGCCCTGAGCTTGCCGGGCTGACCCCACAGCATGTGGCGCTCCTCTAACTCCGCGACATACTGGTCCTGCCGCAACAGCGGAACATTCAAATACGCGCTGTTCGGCACATTCGTCAGGTCGAATGCGCCGACCCTGGCGGTCCAGCGTCCCTGGTACCACTCCACCGCGGCGCCGTACGTCGATCCCCAGGAATCCGCCGCGTAGTCGAAAGTCCCCAGGTCGAGGAGCGACCAGTTCAGGAAATCGGCGCGCGGGTCATGCGCATATTTATTGGAGTCGAACATGTCGGTGAGCGGGAACTTGCCGATGGTGACCACCACCCGGTTGGCGCTTTGCGTGCCGCCAAGCTGGTTCGCGCCAGGGTCGATCGTCTCGCTTTCGCCCCCCAGATCGATGGTCTGACGGAAGAACGCCCGCGCCAGCCTGGCATAGGGGTCGGTCGCGCCGAGCTTATACGCCTCGCCGCTGAGATAGCCGGCGACCCCGAACGTGTTGCCCAGCCCAAAGCCCTGATCGATTTCGGGATTGACCCAGATCTCCGCCCCCTGCCACGGACGGACGCCGCCGAAGATCGTCAGATCGAAGGTCTCCCGGCCATTCGCCGCCGCCGGCAGGCTGTGCGCGCCCTCATAGGATGAGCGGAAGGCCGGCTGATAGGCCCAGACATAGGTGCTCTGGCCGTGAATCGCCCATTGCTCCGGGCCGGCGTCAACCGGCTGTGCAGGGGGCGCTTCAGGCGGGACTTGCCCCTGCGCGGCCGCCCCATCCGGTGGCTGGCCGGCCGCGAGCGCCGGCAGAACGCTGCGGACGGCAAGCGAAAGCAAGAAAAACACACGCAAGGAGCGGACCCGCCGCCGCGGCCGGAGGCAACGCCGTTGGGGTTGATGCACGGTGGTCCGCGTCTTGCGCATGAGGCTCCCGGGTCAGATCGATATGATGATCTGCAAAAAAAAGCTTACCGTCTTCCACATGGTTCGCTAACGCAATTTCGGCCGGGCGGCCGCTGTATCGGGCCGGCGGTTGATGCCCGCAGGAGCCATGATTGGGTCGCTCCGATATGCAAATGCGAGTGATTTGCATTTGCGGACGAGATAACACGATGACAGGCGCTCGCGCAAACCCCGCCAGCTTGCGCGAGCGCCTATTCAAGCTCCGTCGCGCGACGGTACAGAATCCGTTCCTCGGCGGTGTGCCACGCGGTATCATCGCCCGACCGTTTGCGTCCGCTCAAGCTGCCGGTCAGCACACCGAACAGCCGGATGCCGGTCTGCACGTCGATCTGCTCCATGCCCGCCAGTTGCAGGTGCGCATCAAGCCGGTCCGTGGTGACCTTCTGATCCAGCAGGCAGGAGAACACCAACGTGTCGCGGCCATGATCGTGGTGCACGCCCTCCGGATGGCAGGCCAGCACGATATCCAGCGGGAACGGCACCGAAAGCCGGACCGGCAATGCGATAGTGTCGTTTGGACTGACCATCTGGCGGGCGGTGAGGCCGATATCGCGGGCCAGAATCTCGGCAGCCCCCGGAGCATCCGACCCTTGCGCGAGCAGCCCGGTATCACCCGGCGCTGCCGGCCGGGCAGTGCCGTCCGTTCTGCGCCGGATGCGCAAGATTACGGACGAGGATGGATGATTGGGCTGCCCGACGCTTGCCGTGATATCGGCGACATTCTGGCTGGAACGTCATGACCGAGAACCCGACGCAGGTTTCGTAAACCTGGGCGACTTCCGTCTCCCCCAGCCGCCAGCGGAGCGCCGTATGAGAAACCCGTGTACTGTCGCACTGGCGGGCAAACGGCCCCCAGGGCGCCTCCATCGCCACGACCGGCTGGCTCATGGGGGTGTCGGCGGCAGGCGGCGCGCACCCGGTCAGCGCCAGCGCGATGGCAGCGAGGCCAAACCACGCCGCCGGTTGAGCAAACACGCGGCGCCGGCTCCGCCCGGTCGCCGGGACCCCTCGATCCGCAATTGCCGGTATCATGTCCGATCCCTCGAGATCAGTGACTTGCCAGACGCCATGTTACGGCGTGTTGCGTCGACCGGCAACGTGCCGCGGGTTTGACCGTCCGGTCGTTGCGCGTGTCCATCGCGGCAGCGCCGGCGCTGCGTGCGCGTCAGAACTGCGCATGCAGGCGCAGCGCGAAGGCCGACACCGGACCCCGCTCGCGGTTATAGGCCGGGTTGTTGACGAACTGATAGTCGGCGGTGACATTAGCGAAGCTGAAGGCCGCAAAGTCGTAATAGGTCTCAAGTATCTGCTCCGGACCCGCCTTCGGCAGTTGTCCATCGCCGATGATGCCGCCCAGGCCGCCCGCGGCAAAATATTCCTTCGCGGCATGGGAAATCTGATTGATCACGCCGGCCAGGCCAACCTTGTCATCCGGCCGCCCCCAGCGCGTGCCGGCGAGCGAAAAACCGAGCGACACCGATTGGTCGACATCGGTGAAATCAACCTCCTCGACGCTCCCCTGCGACCAGCCGGCGCGCGCGAACATGCCGAGGTCGGGGATGATCTGCTGTTCCAGGTTGATCCCCACGCCATATTTGCTCTGCCAGTGCCGCACGGTGCCGGTGTCGGGTGTCTGCCCGGTCGCCGCACCCAGTGCCAGCGCGTCGTTGTAGCTGCCGAGATTGCCGAACGTGACCCAGGACAGAAGCTTGACCTTGCCGGGCCGGTCCCATAGCCGGTGCCGCTCTTCCAGTTCGGCGACGTACTGGTTCTGCTGCAACAGCGGGAAATTGAGGAACGCGCTGTTCGGCATGTTGGTCAGGTCGAAGGCGCCGATCCTGGCCGCCCAGCGTCCCTGGTACCACTCCGCCGCGGCACCGTAGGTCGCGCCCCACGAATCCGCGGCGTAGTCGAAGGTTCCCAGGTCGAGGATCGTCCAGTTCAGAAAATCCCCGCGCGGGTCGTGCGCGTACTGGTTCACATCGAATATGTCGGTGACGGCGTATTTGCCGATGGTGATCACCACGCGGTTCGCCGTCTGGGTGCCGCCAAGCTGGTTCAGGTCGGGGTCGACCGTTTCGCTTTCACCGCCCAGATCGATCGTTTGGCGGAAGAACGCCCGGGCGACCCGGAAATACGGATCGGTCTGGCCGATCTTGTACGCCTCGCCGCTGAGATAGCCGGCGACACCGAAGCTGTTGCCCAGACCGAAGCCCTGGTCGATTTCCGGATTGACCCAGATCTCCGCGCCTTTCCACGGACGGAAGCCGCCATAGAGGGTGATATCGAAGGTTTCCCTTCCATTCTCATCCCCGGGCAGGCTGTGCGCGCCCGCATAGGGGGAGCGGAATGCCGGCTGGTACTGCCAGACATAGGTGCTCTGGCCGTGGATCGCCCATTGCTCCTCGGTGACCTGATCGGTCTGAGCGGCCGGCGTCTCGATAGGCTGCGGTTGCGGGGGGGGTGTCTGCGCCCGGCTCACGTGCAGCGCGCACACCAGGCAGGCCGCTACGAAGCCAAGCGCCGCAATGCTCGCCTGCCGCCACCCGACGCCCAACTTTGCCCCCACGGACCGCGAAATGCGATGTCAAAACAAGAGCGTCCGCTGCGTGTGGACGGGCCTGTCAGGACATTCAAGGCTGTAGTGCAATGATAGGGGGTATGCAATTACAGTGATATGACAGTTCGATGGGGGCGTAGCCCCCAACCCCACCCCGCGCGCGCAGCGCGCCTTCGGCGCGACGGGCTTCGCCCCTGGACCCCGTTTTTTAAGTCATGGGGTCAAGGGGGCCACTGCCCCCTTGCGGGTCCAGGGCAGAGCCCTGGCCTTAACCTCAGGCCACCAGGGCCGACCGCTCGCTAGCCGCGCGCGCCCAGGCCACCGCCGCGTCCTCATCGAACAACTCGGTAAGCTTCTTCATCATCGTGCCGCCAAGCTCCTCGGCATCCACGATCGTCACCGCCCGCCGATAATAGCGCGTCACGTCGTGGCCGATGCCGACCGCGATCAGTTCCACCGTGTCGCGCGCCTCGATGTCGCGAATCGTCTCGCGCAAATGCTTCTCCAGGTAGTTCCCCGGATTCACCGACAGGGTGGAATCATCCACCGGCGCGCCGTCACTGATGACCATGAGAATGCGCCGGTGCTCGCCGCGCAGCAGCAGGCGGCGATACGCCCAGAGCAGCGCCTCGCCGTCGATATTCTCCTTCAGCAGCCCTTCGCGCAGCATCAGGCCGAGATTCTTCCGGCTGCGCCGCCACGGCGCGTCGGCCGATTTGTAGATGATGTGGCGCAAATCGTTCAGCCGCCCCGGGTTGCGCGGCTTGCCATCGGCCACCCAGCGCTCGCGGCTCTGCCCGCCCTTCCAGGCCCGCGTGGTGAAGCCGAGCACCTCGACCTTCACCGCGCAGCGCTCCAGCGTGCGCGCCAGGATATCGCCGCACATCGCCGCCACCGTGATCGGCCGGCCGCGCATCGAGCCGGAATTGTCGATCAGCAGCGTCACCACGGTGTCGCGGAAATCGGTGTCGCGCTCGCGCTTGTACGACAGCGCCTGCAACGGGTTCACCACCACCCGCGCCAGCCTGCCGGCATCCAGCAGCCCTTCCTCGAGATCGAAATCCCACGCACGGGTCTGCTGCGCCAGCAGCCGGCGCTGCAAGCGGTTGGCGAGTTTCGACACCACACCCTGCAAATGCTGCAACTGCTGGTCGAGCTGCTGGCGCAGACGGGTGAGTTCCTCGGGGTCGCACAGATCTTCGGCCGAAACCTCCTCGTCGAAGCTGCGGGTATAGGCGCGATAGCCGGAGTTGCTCTCCACCGGCGGCCTCTCGCGCCGGGGCTGCGGGCCGCCCGGGCGGTCCTCGCCCTCGGCCGTCGCGGCGTTCTCGTCGCTGTCCTCGCCGGAGTTGTCGTCGGAGGCCTGGCCGTCCATCAGCTCGGGCTGGGCGCCGAGCGTGCTGTCGGCGTCGGATTCGCTCTGCCCTTCGCCGTCCTGCGAATTGTCCTGCTGGCCAGACTGCTCGCCGGCATCGTCGCCGCTTTCATTCTGCTCCGGCTCGGCATCCACCTCGGCCTCGGCCAGATCGAGGGCGGCGAGCAGCTTGCGGGCGGCGCGCGTGTAAGCGGTCTGGTTGGTTCGCGCCGCCGCCATTTCGGCCAGCGCCTGGTCGGCGGCCGCGCCGAGCGTGCCGCGCCACAAATCCAGCACCCTGCGGGCCGCCTCCGGTGCGGCTTCGCCCGACATGCGCTCGCGCGCCAGCATGGACAGCGCCGCGGCCACCGGCAACTGCTCCTTGCGGACCATGCGGTCGTAGCCCTCGGCCTCGCATTCATCGGCCAGACGGGCGCGCAGATTGGCGGCGACGCCGGCCATGAACTGCGCCCCGACCACCTCGACGCGGGCCTGTTCGAGCTGGTCGTAGGCATCGCGCGCCTCGCGGCGGGCGGGCATGCGGGCGGCGTGCACGGCGTCGTCGTGGTGGCGCAGGCGCAGGGCCAGACTGTCGGCGGCCCCGCGCAGCCGGGCCATTTCGGCGGCCGGCAAAGCGCGGGTGGGCAGCGGCAGGCGCGCACGCTTGCCAGCCAGGCCGCACGGGCCGGGCTGGAACGCCACCTGCACCTCGTTGCTCTCGGCGAGCGCGCGCAGCACGCCGGCGGTGGCGCGCTTGAATTCTTCCGACCGCGTATTGTCCTTGCTGGCGCCGCCGCTCATGCGTGACGTTGCTCCCCCGTCGGGTACTGCCTCAGGCGCTGCGCCGGATCAGGCTGCCGGTGGGCAGTTCCTCGTTGAAGCAGCGCTGGTAGTATTCGGCCACCGTGCTGCGCTCCGCCTCGTCGCATTTGTTCAGGAAGGTCATGCGGAAGGCGAAGCCGATATCGCCGAAGATGCGCGCGTTCTCGGCCCAGGTGATGACCGTGCGCGGCGACATCACGGTGGAAATGTCGCCATTGATGAAACCGGCACGGGTCAGTTCGGCCAGCGCCACCATGCTCTCGATGCGCTTCTTCTCGGCCTTGTTGGCGGGATCGATCGCCAGCTTGGCCATGACGATCTCGGTCTCCTGCGCGTGCGGCAGATAGTTTAGCGTCGCAACGATGTTCCAGCGGTCCATCTGGCCCTGGTTGATCTGCTGGGTGCCGTGGTACAGCCCCGTCGTGTCGCCCAGCCCCACCGTGTTGGCGGTGGAAAACAGGCGGAAACTACGGTGCGGGCGGATCACCCGGTTCTGGTCGAGCAAGGTGAGCTTGCCCTCGACTTCCAGCACCCGCTGGATGACGAACATCACGTCCGGCCGGCCGGCATCGTATTCGTCGAACACCAGCGCGCAGGCGTGCTGCAGCGTCCAGGGCAGGATGCCCTCGCGGAATTCGGTGACCTGCTTGCCATCCTTGAGGACGATGGCGTCCTTGCCGATCAGGTCGATGCGGCTGATATGGCTGTCGAGGTTGACGCGGATGCACGGCCAGTTCAGCCGGGCGGCGACCTGCTCGATATGGGTCGACTTGCCGGTGCCGTGATAGCCCTGGATCATCACCCGGCGGTTGAAGGCGAAGCCGGCCAGGATGGCCATGGTTGTTTCGCGGTCAAAGCGGTAGGCCGGGTCCACGTCGGGCACGTGCTCGGTGCGCAGCGTGAAGGCCGGCACTTCCATGTCGCTGTCGATGCCGAACGTCTCGCGCGCATGGACGACCCGGTCCGGCAGGTCGATCGCCGAAGTGGGCGTGCTGCGGGACTCGGAGAGAGCGGCAATCTTGGTCATCAGCCAGTCATCCCGTGGTTCTTGCCGGCAGAGTATACAAGCAGGGGGGCGAAGGGTAGGCGCCCGGCACGCCCCTGTCACCCGGCGGCGGCGCGCGGTTCATGCAGGCGCGAGCGCAGCGCGGCGTACGCCAGATTGATGGTCTTGAGGCGTTCCTCGGCGGCCCGGTCGCCGTTGTTGGCATCCGGGTGGTGGCGCTTGGCGAGTTCCTTGTACCGCGTCTTCACCTCGCCCATGGTCACCGGCCAGGACAGACCGAGCGTTGCCAGCGGCTCGCGCATTTCCGCCGGCGCCTCGGCCGCGGCGCGTGTGGTGGTGCCGCGCTGCATCCCGGCGGCGCTGAACACGTGCAGCGGGTCGAGGGTCACCGCCTCGTCCAGCCTTGCGCCGAGATGGCCGAGCGGCCAGGACGGGCGCTGCCAGGAGGTGTCCGCGCGCAACTGCGCCTCGATCTCGCCGGGACTCATGCCCTTATAGAAATCCCAGGCCGCGTTGTAGGCGCGCACATGGGCCAGGCAGAACCACCAGGTACTCGTTGAGCTGGAAGCGCGACTTAGGGGCCCGGTACTCGCCTGGAGCACCGCAGCCCGGCATGTCGCAATGTCGGCCCGGCGCCCCCGGATCGGGCGCGTAGGCCCGGGGCCGCGAGGAGCGTCGGGTCATTTATCGATATGTGCGGTGATCGCGTCCGTTTGCAAAGGGGGATTTGCGCTGGCCGGCAACGTGCGGGGACGTGCGGTTGTAACGGAAAATCCTTTGCCCTCGTAACGGGAAAATCACGTTTGGTCTTGGCAGACGCAGTGGAAACGCCAATTATGCATAACCATGAGCACGCGCACCGAACGCATGACCGCCCTGTTGCAGCAGCATTTCGCGCCCGAAAGCCTGCACGTGCTGGATGACTCCGCCCGGCATGCCGGCCATGCCGGCGCCGCCCCGGGCGGCGAGACGCATTACCGTGTGGTGATGGTGTCCGAGCGCTTCCGCGGCAAGTCGCGCCTCCAGCGTTCGCGCAGCGTGCAGGCACTGCTCAACGATGAGTTCGCCAACGGCCTGCATGCCCTGGAACTGTCCTTGCGCAGCCCGGACGAGCAGGAAGCTCTCGGAGAGCCGGGCTGAATGCGCCGATGAAAGACCACGACCCGCCGAATTGCCCGGACACCCCCCGGCAGACCGGCGCGGTTCCGGACACCGCTCCGGGCGATACACAATATCTGAGCCGAAAACCGTCGCTTAACCAAATTCCTGCATGCTCTGGTAGTCAGTATGAGCAGAGGTTCAGCATGTCCGGCAGTCGGCTGGTCAGTCGCAACGTCAAAGGGCAGCAGGGCCGCACCAGCATGCGGTTAGAGCCGGAATTGTGGAGCGCGCTGGAGGAAATGTGCCGGCGCGAGCATATGGCCATCCGCGACATGGTGCGCCGCATCGGCGCCAAGGCGCGGCCGGGCGGGCGCACCAGCGCGGTGCGGGTGGAGGTGCTGGATTATTTCCGCGCCGCCGCGACCGAGGAAGGCCACCGCACCGCCGGCCATGGCACGCTGGTCGACGCCGAGGGCGCCGCGGCCGACTAACGCGTTCACCGGCGCGCCATTTCCCGGGCGGCGCAGCTCTACGCGTCCATATCTCAATCCTCCGGGGCTCTGTCATTCGGGCGCGCCGCGGCCGGGTCGCGATAGAGATGCGGCCAGCGGCGCTGCACCGCCTCGCGCGTGTCGGCATAAGCATAGCAGGTATTCAGCAGCGCCGGGGCGTCCTCGCGCAGGCTCGCGGCCTCGGCGATGCCCTGTTCGGCCAGGTGCCGGCGCCGCTCCTCGGCGCGGCGCATGCGCACTGGCCAGAGCGTCTGGAACGCCGTGGTGGCCACCTGCTGCAGCAGCTCGCGCAGATGCGTGCAGCCATCGGTGCCGCCCACGCGCGCAGTGGCCTCGCGCAGGAAGCCCGGCCTGATGCTCAGGCCGACCAGGCGGCCGAAATTTTGCGCCCCGTCCCGGCAGATCGCGAACGGGCCATGTTCGGTCACCGCCTCGCAGGCGATGATGGTCATGTCGTCGTCGATGGTCAGGCGCAGCCACATGTCGTGCAGCGGCTCGCCTGGCGCGATCCAGCCGCCGCGATCGATGTTTTGAAAGCCCAGCGTCTTGGTGTCGCGAATATGCGCCTCGATGTCGAAATTCCCGTCGCGGCGCTGATAGCCGCGGAGCGCGATGTCGCGCAAATGCGTCAGCTCGCGGTCTGCAGGCGGGGTCAGCGGCATGCATGCGTCTCCTCGGTGTGGCGGCGGACGGAGGGCGCCGGCCCGCGCTGCAACCGGTGGGTGCGCCCGGCGGCGGGCGCGCCGGTCAGAGCGGCGGCTCGCCCTGGACCGGCCATGCGCCCAGCGCCTGCATCAGCGCCGTCACCTCGGCGATCGCCGCTTTGGCCGCCGCCAGGTCCGCCCCTTTGGCGACAATCGCCACCCCGTCGCCGCTGCCGCGGTAATACGGGTAGCTGCCCAGGTCCAGGTCGGGATAACGGGCCTGAATCGCGCTCAGCCCCGCGGCGATGCGGCCCTCCGGCAACCGGGCGGCATGCACCGTGCACGAAACGATCTGCGGACCTCCGGCCAGATGCGGCGCCAGCTCCTCGAACATCGCCTGCATGATGCGCGGCACGCCGGCCAGCACGTGCACATTGCCGATGCTGAAACCGGGCGCGACCGACACCGGATTGTCGATCAGCACGGCACCGCGCGGCAGTGTCGCCATGCGCTGCCGGGCAGGGTTGAACTCGCCGGGCTTGTAGTGGTGCGCCAAGCGCGCCCAGGCTTGCTCGTGTTTCTCCCAGGGCACGCCGAAGGCAGCGGCCACGCATTCGCTGGTGATGTCGTCATGGGTGGGACCGATGCCGCCGGTGGTGAACACGTGGTCGAAGCGGGCGCGCACCTCGTTCACCGTGGCGATGATCGTTTCCGCCGAATCGGGGATCACCCGCACCTCGCGCAGCGGAATGCCGATCTCGCCCAGGCCGGTGGCGAGGTAGCGAATATTGGCGTCCTGGGTGCGGCCCGACAGCACCTCATTGCCGATCACCAGCAGGCAGGCGGTAGGGTTGGTCCGATCCGGCATCTGGCTCTCCGTGTGGCTGGGGATGGTGGCAGGGCACCGCCCGCCCACCAAGGGGGCGCGACTTCGGCGACACCAGACGCTATTCTGATAACGACTTCATCTGGCTCTTTCCCTTGCCATGGAGACCCGATCATGACCCCGGTTCCCGCCGTCACGCTCGCAGCCCTGCTGGCGCTCGGCGGCTGCGCGTCCCTGGCACACCATGCGGACGACAGCTTCGCGCACACCCAGAAACTCGCCGAGGCGGCCGACCCCGACGCGCAGCTTGATCTGGCGCGGATGTATGCCGATCCCGCAGCCTGGCCACAGGCCGCCGGACGGCAGCCGGACCCGGTCATGGCGGCGATGTGGTGCACCATCCTCAAGGTGCAACCGCCGCCCTCGCCCGCGGCACTGGCGCGGGGTCCGTCCTGTCAGCAGATCATGGCTTCCATTCCGCCGCAGGCGGCGAACCTCGGTGCCTACCTTGCGTCCATGATACCGGACCGTCCGTACTGATTGCCGTCAGGCAACGCATCGCCCGAAAGCCGGCGCTGCCGCCGGCCCGCCTACAGGAAATCCCGCAGCAGCGGCACCAGCGGCCGGTCGGCCTCGGGCATCGGGTAGTCGGCCAGTTTGTCCGGCCGCACCCAGGCCAGCGTCTGGCCCTCGCGCGGCTGCGGTGTACCCTTCCAGCGCCGGCACAGGAATAACGGCATCAGCAGGTGGAATCGCTCGTAAGCATGCGAGGCAAACGCGAAGGCGGCGAGGCAGTTGGCCGAAACGTCGATGCCGAGTTCTTCCTGCAGTTCGCGGATCAGCGCCGCCTCGGGCGTCTCGCCCGGGTGCATCTTGCCGCCGGGAAACTCCCACAGCCCGGCCATTTTCTTGCCTTCCGGCCGCCGCGCCAGCAGCACCCGCCCGTCCACGTCGATCAGCGCGCAGGCAGCAACCAGCAGCAGCGGCTTCGAGCCGTCCGCCGCCGGCTCGGCCTCGGGCCGGCCGAACAGGTCGTCGCGCGTCGCCTCGAAGCGCAGCACGTCGTGCTCGCCGCCGCGGGCGACGAAGCTTTCCGTCCCCTCGCCCACATGGCGGAAACCGATCCGGCGCAGCACCGCGATGGAGCCGGAGTTGTCGGTGGCGACAGTCGCCTCCAGCCGCACCAGATCGAGATTGGCCAGCGCCCAGCGGGCCAGCCGCCCGGCTGCCTCGCTGGCCACGCCATGGCGCCAGAACCGCCGCCCCACCCAATAGCCCAGCCGCGCGGTGCGCGCCTGGGCATTGATGCGCAGACCGACGCCGCCGACGATGATCTCCCGCTCGCCCTCGGCGCCCGAAATCACCAGGTGATAGGCCGAGCCGTTCGCCATCGAGTCCCCGGCCGACCGGATCCACTCGTCGGCCAGCGCGCGCGGATACGGGAACGGCACGGCGGCCAGGTTGCGCGTGACCTCCCAGTCGTTGATCAGCCGGTGCAGTTCGGCCGCATCCTCTGGCCGGTACGGGCGCAGCGCCAGCCGCTCGGTCGCGAGCGGAGCGAAGCTGCTGGCCGGGGCTGCGGGCTTGAAACTGTGCCGGAGATCGATCTGGGGCTTGCGGACGGACATGACATAGGGAGTGCCGCAAGCCGGGGCCGGTCGCAAGAGCCGTTATGGGACCGCAGCGAAATCGCAGCGCTGGTGTGGCAAGGAAGGCCAGGGCTCTGCCCTGGACCCGCCAAGGGGCAGTGGCCCCTTGGAACCCATTACTTTTTAGACAGTTGTTAGACGAGGGCGGGGCGGCGGTGAACCGGTTCACTTCCTCACCCCCTTCGTCTAGCAACTGTCTTAAGTAGCGGGGTCCAGGGCAGAGCCCTGGCCTTCCTTGCCTTCCTTGCCTTCCTTCCCGCCGGATAAGGGTCCCCAAATGCGCAAGCCCAAGGACACCGCCGACCCACAAGCCGCCTTCAAGCAAACAGCAGCCGAGCACGCCGCCGGCTTCGTCCGCTCCGGCATGACCGTCGGGCTTGGCACCGGCAGCACCGCCATTTTCGCCACCAGGCGCATCGCCGCGCTACTGCGCGCGGGCGTGCTGCGCGATATCGCCGGCATCGCCACCTCGGTCGCCGTCCGCCAGGAAGCGGACCGGCTCGGCATTCCGATGCTGACGGACGACATGCCGCAGCCCATCGACCTGACCATCGACGGCGCCGATGAGGTCGATCCCCGGCTGAACCTGATCAAGGGCGGCGGCGGCGCGCTGCTGCGCGAGAAAATCGTCGCACAGGCCAGCGCGCGGGTGATCATCGTCATCGACGACAGCAAGCTCACGCCGCAGCTTGGCACGGGCATGGCGTTGCCGGTGGAGGTGCTGGAATTCGGCTGGCGGTCGCAGGCGCGGTTCCTGGCCGCGCTGGGCGCGAAGCCGGTGCTGCGCCGCGCCGCGGACGGCACCGCGGCGCGCACCGACCAGGGCAATCTGGTCATCGATGCCAGCTTCGGCCCGATCGCCGACTCCGACGATCTGGCCGGCGCCCTCGCCGCGCGCGCCGGCATCGTGGAACACGGGCTGTTCCTCCACCTGGCGCAGGATGTCATCGCCGCCGGCGCCGGTGGTGTCCGGCACCTGCGGCGGGATCAGCTCCGGTAGCTGCCGTTGATGTCGATATAGCCGTGCGTCAGGTCGCAGGTCCAAACCGTGGCACCGCCGCCGCCGAGGCCGAGATCGACCTCGATATGCACCTCGCGGCCTTTCATATGCGCCACCACCGGGGCTTCGTCATAGCCCGGCACCACGCCGCCGGCGCGCGCCATCCACACCCCGCCCACCGCGACGCTGAGGCGGTCGCGGTCGGCCGGCTCGCCGGCCTTGCCCACCGCCATGACGATCCGCCCCCAGTTGGCGTCTTCGCCGGCGATCGCGGTTTTGACCAGCGGCGAGTTGGCGATCGACAGCGCCACCCGCTTGGCGGATTTCTTCGACACCGCGCCGGCGACATCGATGCGCACCAGTTTCTGCGCGCCCTCGCCGTCGCGCACCACCTGCAGCGCCAGGTCCAGCAGCAGCTCGGCCAGCGCCGCCCGGAAGCCGCGCAGCAGCCCGCCGCCCAGGGCCGGAATGCGCTTGTGTTGCGCCTGGCCGGTGGCGAACAGCAGCACCGTGTCGGAGGTGGAGGTGTCGGAATCGACCGTGGTGCAGTTGAAACTGGCATCCACCCCGCGGCGCAGCAGCCCCTCCAGCACCGAGGCGGGCAGTTTCGCATCGGTGAACACGAAGCACAGCATGGTCGCCATGTCGGGGGCGATCATGCCGCTGCCCTTGGCGAACCCCTGGATGGTTACCTCAGTGTCACCGATGCGCGCCGTGCGCACCGCCGCCTTCGGGAAGGTATCGGTGGTCATGATGCCGCGGGCGGCTGCTTCCCAGGCATCCTCGGCCAGTGCCGCGTGCAGACCCGGCAGGGCGGCGGTCAGCCGTTCGTGCGGCAGCACCTCGCCGATCACGCCGGTGCTCGCCAGCATGACCTCGCGCGGCTTGCAGCCCACCAGCTTCGCCGCCGCCTCGGCCGAGGCGCGCGCCGCCTCGGCCCCGGCGCGGCCGGTGAACACGTTGGCGTTGCCGGCGTTCACCACCAGCGCCCGCGCCCGCCCGCCCTTCAGCGCGGCCCGGCACCAGTCCACCGGAATGCCGGGGCACTTGCTGCGGGTGAACACCCCCGCCGCCGTGGTGCCCGGCGCCAGCTCCACCATGACGAGGTCGGTGCGCCCTTGGTAGCGGATGCCGGCGGCGGCGGCGCCGAGGCGCACCCCCGCCAAAGGCTTCAGCGCCGGCAGCGCGACGGCAAGCGGTGAGACGGTCGGGGGCATGGCGGTCTACTTCGGCGGCGGCGGCGGCTCGGCACTGTCGGTCGGGCGCGGAGCGGTGCCGTCGGGGTTGAATTTTTCGACCTTCACCTGGGCGCGGGCGCTGGCGAGCAGCTTCTGCACCCCCTCCTGGATCATCTGGTTGCGCAGCTCGTCACGAGCCTTCTCGTACGACGGCGGCGGGGCGGTGCGGCGTTCTTCCACCTTGATGACGTGCCAGCCGTAGCTGGTGTGCACCGGCTTGTCGGAAACCTCGCCTGGCTTGAGCGCGAAAGCCGCCTCGGAGAACTCGGGCAGCATGTCGCCCTTCTTGAACCAGCCGAGGTCGCCGCCCTGGGCCGCGCCGGGGTCGCTGCTGCGGGCCTTGGCGATGGCGGCGAAGTCGCCGCCCTTCTTGATCTCGGCGATGATGGCGGTGGCGTCGGCCTCGCTGCCCACCAGGATATGGCGGGCGTGTACTTCGGTCTCGCCCGGCTTGCCGGCGTATTCGTGATCGTAGCGGGCGCGCACGGCCTGGTCGGTCACCAGCGGACCCACGTCACGGTGGAACAGCGCCGATTGCAGCGCCTCCTCCTGGGCGAGCGCCATCTGACGCTGCACCGCCGGGTCCTTGTCCAGCCCCTCCTTGCGGGCCAGCACCGCCACCGCCTTGCGGTCGATGAGCTGGTCGATCAACGCCGTGTAGAGCGCCTGCTGCGGCATGCTGCGGTATTCGGGGGGCAGGCTTTGCAACGCCTCCTGAACGTCGCTCAGGCGAATCTCGGCGCCGTCCACCCGCGCCACCACCGGGTCGGCACCGGCAGGTTGGGCGGGGGCGGGCTGGGCGGCGGCGGGGCCGGCCAGACAGCAAAGGACCGCCAGGGCGGCAAGCGGGGCACTCCAGGCGACAGGCCGCATGGCGATTTTTCCTTCCAGAAGCGGGCCGGAGTTATGGCCGAATGGACCGGCCGCGACAACAGCAAGCAAGGCAAGGCCAGGGCTCCGCCCTGGACCCGCCAAGGGGCAGTGGCCCCTTGGAACCCATTACTTTTAAGCAGTTGCTTTAAGAGGGGGGTTAGGCGGTGAGCCGGTTCACCGCCTAACCCCCCTCTCAAAGCAACTGCCTAAGTAGCGGGGTCCAGGGGGCCACTGCCCCTTGGCGGGTCCAGGGCAGAGCCCTGGCCTTCCTTACCCCCCGCGTTGACCGCGCCCGCCTTGGGTCCTATCTGACACTCCTGCCCAACCGACGTAGAGAGGGCGGGCAGCCAGGCAGGGCGACGGCGGACCGGGGGGAACGCCGTCCCGCTCGCACGGCTGTTTCCGCCCCGGAAGGCTTGTCATGTTCTCCCGCATTGCCCGCGCCATCCTCGGCACGTCGAATGACCGCGCACTCAAGGCCTACCAGCGCCGGGTGCCGGAAATCAACGACCTCGAGCCTGCCATGCGGGCGCTCTCCGACGCGGCGCTGCGTGGCAAAACCGCGGAATTCCGCCAGCGCCTCGACCAGGGCGCCAGCCTCGACGACTTGCTGCCCGAGGCCTTCGCGGTGGTGCGCGAAGCCTCCCAGCGCACCCTGGGCATGCGGCATTTCGACGTGCAGATGATCGGCGGCATGGTTCTGCACGAAGGCAAGATCGCCGAAATGAAGACCGGCGAAGGCAAAACGCTGGTGGCGACGCTGGCGGTCTACCTCAACGCGCTGACCGGCCAGGGCGTGCACATCGTCACCGTCAACGACTACCTGGCCAAGCGCGACGCCGAGTGGATGGGGCAGATCTACACCTTCCTCGGCATGACCGTGGGCGTGATCGTGCACGGGCTTGATGAAAGCGAGCGGCGGGCGCAATACGCGGCGGACATCACCTACGGCACCAACAACGAATTCGGCTTCGACTACTTGCGCGACAACATGAAATACCGGCTGGACAACATGGTCCAGCGCGATTTCGTCTATGCCATCGTCAACGAGGTCAACTCGATCCTGATCGACGAGGCGCGCACCCCGCTGATCATCTCCGGCCCGGCCGAAAACTCGTCGGACATGTACCGCACCGTCAACGCGGTGGTGCGCGAACTGGTGAAGGACGAGTCGACATATGACAAAGACGAGAAATTCCGCACCGCCACCCTGACCGAGGACGGGGCGCCGCGCGTCGAAGACATGCTGCGCGCCGCCGGGATCATCACCGAGGGCAACCTCTACGACATTTTCAACGTCACGGTGCTGCACCACGTGCAGCAGTCGCTGCGCGCGCAGGTGCTGTTCGCCCGCGACGTGGACTACATCGTGCGCCAGGACAAGATCGTGCTGATCGACGAGTTCACCGGCCGCATGATGGAAGGACGGCGCTTCTCCGAGGGGCTGCACCAGGCGCTGGAAGCGAAGGAAGGCGTCACCGTCCAGCCGGAGAACCAGACCCTCGCCTCGATCACCTTTCAGAACTTCTTCCGCCTGTATCCCAAGCTCGCCGGCATGACCGGCACGGCGCTGACCGAGGCCGACGAGTTCATGGAGATCTACCGCCTCGAAGTGGTCGAGATCCCCACCAACGTCCCCTGTATCCGCCTCGATGCCGACGACGAGGTCTACCGCACGGCGGAGGAGAAATACGAGGCGCTGGCCGCCCTGATCTCCGAGGCCCGATCGCGCCGGCAGCCGATGCTGGTGGGCACGGTGAGCATCGAGAAAAGCGAGCACCTCTCGGGCGTGTTGAAGAAGAAAAAGATCCCGCACCAGGTGCTGAACGCGCGCTATCACGAGCAGGAGGCGGTGATCATCTCCCAGGCCGGCGCGCCCGGGGCGGTCACCATCGCCACCAACATGGCCGGCCGCGGCACCGACATCAAGCTGGGCGGCAATGTCGAAATGCGCCTGAAGATCGAGGCCGCCGGCATCGCCGACCCCGCCGAGCGGGCGGCGCGCGAGGCGGCGATCCGCGAGGAAGTGGCGCGCGGCTATGAAACGGTGAAGCAGGCCGGCGGGCTGTTCGTCATCGGCACCGAGCGACATGAAAGCCGGCGCATCGACAACCAGTTGCGCGGCCGCTCCGGCCGCCAGGGCGACCCCGGGGCGTCGCGGTTCTTTCTGTCGTTGGAAGACGATCTGATGCGCATTTTCGGCTCGGACCGGATGGGTGGCATGCTCACCCGGCTCGGCCTGAAGCCCGGCGAGGCGATCGTCCATCCCTGGATCAACAAGGCGCTGGAGAAAGCGCAGAAGAAAGTCGAGGCGCGCAACTTCGACACCCGCAAGAACGTGCTAAAATTCGACAACGTCATGAACGACCAGCGCCGCGAGGTCTACGCCCAGCGCCGCGAGTTCATGAAGGCGAGCGACGTGTCCGAGACGATCGACGACATGCGCGCCGAGATCATCGGCCAGTTGGTGGCTCGCCGCATTCCCGAGCGCGCGTTCGCCGAGCAGTGGGAATCGGCGGAGCTGGCCGAGGATTTGCGCCGGGTGCTGAACCTCGACCTGCCCATCGTGGACTGGGCGCGCGAGGAGGGCATTGACGAGACCGCCATCCGCGAGCGCATCGAGCAGGCGGCGGATGCGTTCATGGCGGCGAAGGCGGCGAATTTCGGCCCCGAGGTGATGCGCTTCGTGGAGAAGAGCCTGCTGCTGCAAATGCTGGATGCGGTGTGGAAGGAGCATTTGCTGGCGCTCGACCATTTGCGCCAGGGCATCGGGCTGCGCGCCTATGGCCAGCGCGACCCTCTGAACGAGTACAAAACCGAAGCTTTCGCCCTGTTCAACGCCATGCTGGACGAGCTGAAGGAGCGGGTTACGACCATGGTGGCGCGGGTGGAACTGGGCGGCGAGGCGCCGGCCGAGTTGCCGCCGCCGCCGTCGCGTTTCCTGGTGGAGAGCCATCCCGAGCCGGCGCTGGCGCTGGCCGGGGCCGAGCGGGAATACGAAATGGCCGACGCCGGGGTGACGCGGCTAACCACGCAGCCCAGCCGCAGCAACTCGGTAGACCGCAAGGACCCCTCGACCTGGCGCAACAGTCCACGCAACGCCCCCTGCCCGTGCGGCAGCGGCAAGAAGTTCAAGCACTGCCACGGAAGGAACATGTAGCGGCGGAACGCATCGCCGCCAGCGTGGTGATTGCGGATGGCCGTTGCGGCCTGCGGCTGATCCGCGCGGGCGAGCCGAACGAGTTGGGATGTCCGACCCTCATCGATGTGCAGGCGGGGCCGTTCGCCGGCTCGGTCAGGGATGACACGGTAGGTCCTTATGCCGCGTTTCGCGACCAGCTGACCGCTCTGTATAACGGGCTTTCCGGGACCGCGCGGTTGGCCAGCGCCGAGGGATTCAGCCTGGTTCTGACGGGCGACGGACGCGGCGGCGTCTCGGTGTCCGTCGCAGTCACGGCCGACCATGTTGCCCCGATCCGGCTGGTTTTCGGGTTCGACATCGACCAGACCTATCTGCCCGGGATCATTCGCCAACTCAACGCAACGTTCCCCGCGACCTAACCGACCAGGGTTCCTTCAGGAATGGGG
>CAVQNU010000033.1:0-139629 GCA_963714255.1 uncultured Alphaproteobacteria bacterium
TCAAGGGGCCTTTCGGCCCCTTGCGGGTCCAGGGCAGAGCCCTGGCCTTCCTTGCTTTATGTCGTTCCCCCCAGATAGGCCGCCACCACCCCGGGATCGTTCGCCACCTCCGCCGCCGGCCCCTGCAGCACGATCCGGCCGGTTTCGAGAACAAACGCGAAATCCGCCACTTCCAGTGCCGCCGAGGCGTTCTGTTCGACCAGCAGGATGGTCCGCCCCTCGCGCTTGAGGTCGGCGATGATGGCGAAGATTTCTTCCACGAACAGCGGCGCCAGACCCATGCTCGGCTCGTCCAGCAGCAGCAGTCGCGGCGCGCCCATCAGGGCGCGGCCGAGCGCCAGCATTTGCTGCTCGCCGCCCGACATCGAGCCGGCCAGTTGCGACAGCCGCTCGCGCAGCCGCGGGAACCGCTCCAGCACGCTCTCCTGCAGCCGTGCGGTCTCGGCTGCCCCATGGGTCAGCCAGGCGCCCACGGCCAGATTCTCGGCCACTGTCAGTTCGGCGAAAATCTGCCGCCCCTGCGGCACATGGCGCATCCCCAGGGCGGCGATCCGGTGCGGACGCAGCCCGGTGATATCGGCCCCGTCCAGCACCACGCGCCCGGCGGCCGGGCGCACCAGGCCGGACAGGGCGCGCAGGATGGAGGTTTTGCCGGCGCCATTGGCCCCGATCAGGCAGACCACCTGCCCTTCCTGAACGCGCAGATCGATCCCCTTGACCGCCGCCGTCGGCCCATAGGCGACCGCCAGGTGCTCGACCGAAAGCAGGCTCACGACGGCGCCCTTTGCGCCCGCGCCGCCAGCCGGGCCGCCACTTTGTGACCGAGATAGGCTTCCAGCACGTCGGGCGCCTGCCGCGCCGCCGTGGGGGTGCCCTGGAAAATCAGCCGGCCGAAATTCAGCACGGTCACGGCATCGGAAATGTCCATCACGAAGCCCATGTCGTGCTCGACCAGCGCCACCGTGGTGCCGAGGTCGCGGATGCGCCGCACCAGGGCGGCCAGCGCCGCGGTTTCGGCCGGGTTCATGCCTGCGGCCGGCTCGTCCAGCAGCAGCAGTGCCGGTTGCGGCGCCATGGCACGGGCGATTTCCAGCCGCCGCTGCTCGCCGGTGGCCAGCCTGTCCGCCCGCGCCTCGGCGCGCGCGGACAGGCCCACCAGATCGAGCGCCTCGCGCGCCCGCGCCACCAGTGCCCGCTCCTCGCGCCGGAAATGCGGGGTGCGCAGGATGGTCGCGGCCAGGCCGGCGGTGCGGCGCGGGTGCAGGCCGGTCAGCACGTTCTCCAGCGCCGTCATGGCGCCGAACACGCGCACGCCCTGGAAGGTGCGCGCCAGGCCCAGGCCAGTGCGCCGGTCGGCGGGCAGCGCCGTGATGTCCTGTCCGCGCAGGCTCACCGCGCCGTCGCTCGGCGGCACCAGACCGGAAATCAGGTTGAACAGCGTGGTCTTGCCGGCGCCGTTCGGCCCGATGAGGGCGTGAATGCCGCCCGCCTGCACCGCCATATCGACATTGTCCACCGCGAGCAGGCCGGCATAGCGGCGCGTCAGCCCGCGCGTCTGCAGCAGTGCCGTCATGCCGCGCGCCTGCGCAGGCGCAGCGCCAGCAGCCCCTCGGGCAGGAACAGCACCGCCAGCACGATGATGACCCCGTTGAACACCAGCCGGAGATCGGAAAACCCGCGTAGCAGTTCGGGGAGCGCCGTCAGGATGAACGCGCCGGCCACCGGCCCCAGCGGGGTGCCGATGCCGCCCAGCAACGCGAACGAAAGAATTGTCACCGCCGGCTCGAACCCATACTCGTTCGGACCGATGAAGCTGGAGGAATGCGCCCCCAGCGCCCCGGCCAGCCCGGCCAGCACCGCCGAGGCCAGCAGCGCGCCGAGACGGTAGCGCGCCAGATCGATGCCCATCACCTGGGCGGATGTCTCGTCCTCGCGGATTGCCTCCATGGCGCGGCCGATGCCGCTGCGCCCGACCAGCCACAGCACGAGAATGGCCGCTGCCAACAGGCCGTAAATCATCCAGAACTCGGCGCGCAGCGGAATGCCGGACAGGCCGAGCGCCCCGCCCAGCCAGTCCACATTGAGATAGACGGCGCGCAGTACCTCGCCGAGCCCGATGGTGGCGATGGCCAGATACACGCCGGACAGGCGCAGCGTCGGCGTGCCGATGGCCAGCGCGAACAGCACCGGCACGATGCAGGACGCCGGCAGCACCACCGCGAACGGCAGACCCAGCTTCAGCGTCATCAAAGCGGACGAATACGCCCCAAGCCCCATGAACGCCGCCTGCCCGAGCGAGAGCTGCCCCACCGCGAGCACCACATACATCGACAGCGCCAGCAGCCCGTTGATGCCCAGCGAATGCACCAGGTTCTGGTAGGTCCACAGGAAATCGTCGAGCCAGGCCGGCATGTCCATCGGCTCAGGCCCGGCGCAGCGCGGGCCGGCCGAACAGGCCGGACGGGCGGGTCCACAGCACGGCGACCAGAATGGCGAAGGCCACCGCCTCCTTCAGCCCGGACTCGACGTAGCCGGCGGTCAGCACCTCCACCACGCCGAGCGCGAGGCCGGCGATCAGCGCGCCGCGGATGTCGCCCAGGCCGCCGACGATCACCACCACGAAGCCGCGCAGCATCATGGTCTCGCCCATGTAGGGGTGGATGGCGTTGAAGTTCAGGCCGATCAGCACCCCGCCCGCGCCGGCCAGACAGCCCGCCACGAACGACACCAGCGCCGCGGTGCGGCCGGTGTCGATGCCCATCAGGCCGGCGGCGTCGGGATTCTCCGCCATGGCGCGGATCGCCAGCCCCAGCCGGGTGAAGCGCAGCAGCCAGACCAGCGCGCCGACCAGCAGGAAACTCGCGACCAGGATCAGCAATTGCGCCGTGGTCACGCGCAGGCCGAACCATTCGAACGGCGCGCCGGCCACGAGTCCGGGCGGGAGACGACGGATGTCCGGGCCGAGAATGGCGGTGGCGGCGGAATAGAGTGCCAGCACGCCGCCCAGCGTGACCATCAGGCTGGCGAGTTCCGGTGCGCCCTTGCGGCGCAGGCGCGAAAGCAAAACCCAATCCAGCACCACGGCGATGAGGCCGGATGCACACGCGGCCAGCGGCAGCGCGGCCCAGATGCCGAGACCGGCATCGCGGGTGAGGAACAGAGCGGCGAACGCGCCGGCGGAGAAATAGAACCCGTAGGTGAGGTTGATGACGCGCAGCACGCCGAACATCAGCGTGAAGCCTAGGGCGAAGAGGGCATAACTGGCGCCCAACAGGACGCCGTTTACCAATTGTTGCGCTAGCAAGGCCAGGGCTCTGCCCTGGACCCGCCAAGGGGCAGTGGCCCCTTGGAACCCATTCTTAAAGTAAAGGGGTCAAGGGGGCCACTGCCCCCTTGCGGGTCCAGGGCAGAGCCCTGGCCTTCCTTCACGGCGCAATCCCAAACTTACCGCCCTGCATCTCCAGCACCACCACCCCCTCAGCCGAGGCCGGATCGCGGTTGGCGGTAAACGCGAACGGCCCCATCACCCCGGAGAACTTCGTCTGCGTCAGCGCCTCGCGCAGTTTCGCCGGGTCGGCGGCCCCCGCGCGGTCAATGGCGGCAGCCAAAATTTTCATCGTGTCGTAAGCCTGGGCGGCAAACTGGTCCGGGTTCTTGTTGTACTTGGCGCGGAAATCAGCAACGAATTTCTGGTTCGCCGCGTCCGGCTTGCCGATGAACCACGGGCTGCCGACGATCAGCCCGTCCGCCGCCGCTCCGGCGATCTCGCCCAGTTTGGGCGAGTTCGCGCCGTTGCCGCCGATGAACAGGGTTTCCTTGCCGAAGCCAAGCTGATGCGCCTGCAGCAGCACGCCCGAAGTCGGCTCCACGAGGGCGGAAATACCCACCGCGTCCGGCTTGAGCGCCTTGATCTTGGTAAGCTGGGCGGAGAAGTCGGTGTCCTTGCTGCCGAAGCTCTCGATGGCGACGATATTCAGCCCGGCCTTCTCGGCGGCCGCCTTCATCACGTCGAAACCGGATTTCGAGAATGCGTCATCGTTCGCATACAGCAGGGCGATGGTTTTGACCCCGCGCGACATCGCCTTTTTCAGCGTCACCGGGATCACGTCGGCCTCGGGCAGCGAGGTGCGGAAGATGTAGGGGCCGATGGCGGTGATGCCGATGGCGGTGGTGGAGGTGCCGATGGTGGGGATTTTGCGTTCGTTGGTCACCGGGCCGACGGCGAACATTTCATTGGAAAGCGTCGGGCCGATGATGGCGATGACCTTGTCACGGCCGATCAGCTTGCGCGCGGCGTTGATCGCCTGGTCCTTGTTGGCCGCCGAGTCCTCGACGGTCAGCGCGATTTTCTTGCCGCCCAGCACGCCGCGGGCGTTGATTTCGTCCAACGCCAGGTCGAGCCCGGCCTTGATGGCGATGCCGTAGGCGGCGTTCGGCCCGCTCAGGATTTCGATGGCACCGACGGGCACGACGGTCTGCCCCATGGCCGGACCGGCCCCCAGAGCCAGTGCGGCCGCCAGGGCAACGAAGCTTCTGCGCATCATCGACGGTTTCCTCCGCACGTGGGTCTCTGTCCCGTTCCTATACCGCGCGCCCGCCCCGCCGCCAAACGCAGGCCCGCACTGCGCGGTCATAACCGGCCGCGAAGGCTCAACAAACCGGGAGATGCCGGGTTGTTTCTTCTCACACCACCGGTTGCCGGCTACCGTTCCTCGCGGCGGGATGGATGAACCGCCCGTCTATCCGGGGCCATCAGCATGGAATTTTTTCTTGGGTGGCGCGCACTGGCTCTGGGCGCATTCCTGTGCGCGGTGCCCCTGGCCGCGGCGGGCGCGGCCGAGGTGCCGCCGCCGCCAGGCAATCCCAAATCGGGGTATGCGCTTGCCTGGTTTTACTGCACCAAGTGCCATGTGATCACGCGGGACGCGCAAGCGGGATGGACCGACGCACCGTCCTTTGCCGTCATCGCCGACCGGCCAACAACAAATGCCGCGTGGCTGCAAGGGTTCATTCGAATGCCGCACATGCACATGCTGAACCTGCCCCGCAGCCGGGCGGATGCGGCTGACATTGCCGCGTATATATTGACCTTGAAACAGCAATAAGCCGGTCAACGCCCGGTGGGGCGGGGATTAACGCGGCGACCAGCCGCAACCCCGCCCCATTGTCCGATCGGCAGCCGCGACATTACGCCTCGATCTGTACGTACTCGTAGTCACCCGGCTTGTTGTCGATGCCGGCCTTCGGCGGCGCGATCCAGGGCGCGAATTCGCCGGCGCCATGCACCGGGCGCATCAGGCTGCCCAGGTAGGCGTTGTCGTCGGCGGACGGCAGGAACGCGTCCCGCCGGGCCATCCACGCCGCGGCTTCCATCAGCCTTCCGTCGGGGTCGGTCTCGACCGACGTGAACTCACCGATGCGCCGGTTGAACGCCACATGCGGCAGGCTGAGACGGAAATCGCAGCCGTTGCGCTCGATGATCTTGTTCCAGCGGGTAATGCCGCCTTCGCAATCATCCACGTAATCATCGCGCAGCCGCATGTTCAGCGCCGACAGCGCCGGAACATCCTCGCGCACGATCGCGCCCTCGCGCAGCCGCAGCACCTTATAGGTGGCGGACAGCAACTGGTGATCATCGGTGAGTTTGTCTTCGCGATAGCGGCCCTTCAGCCCGGCGTTGAACGCATTCGCCGCGTTGGTCGATATTTCGTTGCCGAATAGATCGAGCGTGAGGGAGAAATGCAGGTTGATCTTTTTCTGCACCGTCGGCAGATCGATCACGCCGAGCGCCCGGATGCGCGCGATATCGGCCGGGTCGCTGATGCCGGCTTCGCGCATGGCCTGGCAGGTGCGCTCGATGATGCGCCCGACACCGGATTCGCCCACGAACATGTGATGCGCCTCCTCGGTCAGCATGAAGCGGCAGGTGCGGCTCAGCGGGTCGAAACCGGATTGCGCCAGCGCGGCCAACTGCATTTTGCCGTCGCGGTCGGTGAAATGGGTGAACATGAAGAAGCTGAGCCAGTCGGGCGTGGCCTCGTTGAAAGCGCCCAGCATGCGCGGCGTGTCCTGATGGCCGGAGCGGCGGCGCAGCAGTTCCTCGGCCTCCTCGCGGCCGTCCTTGCCGAAGTATTTCTGCAGCAGATAGACCATCGCCCAGAGATGCCGCCCCTCTTCCACGTTCACCTGGAACAGGTTGCGCATGTCGTACAGCGACGGCGCGGTGGCGCCGAGATGGCGCTGCTGCTCGACCGAGGCGGGCTCCGTGTCGCCCTGGATCACCAGCAGGCGGCGCAGCATGGCGCGGTATTCGCCCGGCACCTCCTGCCAGGCCGGCTCGCCCTTGTGGTGGCCGAACGGGATGGTGCGGCCTTCGACTTTCGGCGCCAGCAGGATGCCCCATTTATACTCGGGCATTTTCACGAAGCCGAACTTGGCCCAGCCCTCCGGATCGACGCCGACGGCGGTGCGCAGGTAGACGAGACTGTCCTGGAACCCTTCCGGGCCCATGTCTTTCCACCAGTCGATATAGCCCGGGTGCCAGGTTTCCAACGCGCGGCGCACGCGGGCGTCCTGGTTCAGCCCGACATTGTTCGGGATCAGGCCGTCATAGTCGACGTCCAGGTTTTCGAGCATATTGTTTCCCCTTTGTTTCTTAGGTGCGGCGCCAGTCGTAGTCGGGCTTCACGCCGCTGCCGTAGCGGCCCAGCGCGCCGGTTTCGCCGACCGCGTTCGCACGCTGGAAAATCCAGTTCTGCCACGCCGTCAGCCGGCCGAAGATGCGCGTTTCCATCGTCTCCGGCCCGGCGAAGCGCAAATTGGCCTCCATGCCGGTCAGCGCATCGGGCGAGAAACTGGCGCGCGCTTCGAGCAGCATGCGCACTTCGTCGTCCCAGTCAACTTCGTCGAAAACCTGGGTAACCAGGCCCATTTCCTCCGCGGTTGCGGCGTCCAGCGCGTTGCCGGTCCGCTCCCGCGCCACGTCCACACTGCCGGGCTCGCCGAGGAATCGCGTCTGCAGCCTCGTCAGGCCGTTGCCCATTGGATAGGGGCCAAAATTCAGCGCCGACAGGGAAAGCGTGGCCGGGCCGTGGTTCCCGCCGCCGCGCGCGCCGCTGAACATGACCGACCGGTCGGCGGCGAAGGCCAGTTCCGCCAGCGTGCCGGCGAAACAACTGCCCGGCTCGATCAGGGCGATCAGGCTGCGCGCGGTCATGTCCACGCGCTTGAGCACGCGTTTGAGATAATGCCGGATTTCCCGCACCAGCCAATCGCCGGCATGCGCGTCCAGCAGCGCATCGGCTGCCAGCACCGATTGCGGATCGCCCGCGGTGCGAAAGACCAGAACGCCGAGTTCGGGCTCGTTCAGGCGCAGATGCAGCAGCGCATCGTCGAGTTCCCGCGCCACCAGCAGCGGCCAGAACTGATCGCCGGCCGTGTGGATGCCGGCCGCGTCGTCGGGCAGCGAACCCTGTGGCCCCAGCACGGTGACGTCGGCGCGGCGGGCGGCGCGGTGCAGCGCCACCCGCACATGCGAATAACTCACCGCATCATCGGCAAACACACGCTCCAACGGGCCGAGCACAATGCCGAGCGCATCGGCGGGCCGGTCCGATCGCGCCGCCGCTGCCTCCGCGCGGGCGCGCACGGTGGCCTCGAACGCCGACGGCGGCACCAGTTCGTCCACCAGGCGCCACTGCACGGCGCGCTTGCCGCGCACGCCTTCCTCGGTGGTGCAGAACAGATCGGCGAGGTCGCGCCGCACCCGGCGCTTGTCGGTCAGGCGTGTCAGCCCGCCTGTGCCGGGCAGCACGGCCAGCAGCGGCGTCTCCGGCAGCGACACGCCGGAGCGGCGGTCATCGACCAGCATGATGTGCTCGGCGGTGAGCGCCAGTTCATAGCCGCCGCCGGCCGCCGTGCCGTTCACCGCGCACAGCCAGGTCTGGCCCGCATTCGCGCTGGCATCCTCGATGGACATGCGCGTTTCGTTGGTGAACTTGCAGAAGTTCACTTTGTGGCCGTGGCTGGCGCGGCCGAGCATGCGGATATTGGCGCCGGCGCAGAACACCCCCTCACGCGCCGAGCGCAGCACCACCGCGCCCACTTCGGGATGCTCAAAACGCAGGCGCTGCACCGCGTCGGCCAGCTCGATGTCCACCCCGAGATCGTAGGAGTTGAGCTTGAGTTCCACCCCCTCGAACAGGCTGCCGGCGGGGTCCACGTCCATGACCAGTTCGGCGACCCTCCCGTCGAAACGCAGCTTCCAATGGCGGTAGCGCGACGGATGCGTCTGGAAATCGATGCGCGTCATGGCGCGCGGTCCCCCCTATGCCAACGATCGGCGCCGTAACGCCGCCCAGCGTCACTATACCTCATGCGCCGAGCACGCGCGCGGCGAAAGCCGCAATGGCGGGGCGCGCCAGCTCGGCCGCCTCCAGATGCGGCGCATGCCGCGCGCCGGGCACCATGAACAGTTCGACCGGCCCGGGTGCGAGGCGCGCCGCCGCCTCGGCCTGGGCCGCCGTGCCATACGGGTCCGCCTCGCCCTGCACCACCAGGGTGGGCAGGCGCAGGCCGGCGAGGTCGGCCGTGAGGTCGAAGCCGGTCTTGAACTGCGGGTCGAGCCAGGCGCGGTTCCAGCCCCAGAACGCGTGATCCACATGCGCGTGGTAACGCGCGAGCTTGGTGCGGAACTCGCCTTCCTGATAGGCGTCGCGCGCCTGCGCGATCGCCGCCAGCCCCATCTCCTCGGTGAAGAAATGCGGTGCGATCAGTACCAGCCCGGCGATGCGCGCATCCTCCGCATGGGCGCCATACAGGGCGGCAATCGAGCCGCCGTCGGAATGCCCGATCAGCACCGCGCGCCCGATGCCGACGGCATCCAGCACACGCCCTACTATGGACCCAGCCTCGCGGCGCATGTAGTCGAGCGGCCAGGGCGGCGGGTTGGCATCGGAGCTTCCGTAGCCCAGGCGCGACCAGGCGAACACGCCGCAGCCCGTATTGGCGGCAAGCCAGGACGGAAAATCCCGCCATAGCGCCACGCAGCCCAGCCCTTCGTGCAGCAGCACCAGCGTGGGGGCCAACTCGGGCGGCGGGCCCCACCAGGCCGCTTCCAGCTCTCCTTCATTCAGGCGGATGCGGATGTCCTTCGGGTCCTCGGTCATGGCGATTCCTCCGGTGGTGCGGCAGGGCAGTTGGGGGAAGGAAGCAAGGCCAGGGGCTCTGCCCCTGGACCCCGCCAAGGGCCGGGAGGCCCTTGGAACCCATTACTTTTAGACAGGTGTTATACGAGGGGGTGAGGCGGTGAACCGGTTCACCGCCTCACCCCCTCGTATAACACCTGTCTAAAGTAGCGGGGTCCAGGGCAGAGCCCTGGCCTTGCTTCCTTCCCCGTCACCGCGGTTGTGCCCCGGCGCGACGCTTTCTATCGTCGCGCGTGTCAAGCAAGGGAAAACAACATGTCCCGCATCCGCGACATCACGGTGGTGCCGGTGGCTTATGTGATGGACCCGGCCCAGGCCTATGGCATGGCGCGCGGGCTCATGCAGTCGCGCGGTGCCGGGCTGGTGCTGCTGGACACCGAAGACGGCGTGCAGGGGCTCGGCGAGGCCTGGGGTCCGCCCGGCGTTACCCGCGCTTATCTCGACATCGTGAAGCCGTGCTTTGTTGGCACCAGCGTGTTCGCCCAGCGCGGCGTGGCGCAGACCATCCTGGCCAGACATTACCATATCGGTGCCCAGAGCGGGCTGATGGCGCTGCTCGGCGGCATCGACATCGCCGCCCACGACGCCATGGGCAAGTTGCTGGGCGTATCGGTCGCCGACCTGATCGGCGGGCGGCAACGCGAGCTTGTGCCGGTCTATGCCTCGGGCGGCTACTTCACCGCCGCCGACGACCAGGAAGCCGCGCTCGCGGCGCAGTTGGAGCCTCTCCACGGCAGCGCATTCGCGGCGTTCAAGATCAAGATCGGCCGCTCGCCGGAGGAGGATCTCTGGCGCGTGCGCATGGCGCGCCGGCTGGTGGGCGAGGGCAAGCTGCTCGCCGTGGACGCCAACGGCAATTACACCGCCGACGCCGCGCTGGAGAGCATGCGCCGCATCGCCCCCTTCGGCGTGCACTGGTACGAGGAGCCGCTGGCCCCGCAGGACTGGGGCGGCTATGCGGAGCTGGCGCGCCGCGCGCCCATCCCGGTCGCCACCGGCGAGGCGTTGCACACCGTGTTCGATTTCCGCCGTGTGGTGGATGGGCGCCTTGCCGCGGTGCTGCAGCCCGACCTGACGCTGTGCGGCGGGTTCGAGACGGCGCGTGCGGTTGCCGTGCTGGCGGCGGCGGAGCATCTGCGTTTGTCGCCGCATTGCTGGGGCACCGGGGTGGGGCTGGCCGCCGCGGTGCACTTTGTGGCTTCGCTGTCCACCTATCCGCATGCCGGGAATGTGCCTTATCCGCCGCTGGTGGAATACGACGTTGGGCCCAACCCGCTGCGCGATGACCTGCTCGCCAAGCCGCTGCGCCTGCGCGGGGGCATGCTGGAGGTGCCCGGCGGGCCAGGGCTGGGGATTGCGCTGGCGGAGGATGCGGTGGAGCGGTTCGGAAGCAAGTAAGGCCAGGGCTCTGCCCTGGACCCGCCAAGGGGCAGTGGCCCCTTGGAACCCATTACTTTTTAGACAGTTGTCTTGAGAGGGGGGTGAGGTGGTGAACCGGTTCAGTTCCTCACCCCCCTCTCAAGACAACTGTCTTAAGTAGCGGGGTCCAGGGGGCCACTGCCCCTTGGCGGGTCCAGGGCAGAGCCCTGGCCTTACTTGCTTCCTTACCGCGCCAGCTCCCGCGTCATCTCCTCGATCCCCCCCAGCGTCATCGGAAACATCCGCCCCGCCATCAAGTGCCGCAGCATGCCCACCGACATGCTGTGCTCCCACCGGCGTGTCTCCACCGGGTTCAGCCAAGCCGACCGGCGGTAGTGGCCGGTCAGGCGTTGCAGCCACACGCTGCCGGCCTCCTCATTCCAGTGCTCGACGCTGCCGCCCGGATGGCTGATTTCGTAGGGGCTCATGCTGGCGTCCCCCACGAAGATCAGCTTGTAGTCGGGCCCGTAGGTGCGCAGCACCTGCGCGGTTGGCACCTCGTTGTCGGCGCGCCGCCGGTTGCTGCGCCACAGCCGCTCATACGGGCAATTGTGAAAGTAATAATATTCCAGATGCTTGAACTCGCTGCGTGCCGCCGAGAACAATTCCTGGCACGCCCGCACATGCTCGTCCATCGAGCCGCCGATGTCGAGCAGCAACAGCACCTTCACCGCGTTGTGCCGCTCCGGCACCAGTTTCAGGTCCAGATGCCCGGCATTGTTCGCCGTCGAGCGCACCGTGCCGGGCAGGTCGAGTTCGGTCGCCGCCCCCTGGCGGGCGAAGCGGCGCAGCCGGCGCAGCGCCAGCTTGATGGTGCGGGTGCCCAAATCCGCCTCGTCGTCGAGATCGCGGAACTCGCGCTTGTCCCACACTTTCACCGCGCGGCGGTGGCGGCTTTCCTCCTGGCCGATGCGCACGCCCTCGGGATTGTAGCCGTAGGCGCCGAACGGCGAGGTGCCGCCGGTGCCGATCCATTTCGACCCGCCCTGGTGGCGACCCTTCTGCTCGGCCAGGCGCTGGCGCAGCGTCTCCATCAGCTTGTCGAACCCGCCGAGCGCCTGAATCTCCGCCATCTCTTCGGGCGTCAGCAGTTTTTCCGCAATCTTACGCAGCCAGTCCTCCGGCAGTTCGCGCGGCGCCGGCCCCTCCGGCGTCTCCAGCGCGCGGAAATAGCTGGCGAACACGCGGTCGAACCGGTCCAGATAGCGCTCGTCTTTCACCAGTGCCGCGCGGCTGAGATAGTAGAAATCCTCGACGCTGTAATCGGCCACGCCAAGCTGCATCGCGCCCAGCAGCGCGAGATATTCCGTGACCGAAGCCGGAATGCCGGCTTGCCGGAGCGCCAGGATGAACGGCGCGAACATTTTTATCCGCCGCGACGCGACAGAAACGCCAGCCGCTCGAACAGATGCACGTCCTGCTCGTTCTTCAGCAGCGCGCCGTGCAGCGGCGGGATCACCACATGCGTCTCGCGCGAGCGCAGCGCCTCGGCCGGCAGATCCTCCACCATCAGCAGCTTCAGCCAGTCCAGCAATTCCGACGTGGCCGGTTTCTTTTTCAGCCCAGGCACGTCGCGCACCTTGAAGAACACGGTCAGCGCCTCGCGCGCCAAGTCCTGGCGGATGTCGGGATAATGCGTCTGCACGATCCGCTCCATCGTCTCGCGGTCGGGGAAGCGGATGTAATGAAAAAAGCAGCGGCGCAGGAACGCGTCGGGCAGTTCCTTCTCGTTGTTGCTGGTGATGATCACCACCGGCCGCCGCTTCGCCGCCACCGTCTGCCGTGTTTCGTAGACAAAGAACTGCATGCGGTCGAGTTCCAGCAGCAGGTCGTTGGGGAACTCGATATCGGCCTTGTCGACCTCATCGATCAGTACCACCACCGGTTCGTCGCTTTCGAACGCGTCCCACAGCTTGCCGCGCACGATGTAGTTGGCGATGTCGTGCACCCGCGGATCGCCCAGCTGGCCGTCGCGCAGGCGCGAGACGGCGTCGTATTCATACAGCCCCTGCTGTGCCTTGGTGGTGGACTTGATGTGCCATTCGATCAGCCGGTGGCCCAAAGCCTGCGCCACTTCCTGCGCCAGCACGGTCTTGCCGGTGCCCGGCTCGCCTTTGACCAGCAGCGGCCGCTGCAGGGTGACGGCGGCGTTGACCGCCACTTCCAGGTCGCGTGAGGCGATGTAGCGATCCGTGCTGGTGAAGCGCAAAATCCGGTCCTCCCTTGCTGGCGCCGCAGACTACAGGGTCCTGTGCAGGCAGCGAAACGCCGCTTTGCCGCGCCAACCGCGCCCCTCCGCGTTTCCGGCCGCCGGTGCGGGCGGGTTAACGCCGATTTGTAAACCATTTCTCACGTAACGGATTGCTGCAGCGGGTCAAGTCTATTGTGCCGGAAGAACGGTCCGTGCGATTATACGGCGGGTGTTGCTGCCGCACTGGCGACTCCAGAAGCCTTGGACGCGTGCGGCGTGCGCTTCCGGCCAGTTACACGAGGACACCAACAAATGAGAATGAAGCCCCTGGGCGCGGCGTTCACCGCGTTCGCCCTGATTTGTGGCGGCGCCGCGCTGGCGCAAACCCCGGCCGTGCCGGCAGCCCCTTCGGCCCCCGCCGTGCCCGCGGCACCCGCCATGCCTGCCACGCCGTCCGTGCCGGCAACGCCGTCCATGCCCGCCATGCCCGGCGCCAAGATGACCACGGCACCGACGGCCGGCGCCACGGCCAAACCGGTGCTCGGCAAGATCAACATCAACAGCGCCAGCGCCAGCGAACTCGACAGCCTGCCAGGCATCGGCGACAAGCGCGCCGCCGCCATCATCAAGGGCCGGCCTTACAAGACCACCGACGAACTGGTGAGCAAGAAGGTCCTCTCGCAAGGCGTCTACAACAAGATCAAGACCCACATCACGCTCTGATCCGCAACCGCCCTCGGCACGCCAGTAGCACCGTCGCTGCTGGCGTGACCGCAGCGCGCCGCGATTGCCCATACGCGGCCCCAAAGGCTAGGCTCCGCGCTCGCTTCCGCCCGGAGCCCGCTATGCCAGCGAACACCAAGCGCGTCTTCTACGTCAACCGCCTGACCCACCGCGTGTTCGCCGACGTGCTGGGTACCCGCCCCGATATCAGCCTCGACAAACTGGAAAACAACTCGCCCCAGGCCGAGATCGACGCCACGCTGGGCCCCGCCCACGCCTACCAGATCGGCGCCGCCCGCGACGAAATCCCCCGCCACCTGCACGGCACCGCCAGCCTGATCGCCCGCGCCCCCGACCTGCTCGTGCTGTCCAGCAGCGGCGCCGGCTACGACACGATCGACGTGAACGCCTGCACCGCCGCCGGCGTGCTGGCGGTGAACCAGGCCGGCGGCAACCGCGAGGCCGTGGCCGAACACGTCATCGGCATGCTCCTGATCCTGTCCAAACGCATCATCCAGGCCGACCGCCATATGCGCCGCGAGGCCGGCATCAGCCGCAACGCCTATGTCGGCAACAACATCCACGGCAAAACCATCGGCATCATCGGCCTCGGCAATGTCGGCACCCGCCTGGCCGAACTGTGCCGCAACCTGTTCGCCATGCCGGTGCTGGCCTATGACCCCTACCTCAGCGCCGAACAGATCGCCGCTCACGGGGCCGAAAAAGTCGGGCTCGACCAGTTGCTGCACCGCGCCGACACGGTCTCGGTGAACTGCCCGCGCACGGCGGAAACCCTGGGCATGATCGGCGCCCGCGAGTTCGCACTGATGAAACCAACCGCCTGGTTCATCAATACCGCCCGCGGGGGTATCCACGATGAAACCGCGTTGGCGGCGGCACTGGCTGCCGGCACCATCGCCGGCGCGGGATTGGACGTTCTGGGCCGTTGAGCCGCCGCCGCCCGACCACCCTCTGCTCCGCTTCGACAATGTTATCGCCAGCCCGCATACCGCCGGCGTCACCGTAGAATCGCGCGAACTGATTGCGCGTATCGCCGCCGAACAGTTGCTCGATGTGCTTGACGGGCGCCGACCGCCACGGCTGCTGAACCCGGAGGTTTGGCCGGCTTATGCGGAGCGGTTTTTTCGGATTTTCGGGTTTCATCCGGGGTAAGCATCCGCTTCGCGGCGGGGCTCCGCCCCGGGCCCCGGCAGGGCTCCGCCCTGCACCCGCCAAGGGCCTTGGGCCCTTGGAACCCGACAATCAATGCGGCAACAATGAAACGACGATTTCGACGGCGATCAGAACCAGAATCACCGCCTCCAGCAACTCCGCCCGGCTGCCGGCCGCTTCGCTGTGCAACGCCGTGTAGGTCTCGCGAATAATGGCGAGCTTGCGATCCACCGCGGCACTGACGTTGGGAACCCGGAACAGCTCCATCGCCGCCGCGTAGACGCGGGCGAGATACACGTCCTCAGTCACCTGCAACGCATTGTCCACCCGCTCGGCAAGCCCGGTCACCTCGGCAACCAGCGTGTAAAGCCGCCTCGCCAGCCGGGCGTAGCGGCGCGATGACAGCAAATTGGTCCGCTGCCTTGCCGCCTCGACCATGTCGCGCATGCGCGGCAACTCATCATCAAGCATTTCGTCGTACGCCCGCATCTCCAGCAACTGGGCGTTCGCCATCTCCAGCACATCGGCCACATCGGTCTCCCGCCGCGGCTCCAGAATGAACGCGCGGTCCCAGGTAATCACCGCCAGATCGTCCGGATGGTAGGAAAACCGGTGCTTCAACAGATCGCGCTTCGCCCCCTCGGACAGCGGCTGCGCTTCGCCCGAAAGCAGGGGCACCAGATCCGCCCGCTCCTGCAACGCCTCGGCCGTTACGCTCTCATCGAAGCTATCCACCACGGCGACCAGATAGTCCTCCTGCAACGGCGCCGGTGTCGGCCGGTCCAGCGCCTCGCCGAGCAGGGCGCGCAACTGCACCATCAACGCGTCCCACACCTCGGTCGCCGCGTTCGGTCCGACCGCAGTGTCGGTCTGGTTCACCAGGCGGGAAAAGCTGGTCCAGGTGAGGTCCTGCACCGGCAGGCGCAGGGTGAAGGCGGCAATGCCGAAATCGTACAGACGAACACTCGCCGCCGCCTGCACAGGCGCCGCATCAATCGTCAGCGCCACCGCGCCAAGTTCCAGCGCCAGCGGAGGCACGCCGAAGGAAACCGCCTTCGGCGGCGTGCCGACCAGCCGGCTGCGCACGCTCGCCCTCTGGGCGCGCTGCGCCCAGAGCTCCTCGGCACGCCGCAGGTCGATCTTATGGGCGACATCGAACAGGCGGAGCGCGCTCACCTGTCCCGACCGGACCCTCAGCTCACCTTGTGCCACGCATGGCCCCCCGACTCTGACATCCGGCATCAGTGCGCCCTTCCCGTGGCAGATGAAACACCGGTAACAGATGCAACACAGGCGCGCGTGCGCCGTGTGGTGAAATCTGCTAGGCGCGAGTCGCCTTGCATGAGGATAGAGAAAGCAAATGAAACATGTCGCGTTCGGCGGTCGCCTGGTCATGGTCGGCTGCGGCAGCATCGGCCAGGGCGTCCTGCCGCTTATCCTGCGCCACATCGACATTCCGGCCGAGCGCATCACCATCGTCACCGCCGATGAGCGCGGCGCGGCGCTGGCGGCCGAACACGGGCTGCGGCGGATCGTCACGCCGCTCACGCGCGAGAGCTACCGCGAGGTGCTGGCGCCGCTGGTCGGTCCCGGCGACTTCCTGTTGAACTTGTCGGTCGATGTGTCTTCGGTCGCGCTGATCCTGTTCGCCCGCGAGGCCGGCGCGCTTTATCTCGACACCTGCATCGAGCCCTGGGCGGGCGGTTATACCGATCCGTCGCTCACCCCGTCGCAGCGGTCCAATTATGCCCTGCGCGAGAGCGCGATTGCGCTGCGCGGCGCCGGCGGCCCGACGGCGGTGATCACGCATGGCGCCAATCCGGGCCTGGTGTCGCACTTGCTGAAGGAAGCGCTGCTGAACGTCGCCCGCGACACGGGTGTGGACCTGCCCGCGCCGGCGACGCGCGAGGAATGGGCGTTGTTGGCCGAACGGGTCGGCGTCAAGGCCGTCCACATCGCCGAGCGGGACACCCAGACGGCGAACCGCCCCAAGCAGCAGGGTGAGTTCGTCAACACCTGGTCGATCGACGGTTTCGTCGGCGAGGGCTGTCAGCCGGCCGAGCTGGGCTGGGGCACGCACGAGCGCGCCTTGCCGCCGGATGGGCGGCGCCACGATTTCGGCAGCGATGCGGCGATCTATTTGTTACGCCCCGGCGCATCGACCCGCGTGCGCACCTGGACGCCGCTGGAAGGTCCGTTCCACGGCTTCCTGATCACCCATAACGAGGCGATCTCCATTGCCGACTACTTCACGGTAACCGAAGGCGGCGTGCCGCGTTACCGCCCCACCGTTCACTACGCCTATCACCCGTGTGATGATGCGGTGCTGTCGGTGCATGAGCTGGCCGGCAAGAACTGGAACATGCAGCCGCGCCAGCGGCTGATGATGGACGAGATCACCGACGGCATCGACGAGCTGGGCGTGCTGCTGATGGGCCATGCGAAGGGCGCGTATTGGTATGGTTCGCGTCTGTCGATCGAGGAAGCGCGTGCGTTGGTGCCGCACAACAATGCCACCAGTTTGCAGGTCACGGTGGCGGTGCTCGCCGGCATGATCTGGGCGATCGAGAACCCCGCAGCAGGCGTGCTGGAGGCCGACGAGTTGGACCACGTCCGCATCATGGACATCTGCCGCCCCTATCTGGGCGAGGTCGTCGGCGCCTACACCGACTGGACGCCCCTGCAAGATCGCGGAAGGTTGTTCCCGGAGGATGTGGACACCAACGACCCCTGGCAGTTCAAAAACGTCCGAGTTGTTTAAGTAGCGGGGTGCAGGGGGCCACCGCCCCCTGCCGGGTCCAGGGCAGAGCCCTGGCCTTACTTACTTTTTGTTTTATTCCCGAACCACATAAGTATAAAACCGGGTAGACCCGTCCGGTTCCTTCTCCCGGTAAACCCCCTGGATTTCCGTTTCAAACCCCGGAAACAGGTTGGCAGCCCGTTCAAACACCAGCAGGTAGTCGATCATCGGCTGGGCGCGTTCATCCAGCCGCTCGCCGGGGATGATGGTGGCGATTCCCGGCGGATACACCAGCATCAGCGTGGTGGCGATCCGCCCGGCGATGCTGTCGATCGGCAGGTAGTCCACGTTGTTGCGCACGAGTTGGCGCACCGCCTCGTCCGGTTTCATGGCGATCTCCGGGAAGTGCCGGCGGCGGAACTGCAGGCGCTGCAGTTTGCCGACCTGCCGTTCACGATAGAACCCGTGCATTTGCGCGCACAGGTCGCGCAGGCCGACGCCGGTGTAGCGGGCGCTGCGCGGGCGGATGAATTCGGGCATGACTTCCTGCAGCGGCGCGTTGTCGTCGTGCAGTTTCTTGAAGGTCACCAGCCAGCTCAGCAGCGTGCCGGCCTTGCTGGATTCCACCCCGGGGGTCAGCAGGAACAGGATGCTGTGCAGGTCGTTCTTTTCGGCAACGATCCGGTTTTCCCGCAGATATTCCGCCAGGATCGGCGCCGGCACGCCGTGCGGCTTGTAGTCGCCGGTCTGGCGGTCGATGCCGGGTGTCAGCAGGGTCAGCTTGTTGGGGTCGGTCATGGCGTAGCCCGGCGCCACGTGGGTGAAGCCGTGCCAGGTATCGCCGGGATTCAGCAGCCAGTACTGCGGGTCGGATGCCAGTTCGTCGGTGGGCACGCTCTCCCATGGGGTCGGCGCCGCTCCCTCCGCCGCGCCGCGCGCCAGGCAACGACGTCGGGCACGAAGGGTTCGAAAAACCAGCGCCGTACCGGATCGGACTCTTTTTCTTCGAATTCGTGGCGGATGGCGCGCAGTTTCTTGCGCAGTTCGATGCCAAGACGGATCGTATCGTCCCACAGCACCTCGCCCTGGCGCCCTTTCATCATGTGCGCGCCCACGTCCAGCGAGGCGAACAGCGGATAGAACGGCGAGGTGCTGGCGTGCAGCAGGAACATTTCGTTAAAACGCCGGTGCCCGACGCGGCGCATCTGGCCGGCGATATGGCGGTCGCGGACGTGGATTTGCGAGGTCTGCGACAGGCCGGCGAGCTGCTTGTGCGCCGACTGGGTGGCGATGATGCCGGGCTGGGTGGCGTCCAGCCGGTTCAGCCCCATCGCGTAGCGGCCCTTGTAGATCGGATGGAATTTCATGAAGCCGGCCCAGGCCTCGTCGAACATGATGTAGTCGCACAGATGGCCGAGCTTTTTCAGGACCAGGTCGGCGCTGATGATGGTGCCGTCATAGCTGCATTGTTCGATCACCGCGACCCGGAACGGCCGCTCGCGCTGCCAGGCTTCCGGGTCGGTGACCAGCGGATTGTCGCGGATGCTCTCGCGGATGCGGGTCTCATCCAGCGCCTCGATGTCGATCGGGCCGATCAGGCCGTAGGCGTTGCGGTCGGTTTCCAGATAGACCGGAATGCCGCCGCCCAGGAACAGGGCGCCGTGATGCGCCGCCTTGTGGTTGTTGCGGTCAAACAGCACCAGGTCGCCCGCGGCCACCAGCGCCTGCAGCACGATCTTGTTCGAGGTGGAGGTGCCGTTGAGGACGAAATAGGTGCGCTCGGCCCCGAAGATGCGCGCCGCCTCCCGCTGGGCGGCCAGCGCCGGGCCTTCGTGCGTCAGCAGGTCGCCGAGGTCGAGCACCGAGTTGTCGAGGTCGTCGCGGAACACCGCCTCGCCGAGATGTTCGACGAAGATGCGCCCGATCGGGCTGCGGCCGTAGAAAATGCCGCCGTTGTGGCCGGGACAGGTCCAGAGCTGGTTGCCTTCCTCGGCATAGTCCACCAGCGCGCCGAAGAACGGCGTCTTCAGCGATTCGGCGTAGTTGCGCAGGCGGCCGACCAGGTTCTTGGCGATGAATTCCGGCGTCTCCTCCGCCAAAAACACATAGCCGTCGACATCGTTCAGCACCTCGACCGGGATGTCTTCCAGGCGCTTGCGGCGCACCAGCACGAGGATCGGCACGTCGAGCCCGCGCTTTCGGACCAACGAAATCAGCGCGGCGGTCTTGCCCAGCAGGCCGCCCTTGCCCCAGTCCACCACGATGCAGCCGATGGCGGCGTCAGTGCGGATCGCCAGTTCGGCATCCTCGCTCCGCCGGGCGCGGACCACCTGGAAGCCGAGTTGCTCGACGCTGGTGATGATGTCGTGCAGGCGCTGACCTTCGATTTCGCTGCTGTCGAAGGCCGGGGCGCAGACCAGAAACTTGAACCGGCGATGGTATTCCAGGGCGGATTCTCCTGCGGGCTGGGGTGCGGCGCAGCCATATCGGGTGGCGGGGCGGTTGTCGAACGGGGCCATATGGCATTTGGCTGAAGGAAGGAAGGCCAGGGCTCTGCCCTGGACCCGCCGTCGCGCGCAGCGCGCCTACGGCGCGACGGACGAGAGGCCCTTGGAACCCATTCCTTTACCCACGCCGATGCCCACTCACCGTTGCGCCATCCACCGGTGTCAGCGTCAGAAAGCCAGGCAACGCCACCAACGGCACCACCCCCACCAACAAGAACACCACGTGGAAATCCGCCACCGTCAGGTGCCCCTCGGTCCCCACCGCCCCCAGCAGGGTTGCCGCCAGCGACACGCCGAACCCCATGCTGAGCTGCTGGACCACCCCGGCCAAGCCGGTGGCCCGGCTCAGCCCGGAGGCCGGAATATCAGCGAAGGTCAGCGTCTGCAGTGCATTGAACTGGGTGTTGCGCACCATGCCGAACAACAGCACGTAGCCCAGCAGCGCCCAGCGCGACACCTCCGGCGTGACCGCGGCGAACCCGGCGATCGCCGCCGCCGACAGCAAGGTATTGCCCACCAGCAGCCGGCTGAACCCCAGGAAGCGCAGCAACGCTGCCGTCATCGGGCGCATCACCAGCGTGCCCAGGCTGGAGACGAACGTGATCCGTCCCGACTCCAGGGCCGACATCCCGAAGCCTACCTGCAGCATCAGCGGCAGCGCGAATGGCACGGCGTTGACGGCGACGCGCGTCAGCCCCCCGGTCAGCACGGTCAGGCGGAACGTCTTCACCCGGAACAGGCCGAGATCAAGGACGGCGTTGGGATGCAGCCGCGCATACCGCGCATAGGCCACCAGCAGCCCCCCGCCGCCAGCGAACAGCGCCGCCACCGCCGCGGCGGGCAGCACGGCATGGCTCAGGTTCTCGATGCCGAACTGCACCAGCGCCAGCCCCAGCCCGCACAGCACGAATCCCGTCCAGTCGAATCGCCCGCTCGCCGACGGCTCGCCGTCATCCGGCGCCACCACAAGCCAGGCCAGCACGATGCCAAGCAAGCCGAACGGCACGTTGACGTAAAAGATCCACCGCCAGTTCCAGTACGTGGTGATGAACCCGCCGGCCAGCGGCCCCAGCACCGGCCCGAGAACCGAGGGAATGCTCACCCAGGTCATGGCCGACACAAGCTCGCTGCGCGGAAACGCGCGCAGCAGGATCAGCCGCCCCACCGGCGTCAGCAACGCGCCGCCGAATCCTTGCAGCACCCGGCTCGCCACCAGCATGCCCAGGTTCACGCTGGCGCCGCAGGCGATCGAGCCCAGCGTGAACACCGCGATCGCCGCACAGAAAGTGCGGCGCATGCCGAACCGGTCGGCAACCCAGCCGGAGACCGGAATGAACACCGCGAGCGCCAGGATGTAGCTGGTCAGCGCGATGTTCAGCCGCAGCGGCGTCTCGCCCAGGCCACGCGCCATGTCCGGGATGGCGGTGGTGATGATGGTGATGTCGAGCTGTTCCAGAAAGAACGCCGACGCCACCACCAACGGGATCAGCCGCCGCGCCCGCTGTCCCGGGTCCGATGCTTCCACCAGGGCCGTGCGCCTAGGTCAACCGCGCCCATGCCCATGGCGGCGCGCCAGCATGTCGGACATCGGTTCGCTGCTCCCCCCGGGGTTTGGACGCCGATGGCAGCGCTTGTGGGCGCCGCCGTCAACCGCGGCTATAAACACAACGTCCACGCAGCGGGGGGAGATTTGCATGACAAGAATCGCGCTGGTGACGGGTGCGGGCAGCGGCGTCGGCCGGGCGGCCACGCTGGCACTGCTGCATGACGGCTGGTCGGTGGCGCTGGCCGGCCGCCGCCGGGAGGCGCTTGAGGAAACCGTCGCTTTGTCCGGCGCCGCCGGGCGCACGCTGGTGGTCGCCACCGACGTGACGCGCCCCGATGCGGTCGCGGCGCTGTTCGACGCCGTGCGCCAATGGAACGGCCGGCTCGACCTGCTGTTCAACAACGCCGGCGGCAACGTCCCCGCCACCAATTTCGGCGACCTGAGCTTCGAGCAATGGTCCAGCGTCGTCGCCGTCAACCTCGACGGCTGCTTCCTGGTGGCCAATGCCGCGTTCCGCCAGATGCGCGACCAGTTGCCGCAGGGCGGGCGGATCATTAACAACGGCTCGATTTCGGCGCACGCGCCGCGGCCGGGCTCGGCGGCCTACACCGCCACCAAGCACGCCATCACCGGCCTCACCAAGTCGATCTCGCTGGACGGGCGGGCGTTCGACATCGCCTGCGGCCAGATCGACATCGGCAACGCAGCGACGCCGATGACCCGGCGCATGGAAGGCGGCGTGCCGCAGGCCGACGGCTCGACCCGCGCCGAGCCGACCATGGATGTCGATGCGGTCGGCCGCACCATCGCCTATATGGCCGGCCTGCCGCCGGACGCGAATGTGCAGTTCGTCACGGTGATGGCCACCAAGATGCCGTTCATCGGCCGTGGCTGAGCCCGTTCATAAGGAGGGCCCCGGTTCGCACCGGGGCCCTCGCATTGCGCCAGCCGGCTGGCCGACAAAACAATGTCAGTCCGCCGCCGGAACGCCAGCGGTGGTCATCCAGGTCGCAGGTTCAGCCGGCTTCGGGCAATGAGACACTGGATCACCTCCTTTCGGTTGTTGACGAAGACGCACAAATGGGTGCGCAGGCGCGGCGCGCAAGTCGGGAAACGTCGCTCAAGGTCAAGCAAGGCCAGGGCTCTGCCCTGGACCCCGCCACTTAAGCATTTGCCATGAGCGGGGGAAGATGAACCGGTTCACCTCCTCCCCCCCTCTCAAGGCAATACCTAAAAGTAATGGGTTCCAAGGGCCTCTCGGCCCTTGGCGGGTCCAGGGCAGAGCCCTGGCCTTGCTTAACCTCCAGCCGCGCTTGGCCCCGCCCTGCCTGAATGCTAAGCAGGCGCCCACGTCAAACGGGGGATGGCGGTGGCCGCACTGGATGGTGCGCTGGCAACCCGGCCCGATCTTGCCGGCAAGGCCTTCAACCCTGCCGACATGTTCCTGTTGCCGCTGCTCTGGCTCATGCGGCTGAAGCCCGAGAACGCGGCCATGCTGCAGGCCTCGCCCCATCTCGTCGCGTGGTACGACCGCATTGCCGCCGCATTGCCGCCCACCCGAGCGCGCGCGAGAGCGAACCGCCGATGGCCTAGCCACCGTCCGGCCGTCCGCTAACCACAGTGCCACACGCGGCCGCGGGTCAACGCGGCACAAAAGGAAATCCGATGAGCGTCCCCGGCGCCGAACGCCGCCTGACCGTGCGCCACTTCCGCAAGGACGGTGGCCCCTATGTCTGCCTGACCGCCTACACCACGCCGATGGCGCGCCTGCTCGACCCGCATGCCGATTTGCTGCTGGTCGGCGATTCGCTCGGCATGGTGCTGTACGGCCTGGAAACCACCGTACCCGTTACGCTGGACATGATGATCGCGCACGGCGGCGCGGTGATGCGCGGCACCCGTCGCGCCTGCGTTGTCGTGGACATGCCGTTCGGCAGCTACCAGGAATCGCCGCAACAGGCGTTCCGCAACGCCGCGCGCCTGCTGGCCGAAACCGGCTGCGCCGCCGTCAAGCTGGAAGGCGGCCTGGTGATGGCGGAAACGATCCGCTTCCTCACCGCCCGGGGCATTCCGGTCTGTGGCCATGTCGGCCTGATGCCGCAGGCGGTGAATGCATCCGGCTACCGGGTGCAGGGCCGCGACGCCGCCGGCGCGGCGGGCGTGAGCGCGGACGCGCACGCAGTCGCCGAGGCCGGCGCCTTCGCGCTGGTGATCGAAGGCACCACGCGCGCACTCGCGAGCGCGATCACCCGCGCGGTGCCGGTTCCCACCATCGGCATCGGCGCCTCGCCCGACTGCGACGGGCAGGTTCTGGTCAGCGACGACATGCTCGGCCTGTTCAGCGATTTCCGGCCGCGCTTCGTCAAACGCTACGCCGACCTCGGCGCGGAGGTTTCCCGCGCGGCCGCGGCCTACGCGGAAGACGTGCGGGCGCGCGCCTTCCCTGCTGCGGAACATTGCGTCGATGATGCCGGCAGGTGAGCCAAAGAAGCACGGCCAGGGCTCTGCCCTGGCCGTGCTTCACCCGCCGCTCAGGCCGTCGTGGCTACCCGAGTTCCGACCGCACCAGGGAGGCAAGGTCCTTCATATGGAAGGGTTTCTTCAAAAACCGCTGCGGTTCCGCCTGCGGCAGGAAATAACCCGAAATCAGCACCACCTTCACCTTCGGCCAGCGCCGCCGGATCTGCGCGGCCAGCTCCAGCCCCGACATGCCGGGCATTCGCACATCGGTGATCACCATCGCGACGCCACGGTCACGCACCAGCAACGGCAGCGCCTCCTCGCCGCTGGCGGCGGTCAGCACGGCGTAGCCGAAATCCTCCAGTGTTTCGGCCAGGATTTCACGCAGTTCCTCCTCGTCGTCGACGACCAGGATGCGGGGAGGCGCGGATCCGTTCTGGAGCAAGCTGTTCATCCGAATGGGCAGTTCATTGACGGCCCGCCAATACGGACCGAGGCGCACAGGCTAGCCCCTTGCTGGCCATACCCGTCATCAAACATAAGTGCGCTTCGCAAAGTTTTTGCCGTAATCACAAACGGTTGACGCCCGTTATTCAAGCCACGCCCGGCAGGGGACGCCTGCATCTCCGCAATCCTGTTAAACTGTAAACGGATTGCTCTGGCACGGCAAAGCGACGTTCGCAAGTGCAAGAAAACGCGCGCATAGCCGAGTATTCCTGCCAGATCCGGTCGAAGCCTGGCAAGCGCAATGCAAAACGGCTCCGCCCGCCTGTTCCCGCCGGCCGCGTTTCCACCCCGGGCGTGCTATAATCGCAACATTACCCTCGGCGCCCGATGCCCCCGGCCAGGCGGCCGCCTCAGCCGGGGCCGGGACATTCTGCAACGACTGCCCCTCGCCTGGCTGGCTATCCGGAGCTACTCTGCAATCATCCCGACCAGGAGGCCCGGCATGACCCGCTTCGCCATTCCCGACATGACCTGCCAGGGCTGCGTGGGCAGCGTCACCCGCGCGGTGCTGGCGCTGGACCCGGCCGCCCGCGTGGCCGCCGACTTCGAGAGGCACATTGTCGACATCGAGTCGGGCGCGACCGCCGCCGCGCTGGCCGAAGCCATCGCCGATGCCGGGTTCACGGTCCACCCGGCGACCTGACCCACCCCAAGGGACCGCAGCCCGAGGTTGCATCGCGCCGCCGCCCCGGCCATTGCCGCGTGCGGACATCAGCCAGGAAACGACAGTACCATGGACACCATCCAGGCCATCGCAGTGGCCATTCTGCAGGGCGCGACCGAGTTGTTCCCGGTCAGCAGCCTGGGCCATGCGGTGGTGCTGCCGGCGCTGCTGCGCTGGAACCTCGATCAGCACGCACCGGCATTCCTGCCGTTTCTGGTCATGCTGCACGCCGGCACAGCGACGGCGCTGATCGCCTATTTCTGGCGCGACTGGTGGGGGATCGGCCGCGGCGTGCTGGGCTTCGGGGCGGACCGGGCGGTCAACGATGCGCGGCTGTTGTTCGTGCTGATCGTCATCGCCACCATCCCCGCCGTGATCGTCGGCTTCGCCCTGGAGAAATTCGTCCGCGGCCTGTTCGGCACGCCGATCGTGGCGGCGAGCTTCCTGATCGTGAACGGCTTCCTGCTGCTGTTCGGCGAGCGGCTGCGCGCCCTCGGCAGCCGTCCGCTCGCCACCCTGACCGCGCGCGACGCGCTGATCATCGGCATCTGGCAGTGCGGCGCGCTGATCCCCGGCATTTCGCGCTCCGGCGCCACGATCGTCGGCGGCCTGCTGCGCGGCATCGACCACGAGGGCAGTGCGCGGTTCTCGTTCCTGATCGCAACCCCGGTCATTATCGGCGCGACCGTGCTGGAAGTGCCGAAACTGCTGCACGCGCAGATTGCCCCGGGGGTGTTCGTCCTGTCGGCGGAGGCGGCGGCGGTGGCGGGCGTTACCGCCTGGATCTCCACCTGGTTCCTGATGCGCTACTTCCGCGAGCATGACGACTGGGCGCTCAATCCTTTCGGCTATTACTGCCTCACCGCCGGCACGCTCTCGCTCGGCTGGCTGCTGCTGGGCTGAGCGGCGCGCGCCGTCTCCGGGCGGCGCGTGACACAACACACAAGCCTGCGGCCGGGAGAAGTTTCTTTGTCCGACACCGACACGCCCGATTTCGCCACGCCTTACCAGGTCAGCACCGTCACGTCGCGCAGTTGGCTCGAGCGGCTGCGTGACAGCCTGATCGGGACGGTCATCGGCCTGCTGCTGGTCGCCGGCGCCGTGGCGCTGCTGTACTGGAACGAAGGCAACGAAGTCGCGGCGCTGCGCAGCCTTGATCTGGCCGCGCGGCTGGTCGTCGAGGCGCCGCCGGCCGGCATCGACCCCGCGTTGGAAGGACGCCTGGTGCACCTGACCGGCACGCTGGCAGCCCCGGCGCCGGCGCGCGACCCGTTGTTCGGCGCGACCGGCGCGAACGCGGTGCGGCTGGAGCGCCGGGTCGAGATGTTCCAGTGGGAAGAACACGTCAGCAGCACGACGGAGAAATCGCTCGGCGGCGGCAGCACGACGCGGAGCACCACCGACTACCAGAAAACCTGGTCCGACCGGGCGATCAATTCCGGCCCGTTCCATGCCCGCGCCGGCCATGAAAACCCGCCTCTGCCGCTCTCCGGCCTCACCAGCGACGCAGCCGATGTGCGGCTGGGGCGGTATCGGCTGGACACGGCGGTGCTCGACAGGCTGACACCCTCGGCACCGGCGTTTCTTCCCGACGCGGCGGCGCTGCCGCCCGGCTGGCGGCGCGGCGAGGCCGGCCCCTATCGGGGGCGCGACCCGATGCAACCGGACATCGGCGATGTGCGGGTGACCTTCCGCGCGACGCTTGCCGGCACCGCGAGCGTCATTGCCGGCCAGCAGGGCGACCGGCTCGCGGCTTACATGACACCCGGCGGCCGCACCATCGCGCTGGCCACGGAGGGCGCGGCGCGGGCGGCTGACATGGTCAGCGCCGAACGGGCTTCCACGCGCATGCTGGCCTGGGCGTTACGGCTGGCGGGCTTCCTGATGTGCCTGGTGGGGCTGGTGCTGCTGGTCAGGCCGCTCGCCGTTCTGGTCAGCGTGCTGCCGCTGCTGGAGACGGTGGTGGATGTCACCGCCATTGTGGTGATGGCGGGGCTGGCCGCCCTGGTGACGCTCGCCACCATCGCGGTGGCGCGCGTCATGCTGCAGCCGCTGCTGTCGCTTGGCTTGCTTGCCGCCGGCGCGGCGATCGCCTGGGGGTGCATCCGGCTGCGCCGGCGGAGCCCGATGCAGCTTGTATCTGACAGAAGCGCCGCCGGATGAACCCACAAGCCGAACCGCACGGGAAGCCCGCGGACGAGCTTCCTGCCGGCTACCGGCAGGGCATCATCACCGCACTCACCCTGTTCATCAGCTTCTCGCTGCTGTTCGTCAAATACTGGAGTTTGGAAGCCTCGGGAGGGTGGACGCTTGCGTCCGCCTGCGCTGAAGCATTAATCATTCTTGCAATATTTCTTGAAATAATGACTTTATGGCGCGCGCTTCAGGTCAAGGATTCATTACTTGTCGAGTACAACAGAACTCTGAAGTGGTTTATGGCCTCCATATTTGTAATGATCATAGGCTTGTTGTTCACCATTATCGCCGCCAATATTCCTGGGCCGGCACCTCCGCATTGACTATAATGTGACAAAGCCGGGAGGCCGGTCACCGATTCTCAACGAATGGGTTCCAAGGCCGTCGCGCCGCAGGCGCGCTGCCCGCGACGTGAGGTCCACCACAGCGCCCTGGCCTGACTTTCTTAACCGCAATACCCGCACCAGCCGGCGATCCCGCTTGACGGAGCCATCCCCCGGTTGCACCTGTGGTGCCGTCCCGTATCCCGGCCAACCAGAGACCAAATCATGAACGTGGTTCTGAACATCGCCCTCGCCGCCGCCGCCTTCGCGGGCATGGAGGTGTTCGCCTGGGCCATCCACCGCTGGGTCATGCACGGGGCCGGGTGGGGCTGGCACGAATCCCATCACCGCCCCCGCACCGGCCGGTTCGAGCGCAATGACCGCTATGTGCTGGTGTTCTCGCTGATCGCCGTGGCGCTGTTCGCCATCGGCCAGGTGGTGGCCGGCGTCACCGCCATCGCCTGCGGGGTCACCGCCTATGGCCTGGCCTATTTCACCATGCACGAGGTGCTGGTGCACCGCCGCCTGCCGCCGCCCTTCACGCCGCGCAGCGGCTACCTGGCGCACCTGGTGGCCGCCCACCACCTGCACCACGCCGTGCACAGCAAGGAAGGGGCGGTTTCATTCGGCTTCCTTTACGCACCGCCGCTGCGCCGGCTGCGCGACCAACTGCGCACGCTCAACCGTCCACCCGCATCTCAGAACTGACCCTTTCCGCCCCCGGCCGCCACGCCGGGGTGATGAGTTCGCCTTGCCCCGAGGACGGGATGCAGCGCAGGGCCGAGAAAAACGGCACCGGCGGTTTGCCGCTCACCAGCCGCATGCGGTCGAGGGCGGTGCTGCGGCCGGCGAAGAAGCGTTCGATCAGCGGCTGCGGCAGCCGGAAAAACCGGTCGAAGACGCGCCAGCGCTGGTGCGCATTGCCGGCCAGGAACAGCATGCGGTTGAGCACCCGGTAGAACCCCTGCGTCTGCCAGGTGGCGCGCGCGCGCGCTTCGATCATCCGCCGCAGCGAGTCCGGCCGGGCCGGCAGCGCCGTGGCCACCGCATCGGCCAGTGCGACCGCCGAGGGCAGCGAATAGCCGGTCACCGGGTGGAACAACCCGGCCCGCATGCCGAGCGGCGCCACCGGTCCGACCTCAGCCCAGAACGCGTTGATGTCGCCGTCGAGGATTACCGGCAGCACGCCCTGCTCCTCGCTCAGTTGCTCGGCCACATGCCAGCCCTGGGCGGCGACGTAGGCGGCGATTTCCCCCCGCGCGCGCGGATGCGACAGTTCGGGCGTGTCGCTGTAACACGTGTCCTCGACCAGCAGCCGGTCCGGGCCGAACGGCAGGACATAGATGAAGCGGAACCCGTCGAGTTGCTCGACCCGCGCATCCATCAGGATCGGGTGGTGCAGCCCGTGCGGCGCGGTCAGGCGGAGTTCCTGGCCGAGGAATTTCTGCCAGCCGCAGCGGAACGCGCTGGAGGGCCGCGCCCCCCGCCCGTCCAGCACCGCGCGGGCCACGACGGAGCTGCCGTCCGCCAGGGTCAGCCGGTCGGGAAAAATTTCCGCGATGTCCGCCGCCCGGGTCAGGCCGGTCAGCGCGCGGCCGAGCGCGGGGCCGGACAGGGTGCAAACCGGTGTCGGCACGACCCGCCGGAAGCCGGGAAAGCGGACTTCATAGGCCGGCCATTCCCGGCGCAGCAGCGGCCGCAGCCAGGCCAGTTGCTCCGGCGTCACATCGGTGGCGAAAAACGACCACGTCCGGCCCGCGCCCACCGAGGGATGGGTGTCGAAGCCGGCGATGTGCAATTCCGGCCGGAGTGTCGCCACCCGCACGGCGGCCAGAGCGTTTGCCAGCCCCATGCCGGCGAACGCCACGTCAAGCCTGGACGCCCGCACAGGGTCCCTCATTTCCGGGTGTCTCCAATTCAATTGCAACGGTCCGATAGGGAAGGCTCGCCAAGACGTGAGCGGTAACACCCGCATGTCAACCGCACCGGCTGCGGTCCGTTGCCCGCGGGGGCAAACAAAAACGCAAAGCGGGGGTAAGAACGATGCGGCGGCGGCGGTCGGCCTGTGCCTGTTATATGGATCTTGATCAGGTTCATAACAGGTCATGACGCTGCTGCCGCACGCCGGATTGTTCAGCCGGGCGGAACCAAAAACAAACGAAAGTTCTGCGTGAAACTCGCGAAATCACTTGCTACCACGACAGAACCGTGTTGTTCTCCGATCGGCGCAGCGCCCGCCGTCCCGCGGGCCTGAGCGGTTTCCTCCCCTGAACTTGGCGGCGCCCGTTCGGGCGCCGCCATTTTTTCTGTGGAATCAGGAAGGCCGGACTCTGCCCTGGCCCCAATACTTAAATAATGGGTTCCAAGGGCCTCTCGGCCCTTGGCGGGTCCAGGGCAGAGCCCTGGCCTTCCTTCTTCGCCAGCGCGCTCAGATCGTGTAGGCGAACGCCTCGTAGGAAAGATCGGCCAGGATCTGGTCCATCGTGCGCGAGGGCTCATCGGGCGTGGCGGTGCGCACCACCCGCGCCGGCACCCCGGCCACCGTGGTGTGCGCGGGCACCGGGCGCAGCACCACCGAACCGGCGGCGATGCGGGCGTTCTCGCCCACCTCGATATTGCCCAGGATTTTCGCCCCGGCGCCGATCATGGCACCCCGGCGCACCTTCGGATGCCGGTCACCCGTCTCTTTGCCAGAGCCACCGAGGGTCACGTCCTGCAGCATCGACACGTCATCCTCGATCACAGCCGTCTCGCCCACCACCAGCCCGGTGGCATGATCCAGGAACAGACCGCGGCCAAGCTGCGCCGCCGGATGAATATCGGTCTGAAACACTTCCGAGGAGCGGCTTTGCAGATACAGGGCGAAATCCCGGTTGCCGCTGTTCCACAGCCAGTGCGTCAGCCGGTGCGCCTGGATGGCATGAAACCCTTTGAAATACAGGAAGGGCTCGATGAAGCGCTCGCAGGCCGGGTCGCGCTCGTAGACCGCCGTGATGTCGGCGCGCAGCGACATCGCGATATCGGGGTCCGCTTCCAGCGCCTGGTGGAAGGCGCGGATGATCAGCGGCAGGGAAATCACGTCGTTCTTCAGCCGTGCGCCGACACGATGGAATACCGCCGATTCGAAACTGGGCTGATTGATGATGGAATCGAGAAACAGCGGGGCAAGCATCGGCGCGCGCTCATAGGCGTCCTCGGCTTCGCGCCGCAGCCGCGCCCACATCGCGTCGGTGAACTGCCGCACCTGCTCGTCATCGCGCGAAACGACGGTCAGATGGCCTAGCTGCGGTCGCGGCATGTCGCGTCTCCCCTTGTCTGGCGCGTCACCTCGCTGCCGTACAGGCCCGAGGGGCCCGCCGCAACAAGAGTCCCGATATCGGGCGGCGCGCTATCGAGCGCAAGGGAGGCAGGCGCCGAACCTGGATGACGCCAGGGACGGCGCTGCTGGCCTGGCTTCAGACGGCCTTTTTCAATGTCGGCGACGCCTTGAACCGCACGGTCTTACCGGCCTTCACCTTGATCGCCTCGCCGGTGCGCGGATTGAGGCCCTTGCGCGCCTTGGTCTTGCGCACGGTGAAGGTGCCGAAGCTCGGCAGGGTGAACTTGCCGTTCTTCTTGAGTTCTTTGACGATCGCGCCCATCAGGTCGCCCGCGGCACGATTAGAACGCCGTCCCGGTCAGGCCGGCGGACTCCTGGATGACCTGGGCAATAAAGGCTTTCGACATGCGGTCCTGTTCCTTTCCGTTATGGACTGCGGGTGAGCGGTCTGCCGCGAATCGCCGGCATTTCCAAATTGTGTCATCAAGACGCCGCCTCCTAACAGGGGGTTTCGGCGGGCGCAAAAGATTTCTTTGCCGCCGGAAGAAGAAACGCAATGCTGTGAGCACGCGCGCCCCGGCCGCGGGATACCGCCTCGCCGGTTGGCCAATTCCTGATTGATGAAGGCATATCATGCAGACTTCCGTCCCCGCCGGGACCGGCCTGCCGGTCACCGAAACCATCAGCCCCCGCCTGCGAAACCTCGACCGCTGGCCTGCCGGCAACGTCCTGCAAGCACTATGGGAGGGCCAACTGGCGTCCGTCGCCGCAATCGGCCCGGCCCTGCCCGCCATCGAGCGCGCCGCCGCCTCCGCCCTGCCGCTGCTCGCCCGCGGCGGCCGCCTGATCTACGCCGGCGCTGGCACCTCCGGGCGCATCGGCGTGCAGGACGGCGCCGAGTTGCCGCCCACCTTCGACTGGCCCGAAAACAGGCTCGTGCTGCTGATGGCCGGCGGCGACGCGGCGTTCACCCGTTCCATCGAAAATGCCGAAGATGACCGCGCCGCGGCGCAGCACGACGTGGCCGCCCACGCCATCGGCGCCAACGATGTCGCCATCGGCATCGCCGCCAGCGGATCGACGCCTTACACCACCACGGTCATTGCCGAATGCGCCCACCGCGGCGCGCTCACCATCGGCATTGCCAACAGCCCCGGCGGCGCCCTGCTCGCCGCCTGCGCCTGCCCGATCCTGGTCGAAACCGGCGCCGAGGCGATCGCCGGATCGACCCGGATGAAGGCCGGCACGGCGCAGAAGATCGTGCTGAACCTGTTCTCCACCCTTGTCATGGTGCGCCTGGGGCGCATCCATCGCGGCCTGATGGTCGACATGAACGCCCGCAACGCCAAGCTGCACGCGCGCGCCCTGCGCATCCTGCACGACCTGACCGGCGCGGACGAAAGTGCGGCCCGCGCCGCCCTGGATGCCGCCGGCGGGCGGGTGAAAACCGCTGTCCTGCTGCTGCATGGCCTGGATCGGCCGCAGGCCGAGTCGTTACTTGAAAAGCATAATTCGCATCTGCACGCGGCCCTCGCCGAGATCACCGCATGAAAGCCCTGTGCGCATCCCGCCTGTTCGACGGCACCACCCTGCTGCACGACCACGTCGTGCTGTTCGACGGCGCCCGCATCGCCGCCGTCGTGCCACGCCACGCGGTGCCGCCCGGCGCCGAACCCACCCACATCCCGGAAGATCACGTGCTGGCGCCGGAATTCGTCGATCTGCAGGTCAACGGCGGCGGCGGCGTGCTGTTCAACGACACGCAGGATACCGCCACGCTGCGCCGCATCGCCGCCGCGCACGCAACCGCCGGCACCACCACAATGCTGCCCACGCTGATCAGCGGCACACGCGGCCAACTGCACGCAGCCCTAGCCGCCGCGCGCGCAGCCCTCGCGCAGGACGTGCCGGGCGTCGCCGGTCTGCACCTCGAAGGCCCGTTCATCGCCGCCTCCCGCCGCGGCATCCATCCGCAAGCAGCGATCACCACCATGACCGACAACGATTTGGCGCTGCTGTGCGCGGATTTTCCCGGGTCTCTGCTGGTCACCATCGCCCCCGAAACGGTGCCGGCCGAATACATCCGCCGCCTTGCCGGCGCAGGCGCGACCGTCTTCGCCGGCCACACCGACGCCACCTACGACCAGGCCATCGCCGAACTCGCCGCCGGCATCTCGGGGTTCACGCACCTCTACAACGCGATGTCCGGCTTCGTGCCCCGCGCGCCCGGCGCCGTCGGCGCCGCGCTCGACCGCACGAACACCTTCGCCGGTATCATCGTCGACGGCCACCACGTTCATGCCGCGTCCGTGCGTATTGCCTTCGCCGCCAAAGGCCCCGACGCAATGCTGCTCGTATCGGACGCAATGGCCACCGCCGCCTCGGACCACACGAGCTTCACCCTGAACGGTGAACCAATCGAATTACGCAACGGCAGGCTGGAAAACGACGCCGGCACACTGGCCGGCGCACACCTGACCATGGCAGACGCCGTACGCAACGCAGTCAACCTCGTCGGACTGCCACTCGAAGCGGCGCTGCGCATGGCGACACACACGCCGGCCATGGCCATACACTTGCCCGATCGCGGCCGCATAGCACCGAACTGCACGGCCGATTTTATAACGCTCGACGAGAATCTCCGCGTAACGAACGTGTGGCAACTCGGGGTACGAAGAAAGTAGCCGGGGCGTTGCCCCGGACCCCACCAGGGGCTTTGCCCCTGGACCCCACCAAGGGCCAATGGCCCTTGGAACCCAATCCTATAGGCTCGCTTGAGTTACGAACTTGGTGTTGAGATAGGCCTCGATCGCCTCGCTGCCACCCTCGGAACCATATCCCAAATCCTTGATGCCGCCGAACGGAACCTCGGGCAACGCAAGCCCGTGATGGTTGATCGCCATCATGCCCGCCTCCACCGCAGCGGCAATCGCATTCGCCGTCTTTGCCGAACTGGTGTACGCGTACGAAGCCAAGCCATAAGGCAGCCGGTTCGCCTCCGCCACCACCTCCTCGAAACTGCCGAACGGCACCATCAAAGCGAGCGGCCCGAACGGCTCCTCGTTCATCACCCGCATCTCACGCGTGATATTGCTCAGCACCGTCGGCTCGAAGAAATTGCCCTTGTTGCCGATGCGCTTGCCGCCGGTGATTACCTCGGCACCCTTCTGCACCGCGTCCTGCACGAAACCTTCCATGGCGGTGATGCGCCGCGGATTGGCCAGCGGCCCCATCGTGGTGCCCGGCTCCAGCCCATCCCCCACCTTCAACCGCTTGGCCTGATCGACGAAGCGGCCGACGAAATCGTCATACACCGCCGCCTGCACCAGAAACCGCGTCGGCGCGATGCACACCTGGCCGGCATTGCGGAACTTGTTGGCAGCGAGAATCTTCGCCGCGGCCGCGATGTCGGCATCGTCAAACACAATCGCCGGCGCGTGCCCGCCCAGCTCCATCGTCACCCGCTTCATATGCGCGCCAGCCAACGCCGCCAGATGCTTGCCCACCACCGTCGAGCCGGTGAACGAAATCTTCTTCACGATCGGGTGCGGGATCAAATACTCGGATATCTCCGCCGGTACGCCGAACACCAGTTGCACCACGCCCGCCGGCACCCCCGCATCGGCATAGGCGCCCACCAGCTCGGCACACGCGGCCGGCGTTTCCTCCGGCCCCTTCAGGATCACCGCGCAGCCGGCGGCAAGCCCCGCCGAGATTTTCCGCACCGCCTGGTTGATCGGGAAATTCCACGGCGTAAACGCCGCCACCACCCCCACCGGCTCCTTGATCACCAGCTGGTAAACGCCCTCGGCGCGCGCCGGGATCACCCGGCCATAGGTGCGGCGGGCTTCCTCGGCGAACCACTCGATCACGTCGGCGGCCACCAGGGTTTCGCCCTTGGCCTCGGCCAGCGGCTTGCCCTGCTCGCGGGTCAGCAGCGCGGCGATATGGTCCAGCCGCTCGCGGATCAGCCCGGCGGCGCGACGCATCACCTTGCTGCGCTCATAGGCCGGCACCTTCCGCCACGCATTGAAGCCGCGCTCGGCCGCCGCCAGCGCCCGGTCGAGGTCGGGCCGCTCCGCATGCGCCAGCCTGCCCAGCACCTCCCCCGTCGCCGGATTCGACACGTCCAGCGTCTTGCCGCCGGCACTCGGGGTCCAGGCGCCATCGATGAACAGCTGCACGTCGGGGTACATGGCATCTCCTCTCGGCAAAGCGGCGCCCATGATGCGACGCCTGCGCCCCGCGGTCGAGAACGGTTCAGCCCGCGCGCGGGCGGGCAACTCTGTCACGCGGCTGACGCGCAACCGTCATCGGTCTTGAACCATGTGGCGCTATTCTGAACAATTCCAGCCCGGAGGACACCCCATGCACCCGCAACGCCACACTGCCTTCCGGTCCGACCGCGCGGGCTGAGAGCACATATGTGGATCGTCATGGCCGGGCCCGCCCGGGCCGCCGTCCCTGCCGCCGTCGCGGTGCGCTGGCAAGAACCCGTGGCGTCGGCGCCGCAACCGACCGGCAGCAGTGTGGGGGCAGTGACCGCTGCGCCCTATTCCGCCATAAACCCTACCGACAGCGCTCTCCGCACAGGAAGGTCCATCTACCCACCCCGCCTAAAGTAACGGGGTCCAGGGGCTAACGCCCCGTCGCGCCGAACGGCGCGCTGCGCGCTGGGGCGGGTCCAGGGCAGAGCCCTGGATAGCTTCCTTCCTGGCCGTCAAACCGGCTCAGTATCCAGCCCATACCCCGCGGCGCGCACCGTCCGCACCACATCCAGCTCGCCATCCCCGTTAATGGCCTTGCGCAGCCGCCTGATGTGCACGTCCACGGTCCGCGGCTCGACATGGATATCCGGCCCCCGAACCGCGTCGAGCACTTCCTCGCGCGAGAACACCCGGCGCGGGTGTTGCAGGAAAAACTCCAGCAGCCGGTATTCGGTCGGCCCCAGATGGACGGCGCGGCCGTTGCGGGTCACCCGGTGCGCCGCCTGATCAAGCGCAATGTCGTGAAAGCTCAGCGTGCCCTTCGAGGAGACCCCTCCGGCCCGGCGCAGCAGGGCGCGCATGCGCGCCAGCAGCGCCTCCATATTGAACGGCTTGGTGATGTAGTCATCCGCGCCGGTGTTCAGGCCGCGCACTGCGTCCTGGTCGTCGGTGCGGGCGGTCACCATGATCACCGGCAGGTCGCGCGTGTCCTGACGCCTGCGGATCTGGCGGCACACTTCGATGCCCGACATCACCGGCAGCATCCAGTCCAGCAGCACCAGGTCGGGCGGCGTTTCGCTGATCCGGGTCAGCGCCTCCTGCCCGTCCCCCGCCTCATCCACCCGGAAGCCCTGCTTCTCCAGGTTGTAGCGCAGCATCGTCGCCAGCGCCGCCTCGTCCTCGACCACCAGCACCAGCGGGCGCGTTCCGTTGTCCGACATTGCCCAGCCCCTATTCGCTCGGCCGGACGCCGGCATAGGCCGAGCTGTCGCCTTTTGGCCGGCCTTGCTGCAGGGGCTCGCCTTTCACCGCGTAATAGACCATTTCGGCGATATTGGTGGCGTGGTCGCCGATCCGTTCGAGGTTCTTGGCCACAAACAGCAGGTGGGTGCAGGGCGTGATGTTGCGCGGGTCTTCCATCATGTAAGTAATGAGCTCGCGGAACAACGCGTTGTAGATATCGTCGATCCCCTCGTCCGAGCGCCACACTTCCATGGCCTTCTCGGCGTCGTTCTCGCCCAGCGCGTCGATGACGGCCTTGAGGTTTTCCTGCACCAGGCGCGACATATGGGCGATCCCGCTCAGCGGCGAGGGGATGTTGAACTGGTCGAGCACGATGCTGCGCTTGGCCACGTTCTTGGCGTAGTCGCCGATGCGTTCCAGCTCGCCGGTGATCTTCAGCGCCGCGACGATCTGCCGCAAATCCTGCGCCATCGGCTGGCGCAGGGCCAGCAGGCGGATGACGAACTGTTCGGCCTCGCGCTCCAGCGCGTCGACCTGCAGATCGGCCTGCACCGCCTGGCTGGCGGAGTCAGCGTCGCCGCTCAGCACCGCGTCGCAGGCCAGCGCGACCTGGCGCTCGACCAGGCCGCCCATGTCCGTCATCAGCGCCCGCAAGCGGGTCAGCTCAAGCTCGAAGCTTTTCACGATGTGCTCCGCCATGTCGGACATGCGATCCCCCTCCGCGCCGCTCAGCCGAACCGGCCGGTGATGTATTCCTGTGTACGCTTCTCGCGCGGCGCGGTGAACATATGCGTCGCCGTGCCGACTTCGACCATCTCGCCCAGGTAAAAGAACGCCACCTGATCGGCGCAGCGGGCGGCCTGCTGCATGTTGTGGGTGACGATGGCGATGGTGAAGTCGCGCTTCAGCTCGTCGATCAGTTCCTCGATCTTCAGCGTGCTGATCGGGTCGAGCGCGCTGGTGGGTTCGTCGAGCAGGATCACCTCCGGCCGCACCGCGATGGTACGGGCGATGCACAGCCGCTGCTGCTGCCCGCCCGACAGCCCCATGGCCGAGGTATTGAGCCGGTCTTTCGCCTCGTTCCACAGCGCCGCGCGGGTCAGCGACCATTCGACCCGCTCGTCCATCGCCGATTTCGACAGCCGCTCGTGCAGCTTCACGCCGAAGGCGATGTTTTCGTAGATGGTCATCGGGAACGGCGTGGGCTTTTGGAACACCATGCCCACCCGGCTGCGCAACTGGTTCAGGTCGACGCCGGGATCGAGGATATTGACCCCGTCCATCAGCACCTCGCCCAGCGCGCGCTGGCCCGGGTAGAGGTCGTACATCCGGTTCAGCACCCGCAGCAGCGTCGACTTGCCGCAGCCCGACGGGCCGATCATGCCGGTCACCTGGCGCTCGGGCAGGTCGAGGTCGATGCCCTTCAGCGCCTTGTTGGTGCCGTAGAAGAAATCGACGCCGCGAATGGAAATGCGCGCCGCGTTCAGGGTTTCGCTAGAGCGTGCCTGCATCTCGGCCATCGCCGGAGACTGTTCGGTGTCGTTCATGGTCTCGCTCATTGTTCCATCTCTCCAGGCGCCGGGTGTCCGGGCCCGGTTTTCAACTGCGCGGCCGCAAGACCACCCGGGCGAGGATGTTCAGCGCCAGCACCCCGAAGGTGATCAGCAGCGCGCCGGCCCAGGCCAGATCCACCCAGTCGTCGAAGGCCGAGCCGGCATACTGGTAGATCGTCACCGGCAGGCTCGACATCGGCTGGGTCAGGCTTACCGACCAGTTCAGGTTGCCGAGCGAGGTGAACAGCAGCGGCGCCGTCTCGCCGGCCACCCGCGCAATCGCGAGCAGCACGCCGGTGGCGATGCCGTCTAGCGCCGCGCGGTAGCAGATCAGCACGATCACCCGCCATTTCGGCGCCCCCACCGCCACCGCCGCTTCGCGCAGTTCGGTGGGGATCAGCCGCAGCATGTCTTCGGTGGTGCGCACCACGATCGGCACCACGATCACCGCCAGCGCCACGCAGCCGGCAATGCCCGAAAAGCCGCCGAACGGGTCCACCAGGATGGTGTAGACGAACAGCCCGATCAGGATGGACGGCGCCGACAGCAGCACGTCAGAAACAAAACGCACCGCGTTGCCCAGCGCCGAGGCGCGGGCATACTCGGACAGATAGGTGCCCACCATCAGCCCGATCGGCGTGCCGATCGCGGTGCCGAGCAGCGTCTGGATCAGGCTGCCGACGATCGCATTCAGCAACCCGCCATTCGAGCCCGGCGGCAGCGTGCTGGTGGTGAACACGTGCAGACCGAGCGCGCCGACGCCGCGCCACAGCAAGGTGAACAGGATGGAGGCCAGCAGGGCCAGGCCGATCACCGTCGCCGCCACGCACAGAACCTGCACCAGCCGGTCGGCCCGCTTGCGGCCGCGCGACAGCCTGCCGGCCACCACCGGGTCGCGCGTCGGGCCTGTAGAAATCATCACGGCGATGCTCATGCCGACCTCGGGCGCAACAGCAGGCGGGAGATCGCCAGCACGATGAAGGAAATCACGAACAGGATGAACCCGAGCGCCAGCAGCGAGGACAGTTTCAGGCTGCCCGCCTGGCTCTCGGGAAATTCCAGCGCCACGATCGAGGCGATGGTGTTGCCCGGACCGAACAAGGATGTGGTGATGCGGTTGGTGTTGCCGATCACGAACGTCACCGCCATGGTCTCGCCCAGCGCGCGTCCCAGCCCCAGCATGATGCCGCCCACAACCGAAGCACGGGTGTAGGGGATGACGATGCTGCGCATCACCTCCCAGGTGGTGCAGCCGACGCCGTAGGCGGATTCCTTGAACACCGCCGGCACCGTGTTGAACACGTCGCGCATGGTGGCGGCGATGAAAGGGATGATCATCACCGCCAGCACCAGGGCCGCGGTCAGGATGCCGGTGCCGAACGGCGCCCCCTGGAACAGGAAACCGATCCAGGGCACGTCGCCCAGCCAGTCCGTCAGGAACGGCTGCACAACATCGCCCATGACCGGCACGATCACGAAGAAGCCCCACATGCCGTAAATGATCGACGGCACCGCCGCAAGCAGTTCGATCGCCGTGCCCACCGGGCGGCGGAACCAGGCGGGGGCGATTTCGGTCAGGTAGAAGGCGATGCCAAAGGCCAGCGGCACCGCGATCAGCAGCGCCAGGAACGAGGTGACCAGCGTACCGAAGATCGGCACCCCGGCGCCGAACACGTGCTGCACCGGGTCCCAGTCGGTATCGACCAGGAAATACGGCCCGAATGCGCGGAAGCTCGGCAGCCCGCCGATGAACAGCGAGACGATGATGGCGCCCAACAGCACCAGCACAAACAGGCCGGCGGCGGTTGCCAGGAAAGCAAACAGCCGGTCGCCGAACGAAGCAGTGCGGGAACCGGTGGCACGAAGCGGAAAAGCAGCGGCGGCGTCGGACACGAAGTCGTTCCCCGATGGGATGACAAGGCGGGAGGCGCCCACCGGCGCCTCCCTTGCAAACCAGCCTCGGTGCGGGTGCGCCGCCTACCAGATGGCGGCGCCGTCCGGCCCCTTGATCTCGGCGCGCCAGGACGAGCGCACCGCATCCTGAACGGCTTCCGGCAGGGCGATGTAATCCAGGCCCTTGGCCACATCGCCGCCGTTCTTGTAGGCGAAATCGAAGAACTTGATCACGTTGGCGCTGCGGGCCGGGTCCTTCGGGTCCTTCGGCAGCAGGATGAAGGTGGCCGACACGATCGGCCAGGCTTCGGCGCCGGCGGTGTCGATCAGGCTCACCGCGTAGTTCGGCGCGTTCTTCCAGTCGCCGGCATTGGCCGCCTCAGTGAACGCGGCCATGGTCGGCGAGACGAAATGCCCGGCCTTGTTGCGCAGCTGCGTGGTGGTCAGCTTGTTCTGCCTGGCATAGGCGTATTCGACATAACCGATGGCGCCGCGCACCTGCTTGACCGTCGCCGCCACGCCGTCATTGCCCTTGGCGCCGTTGCCGGCCGCCCATTTCACGCTGGTGCTGGCGCCGACCTTCGCCTTCCAGTCGGGCGAGACAGCGGAAAGATACGAGGTAAACACGAACGTCGTGCCCGAACCATCGGCGCGATAGACCGGGGCGATCGGCAGGTTGGGCAGCTTGATGTCGCGATTGGCCTCGACCAGCCGCGGGTCGTTCCACTTGGCGATCTTGCCGAGATAGATGTCGGCCAGCAATTCGCTCGGCAGCTTGAGCTGGTTGGCCTCGATGCCCGGCAGGTTCACGATCGGCACCACCGCGCCCATCACCGTCGGGAACTGCAGCAGATGATTCTGCTCCAGCTTCGCCACGTCGACCGGTGCGTCGGAGGCGCCGAAATCGACGGTGCGGTTGATGATCTGGTTCTGCCCGCCGCCCGAGCCGATCGCCTGATAGTTCAGCTCCAGCCCGGTCGCGGCCTTGGCGGCCTCGCCCCATTTGGCATAGACCGGGGCCGGGAACGTGGCGCCCGCGCCGGTGATCTGCTGCGCCTGGGCGCCGACAGTGAACGCCGCCAGGGTGATGGCGAGCGCCGTGGAAACAAGCTTCATGATCCCTCCTTGGATCGCGATGGCGACCGGATCAACCGGCGCGGGACGTACCGACCAGCACGACCGGTCATCCGTGTTCGCGGCCGGACCCTAGGCAGTCATGGCGTAACTGAGATTGCAGATTTGTTAAGCTTCGATGACAGTGCGATGGTCAACCGTGCGGATAGAAACGGGCACCCCGCAGATCAAGCCGGCAGGCACTGCCCACCGCAGGCGGCGCCACGCCGGGCGGCAGCAGCACTTCGACCGCAAGCCCGCCGACCAGCACCTCCACCCGCACCGCCGGCCCGGCCGCCAGCACGGCGCGCACCAGCGCCCCCCCGGCGGTGTCCGCCGGCGCAATCCCGATATCGTGCGGCCGCAGCATGGCCAGCGCCGCGCCGTCGGCCAGCCTGCAGGGCAGGTCCGGCAGGCCGGCGATGCCGAACCGGGCAACGCCACCGGCCACCGCGCAGGGCAGTTCCACCGCATCGCCAATGAAGCGGAACACGAAGGCACTGCCGGGCTGCGCCCACAGCCCGGAAGGCGTATCCACCTGCTCCACCCGGCCTTCCCGCAGGATCGCCACCCGGTCCGCCACTTCCAGCGCCTCGGCCTGGTCATGCGTCACCATCACCGTGGTCAGGCCGGTGCGATCATGCAGGTCGCGCAGCCAGCGGCGCAGATCCCGCCGCACCGCCGCGTCCAGCGCCCCGAACGGCTCGTCCAGCAGCAGCACCCGCGGCTCGATGGCCAGTGCCCGCGCCAGGGCCACCCGCTGGCGCTGCCCGCCGGACAACTGGTCGGGATAGCGCCCGGCCAGCCCGGGCATCTGCACCAGCGCCAGCAGGTCAGCCACCCGCGCCCGGATCGCCGCCCGCCCCGGCCTGCGCGCCCGCGGGCGCACCCGCAGGCCGAAGGCGATGTTGTCGGCCACCGTCATGTGGCGGAACAGCGCGTAGTGCTGGAACACGAAGCCAACCCCCCGCGCGCGCGCCGGCACGCCCGCCATGTCGGCCCCGCCGATCAGCACCCGCCCCGATTCGGCCGTCTCCAGCCCGGCGACCATGCGCAGCAGGGTGGTCTTGCCCGAGCCGGACGGGCCCAGCAGCGCCAGGAACTCGCCCTCGCCCGCCGACAGGTCGACGCCGTGCAGCGCCGGGGTGGCGCCGAACTGCTTGAAAATACCCTGCAAAGCGAGGCTCATACAGGCACCATCGCCGGGGCGGCGCGGCGGCGGGTGTGCCATTCCAGCCCCGCCCTGGCCGCCAGGGTTACCAAAGCAAGCAACGCCAGCAGCCCGGCCATGGCGAACGCCGCCGGGGCCTGGAAATCGTTGTACAGCGCCTCGATCTGCAGCGGCATGGTCAGCGTCTGCCCGCGAATGCGGCCCGAAACCACCGACACCGCGCCGAATTCGCCCATCGCCCGCGCATTCAGCAGCAGCACGCCCTGCAGCAGCGCCCAGCGCACATTCGGCAGCGTCACATGCCAGAACATCGCCCACGGCCCCGCCCCGAGGGTCAGCGCCGCCTCCTCCTCGTCGCTGCCCTGCGCCTGCATCAGCGGCACCAGCTGGCGCACCACGAAGGGAAAGGTCACGAACAACGTGGCCAGCACCAGGCCCGGGGTGGCGAAGATCACCTGCACGCCGAGCCCCTCCACCGCCGGAGCAAACCATCCCTGCGCGCCGAACAGCAGCACCCAGACCAGACCGGAAATCACCGGCGAGACGCTCAGCGGCAGTTCGATGAAGGTCAGCAGCAGGCCGCGCCCGGAAAAGCGGAAACGGGCGATGCACCACGACGCCGCCAGCCCGCCCAGCGTGTTCACCGGCACGCTGATGGCGGCGACCAGCACGGTCAGACGGATCGCCGCCACCGAATCGGGGTCGTCGAGCGCCGCCGCCGCCCGGCCGAACCCCTCGCCCAGCACCTCGGCGAACAGTGCGGCGACCGGCAGCACCACCAGGAGTGCCAGCGCCGTCAGCGCCGCCAGCACCGCCGCCACCGGCACCCGTGTCAGGCGCGCGCTCATCGTCCCGTCCGCAGCAGGCGCTGCTGCAGCAGGTTCACCGCCCCCAGCATCAGGAACGACAGCGCCAGCATCGCCAGCGCCAGCATCGCGGCACCGGAATAATCGAACTGCTCCAGGCGGATGACGATCAGCAGCGGGGCGATTTCGGTCAGCCCCGGCATGTTACCGGCGATGAAAATGACCGAACCGTACTCCCCCACGGCGCGCGCGAAGGCCATGGCGAAGCCGGTGAGCAGCGCCGGCAGGATCGCCGGCAGCACCACCCGCGCCAGGATCTGGTGCGGCCGGGCGCCCAGCGTCGCCGCCGCCTCCTCCAGCTCGGCCGGCAGGTCCATCAGCACCGGCTGCACGGTGCGCACCACGTAGGGCAGGCCCGCGAACACCAGCGCCACCATGATCCCCGGCATGGCATAGGCCAGCACCACCCCGAACGGCGCGAACAGCCGGCCGATCCAGCCGTTCGGCGCATACAGCGTGGTCAGGGCGATGCCGGCCACCGCGGTCGGCAGGGCGAAGGGCAGGTCCACCAGCGCGTCGGCCAGGCGGCGCCCGGGAAACCGGCCGCGCACCAGCACCCAGGCCACCAGCAGCCCCAACGGCACGTTGATCGCCGCCGCCGCCAGCGAGGCGCCGAAACTGAGCCGCAGGGCCGCCAGCACCCGCGGCGAGCCAAGCGAGGCGAGCACACCCGCGAAGCCGAGCGACCAGGGCCGCAGGACGAGGGCCGCCAGCGGGATCAGCACGATCAGCGACACCCAGGCCAAGGTCAGCCCGAAGGCTGGCCCGAACCCTGGCAGCGGGCTGGGGCGGACGAAAAAACCGGTCATGTGACGCCGCCTATTTCGCCGGGGCCGTTACCTGGTCGAACACCCCGCCATCGGCGAAATGCCGCGCCTGGGCCTCGGACCAGCCGCCGAACAGCTCGATGCCAAACGTCGGCACCGGCGGGAACGTGCCAGCATAGCGCGCCGCCACCGCCGGGTCACGCGGACGGTAATGGTGCCGCGCCGCAATCTCCTGGCCTTGCGGCGTATACAGGAAGCGCAGATACGCCTCCGCCGCCGCCCGGCTGCCGCGCCGGTCCACCACCGCATCGACCACCGCCACCGGCGGGTCGGCGCGCACCGACACCGAGGGATAGACGATTTCGAACCGGTCCGCCCCCAGCTCGTCGCGCGCCAGCAGCGCCTCGTTCTCCCAGGCCAGCAGCACATCGCCCAAGCCGCGCTGCACGAAGGTGTTGGTGGCCCCGCGCGCGCCGGTATCCAGCACCGGCACCTGCGCGAACAGACGCCGCAGATAGGCCTCCCCGCTCGCCTCGGTGCCGCCCGGCTGGCGCAACGCCCAGCCCAGCGCGGCCAGGTAGTTCCAGCGCGCCCCGCCCGAGGTTTTCGGATTGGGGGTGATCACCTGCACGCCCGGCCGCACCAGGTCCGGCCAGTCGTGGATTGCCTTCGGGTTGCCGCTGCGCACCAGGAAAACGATCGTGCTGGTGTACGGAATGGAGCCGTCGGGCAGCCGCGCCTGCCAGTTCTTCGCCACCAGGCCGCGCTCGGCCAGCGCATCGATGTCGGAGGCCAGCGCCAGCGTCACCACATCGGCCTGCAACCCGTCCAGCACCGCCCTGGCCTGCGCGCCCGAGCCGCCATGCGAGGCGTTCACGGTGATGCTGCGGCCCGTCTGCTTCTGCCAGACCGGGGCAAAGGCGCGGTTGACCGCGCGATAAAGCTCGCGCGTCGGGTCGTAGGAAACGTTCAGCAGGCTGTCCTGCGCCGCCGCCGGATGGCCGCCCAGGGTGATTGCCAGCAACAGCGCTGCTGCTGCGGCCTTCAGATCTATTTGCATCTTCATGACGTGGTTCTAGCAGACCGGACGAACACCTGGCCACAGACAATGGCGCCACGGCGGTTGGGGGAAGGAAGCAAGGCCAGGGCTCTGCCCTGGACCCGCCAAGGGGCAGTGGCCCCTTGGAACCCATTACTTTTAGACAGTTGCTATCAGAGGGGGGTGAGGTGGTGATCCGGATCACCGCCTCACCCCCCTCGTTTAACAACTGTCTAACGTAGTGGGGTCCAGGGCAGAGCCCTGGCCTTCCTTCCTTCCCCCAACCGCCCTGACGCAGGCCCTCAGATAGCAAAGGTAATCGGCTCATTGGTCGGCCGCCGCAGGCCGGCCGCCGCCGCCCGCCGCAGCAGGTCGTCCAGCGTGAGCGCCGCCAGCCGGTCGCGCGCCGCCTCCTCCAGTTCCGTCCAGAGCGCGTCCACCACCTTCTCCTGCAGCCGCCCCGACGGGCCCTCGCTCGGCTCGGCCTCGCCTTCGCTCACCGCCACCGCGACCACGTCGGACACCTTGATGTCGCGCCGCGGCCGGCCCAGCCGGTAGCCGCCGCGCGGCCCGCGCACACTTTCCAGCAACCCGGCCCGCGACAACGACTGCAGCAGCGGCTCCATGCCGCGCCGCGCCAGCCCCAGCCGGTCGGCGATCTCGGCCGCGCTCACCGTGGCCGTCCGGCCGCCATGGAAAGCCACGTCGAGCATGACGGTCACCGCCAGCATTCCCCGGTCCCGTCGGATCAGCATATCATTGCGCTCCTCTGCCGCGCCGGCATGAAATCACGTTTGCCCTTCGTGATACAGACATCTTGTGGTAAAAACGTCAATTATGGTCAGAAATGCTCCCCGTGCCGCCGTCGCGCCGGCACCAACCGCCGCCGCCGCCCCGCCCCCTGTTCCAGCGCGGGGCCGCATGCACCGCAGCATCCTGGAGACGATCGGCGCCACGCCGCTCGTCGGCATCCCGCGCATTGCCGCCGAGGACAAGCTCGTCGCGGAAGTCGTTCTAAAACTTGAATTCTTTAACCCGCTCGGTTCGGTCAAGGACCGCATCGGGCTGGCCATGGTCGAACGCGCCGAGTTGGAGGGGATAATCGCTCCCGACCGTTCTGTCCTTGTCGAACCCACATCGGGCAATACCGGTATCGCGCTCGCCTTCGTCGCCGCCGCCAAGGGCTACCGGCTGATTGTCACCATGCCGGAGGGCGCCTCGGCCGAACGGCGCAAGATGCTGCGCCTGATGGGGGCGGACGTGCAACTCACCCCGGCGCGCCAGGGTATGGCGGGCGCAATCGCCCGCGCCGAGTTGATCGTCGCCGGCACCCCAGGTGCCTGGATGCCGCGCCAGTTCGACAACCCGGCCAATCCCGACATCCACGCCGCCACCACGGCCGAGGAAATCTGGACCGATACCGCCGGCCGGGTGGACATCGTGGTCGGCGGCTCCGGCACCGGCGGCACGCTGACCGGCATCGCCCGCGCCCTCAAGCCCCGCCGCCCTGGCTTGCGAATGGTGCTAATCGAACCGGCCGAGAGCGCGGTGCTCTCCGGCGACGAGGCCGGCCCGCACGGCGTGCAGGGCATCGGCCCCGGCTTTCAGCCAGGCGTGCTCGACCTGGGGCTGATGGACGAGGTGGTGCGGGTGTCCGAGCGCGATGCCATTGCCGCCGCGCGGCGCAGCGCCCGCGAGGAAGGGCTGCCGATCGGCATCTCCTCGGGCGCCGCCTTGCATGCGTCGCTGGGGCTCGCGCGCGATCCGGCGAATGCGGGGAAACTGATCGTTTCGATCGCGCCTAGCTTTGCCGAGCGCTACCTGAGCACGCCTTTGTTTGCGGGGCTTTAAGTAAAGAAAGGCCAGGGCTCTGCCCTGGCCTTGCTTACCCTGCCTTCTTGAACAGAACCGACGCGTTCGTCCCACCAAACCCAAAGCTGTTCGACAGCGCCACTTCGATCCGCCGCTCCTGCGCCGTATGCGCCACCCGGTCGATCGGGCTTTCCCGGCTCGGGTTGTCCAGGTTCAGCGTCGGCGGCGCCACGTTGTCACGCACCGCCAGCACCGAGAAGATCGCCTCGATGGCCCCGGCCGCGCCCAGCAGATGGCCGGTCGCCGATTTGGTCGACGACATCGCGATCCCGCCCGCGGCATCGCCGAACAGCCGCTCCACCGCCTCCAGCTCCAAATCGTCGCCGAGCGGCGTCGATGTGCCGTGGGCGTTCACGTACTGGATCTGGTCCGGCGTGATGCGGCCATTGCGCAAGGCCGCGGCCATGGCGCGGTAGGCACCCTCGTGGCCGTCCGCCGGCGCGGTGATGTGGTGCGCGTCGCCCGACATGCCGTAGCCGCACAGCTCGGCGTAAATCTTCGCGCCGCGCTTCCTGGCGTGTTCGTATTCCTCCAGCACCAGCACGCCCGACCCCTCGCCCATGACGAAGCCGTCGCGGTCGCGGTCCCACGGGCGTGAGGCCCTGGTGGGCGTGTCGTTGAACCCGGTCGACAGCGCCCGCGAGGCGCAGAACCCGGCAATGCCCAGAAGGTTCACCGCTGACTCGGCCCCCCCGGCCACCATCACCTCGGCATCGCCCAGCGCGATCAGGCGGCCAGCGTCGCCGATTGCGTGCACGCCACTGGCGCAGGCGGTCACCACGCTGTGGTTCGGCCCCTTGAAGCCGAACTTGATGGAGACATGGCCGGATGCGAGGTTGATCAGGGCGGACGGAATGAAGAACGGCGACAGCCGCCGCGCCCGTCCGTCATGCACCAGAATGGACGCCTCGTAGATCGTCTCCAGCCCGCCGATGCCGCTGCCGATCATCACGCCGGTGGCGCAACGGTCCTCCTCGCTCTCGGGCTGCCAGCCGGAATCCTCCACCGCCTCGGTGGCGGCGACCAGCGCATACTGGATGAACCGGTCCATCTTGCGCTGGTCCTTCACCGGCACCCACTCGCCGATGTCCAGCTTGTTCTCGGCCTTCGGGCCGAGGGGAATCTGGCCGGCGACTTTTGCCGGCAGGTCCTTCACCTCGAAAGACTGGATGGCGCTGATGCCTGATTCGCCCTCAATCAGGCGCTTCCAGACATGCCCGACCCCCAAGCCAAGGGGGCAGGCGATGCCCATGCCCGTCACCACCACGCGCCGCATCGCTGCCATCCTTGCCTGTTGTTTCTCGCGCGATGCCGGCTCAGGCGGCCTTCTGCTTCTCGATGTAGTCGATCGCATCCTTCACGGTGCTGATCTTCTCGGCCGCGTCCTCGGGAATTTCGACCCCGAACGCTTCCTCGAAAGCCATCACCAGCTCGACGGTATCGAGGCTGTCGGCGCCGAGGTCATCGATGAACGACGCCTCCGGGGTTACCTTCGCCTCTTCCACCCCGAGGTGCTCCACCACGATCTTCTTCACCTTGTCGGCGATTTCGCTCATCGGAAATTTAACTCCTGCCTGCCGGTTCCTGGTCTATGCGTCTCACGTCCGGGCGCGTCGGGCGTCCGGACGTTTCTCAGTCACTCTGGCCACCATCCTGGCCCGCTCGCCGTACCGGCCTGGCCGGGGGACAAGCCCAACACGGCAAACCGAACCGGCGCCGCGCACCCACCCCGGACGAAGGCGGGCGCCGCTTAGCATGGATTTGTCACAGGCGCCAACCGGGCGCATCCCGGACGGCCCCCCGTCTAGAGCATGGCCATGCCGCCATTGACATGCAGCGTGGCGCCGGTCACCCAGCCCGCCTCGTCGCTGACAAGATAGGCCACCGCCGCCGCAACGTCCGCCGGCTGACCGAGCCTGCCGAGCGGGATCGCCTCGGACAGCTTGGCCTTCTGGGCGTCCGACAGCGCGTCGGTCATCGGCGTCGCCACGAAGCCCGGCGCCACCACGTTCACCGTAATGCCGCGCGAGGCCACTTCCTGCGCCAGCGCCTTGGTCATGCCGGCCAGTCCCGCCTTGGCGGCGGCGTAGTTCGCCTGCCCCGCATTGCCGGTGCTGCCGACGATGGAGGAAATCGACACGATCCGCCCGGCGCGCCGGCGCAGCATGCCCTTCAGCGCCGACCGCGCCAGCCGGAACGGCGCCGTCAGGTCGACATCCAGCACCGCCTGCCAGTCTTCGTCCTTCATGCGCAGCGCCAGCATGTCGCGGGTAAAGCCGGCATTGTTCACCAGGATGGCGAGCGGACCCGCCGCCGCCTCCGCAGCGGCAACCAGTGCCTCCGGCGCTGCCGGGTCGCGCAAATCGGCAGGGCAGACATGCGCCCGCTCACCCAACTCCGCCGCCAGCGCCTCCAGCGCCTCGCGCCTTGTGCCGGACAGGGCAACCGCCGCCCCCTGGGCATGCAGCGTGCGCGCTATCGCCGCGCCGATTCCGCCCGAGGCGCCGGTCACCAGGGCCGTCTTGCCGTCCAGCCGAAACATGGCGGCGCTCCGCTTTACAGGGTTTTCAGCAATTGCTCGATCTCGGCCGGCGTGCCCGCCGAGGTCGCGGCGGCATCGGGGGCGATCCGCCGCACCAGGCCGGACAGCACCTTGCCGGCGCCGAGTTCGATGAAACTGTCCACCCCCAGCCCGGCCATCGCCTGCACGCATTCGCGCCAGCGCACCGTGGCGGTCACCTGCTCGACCAGCAGGCGGACGATCTCTGCTGGCTCGGTCGCCTTGGCCGCCGAAACATTGGCCACAACCGGCACCAGCGGCGCCGCGGGGGGCGAATTCTCCAGCGCCTCGGCCATGGCGTCGGCCGCCGGCGCCATCAGGGCGCAGTGGAACGGGGCGGACACCGGCAACAGCATGGCCCGCCGCACGCCTTTGCTCTTGGCCACCTCGATGGCCCGGTCCACCGCCGCCTTGTCGCCGGAAATCACCACCTGCCCGCCGCCATTGTCATTGGCCGGCTCGACCACCTGGCGGCCTTCCGGCCCTTCGGCGGCCTCGGCGCAGATCGCGCGGGCCAGTTCCATCTCCACGCCGAGCAGGGCAGCCATGGCGCCCGCGCCGGCCGGCACCGCCTTCTGCATCGCCCGCCCGCGCAGCCGCAGCAGCGCCGCGGCCTGCGCCGGGGTGAACGCCCCGGCTGCCGCCAGGGCGGTGTATTCGCCGAGCGAATGCCCCGCGACCACCACGGCCCGATCGGCCAGACGCACCCCGCCCTCCCGCTCCAGCACCCGCAGCACCGCCAGCGAATGCGCCAGCAGCGCCGGCTGGGTATTCTCCGTCAGCGTGAGTTCCTCGCCTGGGCCTTCGAACATCAGCTTGGAGAGTTTTTGTTTCAGCGTGTCGTCGACGGCCTCGAACACTTCGCGCGCGGGGGCGAAGGCGGCGGCGAGGTCGCGCCCCATGCCGACGGCCTGGCTGCCCTGGCCCGGAAAGATGAAGGCGTGCACCGGCATGACGGAAGGGTTCCCGGAAACCTGATAGCGAATGGGCGCGCGGCGTAGCGGCGCCGCACGGCAGTGTCAATGTGCGGTGCGAGGGCTTCGAAGATAAGGAAGGAAGGCCAGGGCTCTGCCCTGGACCCGCCAAGGGGCAGTGGCCCCTTGGAACCCATTACTTTTAGGCATTTGTCTTGGGAGGGGGGTGAGGCGGTGAACCGGCTCACCGCCTCACCCCCCTCCCAAGACAAATGCTTAAGTAGCGGGGTCCAGGGGGCCACTGCCCCCTGGCGGGTCCAGGGCAGAGCCCTGGCCTTCCTTCCTTACCTCCGCTGCCCCCGCACCGCCCTTGCATCCCCCCGGCACCCCTGTATAACCCGCCGCCTTCCCTGCCGGGTGGAGACGGCCTCCCCCGGCTATGCCCACGCGCCATGGTGGCGTCGGACCGACCGGTCAGGGGCGGAGACAAGCCAGAGGGAGACCACATGCCGCTATATGAAACCGTGTTCATCGCACGGAACGACGTCACGCAACAGCAGGTCGAGGCCATTGCCGACGCCATCGGCGCCCAGCTCGACGCCGACAAGGGCATCGCCCCGCCACCGCCGCCCGCCGAGGGCGAGGCCGAAGGCCCGCGCCCCAGCGTCTCGGTGAAGAAGCGCGAATACTGGGGCCTGCGCAGCCTGGCCTACCGGATCAAGAAGAACCGCAAGGGCCATTATTTGCTGCTCGGCATCGACGCCTCGCCCGCGTCCGTGCTCGAAATGGAACGCCAGCTCCGCCTGAACGAAGACGTGCTGCGCTTCATGACCATCCGGGTGGACTCGATCGAGGAAGCCGCCAGCGCCATCCTGTCGCGCAAGTCCGACGACCGCGAGCGCGGCTTCCGCGGCCCCAAGCCCGCCGGCCGCTTCGAGTCCGGCCGCAAGCGCGGCTACGACGACCGCGAGGAATTCCGCGCCCGTGAGGACAGCATGCCGCGCGAACACGACGGCGGCTTCCGCGGCCTGGAGGAGTAAGAACCCATGTCCGATTCATCCGATGTGAACCCGGCCGCCCGCCGCGCCGCCGTCGGCGCCCGCCGCCCGTTCTACCGTCGCCGCAAGTCCTGCCCGTTCTCGGGGCCGAGCGCGCCGAAGATCGACTACAAGGACGTGCGCCTGCTGTCGCGCTTCCTGTCCGAGCGCGGCAAGATCGTCCCCAGCCGCATCACCGCGGTGTCGGCCAAGAAGCAGCGCGAACTGGCGAACGCGATTAAGCGCGCCCGCTTCCTCGCTTTGCTGCCCTACGTCGTGGCCTGAGGGAGCGCGCATCATGTCAGCCGTGGAACTGATCCTGCTCCAGCGCGTCGACAAGCTCGGGCAGATGGGCGAGGTGGTGAAGGTGAAGCCCGGCTTCGCCCGCAACTACCTGCTGCCGCAAAAGAAAGCGATCCGCGCCAACAAGGACAATCTGGCGAAGTTCGAGCAGCAGCGCGCCCAGCTTGAAGCCCAGAACATCAAGCGCCGCGAGGAGGCCGAACGGGTCGCCGAGCGGGTCGGCGGCCTGTCCGTCGTCATCATCCGCCAGGCCGGCGAGTCCGGCAGCCTGTACGGCTCGGTCAGCTCGCGCGACATCGCCGACGCCGCCACCGCCGCCGGGCTGACCATCAACCGCGCGCAGGTGGTGCTGGAGCAGCCGATCAAGACGCTCGGTCTTACCGATGTCCGCGTCGTGCTGCATCCCGAGGTGGCGATCACCGTGACCGTCAACGTGGCGCGCAGCCCCGAGGAAGCCGCAAAGCAGGCCCGCGGCGAACGCGTCACCGCGGTCGAGGAACCCGAGGAAGACATCCTCCGCCCCGAGGACCTGTTCGAGGCATCGCCCGAGCAGCCGGCCTGACCCCCCTCCCCTGGCCCTCCTTCCGCGGGGGGCCAGGGCGGCGGCGCGCCGTTTCGTGATCACCCGCCTCTTGAAACCGCTGGCGTTCCAAATCCACATCCCGCGCAATCATTTTGCGGAATGCGGAAGGGGAAAGCGATGCGTGCTGTCCTGGATCGTGTACTTCGCCGGTTCATCGTCCTCGGCCGTCTAACCATCCGGTGGCCCGATGGCCGGCAGACCACCTACAGCGGCGCACCCGGCCCCGAGGCGCGGATCGAACTCAAGAACGAACGCACGGTCCGCCGCATCGCCCTCAACCCGGCCCTGGCGCTTGGCGAAGCGTACATGGATGGCGGGCTGGTGCCGGTGGACTGCGGCATCTACGACGTGATCGACCTGATGCTCAGCAACCGGGCGGCCGAGGGATCGCAGCAGGAACTGATGAACCTGCACGAGTTCGTGGGCACGCTGTTGCGATGGACCGCGCAATTCAACCCGGCCAATCGCGCCCAGCGCAACGTCGCCCATCATTACGACCTGAACGGCCGGCTGTATTCGCTGTTTCTCGACCGCGACCGGCAATATTCCTGCGCCTATTTCCCAACCGGCAACGAAACCCTGGAGGAAGCGCAGGCGGCCAAGAAACGCCACATCGCCGCCAAGCTGCTGCTCGACCGGCCCGGCCTGGAGGTGCTCGACATCGGCAGCGGCTGGGGCGGCATGGCTCTGACGCTCGCGCGCGACCATGGCGCGCGCGTCACCGGCATCACCCTCTCGCACGAGCAGCTCGCCGAGTCGCAGGCGCGCGCCGCCGCCGAGGGCCTGGCCGACCGGGTGAGCTTCGAGCTGCAGGATTACCGCAGCGTGCAGCGGCGCTTCGACCGCATCGTCTCGGTCGGCATGTTCGAGCATGTCGGCGTCGTTCACTACCGCGAGTTTTTCGACGTGGTGGAGCGCTGCCTCGCCCCCAACGGCGTCGCTCTGCTGCACGCCATCGGCAACCAGACCGGTCCCTGCCGCACCAACCCGTGGGTGGCTAAGTACATCTTCCCGGGCGGCTACTGCCCGGCGCTGTCCGAAGTGCTGCCGGCGATTGAAAAGGCGGGGCTGGTCACCACCGACATCGAGATCCTGCGCCTGCACTACGCCGAAACCCTGCGCCACTGGCGCCGCCGCTTCGCCGCCAACCGCGACACCATCGCGGCGCTGTACGACGAGCAATTCTGCCGGATGTTCGAATTCTATCTGTCCGGCTCGGAACTGACCTTCCGCCGCGAGGGGCAGATGGTGTTCCAGATTCAACTGGCGCGCGATCAGGCGGCGGTGCCGCTGACGCGGGATTATGTGTTCGAGGCGGAACAGGCGGTGGCGCGGCGGCGGGAAATCGCTTGAAGAAAGCAAGGCCAGGGCTCCGCCCTGGACCCGCAAGGGGGCAGTGGCCCCCTTGACCCCATTACTTAAGTAAGGGGTCCAGGGGGCAAAGCCCCGGCTGTCCCCCCTATCCCCGTTATCCACACCCTGGAGAGACTCGGTGCCAGCCCGCATCGGCGCTATGCTCCCAGGGTGAACACATTCGAGTCCCAGTCCCCGCTGCTCGGCTTGTCGCAGCGCATGCCGCCGTCCAATCAACAGGCCGAGCAGGCGCTTCTCGGCGCCCTGCTGGCCAACAACAAGGCCTACGAACGGGTCAGCGAATTCCTCGTCGCCGAACACTTCGTCGACCCCATCCACGGCCGCATCTACGCCGCCATCGCCCGCCGCATCGAGGCCGGGCAACTCGCCGACGCAGTAACGCTGAAGGCCGAGTTCGAGCATTCCGGCGTGCTCGACGAGGTCGGCGGCACCACCTACCTGGCGCAACTGCTCGGCGCCATGGTGGGCATCATCAACGCCGGCGAGTACGGCCGCGCGATCACCGACGCCTGGCTGCGCCGCCAGCTCATCGATATCGGCGAGACGGTCGTCAACAACGCCTTCGGCGCCGGCACCGAACTGGACGGCCGGGCGCAGATCGAAATCGCCGAGCAGGAACTGTTCAACCTCGCCGAACGCGGCGTCAGCGACGGCGGCTTCGTGACTTTCGAGCGCGCCCTGACCGGCGCCATCCAGAACGCCGAGCGCGCCTTCCACCGCTCCGGCGGCGTCTCCGGCCTGTCCACCGGCCTGCGCGACCTCGACAAGAAAACCGGCGGACTGCACCCGTCCGACCTGGTGATCCTCGCCGGCCGTCCCGGCATGGGCAAGACGGCGCTGGCCACCAAAATCGCCTTCGGCGCCGCCCGCGCCATCCAGGCCGAGGCCCGCGCCGCCGATCCGAACGCGGTGGCGCGCGGGTCGGTGGCGATTTTCTCCCTCGAAATGAGCGCCGAGCAGCTGGCCACCCGCCTGCTGGCCGAAGAGGCGCGCATCTCCGGCGATCGAATCCGCCGCGGCGACATCGGCCAGAAGGATTTCGACCGGTTCGTGCAGGTGTCGCGCGAAATCGGCTCGCTGCCGCTGCACATCGACGACAGCCCGGCGATCACCCTCTCGGCCCTGCGCACCCGCTGCCGGCGGCTGGCGCGCACCAAGGGCCTGTCGCTCATCGTGGTCGACTATTTGCAGCTCATGCGCCCGTCCGCCGGCTCGCGGCCGGAAAACCGGGTGCTGGAAATCAGCCAGATCACCCAGGGGCTGAAAGCCATCGCCAAGGAGCTTTCGGTGCCGGTGCTGGCGCTGTCGCAGCTTTCGCGCGCGGTGGAAAGCCGCGAGGACAAGCGCCCGCTGCTGTCGGACCTGCGCGAATCGGGCTCGATCGAGCAGGACGCCGACGTGGTGACCTTCGTCTACCGCGACGAATACTATTTGCAGCAGCGCGCGCCCAAGCAGCTCGGCTTCGACAGCGAGGAAAAATTCCACAGCGTGGTGGAGAAATGGCAGCGCGACATGGAGCGCGTGCATAACCGGGCCGAGCTGCTGATCGAAAAGAACCGGCACGGCGCCACCGGCAAGATCGATCTTTACTTCGAGGGCGAGTTCACCCGCTTCGCCGACCTCGACCTCCACCACGATGGCGACTGAAGAACCTCCCCCCTCCCCTTTTGGCGAAGGGGTCCGCCGCCACCGCCGTTCTGCACGTCGACCTCGCCGCCATCGCCGCCAACTGGCAGGATCTGTGCCGCCGCGCCGCCCCCGGCACCGCCGCCGCGGTGGTCAAGGCCGACGCTTATGGCCTCGGCGCCGCTAGGGTCGCACCCACTTTGCACGCGGCCGGATGCCGCCATTTCTTCACCGCCCATCTGACCGAAGCCCTGGCGCTCCGCCCCCTGCTGCCCGGCGCCATGCTCGCCGCCCTGAACGGCCCGCCGCCGGGCAGCGAGCGCGACCACCTCGCCCACGACATCCTGCCCGTGCTTGGCGCGCTCGCCGACATCGATCGTTGGACCGCCTTCGCCCGCAGCCTCGGCCGCCGCCTGCCGGCGCTGCTGCATGTCGACACCGGCATGCACCGGCTCGGCCTGGACGCCGCCGGCCTGTCGGTGCTCGCCGCCGACCCGCACCGGCTGGACGGGCTCGAGCTGCGTTACATCCTCTCCCATCTGCTCGCCTCGGAACGCCCGGACGACCCGGCCAACGCCGGGCAACTGAACCGTTTCGCCGCCGCATGCGCCGCCCTGCCGCCGGCCCCGCGCAGCCTCGCCAATTCGTCGGGCCTGTTCCTCGGCCCCCGATTCGCCTCCGACCTCGCTCGCCCGGGGGCCGCGCTGTACGGTATCAACCCCACCCCGGGCCGCGCCAACCCGATGCGCCTGCCGGCCCGGCTGCACGCCCGCATCCTGCAGGTCCGCGACATCGCAATTGGCGAAAGCGTCGGCTACAACGGCATCTGGCGCGCCCTCCGCCCGACCAGGATCGCCACGCTCGGCATCGGCTATGCCGACGGCTGGCGCCGGGCGCTGTCCACCGGCGCCCCGCCGGTCTGGCCCGCCTCACCGGATTTTGACGGCCCCCCCGTTGCGCTGGTAGGCCGTGTGTCCATGGACCTGACCACCAGCGACATCACCGACCATCCCGCGCTCGCCGCCGGCGACTGGCTGGAACTGCTGGGCCCGCGCTGCCCGCCCGAGGATTTGGCGGCGGCTTGCGGCACCAACGCGTACGAGATCCTCACCGGCCTCAGCCCGCGAATCGCCCGGACCTACAGCGCGTGAGCCGCCTGCTCGATGTGGTCGCGGCGATCGGCCGCGCGCTGCTGGGCGCCTGCCGTCTGACCGGCAGCATCGCCCTGTTCGGCCTGGACGGGCTGTCGCATGTCGCCCGGCCGCCCTTCTACGGACGCCTGTTCCTGCACGCCTTCCTCGACATCGGCTATTACAGCCTGCCGGTGGTGGCGCTGACGGCGGTGTTCACCGGCATGGTGCTGGCGCTGCAATCGGCCACCGGCCTGTCGCGTTTCAACGCCGAAAGCGCGGTGGCCAATCTCGTGGTGCTGTCGATCACCCGCGAGCTCGGCCCGGTGCTGGCCGGGCTGATGGTGGCCGGCCGCGCCGGCGCCGCCATGGCCGCCGAACTCGGCACCATGCGCGTCACCGACCAGATCGACGCGCTCAGCACGCTGTCAACCAACCCGGTGAAATACCTGATCACGCCGCGTTTGCTCGGCGGGCTGCTGGCGCTGCCGCTGCTGGTGGTGGTGGCCGACATCCTCGGCGTGCTCGGCGGCTTTGTCATTGCAACCGTCAAGCTCGGCTATAATTCCGAAGTCTACCTGAGCAACACGCTCGACTTCGTGCGCACCGACGATGTGGTGTCGGGGCTGGTGAAGGCGGCGGTGTTCGGTTTCCTGGTGGCGCTGATGGGCAGCTACAACGGCTACAACAGTCGCGGCGGCGCCCAAGGCGTGGGCGCCGCCACCACCAATGCGGTGGTGTCGGCCTCGGTGCTGATCCTCGCCTTCGACTACGTGCTGACCGAACTGTTCTTCGCCAGATGACCGACACCCCCAAGATTCGCATCCGCGGCCTGCGCAAGGCGTTCGGCGACAAGGTTGTGCTCGACGGCGTCGATCTCGACGTTGCACCGGGCACGTCCATGGTGGTGATCGGCGGCTCCGGCACCGGCAAGTCGGTGCTGCTGAAATGCGTGCTCGGCCTGATCGAGCCCGACGCCGGCAGCATCGAAATCGACGGCCACGACGTGCTGCGCATGGACCGGCGCGCAGCCGAACTGGTGCGCGCCCGCATCGGCATGCTGTTTCAGAACGGCGCCCTGTTCGACAGCCTGCCGGTCTGGGAGAACGTGGCCTTCGGCCTGCTCGCCCAGCACAAGGTCGAGCGGCGCCACGCCCATGCCCGTGCCGAGGAGGTGCTGGCCCAGGTTGGGCTGGCCCCGTCGGTGGGCGCGCTGTGGCCGTCGGAGCTGTCAGGCGGCATGCAGAAGCGGGTGGCGCTGGCCCGCGCCATCGCCGCCCAGCCGGACATTCTTTTCTTTGACGAACCCACCACCGGGCTGGACCCGATCATGGGGGCGGTGATCGACAACCTGATCGTCGATTGCGTCAAGCGCCTGGGCAGCACGGCGGTGGCGATCACCCACGACATGGCGAGCGCGCGCCGCATCGGCGACCGCGCAGCGATGATCTATCGGGGGCGCATTGTGTGGGAGGGTCCGGCGACGGCACTGATGGATTGCGGCAACGCGGTGGTGGACCAGTTCACCCATGGGCGGCATCAGGGGCCGATCCAGATGGAGCTGCGGCGGTAAGCAAGGAAGGCCAGGGCTCTGCCCTGGACCCGCCAAGGGGCAGTGGCCCCTTGGAACCCATTACTTTTAGGCATTTGTCTTGAGAGGGGGATGAGGCGGTGAACCGGTTCGCCGCCGCACCCCCCTCTCAAGACAAATGCTTAAGGTGCGGGGTCCAGGGGGCCACTGCCCCCTGGCGGGTCCAGGGCAGAGCCCTGGCCTTCCTTCCTTCAGGGACGCCGCCCCACGATCGCAAAATCCTGCGACCCAAACAGGACCCGGTTCAGCATTTCCGCATCCGCCGTAGGTTCCTCCAGCAGCCCCTCGGTGAACGGGTGCAGCCGGAGGATTTCAACCTCGGCAAATCCACGATGCTGCACGATGAACCGCAGCATTTCCGGCATCAGCGGGTTGCGGTGCGTCGGATCGTTGTAGAACGTCGTGGCGCCGACCCGCACCGTCTCGGGATTGGGCGTCTCCAGGATCAACAACCCGCCGGGGATCAGCACGCGCAGCGCTTCATCAAGAAAATCGACCAGCGTGCCGAAGGGCAGATGCTCGACCACATGGAACGCGGTCAACGCGCTGAGGGCGGCGTCCTCGAGTTCCGTGCAAATGCCCCAGAACATCCGCATGCCGGGCATCAAGACCATAGGAAACGCTGCGTTCGACCATGATCGTGCTGATGTCGATCCCATAAGCCCGCAGGCCGTTCTCGCTCAGCAGTTCGAGCCATTCGCCCCGGCCGCAGCCCACGTCGAGGATCGGCTTGTCCTGCTGTCCGGCGCCGGCCAGCCGCAGCGGATCGAGATAAATCTCCAGCCGTCCCTTGATGTCTTCGCGGGTGCCGCGGAACACGTCCTCGAAGGCCGCATAAAGCGAATCGATGCGCTGATCCACCGTCTCGGTGGCGACCAGCGCGGCCGGTTTCGCCGCGTCAGGCAGCACCAGTCGGGTCACCCGCCGCTGCTGGAACATGATCTCGGCCCGGACCGCCGCGACCTGGGCGTCGAGTGATTTCGTTTTAGTCCTGAAATCCTCCGCCAGCGTCGCCACCTCGGTCGCAAGCGCCCCCATCCGCCTTGGCAGCGGCGCCAGCTTGGTGAGCAGATTATCGACCCGCTCGCTTGAAGCGTCGATCCGCTCGCCCATCGCCCGGATCTCGCCGGCCTGGTGCTCGTTCTGCCGTATCAGGGCGCGAATTCCCTCCTCGATTCCGTGCAATTGCCCGCGCAGCCGGTCTTCGAGCTCGCCGACCCGCTGGCGGGCGAATTCGGCCGAATACACGGCCGCAATGGCCCGCCGGAGAAGGACATGCGGGTGCAGCACTCCCCAGAGCCAAAGCGACATGCGGCTCCTGAGCGACCGCTGGGGAGCAGGTTGATCCGTCATCGTGGTCTCTCCGGTCGTGTCTGCAGGCGGCGTTCCGGCATCGGCCCGTGGTTCGTCCTGGCGCGGCGGAGCTTCAACCGGTGGTGGGGATGGGACGGGGGGAAACCTGGCGATCTCCAATGCAGCGCGCCGCTCCAGTTCCCCGAAGTCAAATGTATCGTTGTTATTTACAAACAACAGGGATCTCCAACGCACCACACGCGTAATCGTTCATTGGCCCGGTTCAGCCCGGGACGGCGCTCGCCGGCTGGTTTGACGCGAAAGACTCTGCGCCGCCCACCCGCGCGACGGCGGCGGTCTATCACCGGCACCGGCGCATCACAAGGAACCGCCCAGCCCCGCATCCACAGCCAAATTTCCGGCTTCCGCGGCCGGGGGGCGTCGCGTGCGCACCACGCACAGCGCCAGCAGCGCGGCCGGCGCGAGCGGGCCGAGCGGGATATGCGCCGTCTCACCGAGATGGCGCGCCACCAGCGGCACCAGGTAGCAGAGGAACAGCGCCAGTTTTTCCCAGGCCAGAAACCCGGACCTGAGGCCCTGCCGGACCAGCCAGGCGATCGCCACCGTGGTCAGCAGCAGGTCATAGACCAGTGCCAGCGGGATGCTCAGCAGAATGCCCGCCGTCAGTGCCGCCGCGCGCACCGCCGGGCCCGGGTCGCGCCGCCATATCCAGCCGACCAGCACCACCACCACGATGGACACCACGCCCTGCAGCACCTGCGCCGTGCCGGCAGTGGCGCCAAGCACGCGCGCCGCGCCGTACGGCGTGACGAAGCCGGCCAGATTGATCCGCCCGGTCTCGTACACTGCCTGCGACCCGGCAATCGCGGTCAGATAGTCGCGCCATGTCTGCACGCCGAACAGCGCCACCGACAGGCCCACCAATGCCCCCACCGTCGCGGCGGCGGCGGCGAAGCTGCGCCAGCGCCCGCCCGCCGCGAGCGCCACTGGCGCCAGCAGGGCCAGATGCGGCTTATAGCACAGCATGCCGAGGGCCACGCCCGCCGCGGCCGGGCGCCGATCCAGCAGCAGCGTCATCGCGCCCAGCAGCGCCGCGGTGAGGAACGAATTCTGCCCCTGCCCCAGGGTCCAGAACACCGAGGGGAATGCCAGCACCGGCAGGCACCAGGCCCAGCCCCGCACCGCCAGGATGCGGCGCATGACCACCAGCCAGGCCGCGAGTGTGGCCGCCTGGAACAGCACGAACCCTGCCAGATACGGCAGCAGCGCCAGCGGCGCGCACCCCAAAAGATACACGGGCGGATAGAAAAAGAACCGGTACTCGGTCCCCGCCGCGGTGGCCGCGGCCTCGGCCGCCGCATGCGCCGTCTGGTCATAGGCAAGCGCCGGCGTGCCCGCCAGGGCAAGCTTGCCGGCGGCGTAGAAACTCACGAAGTCGGTCGAGGTCGGCGGATCGATACGAAAGAACGCGTCATGATGCCACAGCACCATGAATCCCAGGAACAGCACCTCAAGGGCCAGCAGGATGCCACACCAGGCAAGGATACGATCGCGATTGAGCCAATCGGCCCAGGGCAGCCTGCGCAGCCACTGCCCGCCCCGCGGGTTCACGGCCAAGCCCCGCCCCGGCGGGTCATGCGGGTGATCCAAATCGCCTCCGCAACTGCCATGTCCGCAAGGCCGCCGTCTGCCCGACGGGAACCGACCACGGATCTTCCATTCGCACGGACACGCGGCAGATCGAGTCCCGGATGTTTTCCGGCACAGCGGATTCGATCGCCGTCCCGACCGCGACATTGGCCATTTTACAACGCTCTCGCAAGGCTCCGCCCGGGCAATCATCTGCAGCCGGGGCAATACCGCCCGACCGGGCGGACAGTTTTGTCCATGCATCCTTTCGTTGACACCGCAGCGGCCGAATCGTGCTACTGCTGCGTCAGCTTGCACCAACGTCGTCAAGGCACGCACGCCCATGGAATGTCTTTCCCGTGCCCATCCGTTCCGGGCCGCCGCCGTGGCCCTGCTCGCGGCCCTGAGCGGCTGTGCGTCAGCAAATTCGCCCGGCATGAACGTCAGCGACGACACCAGGCAACGGCTCGCCGAGGCGCTGCAGGCGTCCGGCGATTCGGCGAACGCCGCGGCGATCCTGCAAGGCCAGCCGCTGCGCCGGACGGCCCAGGCTGCGGACCAGTCCGCCGATCTGCTGACCCAGGCCACCGCGCATGTCGCGGCCGGGCAGGTGGACCAGGGCATGACCGAGGCCAAGGCGGCGCTGGCCGCGCGCGGCGACGACCTGGCATTCGCCCTCGAGGTGGGCCGCCTGGCGATGAAGTCGGGCCGGCTGGCCGATGCCGGTGATGTCTACCAGCAGATCCTGTGGCGCCATCCCGACAGCGTCGAAGCGCTGAACGGCAAGGGCGTGGTGCTGGCGCAGCAGGGCGACCTGACCGGCGCTGCCGACCTGCTCCGCCAGGCGCTCGCGCATCACCCGCAGGACGTGCCAACCCGCAACAACCTGGCCTTGGTCATGGCCCTGAGCGGCGAGACCGATGTGGCGCTGTCCATGCTGCAGGATCTCGACCGGACGGATGGCTCCCCGCAGGTCAAGGCCACGCTTGCGCTGACCCGCGAGCGATTGCGGCTGAGCGGCGCCGCCCAGGCGGCTGCGGTTCCGCAACCGCCGCAATAGGCCGGCCGGTCCGCGGGCTGCCTGAAGGCATGGGCGGCCTCTGCCCGACCGCAATCCGGACGTTGCGGGCAAGACTATGATGGCCTTGACATGATAACGTTTTGTTTACGTGGCGATGCGAGAAACAACTCCTGGGAGTACCGATGTGCGTGGTACCAGGCGGCGGTACTGTGCCGGGGTTCCTCGCCCGGGCGGCGCCACCAGCACGGGCTGGCGGCAAGGAACGGGAGTGAGCATTAAAAGAAGCGTCGCGTCTATTTTTGAGATGTTTTCTCGTTTTGTGGGGCGAGGCCTGGCCGGCCGTGCGGGACACCACCATTCCACACGTGACCCGGCATGAAACGGCCGCTCAACCACGCAACCGGCCGCCGGGATTGGAAAACCGACTCCTGCGATTGCGCCGTTGGCGTGTGGACCGGACCGGCTTCATGGCGTCAGACGAGAAAATCCGCGCAGTCAGTCAACCGAGCGTTAAACTTTTCCCTTGACGTTCGAGAGAAAATTCTTTTAATAGACACGTCGTCGGGCAGGCGAGACCGTTACGCCCACCAACGAGCCGGTCTTCCTTATCCACAACAGACGGGTGGCGTCGCGGCCCCGGTGCGCAATGTCCAACCCAACACCAGAAGGTGCGCTGAACATGCTGACCACTCTGTCCTACCTGATGCTCCGCCTCAAGAACGATCGTCGCGGCGTCACCGCACTGGAGTATGGGCTGATCGCGGCACTGATCGCCGTCGTGATCATCGCCGCCGTCACGGCAGTCGGCACCGGCCTGTCCAACACCTTCAACACGATCGCCAAGGAACTGTAACTCCGTCGCTCCGGCGGCATGATGGCGTGAACAGTGCGGCGGGCGTGCTGTGCGCACGCTTTGCCATCATGCCTCGTCGTCCGGTCTGAGGCTGACAGCAAAATGGCAGACCTCGTTTCGCACGGTTTGATTTTGTCCGGCGTCGGGCTGCTGCTTGCCGCCGCATTGCATGACGCCGTCGCCCGGACCATACCGAACTGGATTGCCGCCTGTGTCGCCCTCACCGGCGTGGTCTTGCGGCTGCAAGACGGCAAAATGATCGCCGGAGCGGGCGTTGCCGCCCTGTTGCTGATCATTTTGGGCGCACTATGGCTGCGCGGCTTCATCGGCGGCGGGGACGTGAAACTCATTCCCGCCGCCGCACTTCTTCTCCCGCCGTCCAGCGTTCCCGCCTTCGTTCTGTCCATGGCTATCGCGGGCGGCGCATTGGCGCTAATATATCTCTTGCTGCCTTATCTCGTGCGGCGTCCGCGCCCCGGACCGCGCTGCGGTCTTCTGGCCCGCGCGCTCAAGGCCGAGGCGTGGCGTGTGCACCGGCGCGGGCCGCTGCCTTACGCCGTCGCGATCGCCGGTGGCGCGCTTCCAATTCTCGTTACAACTTTATCCGGGTAGGTCGTCATGTTCCTCCGCGTCATGGCCGTACTGCTTGGTCTCGTGGGCCTTTGCGGCATCGCCATTGCCCTGATCGCATCCCAGAGGCCCGCGCCGGTGCAAGAGGTTGTTGCCCCGCCGCCACCGCCGCCGCCGGCTCCCAAAGCGCATATTCTGGTCGCCTCGCGGGCCCTGCGCGCCGGCAACCTGCTGGTGATGGAAGATGTCACCTCGGCGGATGTCGATGCCAGGCAATCCCCGCCCGGCAGCTATCCGGACAGCATCACGGCCCGCACCGGCCTGCGCGGCGCCATGATCCGCCGCAGTCTTGCCCCCAACGAGCCGATCGTGGCCGGTGACGTGCTCGCCCCGGGCGACCGCGGGTTCCTCGCCGCCGTGCTCGGCACCGGCATGCGCGCCGTCACGGTCGGCGTCGATTCGGTCAGCGGCACCGCCGGACTGATCTGGCCAGGCGACCGGGTCGACCTGTTGCTCACCCAGTCGATGGACGACAAAGACCAGCCGGCCGACCGCCGCATTTCCGGCGAAACGGTGATGACCAATCTGCGGGTGATCGCGGTCGATCAGCAACTCGTCCAGGGCGGCCAGGGCACGCAGGCCAATCCCGGGGCCGCCGGCAACTCCAACCGGACTGTCACCCTCGAAGCGAGCTCCTACGACGCCGCCCGCATCGCCATCGCCTCCCGTCTCGGCCGGCTTGCCCTGGTTGTGCGCTCGGCGGCCGACGACCAGCCCGCGGCGGACAGCGACGTTGCCGGCAGCGCTCCGGTCGCGCCGCCCGAACAGGCGCCGATCGCCTGGAGCGGCGACGTATCGCCCGCCTTGCGCGAACACGGTGGCAAGGCCGCGACCACCATTCGCGTGCACCACGGGGCCAAGGAAGTCGAAGAGGTCAAATTCTGATGGCCATGCCCCTCGTCGCGCGGGTGGCCGCCATTCTGCTGGCTTTCTCCCCTTCGGTTCGGCCGGCCCACGCAGACGCGCCGCCGCCGGGCCCGCTTGCGCCGACTCCCCTCGCGCCCACGCCCCTCGCGCCGGTTCCGTTGCCGACACCCTCCCCGCCTGCCGCCGCCCGATCCGCAAGCCCATCCAGCGCCCAACCTGGCCCGGGCACCACGGCAACCGCGACGGTGCGAACCGGCGATCATCCGGGGTACGGACGGGTGGTGTTCGACCTTCCCCCGGGGGCCAGCTGGACCCTGGACCGCTCGGGCGACCGGCTCACCGTCCGGTTCGCCGGCGCCGACCCGCTGCCCGGGGCGCGGCCGCCGCGCAACGTACGGACACTGACCGTGGCTGCGGGTACGGCCGAGTTGTCATTGGCCCCGGGGGTGCAGATCCGACCGGCGCGCCTGGGCAACCGGCTGCTCGTCGATGTTCTCGACCCTGTCGCCGCGGCTTCCGCCGGCCCCGTCGCGGCAACTGCCGCGCCCGAGCGTGTTACGGCAACTGCCGCGCCCGAGCGTGTTACGGCAACCGCCGCGCCCGAACCCACCCTGGTCAATCCGGTTCCGGCCGCCGCCGGCCCGCAGCCCGCATCCGCTTCCGTCGCGGTCGCCGCTGCGCTTCCCTCCGTCGCGACCCCCGCTGCTCTCCCCTATGTCGTGGCAACCGCTGCGACCGCCCCCGTCCCGGCCGCCGCCGCCACGCCGGAGTCCCCCTCCCCGGTGGCCGCAGCCGCCCCGCCCGCCGCCGTCGCCACCGCTGCCGCACCTGATCCGGTCGCCGCAACCGGCGGCGGTCTGGTCGTCACCGGCACCCCGCCGCGTTCGGCGCCGGCCACCACAGCCACCACACCGGGGGCCGGCGCAGCCGCCGCAGCGGCCGGCGCCGGCACGCCCCCGGCCGCGCCCAGCCCGGTCGCCGCCGACGCCGCGCCCCGGTCCACCGTCATCGAAGTCGGCACCGGCCGCGTTTTTCACATCCGCGGTACCATCGCCAGCCTGTTCGCCGCCGATCCGAAAGTCGTCGAAGTCCGCCCGGCCAGCCACAACACGATTTTCGTCTTTGGCCTCGGCCCCGGGCACAGCACCGTCGCCGCCCTCGACGACGCCGGCAACACACTGGCGCAATACAACGTCGTGGTCCGGCCGTCCTGGTACGGCGCCAGCGAGTTGGCTGCCGCGGTGCAGCGTGCAGTGCCGGGTGCCAACGTGCAGTTCTCCGCCACGCCCGACGGGCTGGTGGTGGGCGGACAGGTGCCCACCCCCGCCGCCGCCGCGCAGGTGGCGGCAACCGCGCGCAGCTATGCCGGCGACAAGGGCACCGTCGACAACCGCACGACCATCCCATCCTCCGTGCAGGTCACCTTGCGGGTGCGGATCGCCGAGATTTCGCGCACGATCACCCGCCAGCTTGGCATCAACTGGACGGCGCTGGCCAATTTCGGCAACTGGCGCGCCACCGCCGCCATCATCGACGGTCTCGGCTCGGGCGCCAATCCGCCGAACACCATTGGCGCCGGCTTCAACGACGGCACCAGCTCGATCAATACCGTGCTCGATCTGCTGGCCCAGGACCAGCTCATCACCATGCTGGCCGAACCGAACCTCACCGCCCGCAGCGGCGAGACGGCGAGTTTCCTCGCCGGCGGCGAGTTTCCGATCCCGATTGCCGGGTCGGGCAACGGCTCGGGCGGCAGCACGATCACGGTGGCGTTCAAGCAGTACGGCATTTCGCTGGCCTTCGTGCCGACGGTGCTGTCGGACGGCCGCATCAGCCTGCACGTGCACCCGGAAGTCAGCGAGCTGACCACCACGGGGGCGGTGTCCGTGCCGATCGGCTACAGCCTGCTCGGCGGCACCGCGACCGTCACCATCCCCGCCCTCACCGTCCGCCGCGCCGACACCACGGTGGAACTCGGCTCCGGGCAGAGCTTCGCCATCGCCGGGCTGCTTGACTCCAATAACAACATGAACTCACGGGCCGTCCCCTATGCCGGCGAAATTCCGGTGGTCGGCGCCCTGTTCAAATCCGATCTCTACACCCGCGACCAGGACGAACTGGTCATCGTGGTCACGCCGTACATCGTCAACCCGGTGAGTTCGCCCAGCCGTCTGCGATTGCCGACCGACGGTTTCGTGCCGGCCGCCGACGTGGACCGTGTGCTGTTCAACCGCCAGCGGGCAATGGGAACCGGCCCGGGCGCGGTCGTCGCGCCGACCGCCGCCGCCCTGGGTCCGGCCGCCCGCCTCGGTCCGAACGACGTGCCCGTCGGTGCCGGTTTTATCCTGCACTGAGTTACCAAAAGGGGAACAATCGCCATGCCGCTCGCCCGCGCACGAGACCTTCGGCGATGTGCCTGCCTTGTCCTTCTTCTTGGAGCCACCAGCTGCGCCGGCTGGGATGATCCGTTCCAGCGCCCGGGAACCTGGCGGGCCGAAGGTTCCAACGAGGCCAACCTGGCCGCCATGGTGGCCGACCAGAGCCATCTGGTGCAGGGTGTCGGCGATGAGGGAAGCCCTGCCGTGCTGTCGGCGGCGGCGGTCCATCGGCTGCTGACGGACCGCGTCAAGCCGCTGCCATCGACCAATATCGGCCCGTTGCCCGCCACCCAGGCGCCGGGCCAGGGATCGGGCGCGTCCGGCTCGGACGGGCAATAATGGCGACCGAGCCGATCGATCAGCCGGGTCCGATCCCGGATGAAACCGGCCGGGCGGCACGGCTACCGCTGATTGCCTATGCGCGCGACCGCGAGACCCTCGCCATCCTGAGCGAGGTGCTTGCCCCGGTGCTGGGTCCGACCGCGGAATTCCGCCCCGGCGGCATCGCCCAGGCGCGCGCCGGGCTGCAGCGTCTGACCACGCCGATCGCCGCCCTGCTGGTCGACGTGTCGGGCGAAACCGACCCGCTCGGCGCGCTCGACGACCTCGCCTTCTATGTCGAGCCCGGCGTGCGGGTTTTTGTCATCGGCGAGGTCCAGGACGTGGGCTTCTACCGCCAGGTGGTCCGCGGCCTGGGGGTGCAGGAATATCTGTACAAGCCGCTCAACCGCGAAATCATCGCCCGCAGCCTGGTGCCCACGCTCACCGGCAACAGCCCCGCGCCGGCGCGCGGCGGGCGGATCGTCACCGTCACCGGCGTGCGCGGCGGCGTCGGCGCCACCACGGTCGCCGTCAACCTGGCGGCCCAGCTCGCCGACCGTTCGCGCCACCACATCCTGCTGTTCGACGCCGACCTGCACACCGGCACCACCGCCCTGATGCTGTCCGCCACCGCCGGCGGCGGGCTGCGGGCAGCGCTGGAAAACCCGGGGCGGGTCGACGTGCTGTTCGCCGAGCGCTCCTCGCCCGCGATCAGCGACCGGCTGCATTTGCTCGCCGCCGAGGAACCGCTCGACGCGCCGATCATCGCCGCCGAGGGCGCCGTTGTCCACCTCACGTCGATTCTGTGCAACCGGTTCAATTTCGTCGTCGTCGATCTGCCGCGCCACCCCACGCCGCTGAACGACGAGCTGCGCGAGCTGGCCCATGTGCGCGTGCTGGTGATGGATCCAACCCTCGCCTCGCTGCGCGACACGCTGCGCCATCTCCGCCTGGCGCGCGGGCCGAAACAGGCCTCGCGTCCGCTCGTGGTGCTCAACCATGTCGGCGCGCCGGGCTCGCTGTCGAAGAAACAGGTGATCGACGGGCTCGGCGGCGAGGTGGATGTGGTCATTCCCTGGCTGCCCAAGCAGATGAAATCGGCGCAGACCTTCGGCGAGCCGGCGGTACGCCACCGCGGCCCGTTCCAGACGGCGATTGCCGGTCTCGCCGGCGAAATGCTCCCGCACAAAACCGAGGCGACGCGGTCCTGGCTTGGCTTGCGCCGGCGCGTGCAGGCATGAGCGGGACCATCCGGCCCAGCTTCGGCCGCCGGACCCCCGGCACGCCTGATCCGGGAACGCCGGCCCCCCGCACGGCGCCGGCGGCTGCCGCGGTCTCCGGCAAAGCGCCGCCGGCCGCGCCGCCGGCCGCGCCGCTGCCGCCGAGCGGGGCCGCGGCGCTGCGGGTCGCCTGTCTCGAACGCCTCGATCCGGCGGCGTTCGCGGACGCCACCTCCGAACAGCTGGAAGCCGATGTCGAGCGCCTGATCGCCGAAATCGCCGACGAGAAGCGCATCCAGCTGAACGGCCGCGAGCAGCGCCAGCTCGCCGCCGAACTGGTGAACGACATGGTGGGCCTCGGCCCGCTCGAGCCGCTGCTGGACGACGACACGATCACCGACATCATGGTCAACGGCCCCGACCGGGTGTTCGTCGAGCGGCGCGGCAAGCTGGTGCTCTCGGCCGCCCGCTTCCGCGACACCGGGCATGTCGCCAACGTCGCCCAGCGCATCGCCGCGGCGGTCGGGCGGCGCATCGACGAAAGCAGCCCGATGGTGGATGCGCGCCTGGCCGACGGCTCGCGCGTCAACATCATCTTCCCGCCGCTGGCGCTGAACGGCGCCTGCATCTCGATCCGCAAATTCGCCCGCCGCCGCATCACCTTCGAAACGCTGGTGGCGAACGGCTCCGCCTCGCCGCAGATCGCGCGCGCCCTGCAGGTCGCCTCGGCGGCCCGGCTCAATGTGATTATCTCGGGCGGCACCGGCGCGGGCAAGACCACGCTGATGAACGCCATGTCGCAAATGATCGATCCCGGCGAGCGGATCATCACCGTCGAGGACGCCGCCGAGCTGCAGCTGCAGCAGCCGCATGTGGTGCGGCTGGAAACCCGCCCGCCCAACCTGGAAGGCCGCGGCGAGGTGACCCAGCGCGACCTGGTGCGCAACGCGCTGCGCATGCGCCCGGACCGGCTGATCGTGGGCGAGGTCCGCGGCCCCGAGGCGTTCGACATGCTGCAGGCGATGAACACCGGCCATGACGGCAGCATGAGCACCATCCATGCCAACACCACGCGCGACGCCATTACGCGCATCGAGAACATGGTGCAGATGGGCCAGCCCAACCTGCCCGTGCGCGCCATCCGCACCCAGATCATCAGTGCGGTGGACATGATCATCCAGCTTGAGCGCATGCGCGACGGCGTCCGCCGGATCAGCCAGGTCACCGATGTCGTCGGTCTGGAGGGCGAGATCGTTACGTTGAACGACGTGTTCCATTACGAGTACGAAGGCGAGAACACCGACGGCACGCTGCGCGGCCGCTTCAAGGTCTCGCGCGTCCGGCCGAGCTTCATGGCGAGGCTGGAATATTTCAACCTCGACCGGGCCTGGATCGCCGCGATCGAGGACGCGGCTGTATGATCGGCGGACTCAACCCGCTGGTGCTGATCCTGGCCGCGGGCGCGGCCATGGCGGCCGGCGGGATCTGGCTGCTCGTGTCGGACAAGCGTGCGCGCGCCCACAAACAGCGAATTTCCGCCGTCGTGCTCGCCTACAAGACGCCGGCGGCACCGGTGGTCACATTGCGCCGCCCCTGGTCCGAGCGCGACGGCAAGGTCAGCGCGTTCGCGCGGGTGCTGGCCATCCTCGGCATCGACACCGAACGGCCGGATCTGTACCCAATGCCCTGGTGGGTGATCGTGCCCATCACCGTCGGGGTCGCGGTGGCGGTCGACGGGCTTGGCGGGTTCTTTCTCGGGCCGGTCATCTGGGTCACCCTGCCCCTCGTCTGGTTCCTGATCGCACGCGCCATCTTCGGCATCTTTCGCAGCCGGCGGGCAGCCGTGCTGTACATGCAGATGCCCGACGCTCTGTCGATGATCAACCGCTCGGTCCGCGCCGGCATTACCGTGCAGGACGCCTTGCGCGTGGTCGGCGAAGAAGGCCAGTGGCCCACCTCGGCCGAGTTCCAGCGGCTGAATGACGAGATCAAGGTCGGCGCCTCGCTGTCCGAAGCGATCGGGCGGCTGGCGCGGCGCAGCACACTGATCGAATACCGCTTCTTCGCGGTCGCGCTCACGCTGCAAAGCCAGTCCGGCGGCAGCCTGGCCGAAACGCTGGAAAACCTGGCCGATGTCGTGCGCAAGCGCGTCGCGGTGAAGCAGCGCGCGATCGCGCTCGCCTCCGAAGCGCGGCTGACCATGTGGGTGCTCGGCTGCCTGCCCTTCGTGGCTGCGGGCGCGTTGCTGATCATCAGCCCCGACTATCTCACCGTCCTGGTCACCACCTCGACGGGCAAGAACATCCTGTTCGCCGGCATTCTTCTGCTGGTGATGGGGTTCACCTCGATGCACATGATCATCAAAAAGAGTGTGTCGTGACCAGCGTGCCCGCCTGGCAGCTGGGTCTGGTGCTGTCCGTGTTCTGCGCGGTCGCGGGCCTGCTGCTGCTGGTGGTGGCCGAGCGCGGCGCGCGCGCCGAGGCGCGCATCCAGTCCGTCCGCAAGCTGGCCGGCGCGGACCCGGGCGTCGTCATCGCGCCGATGCCCGCCTGGAGCCGCGCGCTGGGCGCCATCGGCGGCAGCGTCCTGCGCAGCGGCCTGCTGTCGCGCAAGGCGATCGAAGATCTCGAGCAGACGATGGAGGCGGCCGGACATCGCACCAGCGCGGCACTGGCGCTGTTCGTCGGCAGCAAGATCGTTTTGCTGTTCGGCCTGCCGCTGTTGGCCTGGATCTTCCTCACCGTCGCGGGCTCGGGCAAGTCGCCGCTGCTGTTCATGGTGATCTGCGCCATCATCGGGCTGATGCTGCCCGATGTGGTGGTGCGGCGCATCCGCGCGCGCTACCTCAAGGCGGTGGAGACCGGCCTGCCGGTGGCGCTCGACCTGCTCATCATTTGCGCCGAGGCCGGGTTGGCACTTGAAGCGGGGATGGAGCGGGTGGCCGAGGAGGGGCAGGACGGCGCACGGGCGACCGCCAACGAGCTGCGGATCACCGCCAACGAAATGAAGATCCTGGCCGACCGGCGCCAGGCGCTGGTGAACATGGGCAAGCGCACCGGGCTCGACTCCATGGTTCGTTTGGGCGGCACGCTGGCGCAGAGCCTGAAATACGGCACCCCGCTGACGCTGGCGCTGCGCACCCTCGCCGCCGAGCTGCGCCAGACGATGCTGACGCGGTTCGAGGCCCGGGCCGCGAAGATCCCGGTGCTGCTGACCATTCCGATGATCCTGTTCATCCTGCCCTGCATTTTCGTCGTCGTCGCGGGCCCCGCAGGGGTGCGGGTGGTGCAGGCGATTACGTCGCGATGAGCCCGCTGTCCCACAGGCGCGCCGCCAGGGCGGGCACGGTGGCGATCGAGTTCGCCCTGATCGGCATGTCGTTCATCGGTCTTCTCATGCTGATTTTCCAGCTCGGGTTTTTGCTGTATGCGCAGACGGCGCTCGACTATGCGGTGAAGCAGACGGCGCGGCAGTTGCTGACCGGGCAGAAATCCATCGCCAGCGGGGCCACCCAGGCCTCGTTCCAGTCCGGCCTGTTCTGCCAGTATCTGGCCGGCTTCCTGCCGTGCAGCAACGTCGTGGTCACCCTGCAGCCGGTCTCCGGTTTCCAGAGCGCGCCGCTGACCCCGACCCAGCTGGCGCAAAATCGAACCCCGACCGTCAACCCCGGCACCAGCGGCAGCCTGGTGCTGATGCAGGCCTACTACACCCCTGGCATCCTGAACTGGCCGTTGAACATCCCGTTCCTGGTCGGAACGGCGGCCTACAGGAACGAATTCTAGGAGCGCCGATGCCCCGCGATACCGGACCCGACAAAACGTCGGCGCCCCGCGGTCTTCTGGCCTGGTGGCGCGGGGCCGGGCGCTGCGCCGCCGGGCTGCTGCGCGCGCGCGACGGGCTTGCAGCGATCGAGTTCGCCTTCATTGCCCCGGTCATGATTGCCACCTTCACCGGCCTGTACGACCTGACCACCGGCTTCCTGGCCTGGCAGCGGGTCAACATGGCGGCTCTGGCGATCGACCAGATCGCCACGGCGATGGCGGCCACCCCGCAAAACACCAACGTCCTCGACCTGGCCGACGTAACAACGGCGGCCTCGGCAATCTATGCGTATCTGCCGGATACGATGACGGCGGCAACGTCGTCGTTCGGCGTGGTCATCACCTCGGTCGTCATGACGCCGACCCAGACCGGATGCACCACCGGCTGCACCTACACGGCCAATGTCGCCTGGAGCGGATCCTACCAGGGAGCGGCAGGAACGCCGCGGGCCTGCGGCACGCTCGCCCCCGTCACGGATGCGAGCACGATTACCCCGGCCACGCTGGCAACCGATGCCTTCAGTCCCGAGCCCGTCCTGGTCGTGGACGTGACCTATACGTTCCACCCTTTGTTCTTCAACTACGTCAAGAACAACATTGTCATGACGCGGACGGCCTATTTCTCGCCGCGTACCGGTCTGGTCGGCGATTGGTTCCAGTATTATCTGATCGCCGGCTCGAACGATACCACCACGCTCTGCACCGGCTATCCGGCATCGACCACCGACAACAACGCGACATAACCCGTCCGGCGATGGAGGACTGGCCTTGAAACGCCTAACGCTTCTGAAATTCATCGCCGACCGCCGCGGCGCCACCGCCTTGGTATACGGGCTGGCGATCGTGCCGATGATGGCGCTGGTGGCGCTGGCAATCGATTTTGGTGGCATCACGGCGGCGAAAACCAAGCTCGACCTGGCGGCGGATGCGGGCGCCCTCACCGCCGCGGTCACCGCCGCGCAAGCCTGGGAAAGCGGCGTCACGACCAGCACCACCACCGCCGACTCCGACGGTGTCGCCGCCGGCCAGCAGCGCTTCCTGGCCCAGTCCGGCACCATCAACAATGTCACCGTGCAATTGCCGGTCACCGTATCGGTCTCGGCGGTCACGACGAACGGCAGCGTCACTGCCTTCACCGGCACACTGACCTACACCGCCACCTACACCCCTTATCTCGGGGCGCTGGTGGGCATTAAATCCATTCCGATCGCCAGCACGTCGGTGGTGAACACGCCGGTCACCGCGCCGTATCTGAACGTCGAGGTGATGCTCGACAATTCGCCGTCGATGGAAATCGCCGCCTCGCCGGGCGACTTCGCCACCATGCAGCAGAAAACCCCCTGCTCCCCGTCCGGGGCCTGGTACTATGAAAACAACGGCTGGAACCAGGGACCGCCGGCGAACCCCACCGCGTCCGGCCAAGCCTATAACGCCTATCAATGCAGCTCGGGCGGCGTCAGTTACGACGGCACGCTGACCTGCCCGATCGCGGCCAATTCGCCCTATACATTCGCCACATTCTATCCCACCAGCGCCACCACCGGGCCGAGCTGCCAGGGCTGGTTGCAGAAATACAACCAGGCCTGGCCCCTGGCCGGCGCGCCCTGCGCGTTTGCCTGCCATTTCGACACCAGCAGCCAGGCGGGAACCGGCAACGACTATTACGCGGTGGCGCGCAGCACGCTCGGCGGCAACAGCCCGGTCACGCTGCGCTTCGACCTGGTCAAGACCGCGGTGGACACGCTGATCACCACCATGCAGTCCGACAACCTGGCCATCAACAACCTCAATGTCGGCATCTTCACCTTCGCCGCCACGCTGACCCAGGTCTATCCGACCAGCGGCGAGGCGGGCAATAACTGGCAGGCCGCCTTGACCGCGGTCGGCCAGCCGCCCACCGGATCGAACACGGTTGAAACCGGCATCCAGCCCTATGCCGGCGCCAATGACGCCGACACCGACTTCCCCGACACCATGAACGCGCTCCTGCAAATTCTCACCCCGGCGGGCAATGGCGTAAATTCCGCCGCGCCGCGCAAAGTGCTGTTCCTGGTGACCGACGGGCTGGAAGACTACTACGATTCCAGCGGCACCCGCTATCTGAAGGCCTTCGAGCCGGCCTATTGTCAAAACTTCAAAAACATCGGCTACGCGGTCTATGTGGTCTACACGCCGTACTATCCGTTGATGAATGCCTACTATTTGGACAATTTGGTCAGCATCGTGGAAGGCACCGGCACCAACTCGATCACCTACAATCTGCAGGCCTGCGCGTCGGAGCCCTCCAACTACATTGCCGCCAACGACCTGCCCTCCCTCACCGCCGCCCTGCAGACATTCCTGAAGCTGGCGATGGCGCCGCCCGCGCACTTCACGCAGTAACCGCCGAACACCGGGGCGATCGTGGCCATCCCGTCCGGCAAAGCCGGCCCTTGCCGTACGCCGGGCCGGCTGGCGTTGCTTCTGTGCCTTGCCCTGCTCACAGCGGTGCCCGGCCGGGCCTTTGGCGGGGCCGGCGAAACCTGCCGCGACCAGGCCGCGCGCGCCGAATCCGCCGCCGCCATTCCGCCCGGGCTGCTGCTGGCCATCGGCAAACGCGAGAGCGGCCGATTCGATGCGCAAACCAACGGCGTGCTGCCCTGGCCCTGGACGGTGAACCGCGAAGGCGAGGACCACATCTTCGAGTCGCGCGACGACGCGGTCGCCTATGTCGCCGCCGCCCAGCGCGAAGGCAGCCGCTCGATCGACGTGGGCTGCTTTCAGATCAACCTGATGTACCACCCGGCCGCCTTCGCAACCCTCGAAGAAGCCTTCGACCCCGCCGCCAATGCGGCCTACGCGGCCCGCTTCCTCACCGAACTGCACGACCGCGACGGCACCTGGGAATCCGCCGTGGCCGATTACCACTCCGCCACCCCCTGGCTCGGCACCCCCTATCGAGAGGCAGTCTTTGCCACCTGGCACGGCCTCGCCGACCCGCCCGCACCCGCGATGCGCGCGGGGCCGGACAAGTTCCCGGGCATCCCACTGCGCACGGTGCTGGGCATCCGCATCTGGGTGGCGGGGGAAGCTTCCCCGGTCGCCGCCACACCGGTCGCCACACTCCGGGTGACCGCGATCCAGGTGAGGGGGCGAAGCCTCGCAGGGCTGCCCCGGGTCATTACGCCTTCGGCGGCACCGGCACAGGGGCGGACCGGAGAAAGATAGAAAAGAAGAAAGGCCAGGGCTCTGCCCTGGACCCGGCAGGGGGCAGTGGCCCCCTGCACCCCATTACTTACGCATGCGTCTTGCGCTGCCACTCTTCGCGAGTGATCCAGGCCTCCAGCACCTTCACATGCTCGGCTTCCTCCTGGACAAACTCCTTGGCCGCCGCGACGATCTCGGCATTGGTGGACGTGCCGGAGACGGAATAATAGAATTCATAGCCCCTCCGCTCGCCCTGCAGCGCCGCCCGCAACGCATCCAGCCGCGACAGCGACGGATCACCCGCCCACAACGCCGTCCGCTCCGGCGTGACATGATCAGGCCAGACATAGTCGGGCGGAATAAACTTCGACACATCGGTCGCACCCGCCCGCCGCTTCGCCTCGGCCAGATGCAACCGCGAGAACGCCGCAAGCTGCGCGAACAGCTTCGCCACCTCCTGGTTGCCCACCTGCTCCATCGCACTGGACAACTCGTCGAAATGGATCGCCGCATCCTCCTCGACCTTGACGGCATAGCCGAAGAATTCCTCGACCGAGCCGATCTCCAGGCCGCCCTTGAAAATCTTCGCCGCCTTCGACAGATACGGCGGCTTGGCCGGCAAGGTCTGGTCGCCCTCAAACGAAACCAGAATGTCTTCGTTGCGAATGAAGCACTGGCAGGCCAGCCGGTAGCGCGGCGGCATGTCGTTGACTTCGGCGTCCTCGATTTCCTGCTTGGTGATCTTGCCAAGCTGGCGAAGAACTTCCTTTTCCTTCTCCGTCAGGGCAATCCCGCATTTCTGCGCCGGGGAAAGATGCTTCACTTCCACCAGACACGAGCCGCACTCGCCGTCCTGGCAGTCGAACGGGATCGGAATCTTGTGCGCCTTGGCGACGGCGAGGATGGTCCCGCGGTCGCCGGCGACGGCATAGACGGTCACGTCCTTCGCCATCACGGGGGATGAAAACGTCACGTTGCTCACTGGCGTGCTCCTGTCGTTGCGCCCATGCGTCGCCGCGCCCGGCCGCTCACGGGGGCGCTCTTCACCGCGGGGCAGGCTGCTTTCGGCGCCGTCCCGCGAGGATGGTCGGAGGGCACAAAGCAAAGCGCGGGCCAGATAGGGAAACACGGCGGATCAACGTGATGGCGCGTCGCCTCGTTCCCGGCCGACAGAAGCTCGTTGCGTCGGGGACATCCCGGTCGGTTTTCCGACAACCCGGTACGGCCTCGCCGGCGACCGACACACGTGTCAGGAAGCGAACTGCGCCTCGTCCGCCGCCGCCTGCCCCACCGCCACCTGCACGTCGACCGCCAGACCCATGAAGTCGCCCGGCCGGCCGATGAACCCGCCCGCCACCGGCACCGCCTGTTCGGGCGTGCGCGCCATGCACACCCGGATCAGGTTGCGCCCCGCCACCAGCCCGTTGGTCGGGTCGAACTCCACCCAGCCCGCACCTGGCAGGTAGATGGCGCACCAGGCATGCGTCTCGCCGCCGCCCACCACCGGCTCGGCACTGTCCACCAGCGCCTCGTCGTACAGGTATCCGCTGACGAATTTCGAGGCGAGGCCGAGCGAGCGGCAGGCTTCCATCATCAGCAACGCGAAATCGCGGCAGGCGCCCTGGCGCGTGGCCAGAGTGGCAACCGGCGGGTTGGTGCCCTCGGCGTCGCGCGCCGCATAGCGGAAGTCGGACTTAATCGCCCGTGTCATCGCCGCCAGCAAATCGAGCGTCAACGTCGCCACCCCCCGGCGCAGGAATTGCCGCGCCCAAGTGTCCACGTGCCGTTCCGGATCGGGATGGTGCCGCTCCAGCAGCCGGGCGAGATCGGGAAACTCCTCGGCGGCGTAGCTGAACGGATAGGTGCAAGCCACCGGATCGAGCAATTCGTGCGGCAGTTCGGCCGCCGCCGGGAAATGCTCCAGATCAAGGATCGAAACCAGGCGCAGCGTATCCGCCGCCAGGGTTGGATCCCAGTCCAGCGTGCACACCGAGTTGCCGAACACGTCATGCGCCCAGCGCGTGGTGGAAGCCCGCGGAGCGATGCCCAGGGTGGCGCTCAGCAACCGCAGATCATGCGAATCGCGCGGCCGCAGCATGAGCCGGTGGGTGGTGAACCGCACTGGCAGGGCGTACTGGTACTCGGTCGTGTGGGTGATGCGGACCCGTGGCATGCTCGCCCGTGCGCTTTCACATCGTTGCGGCGTGGTCGCCGGAGGGAAGCTTAACAGGACGAAGCCTGGGATGGGAATTCCTGCAGGAAAGGAAGCAAGGCCAGGGCTCTCTGCCCTGGACCCGCCAAGGGGCAGTGGCCCCTTGGAACCCATTCCTGAAGGTGCGGGGTCAAGGGGGCCACTGCCCCCTTGCGGGTCCAGGGCAGAGCCCTGGCCTTGCTTCAAGCCGCCGCGGCTTCCCCGGGCAAGCACCTGGAAACCCTCTCGCCACACCGCTTCTGCGCCTTATGGAACCGCGCATGATCCGCCAGCCGCCGGTCCAGGAATGCCAGCGTCGCCGAGTCGCCCAAGCTGTTGTCGCGCAGCCAGAACAGCAACGTGGACGTGTAGATAGCGCCCAGGATGAACCGCTTGGTATACCAGGCAAAATCGGCGGACTGATCGCCCGCGGCGTGCCAGATCGCATCCACCGTGCGCGCCAGCGACCGCGCCGCCAGCCCGGCGTTGCGCGGCAGTGCCAGCACGCTGACCGCCCGACGCACCGCCAGCCGGTGTGGCCGCGCCAGCTCAAGGCGCAGCGCCACCGCCAGCCGCACCCGTTGGGGCAGCCGCAGCCCGGTCAGGTCGCGCGCGGCCATCGCCGCGTCCATCTGGCGGTCTTCCAGGTCAATCCAGGCCTCGAGCAGGGCCGCCGTCCCGCCGGGGAACAACAATTCGGCATCGCCCGGATCGGCGCCGGCGTCGCGCAGCCCGCGCCGCAGCGCGGCATGGGTCCAGCCGAGCCGGCCCACATGCGGCAACATGGCCAGCAGGGCGGCGTCGCGCTCGGCCGAGCGTTCCGGCGGCGCGATCACGACCCGCCTCCCGCGCTCGCTTCCTCGGCGCGCGCCAATTCGTCGGTGAAGCCGAACAGGCGGAAATCGGTCATGCGCATGGGGTAAAGAATCCCGTCCAGATGATCGTGTTCGTGCTGCACCACGCGGGCATGAAACCCGGTGACCTCGCCGCCCACCGGCACGCCCTCGGTGTCCACGCCACGATAGCGGATGCGCCAGTGGCGCGGCACGGCGGCGCGCAGGCCGGGGACGGACAAACATCCCTCCCAGTGCAACCTTACGTCTTCGCCCACCGGCTCGACCTCCGGGTTGATCACCACAGTGTTACCCGCCGCATGGTCGTCCGCATCGCCGCTGCCACGCCCCGCCGCCACCCGGAAGATGAACAGCCGCAACGGCACATGCACCTGCGGCGCCGCCAGCCCCGCGGCCCCGGCGTCCTCCAGGGTCTCGACCATATCGCGCACCAGACGGCGGATTTCCGGCGCGCTGGGATCGGCAACCGGCGCGGCTTGCAGCAGCAGCACGGGGTGACCCATGCGGGCGATCTTCAGGATGGCCATGCGGCGGACTCCTCCGGCGGTGGCGGTACCACCCCGAGATTGGGTGCAGTTGCGCGTTGGCGAGGGGCGGTGGGCATGGTATAGCGCCCGCCTTCCGGTCGGGGCAGTCGCCCCGGCCGCTTTTTCGTGCCCCGATGGTCGGGGCGCATGGGCAAGAGGAGTAGGCGGCCAAGTGCAAGTTCTCGTTCGCGACAACAATGTCGACCAGGCGCTGAAGGCGCTCAAGAAGAAGATGCAGCGTGAAGGCATCTTCCGGGAAATGAAGCTGCGCCGTCACTACGAAAAGCCCTCCGAGCGCCGCGCTCGCGAGGCCGCCGAGGCTGTCCGCCGCGCCCGCAAGATGGAGCGCAAGCGCCTCGAGCGCGAGGGTTTCTGACACCCCCGACCGTCGCGGCCAGAAGCAAAGCTGCATGGACGACCTGATCGCCGGCTACCGCCGTTTCCGCGCCACCGCCTGGCCCGAGCGGCGCCGGTTGTTCGAGGATCTGGCCGAGCGTGGCCAGCGCCCGCAGGCCATGGTGATCGCCTGCGCCGACAGCCGCGTCGACCCGGCGATGGTGTTCGACGCCGGGCCGGGCGAGATGTTCGTCCTGCGCAACGTCGCCAACCTCGTGCCGCCCTACGCGCCCGACGGCGGCTGCCACGGCACCAGTGCGGCGCTGGAATTCGCCGTGCTCGGGTTGCAGGTGCGCCATGTGATCGTGCTCGGCCACGGGCTGTGCGGTGGCATCCGCGCCTTGCTGGAGGGCGTGCCGCCGCCGGCCGGCGATTTCCTCGGCCCCTGGATCGGCACCGCCGCGCGCGCCCGCGATCGGGTGCTGGCCCATCCGCCGGCCGACCCGCAACTGGCAACCGAGTATGCCGGCATCGAATTGTCGCTGGAGAACCTGCTCACTTTCCCCTGGATCGCCGAGCGGGTGAGCGATGGCAGCCTGCGCCTGCATGGGGCGCATTTCGACGTGCGCACCGGCGTGCTGGCGGTGCGCCAGCCCGACGGCAGTTTCGCGGCGGTCTGAGGAGCATCAGGCCAAGGTTGCCGCCACCAGATCGGCCACTGCGTGCTCGCCGCGCGCCCGCAGCGCGGCGATAACCAATTCGCGGTCGGCGATGCTGCGGTTCTGGCTCATTTTCCACTGCGCCTCGATACGCTCGGCGCGCAGCCGGAAGCTGCGGACGCCGTTCATCATGGCCTCACGATAGCGCGGCTCCAGCGCGTCGATGTCGAACCCGCCGGGATCATCGCGTGCGGCCGCGCGCATCATGTCGGCCAGCGCCTGCCCTTCCAGGGGTTCGAGGTGGCCGTGCACGTGCACGGCGGCATAGTCCCAGGTCGGCACCGCCGGCTGGGTGCGGTACCAGCCGGGCGCGATATAGGCATGCGGCCCGCTGAACACCGCCAGTGCCGCGCCGCCCGCGAACGCCGCGCATTGGGCGTTGCCGGCGGCGAGGTGGCCGGCGAGGATCAGGACATCCTTGTCATGACTCATAACAAACGGCAGATGCGAGGCCTCCATCCCCTGTTTCCCCTGCGTCACCAGCAGGCCGAACGGGTTGGCGGCGATCAGGGCGGCGATCCGGGCGGGGTCGGTCTCGGTGAAGGCGGGGCGCAGATGCATGGCGGGTTCCGGGCGGGCGGATTGCTATAGGCCATCATTGATCGGCCTGGCGTCTCAGAACGGAATTTCGACTTCCAAATGCCAGCGCAGCGTGCCGCCGGCGGTGGCCGGGGTGGCGCCGAACAGCCAGCCGAGTTCGTATTTGAAATTCCCCCCGCCGCGCAGGCCGAGATCCGCAAAGTCGAACGCGCCGAGCAGCACCGGCCCGGCGAGCAGTTGCTGTTGCGAGAAGGGCGGCATGTGGCCCAGCATGCCGGCCTCGCCGTAGACTTCTATTGCGGGCGATAGGGAAGCCCAGACGTTCCAGCGGCTTTGCCAGGCATAGCTGACATCCAGCCCGGTTTTGGTTTGGTCCGGCCCCAGCAGCCGGGTGACGAACAGGTTCAGCGTGTGCGTGGTGGGGCCGATGTCCTTGCCGATTGCCGGCCCGATGGTGAATTCGTTGGCGCCGGAGGTATTGCTGCGCATGACGGTCTGGCCGTATTCGACATACAGGCTGGCATCGACGAAGTTCTCGCCCGGCCTGCTCAGTTCGAATGTGCTGTCGATGACCGCCTGGGTCAGCCGCGACGGCTGGTCGCCGGCCGGGGCGTGGTCGTAGCCGAGTTCGACCACGCAGTCCCACCATTGGGTCACGCCGGTGCCCACCGAGACGGTGTAGCCCTGTGCCCCGCCGAGCGAGGACCGCCGGTCGTAGACGGTATCGCCGTCGTTCTGGAACACCAGTTTGCCGAAATCGATCGCGTCGGGCGAAACCATGCCGTAGTCGGCAAGCGCCCGCGCCGGCACCAGCAGGAAGAAAAGGAGCGGGGTCCAGGGGCCCACCGGCCCCTGGCGGGTCCAGGGCAGAGCCCTGGCCTTCCTTGCTTGTTGTTGTTGCCCCAGTGTCCGTTCAGTCCAGATCGGGGGTGGAGAAAGGCTCCGCCACCTCCAGTGTCCGCGCCGCCCGCAGCACCAGGTCGTCGCGGTACAACGCTGCGGCAATCTGCACCGAGCGCGGCAGCCCGTTGACGGCGTACCCCATGGGCACGGCGATGGAAGGCTGGCGGGTGAGATTGAAGGCGAATGTCCACGACGCCCAGCCCGTCCACAGCGCCTCCAGCGGGTCGCCGACCGGCGCGTCGGCGAGCGGCGCCAGGCCGGGCACGGTGGGGCACAGCACCAGGTCGTAGCGCTGGTGCAGGCGGGCCATGGCGTGGGCGGCCTCGATGCGCAGGGCCTCCATTTCGATCATGGCGGTGGCCGGGATGTTTTCGCTCGCCGCCGCCACTTGCAGCAGGCCGGGGTCGAGCATGTGCCGGCGCGACTCGGGGAAGGTGCTGACCAGCCGGGCCAGTGCGGCGCCCCAGAAGCGGGAGAAGATCGCCCGCGTGTCGGGCAGTTCGGGGTCGACTTCCTCGACTTCGGCGCCGGCCTCGGTGAGGAGTTGGGCGGCCTGCTCGACGGCGGCGATGCCTTCCCAGTCCACCGGGGCGTCGAAGCCGGGGCGGCGCAGCACCGCGACCCGCATTTCGGCCACCCCATCTTCGATGCCGGCGCGCCAGTCGCGGTCGCCGTGCGATTCGGGGGGCAGGCAGAACGGGTCGCGCAGGTCGAAGTGGCCAATGGCGGACAGCGCCAGGGCGGCGTCGCGCACGGTGCGGGCGATCGGTCCGGCCACCGCCACCGGGGCGAAGGCGCCGAGCGGCCACATCGGCACGCGGCCGAAGGTCGGTTTCAGGCCGACCACGCCGCACCAGGCGGCGGGGATGCGGATGGAGCCGCCGCCATCGGTGCCGATATGCAGCGGCCCGAAGCCGGCCGCGGCGGCGGCGGCGGCGCCGGCCGACGAGCCGCCCGGCGTGTGCAGCTTGTTCCATGGGTTGCGGGTGATGCCGTGCAGCGGGCAGTCGCCCGGGGCTTTCCAGCCGAACTCGGTGGTGGTGGTTTTGCCGACCAGCACCGCGCCCTGTTCCTTCAGGCTGAGCACCAGGGGCGCGTCGTCGTCCACCGGCGCCGGATCGGTCAGGCGCGAGCCGCGGCGGGTGGGGAATCCGGCCAGATCGATCAGGTCCTTCACGGTCACCGGCACGCCGTCGAGCGTTCCGCGCGGGCGGCCGGCCCGCCAGCGCGCTTCGCTCTCGCCCGCCGCCTCCAGGCTGCGCGGGTTCAGCACCGCGAAGGCGTTGATCTCGGGGTTGAGGCGGGCGATTCGCTCGGTCACCGCTTTCAGCACCTCGACGGGGCTGAGCGCGCGGCGGGCGTAGTTGGCCAGGAGTTCCTCGGCCGACATCAGGGCGGGATCGGTGGCTGTCATGCTCTTGCTTCGCTCTATTCCAAGGCCCGGGGCTTCCAGGGACCAATGATCCTGCGCAGCATAGGCACCGCGACGACGGAGGGAACCCCGAATGACGGCCTTGAAACCCTGGATTGCCGTCGCGGCGGTAACAACCTTTGCGGGACATTGGGCTAATCGGCTGCGGATCAAGCTCGCGTTGATGCTTCCGATGGACGATTGGGTTTCGGAAGGCAAGGCCAGGGCTCTGCCCTGGACCCGCAAGGGGGCGGTGGCCCCCTTGACCCCATTCGTTTAGAAATTCATTGGTGCCAACCACTTATGGCGCTTTTGCTCTTGGGGGTTAGGGCGGAGTCCTTGCGGTTTTTGTTCATCCGCCGGGTCAGCCTGCGCGCGCCTCGGCCAAAAACGACTTCGACCCGGCGCCGCAGCCCGGCAGCCTGGCCGGCCAAGGCGTCGGACGCCCCGCGCACCCGCGCGGCGGCATCGTCGGCACGGCCGGCGGCGTCCTGCAGCGCCCCGGCGTCGGCCGAGGCTGATGCCACCGCACCGGCAGCGCCGGCCACGTTGCTGGCGATCTCCTGCGTGGCCGCCGATTGCTGTCCGACCGCGACGGCGATGCTGGCGGCCACGCCATCGACCTCGGCCACCACCGAGCCGATACCGCGAATGGCCGCCGCGGCACTCTCGCCGGCAGCGCGCACGGCGGCGACGTGGCCGCCGATGTCGCCGGTGGCGCGCGCGGTCTGGGCCGCCAGTTGCTTCACCTCGGCGGCGACGACGGCGAAGCCTTTGCCGGCCTCCCCGGCCCGCGCCGCCTCGATAGTGGCGTTCAGCGCCAGCAGGTTGGTCTGGCCGGCAATGGCGGCGATCAGTTCGACCACCGTGCCGATCCGCCCCGCCGCCTCGTCCAGCGCGCGCAAGGTTTGGTCGGTGCGTTCGGTTTCCGCCACGGCGCGGCGAACGATGGCGGTGCAATCGCCAACGCGCCGGCCGATTTCGGTCACCGAGGCCGAGAGCTGCTCGGCGCCGGCGGCGGCGGCGCTGCTGTTGCCGGCCGCCGTGCGGGTCTGCCCGGCCAGGCACGTGGCACCGCGGCTGGTCAGGTCGGCCGCCGCCTTCATCTCCACAGCCGCCTGGTCCAGGCCGGCGGCGGCGGCGGCAACGGCGCTGAGGGCAGCCTCGGCGTCGGCGGAGAAACGGGTCAATGAAGCGGCCAGCGCGTCGCCGTGGCGCACCCGGTCCTGTTGCGCCGCGGCCTCGGCGGCGGCATGGGCATCCGCCTCGCGCAGCCCGTCGCGACATTGCCCGATTGCCGCGGCCATGGCGGAGACCTCGGCGGCGCAGCGTCCGGGGGGCAGGGCAAATTTGTAGTCGCGGCCGGCCAAGCGGTGGAGCGCCGCGCCGAGGACGAACAGCGGGCGCAGCACCCGACGCTGCGTCACCAGCGCCGCGGCGATGGCGCAGAGCAGGCCCAGCACGGTCATCGCGGCGGATATGTCCACCTGGCGCCAGGCAGCGTCGGCGTCGGCATGGGCGCTGTCGGCTGCGCATGCCAGCGGCAACTCGGCCATGACCATCAGCGGCCGCAGCGCCTGTTCCATCAGCCGGTCCATCTCATCGATACCGACCGGCGGTGCCTGGCCGGCGTCCAGCGCTGCCTCGACGCGGGTGCGCAAAGTGACGAAGCGGCCGAAATACGCCTCCTGCGCGGCGGCCTGGGCGGCGGCCATCTGCTGGGGTGGCTGCTCGCCGAGGGCGGCGTGGACAAGCCGCCAGGACGAGTCGACCACTGCGCGGAGAGCCTCCATCTGACGCCGCTGCTCCGGCGTGATGCGGCCATTGCGCATCTCTGCCGCGATCATGATGCGTTCCCGCCCGGCGGCGTCGCGGGCCGAATAGGCCGCGTCCTTCACCGCCGCCATGATCGCGCCGTCGCGGCTGGCGCGGCGCATGGCGCCGGTCAGCGTGGCGACGATGGATTCCAGCCGGTCTACCAGCACGGTGGACACCGCATACCAGGTGGCGGCCAGCCCGGCCGGGCGGGCATCGAACCCCTGGCGCAGGGCGGCATAGGCGGTCTGGCGGGCCTGGGCGACATCCGCCAGGGCGGCGCCGATTCCGGCCGCGTCCGCGCCGCACGCCAGACGATCGCAGGCCGGCATCAGCCGGCCCAGGGCGGCTTGCAGCGTGGCGGCGCTGTCAGCGAACCGCGCCATCTGCGCAGCACTTGCCGGTGCCGGACCGGCCAGGGCGATCTGCAGCGGTCCGCGCTCGTTGCGCTCCGCCTGCAGGGCGGCAAAGGCATCCTGCACCGCCTCGGCCACCGCGATCACGGTTTGCGCCTGGTGCAGCCGCAGGGCGGCCCGCACGGCGGCATGGATGTTGGCCGCCAGCAGCAACAGGCTCAGGCCACCGAGCCCGGCATACAGAATGCTGCGAACGGACCAGGGGGTCCGGGATGACTTGGGCATACGACCTCACCGACGGAGCCGAGCATGCGCGGCGGGTCGGTACGGCCCTGCCGGTGACCGGATCGTCACTACAAAGAATATGCCGCAGGTGCGATTAACGAGAGCTATAGGCCGGGCGGCCCGGAGTCGGTATCGGGCTCGACGCGGCCGCGCAGGCGGGGCGGCGGCAGCCACCAGGGACGGCGGCTTTTGGCGGGACGCGGGTCGAGAGTGGGGTGGTGCGGGATCGGGGCCGGCCGGGGCGGCGGCCGGCGGGGCGGCGCGAGGGAGCGGGGGCGGCGGATGCGGGCGTGACGGGGCGACGGCGGGTGCGCGGGCGGAATGCCGAGCATGCGGCGGATCGGGGCGAGGGTGCGGCGGGCGGCGGTGCAGGCGAGCAGGTCGGCGGCGGCGGAATCGGCCAGCAGTGAGGCGAGTTGGGCGGCGTAGGCGGCGGCCTCGGGGCCGAGGGCACGGATCAGCCAGGCGCTGGTGGTGGGAAAGGGCGACTTGCGTTTGGGGCCGCTGTGGTTGGTGGTGCGGGGCCGCGGCGGCGGGATGGGGCCGGCGGCGAGGCGGGCGCGCAGGCGGTCGAGGCGGGATGCCGCGCGGGTGAGGTGCTGCCAGAGCGGGATGATGAGGACGGCAAGCCGAGGATTGTGGAGGAAGCGGCGGGCAATGAGGGCGGCGAGGTCGCGGAGGATGCCGCCGAGGCCGGCCACGCCGAGGGATGGGGCGGGGTTGGGGATGGCGGGGCGGGGTTGAGCGTGCATGGATTAAATTCCTAGCATAAGCTTGGGGTGGATCGCAACGGAATTTATGAAAGCGGACATGCCTCGATGCGGGTGGGGGGGGCCGGAACGGGTAGGGGCGTTGGAGGCTGGCGGCGCCGATTGGGGGGTCTGCGGCCATATCGGTCAGCACGGCGGGAGAGCGCAGCGTATCCCGCCATCGCAATTGGCGGTTGGCTGGGCGTCGGCGGACGAACGACGGCAGCCCGCAAGAGGCGGGATACGCTTCGCTTTCCCGCCCTACGGCTTGCTGGAGCTATGACCTCTACATTTGGGGTCATGCTTTCACCTCGACCGGGCTGCAGTCCATTGCTTGCGGAGAATGCGAGTCAGGAAAAAATCATGCAATTTATTAAAGAATGCCGAAGGGGTTCCTATAGAACCTACCAAATTTTTGATCATCATAAGCAAACCAGAATCATCCTTACAATCGAATTAGAACATCCCAAAATTGCGGGCGAAGCTTACTATCTCTTAGAGAGGCTCATACTTCTTCCGTAAAGACATGAGCCTTTGACTTAAATGGATGCCCATCCAATTGTTACTAGACACTGTTCGGCCGGCTCTTCCTCAAGAAAGTCCACTCCTGTTTGATGCGGCGCCATAATTTCTACAGCAACATGACGCCCGGTTTGGGTCGAAAGCTTAGGAGTTGTCTGCACCGAGCCAGGGTTCGGTTCCATGCCAACCCGCTCGTCCGCAGACGTTCTGTTCCCGGCCAATACCGGACCCCAGGCCGCAAGGCGACAGCAAGGCGACAGCAAGTAGGGTGGGCTTCAGCGCACCGTCGCATGGTGCCCGGCAGGTTTGGGCTGGTGGGCTGAAGCCCACCCTACAGGATCAGCGTCGGCTTTGAAGCTCTCGTGTTCCGAAGCGGCCTGTCCGCTTCCGGCCAAGAGCCGACATCAGGCCGACGGCAGCGCGGGCTGAGAAGCAAGTAGGGTGGGCTTCAGCCCACCGTCGCGGGTTACAACCGCTTGCCGGCGTCAGCCGGTTCTGCTCCCTCGGGCGCCCAATCGATTGGATACATACCGAGCGCGACACATTTGGTGAAGCTCGAAAACGGCCAGTCGGCGGGGTGTGCGGCAAGCCTGTGCTTGACCGGATTGAAATGGATGTAGTCCATGTGAACGGCGTAATCCTGGTCATCGCGGATCGTGTGCTCCCAATATCGGCGTTGCCAAATGCCGGCCTCACGCTTGCGGACCAAGGATGCACAGCGATCTTCCGGCTGTGGGACGGATCGTGAGAACAGGGCCTTGATCGTCTGCCACCGAAGCGGGAAGTCGTGGTCGCCGGGCGGCAATGTCCATAAGCAATGCATGTGGTCCGGCAGCACCACCCAGGCATCGATGTGAAAAGGATGGCGCGCCCGCACGGCTCGAACGGCGTTACGAAGTGCGCCGATTTCGGCCACCAACAAATCGGAGCGGCGATCACACAGATTGACTGTGAGGAAATAAGATCCACCGTCTACCCGGTTGCGGCGATAGTTCGGCATAGTCTCAACAGTCTCGCTTTTCCGTACGGAAACACCGGCTTAGCAAACGCAGCCGCCAAACGTTGGGAGGAGGAGACATCATTTTCTGGGGGCACGCTTGATGGGTTTGCGTTGGTGGGCTGAAGCCCACCCTACAGAATCTGGAAATGTCCGGTTTCGTGCCAAGCCGCTTGTGAGCAGACATTCCGGTCCCGGCCAAGATCGGAGGTCCGGCAGCCAACCGTCAAGCGCCGGCAAGGTCCGAAACCAGCCATCCAGCAGGGCGGCCACCATGCGGTCGCCCCCCAAGCGGCGCGTGCCCCGCAGGAACATAACCCGATCGGCTTCACTCCAACAGCGTCGGCGGCTCCGTCGCGCTCTCGTTTTCCAGGCGCCCACGCATCCGCCGCCCCAGCGCGAGTTCAGTAACGATGCCGTGCAGGGTGCGCAATTCCTGCTCCGTTACCTCGCCGCGGCCGAAGAAATGGCGGATGTTGCGCACCATGCCGGGGCGCTTGGGGGCGTTGCGCAGGAAGCCGCAGGCATCGAGCTCGTCCACCAGATGGGTGAGGAAATTCTCCAGCGCGCCCTTGGTGGCCACGCTGGTCTCGTTGGTCATCAGCCGGCGCGGCAGGGTGACCTCCTCGGCGGTCCACCATTCATAGGCCATGATCATCACCGCCTGGGCGAGGTTGAGCGACATGAAGTCGGGGTTCAACGGGTAGCGCACCAGCGCGTCGGCCTGGGCCATGTCGTCATTGTCGAGGCCCGCCCGCTCGGGGCCGAACAGGATGCCGGCGCGCAGGTCGCGGGCACAGATGACGCGCAGCTCGGCGGCGGCGCCGCGGGCGGTGAGCACCGGCTTGACGATGTGGCGCGGCCGCGGACAGGTGGCGAATACCCGGTGCAGGTCGGCGACCGCCTCGGCAACGGTGTCGTGCACCGTTGCCGCATCGAGGATGCGGTCGGCGCCGGAGGCGGTGCGCCAGGCCTTTTCCTGCGGCCAGCCGTCGCGCGGGGCGACCAGGCGCAGATGAAACAGGCCGCCATTGCCCATGGCGCGGGCGACCGCGCCGATATTGTCGGCCAGTTGCGGGCGGACCAGCACCACGACCGGGCTGTTGCCAATCGGGCGAAGCTCCGCGCCGCCATCCCGTCCGGTCACTGCTGGTGCGCCGCCTGCCATTGGCGCAGCAGGGCGATCTCCCGCTCCTGGGCGGCGGCGATGTCCTGGGCGAGCTTGCGGAGCTCCGGGTCGTGACTGTACTGCAGCTCCAGCTTCGCCATGTCCACACCGCCCTGGTGGTGCGGGATCATGGCGGCGGCGAAGTCGCGGTCGGCATCGCCGGTGAAGGGGATGTTCATGTCGTGGTGCATTTTCTCGATGGCCGCGTCATACGCGGCGGTGGAGGGCGCGGCGACGGAGGGGGTGAGCGCGGTGTGACCGCGCACCAGCCCCTCCTGCGGGGTCTGCGCCAGCGCTGGGCCGCAGAACAGGGCGCCGGCAATCAGCAGAAAGTTTCGCATTACGCTTTGGTCCTTGGGTTGAGCGCTGGGGCGGTTGGGTTAAGCAAGCAAGGCCAGGGCGCTGCCCTGGACCCGCCAAGGGGCAGTGGCCCCTTGGAACCCATTCCTTAAGGAACGGGGTCCAGGGGCCTCTCGGCCCTTGGCGGGTCCAGGGCAGAGCCCTGGCCTTGCTTGCTCAACCCCGTCGCCAAGTCGTGCCGCTGGCACTATCCTCGAGCAGGATACCCGCCTCCTCCAGCCCCTTGCGGATCGCGTCCGCCCGCGCGAAGTCACGCGCCCGCCGTGCCTCCCGGCGTTCGGCGATGCGGGCCTCGATGGCGGCGGCGTCGAGCCCGCCGTGGAACCAGGCGGACGGCTCCTGCTGAAGAAGACCAAGCACGGCGCCGCCGGCGCGCAGACTGGCGCTGGCCTGCGCATCACCGGTCAGCGCGGCGTCGGCCAGCACGTGCAGCCGGGCGATGGCGAGCGGCGTGTTCAGGTCGTCGCACAGCGCATCCAGAACAGAGTCGGGCACCGCATCGGCCGGCGGCGCCGGGGTGCGCTCCAGCGCGCGGTAGAAACGGTCGAGTTCGCGGCGCAACTCGGCGAGGGCCTGATCGGAAAAATCCAGCGCGGCGCGGTAATGGGCGCGCAGCAGCAACAGCCGCGCCGCCTCGGCCGGGGCGCGCGCCAGCACGTCGCGGACGGTGCGGAAATTGCCGAGGCTTTTCGACATTTTCTCGCCGTTCACCAGCAGCATGCCGTTGTGCAGCCAGACGCGGGCGAAGCGGCTGCCGGGAAAGGCGCAGACGGACTGGGCGATCTCGTTCTCGTGATGCGGAAAGATCAGGTCGGTGCCGCCGCCGTGGATGTCGAAGCTCTCGCCCAGATAGCGCCAGGACATGGCACTGCACTCGATGTGCCAGCCCGGACGGCCACGACCCCAGGGACTGTCCCAGCCCGGCAGGTCGGCCGACGACGGCTTCCAGAGGACGAAATCGCCCGCGTCGCGCTTGTACGGGGCCACGTCGATGCGGGCACCGGCCAGCAATTCGTCGGGCGAGCGGCCGGACAGGCGGCCGTAGGCGGCGAAACTGCCGACCGCGAACAGCACGTGCCCGTCGGCGACATAGGCGTGGCCGGCGGCGATCAGCCGCTCGATGATGGCGATCATGTCGGCGATATGGGCGGTGGCGCGCGGCTCGATGTCGGGCGGCATTGCGCCGAGGGCGGCCATGTCGGCGTGGTAGTCGGCGGTGGTGCGGGCGGTGATGGCGCCGATCGGCTCGCCGCTTTCATGCGCGCGGGCGTTGATCTTGTCGTCCACGTCGGTGACGTTGCGGACGTACGTCACCCGCGGATAGAGCAGGCGCAGCAGCCGCGCCAGCACGTCGAACACCACCACCGGGCGGGCGTTGCCGATATGCGCGAGGTCGTAGACCGTCGGGCCGCACACATACATCCGCACATGCGCGGGATCGAGCGGGACAAACCGCTCCTTCTGGCGGGTGAGGCTGTTGTGCAGGCGCAGCTCAGGCATGGGGTGCCGCTCCGACGAAGCCGGCAGGCGACCGGCGAGGCGCTGTTTCTCCGCCAGCGCGGGCGGCAAATCAATCATCGGCGCAGATTTCGCTTGATCCAGGTCAATGCGGGCCCGATGTGAAACGGGGGAATTGCGAGTCAGTTGCAAACACCACCCGCGCCGGACCGGAGACCCACGCCCATGAACGCCAGCGCCGCAATTCCCGTCCGGTCCGGCGCGTGCGATGCCGCTTGTAATTGCGAGGGGCTCTCATTAACGAGTATGGCCAACCCAGGAGATGCCATGTCCGCAAGCCTCGCGGTTCCCAGCCGGCTCGGCGCCGCCCCGCTCGGCTTCCGTGGCCGCATCCGCGCGGTCGACGCGTCCGGCTGCGGCCGCGCCCTGCCGCCGGCCGAGCTGGAACGGCGGCTGCTGGAAATGGGCTTCGTCGAAGGCGCGGTGGTGGAAATCCGCAACCAGGGCCTGTTCGGCCGCGACCCGATCGCGGTGCGGGTGGACAACGCGACCGTGGCGCTGCGCCGCGCCGAAGCGAACGCCATTCAGGTCGAAGCGCTGGACCCCGGCCCTTGAACGACATCACGACCGCGCCGCCCGCGCCCTCCCCGGCCCAGAGCGAAGCCGCCGCCCGGTCGTTGCGGGTGGCCCTGGTCGGCAACCCGAACTGCGGCAAGACGGCGCTGTTCAACGCGCTGACCGGCAGCCGGCAGAAAGTGGCCAACTACCCCGGCGTGACGGTGGAGCGGAAGGAAGGCTGTTTCGTCACCCCCGCCGGCCACCCGGTGAAGCTGCTCGACCTGCCCGGCACCTACTCGCTGCGCGCCCGCAGCCCCGATGAGGAAGTCACCCGCGACGTGGTGCTCGGCCGCCTGGCCGGCGAGCAGCGGCCGGAAATCCTGCTCTGCGTGGCCGATTCCACCAATTTGCGCCTGGCGGTGCGGCTGGTGCTGGAGTTGCGCCAGGTCGGCCCGCCGATGCTGCTGGCGCTGAACATGTTCGATATCGCCCGCCATCGCGGCCATGGCTTCGACCTCGAGCGGCTGTCGGCCGAACTCGGCGTGCCGGTGGTGCCCAGCATCGCGGTGCGCCGCGGCGGCACCGGGGCGCTGCTGGAGCAGCTCGACGCGCTGGCACTCGCCGCCCCCGCATCCGCCCCCGACCACTGGGCGCCGCGCGGGCGGGCCGGCATCCGCGCTTTGCAGCGCGAGGCCGACCGGATCATCGCCGCCTGCGTCACCCAGCCCGCCCGGCCCGACACCGTCACCAGCCGCATCGATGCCGTGCTGCTGCACCCGGTGGCGGGGCTGGCGATCCTGATGGCGGTGCTGTTCCTGATGTTCCAGGCGGTGTTCTCCTGGGCGCAGCCGCCGATGGACGCGATCAAGGCCGGGTTCGACTGGCTCGGCGCCCTGGCCGGCGGTGCGCTGCCCGACGGGTTGCTGCGCAGCTTCGTGCGCGACGGGCTGATCGGCGGCGTCGGCGCGGTGCTGGTGTTCCTGCCGCAAATCCTGGTGCTGTTCCTGTTCATCCTGGTGCTGGAGGATTTCGGCTACATGGCGCGCGCGGCGTTCCTGATGGATCGCGTCATGGGCGGCGCCGGGCTGCACGGACGCGCCTTCATCCCGCTGCTGTCCAGCTTCGCCTGCGCCATCCCCGGCATCATGGCCACCCGCGTCATCGACAGCCGGCGCGACCGGCTGGCCACCATCATGGTGGCGCCGCTGATGACATGCTCGGCGCGCATCCCGGTCTACACGCTGATCATCGCCGCCTTCATCCCCGACCGCACGGTGTGGGGCGGGCTGCAACTGCAGGGGCTGGTGATGTTCGGGCTGTATGCGGTGGGCATCGGCAGCTCGCTGGGCGTGAGTTTCATTTTCAAGCGGCTGGTCTGGCGCAACTCGCCGGCCGAGCCGTTCATGCTGGAACTGCCCGACTACAAGCGGCCGAGCCCGCGCAGCATTTTCTTTGGCCTGACCCAGCGGGCGAAGATTTTCCTGCGCCGCGCCGGCACCACCATCCTGGCGATGATGATCGTCATCTGGTTCCTCGCCTCGGTGCCGCGCCCGCCCGCCGATGCCGACCAGCCGGCCATCAATTACAGTTTCGCCGCCATGATCGGCCACGCCATGGAGCCGGTGCTGGCGCCGATCGGGTTCAACTGGCAGATCAACGTGGCGCTGCTGCCCGGCATGGCGGCGCGCGAGGTGGCGGTGGCCTCGCTGGGAACCGTCTATTCCATCGCCGCCGAGGACGACGACGGCGCGCAGCATCTCGGCCGGGCGCTGGCGGGCAAATGGAGCCTGGCCACCGCGCTGGCGCTGCTGGCCTGGTACGTGTTCGCGCCGCAATGCGCCTCCACCTTGGCGACCGTGCGGCGGGAGACCGGGTCCTGGGCCTGGATGGGCGTGTTGTTCGGCTACATGCTGGTGCTGGCGTACGCGGCGGCGTTCGTGACCTATCAGGCGGCGGTTGCGCTGGGGGCGGGGTAAACCACTGGTTCTTGCGCTGGATTGACAGCCGCACCGTTCGGTCGTCTCTGCGCCGGCCATGACGTTTCCCACCCGGTTTCCGTGCGATCCGGCCTGATCGCCTTCGGCCTTGGCAGCTTCGCAGTCATCGCCCTGGTCGCCTTCTTCGGCGCGCGGACGATCGGCGCCGAGGTGCTGCATGCCGGCTGGGCGGTGCCGCTTACCACCGCGCTGCTGTTCCTGCAGCTCTGGCTCTCGGCCGCCGCATGGCGGCTGGCGGTCGGGTCGGGCCGGCCCCGGCTCGGGCGCTGGTTCCGCATCCGCTGGATTCGCGAGGCGGTGAACTCGATGCTGCCGGTGGCACAGCTCGGCGGCAATATCGTCGGCATAAGGCTGCTGGTGCACCGCGGCGTGCCGGGGCCGCTGGCCGGCGCCGGCACCACGCTCGACCTCACCATCGAGGCGGCCGCCCAATTGCTGTTCACGATTGCCGGCTTCGCCGTGCTGGCCGCGACCAGCCCCGACCAGGGCTGGATGCCCTGGGTGCAGGGTGCCATCGTCACCGGCGTGCTGGGCATCGGCGGCTTCATCGTGGCGCAGCGGGCCGGGCTGATGCGCCTGGTGGAGGGCGCCGCCGGGCTGCTGCAGCGCTGGTTCCCGAACCTGCCGGTGGAGGTGGTGCAAGGGCTGCACGGCGAACTGATGCGCCTGCAGCGCAACAAGCTGGCGATCGCCCAGGCCGCCTCGCTGCACCTGCTGGCCTGGCTGCTTGGCACGGTGGAGACTTGGCTCGCCCTGTTTGCCATGGGCGTGCCGGTGGGCTGGCGGGAAGCCTTTGTCATCGAAAGCCTCGGCCAGGCGGCGCGCAGCGCGGGCTTCGCCGTGCCGGGGGCGCTCGGCGTGCAGGAGGCCGGGTTCATCCTGGTGTGCGGCCTGTTCGGCATTCATCCCGACACGGCGATCGCACTGTCGATGGTCAAGCGGGCGCGGGAATTGGCGGTCGGGCTGCCGGGGCTGGTGGCGTGGCAGTGGGCGGAGGGGAAGCGGTTGTTGCGGCGGGAGAGGGGTTTGAAGGAAGGCCAGGGCTCTGCCCTGGACCCGCCAAGGGGCAGTGGCCCCCTGGACCCCGCTACTTAGACAGTTGTTATGAGAGGGGGGTGAGGCGGTGAACCGAGCCACCACCTCACCCCCCTCTCATAACAACTGTCTAAAAGTAATGGGTTCCAAGGGGCCACTGCCCGTCGTGCCGAAGGCGCGCTGCGCGCGACGCGGGTCCAGGGCAGAGCCCTGGCCTTCCTTCAAACCACCCGCCCATCCTCAATCGCCACCACCCGGTCCGCCAAATCCACAATCCGCGGATCATGCGTCACCATCAGAATCGGCACCCCGCGCTGCTTGGCCAGATCGCGCAGCAATTCCATCACCTCATGCCCGGTCTGTCGGTCCAACGCCGCCGTCGGCTCGTCGGCCAGCACCAGCCCGGGGCCGCCGACCAGCGCCCGCGCCACCGCCACCCGCTGGCGTTGCCCGCCGGACAGCTTCGAGGGCAGTGCATCGGCCCGGTCGCCCAGCCCCACCGCCTCCAGCATCGCGCCGGCACGCGCCAGACGCTCCGCCTCGGCGCTGCCGGGCACGAGTTCCAGCGTCATGGCCACATTCTGCCGCGCCGTCAGGAAACCCAGCAGATTGTGGTTCTGGAAGATGAACCCGATCCGCCGGCGCAGCCGCACCCGCATGGCCTCGCTGGCGCCCATCAGTTGCTGCCCCAGCACCTCGCAGCTTCCCGCCTGCATGGCCCGCAGCGCGCCGATCAGGGTCAGCAGCGTGGTCTTGCCGCTGCCGGAGGGGCCGGTCAGCAGCACGATCTCGCCCACCCCCATGGACAGCCGCACGTCGCGCAGCACCGGGCGGGCCAGATCGCCGGTGCCATAGGCGTAGGACACGCCATCCAGCTCGATCGGCGCGTGCATCAGAACATGTCGGCGGGGTCGGCGTCGCGCAGCTTGCGCATGGCGAGCAGGCCGGCGACCGCGCACATGGCGAAGATCAGCACGAACACCGTCACCGCGCGCGCCGTCTGCATATACAGCGGCAGGAAGGTGGCGCCGGCGATCATGCCGTACAGCGCCGACGACAGCACCGCCCCCGGCACGAATCCCAGCAGCGCGAGGATCAGCGCCGCCCCCATCACCACCTGCCGCAGATACCCCTGCGAGAACCCCATGGCCTTCAGGGTCGCGTATTCGCGCAAATGGGTGGAGATGTCTGAAAACAGGATCTGATAAACGATCACCATGCCAACGATCAGCCCCATCAGGCTGCCGAAAGCAAAGATGAAACCGATCGGCGTGCCGGTTTCCCAGTAATGCCGTTCCCAGCCGACCAGTTCGGCCTGGGTCATGACCAGCACATCCTCGGGCAGCACCGCGGCCAGCCGTTTCCGCACCGCGGCGACATCCGACCCCGGCCGCAAGCGCAAGGCGATCAGATCGACCTCGCTGGCCCGGCGTTCGGTGATGATGCGGCGGAAATTGGTCTCGCTGAGTACCACATTGCCGTCCGCGCCGAAGCTCGGGCCGAGTTCCACCGTGCCCACCACCAGCACGCGACGGTTGCCCAGTTCCGCCTCGAACGGCCCCCGGCGCGCCAGGATGGCGGCGACATCGCCGAACTCGGGGCGGGAGCGCCGGTCGAACGCCACCGCGTCGGGCCGCTTCAGCGCCGGCACCAGGGCGGCGAGGCCGGGGAAATCCACCGCCCCCTCCTCCGCGTCGAGGCCGACCAGCTGGATGGCGCGCTTGCGGCCGGTGACGGGATTCCGCCAGCTTGCCTGCGCCAGGTAGATCGGCACCGCGGTCATGACCTCGGGCACCGCCAGGGTCTGGAAGGCGCGGCTGCGCGGCATCCGCTCGGTGCGGAACAGCGCCTGGGTGAGCGGATGCATCAGGAAAAGCTCGCCGCGCAAAGCCTGCGGCAGGCTGGTGGCGCTGTCGAACAGGGCGGCACGGAAACCTAGCTGCATGAACACCAGCACACAGGCGAACATGACGCCGGCTATGGCCGATACCAGCCTTGCGCGGCCGGCACGGAGCTGGCGCCAGGCAAGGCGGATGGGAAGAAGTAAGGAAGGCCAGGGCTCTGCCCTGGACCCGCGTCGCGCGCAGCGCGCCTTCGGCACGACGGGCAGTGGCCCCTTGGAACCCATTACTTTAGAGGCTCTCTGATGAGAGGGGGGTGAGGAGATGCCGATGCCCCTCCTCACCCCCCTCTCATCAGAGAGCCTCCAAGTAGCGGGGTCCAGGGGGCCACTGCCCCCTGGCGGGTCCAGGGCAGAGCCCTGGCCTTCCTCACTTCTTCCCATCATGGCCGGATCGCGACCTGCACCTGCATATTCAGCCGCTGCCGCAGCGCCGCCCGTCCGTCCTCGGCCAACGTCAGCCGCACCTCCACGGTGCGCGAATCCACCGCCGCCACCGGATCGGTGCCTGCCTGGGTGGTGCGCCGCACCTGCCAGCCCAGTTCGCGCACCGTCGCCGCGAAACGGTGCGGCTCACCCGGCACGATCACCTCGGCGGCGGCACCCACGCGCAGCCGCGGCAGGTCGGTTTCGAACACGTCGGCCACCACGTCCAGCTGGTCGACATCGGCCAAGTCAAGCAGCCCGTCGCTACCCACCTGATCGCCCGGACGGGCATAGATTTTCAGCACCGTGCCGGCAATCGGCGCCACCACGCGCGACATCGCGGCATCGGCGCGGGCGTGTTCGAGTTCCGCCTCGGCGCTGGCCACCTGCGCCTCGGCGACGGCGAGGTCTTCGGGGCGGGGACGGAGCAGCGTTTCCAACTGGGCCTCGGCCTCGGCGCGCTCGGCGGCGGTGCGGGCGGCGAGGAAACGGTTTCGCTCTCCGGCAGCGGCGGTTTCGGCGCCGCTCGGCACCAGCCGGTCGGAGCGAACCGAGTTGCGGCGGGCGATTTCCTCAGCGGCGGCGAGGGCGGCGATGTGGGCGCGCTGGGCGGCGATCTCGGACGGACGCCCGGCGGCGCGCACCCGGGCGAGCGAGGCGCGCGCCTCGGCCAGCGCCGCCTCGGCCTGGGCGACGGCCGCGTCTTTCTGGGCGGCGTCGGCGAAACGCGCCAGAATTTGGCCGGCGGCCACGCTTTGGCCTTCCTCCACCAGCAACTGGTCGACGCGGTTCACCGCGAAGCCGCCGGGCGGGGCGAGTTTGCGGATGCGGCTGGTCGGCTCGATGCGGCCGAGCGCGCCGACACCCACCGGCTCGGCCGCCACTTCGGGCGGCGGCGGTGCGGCGGGCGCGCGGCCTTGCCACCAGGCGGCGCCGGCGGCCAGCACCGCGACCACGCACGCCAGGAAAACCGCCCGGCGGATCATGCCGGTGCGGCGACGGGAACGGAGAACCCGTGCGGGGGGCGACTTATTTTGCGGATCTCGAAAACGACAGGGGGGATGTGGCGGGAGCGCACCGACGCGTCAAGCGGGAGGAAGGAAGGCCAGGGCTCTGCCCTGGACCCGCCAGGGGTCGGTGGACCCCTGGACCCCGCTACTTAGTCAGTTTCTCTACGAGGGGGGTGAGGCGGTGAACCGGCTCACCCCCCTCGTAGAGCAACTGACTAAAAGTAATGGGTTCCAAGGGGCCACTGCCCCTTGGCGGGTCCAGGGCAGAGCCCTGGCCTTGCTTTCTTCCCGCGCCTGCGCCATATGCCCGCCCGCTGGCGGCATCGCCGCCGGTAATTCACACGCAGGGCGCCTTCCGGCCTGATACATCAGGCCCGGATCCGGTGCCGCTTCGGCATGCCGGCCCTGCGGAGGCTCAACCGGACGGAAGGAAAGGTCACGCCGATGGCGATGCCCGAGTTTACCCTGCGCCAACTGCTCGAAGCCGGTGTCCATTTCGGCCACCATACCCGCCGCTGGAACCCGCGCATGTCGCCGTTCCTGTTCGGCGTGCGCAACCAGGTCCATATTATCGACCTGCAGCAGACCGTGCCGATGCTCGACCGCGCGCTGCGCGCGGTGCGCGACGTGGTCGCCGCCGGCGGGCGCGTGCTGTTCGTCGGCACCAAGCGCGCCGCCGCCGAATATGTCGCCGACAGCGCCAAGCGCTGCGGCCAGTATTACGTCAACCACCGCTGGCTCGGCGGCATGCTGACCAACTGGAAAACCATCACCGGCAGCATCAAGCGGCTGCGCCAGATCGACGACATGCTGTCCGGCGGTACCCAGGGCCTGACCAAGAAAGAGGTGCTGGACATCACCCGCGACCGCGAGAAGCTGGAGCGCGCGCTCGGCGGCATCAAGGACATGGGCGGCCTGCCGGACATCCTGTTCATCATCGACACGAACAAGGAGAAGCTGGCGGTCGAGGAAGCCAACAAGCTCGGCATTCCGGTGGTTGCCGTGCTCGACAGCAATTCCGACCCGCAGGGCGTGACCTACCCGATCCCCGGCAACGACGACGCCATCCGCGCGATTACCCTGTATTGCGACCTGATCGCCGGCGCGGTGCTGGACGGTATTTCGGCCGAGATGATCGCCTCCGGCCGCGACATCGGCGGCGCCGAGGAACTGCCGATCGAGGCCCTGCCGCCGGCCGCCTTGCACGATGCCGAGCCGGCACAGCCCGCGGCCTGACCCGGACAGCGACTTGAGCACGAAGAGGAGATAACGACATGGCCGAGATCACGGCCGCGCTGGTGAAGGATCTGCGCGAGCGGACCGGCGCAGGCATGATGGACTGCAAGAAGGCGCTGACCGAAGCCGCCGGCGACACCGAGGCGGCGATCGACTGGCTGCGCAAGAAGGGCCTGTCGGCTGCCGCCAAGAAATCGGGCCGGGTGGCCGCCGAGGGCCTGGTCGGCGTCGCCTCGGCGCCGAACACCGCCGCCATGGTGGAAGTCAACGCCGAGACCGATTTCGTCGCCCGCAACGAGACCTTCCAGGGCTTCGTTGCCGAGGTGGCGAAGATCGCGCTGGCGGCGGGCGAGGATATCGAGGCGATCAAGGCCGCACCCTTCCCGGGCACCGGCCGGACGGTCGCCGAGGAACTGACGCATCTGGTCGCCACCATCGGCGAGAACATGAACATCCGCCGCGCCCGGGTGCTGCGGGTGCCGCAGGGGGTGGTCGCCACCTATGTGCATGCCGCGGTGAAGCCGGGCCTGGGCAAGATCGGCGTGCTGGCGGCGGTGGAAGGCAGCTCCGAACTGGCGGCGCTGGAAACCCTCGGCCGGCAGATCGGCATGCATGTGGCGGCCGCGCGGCCGGAGGCGCTGGATACCGATGCGGTCGATCCCGCCGCGCTGGAGCGCGAGCGGGCGGTGCTGTCCGAGCAGGCGCGCGCCTCCGGCAAGCCCGAGGCCATCATCGAAAAGATGGTCGAGGGCCGGATTCGCAAATACTATGAAGAAGTGGTGCTGCTGGAGCAGGTCTGGGTGCATGACGGCGAGAGCCGGGTGCGCGCGGTGGTCAAGAAGGCCGGCGCTACGCTGACCGGATTTGCCCGGTTTCAGCTCGGCGAAGGCATCGACCGCCAGACCGGCGACTTTGCCGCCGAAGTGGCCGCCGCCGCCGGGATCGCTCCCAAGTCGCCGGAAAGCTGACCAACCATCCAACCGTAAGCCCGGTACGCGCGCGTGCTCTGCGCGTGCCGGGCGTAACCCTTGCTTGTCGCGCGCCAAGCGCCCTTGTAGCGTGCCGCCGCGCCAGGCCCGTGCACGCAACGATAACGGAACAATGAGCCCGACCCCCACCTATAAGCGCGTCCTCCTGAAGGTGTCCGGCGAGGCCCTGATGGGGCGGCGCGACTACGGGCTCGACACCGAGACGGTGATCCGCATCGCCAGCGATGTCGCCGCCGTGGTGGCCATGGGCGTGCAGGTTTGCCTGGTGATCGGCGGCGGCAATATCTTTCGCGGCGTCTCCGCCGCGGCGCATGGCATGGACCGCGCCCAGGCCGACTATATGGGCATGATCGCCACCGTGATGAATGCGCTGGCCTTGCAGAACGCGCTGGAAAAGCGCGGCGTGCCGACCCGGGTGCAGTCCGCCATTCCGATGGCCAGCGTCTGCGAGCCCTATATCCGCCGCCGCGCCGAGCGGCACATGGAAAAAGGGCGGGTGGTGATCTTCGCCGCCGGCACCGGCAACCCGTTTTTCACCACCGACACCGCCGCCGCCCTGCGCGCCGCCGAAATGGGCTGCGACGCCCTGCTCAAGGGCACCCAGGTCGATGGCGTCTACACCGCCGACCCGCGCAAATACCCCGACGCGGACCGCTTCGAACAACTGACCTATCTCGACGTGCTGTCGCGCGACCTGGCGGTGATGGACGCATCCGCCATCAGCCTGGCGCGCGAGAACCGCCTGCCCATTATCGTCTTCAACATCCACGCGCCCGGCGCCTTCGCGCAGGTCATGCGCGGCGAGGGGCGGTTCACCACCATTCTCGAGCCGACCTGACCGCCGCGCATGACCTGCGCCATGAGACCGGGCGGCTGAACCACGGAGGAGGTTGCGGTGGCGACCGATCTGAACGGCCTGAAGCAAGACCTCACGCGCCGCATGGACGGCGCGCTGGAGACATTGAAGCGCGAATTCGCCGGCCTGCGCACCGGCCGGGCCAGCCCCGGCCTGCTGGAGCCGGTGCGCGTCAGCGCCTATGGCAGCGAGGTGCCGCTGCCGCAGGTCGGCACCATCGCGGTGCCCGAGTCGCGCATGATCACCGTGCAGGTCTGGGACCGCAGCCTGGTCAATTCCGTGGTGGTCGCCATCCGCGACTGCGGCCTCGGCCTCAACCCGGCCGCCGACGGGCAACTCGTGCGGGTGCCAATTCCGCAGTTGACCGGCGAACGCCGCATCGAGCTGGCGAAGGCCGCCCACCGCTATGCCGAGGGCGCCAAAGTGGCGGTGCGCGGCGTCCGCCGCGACGGCATGGAACAGACCAAGGCGCTCGAAAAGAAGGGCACCATCAGCCAGGACGAGGAAAAGCACTGGGTGGACGAGGTGCAGAAGCTGACCGATGCCTACATCAAGCAAATCGACGAGGCTCTCGTGGAGAAAGACAAGGAAATCAAACAGGTCTGAGGGATTGGGTGCAATCAGGTGGAAGGTGTGACGAACGCCGCGCTGACGGCCGAGGCGGCGGGGCTGTCGGCCGACGCGGCCGCGCTCACGGCTGACCTGCCGCCGCGCCACATCGCCATCATCATGGACGGCAACGGCCGCTGGGCCGCCTCACGCGGGCTGCCGCGCGTGGCCGGCCACCGCGCCGGGGCGCAGGCGGTCCGCCGCATCGTCGAATCCGCCATCAGGCACGGCGTCGGCTGGATCACCCTGTATGCGTTCAGCAGCGAGAACTGGCGCCGCCCGGCCGGCGAGATCCTCGATCTCACCGGCCTGCTGCGCCACTATTTGCGCAGCGAAGTGGCGGAACTGAAGCGCGAGGGCGTGCGGCTGCGCTTCATCGGCGACCGCGACCGCTTCGATGCCAACATCGTCGCCGACCTCGCCCATGCCGAGGGTGAGACCGAAGGCAATTCCCGCCTGAACCTGACGCTGGCCCTGTCGTACGGCGCGCGGGCGGAAATCGTCACGGCGGTGCGCGCCGCCGCCCGCGCGGCCCTTCAGGGCGGGCTGGACCCCGAGGCGATCGACGAGGCGAGCTTCGCCAGCCTGCTCTCCAGCTCGCCCATGCCCGACCCCGACCTGATCATCCGCACCAGCGGCGAGCAGCGCCTGTCGAATTTCCTGCTGTGGCAGTCGGCCTATGCCGAACTGCTGTTTCTCGACGTGCTGTGGCCCGATTTCGGCCCGCCGCATTTCGCCGAAGCCATTGCCGAATATGCCCGCCGCGAGCGCCGGTTCGGTGCACGGCCAGCCTGATCCCCCTCGCCCGCCGCCGCCTGCCGCCCCGCGCATTCGCTGGGACGACCTGCGCAAGCGTGCCATTTCGGCCGCCCTGCTGGCACCGATGGCGGTGGCCTGCCTGTGGTTCGGCGGCTGGTGGTGGACCGCGCTGCTGGCGGCAGCCTCGGTCGGACTGGCGATGGAGTGGGTGCATCTGTGCGGCGCCCGGCTGGCCAGCCCGGTAGGTGCCGCCATTCCGCTGATGGTGCTCCTGGCCGGCGCGCTGGCGTGCCTCGACCACGATCTGATGGGCCTGGGCGTGCTCGGAGCTGGCTTCCTGCTGACCTGGCTCCTGAGCGGGCGGGCCAGCCTGGCCGCCGGCATGCCCTATCTGGGCGGCGCCATCGTGGCGCTTGCCTGGCTGCGGGACGACGGCGCCATCGGCCGGGACAACGTGCTGTTCCTGCTGCTGGTGGTCTGGGCCAGCGATATCGGCGCCTATACGGCCGGCCGCCTGCTGGGAGGACCGAAGCTGGCCCCCCGCATCTCGCCGTCCAAGACATGGTCCGGAGCGGCCGGCGGCCTGGCCGGCGCGATGGTGGTCGGCGCCGCCGCGGCGCTGGCCCTGCACGGGGGGAATGTCGCGCACATCCTGCCCGTGGCAGCCGGTATCGGCATTGCGGCGCAGATCGGTGACCTCCTGGAGAGCGCAGTGAAACGGCATTACGGCGTGAAGGATTCGGGCCGGCTCATTCCCGGCCATGGCGGCCTGCTCGACCGGCTCGACGGCCTGCTCACCGCCGCCCTGGCGGCGGCATTGCTGGCGGCGACGCTGGGGCGCGGGGTGGAGGTATGGCGATGAAAACCGTCACGGTCCTGGGCAGCACCGGCAGCATCGGCACCCAGACGATCGAACTGCTCGCCGGCGATCCCGGCGCCTATTCCGTCGTTGCCCTGGTGGGCGGGCGCAACGTCGCCCTGCTGGCCGAGCAGGCCCGCGCACTGCGCGCCCGCCGCGCCGTCATCGCCGACCCGGCCGGCCACGCCGCCCTGGCCGCGGCCCTGGCGGGCAGCGGCGTCGAAGTGGCGAGCGGCGCCGAGGCCGTGGTCGAAGCCGCGGCGCTGGATGCCGAGTGGACCATGGCCGCCATCACCGGTGCCGCCGGCCTGGCCTCGACGCTCGCCGCCATCCGCCGCGGCCGTTCGGTGGCGCTGGCCAACAAGGAGGCGCTGGTCTGCGCCGGCGAGGTGATGCTGCGCGCCGTGCGCGCGCACGGCGCCACGCTGCTGCCGGTGGATTCCGAGCACAACGCGATTTTCCAGTCGATGGCCGACGGCAACCACGGCGCCGTTGACAAGATCGTGCTCACCGCCTCCGGCGGACCGTTCCGCACCGCCTCGCTGGAGGAAATGCGCCTGGCCGGACCGGAAGCCGCGCTGAAGCATCCGGTGTGGTCGATGGGCGCCAAGATCTCCATCGACAGCGCCACGATGATGAACAAGGGCCTCGAGCTGATCGAGGCGGCGCGGCTGTTCGCCCTGCCCTCGGCGCGGATCGGCGTGCTGATCCACCCGCAATCGGTGGTGCACGGCCTGGCCTATTACAGCGATGGCAGCGTGCTGGCCCAGCTTGGCAGCCCCGATATGCGGGTGCCGATCGCGCACACCCTGGCTTGGCCCGGCCGCATCGCCACGCCCGCGCGCCGGCTCGACCTCGCCGCGGTGGCGCGACTGGAGTTCTTCGAACCCGATCTCGAGCGGTTTCCCGCCCTTGTTCTCGCGCGGGACGCCTTGCAGGCGGGTGGCGGCGCCCCCACCATTCTGAGCGCTGCCAACGAAGTTGCGGTGGAAGCCTTCCTGGCCCGTCGCATCGGCTTTCTCGATATCGCCGGCACGGTTGCGCGCGTGCTCGACGAGATGGGCGCCCTGCCGGCGGACACGCTGGATGAGGTGGTCGATCTCGATTGCCGCGCGCGGCGGGCGGCCGGCGGAATTTGCGCAACATTGGCGGCTGCCGCCTGAGGGGGACCATGCTCGACTTCCTGCCCGAGTTCCTGCGCACGCCGGTGGCGTTTGTCATCGTGCTGGGCGTGCTGGTGTTCATCCACGAGCTCGGCCATTACGTGGCGGCGCGCTGGGTTGGCGTGCACGTGGAGACGTTCTCCATCGGCTTCGGCCGCGCGCTGGTGTCCTGGACCGACCGGGTCGGCACGGTGTGGAAGATCGCCTGGATCCCGCTCGGCGGCTACGTGAAGATGCACGGCCAGGAGCGGCCGGAAGACGTGACCGACGACGTGCGGGCAAGCTGGCAGCCCGGGCGGACGTTCCATGAAAAATCGGTCGGCGCCCGCGCCATCGCGGTCGCCGCCGGGCCGGTCGCCAATTTCCTGCTCGCGATTGTGCTGTTCGCGGCCCTGTTCGCGACGGTTGGGCGCGGCGTGCCGCTGCCGGTGGTGGGCGACGTGGTCGCCGATTTCGGCGGCTTCCCGCGCGGGTCTGCAGAAAGGCGACCGGATCGAGGCGATCGAAGGAAGGCCGATCCGGCGGTTTGAGGAAATCCAGCGTGCGGTGGCCGCCAGCCCCGGCCAGGACGTGCATCTGACGGTCGCCAGCGGCGGCGTCAGCCGCGACATCACGGTGATCCCGGATACGCGCGAAGGCGGGCGGCAAGAAGGTCGGCGTGCTGGGCATCCGCGGTGGCGCGGTCGAATACGTGCGGCTCTCCCCCTGGGCGGCGCTGCCGGCGGGCGTGGCGCAGACCTGGGACGTCAGCGTCCAGACCCTCGCCGGGGTATGGGGCATGATCACCAGCAACCGCGGCACCGACGACCTCGGCGGGCCGCTGCGCATCGCCCAGCTGTCCGGCCAGGTGGCCCAGCTTGGGGCGGCCAGCCTGGTGTCGTTCATCGCCCTGCTGTCGGTGAACCTGGGACTGATCAACCTGTTCCCCATCCCGGTGCTCGACGGCGGGCATCTGCTGTTCTACCTGGCCGAGGCGGTGCGCGGGCGGCCGCTGCCGCAACGGGCGCAGGACTACGGGTTCCGCGCCGGACTGGCGCTGATCCTGGGGCTGTTTGTGTTCGCGACCTGGAATGATCTGGGGCATATCGGGATCATTCATTGGGTGGCGGGGTTGATCGGATAAGGAAGGAAGGCCAGGGCTCTGCCCTGGACCCCGCTACTTAAGGAATGGGTTCCAAGGGCCTCTCGGCCCTTGGTGGGGTCCAGGGGCAAAGCCCCTGGCCTTTTTTCTTATAAGTCCTCCACCCTCTCCACCCCCGCGAGTACCTTCAACGCCTGCGCCAACCGCGGCGACACATTGAATCCGCCCGGCAGAATGATCTCCACATCCTGTTCGGCATCGATCCGCGGCACCAGCACCACGCGGCCGCGCCCGCGGCCTTCGCGTTCCAGCAGCGTGCGGATATGCCCCACCGCTTCGGTTTTCTGCAGCCAGATGCGCATGCCAGCGCCGGCCTGCGACGCGGCGGCGTCCAGCGGGGCCACGTCCTGCGCGGTGATGCGCAGTGCCTCGCCTTCCAGGCGGATGTCGGCGGTCACGAGAAGCGAGGTCCCGGCGGTGAGAAGCTCGCGTGAGCGGCCGAGAACTTCGGAAAAACAGGTGATTTCGTAGGAGCCGCCGGCATCGGACAGGCGCACCCAGGCCATGCGGCTGCCGGTGCGAGTGATCCGCTCCTTGCTGCCGATGACGCTGCCGGCGAGTTTGACCCGTGCGGGGCCGGACTGGGCGCGGGCTTCGAGCTGGTTGCTGGCGACCACGCCCAGGCGGCGCAGCGCCGCGCCATAGGCATCGAGCGGGTGGGAGGTAAGGTGAAAGCCGATCGCCTCGGCCTCGGTGCCGAGCCGGTCCATCGGGTCCCAGTCGGGCAGGTCGGGCAGGTGCAGGCGCTCGGGCTTGCCGGTGCCGCCGAACAGGCCGGTCTGGCCGCTCTCCCGCTCTTCGGCACTGGCCTGGGCGCGGCGGAGGATGGTTTCCGCGGCGGCGAAGACGCGGGCGCGATTGTTGTCCACACTGTCGAAGGCGCCGGCGCGAACCAGGTTTTCCAACTGCATGCGGTTGAGGTGTTTGGCGTCGACGCGCGCGGCGAAATCGGCAAGATCGGCGAAATCCCGGCCGCCGCGGGCGGCAACCACGGACTGCATCGCCGCCATGCCGACCTTTTTCACCGCTGCCAGCGCATAGCGGATGCACAGCCCGTGTTCGGCATGGTCCTCCAGCACGAAATCCGCGCCGGAGCGGTTGATGTCGGGCGGCAGCACGCGAATGCCCATGCGCAACGCCTCCTGCCGCAGCGCCGCGAGCTTGTCGGTGTTGTTGACGGCGAGCGACAGGCAGGCGGCGAGGAATGCCTCCGGATGGTTCGCCTTCAGCCAGGCGGTCTGGTACGAAAGCAGCGCATAGCCGGCGGCGTGCGAACGGTTGAAGCCGTAATCGGCGAACTTGGCCATGAGGTCGAAAACCTCTTCGGCCTTGGCGGGCGGAATGCCGCGGGCGGTGGCGCCGGCGACGAAGATTTTCCGCTGGGCTTCCATCTCCGCGCGGATTTTCTTGCCCATGGCCCGGCGCAGCAGGTCGGCCGCCCCCAGGCTGTAGCCCGCCATCTTCTGGGCGATCTGCATGACCTGTTCCTGGTAGACCATGATGCCGTAGGTCGGCGCCAGGATGTCGCGAATGTCTTCGTGCGGCGGCTCCCATTTCTCGCCGTGCTTGCGCTGGCAATAGGCGGGGATGTTGGCCATCGGCCCCGGCCGGTAGAGCGCGCCGGCGGCGATCAGGTCCTCGAAGCAGTCGGGACGCATTTGCCGCAGCACGTCGCGCATGCCCTGGCTTTCGAACTGGAATACCCCGCCCGCGTCGCCGTGCTGCAGCATGTCGTAGGTGCGCTTGTCGTCGAGCGGCAGGCGGTCGAGGTCGATGTCGATGCTGCGGGCGCGCAGGAAACCGACCGCGCGTTGCAGGATGGTCAGGGTGGTCAGCCCGAGAAAATCGAATTTCACCAGGCCGGCCTGCTCGACGTATTTCATCGAGTATTGGGTGACGAGGAAATCCGATTTCGGATCGCGGTAGATCGGCACGAGTTCGGTCAGGCTGCGGTCGCCGATGACCACGCCGGCGGCATGGGTGCTGGCGTGGCGGTACAGGCCCTCGATCTGCAGCGCGATTTCCAGCAGGCGGCGCACCGCCTCGTCGTCGGTGCGCATTTGTTGCAGCTTCGGCTCGCCGTCCACCGCCTGTTGCAGGGTTACCGGCTTGGCCGGGTTGTTGGGGATCAGCTCGGCAACTTTGTTGACCTGGCCGAAGGGAAGCCCGAGCACCCGGCCCACGTCGCGGACCGCCGCGCGGGCTTGCAGTTTTCCAAAGGTGATGATCTGGGCGACCCGGTCGGCGCCGTATTCGCCGCGGACATAGTCGATGACTTCGTCGCGGCGGTCCTGGCAAAAGTCGATGTCGAAGTCGGGCATCGACACGCGCTCGGGGTTCAGGAAACGCTCGAACAGCAGGGAAAAGCGGATCGGGTCGAGATCGGTGATGGTCAGCGCCCAGGCCGCGACCGACCCGGCGCCGGAGCCGCGGCCGGGGCCGACCGGAATGCCGCGCGCTTTCGCCCATTGGATGAAATCGGCGACGATGAGGAAATAGCCGGGAAACCCCATGCGGGCGATGACGCCGAGTTCGTAGTCCAGCCGTTCGCGGTAGTGAAGTTGCGTGGCCTGGTCGGCCTGCATGGCGGCGAGCCTTCGGTCCAACCCTTCGGTGGCCATGGCGCGCAGGGTTTCTTCCTCGCTGCTGCCGGGGCGGACTTTCGGGCAAACCGGCAGCAGGGGCTTGCGGGTTTCCGCCATCACCGCGCAGCGCCGGGCGATGGCGAGCGTGTTGTCGCACGCCTCGGACAGATCGGCGAACAGCGCGCGCATGGCGTTTGCAGGCTTGAACCAGTGCTCCGGGGTGACGCGGCGGCGGTCGCGTTCGGACAGCAGGCGGGCCTCGGCGATACAGAGCAGGGCGTCGTGCGCCTCGTGCATTTCTGGTTTGGCGAAGAAACAATCATTGGTGGCGGCCAATGGGATTTGCGCCGCGTCGGCCAGGGCGATCAGGCCGGGTTCGATGGCTTTCTCCATGGGCAGGCCATGGCGGTGCAGTTCCATCACCGTGCGGCCGGGAAAGGCATCGGCAAAGCGGGCGAGCAGGCGTTCGGCTTCGTGCTTCTGTCCGTCCGCGAGCAGGCGGGCGAGCGGGCCCTGGGTGCCGCCGGTGAGCAGGATGAGGCCGGCGGCGAGGTCGCAGATGCGGGCGAGCGGCAGTTGCGGCTTCAGGCCGGGCTCGGTTTCGAGGAACCCGGCGGAGGAGAGGCGCTGGAGGTTGGCGAACCCTTCCGGGGACTGGGCGAGTAGTACCACCGGATCGGGGGCGAGGCGCGGATTGTCCTCGCGGGCAATCGCCATCTGGCAGCCGATGATGGGCTGCACGCCCTTGCTTGCGCAGGCCTGGGAGAATTCGAGGGCGCCGAACAGATTGCCCGAAATCGGCGACGGCGACCGCGGGCATGGCGGCCTCGCGCGCCAGGGCGGCGATCTTGTCGGCCTTGATGGCGCCTTCGCTGAGCGAATAGCTGGAATGGACGCGGAGATGGACGAAATCGGCGTGGGGCATGCGGTGGGTGTACTGCGTGGGACGAGTCGGCGGAAGCCGGGGTTGCGGGCAGGCCCGCATGCCAACACGCCGCCACGGTACCGGTTTGGCGATCCTGGCAATTCGGCGGCAGGCTTCCTGGTTCCGAGCTTGCCGCCGCCGGCGCCGGTTGCCCCGCCGGCCCCGGAACGCCATTCTCGGGTTCGGCCTCGACAACCGGCAGGAACCCGCCATGCGCGAAGACGACCTCAGGGCTTCCGACAATATCGAAGATCGGCGCGGCATGGGCGGGACGACCAAAGGCGGTCTGGGCATCGGCGTGATCGTCGTGCTGAGCCTGATCGGTTGGGCCACGGGCATCGACCCGCGGGTGCTGATCGGCGGCGCGCAGATGGTGGCCGGCGGCGGCGCCCCTGCCGTTCGCACCGCACCGGTGCAAGGCGCGCCCACCGACCAGGTTGGCGGCTTTGTCGCCCGGGTGCTGGGCGAGACCGAGGACGTATGGTCGCAGGAACTCCCTCGCCAGACCGGGCGCCGTTACGAAAAGCCGGTGCTGGTGCTGTTCTCCGGGGTCACGCGGTCGGGCTGCGGGGTGGCGCAATCGGCCATGGGGCCGTTCTATTGCCCGCTTGACCACAAAGTGTACCTGGACACGTCGTTTTTCGACGATATGCGGCGCCGGCTCGGCGGCGGCGGCGACTTTGCCTATGCCTATGTCATCGCCCATGAGGTCGGCCACCACGTGCAGAACCTGATCGGGTTGCTGCCGCAGGTCCAGCAGGCCGAGGCGCGGGCGGACAGGCGCGAGGCCAATGCCCTCTCGGTCCGGACCGAATTGATGGCCGACTGCCTCGCGGGTGTCTGGGCGTATCACATGAACCAGCGGCACCAGAACATTGACGAGGCTGACGTGCGGCAAGCCATCGCAACGGCATCGGCGATTGGCGATGATCGGCTCGCGCAGCAAGCCGGCAGGGGCGCCGTGGTGCCTGACAGCTTCACCCATGGATCGTCGGAGCAGCGGGTGCGCTGGCTCACCGTCGGGCTGCGCGGTGGAACGATCGACGCCTGCAACACATTCCAGACCGGGCGATAGCGCGAGGCAGCCGGCCAAGGCCACGGCTCTGCCCTGGACCGCGCGACTAAAGTCGTGGGTTCCAAGGGCCTCCCGGCCCTTGGCGGGGTCCAGGGCAGAGCCCGTGGCCTTTCTTGCGCGCGCGTGAGTTAAATATAGTGCTCGGTAAGCGGCGCGAACCCGTTGAACCGCTGGCTGGCATAGGTGGTGACATAGGCGCCGGTGGCCAGCAGTTCCACCCGGTCGCCGCAGGTCAGCGCCATCGGCAGGCGGTAGTTGCTGCGTTCATACAGGATGTCCGCCCCATCGCAGGTCGGCCCGGCGATCGCCACCGGACCGGCCGGGTTGCCGTCGTGCGGCGTGGTAATGCGGTAGCGGATGGATTCGCCCTCGGTTTCGGCCAGCCCGCCGAAGCGGCCGATGTCGAGATACACCCAGCGCACCGGGTTGTCGTTGTCGCGGCGGCTGACCAGCACCACCTCGGCACTGACCACGCCCGCGTCAGCGACGATAAAGCGGCCCGGCTCGATCAGGATGTCGGGCAGGGCGTTGCCGAAATGCCCGGTCATGGCGCGCATGATGGCGTGGCCGAAATCGTCGATGCAAGGCACTTCGTCGCGGTAGCGCACCGGAAAGCCGCCGCCGAGGTTGACCATCCGCAGGTTCACCCCGGCATCGTGCAGGTCGGTGAACAGCATGGCCACCCGGCCGATCGCCGCCTCGTAGCTCGCCGTGCTGGTCTGCTGGCTGCCGACGTGAAACGACAGGCCGTACGGGTCGAGCCCGAGCGCGCCGGCTTGCAGCATCAGGCCGCGCGCGGCCTCGATCGTGGTGCCGAACTTGCGCGACAGCGGCCAGTCGGCGCCGGCGTTCTCCACCAGGATGCGGCAATAGACGCGGCTGCCGGGCGCGTGGCGGGCGAGTTTGTCCAGTTCCTCGGCGCAGTCGAAGGCGAACATCCCAACGCCGGCCGCGTGCGCGCGGCTGATGGCGGCGACTTTCTTGATCGTGTTGCCGAAGCTGATCGCCGAGGGCTGCGCGCCCGCATCGAGACAGGCCGAGATTTCCTCGAAGCTTGCCGCATCGAAACGGCTGCCCAGGCGCGCCAGGCGCTGCAGCACCGGATGCGCCGGATTGGCTTTCACGGCATAATAAATCTGCGCCAGCGGCAAGGCCGCGCGCAGGGCCGCGAAGTTACGCTCCACGCGGTCAACGTCGAGCACCAGACACGGCGTCGCCGGCTGCTGCTCAGCAAGGAATCGGGCGATTTTCGGAGTCATCGCACCCGGCCTCCCCTCTGATGAAGCGCCCCCCTGTCCAGGCGAGGAGCGTAGATTGCGAAACGGTCGAACGAACCAGCGAAAACAGGTCGGGCGCCGATCCGATTGCCCGGACGCGGAACCCGTTGCCAGAACGCTTGACGTCGTTGCGTAACCCGAGGGCCAGAGGCACGTGCGTTGCTGCGTGGCGCGGCACATAGGACCCGCACCCCCCCCATGCAAGTGATATTTCAGCTTTGTCTTTGCGGGTATGCTGCGACTGCGAAAGGCGCGGCCGGTGCGCCGGCGACCCGACTCCCCGATGCGGTTCCAGAATGGTAATGCTGCGGCCCGCGACCCTCGCCCGCCACCCCGCAAAGGGAGAGCCATGCGCACCCCGACAGCGAGTCCCCGGCGCAGCCTCAGGCAGGTTCTGCTACGCACCTGGCTCGGGATCAGCTCCGACCGCATCTCGCTCATCGCCGCCGGCTGCGCCTTCTGGGCCACGCTGGCCCTGTTCCCGGCGATCTCGATGCTGATCTCGATCTACGGGCTGGTGTTCGATCCCGGCACCGTTGAGCCGCACCTGGACGTTTTGCACGATATTCTGCCGCCTGCCGCTTTTTCGCTCATTGCCACGCGGGTGCATACGTTGGTGTCGCAAGGGCGGGGGGCCCTTGGTGTGTCACTGCTGATCGGCACCACGATCGCGTTCTGGAGTGCCTCCACCGGCACCAAGTCGATGCTGTCGGCCCTCAATCTTGTCTATGGCGAGCGGGAACAGCGCGGGTTTTTCCGCTTTCAGGCGGTTGGGCTGCTGATGACGCTGGGCACCATCTTCGGGGCCATCCTGGGACTGGTATTGCTGGTGTTCCTGCCGGCGGTGATCGACTTCCTGGGGCTGGATGCGCATGCGCGCAGCCTGCTGCGGCTGGGCTCGTTCGGCGTGTTGCTGCTGTTCGTGAGCACGGCGCTGTCGCTGCTCTACCGGTTCGGCCCGTCGCGCGCGCTCGTGCGCTGGCACTGGATCACCGCGGGATCGCTGGTCGCCACGCTGTTATGGCTGGCCGCCTCGGCGCTGCTGTCGTTCTACGTTTCCCATGTGGCCAGCTATGACGCGACCTACGGGCCGCTCGGCGCCGTGGCCGCGATCATGATGTGGTTCTGGGTGTCGGCCTATGCCGTGCTGCTCGGCGCCGAATTGAACGTCGCGCTCGAGAAGCCGGCCGCCGCCGCCCCGAATTAGCGGATCAGGCCGGTCAGCGGGCTGGACGGGTCCGCCCCCATCCGCCGCGGCATGCGTCCGGCCAGATACGCAAGCCGGCCCGCCGCCACCGCGTGGCGCATCGCGCGCGCCATCAGCACCGGGTTCTGCGCGTGCGCGATCGCCGAGTTCAGCAGCACCGCGGTGCAGCCGATCTCCATGGCGATGGCGGCGTCCGAGGCGGTGCCCACGCCGGCATCCACCAGCAGCGGCACGCTTGCCTGCGCGATCATGAGCGACAGCATGGCCGGGTTCTGCACCCCGAGCCCGGAGCCGATCGGCGCGCCGAGCGGCATGATCGCCACACAGCCCATTTCCTCCAGCCGGCGCGCCGCCACCGGGTCGTCGGCGCAGTACACCATCACCTCGAACCCGTCGCGGATCAGCGCCTCGGCGGCCTCGAACGTGGCCGGCATGTCGGGATACAGGACCGGCGGCGGGCCGAGCACCTCCAGCTTCACCAGGTTCCAGCCGCCGGCATCGCGCGCCAGCCGCAGCGTGCGCACCGCGTCCTTGGCCGTGTGGCAGCCGGCGGTGTTGGGCAAATAGGTGTATTTCTTCGGGTCCACATGGTCCTGCAGCATCGGCGCCTTGGGGTCGGACAGGTTCACCCGCCGCACCGCGACCGTGACCATCTCGGCCCCGGACGCCTCGATCGCCGCCGCGGTTTCCTGCAGGTCCTTGTATTTGCCGGTGCCGACCACCAACCGCGAACGAAAGCGCCGCCCGGCGACGGTCCAGCCATCATCGTCCGGCTGGACGATGGTCCGGCTATCCTCGTCCGCCTGGATACCGCCGCCCATAGCTCAGCCCCCGCCGATGAAGTGCACGATTTCCAGGGAGTCGCCGGCTTTCAGCCAGGTCGAGGCATAGACGGAGCGCGGCACGATTTCCTCGTGGCACTCGACCGCGACCTTGCGCGCATCAAGCCCGATCGCCGCCAGCAGCCCTGCCACCGTCGTCGGCCCGTCGAGCACAAGCGGCTCGCCGTTCACCATCAGCGCCATCTGCTCTCCCATGGCGTCAGTATGGGCACGGGCGCGGCGGCGAACAAGCAACCCCTGAGCGGTCCGGGCACGCCCAGGCCTGCGCCTGGCCCAACTCTGCCATGTCGCGATCCCGCAATCATGCACGCCTCACGGCGCATTGATGCAACGCAGCAACCGTGCTACGGCCCCGGCCCATGTCACCCGCTTCTCTTTCACCGCCTTCATTGCCGCTGGTTGCGGTGCTGAACGGCCCGAACATGAACATGCTCGGGCTACGCCAGCCACAACTCTATGGCAGCGCCACGCTGGACGACGTGGAGGCACTGTGCGCCGAGACGGCGGAACAGCTCGGCCTGGCCATCGATTTCCGCCAGACCAACGGCGAGGGCGAATTGATCTCCTGGGTGCAGGAATGCCGCGACCGTGCCGCCGGCATCATCATCAACCCGGCCGGTTTCACCACCACCTCGATCGCCCTGATGGACGCGCTGCTGGCGGCCGACCTGCCGGTGATCGAAGTGCACATCACCAACATCCACCGGCGCGAGGAGTTCCGGCAACACTCCTACGTGTCCAAGGCCGCGGTCGGGGTCATTTGCGGCCTCGGCATCAACGGCTATGGGCTGGCGCTGACCGCTATGGCCGACCTGCTGGAGGCACGCGACGAATGACCGCAGAGCGGTTTGATCCCGAAACGGTCCGGCAGCTTGCGCTGATCCTGACCGAAACCGGGCTGACGGAAATCGAGGTCGAGGGCAAGGACAGCCGCGTCCGCGTGGTGCGCGCCCACCCGCCGGCTGCGCACGCGCCGGTTCACGCCGCGGTGCACCATGTGGCGCCGCCGGTGCATCTGGCCGCCGCCCCGCCGGCCGCCGTTCCGGCCGCCCCGGCGGACGATGCCCACCACCCCGGCGCGGTGCTCAGCCCGATGGTCGGCGTGGCCTATCTGTCGCCCGAGCCCGGCGCGGCGCCGTTCGTCGCCATCGGCCAGGCGATCACCGCCGGGCAGACCGTGATGCTCATCGAGGCGATGAAGACCTTCAACCAGATCAAGGCACCCAAAGCCGGCACGGTGACCCGCGTCCTGGTGCCTTCGGGGGCGCCGGTCGAGTACGGCCAGCCTCTGTTGATCATCGAATAGCCGCCGGGAGCCGGGCGGTGTTCCACAAAATCCTGATCGCCAACCGCGGCGAGATCGCGCTGCGGATTCAGCGCGCCTGCCGCGAAATGGGCATTCCCACCGTCGCCGTGCACTCCACCGCCGACGCCGAGGCGATGCATGTGCGCCTGGCCGACGAAAGCGTCTGCATCGGCCCGCCGGCGGCGCGCGATTCCTACCTCAACGTGCCCTCGATCCTCTCCGCCGCCACCATCACCGGGGCGGACGCCATCCACCCGGGCTACGGATTTTTGTCGGAGAACGCCTCGTTCGCCGAAATGGTGGAGGCGCACGGCCTGACCTTCATCGGCCCGTCGCCCGCGCATATCCGCATGATGGGCGACAAGATCGCCGCCAAGACGGCCATGGCCTCGCTCGGCGTGCCGCTGGTGCCGGGCTCGGACGGGGCGGTGTTGGACATCGACGAGGCGCGGCGGGTCGCCGACGATATCGGCTATCCGGTGCTGATCAAGGCGGCTGCCGGCGGCGGCGGGCGCGGCATGAAAGTGGCGCACGCGCCCGACGAACTGGAGGAAGCCTGGCAGGTCGCGCGCACCGAGGCGCGCACGGCGTTCGGCAACGACGCCGTGTATATCGAGAAATACCTCGACCGGCCGCGTCATATCGAACTGCAGGTGCTGGCCGACTCGTTCAACAACGTGGTGCATTTCGGCGAACGCGACTGCAGCCTGCAACGGCGCCACCAGAAGTTGCTGGAAGAAGCCGGCTCGCCGGCGCTGACCGCGGCGCAGCGTGACGCGCTGGGCGCCACGGTGACCGCCGCGCTGTCGCGGCTGGGCTACCGCAACGCCGGCACGCTGGAGTTCCTGTATCAGGACGGGAAGTTCTCGTTCATCGAAATGAACACCAGGTTGCAGGTCGAGCACCCGGTGACCGAAATGGTGTGCGACGTTCGATCTGGTGCGCGAGCAGATCCGCATCGCCAGCGGCCGCCGGCTTGGCTATACGCAGGAAGACGTGACCTTCTCCGGCCACGCCATCGAATGCCGGATCACCGCCGAAGACCCGGAAACCTTCATCCCGACCCCCGGAAAAGTGACCGCATTCCACGCGCCGGGCGGGCTGGGGGTGCGGGTGGACTCGGCGCTGTATTCGGGCTGCACCGTGCCGCCCTACTACGACAGCATGGTCGCCAAGCTGATCGTGCACGCGCCGACGCGGCAGGAAGCGATCGCCCGGCTGCGGCGTAGCCTGGCCGAGTTCGCGGTGGTGGGCATCCAGACCACGATCACGCTGCATCAACGGATTATCGAGGCGCCGGATTTCATCGCTGGGGATTATACGATTTATTGGTTGGAGCGGTTTGTTGGGCGTAGCTGAGTAAGGAAGGAAGGCCAGGGCTCTGCCCTGGACCCGCCAAGGGGCAGTGGCCCCTTGGAACCCATTCCTTAACCAGGGGCCTCTCGGCCCTTGGCGGGTCCAGGGCAGAGCCCTGGCCTTCCTTCCTGTCTCCCAATCCGGCACAATGCCGCCCATGTCCCGCCGCTCCTTCGAGGTCACGCCGGACCTGATGCTCCGCGCCTATCGGGCCGGCCTCTTCCCGATGGCCGAAACCCGCCGCGGCGACCGGCTGTACTGGCTGGACCCGGAACTGCGCGGCGTGTTGCCGCTGGACGGTTTCCACTTGTCGCACCGGCTGCTGCGCACCGTGCTGTCCGGCGCGTTCGAGGTCAGCGCCGACCGCAATTTCCCCGCCACCATCGCCGCCTGCGCCGAAGCCGCGCCGGGGCGCGAGGACACCTGGATCAACCCGGAGATCGAGCGCCTGTTCACCGAGCTGCACCGTCTGGGCCACGCCCATTCCGTTGAATGCTGGCAGGATGGCAAGCTGGTCGGCGGCTTGTACGGCGTGGCGCTGGGCAGCGCGTTCTTCGGCGAGAGCATGTTCAGCCGGGTACGCGATGCCTCCAAGGTGGCGCTGGTGCATCTGGTGGCGCGCATGCGCCTCGGCGGGTTTCGCCTGCTCGACACCCAGTTCGTCACCAACCATCTGGCCCAGTTCGGCGCCATCGAGGTTCCGCGCGACACCTACAAGGCGCTGCTGGCGGCATCGGTCGACCAGCAGGCCCGCTGGGTGATCGCGCCCGACCCGGCGGTGCTGGTGGCGGAGTTGCGCATGCTGGGACGGCGGCTGGTGGGAAAAGGCGATAGCCATGCGATCTGACGCGGCGCGAGCAAGCGCGACCCTTGCCATTCTGCTCGCACTGGCGGCACCGGCGGCGGCGCAGGACAGGCCGGTCTTTCCGCCGGCGCGGGACGTGGCGGTCACCTACCGGGTCACGATCGCCCAGCCCAACACGCCGCCCGAGGTGATGCTGCGCTATTCGGCGGCACAGGACCGCTTCCGGCTGGACGGTTCGCTGCCCGGCGGCGCTCTGGCCGGGTACGTGCTGGTCGACCACAAATCGGGCCATGCCAGCATCGTCGTGGAAAAGCTGGGCCTGATGATGGACGCGCCGCGGCATGCCGGCCTCGATCAGGCCTTCATGCTGGAGAACGGAAGGCGCTTCGCCCGCCAGGGCAGCGACACCGTGGCCGGGCTCGGCTGCACGGTCTGGCACATCGACGGCGACGCGGCCAGCGGCACCGCCTGCGTTACCGCCGACGGCGTGCTGCTGCGCGCCAGCGGGCGCGACCGCAAGGGCCGCACCGGCAGCGTCGAGGCGACGCAGGTGGAATACGGTCCGCAGGCCGAGGCGCTGTTCGTGCCGCCGCCCAATGTGCACCGGCTCGATCTCGCCACCGGCCCGGGCGGCGGCGCCAACGGTCTCGCCGGCCTGCTGTCCGGGCCGGCCGCGGCCTCCGTGCTCGACCGGTTGCGCGGCCACCAGCCGTGAGGCTTGCCGCCGCGGCGCTGCTGGCGCTGATCCCGCAGGCCGCGACCGCGCAGGAACGGCCGGTGCTGACGCCTTCCCGCGATGTCGATGTGGTCTACATGATGGTGCAGGCCGGCGGGCCGGGCGGTCCGCGTGTGGTGGAGGAGCGCATGCGCTGGGCGGCTTCGGCCGGCAAGCTGCGCATCGACCCGCCCACCCGCGGCCTGTGGATGGTCATGGACAGCGGCGCCCGGCGCATCTCCACCGTGCGCGAGGCCGACCGCACGGTGCTGGACATCGAGGCCGGCGCCACCTTCCCCGGCCCTGCCCTGCCCGGCGGCGCGGCGGCGTTCCAGCGGCGCGGCGATGACAGCGTGGCCGGCGTGCCCTGCACGGACTGGCAGACCAGAGACGTGACCGGCACGCCGACGCTGGCCTGCATCACCGAAGATGGCGTGCTGCTGCGCGCCAGCGCCGCCGGACGGGTGGTGGTGGAAGCGCTGCACCTGGCCTATGCGCCGCAAGACCCGGCGGTATTCCGCATTCCGCAGGATTACCGGAGAATCACGCCCCCGCCAGTGAAACGCAACCCGCCCTGACGACTCCTCCGGGCATGACCCCGACCCACATCCTCCGCAATCTGGCGGTCTGGCGCGACCCTGGCGGCCGGTTTTCGTGGCTGAAGGCGGCAACCCTGTTGCTGGTGCTGTGCCCAGCCACCGAACTTGGCGTGCGCTGGGCGCTGCACGATCTCGGCGGCCGGCCGGTGACCGAAGTGCTGCATGGCCTGGGCGACTGGGCGGTGCGGTTCCTGCTGGTGTCGCTCGCGGTTACGCCGGCCCGCACGGTGCTCGACTGGCCCGGCGTGGTCAGGCTGCGCCGCATGCTCGGGGTGACGGCGGCCTGCTATGCGGGTGCGCATTTCGTTCTCTATTGCATCGACCAGAAATGGCAGCCGGGCACCATCGCCGCCGAAATCGCGCTGCGCTTTTATCTCACCATCGGGTTCGCTTCCCTGCTGATGCTTGGCGTGCTGGCCGCGACCTCGACCGATGGCTGGCAGAAGCGGCTGGGCCGGCGCTGGAAGCGGCTGCACCGGCTGGTGTTCGTGGCTCTGCCGCTGGTGCTGTTCCACTATTTCCTGCAGTCCAAGTCCGATGTCACCGACGCGGTGTTCATAACCGGGCTGGCGTGCTGGCTGATGCTGTGGCGGCTGGCGCCGAAGCGCTGGCAGGGCAGGCTTGTGCTGCTGCCGGCGCTGGCGCTGCTGGCCGGTCTGGCGACCGCCGGCATCGAGGCGGCATGGTACGGGCTCGCCACCGGCGTGCGGGCCTGGCTTGTGCTGCAGGCCAATCTGTCCGTCGATTTCGGCCCCCGCCCGGCGGTGGCGGTGACGCTGTGGGGCCTGGCGCTGTTCCTCGCGGCCCTGCTGCGGCGGGTTTGGGCAGGACGCAGCGGCAGCAAGCGGCAACCTGCGGCGGTTGCGGCCGGCGCGGGTCCCTGAAGTCCGGCCCTTCCGGTCAGCCCGCGTCGGGCGAGCCGGCCAGACGCAGCGCATCGCGCAGCCGCTCCCGGCCAAGCGCCTCGGAGAACTCGGCGCGCACGAAGCGCCGCCCGTCCGCCGCCAGCCTTTCCCACAGCGCCGGCCGCTCGTGCAAATTCGCAACGGCGGCCGCGAATGTGCCGGCATCGTCGGCCATCAGCAGGTGCGCCCCGCCCACCAGCCCGGTTCCCTCGACGGCGACGCTGCTCGCCACCGCCGGCGCGCCATGCGCGAGGCTTTCCGCCAGCTTGCCCTTGAACCCGGCGCCGAACCGCAGCGGCGCGACGCTCAGCCGGTGGCGCGCGAAGGCGTCCGCCAGACCGGCGACATGGCCTTCGATCACCACGTCCGGCCCGGCAAGCGCATGGACCGTCGCCGGAATGCCGTGGCCATAGACATGCAGCGCCACGCCGGGGGCGAGCGGACGCAGCAGCTTCATCACCTCGGTCACGAACCAGATCACCGCGTCGGCGTTCGGCCGGTGGGCGAAACCGCCGAGGAACATGATGCCCTGCCGCCCGGCGAAGCCCGCCCCGCCGCAGGCGCGGGGACCGATCCTTGCAGGGCGCCCCGGCAGGCATCGGATATTGGATGTCCGAGGCGCCGGGCTTCACCTCGGCGATCATCTTGCCGGCCAGGAACCCGTAGAGCGAAACCGGCAACAGGGCGAACCCGTCGGTGCAGCGGGCGCCCGATTCCGCATCTTCGAATCCTTCGGTCAGCTTCGGGTGGTCGTGGTGCATTTCGGCTGACGCATCGCCGCTGCCCAGCCGGACCCACCAGAGGCTCACGCCGACGCGGCGCCTGTCCGCCAGGCGCGGGTCCTGCGCCGCCGGGACTGCCGCGCGCGACAGCAGGCGGATCTCCCGCGCAGGGGCGTGCAGGCGAAACCGGTGCCGGCCGTCTTCCACCGACTCGGGCGCCACCACCTGCCCATCGACGATCAGGCGCAGGTCCGGCGAGGGCGAAACCCCGGCCGCCGCGCGCATGGCGCGCCGGGCCACGGCCGCGCGGGCAACCGCGGCGCCTGCGTCCGTCGCGTGCGGGATCGCAGGCGGGGGGCCGCATTCGGGCCCCGGGGCGACCGGCGGAGGCGCGGCGCAGGGCCCTGACGTGCCGATATGATGCATGGCGAAATGAAACGTGCTGACAAAACGCTGAGCGGTCGATGAAAACCGGGGCAGGCGGGCGAAGGAAGCAAGGCCGGGGCGCTGCCCTGGCCTTGCTTCCTTACCTCCAGCCTGCCCAGGCAAGTACTCCGCCAGGTTGACGCCACCACACCCGTGCCCTACCCCACCCGCCATTCCCTGAAACAGGATCGCCGTCATGTCGGAATCCGCCAGCCCGTCCACCTCCGCCCTGCCGCTGTTCTTCAAGCGCGTGGTCGGCGTGAACCCCGAGTTGCATTCATCCCTCCGCCTCGATCGCAGCACCGGCTACGGCTTTGCCGCGGGCGCACAGTCGGTGCCGCTCGGGCTCGGTGAGTTCGAGGCCGTGTCGCAACACTTCCCCATTCTGTTCACCAGCGGCGCGCACCCCACCCCGGTGGCGCTGCTCGGCCTGCGCGAGGGCGAGAACCTGTTCGTGCTGCCCGATGGCAACTGGCGCCCAAACAGCTACGTGCCCGCCTATATCCGTGCCTTCCCGTTCATCTTCGTCGAGGACACGGCCAAGCAGGCGCTGTACGTCGCCATGGAGCCGGACGCCGACAGCCTGCGGCTGGACGCCGGCACGCCGCTGTTCGAAGACGGCAAGCCGACCGCGGCGCTGACCGAATGCATGGCCTTCTGCGCCGCCTTCCGCGACAACCTCGCCGCCGCCGTGGCACTCGGCCAGGCGCTGGAAGCCGAAGGGCTGCTGGAGCAGGAGGAGGCGAACATCACCTTCACCCATGGCGGCGCCTCGAAGGTGGGCGGGTTCAAGGTGGTCAAGCCCGAGCGTCTCGACCGCGTCAGCGACGAAACCTTCCTGGACTGGCGCCGCCGCGGCTGGCTCGGCCCGCTCTATGCCCATCTGCACTCGATGACGCGCTGGCGTTCGGTGATCGAACTCGCCGCACCAGCGGTGCCGACGTCGCACTGACCGGCCTGCACTGGCGTCTCCGCCCGGCTGAACCGGGCGGAGACGGGGGCGGCGGGAACGGGGGACTTACCGCCATGGTCGATGACGCCAAACTGTCCGCGTTGCGGCACCGCTACGCCAGCGCGGGCAGCGACGAGACGGACAATCCCGATTTCCGCAAGGCGCTGGCGCTGGCGTTCAGTGCGCCCGGGCGCCGGCCGTTCCCCTATGGCGGTGTCTCGACCCTGCTCGGCGCGCCGTACCGGCCCGACGCCGCCGAGGCTGCGGATTTCGGCGGGCTGCAGGTGGCGCTGATCGGCGTGCCGATGGATCTCGGCGTCACCAACCGCGCCGGCGCCAGGCTGGGTCCGCGGGCGGTGCGCGGGGTGGAGCGGATCGGGCCGTACAACCACGCTCTGCGCGTCACCCCGCTGGCCGAACGGCGCGCCGCCGATGTGGGCGACGTGCCGCTGACCAGCCGGTTTTCGCTGGCCGACAGCATCGCCGACATCGAAGCCTTCACCCACCGCGTGCGCGATGCCGGGGTGGTCCCGTTGTCGGTCGGCGGCGACCATTCCATCAGCTACCCGATCCTGAAGGCGCTCGGCCGCGACCGCCCGGTGGGGCTGGTGCATATCGACGCCCATTGCGACACCTCGGGCCCGCAGGAGGGAACGAAGTTCCACCATGGCGGCCCGTTCCGCCAGGCCGTGCTCGACGGCGTGCTGGACCCCGAGCGCACCATCCAGATCGGCATCCGCGGCGCGGCCGAAATGCTGTACGAGTTCTCCACGGTTTCCGGCATGACGGTGATCCACGCCGAGGACATCGACACGCTGGGCATCGACGCGGTGGCGGCGAAGGCGCGCGACGTGGTGGGTGATCTGCCGTTCTATATCTCGTTCGACGTGGACGCGCTCGACCCCGCCTTCGCGCCCGGCACCGGCACGCCGGAAGTGGGTGGCCTGACCCCGCGCGAGGCCCAGCGCCTGCTGCGCGCGCTGGCCGGGCTGCACGTGGTCGGCGGCGACGTGGTGGAGGTGGCGCCGCAATACGACCCCACCACCGTCACCGCGCAAACCGCCGCGCAGCTGCTATTCGAAATATTTTCACTTGTCGCGCTGGCGCCCTGAGCCGGCGGGATTGATCCGGCTCCTGTTACAGTTCAGATAGGCTCCGCGCCGGCGCGCCCCACGCGGCGAGGGAGGAACCAGCATGTACCGTGACCGCATCCGTCTGAATTCGCTCTGGGGCCGCGTGATGAGCCCGGAGGAAGCCGCCCTGATGATCCACGACGGCATGGTCGTGGGCATGAGCGGCTTCACCCGCGCCGGCGACTGCAAGGAGGTTCCGTTCGCGCTGGCCGAGCGCGCCCGGCTGGAGCCGCTGAAAATTACCCTGATGACCGGCGCCTCGCTCGGCAACGACATCGACCACACGCTGGCCGAGGCCGACGTGATCGCCCGCCGCATCCCGTTCCAGGGCGATCCCACGCTGCGCCGCAAGATCAACGCCGGCCAGGTGATGTTCATCGACCAGCACCTCAGCGAGACGGTCGAGTTGCTGCGCTCGCGCCAGATCCCGGCGATCGACCTCGCCGTGGTGGAGGCCAGCGCGATCACCGAAAACGGCGGCATCGTGCCGACCACCTCGGTCGGCAATTCCGCCAGTTTCGCCGTGCTGGCCGAGCGGGTGATCGTGGAGATCAACCTGACCATGCCGCAGGAACTGGAAGGGATGCACGACATCTACTTCCCGACCTACCGGCCGTTCCGCTCGCCAATCCCGGTGATCGCCGCCGACAGCCGCGTCGGGCTGCCCGCCATTCCGGTCGATCCGCAGAAAATCGCCGGCATCGTCATCACCCGCAAAACCGACAGCCCGTCGCGGTTGGAACAACCTGACGAGGAAACCCAGGCGATCGCCGGCCATCTCGATGCGTTCCTCACCGCCGAGGTGCGGCGCGGCCGCCTGTCGCCCTCGCTGCAGCCGCTGCAAGTGGGCATCGGCAGCATTGCCAACGCGGTGATGCACGGGTTCCTCGACAGCCGCTTCGCCAACCTGACGATGTATTCCGAAGTGCTGCAGGACAGCGCCTTCGAACTGCTGGATGCCGGCAAGCTGCGCTTCGCCTCCGGCTCGTCCTTCACCCTGTCGGCCGACCGCTACGCGCAGGTGCTGGCCGACCTGCCGCGCTACCGCGACCGCATGGTGCTGCGCCCGCAGGAAATCAGCAACCACCCCGAAGTGGTGCGCCGGCTGGGCATCATCGCCATCAACACCGCGCTGGAATGCGACATCTACGGCAACGTCAACTCCACGCATGTGTTCGGCACCCACATGATGAACGGCATCGGCGGCTCCGGCGACTTTGCGCGCAACGCGCATTTCTCCGTGTTCGTGACCAAGTTGATCGCCAAGGGCGGGGCGCTGTCGAGCATCGTGCCGATGGTTTCGCATGTCGATCACACCGAACACGACGTGGATATCATCGCCACCGAGATCGGGCTGGCCGATCTGCGCGGCCTGGCACCGCGCGAACGCGCCGAGCTGATCATCCGCAACTGCGCCCATCCGCGCTTCCGCGACGCGCTGCTCGAATACTTCCATGCCGCCTGCCGGCGCGGCGGACATACGCCGCATCTGCTGGAAGACGCCCTGTCCTGGCACGTCCGCGCCCGCGAGACGGGCAACATGCTGGGGGGCTGAGTGGGGCTTGGGGGCGGAAGAAAGTAAGGAAGGCCAGGGCTCTGCCCTGGACCCGCCAGGGGGCAGTGGCCCCCTGGACCCCGCTACTTAAGCAGTTAATTTGAGAGGGGGGTTAGGCGGTGAACCGGCTCACCGCCTAACCCCCCTCTCAAATCAACTGCTAAAAAGTAATGGGTTCCAAGGGGCCACTGCCCCTTGGCGGGGTCCAGGGGCAGAGCCCCTGGCCTTCCTTACTTCCTCCGCCCCCGAGCCTCATTCAAGCTCCACAGGATGCCCGCCGCGCTGATGGCGGCACCCAGCAACACCATCGGGTCGAAGCGTTCGTGGTACATCACCACGCCGACGCAGGCGATGAGCGGCACGCGCAGGAAGTCGATCGGCACCACCGTGGTCGCGTCGCCGTAGCGAAAGGCGCTGGTCAGGCAGACATGTGCCAGCAATCCGCTGGTGCATAGCAGGAACGCCGCCGGCAGTGTCGCCGGCGTCAGTGCGGCGAACATCCACACCGACCCACCCAGGGCGATATGGCACGCGACGTAAAGCGGGAACTGCATCACGTTCATCCAGAACAGGATGGTCAGCACGCTGTTCGTGGCGGTGAGCACTTTCGTGGTGGTCAACTGCACGGCGAACAGCATCGCCGCCAGCAGCACGATCAGGCTTTCCGGCCGGAACGACGCCGCACCGGGCCGCAGGATCACCAGCACGCCGATGAAGCCCAGCACCACCGCGGCAACGCGCCCGGCGGTGATGCGTTCGCGCAGGAACAGCACCGCCAGCAGCATGGCCCAGGCGGGCGCGGTGAATTCCAGCGCGAACACGGTGGCCAGCGGCAGCACGGTCACGCCGTACGCCCAGCATGTCTGCCCGCCCCAGTGCGGCACATTGCGCAGCACGTGCAGCCAGGGCGGCCGCGGGGCGCGGATGGGCGCGCGGGCGAAACCCGTGGCGTAGACGCCAAGGATGGCGATGCCGGCCAGGTTGCGCAGCGCCAGCATTTCGAAAATGCCGAGCGTGCCGGCCAGTTCGCGCACCGACACGGCAAGGGCGGAGAACGACACCAGGGTGCCCGCCATCCAGGCGACCACCTTGCGCAGATCGTGCGCCGGCACGGCTTCGGTCAGCCGCCCTGCAATTCGGCTTTCAGTTCTTCGATCGCGGCGTCCCAGGCGCCGATCGTGTGGCTGATGTCCTCGTTGGTGTGGGCGAGCGAGACGTAGTATTTGGAGTCCGCCTTGAGGATTCCCCGGGCGCGCAGCTTGGCGTTGAAGCGGCGCAGCAAAGAAGCATCGCCGCGCAGCACGCCGCGGTAGTCGCGGATGTCCTCATCGGTGAACACCACGTCGAACAGCGGCGGCTCGCCGATAACCTGCGCGGCAATGCCGGCGCGGTGCAGCAGGCCGCGCAGGGCCGACATCAGGGTGCGGCCGGTGGCGAACAGGCGCTCGTAGGTGCCGGGGCGGCGCAATATTTCCAGCGTCGCCAGCCCGGCAACGGAGGCGACGGGGTTGCCGGACAGCGTGCCGACCTGGAACAGGAAATCCTCGGCGGCGACGCGGCTGCGGTCGAAATGGGCCATGATGTCGGCGCGCCCCGCCACCGCCGCCAACGGCAATCCGCCGCCGATCACTTTGCCGAGGGTGCAGATGTCGGGCACCACGCCGTAATATTCCTGTGCTCCGCCATAGGCGAAGCGGAAGCCGGTGACGACCTCGTCGAATATCAGCGGAATGCCCTGCGCTTCGGTGATGTCGCGCAGCCCCTGCAGGAACCCGGGCGCCGGCGGGATGATGCGCTGGAACGGCTCGACGATGACGCCGGCGAGCTCGTCGCGGTATTCGTCCACCAGGCGGGCGACGGCGTCGAGGTCGTTGAACGGGGCGACCAGCACGTCTTCTTGCACGCTGCGCGGAATGCCGGCCGAATCCGGCACCGGGCGCGGGAAGTTGGACGGGCGTTGCGGCGCCATGCTCATCAGCGCGGCATCGCTCATGCCGTGGTAGCCGCCTTCGAATTTCAGGATTTTGTCGCGCCGCCGGAAGGCGCGGGCGAGGCGCATGGCGTACAGGTCGGCCTCGGTGCCGCTGGAGACGAAGCGCACCTGCTCGGCGCAGGGCACCGCGGCGACGAGGGCTTCGGCCAGCAGGATGCCCGGGCGGTTGTTGGCGAAAAACGTGGTGCCGCGCGGCACTTGCGCCTGCACTGCGGCGGTGACCTCGGGGGCGGCGTGGCCCACCAGCAGCGGGCCGGAGCCGAGCAGGAAATCGACGTATTCGGTGCCGTCCTCGGCGCGGACGCGGCCGCCGTAGCCTTCGCGGATCACCACCTCGGGCGGGAAATTGCCGAACCCGCCGCCGGGCAGCACGCGGGCGGCGGTGGCGGCGAGGTCGGCGTCGGTGGTGGTGGCGGGCATCGCAGTCTCCTTCCCGGTGCAGCGGCCAGTCTAGCGCGGGGGTGCGCGCGGCGCGTCAGCCGTTGTGATATCGGATCGTAACCCCGCGCGGCGCACCGTTCAGCCCGCGTTCAGGTGCGCCGGCCGAGAAGCGCGTATGCGTTCGCGTTGCTTGCTCCTGACCCTGTTGGCGTGCGCGGTGGTTTGCACCGGCATCGCGCGCGCCGACGACGCCAGCGATTCCGGCCGCGCCCGCGCAGCCCTGGCGCGCGGCGACATCCGCCCGCTGGCCGGCATTCTCGCCGCCGTCGAGCAGCGCTATGAAGGGCGGGTGATCGACACCGAGCTGGAATGCCGGCAGGGCCGATGGATCTACCAGTTCAAGCTGCTGCCGCCGACCGGGCGGCTTTTCAAGGTGCGGGTGGACGCCTCGACCGGCGGGCTGATCGATACCGACGGCCCCGCGCGCGAGCGCCCGTGAGGGTCGCGCCTGCTTTCGTCCGCGGGAAGCGGGAGCAAGGCTGATGCGGGTGCTGGTGGTGGAAGACAATCCGGCGCTCACCGCCCAGCTGCGCGCCGCGCTCACCGCCGCCGGCTTCGCCGTCGATTGCGCGCCCGACGGCGAAGAGGGCGTGTTCCTCGGCGCGCACGAGCCGTATGACGCGGTGGTGCTCGACCTCGGCCTGCCGCGGCTGGATGGCTTGTCGGTCCTGCGGTGCTGGCGGGCGGAGCGGCATACCATGCCGGTGCTGATCCTTACCGCCCGCGGCTCGTGGACCGACAAGGTCGAGGGGCTGAACGCCGGGGCGGATGATTATCTGGCGAAGCCCTTCGCCATGGCCGAGCTGGTGGCGCGGCTGAACGCGCTGATCCGCCGCGCCCACGGCCACGCCCAGCCAGAGATCGCCTGCGGTGCGCTGCGCATCGATACCGCGGCGCAGGCCGTCACGCTGGAGGGCGCGCCGGTACGGCTGACCGCCATGGAGTTCCGCCTGCTGGAGTGTCTGGCCCACCATCTCGGCCAGCCGGTTTCCAAAACCCGCCTGACCGAGCATCTGTACGGCCAGGATTTCGATCGCGATTCGAATACGCTGGAGGTCATCGTGCTGCGGCTGCGGCGCAAGCTGGGCGAGCCGTTCATCGAGACCGTCCGCGGCCAGGGCTACCGGCTATCGCCGCCCGCCTGATCCTGTCGTCGCTGACTGCGCGGCTGGCGCTTTTCACCAGCGCGTGGGTGGCCTGCGGGCTGGTGGCGGCCTGGTTCCTGGTGGCCGACCAGGCGTCGTCCTACATCGAACGCTGGTTCGACACCCGCCTGCGCGGCCTGCTCGATGCCGTGGTGGCCGGCACCGACATCGGCCCTGACGGCAGCCCGGTGATGGCGCGCCCGGTGTCCGAGCCGCGTTTCGACCGGCCGCTGTCCGGCGTCTACTGGCAGATCGAGGCGCCGGGCGGGCGCATCGCCACCTCGCGCTCGCTGTGGGACCAGACGCTGCCGCCCGGCACCCCCGGCCACGAGGGCGTGCTGCTGCACAGCGTGCCGGGCCCGGCCGGGCAGCATCTGCGCATCGCCGAGCGCGACATCGCGCTGCCCGACAGCGGCGCCAAGCTCACGGTGCGGGTGGCGGTGGCGCATGACGAGACCTATGCCGAGAAGCTGCGTATGCGCAACGGTCTGGCTCTGGGGTTCGCCGTGCTGGGCACCGGGCTGGTGGCGGGCACCGTGCTGGCGGTGGCGCTGCTGCTGGCGCCGCTGCGCCGGCTGCGCTGGGCGGTGGCCGATCTGCGCGCCGGCAACGGCGACCGGCTGCACGTGTCCGCCGCCGCCGAGGTGCGGCCGCTGATCGCCGAAATCGACGCGCTGGTGGCGCAGAACCGCACCACCGTGGAGCGCGCCCGCAGCCATATCGGCAACCTCGCGCATGCGTTGCGCACCGATCTCGCGGTGCTGCGCAACGCGCTGGAAGCGCCGGGCGGCCCCGACCTCGATCTGGCGCAGCGCCAGGTCGCCGCCGCCGAGCGCCTGGTGGCGCACCACCTCGCCCGCGCCCGCACCGCGGTTCTGGTCGGCACCGCCGCCGAGGACGTGCCGGTGCTGGCGGTGGCGACCGAGGTCGCCACCGCACTTCGCCGGCTGTTTGCCGGCCGCACGCTGCACATTGCCGTGACCGGCGACGCCGCCTTGCGCGCCCGCTGCGAGCGGCAGGACCTGTCGGAAATGCTCGGCAACCTGATGGAGAACGCCTGCAAATTTGCCGCCTCGCAGGTGACGGTGACAGTCGCAGCAGCGGCCGGGCGGGTGGTTGTGAAGGTGTGCGACGACGGGCCGGGCCTGGCGGCCGAGCATATTCCGCGCGCCCTGGAGCGCGGCGTGCGGCTGGACCAGGAAGCCCGGGGCAGCGGCCTGGGGCTGGCGATCGTGGCCGACCTCGCCGGCTTGTACGGCGGGGCGCTGGCGCTGCGTCCGGCCGGACAAGGGGGGCTGATGGTGATCCTGTCGCTGCCGGCGGGGCGGCCTGTCTGAACAGCGGTCATGGCCGGGCTGCGACGGTTCGCGCGGGCTGCTGCCGCTTCTATCACGGCTGAGGAGCGGGAATTGGGCTGTCGATATACCACGTGATGTGGCGATTGTTTTTCGCCATTGACTCACGTGTGTTTGTGGTGAAATGATCCTCGACAGTCGGAGTTTTCCGCGGTCAGGAGGCAAATTGCGCGATGCCACGACATGTCACCGCCGACCGGTCCACCCCAGCACCCTCCGCCCGGCCGCCATGCCTTTCCGCTTGTTGCCGCCCCGGCCGGCGCGGTTCCGCCGACCTTACCGGAGACAAGCCATGAGCGCGATCGCAGGCGTCAATCCCGCGACCACCCAGGACCTTTTCGTCCTCGACGAAGCGGTGCCCCGGCCCACCCTGCTGCTGGGGATCGCCGGCCTGGCATGGCTCGCCGCCGCCGTCCTGGTGCTGGCATGGCCGGACGTGCAGGAGGTGGAGCGCACCGAATTGCTCGGCAGTCTTTCCGCCGGCCTCGGGGGCGTGATTCTGCTGGCTTGGACGCTGGGCTGGATCGTGCCCTCGCTCGCCCGCCTCGGCGGCCATTGGGCGGCCTGGCTGGTGGTGCTGGCGATGTGGCTGTCGGCCTGGGAGGTGGTGACCGCAAAGCTCGACGCGTTGCCGCTGCCCTTCTTCGCCTCGCCGCAGGCCTTCCTGGAAGTCTACACCGACGACTACGCGCGGCTGTTCGATTGCCTTTGGCGTTCGCTGTTTCTGCATGCCAAGGGCTACGTGATCGGCTCCGCGCTCGGTTTCGTCTCCGGGGTGGCGCTGGGGATGTCGACCCGGATCGGCTACTGGGTGCATCCGGTGCTGCGGCTGATCGGGCCGCTGCCGGCCACCGCGTGGATTCCGCTGGCGTTCTTCATCTTCCCCAGCAGCGCCAGCGCCAGCGTGTTCCTGATCGGGCTGGCCTGCTGGTTTCCCACCACGGTGTTGACCTGGTCGGGCGTGTCGGCCGTTTCGACCGCCTATTACGACGTTGCCCGCACGCTGGGCGCCAATCAGCGGTTCCTGGTGCTGAAAGTGGCGATCCCGGCGGCGCTGCCGCATGTGTTCGTCGGCCTGTTCATGGGGCTCGGCTCGTCCTTCGCGGTGCTGGTGGTGGCTGAGATGCTCGGCGTGAAGGCCGGCCTCGGCTGGTATCTGCAATGGGCCCAGGGCTGGGCGGCCTACGCCAACATGTATGCCGATCTGTTCATTATGGCGCTGATGTGCTCGACCCTGATCACCCTGTTGTTCCGCCTGCGCGACCGCTTGCTCGCCTGGCAGAAGGGGCTGGTGCAGTGGTGAGCGCCGCCCTCGAACTCGAGCCGGATGTCGCGGCTTCGGGCGCGCGGCTGGACGTGCAGGGTGTCAGCCACGGCTACGTGCTGAACAAAACCATCCTGCCGGTGCTGCACGACATCACGCTGCACGCCAACCCGGGCGATTTCATCGCCCTGCTGGGCGCCTCCGGCTGCGGCAAGTCCACCCTGCTGCGGCTGGTGGCGGGGCTCGACCGGCCCCGCCGCGGCCGGCTGCAAGTGGACGGCGTGGAAATCACCCGGCCGGACCCGTCGCGCGTCATCATGTTCCAGGACCCGACATTGTTCCCCTGGCGCACGGTGTGGAACAACGCCGCCCTCGGGCTGGAAGCACGCGGCGAACTCAGGCGCGGGCGCGACCGCGTCGATGAGGTGCTGTCGCTGGTCGGGCTCGAGAAGTTTCACCACGCCTACCCGCACCAGCTCTCGGGCGGCATGGCGCAGCGGGCGGCGCTGGCCCGCGCGCTGGTGAACGACCCGCGGCTGCTGCTGCTCGACGAGCCGCTGGGCAAACTCGACAGCCTGACGCGGCTGACCATGCAGGGGGAGATCACCCGGCTGTGGCAGCAACGCGGCTTCACCGTGCTGATGGTAACGCACAACGTCGAGGAGGCGTTGCACATGGCACAACGGGTGATCGTGTTCAGCGAACGGCCGGCACGCATCCGCGCTGACCTGCACGTGGACCTGCCTTATCCACGGCGCCGGGATGATCCTGAGTTGATCCGGCTGCGGCGGGAGGCGCTGGGGCTGCTGGGGTTGGGGGCGAGTTGGTGAAGTCAGGAAGGCCAGGGCTCTGCCCTGGACCCGCCAAGGGGCAGTGGCCCCTTGGAACCCATTACATAAGACAGTTGCTCTACGAGGGGGGTGAGGCGGTGAACCGGATCAGCGCCTCACCCCCCTCGTAGAGCAACTGTCTAAAGTAGCGGGGTCCAGGGGGCCACTGCCCCCTGGCGGGTCCAGGGCAGAGCCCTGGCCTTGCTTACTTCACCAGTTCCCCCCACACCCTCACCCGCGCCCCGCCGTGCGCCCGGTCGGCGAGCAGCGTTCCGGGCAATTCGATCTCCTCGTCGCGCGCCGTCTCGGCCACCGCGACCGCACCGGGCGCGATCCAGCCCGTCCGGGCGAGCGCGGCCAGCGCCGCCTGCGCGAGCCCCTGCCGGTAGGGCGGGTCGAAGAATATCAGCGTGCAGGGCTGGCCGGGCGGCGGCTTTGTCGCATCGGCGACGAGCACGGCGGCACGGTCGCCGGCCCGGCAGGCGGCGATGTTGGCACGCAGGGCGGGGAGTGCCGCGCGGTCGTGTTCGAGGAAGGTGGCAAAGGCGGCGCCGCGCGACAGCGCTTCCAGGCCCAGCGCGCCAGTGCCGGCGAAGGCGTCGAGCACCCTGGCGCCCTCCAGCAGGCCGCGCCCGCCCCAGGGCGCGTGCGCCAGCATGTCGAACAAAGCCTGGCGGACCCGGTCGGCAGTGGGCCGGGTGTCGGCGCCGGGGGGGGCGATGAGGGTGCGGCCGCGCCAGGCACCGGCGATGATTTTCAACGGGGCGGCCCTGCCGTGGCCGGTCCCCTCCCCCCGACCCCCTCCCTCAAGGGGAGGGGGAGAAAAAAGCCCCCTTCCCTTGAGGACGGGGATTGGGGGAGGGGTCGCGGTGGCATGGGATTACGCCTTTTCCGCCGGCAACTGCTCGCGCAGCACTTTTCCGGGTACTTCCTCCACCGCGCCGCGTTCGAGCTGACCCAGCTGGAATGGTCCGTAGCTCACCCGGATCAGCCGCGAGACCTGCAGGCCCAGATGCGCCATCACTTTGCGCACCTCGCGGTTGCGGCCCTCGCGCAGGCCGACCGTGAGCCAGCAATTGTCGCCTTTGCGGCTGTCCAGCCCGGCCTCGATCGGGCCGTAGCGCACGCCGTCCACCGTCACCCCGCGCGCCAGCGCGGTCAGCGCCTTGGGATCGACCGCGCCGAACACCCGCACCCGGTAGCGGCGGATCCAGCCGGTGGCGGGCAGTTCCAGGCGGCGGGCCAGGGCGCCGTCATTGGTCAGCAGCAGCAGCCCCTCGCTGTTGAGGTCGAGCCGGCCGACGCTGACCACCCGCGGCAGATGCGGCGGCAGCTTCTGGAATACGGTGGGCCGGCCCTCCGGGTCGCGATGCGTGGTCATCAGCCCGTCGGGCTTGTGATAGCGCCACAATCTGGTGCGCTCCGGCGGCTCCACCAGGGCGCCGTCGGCCACCACCAGATCGCCTTTGGCGACGAAGGTGGCGGGGTGGGTGACCAGCTCGTTGTTCAGCTTGACCCGTCCTTCGGCCAGCATCCGCTCGGCATCGCGGCGGCTGGCGACGCCGGCGCGGGCGAGGAATTTGGCGATGCGGTCGCCGGCGGGTGGGTCGCTCATCCGCCGGCGGCCGCGATCAGGGCTGCGAAGATGCGGGCATCGCCGGGATCGATCAGGAATTCCGGGTGCCATTGCACGCCCAGGCAGAAGCGGAAGCTGGGGTCCTCGATGCCCTCGATCACCCCGTCTTCGGCCACCGCATCGACGACGCCGCGCAGACCGGGGCTGAGCACGGCCTGATGATGGGCCGAGTTCACCTGCATTTCGGCCACGCCGACGATGCGGTGCAGCAGGGTGCCGGGGATGATGTCCACGGCGTGTCCGGGTTCATGGCGCGGGTTGGGCTGTTCGTGCGCCAGGGCGTCGGGGACGGTGTCGGGGATGTGCTGGATCAGCGCGCCGCCCAGCACCACCGCCAGGAGTTGCTGGCCGCCGCAGATGCCGAGCACCGGCAGGTTGCGCGCCAGTGCGGCGCGCAGCAGCGCCAGTTCGGCCTCGGTGCGGGTTTCCTTCAGGGTCACGGTGTCGTGGCGGGTGCGGTCGCCATACAGCGCCGGATCGATATCGAAGGCGCCGCCGGTGATCACCAGGGCGTCGATGCGGTCGAGCAGGTCGGCGGCCAGGGACGGCAGGTGCGGCAGCGCCATCGGCAGGCCGCCGGCGCCGGCGATGGCCTCGGCGTAGTTGCTGCGCAGGGCGTACCAGGGATAGGTCGAATATCCGCCCGGCTTCTCGGCGTCCAGGGTGACGCCGATGACGGGTTTTTTCGGGGTGCTCATGCGCCCTTGCTAGCCCTGTGCGCCGGGTGCGGGCAAGAAGTGCGGCATGACGCCGATGGAGATCGCGTTGCAGGAAGCCCGCGCCGCCGCCGCGCGCGGCGAGGTGCCGGTGGGCGCGGTGGTGCTGGGCCCCGACGGCGCGGTGCTGGCGCGCGCCGGCAACCGCACGGAGGAAACAGCCGACCCGACGGCGCATGCGGAACTGCTGGCCCTGCGCGCAGCGGCGGGGCTGCGCGGGCAGAAGCGCCTGCCCGATTGCGACCTGGTGGTGACGCTGGAGCCCTGCCCGATGTGCGCCGCGGCGATCGGCCTGTTCCGGGTGCGCCGGCTGGTGTTCGGCGCCTATGACCCGAAAGGCGGCGGGGTCGAGCATGGCCCGCGCGTGTTCGACGCGGCCGGCAGCCAGCATCGTCCGGAGGTGATCGGCGGCGTGTGCGAGGGCGAGGCGGCGGGGTTGCTGCGGGCGTTCTTCGCCGCGCTCAGGTCCGGTTGAAAGCGCGGCGGGAAGTTACGCAAGGGTAGCGGCCGGGGGCCGCCTCCTGTAGGCAGCATCGGCACTTTCTCCACCAACCGAGGACGGCCGATGTCGAAAGAAGTCGAGAACCTGGATGACTGGCGTGCTGCGCTCAACCATCCGGCGATGGTCGTGGCTCTGCGGGTCGCGAAAGTGGTTGCGCGGGGGGTGGTGCTGTTCGCGTTTTCCTTCGTTGAGATCGTGGCCGAGCTGTTGGCGCCGCTTGTGCTGATTTGCGGCATCGGCTGGGCGGCGTTGCCCGGTCTGCTGTCGATGGCGTCGGGCGAGGGCGGGCAGACGCATGAGATGCTGAACAATGTGCTGCAAGCAATTCCGCGGGAGGTTCACCTCGGCGGCATGGTGCTGACGCCGACAGGCCTGATCGTCGATGGATTGCTGTTGATTGCCGTCGTGGCGCTATGCCGCACGCTGCAAACCATCGTGAGCATCGAAGAATGACTTAAGTAGCGGGGTCAAGGGGCCTAACGGCCCCTTGCGGGTCCAGGGCAGAGCCCTGGCCTTCCTTCATCCCGCGCCAAGCGATGTCGTACCGGCAGAACCCTTCCGCCCAATCGATCGCCGCGACCGCCCGGTAAGCGGCGGTGCGTGCCGCGCCAAGGTTCGCTCCGGTCGCGCACACCGTCAGCACCCGCCCGCCGGTCGCCACCAGCCGCCCGTCCAGCAGTTGCGTGCCGGCGTGGAACACCGTGACTTCCGGCACCTTGGCGGCCCGGTCCAGGCCAAGAATCTCCGTGCCCTTCACCGGGTTGCCCGGATAGCCGCGCGCCGCCATCACCACCGCGATGGAAACCTCGTCGGACCAGCGGAGGGACAGGTGGGCGAGCTCGCCGTCGCAGGCCGCCTGCAAGGCGGGCAGCAGGTCCGAGTGCAGCCGCAGCAGCAGCGCCTGGCATTCCGGGTCGCCGAAGCGGGCGTTGAATTCGATCAGCTTGGGCCCGTCCGCCGTCATCATCAGGCCGGCGAACAGGATGCCGCGGAAGGGCGTGCCCTGGCGCGCGAGTTCGGCCAGAGCGGGGCGGATGATTCGCTCCATCGCCGCCTCGGCCAGCGCCGGGGACAGGGCGGGCGGCGGCGAATAGGCGCCCATGCCGCCGGTGTTGGGCCCGGTGTCGCCGTCGCCGACCCGTTTGTGGTCCTGGGCTGCGCCGAGCGGCAGGGCGGTGATGCCGTCGCACAGGGCGAACAGGCTGACTTCCTCGCCGAACAGGCATTCCTCGATCACCACGGAGCGTCCGGCCTCGCCCAGCGTGTCCTGTTCCATGAAGGCGGCGATGGCGTCTTCGGCCTCGGCGACGCTGGCGGCCACCACCACGCCCTTGCCGGCGGCCAGCCCGTCGGCCTTGACCACGATCGGGGCGCCGCGGCGGCGGACGAATTCGCGGGCGGCGTGGGCATCGTCGAAGCGTTCCCAGAGCGCGGTCGGGATGGCGGCGGCGTCGCAGATTTCCTTGGTGAAGCTTTTGCTGCCCTCGATCCGCGCCGCCGCGGCCGAGGGTCCGCAGCAGGCGATGCCGGCGGCTGCCATGGCATCGGCGATGCCGGCCACCAGCGGCGCCTCCGGTCCCGGCACCACCAGATCGACCGCGTTCGTGATGGCGAACTGGACGAGGGAAAAAATGTCGAGCACGCCGATCGGCACGTTTTCCGCCAGTTCGGCGGTGCCGGCATTGCCGGGGGCGCACCAGAGCTTGGTCAGCAGGGGGCTGGCCGCCAGCGCCCAGCACAGCGCGTGCTCGCGCCCGCCCGATCCGACCACCAGAACCCGCATGGCTGCGCCCTCCTTCAAGCGGCGCCGCCTGTAGCATAGGCTGTCCGGATGAGCGAAACGCGCACCGCCCCGGCAACCAATGTCCCCGAATACACCGTCTCGGAAATCTCCGGCGCGGTGAAGCGCACCCTGGAGGGAACCTTCGGCCGCGTGCGGGTGCGCGGCGAGATCACCGAACTGAAGCGCTACCCGTCCGGCCACATCTATCTGTCGCTCAAGGACGAGGGCGGCAAGATCGCCGCGGTGGTGTGGAAATCCTCGGTGCCGCGGCTCGGGCTGGAGCCGGAGAACGGCGTCGAGGTGATCGCCCAGGGGCGGATCACGGCTTATGGGGAACGCTCGACCTACCAGCTGGTGATCGAGCGGCTGGAATATGCCGGTGCGGGGGCGCTGCTGGCGCGCATCGAGGCGCTGCGGCTGCGGCTGGCCGGGGAAGGACTGTTCGATGCCGCGCGCAAGCAGCCGATTCCGCTGCTGCCGCGCGTGGTGGGGGTGGTGACCAGCGAGCGCGGCGCGGTGATCCAGGACATCCGCACCACCATTCTCCGCCGGTTTCCCCGGCCTATCCTGGTCTGGCCGGTGGCGGTGCAGGGCGAGGGCGCTCCCGCCCAGATCGCCGCCGCCATCGCCGGTTTCGACGCATTGCCCGAAGGCGGCGCGGTGCCGCGCCCGGACGTGCTGATCGTGGCGCGCGGCGGCGGCAGCCTGGAGGATCTGATGGCCTTCAACGAGGAGGTGGTGGTGCGCGCCGTGGCGGCTTGCCGCATTCCGCTGATCTCGGCGGTGGGGCACGAAACCGACACCACGCTGATCGACTTCGCCGCCGACCGGCGCGCGCCCACGCCCACGGCGGCGGCCGAAATGGCGGTGCCGGCGCGCAGCGAACTGGCGGCCGACATCGCCCAGAAAGCCGCGCGGCTGATCGGCGCACTGAACCGGCTGACCCAGGAGTGCCGCCTGCGCCTGCAACGCGCCGAGCGGGGCCTGCCCGACCTGCCCGCCCTGGTGGGCACCGCGCGCCAGCGGCTGGACGACCGCGCCGCCAGACTGCTGCTGGCGCTGCCCAACCTGGTGGCCGCGCGCCGCGCCGCGCTGGTGGATATCGAGCGACATTTGCCGGCCCCCTGGCAGATCATCCAGGCGCGCCGCAATGCGGCGGCGCTGCTGGCGCAGCGGTTGCGCGCGGGGCTGCAACATGCGGCGGCGCAGCGGCGGGTGGTGGCGGCGCGGATTATCCACCGGCTGAGCGACGCGCCGCTGCGCGCGGCGCTGCGCGAGGCGCGCTCGCGGCTGGATGGCGTGGCGGGGCGGCTGGAAGCGGTATCGCCGGAGGCGGTGCTGAAACGCGGATATGCGTTGGTGTTCGACCGCAAGGGGGCGCCGGTTTCGCATGCCGCGGCGGTGAAACCGGGGGCGGAGCTGCGGCTGCATTTCGCCGATGGCGACGTGCGGGCGACGGCGGCGGGGAGTGGGGCGACGCGGCAGGGGAGTTTGCCGCTGTGACAGCGCCCGTTGCGTGCGGGGGGTGGGCCGGCTTGGAAGGAAGGCCAGGGCTCTGCCCTGGACCCGCCAGGGGGCAGTGGCCCCCTGGACCCCGCTACTTAAGCAGTTCTCTTGGGAGGGGGGGGAGGCGGTAAGCCGGTTCACCGCCTCACCCCCCTCTCAAGAAAACTGCTTAAAAGTAATGGGTTCCAAGGGCCTCTCGGCCCTTGGCGGGTCCAGGGCAGAGCCCTGGCCTTCCTTCTAAGCCGCCGGCAGCCAGAGCGTCACCGTGGTGCCCCGCCCCGGGGCGCTCGCCAGGTCGAGCTTGCCGCCGCAGCGGCGGGCGAAGCCGCGCGCCATGGACAGGCCAAGCCCGGTGCCCTGGCCGGGCGGCTTGGTGGTGAAGAACGCCTCGCCGGCGCGCGCCAGGGCGGCCGGGTCCATGCCGTGACCGCTGTCGGTAACGGCGATCCGCAGATAGCGGCCCGGTGTCAGGCCGCTCTGTGACCGCGGGTTGGTCGCCTCCGCGCCGGTCACGACGATGGCGATGTCGCCGCCCTCGGGCATGGCGTCGCGGGCATTGACGACGAGGTTGATGATCACCGTCTCGAACTCGGCCGGATGGCCGCGCGCGCGCAGCCCCGCGGTGGGGGCGAGGTCGATGTTGAGCCGGAAGTTCGGACCGAGCGAACGGGCGAGCAGTTCGTGCACGCCGCGCAGCGACGCGGCCACGTCGGTGTCGCCGCCGGGCAGCGTGTCCTGGCGGGCATAGGCGAGCATGCGGCTGGTCAGCGCCATGCCGCGCTCGGCCACTCGCAGGATCAGCGCGCCGATCTCCTGCACCTCTCCGGCCGGCAGCGCGGGACCGGTGAGGGCCTCGGCGCTGATCAGGATGCTTTGCAGCAGGTTGTTGAAGTCGTGCGCCACGCCGGCGGCGAGATGGCCGAGGGACGCCACTTTCTCGGTCTGGCGCTGGCGTGCTTCCAGCTCGGCGCGGGTCTGCGCCTCCGCCTGGCCCTGCTCGGCGATGGCGGTACGGCGGACGAGCGACTCGCGCTCGGCAGCCAGGCGTTCCTGCACCTGGGCGGTCAGCAGCATCAGCCATGCCATGGCGGCGAAAGCCCCGATGGCAAGCGGCGTGACCTGGTTCAGCCAGGCCTGGCGGACCACGCCGGGGTCGGGGCAGTGGACGATCAGCAACGGGGAATCGCCGGCGCGGCGCACCGCCAGCAGGCGAAACCGGTACAGCAGCGACCCGCTGCGCACCACCAGTGGCGGCGCGCCTTCCGGGGTGGCGCGGGAAGCGGCCAGGACGGGGTTGTCCGGCTGCAGATGCTCGGCCGCGGCGGCCACCTTTAGCGGATAGCGGGCGAGGACCCGGCCGTCTTCACGCATCAGCAGGAAGCCGGTGGCCGGCGTCTGGGCGATTTCGGCGAAGAACCGCTCGAAATAGGCCGGGGTGAACGCGGCGGTGAGCACGCCGCCATCGGCCACGCCGTCCGGCCCGCGCCGCGCACGGGCCAGGTGGACGTGCATCTGGCCGGTGAAGCGGCCGACCAGGACCTCGCTGACATAGGTCCGGCCGGTGGCGGCACCTGGCGGGAAGGCGCGGACATAGTCCCGGTCCGACAGGCTGACCTCGTGCGACGGCTGCTCTGCGTCGCTGCTGACCGCCAGGTGTCCGTCGGGGGTGACGATGCCGATGTCGCGGACGGTGGGAGTGGCCTCGGCGAGGCTGCGGATGAAGCGGCGCAGCGCCGGGTCTGCGGTGATCTGCGTCCACGGCATGCCGTCGACATGCGCCTGCAGGGCGGCGAGCACGGCGTTCTGGGTTTCCAGCATCCGCAGGGTCTGCTCGTTCATCATGCCGAGGGTGCGGACCATCGCCTCGGTTTCGCTGCGGACCAGGCCGTTCCACACCGCCAGGCTGCCCAGCGCGAGGGCGAGCGCGGGCAGGATGACCGACCCGGCCCAGAGGAGGCGGAAGGCCCCGATGCCGGCGCGGCGACGGACGGCGGCGAAGCAACCGCGACCCGGCGGGGGACCGGTGGGGTTCATCGGGGCGGATATCCGGCACGGCCGGCGGCCACGGCGACGCGAGCCGGTGAGGCGCGGAGGGAGAACATGACGGTAGCAGAGTAGCGCAATTGTGAATTGTCGTGGCGTTTGCCGCGGGCATACTGCGCGTCAAAAATAAAAACGGCCCAGCGATTTCTCGCCAGGCCGTGCGCACACATGGTGCGGCTGAGTTGGGCGTTCCGGCCAGCATCCTAGATGCCGGGGGATCGCCTGGGGGAACGTGGCGGCGGCGCCTTGTTGATTTGCGATGGTGCCGTCGGTTTCAGCAGTCCGGGAGACATAGCGCCTGAGGCTGCCATTTGCCTGCGAACCGGATAGCCTTGCGTCCTGTGGTTGGTTCTGGTCCTTGTGTCTGTTGCCGACCGGAACGTTTACCGTGCTGTTCTGCGCTGTTCTTGCAGTGTGCCGGCCGCGTTCGGTGTGATGCAATCTGGCCCCTTGGAACGGGGCGCGCGTTGATCGAAATCAAATGAGTTGGCTTCCAAACGGTTTTGCCGGGGCGTGTGTCAGGGAGGGTTGACAGACGTACAGATCGCACCGAAACGTACGATTGAAGGGAAATTAATCTACTTCATCGGTCTTATAACCAGTGAAGCTCGTCATATCGGAATGAATGAGACGAGATTCCCAAGTCGCTTGCTGTCTATACGGGAGCTTTCTGAGGAACAGTGCGAATTTTCGCTTGATATTCCGATTTATTTTTTGAATATAACTTGTGTGTAACTTGCAGGATGCGGCTGCTTGAGCGTGGCCGGCGCGTCGGCCGACTGCCAACGCCTCCTGTGAGTTGGCCGGCAGCGGCAAAAAAGAACGTCAATTTGGCATTACACTTCCGCCGCGGCCACAACCGCACCGAGCAGCCCCGAGCCTCTCGCCGACCGGCCCGAACCGGCCGGCGGACCGGGACAGGTTCGCGCGGGCCTGACCCGAGGGCTGAGCGCTTGGGCGGCTTCGGGTTCCGGGCCATTCTGCCGCCGGTCCGATGCCGGAGGTGACGATGTCCACCGTTCCCGTAAAACTGCTGACCGTGGTTGCCGAATCGGTGATGGCCGACCGGCTGAGCCGCCGCGCCATCCTGGCGGCGGGAGCGCTGGGCTATACCCTGGCCCCTCGGGGTGCGGCCGGCAACCTGCGTTCCAGAACGCTTGGCGGCAACAACGTCCGCATCGAGGTGGTGGCGATCGAACCGACGGCGAGGAAATTGCTGCAAATGCTCGCGGCGGAATGGTTTCC
>CAVQNU010000034.1:0-242210 GCA_963714255.1 uncultured Alphaproteobacteria bacterium
TCCGGCCCCTTGCGGGTCCAGGGCAGAGCCCTGGCCTTCAAAATGGCTCCATCCGCCGACGGCAATCGGCATAGGCGCACCGTCTGTTGCCTGGACGGTCACTATCGGCGTGCCAGCCCGGAACGTCCCGATACGGGTAACCGGTGTTCCCGTCAGGGTGGCGGCCTCGGTCAATGCCGCCGCGCGCTCCGGCGGCACGGCGAGAAGGAGTTCGTAATCATCGCCGCCGGTCAGGCAGAGTTCCAGCCGCCCGGCCGCGCGCGCTGCCGGCGAGAGCGGCACGGCGGCGGCCTCGATGACGCAGCCGAGGCCGCCGGCACGGCAGAGGTGGCCGGCGTCCTGCACCAGCCCGTCGGACACATCCATGCCGGCATGGGCGATGCCCGCCACCGCCTGACCCAGCGCCAGCCGCGGCCGCGGCACGCGGTAGCGGTCCGCGAGGAAGCCGTCAGGATCGGCGATGTCGCCGCGTGCGGCCAGCAGGCCAAGGGCACCGTCGCCGATCGTGCCGCTGACCCATAGTCCGTCGCCGTCGCAGGCGCCGGTGCGGCGCAGGGCGGTGCCCGGCGCCACATGGCCGATGATGGTCAGCGACAGGCTGACCGGGCCGGGGGTTGAGGTGGTGTCGCCGCCGAGGAGAAAGACGCCGAATTCGGCCTGGTCGGCGGCGAGGCCGGCGGCGAAGGCGGCGAACCAGGCATCCGGCGTATTGCGCGGCGCGGAGAGGGTCATCAGGTAGCCGAGCGGCACCGCGCCCATGGCGGCGAGATCGGACAGGTTGGTGCGCAGCAACTTCTTGCCGATCAGGTCGGGCGGATCGCCGGGAAGGAAATGCACGCCGGCGACGATGGCGTCGGCCGCGACCACCAGTTCGCGGCCGAGTGGCGGGGTGAACACCGCCGCGTCATCGCCGAGACCGAGGGCGCCCGGGCCGGCGAGCGGGCGGAAATGCCGGGCGATGAGGGAAAATTCGGCGGGGAGGCCGGTCATCCCTTCCCCTTCCGCCGCTGCGCGGGGGACACCGGGCTAGCCCGCTTCGGCGAACTCCGCCGGGCGGAGCTGGCGGGCGATGTGGTCGAGCACGCCGTTGGCCAAACGTGGCTCCTCGCCGTCGAAGAACCCATGCGCCACGTCCATGTATTCGTTGATCACCACCTTGGCCGGCGGGCCGCCCGGCATCCACAGCTCGGCCGCCGCGGCGCGCAGCAGGGCGCGCAGGACCGGGTCGAGCCGCGCGAGAGGCCAGTCCTCGGTCAGCGCCGCCGAGAGGATCGGGTCCAGCGTGTCCTGCTGGCAGGTGGCCACGCGGACGATCTGGGCGAACAGCGGCACGTGCACGTCGGCGACGCGCCCGTCCTCGAAGCCGCCGGCGTTGATGCCGCGCGGATCGGGAAGCTCGCCCAGGCGATGGCGGACGAACTCGTCGATCACGGTCTCGGCGCCGGATTGCGCCTGCTCGGCCTGGAACAGCGCCTGCACGGCAGCCACGCGCGAGCCGGTGCGCGGCCGGGTTTGCGGGCGGGCGGCATGCGGGCCGCGGTTGCGCGGGCGATCGGCCATCACTCGGTTCCCAGCCAGCGGGCGGCGCGGATTTGCAGCAACGCCGCGACCGCAGCCTCGGCGCCCTTGTTGGGGCCGTCCGCCTGGGCGCGCGCGATCGCCTGATCCACCCGGTCCACGGTCAGCAGACCGTTGCCCAGGCACAGGCCGAATTGCAGCACCACCTGGGTCAGCCCGGCCATCGCCTCGCGGCAGACATACTCATAATGGTCGGTGTCGCCGCGCACGACGCACCCGAGTGCCACATAGCCGTCGAAATGGCGGGTCCCACCGACGGCGAGCCGCACCGCACCGGCCAGTTCCAGCGCGCCGGCCACGTCCAGCACCTCGAAGCCGGCGCCGGCCTGGCGGAGAATGCGGGCAGCGCCCTCGCGCAACCCGTCCACGACCCCGGTGTAATAGGGCGCGCGCACGACGAGCAGATACGGCGGCGGCCCGTCGATATGCGGGGCCGTCGGCAGGGGGGCATCGGCGGTGCTCATCCGCACGCCTCGGGCATGAATGTCATGCCGCCTCGACCGGCAAGCGACCGACGATGTTCAACCCGTAGCCCTCGATGCCGATAATGGTGCGTTCGGTGTTGGACAGAAGCACAAGATCCTTGACGCCGAGATCGAGCAGGATCTGGGCGCCGATGCCGTAGTCACGCAACTGGCCGCTGGGCTGGGTGGCGCCGGACAGATGGCGGACCCGGTCCGACAGCACGGTGGGCCGGGTTTCGCGGATCAGCACCACCGCGCCGCGCCCGGCGGCGGCGATCTGGCGCATGGCGGCGTGCAGCGTTGCCGAGGCGGCGCCGCCCAGCACGTCGTTGATCAGGTTGACGCCGTGCATGCGCACCAGCACCGGCTCCGGCCCGGACAGATCGCCCTTCACCAGCACCAGATGCTCGGCATACTCGACCGTGTTGGCGTAGACGTAGAGTTGCCAATCGCCGCCGGCGGCATCGCGCAGCACCCCCTGCTCCACCCGCTTGACCAGCCGCTCGGTGCGGCGGCGGAGCTGGATCAGGTCGGCGATGGTGCCGAGCTTCAGCGCGTGGCGCTGGGCGAAGGCCACCAGGTCTGGCAGGCGCGCCATGGTGCCGTCGTCGTTCATGATTTCGCAGATCACGCCGGACGGGTTCAGGCCGGCGAGGCGGGCGATATCCACCGCGGCCTCGGTGTGGCCGGCGCGCACCAGGGTGCCGCCCTCGCGCGCCGCCAGCGGAAACACATGCCCGGGGCTCACGATGTCGTCGCGGCCGCATTCCGGGTTGATCGCCACGGCGATGGTGTGGGCCCGGTCATGGGCGGAAATGCCGGTGGTGACGCCGTGCTTCGCTTCGATCGAGACGGTGAAGGCGGTCTGATGGCGGGTGCCGTTGGAGGGGCTCATCAGCGGCAGGCCGAGCTGCTCGATGCGGTGGCCGGTCATGGCCAGGCAGATCAGGCCGCGGGCGTGCCGGGCCATGAAGTTCACCTTGTCGGGGGTGGCGAACTGCGCCGGGATGATCAGGTCGCCCTCGTTCTCCCGGTCTTCGTCATCGACCAGGATGAACATGCGGCCGTTCATCGCCTCCTCGATCAGGTCCTCGGCCGAGGCGAGGTAGTCGGCCAGCGAGCGGGTCAGCGGCGTGTCGGTCATCGCCATTCCTGCAGTCGGGCGACGTAGCGCGCCACGGTGTCGATTTCGATGTTCACCCCATCGCCGGCGCGGCGGTCGGCGAAGGTGGTGGCGGACGCGGTGTGCGGGATGATGTTCACCCCGAAGCTGGCACCCTGCACGTCGTTGACGGTCAGCGACACCCCGTCGATGGCAACGCTGCCCTTCGGGGCGATGAAGCGGGCCAGCGGTTCCGGCACGCGGAAGACCCAGCGGCCGGAGCCGTGTTCCTGGGTGACTGATACCACCTCGCCCACCCCGTCCACATGGCCGGCGACGATATGCCCGCCCAGCTCGTCGCCCACCCGCAGCGGCCGTTCCAGGTTCAGCCGGGTGCCCGGCGTCCAGGTGCCCAGCGTGGTTTTCGACAGGGTCTCGGCCGAGGCGGTGACGGAAAACCAGTCCGGACCGACCTCGATCGCGGTCAGGCAGCAGCCCGCGCAGGCGATCGAGGCGCCGAGCGGGATGCTGGCGGTGTCTTTCCAGGGGGTTGCGATAACCAGCCGCATGTCGGCGCCGGCGCCGATGGGGGTGAGCTCGCGCACCGTGCCGATGGCGGTGACGATGCCGGTGAACATCAGGCCGCTCTCCTCAGTTCTGTCAGCATATCTTCGCCCAGCGGCGTCGCCGAGGCACGCACGAACCGCGGCATGGCGGCGAGCCGGCCGGTGCCGAACGCCTGCGCGGCCGGCCAGCCGTCGCCGCCCATGATGGAGGGGGCGTGGAACCAGGCGATGCGGTCCACCAGATCGGCGCGCAGCAGGGCGGCCGCCATCTGGGCGCCGCCTTCGGCCAGCAGCCGGGTGATGCCCCGGTCGGCCAGCACCGCCAGGGCCGCAGCCAAATCCACGCCTGGCGTGCCGGCGTCCACGGTGATCACGCCCACCCCGGCCCCTTCCAGGGCGCGGCGGCGCTCGGGGCAGGCGCCATTGCGGGCGATCAGCCAGGTTGGGGTTTGCGCGGCGGTGGCCACCAGCCGGCTGGTCAGCCTGGTGCGCAAATGGCTGTCGGCGACCACGCGCACGGACTGGACCGGTTTGTAACCGGGAATGCGGCAGGTCAGGTCGGGGTCGTCGGCCAGCACCGTGCCTACCCCCACCATCACCGCGTCGTGCCGGCCGCGCAGCGCGTGGGCCATGCGCCGCGCCGGCTCGCCGGTGATCCAACGGCTCTCGCCGGTGCGGGTGGCGATGCGGCCATCGAGGGTGGAGGCGAGCTTGAGCGTGACCAGCGGGCGGCCGCGGCGCACCCGGCTGAAGAAGCCGGCGTTCACATCCTCGGCCTCGGCGGCCAGCACCCCCTGCTCCACCGCGATGCCGCCGGCGCGCAGCCGGGCGATGCCGGCGCCGTTCACCCGCGGGTCGGGATCACTGGTAGCCACCACCACGCGGGCGATGCCGGCGGCGATCAGCGCGTCGGTGCAGGGCGGGGTGCGGCCGTGGTGGCAGCAGGGCTCCAGCGTGACATAGGCGGTGGCGCCGCGCGCGGCCGCACCAGCCATGGCGAGCGCGAGCGGCTCGGCATGCGGCCTGCCGCCCGGCGCGGTAACGGCGCGGCCTACCACGCGGTGTTCGCGCACGACCACGCAGCCGACCGAGGGGTTGGGCCAGGCGTTGCCGAGGCCCCGGCGGGCCAGGGCCAGGGCGGCCCGCATATGTGACAGATCGTCCATTCAACCGGCTATGTGGGTTCGCCCAGCTCGCCAAGGAAGGTCTCGAAATCCTTGGCCTCACGGAAGTTGCGGTAGACCGAGGCGAAACGGACATAGGCCACGGCGTCGACTTCCTTCAGCGTCTCCATGACCTGCTCGCCGATCTGCTTGCTGGGGATGTCGCTTTCGCCGGAGGCTTCGAGCTGGCGGACGATGCCGTTGACGATGCGCTCGATTCGTTCCTCCTGCACAGGGCGCTTGCGCAGGGCGATGCGCACCGAGCGGGCCAGCTTGTCGCGGTCGAACGGCACCCGGCGGCCGTCGGATTTGATGACCGTGAGTTCGCGCAACTGCACGCGCTCGATGGTGGTGAAGCGCTGGCTGCAGGCGGCGCAGGAGCGGCGGCGGCGGATGGCGGAGCCGTCTTCGGTGGGGCGGCTGTCTTTGACCTGGGTGTCGCCGTGGCCGCAGAAGGGGCAGTGCATCTACCGGCAACCCCCGGCGATGGAAGCTCCCAGGGTTCCAAGGGCCTCCGGCCCTTGGTGGGGTCCAGGGGCAAAGCCCCTGGTGGGGTCCGGGGCAACGCCCCGGCCAAACAGCACCACAACTACCGCGCGTAAATCGGAAACCGCGCACAAAGCGCCAGCACAAGTTCCCCCACCGCCCGTTCCGCCGCCGCGTTGCTGCCGTCGTTCGAGCGTGCCAGGGCCTCCAGCGTCTCGCCAATCAGCGCCCCGACCTCCTGGAACTCGGCCACCCCGAAGCCGCGCGAGGTGGCGGCGGGGGTGCCCAGCCGCAGGCCGGAGGTAATCGCGGGTTTTTCAGGATCGAACGGGATGGCGTTTTTGTTGGCGGTGATATGGGCGCGGTCCAGGCTGGCCTCGGCGGCCTTGCCGGTGACGTTCTTGGGGCGCAGGTCCACCAGCATGAGATGGGTGTCGGTGCCGCCGGTGACGATGGCCAGACCCTGATCCACCAGCGTCGCCGCCAGCGCCTTGGCGTTCGCCGCCACGGCCTGCTGATAGGCGCGGAACTCGGGCGCCAGCGCCTCGTGGAAGGCGACGGCCTTGGCGGCGATGACATGCATCAGCGGGCCGCCTTGCAGCCCCGGGAAAATAGCGGCGTTTATCTTCTTGGCGATTTCGGCGTCGTTGGTCAGCACCATGCCGCCGCGTGGCCCGCGCAGGGTTTTGTGGGTGGTCGTGGTGACCACATGGGCATGCGGCAGCGGGCTGGGATGGATGCCGGCGGCCACCAGCCCGGCGAAATGCGCCATGTCCACCATGAACACCGCGCCCACCTCGTCGGCCACGGCGCGGATGCGGGCGAAGTCGATCACCCGCGGATAGGCCGAGCCGCCGGCGATGATGAGTTTCGGACGCTCGGTGCGGGCGAGCCGCTCCAGTTCGTCGTAATCGAGCAGCCCGTCGTCGCGGCGGACGCCGTATTGCACGGCGCGGAACCATTTGCCCGACAGGTTGGGGGCGGCGCCGTGGGTCAGGTGGCCGCCGGCGGCCAGGCTCATGCCCAGGATCGTGTCGCCGGGCGTAAGCAGGGCCAGCAGGACGGCCTGGTTGGCCTGCGAGCCGGAATGCGCCTGCACGTTGGCGAAACCGGCGGAGAACAGACGCTTGGCGCGCTCGATGGCCAGCGTCTCGGCCACGTCCACTTCGGCGCAGCCGCCGTAGTAGCGCCGGCCGGGGTAGCCTTCGGCGTATTTGTTGGTCAGCACCGATCCCTGCGCTTCCAGCACGGCGCGCGAGACGACGTTCTCGCTGGCGATCAGCTCGATGCCGTCCTGCTGGCGGTGCAGTTCGCGGCCGATGGCGGCCGCCAGCTCGGGGTCGGTTTCCGCGAGCGGGGCGTTGAAGAAGCGGTCCAGCGTTGCGGCCGCGGTGATGGCAGCGTCGTTCATTCCGGAGTCCCTTGGGGAGCTTGGGTGAGCTTGGCCAGCCGCGCCGCGTGGCGGCCGCCCTCGAAGCTGCCGGCGAGGAAGGCGCGCAGGATTGCCAGCGCCATGTCCTCCCCGGTCAGCCGGGCGCCGAGGGCGAGCACGTTGGCGTCGTTATGGGCGCGCGACAGGGTGGCGGTAAGCGGCTCGGAGGCGAGCACGCAGCGGATGCCGGGATGGCGGTTGGCGGCGATGGAGACGCCGACACCACTGCCGCACACCAGCACGCCGAATCGCGCCTGCCCGGCCTCGACGGCGCGGGAAACGGCGTGGGCGTAGTCGGGATAGTCGACGCGGTCGGGCGTGTAGGTGCCGAGGTCGAGCACCTCGTGCCCGGCGTCACGCAGGGCGGCGACCAGCACGGTCTTCAGCGGAAACCCGGCATGGTCGCTGCCGAGGGCGACGGAAGGGAGCGGTTGGTCTGTCATGATGGGGTACCTCTAGCATCCCGCGAGGGCGCGGGGAAATGGCCGCGTAATACCGGCAGGGCAACTGTCTAAAAAGTAATGGGTTCCAAGGGCCTCCGGCCCTTGGCGGGTCCAGGGCAGAGCCCTGGCCTTGCTTTTTTGCCGTGCCCCAAATGCCGGCAGAGTTGGCAAGCCCGATGCCGGCGGGCACTCTCCACCGGGCTGCGAAAAAGGGGGAGGCAACAATGCGCATCCTGGTGCTCGGGGCCGGCGGGATCGGCGGCTATTTCGGCGGGCGGCTGGCGGCGGCGGGCGTGGACGTAACGTTTCTGGTCCGGCCGCGTCGCGCCGGGCAAGTCGAACGCGACGGGCTGGTCATCCGCAGCCCGCTGGGCGATGCGCAGGTCAAAGTGAAAACCCTGCTGCGCGAGGCTGCCGCGCCGGGCTGGGACGTGATCATCGTTTCCTGCAAATCCTACGACCTGAACGACGCAATCGAGACGATCCGTCCGGCCGCACCTGGCGCGCTGATCATCCCGCAGCTCAACGGCATCAGGCACCTCGACGTGCTGGATGCCACATTCGGTGCTGCCAACGTGGCCGGCGGCGTGGCGCTGATCGGCGTGACGCTCGATCCCGATGGCACTATCCGCCACCTCAACACGTTACAGGGGTTTATTCACGGCCCGCGCGAACCCGCCCAGCGCGAGCGCCTGGAACTGCTGCAAACCGAGCTGGTCAAGGGCGGCTTCGGGTCCGCGCTGTCGGATAATATCCTGCTGGATATGTGGGAAAAATTTGCCCTGCTGTGCAGCGTCGCGGGCACTTGCTGCCTGCTGCGCGCCACCGTCGGCCAGATCGCTCGCACCCAGGACGGGGCGGCGCTGATGCTGGAAATGTTCGCCGACTGCGCCGCGGTGGCCGAGGCCGCCGGCTTCCCGCCGCGCCCGGAATTCCTGGCGGCGACGCGCGCCATGCTGACCGACCGCGACTCGACCAACAACTCCTCCATGCAGCGCGACCTGCGGCGCGGCGGCAAGGTGGAGGCGGACCATATCGTCGGCGACATGCTGGCGCGCGCCCGCGCGGCGGGCCGTCCGGCGACCCTGCTGCGGGCGGCCTATGCCCAGTTGCAGGCCTATGAGGCGCAGCGCCCGGTCTGAGCCTTAGGGCCGGCCGGCGGGGACGAATTTCTGCACCCGGTTGGCGCCGTCCACTTCGGTGGTGAACACGTCGCCGTGGCTGTCGACGGCAATGCTGTGCACCCAATGGAACTGCCCCGGCGCCCGGCCGGGGCTGCCGAAGACGCTCAGGATATTGCCGTCGCCCCGGCGCAGAACGCGCACCTCGTTGTTGGTGCCATCGGCGTTGTACAGGAACACCTGTGCCCCGTCCGGCGAGAGTGCCAGGTCCCAGACGCTGCCAAGGCCGCGCGTGCCGGGCTTGATGAACCACTCGGCAACAAAGCTGCCGTCGTGGCGGAACACCTGGATGCGGTCGTTCTTGCGGTCACAGACATATACCAAACCGTCGCGCGACAGCTTGACGCAATGCACCGGATTGCCGAACTGGCGCGCCGGCGGGGCCTTCGGGTCGTAGGCCAGATGGTGGTCGGTCGGGCGCAGGCCATACGCGCCCCAGTGACGCTTGTAGGCGCCGGTGTCGGCGTCGAAGACGATGATGCGGTGGTTGCCATAGCCGTCGGCGATGTAGATCTCGTTGGCGGCCGGGTCGAGCCGCGTGTCGGCGGGGCGGCCGAGCTTGGTTACGTCGTTGCTGTCGATCCGGGCGCCGGGATGGCCGATCTGCAGCACGAATTTGCCGTCGCGGGTGAACTTCAGGACCTGACCGTCCGCCATGCCGTTGCCGCCGAGCCAGACAAATCCCTTGGGATCGACATAGACGCCGTGCTCGCTGGTGAACCAGTCGTAGCGCGGCCCCTCGCCGCGCCAGGGGCCGCCCCAGGCCTGCACCACGCGGCCTTCGGGGTCGAACTCGATGACCGGCGGGGCGGCGTGCTGCTTGTCGGCGACCGGGCGCTGGATGATCCGAACATGGTCTTGCTGGTCGGTGGCGACGCCGGAGACCTCGCCTAACACCCAGCCGTGCGGCAGGGGCTGCGGCCAGGATGGATCGACGTGCATGGGCGGTGGCGGGGCAGCGGCGGCCAAGAAAAGGGCGGCGGCCAGGAGAAGGCGCTTCATTGAGAACTCCACGTTTCGGGGCATGGCCGGGGCGCTGCCCCGGACCCCGGCCCGCGCGCAGCGCGCCTTCGGCACGACGGCTTTGCCCCTGCACCCCACCAAGAGCTTCGCCCGTGGACCTCTTAAGTAGCGGGGTCAAGGGGCCTTTCGGCCCTTTGCGGGTCCAGGGCAGAGCCCTGGCCTTCCTTTTTGCTGGCCGCTAATGATGCGCCGCCGAAACACCAAGAGGCCCTCATATGCCTGCCGCCCTCATCGGTACTGGCCATTGCAGCAATAGTTGCCACCGCCTGGCGCAACCATTTCGTCGCGCGGCCCGGCGCGGACCACACGCCGTTGCTCAACACCCGCTCGCCCAGCCGCGACCCCGCCTTCCTCGCCCGCCTGTTCGACCTGACACTGGAAGGCAAATCCGCTTCAGTGCTGTGCGATATCGGCGGCGCCGGACAGATCACCCCGGCCGCCGATCGGCGCGGACGCATCGGCACGGTGATCGAAGTAAACGACCCCGCCGCCGTGCCGGGCGCCATCCCCGAGGCGGCATTCCACGCGCGGGCCCGCGCCGATCTCGACCTGGTGACCCTGGTCGGCGTCTGCATGTATCTCGATGAGAGTCACCTGGCCCGGTATTTCGCCTCGGTGCGCGCCAAGCTGCGGCCGGATGGGTGGCTGGTGATCGCCGATCCGGAATACGGGTCCGGGCTCGAACGCAGCCTGCGGTCGATGGGCATCGGCTGGCTGCTGGCAACCCGCATCGACTTCAAGCCGCTGCACGCGGTGGCGCCCATCGTCCGGCGCGCGGGGTTTGAACTCGTGCAGCGCGAGTCCCGTCCTGGGGCTTGGTACGTGGCGTATTTCCGTCCCGTCCCGGTCCCGGCCTGATGCCGGTCGCGGCGCCTCAGGCTTGGCCGTTCGGCGCCGGGCCCAGCCGCACCTGCACATCGCGCGGCGGCGCGGCATAGGGGGCGGAGGTCACCAGCACGTCCGCGCCCGCTTCGGCGTAGGCGGCGGCATTGCTCGCATTGATGCCACCTGCCGCCGCCAGCACCGGGCGGCGCGGCAGGCGGGCCAGGGACGCGGCAAGTTCCGCCACCGCTTCGGGGGTGAATTTCTCCAACTGCAGCACGTCCACCCCGGCGGCGGCGAAGCGGCGCGCGCTGTCGGCGTCGGTCACCTCAACCACCAGCTTGCGCTCCGGCGTTGCCGCGCGCAGGCGGGCGATCAGGGCGGCGGCGTCGAGATCGGGCAGGAAGGCGCGGTGCTCGGGAAACAGCAGCACCGTGTCGGCCAGGCCGGTGCGGTGCATGACCCCGCCGCCGGCGAGCACCGCCTTGACCGACAGCGCCCGGCTGAGCGGGGCCGCCTTGCGCGTGCAGGCAATGGTGATGCGCGGGTTCACCGCGCGTGCCGCCTGCCGGATGTCGTGCACCGCGCTGGCAATGCCCGAGGCCCATTCGACCAGCGCCTGCGCCGCCTTCCAGCCGGCATGCAACGCCGCCGCCGACCCGGTGGCCTCCAGCAAAGGCGTGCCCGGTTCGGCCACGCTGCCGCTGCCCGCCAGCACAAGCGCCTGCGCGCCGAGGCGGGCGAACACCCGCGCCGCCTCCTCGGTGGCGCAGACCACCAACGGATGGCGGGCGGCGAAGCGGATCGCCCCCGGCGCGTCGCCGATGCCGAGCGCCGCGGTGGTGAGATCGCCGAAGCCGACATCTTCCGCGATAAGGCGGTCGATATCGGCCTCCGGCACCGGCACGAGCACGGCCATAAGCTAGGTCAGCATTTCGATGAACGCCTTCACCCTTGTGATCTGCTCCTCGGTCGGCGGCTCGCGGTGCACATCGGTCTCCAGGGTGACGATCGGCACGCTGGCGGCGCTGAAATGGTCGCGCTCCAGTTGCTGCATCAGGCTGGCATAGGGGCAGCCGGTGATGGAAGAGGAAATGATCCCGCGCGCGCCGGTCTTGCGCACTTCCTCCTCCACCAGGATGCGGCGATAGGCGACCGAGGCGCCGACCGCCTCGCCCAGATCGCCGCGGCCCTGCGCGTCGAGCACGAAATGCGCCAGGCTTTCCAGCGGCGGCAGGGTTTCGTCGGTACTGGTTGGTGCCGAGATAGACCCAGCCGACGATGGCGCCGCCCGACTCTTCGATCGCATCGAACAGCCGCTGGTTGCCGACGCTGCCGGCCAGTACCAGCGGAATGGCGGTGCTGGGCAAGGGATGCTCGTCCAGTTGCTCCAGTTCGCCGGCCAGCGTGTCGAGCACGTCGCCATAGGCCTCCGGGGCGCCGAACATGTGGTTGGCGCCCATGAAGATCAGCTTGGTGTGAATGCCCGGAATATACAGCGGATGCCGCGCGCGCAGTTCCAGCACACGCTTCACCTTGCCGATGACGCGGTTCTTGCGGCTAATCTCGATGGCAACGCGGTCTTCGTCCACCGGCTTGCCGGTGAGCCACACGGCGATGCGCTGCAGTTCGCTGACCAGCAGCCTGATGCCGTGCGCGCGTTTCTCGTCGCTGCGGAAGGCGGTGACGGTTTCCACCGTCTGCACGTCGTAGCCGTCGCGCTTGGCCAGTTCCAGCACCGCGGAGATCGGCTCGCAGCCCGAGCCGAAATGCAGGATGCGCTTGATGTTGTTGTCGCGGTCGCTGTGCAGCCGGCCGATCATCGCCTTGATCATCGAGCAGAACTCGCCGGGCACCTGGAAATGGTCCTCGGCGATTGCTTCGGATTTGCGGCTGTCGTCGAACCAGAGCTGGTCGTAGCCGACGGGAATGGTGTCGCAGGCATAGATCAGCGGCGAATCCCAGCTCCAGCCGCCCCAGAGCACCGATTTTCCGGCCGCCGCCTCTTTTTGAATGTTGGCATAGGAATAGGATTCGGCCAGCGCCTTGAGCGCTTTCAGGCCGGGCGATTCGGCCTTGGCGGCGGCGGCGCGCCGGCGCGTCGTGCGACGGCCGGGTTCGATCTCAAGCACGTCACCCATGGGCGAGTTCCTCCATCGGGCCGCCGGCGGGCGGGGAAAGAATGGCGTCGGTGCGGCGGTCCTGCAGCACTTCGATGAAAGCCTCCACGCGGGTCTTCAGCTGGCCGTGGTCGCTTTGCGAGTAGTCGCTGGAAATCTCCAGCACCGGAATGCCGCGCCCCTGCAGGCGCTCGATGAATTCCAGCTTGGAAACGCCGTAGCAGGCGCAGAATTTGAGATACACATAGATCACGCCATCGACGCTATATTCCTCGGCAAGCCCGCTGGAGAAATCGAGGCTGTCGTCGAGCGGCTTCATGCGCGCACACGGCGCCTGGTCGAGATAGCCGTTGGCCAGCGCCTGGAACGGATCGCCCTCTTCGGGCAATGTGTGGGCGAACGGCTTGAAGCCGGTGCAATGGTCTTCCACCACCACGCGGGCGCCGATTTCATTCTCGATCAGCTCCACCAGCCGGCGGTCGCCGTCGGCCATGATGCTGCCGGATATCATCAGCCGCACCGGCCGGTCGCCGTTGTCGCGCAGACGGGCGAGCTTGCGGTACAGTTTGCCATAGACCTCCAGCAGCGTCAGCGGCGGCAAATAGTAATAGCCGCGCACCAGTTCGAGAAAATCGCGCCCGGTCAGCGGCGGATTCGGCCGCTTGCGCAACGCGGAGAAACTGCGCAGCAGGGCGCGCACCTTGTTGTACAGCACGATCTGGGCGGACACCTCGGCATCGGTGACCGGGCGGCCTACAAGCTCGGCCACGTCGTCGCGGTAATGCGAAATCTCGTCGCGGAAGAATTCGCGCGAGGCCGGCTCGTTGCGCAGCCGTGGCAGATTGAGCAGTTTGGTGGGGACAAACCGCTCAATCACCTCAGTGGCGCGCTTCATCGAAGCGCAGGTATGGAAGGTGTAGAGCTTGTCGACGGCATGATAGAACGGATCGCCGCCTTGCGGCTCGAAGCCGCCGATGCAGCTTTTCGAGAAGTCGCAGAACACGCTTTGGGTATAGCGTTCGCCCTGCGAGACGATCTCGGGGCTGCCGGCCTTGAACAGCCGCGCGTGCCGCAGCCCGGCGGCGTTCAGCACCTCGGGCGGAGTGTAGGCGCAGAAATACCCGGCGCGCTTGCGCCCGTCCGCGCCTTCGGTGAAGTCCTGCTGTTCGGCCGCGATCAGCGCCTGGATCGGACGCAGAGCCGGACTGAGCGAAAGATCGCTCGCTGGTGACGGTGCCATTTTGGTCCCCCTTGTCAGCTGTGCGCCGCGGCGGCTTTGCGTCCGCCCCCGGCCGCGCGGGCGGCGGCCTTGCGGGCCGCAGATGCGGTGGTGCGCGCGGCAGCCCGGGCGGTCCGGCGCGCCGTGCCGGCGGCCAGCGCCGCGGCGTGGTGGCGCCCGGCATGCACCGCCGCACCGAGCGCGCCGGCATAGATCATGTCGATCGGCGAGCGCACGAACTTGGCCCCGATCAGCGTCTCCAGCGCGTGCCACATGCCGGCGTTGTTGGCGACGCCGCCGGTGAACACCAGATCGGGCTCGGTGCCGATCCGCCCGAGCAGCGATTTGACGCGGCGGGCGGTGGCGAAATGGATGCCGGCGGCGATGTTGGCGCGCGCCGCACCATCCTTGTGCCGCTCGCCGCGGGCGCGCAGCGAAATCATTTCGGACTCGGCGAACACCACGCATTGGCTGCTGATCATCGCCGGATCGTTCGCCTCCAGCGCCACGTCGCCCAGCTGGTGCAGTTCCAGGCCGAGCAGCACGGCGGCCTTTTCCAGGAAGCGGCCGGTGCCGGCGGCGCATTTGTCGTTCATGACGAACTCGACCACCTTCCCGGTCGCCGGATCGATCTTGATCGCCTTGGAATCCTGGCCGCCGATGTCGATGATGGTGCGGGTGCGCGGGTTGAGCGAATGCGCGCCCATGGCATGACAGGTGATTTCGGTGACCACCTGATACGGCAGGTCGGTATAAGCGAGCGAAATGCGGCCGTAGCCGGTGCCGACCACGAAGGCGATGTCGCGCCGCTTCAGCCCCGCATCCTTCAGCAGGCGCGCGAGCAGTTCGTCGGCGGTCTCCTGCATGTAAAGTCCGGTCGGAATGAAAGTGGTGTAGATGCTGTCATGGGTCAGCAGCACGCCCTTCGAGCCGCGTGAGCCGATGTCGAATCCCACGACTGGATCGGCCGGAGCGTGGGGCCAGGGCGCAGAGCCGGCGACGTCGCTGATCTTCATGCGGTCTGTATTCCGTTTTTCGATGTTTTTCGTCTCGATGCGGCGCGCCTCGCCCCCGCGCGGCGGCCCGAAGCTGCCTCAGGTCAACACGTCCACCACGACACGGTTGGCCAGTTTCACCGGATCGGTGGTGGGCTTGATGATGGCGGCGCGCTTGAGGTCGCTGGCGATCTTGACCACCTCGCGGCGCAGCGCGGCCCCCACCGGGGTGTGGTTGTGGGTGTGGCTGCGCAGCATGGCCGCCAGTTGCTCGACCGGCACTTTCGGCGTGTAGGGCGAGAACACCGCGGCGGCATCGTCGGGATCGGCGGCCACATGCGCCGCCGCCGCGCGGATGGCGCGCGTCAGGGCGGCCACGACCGGCAATTCCTCATGAAACAGGGCCGCCCGCACGCCGAGCGTGCAGCACGACAAATCCGCGTAGTCTTCCGAAAGGTTGGAGGCCAGCTCGACCAGCTCGCCATTGCTGCGCAGCCTGGTGAGCCAGACCGACGGATCGGAATCGGCGATCGCCTGCACTTCGCCGCGCTGCAGCGCCACCGCCAGCAGATCGGCGGGGAATTCCCGCCAGGTCACGCCGGTGTCCGGGTCGATGCCATGATCGGACAGCAGAATGGCGAAGAAATGCCGCGGCGAGCCGGAAATGGATGATACGCCGATGGTCTTGCCCTTCAGGGCGGTGATGTCGGCAAACCCCGCATCGCGGCGCACCAGCAGGCGGGTGCAGCCGCCATGCATGCCGGTGGTGAGCTTCACGTCGAAGCCCTGCTCCAGCGGCTTCAGCCAGTTCAGCAGCATCGAACCGCCGGCATCCGCCTTGTCGGTGGAGAGCGCCTGCAGCATCTGGTCGGTCGAGCCGGCGAGCGCCACAAACTCCACGTCCAGATTGTGCTGCTCGAAATAGCCGCGATGCAGTGCCACCGGCACCGCGGCGGTGCAGATGCCGGTGCCGTTGTACGCGAAACGCAAATGCCGCTTCGGTCCGGTCAGAACCGGGCCAGTGTCGGCTTCGGCACTGGCCACGGCACGACAGATCGGCGGCGCGGCCAGGTCGTGCGGCAGCACAAGGGCGGGGTTGCCGACCGGCCGGGCCAGCGCATCCCACCCGACACCGCCGGCCAGGCCGAGCGACGCGGCGCCGCCGACGATCAAACAACGTCTATGCAACGTTATTTTTGGTGCCGCTTTAGCCAACTCCACCATGAGCCTGTCTCCATCGTCACGTTCCGTGGATCAAATGCTACTTTGGAACGGAGCGACGGCATATTGCACCGCCATTTGGTGGCGTTCAATAGCAACCAACGTCCGAACTATGTGTTTTTGAGGTATCGAACGGTGACGCGGCGCAATACGCCGCCCCCGCGCCGCCCGGACGGCGCGCGCTACACCTGCACGTGCCCGTGCATCACATCCACGCAAGTGCCGGCGACCGAAGCCAGCACCGGCCCCTCCGCCTCCTTGCGGGCGGTCACGAACAGGCGGCTCGGGCGGCCCAGTTCCTCGCCCTGGAAGATGTCGTAGGCGAGATCAACCGTGTCGCCGGGCGCCAGCGAGGTCAGCAGCGCCGCCAGCGCGGCGTTGGCGCTGCCGGTCGCGGGATCTTCCAGAACGCCTGCGAGCGGGGCGAACATGCGGCTGCGCAGCCGGGTCGCGCTGCCGTCCACCCGGGCATAGAGGTGCAGGCTGAAGCGGCCGGACAGTTCGCCGATGCCGTGCACGGCGTGGCGGAACGCCTCCACATTCGGCGTGGCGCGCGACAGCGCGGCGAGGCTCGTCACTTCCGCAATGACGAACGGCAGGCCGACCGAGGCAACCAGCGGCTCGTGCGCCGTGGTGGCGATCTCCTCCGGGCCCAGGGTGGCGCATGCGGCAACAGTTTCGGTCGGCACGGCAACCCCGATCGACAGCGCTTGCGGGGCGGCGATGCGCGCGCCGTTCGGGCGTTCGTCATCGCCGCGCAAGATATGCGCGCGCACCAGGCCAGCGCCTTCCTCGAAGGTGAAATGCTCCGGCGGGCTGGCGGTGCGGGTGGCCAGCACATAGCCGGTGCCGACATTGGGGTGGCCGGCGAAGGGGATCTCCGCCGCGGGGGTGAAAATCCGAACCCGGGCAGTGTGGCGGGGATCGGCGGGGGGCAGGACGAAAGTGGTCTCGGAATAGTTGAACTCCCGCGCCAGCGCCTGCATCTGCGCGTCGGTCAGGCCTGCCGCCTCGGGGAACACCGCCAGCGGGTTGCCGCCGAAACGGATATCGGTGAACACGTTGACGGTGACGAACTCATAGGATGGCATGTCTCGCTTCCTCTGATCGGGTTCAGGCGGCGCGCCAGGCGCCGTCCTGCGGCTTGGCGCGTCCCTCGTCCTGCAGCTTCAGCAAATGGGCCAGCACGTTGCGCTCGGCCGCACCCCGCAGGCGGGGATCGAGCTGGGGATACAGCAGATCCACCAGGGCGGCCGGGGTGCGGCGCCCCGCCGCGATGGCCGCCAGCACCGCCGCCTCCCGCTGCTCGCGATGAGTGAGCAGAAAGGTCAGATAGGCGCGCGGATCGGCAAGCGGCGGGCCATGGCCGGGCAGCAGCAGCCGGTCGTCGCGGGCGAGCAGGCGGCGGAGCTGGGCGACATAGGCGCCCATGTCGCCCGCAGGCGGGCTGATCACGCTGGTCGACCAGGTCATGACGTGGTCGGCCGTCAGGATCACCCCGTCGGCGCGGGCGAAGCAGAGATGCTCGGCGGCGTGGCCGGGCGTGTGCAGCGCCGCCCAGCCGGCGACGGTGTCGCCGTCGTCCAGCGCGATGTCGGGAGTGAAGGCCGGGGTCTGGCTTTGACGGTGACCGTAGGCCGGGGCGCCGGTGGCGGCGCGCAAGGCCGGCACGGCGCCCAGATGATCGGGATGGGTGTGACTGAGCAGGATGCGCGCCACCCGCCCGCCGGTCGCGCGCAGGATCGCCTGCACATGGGCGGGATCGTCGGGGCCGGGATCGAGCACGCTGGCGCCGTCGTCGCCGGCGATCACATAGGTGTTGGTGCCGTGATAGGTCATCGGACCCGGATTGGCGGCGACGATGCGGGAAATCCCTGGGATGACCGGGATCGCCACGCCGCGCACAGGTTCCGGCTCGGTGAGGAAGTCCATGCTCGGGTCCCTTGAACGGGCGCAGTCTACGCTGGGACAGACGAAGAAAGGAAGGAAGGCCAGGGCTCTGCCCTGGACCCGCCAAGGGGCAGTGGCCCCTTGGAACCCATTACTTTTAGACAGTTGTCTTAAGTAGCGGGGTCCAGGGCAGAGCCCTGGCCTTCCTTCCTTTCTTCGCACGTCCCAGCGTAAACTGCGCCCATGCCCCTGAACCTGATCACCGACGTCCCCGGCCTGGCAGTCGGCCACGCAACCGATCTGGCGCTCGGCTCCGGGGTCACCGCCATCCTGTTCGACACCGCCACCACCGTGTCGGTTTGCGTGCTCGGCGGCGCGCCGGGCGGGCGGGAGATCAGCATCCTCGAGCCGGAAATGACCGTCTCCGGCATCGACGCGGTGGTGCTGTCCGGCGGATCGGCGTTCGGGCTGGATGCGGCGAGCGGCGTACAGGCGGCGCTGCGCGAGGCCGGCCGCGGCTTCGACGTGGGCGGCATGCTGGTGCCGCTGGCCAGCAGCGCCATCCTGTTCGACCTGCTGAACGGCGGCAACAAGGCCTGGGGAAGGTTTTCCCCCTATCGCGACCTCGGCTACGCGGCGGCCGTCGCGGCGGGCACAGGCGTGTTTACCCTCGGAACCGCCGGCGCCGGAACCGGGGCAACGACGGCGACGGTGAAGGGCGGGCTCGGCTCGGCTTCCTGCGTCACCCGGGCCGGGCATACGGTCGGCGCGATCGTCGCCGTCAATGCGGTCGGCACGCCGACGATCGGCGATGGGCCGTGGTTCTGGGCGGCGCCGTTCGAGCAGGGCGCGGAATTCGGCGGGCGCGGGTGGCCGCAGGCAATGCCGGCCGGGGCGCTGGAGCCGCGGCTGAAGGGCAGCGCCGCCACCTCCACCACCATTGCGCTGGTGGCGACCGACGCGGCGCTGACCAAGCCGCAGGCCAAGCGCCTGGCGATCATGGCCAATGACGGGCTAGCGCGGGCGATCATGCCGGCGCATGCGCCGATGGATGGCGACACGGTGTTCGCCGCCGCCACCGGGCGCCGGGCGCTGGCCGGCGATCACGATCTGACCGAACTCGGCCAGGCAGCGACCATCACCCTGGCGCGGGCGGTGGCGCGGGGCGTGTATGAGGCGACGGCCCTGCCCTGCCCCGGCGCGCAACCATCCTGGCGCGACCGGTTCGGCGCGCCGGGCGCCGGCTAATAGCCGTTGACCAGTTGTTCCGTGTGGATCTTCTGCACCACCAGCGACAGCAGAAAAGCCTGGAACGGCGGGTCGAATTCCGCCGGCAGGTTCGCGTGCAACGTCCGGGCGAAAATCGTCTGCTGACCGACCGAGCCCAGCGACTCCTCGTTGCCCGCCCGATAGAGGTGATAGGGCATGGGGGCAACGAAGGAGTGCAAGGGCGCGCGGAAGATGAAGCGCTGATCGCCGCGCTGCACCACGAAGCCCAGGTCGATCAGAATATTCGTCCGGAGCACAGGCTCCGCCACCGCCAGCACCTCGCCCGCGGCGTCCTTCAGCGGCCAGAACAGCCGCCTCGCCTGCGGGTCCACCATGAGATCGAGCGTGTAGGGTTGGCCGCCGAAGGTGAACGCCGCCCGCCAGGTCCGCCGGTTATGGGTGATGCCGCCGACCTGCTTGCCGCCATCGAAAATGTCGTAGTGGAACTCTTGGCCGAACAGGCCGGGTGTGTCGTGCTCAGTCAGTTGCGCCGTCAGCATCGAACTTTCTCGCAATGGCACGCGCGGAGCCGGGCGTCTTGGCGACCCTCCGGAACCCAGGTGGTGAGGGAACGGTAGATCGTGCGGATTCGGGCCGCAACCAGAGGGGGCCAACCGGGCGTCGCCGCGGGCGGCAGATCCACGCCTTGACCGGCATGACAGGACGCGCACAGAATGATTTACGTGTTCCTTACGGTCAATTCGGATTTAGCGACGCACTGTGCCTCACAATCGCATCACCCCGTCCGCCCTTCGGCCAGCGTCCTCAATCAGGTCCCAACATGTCAGCCTGCGCCGGCACGCGCACGCCCTGAGCGGATCATGGGGCGGCAGCGGGCACGCCGCGCGGGCGCTGGCGTGCATGCTCGCTGCGGCACTTCCCGTCGCCGCCCTGGCTGCGGATGCGCCGGCAGCGTTTGACGCGTGCATGAACGCGGCGCAGTCCACGCCAGCCTATGCCGAATGCGCGCGGATCGAGATCGAACGGCAGGACAGGCTGCTCAACGATGCCTGGCGGCGCGTATCCGAGAAGATGAAGACGTTCAGTCTGCCATCGTTCAATTTGCTGCTGAACGAACAGCGTAAATGGATACAGTGGAAAGAATCCGCGTGCCAGTATTACCAGGACGGATTCGGCAGCGAAGGCAAATCCGTCCAATATCCGATGTGTTTCATTAAAATCCTGCGGGATCGGGTGACGTACCTCCAGGAGCTTGCCGACCAATTATAACCGCCTCCGCGACCGGCAGCCACCCGACGCCACATGCAACCCACGCCCAAAAAAGGAGGCCCGGATGTTCCATCGCAGCGCAGGGACGCTTCTGCTCGCCGGTGCATTGCTGTGCCCGCCCCCCCTGCACGCCGAGCGCAGCTTGGGCGCGGAAGCCGCTCTGTTCGACCGCCCGCTGGCGGTCAAAACCGTGCCGCCGAAATCGGCCAATGACGAAACCGGCGAACTCATTTGCACCTACTACCGGGACGTCATGGTCCGCGAGACCGGCACGGACTCGCCCGCACCCGGTCCCGCCGCGATCATTCCGGTGCCGGACGCCGCGCGCCGCCCCGCCTGCAACGCCGCCCACGCCGCGCAGGAAATACCGCTGAAAACCGAGCAATATTACCTGCTCGGCCGGAAGGGCCCCTTCCTGTTCTTCGATGAGGCGGACCCAAACGGGGCGGAGCGGTTCATGATCCTGGACGCGAGCACCGGCCGGACGCTCTACGCCGACGGCAGGACATTCGAAGGCGTGAAATCCGTGGCACTCGAGGCCGGCGCGCTGCATATCCGTTTCATACGCGCGTTCAATGGCTCCTGCTCGGTCTCGCAGGACGCGCCCGGCTGTTGGCCAAAACTGGTGCAGGAAGGAAAAATCCCGGCGCAACTGGCACAGTCCGCGCCCCCGGTGCAGGCCTGCACAGCGTCCTACGCCCGGGAAAAGGCCCCCGCCGACGATCCCAGCGTAATTTCTTACGGAATTGACATGACCGTCGACAGGGCGGGCGACACGAAAATCCATTCGTTCGGATCCCTCGGGTGCGAACCCATGCCGTAGCGGTCGGGCGGTGCTGGAAAGGAAGCAAGGCCAGGGCTCTGAGGCTGTGAAGGAGTCCCTGTTGAGGGCGTCCTGAGCGGGATTTGTTGCTGGTCGGTGCGGGGTGGCGGGGGGCGTTATGCACTGGCTTTTCCGGGATGCGGTCTTGCCGCTTGGGCTTGCGGAGCGGCATGAGCAGTTCCACCCCGGCCCGGGTCAAGCGTGTCACGCTGTCGCGGTTGAAGAACCCGCCATCGATCAGCCCGGTCTGCGGAACCCGTCATCGGGCATCTTCATCACCACCGCCTCGGGGTCGGAGCAGGACACCCGCGCCTCTTCGGCCTTCTTCTTATTGCGCACTTCTTATTGCGCACCGCCCGCTGCCCGGTCTCCGGCAGTGCCGCGACCGCTTTCTCCAGCCGGCGCGCCCGACCCGCCGCGGCCCGCCGCACCGCCGCCTCGCGGCGGGTCCGCGAGGCCCGCGCATCGCCCTGCCCGACCTGATTATTTCTGCCGCCAGGGCAGACCCTCGGCCTTCCAGCCGTTCGCCGACCCACGGTGCCCGTCGCGGCCAAGCTGGCCCTCGAAACCGTCTGCGACGTTGTAGACATGCGCGAACCCGGCCGCCTGCGCGGCGTTGGCCGCCGCCAGGCTGCGCGCGCCGCTGCGGCAGATGAAATAGACATGGTGCTTCGGCTCCACCCCGGCGCGGCGGAGGTGATCGGTGAAGGCGCCATTCACCTGCATGGAGGGATAGACCTGCCAGGGGATCAGCACCGCTTCCTGCCCCACCTGCGACAGGTCGGGAACGCCGACGAAATTCCACTCGGCATCAGTGCGCACGTCAACCAGCCGCGCATCGGGATTGCTTTGCAGCGCTTCCCAGGTCTGGCGCGGCGGAATGTTCTCGACCATGGGGGAGATCTCCGCTGATGATGGCCCGCCATCGCATGTCGCCGTCATGTGTTCAACCCCGCGGGAGAGCAGACCATAGCCGCCATGGGACCAAAGCCGCACATCACCGTCGCCCCGCCGGTGGCCGACGACCTCGCCAGCGCCATCGGCAACACCCCACTGATCCGCCTGCGCCGCGCCAGCGCCGCGACCGGCTGCACCATCCTGGCCAAGGCCGAGTTCATGAACCCCGGCGGCTCGGTGAAGGACCGCGCGGCACTGGCCATCATCGCCGACGCCGAGCAGCGCGGCGCACTCAAGCGCGGCGGCACGCTGGTGGAAGGCACCGCCGGCAATACCGGCATCGGGCTGACCCTGGTCGGCAACGCCCGCGGCTACCGCACCATCATTGTCATACCCGAGACCCAGTTGCAGGAGAAAATCGAGTTCCTGCGGATGATCGGGGCGGACCTGCGGCTGGTGCCGGCCAAGCCGTACCGCGACCCCGGCAACTACGTGCATGTCTCCCGCCGGCTCGCCGAGGAAACCGGGGCGCTCTGGGCCAACCAGTTCGACAACCTGGCCAACCGCGAGGGACACCGCCTGACCACCGGGCCGGAAATCTGGCACCAGACCAACGGGCGGGTCGATGCCTTCACATGCGCGTGCGGCACCGGCGGCACGCTGGCCGGCGTGGCGCTGGCGCTGAAGCAGCGCAATCAAGCCATCCGTATCGTGCTGGCCGACCCGGAGGGCAGCGGCCTCTATGGCTGGGTGAAGGCGAACGACCTGAGCGTTACCGGCACCTCGATCACCGAAGGGATCGGGCAGTCCCGCGTGCCGGAAAACCTCGACGGCGCGCCAATCGACGACGCCGAGCGCATCCCCGATCCGGAAGCTTTGGAGCAGGTGTTTTCGCTGCTGATCGACGAGGGGCTGTCGGTCGGCGGCTCCTCGGGCATCAACGTGGCGGCGGCGATCCGGGTGGCCCGCACGCTCGGGCCGGGGCATACGGTGGTCACGGTGCTGTGCGACGGCGGCAGCCGCTACCAGAGCAAGCTGTTCAACCCGGCATTCCTGCGCGAGAAGGGCCTGCCCGTGCCGCACTGGCTGGCAACATGAGCGGCGATATGCTCCGGCCGCCCCCTGCCCTGCTCCGCCGGGCCGGCCACACATTGAAGCAATACGCCATCATCTTCGCGTATTTGTATGTCTGCTTCGGGGCGATCGTGCTGCTCAAAACCGCCGTGCTGCGCGACGTGGGCATCAGCGTCACCCCCTGGGGATTCGCGGCCGTCAAGGCGTTCATCCTGGGCAAGTTCATGCTCATCGGACACGATATCCGGCTGGGCGAACGCTTCACCGGCAAGCCGCTGATCTACCCGACACTCTACCGGTCGTTCGTGTTCCTGGTGTTCCTGTTCGTGCTGCTGGCCATCGAGGAAGCCGTCGCCGGCGCGCTGCACGGACACTCCATCAGCCAGTCGCTGGCCGAGGTGACGGGCAGCAAATTCTTCGAAATACTGGCGTCGACCCTGATTATGTTCCTGGCGCTGCTGCCGTATTTCGCCATCCGCCAGCTTGCCGACGCGCTTGGGCCTGGCGTGCTGGCGCGGCTGTTTTTTGTCGATGGCAAGCTGGAACGGAAAGAAGGTAAGTAAGTAAGGCCAGGGCTCTGCCCTGGACCCGGCAAGGGCCGAAAGGCCCCTGCACCCCATTCTTTATTCTCCCGATAGCTCGCGGCGGCGGCGGTCCAGTTCTTCGGAGTACCGCCTGAGCGCATGCTGCTCGGTGAGCAGGCCGATCACCCGGCGGGTGTCGCGCCCGTCCACCACCGCCAGCGCGTCCGATTCCGCCTGCTCGAACATCGCCACCGCGTTCTTGATGGTCATCGGCGCCAGCAGCACATCGGCCTGGTGGTGCAGCAGTTCTGCCACCGTTTCCGCCCGGCAGTCGACGGCGTGCGCATCGGCCAGCAACACGATACCGGCATACCGGCTGCCCTCGTCCACCACGACCACCCGGGCTGTGGCACCGAGCGGGAAGTCGCGGCGGAAGGCCGCCAGCGGCATGTCGGCCCGCACCGTCCGCACGTCGCGCCGCATCATCCGCCCGACCGTGAGGCTGCGCATCCAGCCGACATCGACGGCACTGCGAATGGCCTCGCCGCGCAGGTGGAAACGCCAGGTGGCGAAGGAATAGCCGAAGGTTCGCCGGACGGTCAGGGCAGACACCACCGAGGCCGCCACCACCGCCACCGTCATCGGCAGACTGCCCGTGCTCTCCAGCGCCAGGAACGCCATGGTGAGCGGGCCGCCGACCACCGCCACCGCCAATGCGCTCATGCCGACGATGGCGAACACCACCGTGGGAATAGCGGTGGCGACGGTCACCATGGCCAGGCAGGCGGCGAACAGCTTGCCGAGCAGGGCCCCGAGAAACAGCGAGGCGAAGAACAGCCCGCCGCGGAACCCCGAGCCGATCGACACCGCCGAGGCGACCGATTTCAGCAGCAGCAGAACAGCGATCAGCGACAGCGAATAGGGCGCATCGAGCCCGGCCCTCAGCGCCGCGTGGCCGGACGACAGCACCTGCGGGGTGATCAGGGCCAGCAATCCGACAATCAGCCCGCCAATGGCCGGCCGCGCCCAGGACGGCACGCCGCTGCGGCGGAAAGCGTCCTCGGTAAGGGTCACGCCGCGCATGATCGCGATGCCGCCCAGCGCGCAGACCATGCCGAGGGCCAGGATGGGCAGATAAGTGGCGGGATCGATCACCGTCGGGACGTTGACATCGAAGCCGTATTCGTCGGGGATCAGCAGGCGCACCACCGATACGCCGCAGATCGCCGCCACCACGACGGGCGCCAGCGTGGCCAGCGAATAGGTGCCGATGATGAGTTCGAACGCATAGAACGCACCGGTGAGGGGGGCGTTAAATCCCGCGGCGATCGCCGCCGCGGCGCCGCACCCCACCAGCAGCCGCAGATCGCTGCGGCGCACCCGGAATCCCTGCCCTATCCGCGACGCCAGGGCCGAGCCGATCTGCGCATAGCCCGCCTCCAGCCCGACCGAGGCGCCGCAGCCGTTCGACAGCATGGTCTGGCCGACCAGAATCAGGCTGTCGCGCATCGACATCCTGCCGCCGTACAGCGCGTTCGCCTCGATCGGATCGACCGGCCGGCGCGGCCACCAGCGGGTGATCGCCAGCGCGCAGAGCCCGACCAGCAGCCCGCCGGCGGTCGGTATCAAGATCGCCCGCCATGCCACGACATCCGTCTGGCCGGACAGTCGCCCGGCGGGGCCGAGGTCGAACAGCAGCCGGTGCATCGCCTGGGTCATTGCGGACATGGCGGTGACGCACAGACCGGCCAGCAAGCCGAGCAGGCCGGCCAGCACGACGAGCCAGATTTCGTCGGCGCGCACCAGGGCGCGCAGGGTTTGCGGCACATGCAGCACCCAGTCGCCGATCCGGCGGTGGTGGCGGCCGAAGGTGGGCGTGGCGATGTGGAGCAGCCTCCGCCAGGAGCGCGGACGCGCGCCTCCCGCTCCCGCATGACGGAAGCGGTCCAGAAGGCTCGTCCCCCGAAAACCCGCCATTCCTGTTCGCTTGCTGTTGCCGTCGGCGCCGAGCGCGCATTGATGGGCCGGATGCACCACCCAGATCAACGCGTTCGATCTTACGAAGGCGTGACAGCCGAGTGACATTGCGGTTTTGCCACACTGCGGCCGGCAACAATAAGGGGTCCAGGGGCCCAAGGCCCCTGGTAGGGTGCAGGGGCAAAGCCCCTGCCGGGGTCCGGGGCAGCGCCCCGGCTGGGCGGTTCAGTCTTCGAGAAGTTCCGAAAGCGCCTTACCCGCCGGGCTCTTCAGGTCGTCATGCGACAGCACGCCGTCGTGCCCGGCGTCCGCCGCGTGGAACAGTTTCTCGGCCAGTGCGATGAACTCGGCCTTGCTCAGCGTGCCGCTGCCGTCCGGGTCGGCTGTCTTGAAGTCGGCGTCCGAAATCCGCTTGCCCAATTCCTTGCGCTCCAGCGTGCCGCCATGGTCGGTGTCGAGCTTGTCGAAAATCTTGGCGGCGGCGGCCTTGACCTCATCGAGGCTCAGGGTGCCGCTATGGTCTTTATCCAGTTCCTCGATCAGGTCGTCCGCCAGCGCGACCCGCGGCAGGATCAGGGCGGCGCCGACCGCGAGGCCGAGCAATTTACGTCGATCAAACATGCGACATCTCCGTGTTCGCCCCGGCAACGTTCGTGCGGCCGGGGGGAGCCGCTATAGCTGTTTCTGGATGTAACGACCATCCCCCGCTACGGCATCGTGCGCGGGCCTGAGCATCCGCCGCAGCCCGGCCCATTGCTGTGCCGCGTAGCTGCCGGTGGCCAGCGCCTCCTCGGCGGACGGGTCGCCGGTGCGCACGTAGGCGGCGGAAAAATCGGCGGTGCGGAACAGCATGTCCCACCAGGGCAGGATCGCCCCGTAATTCACGCTTTGGCGCCCGGCGGCGGTGGTGCCGTGATGGGCGCGGTGGAAGCGCGGCGAGACGAGCAGGCGCTCGCCCAGCCAGCCGAAGTTCAGCCGCACATTGGCGTGGCTGAGGCTTTCCAGCAGCCGCAGCAGCAGCACCAGCAGCGGAAACTGCATCGGCGGAATGCCGATCAGCAGGGCGACGGCGGTGAACCAGGCGAAGGAAAAGAACTCGTCCAGCAGATGGTTGCGGTCATCCGACCAGAAGGTCATCTGCCTTTGCGCGTGGTGCAGCGCGTGCAGCCCGTACCACCAGTCGAACACGTGGCTGAGCCGGTGGCGCCAGTAGTCCGCGAAGTCGAGAATGACCACATAGATGCAGAACGTGAGCACCGGCTGGCCGAGGAGCCCCGGAAACATCCGTTCCAGCGTCGGCGGCACCCAGCCCTGGTCGGCCAGGAAGCCGTTCAGCATCACCTGTATTTTATAGAACAGCACAAACGTGACCAGCGGCAGGAGGCCGACGCGCGATATCAGCGTGTAGATGATATCGACCGTGACGGCTTTGGCATCCGGCCAGTGCTCCACCGGGCGCCAGCGCTCCAGCGGCACGCAGATGGCGTAGGTCAGCACCACCTGCGCCGCGCCATAGACGGCGAACAGCGCCCAGCCGAAGGAAATGTCTTCCCATTGCATCAGGCCGAGCGTGTAGAGCAGCGGCAGCAGAACCTGTTCCTGCAGCCAGCCGGCGAGGAAGTCGAACGGCCCGGTCATGCTAGCGCGAGGCCACCGCGGCCGGGACCAGCGCGCGCGGGTTGAGGAAGATGCCGTGCGGCGAACGGCCCACGTTGATTTCCTCGATGTGCCCGCTCGCCGGGTCGAGCACCGCCACCTTGTTGACGAAGCGCAGGGTGAACCAGATTTTTCCGTCCGGCGCGAAGACGAGGTCGTCCGGACCGCCGGGCAGCCGGTAGCTCCGCACCAGGGCCAGCGTCGCCGGGTCGAGCACGGTCACGCTGTTGGCATCCAGCCGGTTGTTGACATAGAGCAGCTTGCCGTCCGGGCTGAGAAAAAGCTGGTGGGCGCCACGGCCGGTGTGGACGCGGCGCTCGACGCGCCCGTCGGCGGGGTTCACCACATCCACGTCGTCGCTGCCCATGTTGGCGACCAGCACCCGGCCGTTCAACCACATCACGCCGGCCGGCGCGCGGCCGACCTCGGTGGTCCACAGCACTTCCATGCGGCGCAGGTCGATGGCGGCCACCTTGTCGGTGCCCTGCAGGGAGACGAACACGGTGGCGCTGTCCGGCGAATAGGCCAAATGGCTCGGCATGGATTTCAGCGGAAACCGCTTCAACAGGCGATACGAACCGGCCTCATACACATCGACCTGGGCGCGGGCGAGGCCGTTCACCACCAGGAGTTTCCCATCCGGGCTGAAGCCGAGCTGGTAAGGATCGGCGACCGGAACCCGGCGGCGCAGCTCGAAACTGGACGGGTCGAGCACGACGAGTTCATTGGCGCCGGTGTCGGCCACCAGCAGGTCGCGCCCGTCCGGCGTCAGCGCCCAGTGGTGCGGCTCGCGCAGCACCGGGATGCGGCGGAGTTCGCGATGACTGGCGAGGTCGATGACGCTGAGCGTCGCCTCGTTGGAGTTCATTACCAGCACCGCACCGGCGGCACTTGCCTGGGCGGAAAACAGGACGGCGAAGAGCGGAACGAACAGCCATGAACGCGCCATGCGGGGCCTCATGCGGGTTGGGCGATGATGCCGGGAGCGAGATTACTCAAGCGCCTCGGAGGTTTTCTTCTAGCACGGCGACAATGCGGGCGCCACGTTCCGTGGGGGAGGAACGGAAGCAAGGCCAGGGCTCTGCCCTGGACCCGCCAAGGGGCAGTGGCCCCTTGGAACCCATTACTTTTAGGCAGTCGTTATGAGAGGGGGGTGAGGCGATGATCCGGTCCATCACCTCCCCCCCTCTCATAACGACTGCTTAAGTGGCGGGGTCCAGGGGTCCACCGACCCCTGGCGGGTCCAGGGCAGAGCCCTGGCCTTGCTTCCTTTCCTCCCCATGGGACGCCGCGCCGGCGTCTGCACGTTTCCGCGCCATTCGGATGGGGGCGTGATTGCGCCGGCGGCAGGGTTGCGGCGATCGCACAGGAATTCCGCCCTAACCCGGGCATTGCCTGCTGGCATGCGCGTTGCGTGGGCGGGCGAGGCGATGGGGGCGGTCACCAGTCCGCCCCCGGGGAAACCGCCAATGTATAACAACACGTGAGGGATGAACTGATGGCTTCTGTTCGCACCTGGCTCCGGGACGCGTGCCTCGGCGCCGCCGCCGTGGCCGTCATGCTGGGGCTCGCCCCCGGCGCCACGCCGTCCGCCCAGGCACAGGGCGCAGGACCGATCAAGATCGGCATCCTGCACTCGCTTTCCGGCACCATGGCCATCAGCGAAACGACGCTGAAAGACGTGATGCTGATGCTGATCGAGGAGCAGAACAAGAAAGGCGGTTTGCTCGGCCGCAAGCTGGAAGCGGTGGTGGTCGATCCGGCCTCCAACTGGCCGCTGTTCGCCGAGAAGGCCCGCCAGTTGATCACCGTGGACAAGGTTTCAGTGGTGTTCGGCTGCTGGACCTCGGTCAGCCGCAAGTCGGTGCTGCCGGTGTTCGAGGAACTGAATTCCCTGCTGTTCTACCCCGTGCAGTATGAAGGCGAGGAAAGCAGCAAGAACGTGATCTACACCGGGGCGGCGCCGAACCAGCAGGCGATTCCGGCGGTGGATTACCTGATGGCAAACGAGAAGGTGAAGCGCTGGGTGCTGGCCGGCACCGACTATGTGTATCCGCGCACGACCAATAAGATCCTCGAGGCATACCTGAAGTCGAAGGGTGTGGCGGACGAGGATATCCTGATCAACTACACGCCGTTCGGCCATAGCGACTGGCAGAATATCGTCGCCCAGATCAAGAAGTTCGGCTCGGCTGGCAAGAAGACCGCGGTGGTTTCCACCATCAACGGCGATGCCAACGTGCCGTTCTACAAGGAACTGGCCAACCAGGGCATCAAGGCCACCGACATCCCGGTGGTGGCGTTCTCGGTCGGCGAGGAAGAACTGGCGGGTATCGATACCAAGCCGTTGCTCGGCCATCTGGCGGCGTGGAACTATTTTGAGAGCGTGAATACTCCCGCCAACAAGCAGTTCATCGCCGACTGGCACGCGTACACCAAGAACCCCAAGCGCACCACCAATGACCCGATGGAGGCGCACTACATCGGCTTCAACCTGTGGGTGAAGGCGGTGGAGAAGGCCGGCACCACCGATCCCGCGAAAGTGATCGACGCGCTGATCGGCGTGGTCGTGCCGAACCTGACCGGCGGCTACGCGGCGTTGATGCCGAACCATCACATCACCAAGCCGGTGCTGATCGGCGAAGTGAAGGGTAACGGCCAGTTCAACGTGGTGTGGGAAACCCCCGGCACGGTGGTGGCCAACGAGTGGTCGCCATACCTGCCGGGCTCGAAGGACCTGATCGCCGACTGGCGGTCGCCGATGTCGTGCGGGAATTACAACGTCGTGCTCGGCAAGTGCGGCGGAGCCGCGCAGTAACCGCCGGCGCGATCCAGGACGGGCGGCGGATGGCCGCCCGTCTTCTCTCCCGCAAAGGGCCAGTATGAAATTCCTCCGTTGCCTGCTCGTGCTGCTGGTGATGTTTGCCGCCTTGCCGGCCGCCGCGCAGGACGATCCGTTCGCCGGGCTGGCATCCGGCAATTTCGACAATGTTTCGGCGTCCATCGCCGCCCTGGCGCTGTCGGGCAACCCGCAGGCGGGCCCCACCATCGCCGCGCTGCAGAACGACGCGCTGTATGCCGGGCCTGACGGTGCCATCCTGATTCGCACCGATGCCGGCTGGACCGATGCCCGCACCGGCGCGAAGGTCGATACCGTCAACGAGGACGATCTGAACGCCGTGCGTGTCAACAACGCGGTGCGGCGGGCGATCGAGGCCGCTTTGGGCAGCCTGAATTTATTCTCCGCCGCGGCCGAAGCGCGCGCGAAGGCGGCGGAGGAAGTGTTCCGCTCGCGCGATCCGGCCGCCCTGCCCGCGCTCGCCCGCGCCATCGCCAAGGAAACCGACGCCGGGGTGCGGAGCGTCATGCTGCAGGCGCGCGCCGCCGCACGGCTCGCCGACCCGGGGACGCCGGAGGCCGACAGGCTGGCGGATATCGCAGTGATAAGGGCGCGCGGCGACATCGAGGCACGCAGCCTGCTGTCCTCGCTGCGCGACCAACCGCCGGCGGTGGCCGCGGCGGCGGCGGCGGCGGTGGCGTCCGTCGAGCGCTCCGAACAGTTGTGGGGCGTGGCACAGAGCGTGTTCTACGGGCTGTCGCTCGGCTCGGTGCTGCTGCTAGCGGCGGCCGGGCTTGCCATCACCTTCGGCGTGATGGGCGTGATCAATATGGCGCATGGCGAAATGGTGATGCTGGGCGCCTACACCACCTTCGTGGTGCAGGAGGCGATCACCGCGCACGCGCCGGGGCTTTCCGGTTGGAGCCTGCCGATCGCCGTGCCGCTGGCGTTTCTGGTGTCGGGCGCGGTTGGCATTGCCATCGAACGTGGGCTGATCCGGTTTTTGTACGGGCGGCCATTGGAAACCCTGCTGGCCACCTGGGGGCTGAGCCTGGTGCTGCAGCAGGCGGTGCGCAGCATCTTCGGCGCCTCCAACCGCGAGGTCGGCACCCCGGACTGGATGAGCGGGGCGGCGCAATGGGGCGGGCTGACCATTACCTGGAACCGGCTGGTTATCATCATCTTCGCCGTGCTGGTGGTGGCGGCGCTGATGGCGGTGCTGCGCTATACCGCGCTCGGCCTGCGCATGCGGGCGGTGACGCAGAACCGGCGCATGGCGGCCGCCATGGGCATCCGCACGCCGTGGATCGATGCGCTGACCTTCGGGCTGGGATCGGGCGTGGCCGGCATGGCCGGGGTGGCGCTGAGCCAGATCGATAACGTCAGCCCCAACCTCGGCCAGGGCTATATCATCGACAGTTTCATGGTGGTGGTGTTCGGCGGCGTCGGCAATCTGTGGGGCACGGTGGTCAGCGCACTCACGCTTGGCATCGTCAACAAATTCCTGGAGCCGATCGCCGGCGCCGTGCTGGGCAAGATCCTGGTTCTCGTGCTGCTCATTTTGTTCATCCAGCGCAGGCCGCGCGGATTGTTCCCGCTGAAGGGCCGGGCGGTGGAAGCATGAACCGGTTTTCCGTTTTCTTCTGCGCCGTGGTGCTGATCGCCGGCGCGGTGACGCTGGCGGCACTCAACCTGAACACCGCGGTGGGGTCGTCCTGGCATGTGCCGCCTTATGTGATGTCGCTGGTGGGCAAGTATCTTTGCTATGCCATCCTGGCGCTGGCGGTGGATTTGGTGTGGGGGTTCGCCGGCATCCTCAGCCTCGGGCATGCGGCGTTCTTCGCCCTCGGCGGCTACGCCATGGGCATGTATCTGATGCGCCAGATCGCCGGGCGCGGGGTGTACGGCAATCCGGTACTGCCCGATTTCATGGTGTTCCTGAACTATAAAGAACTGCCGTGGTACTGGCACGGGTTCGACAATCCGCTGTTCGCGGCTGTGATGGTGGTGGCCGTGCCGGGGCTGCTGGCGCTGGTGTTCGGCTGGCTGGCGTTTCGCAGCCGCGTTTCGGGCGTGTATCTTTCCATCATCACCCAGGCGCTGACCTATGCGCTGCTGCTGGCGTTTTTCCGCAATGACATGGGGTTCGGCGGCAATAACGGGCTGACCGATTTCAAGGATATCCTGTCGTTTCCGCTGCAGGCGGACGCGACCCGCGCGGGGCTGCTGGTGGCGAGCGCCGTCGTGCTCGCGGTCGCGCTGCTGGCGGCCTATGCCATCGTCACCAGCCGGTTCGGCAAGGTGCTGATCGCCGTGCGGGACGCCGAAAGCCGCACCCGGTTCCTGGGCTACCGGCCGGAGAATTACAAACTGCTGGTCTGGGTGGTTTCCGCCATCATGGCCGGCATCGGCGGGGCGCTGTATGTGCCGCAGGTGGGGATCATCAATCCGTCCGAGTTCTCGCCGGCCAACTCGATCGAGGCGGTGATCTGGGTGGCGGTGGGCGGACGCGGCACGCTGGTGGGCGCGGTGCTCGGCGCGGTGCTGGTGAGCGGGGGGAAGACCTACCTCACCGGCGCTTTGCCGGAGATCTGGCTGTTCGCATTGGGCGCCTTGTTCATTCTGGTCACGCTGTTCCTGCCGGCCGGGATCATCGGCGCCTTCCGCCGGCGCGCGCGTGCGCCGGCCCCCCTGCCCTCTCCGGAGCCTGCGGAATGACTCGCCCGCATGAGGACACGCTGCTGTATCTCGACAATGTCACTGTCAGCTTCGACGGATTTCGCGCGCTGAACGCGCTGTCGCTGGTGCTGAACCGCGGCGAGATGCGCGCGGTGATCGGGCCGAACGGCGCCGGCAAAACGACCATGATGGACGTGATCACCGGCAAGACGCGGCCGGATCAGGGCTCGGTGGTGTTCGGGCGCGATACCGACCTCACGCGGCTGGACGAGCCGGCGATCGCCGCGCTGGGCATCGGGCGGAAGTTCCAGAAACCGACCGTGTTCGAGCCGCTGACGGTGTGGGACAATTTCCTGCTCGCGCTGGCCGGCGACCGGCGGCCGCAATTCACCCTGTGGGCGCGCGAGACCGATGAGGAACGCGACCGGATCGAAGCGTTGCTGGCCACCACACGGCTGGGCGATCTGCGCCGCCGGCGGGCGGGCGATCTCAGCCACGGACAGAAGCAATGGCTGGAGATCGGCATGCTGCTGGCGCAGGACCCGCAATTGCTGCTGGTGGACGAGCCGGTGGCCGGCATGACCGATGCCGAGACGGCGCAGACGGCCGAGTTGTTGCGCGAAATCAACCGCAGCCACAGCGTGGTGGTGGTGGAGCACGACATGGATTTCGTGCGTGCGCTGGATGTGCGGGTGACGGTGCTGCACGAAGGGTCGGTTCTGTCCGAGGGGTCAATCGATCATGTCAGCGCCGACCCGAAGGTCGTTGAAGTGTATCTGGGGCGCTGAGCGATGCTGGAGGTGAAGGGGGTCGATCTTTATTACGGTGCCGCAATCGCGTTGCGTGGGGTGTCGCTGACGGCTGCGATCGGCGAGGTGACGTGCGTGCTCGGCCGCAACGGGGTGGGCAAGACGTCGCTTCTGCGCGCGATTACCGGGGCGCATGCGGTCAGCCGGGGCTCGATTTTGTGGAACGGCGAAGACATCACGGGGCTGCCGATCTATGAGCGGGCGCGGCGGGGAATCGCCTGGGTGCCGCAGGGGCGGGATATTTTTCCGCTGCTGACGGTGCGGGAGAATCTGGAGACCGGGTTCGCCGTGCTGCCGCGCGGGGAGCGGCGGGTGACGGAGGAAACCTTCGAGCTGTTCCCGGTGTTGAAAACCATGCTGCGGCGGCGCGGCGGAGATTTATCAGGGGGGCAGCAGCAGCAGTTGGCGATTGCGCGGGCGCTGGTGATGAAGCCGCGGCTGCTGGTGCTCGACGAACCGACCGAGGGGATTCAGCCGAGCATCATCAAGGATATCGGCCGGGTGATATCGCTGCTGCGCGCGCGGGGGGACATGGCCATTCTGCTGGTGGAGCAGTATTTCGACTTCGCGCGCGAGCTGGCGCAGCGCATCGTGGTGATGGACCGCGGGGATATCGTGCTGACGGGGCGGCGGGAGGAGCTTGACGAGGGGGATGTGCGGCGGAGGTTGTCGGTTTGAAGGAAGGCCAGGGCTCTGCCCTGGACCCGCAAGGGGTCAGTGGACCCCTTGACCCCATTCTTTAAGGTGGGTCCAGGGGCTTTGCCCCTGGTGGGGGTCCAGGGGGCAAAGCCCCCTGGCGGGGTCCGGGGCAGCGCCCCGGTCACGAGGCACCAGCGTGCGCATGGAGCGCTTGTGCTGGATTTTCGCCTGCGCGGCGAAGCCACGGTATTGGCCGACCTTCGCCAGGAAGGCTGTTTGAAGGCGCGTTTCCCGCGTCCGCATGACGGCATGGAGGCGGTGACGCTGAACACGTCGGGCGGGGTCGCGGGGGGCGATGTGTTGTGTTCTTCCGTGCGCGTGCAGGAAGGCGCCGCTGTGACGATCGCCAGCCAAGCCGCCGAGCGTTTTTACCGCACGCTTCCCGACGAGTCTTCGGCCGTTGTGCGGACCGAGGTTACGCTGGAGGGCGGGTCCGCGCTGGCGTGGTTGCCGCAGGAAGCGATTCTGTTCGACGGGTGCGCGCTGGACCGAAAGCTGAGCGTCGAGATGGCGGCGGATGCGGTTTTCCTGGGCGTGGAGAGCCTGGTGTTCGGTCGCGCCGCCATGGGTGAGCGCGTGCGCACGGCCCGCATTCGCGACACGATCTCGGTCCGCCGTTCGGGGGTTTTGGTGCTGCACGATGCCGTTCGCCTGCCCGAGCGTGTGGGTGATGCTCTTGCGCGCCGGGCGATTGGCGGCGGCGCGCGGGCGGTGGCCACGATTGTGCTCGTTGCCCCTGACGCGGCAGCGCGGCTGGAGGGGCTGCGGGCCGCGCTCGCCGCGCACGAGGCCGGCGCAAGTGCCTGGAACGGCATTCTTCTTGCGCGTATCATCGCGCCGGATGCGGCGGCGCTGCGCCGCGCTGTCGCGGCAGGGCTGACTTTCCTGCGTGGCGGGCGGGCTCTGCCGCGCGTGTGGATGTGCTGAGGAACGAACATGAACCTGACGCCGCGCGAGAAGGACAAACTGCTGATCTCGATGGCCGCCGTGGTGGCGCGGCGGCGGCTGGAACGGGGGGTGAAGCTGAACCATCCCGAGGCGGTGGCGCTGATCACCGATTTCGTGGTGGAGGGGGCGCGCGACGGGCGGTCGGTTGCCGATTTGATGCAGGATGGCGCGAAGGTGCTGACGCGCGGGCAGGTGATGGAGGGGGTGGCGGAAATGATCCACGACGTGCAGGTGGAGGCCACGTTCCCGGACGGGACTAAGCTGGTGACGGTGCACGAACCGATCCGGTAGCAGGAGCGATCCCCATGATCCCAGGCGAGATTGAAACCGTCGGCGGCGATATCGAGCTGAACGCCGGCCTGCCGCGCACCACGCTGGTTGTGGCAAACACCGGCGACCGGCCGATCCAGGTCGGCAGCCACTACCATTTCGCGGAGACGAATCCGGCGCTGGATTTCGACCGCGCGGAAGCGCGCGGCCAGCCGGCTGGATATCGCCGCCGGCACCGCGGTGCGGTTCGAGCCGGGACAGACGCGTGAGGTGACGCTGGTGCCCTTCCAGGGAAGCCGGCAGGTGTTCGGCTTCCGCGGCGACGTGATGGGAGCGCTGTAGCGCCATGGTCCGGATTTCCCGCCGTGCCTATGCCGACATGTTCGGCCCCACCACGGGCGATCGCGTGCGCCTCGCCGACACCGAATTATGGGTCGAGGTGGAGCGCGATTTCACCGTCTACGGTGACGAGGTAAAATTCGGCGGTGGCAAGGTGATCCGCGACGGCATGGGGCAGTCGCAGGCGTGCCAGGCCGGGGGGGCGGCCGATACGGTCATCACCAATGCGCTGATCATCGACCATTGGGGTATCGTCAAGGCGGATATCGGCCTTACCCAAGGCCGCATCAGTGGAATTGGCAAGGCGGGCAACCCGGATGTGCAGCCGGGGGTGGATATCATCATCGGGCCGGGCACCGAGATCATCGCCGGGGAAGGAAAAATCCTCACCGCCGGCGGCATCGACAGCCATATCCATTTCATTTGCCCGCAGCAGGTGGACGACGCGCTGGCGGGCGGCATTACCACGCTGGTGGGCGGCGGCACCGGACCGGCCACCGGCACGTCGGCTACCACCTGCACGCCCGGGCCGTGGCATATGCAACGCATGCTGCAGGCGGCCGAAGGACTGCCGGTGAACCTCGCCTTCGCCGGCAAAGGCAACGCCTCGCAGCCGGCGGCGCTGGAGGAAATGATCCGCGCCGGCGCGTCGTCGCTGAAGCTGCATGAAGACTGGGGGACAACGCCGGCGGCGATCGATTGCTGCCTGTCCGTGGCCGACCGGTTCGACGTGCAGGTGATGATCCACACCGATACGCTGAACGAAAGCGGCTTCGTCGAGGACACGATCGCCGCGTTCAAGGGCCGCACGATTCACGCCTTCCACACCGAGGGCGCGGGCGGCGGGCATGCGCCCGACATCATCAAGGTGGCGGGGCTGGCGAACGTGCTGCCGAGCTCGACCAATCCCACCCGGCCCTATACGGCGAACACGCTGGATGAGCACCTGGATATGCTCATGGTGTGCCATCATCTCGACCCGTCCATTCCCGAGGATGTGGCGTTTGCCGAAAGCCGCATCCGCCGGGAGACGATCGCGGCCGAGGATATTCTGCACGATCTTGGCGCGCTCTCGATGATTTCGTCCGACAGCCAGGCGATGGGACGAGTGGGCGAGGTGGTGATCCGTACCTGGCAGACCGCGCATAAGATGAAAACACAGCGCGGGGCTTTGCCGGGCGACGATACGAAGCGCGACAATGCGCGGGTGAAGCGCTATGTGGCGAAATACACGATCAATCCGGCGATCGCGCAGGGGCTGGCGCATGAGATCGGCTCGGTCGAGGCGGGCAAACTTGCGGATCTGGTGCTGTGGTCGCCGGCTTTCTTTGGGGTGAAGCCTGATCTGGTGATCAAGGGCGGCAGTATCGTGCTGGCGCCGATGGGTGATCCGAACGCCTCGATCCCGACGCCGCAGCCGGTGCATTACCGGCCGATGTTCGCGGCCTTCGGTAAGGCGCTCGCGGCATCGTGCCTGACTTTCGTTTCAGCAGCGGCGCTGGAGGCGGATGTTGGGGCGCGGTTCGGGCTGGCCCGGACGCTGTCGGCGGTGCGCAACACACGCGACGGAATCGGCAAGAAAGACATGGTGCATAACGACGCGACGCCGGTGATCGAGGTCGATCCCGAAACCTACGAGGTGCGCGCCGATGGGGTGCTGCTGACCTGCGAACCCGCGACGGTGCTGCCGATGGCACAACGGTATTTCCTGTTTTGAGGCGCAGCACGGTTATCCTGCCGGCAGGCACTTGGGACGCGGCGCGTGCCGCCGACACGGTGAAGCTGGATTTCGACCGGCGGCACCGGCGGCGCATTATGCTGCGGACCGACGCCGGACAGGACGTGCTGCTCGATCTGGCGCAGGCGGCGCGGCTGCGCGACGGGGACGGGCTGGTGCTGGACCAGGGCGGGGTGGTGCGGGTGCAGGCGCAGGCCGAGGCTTTGGCGGAAGTGCATGCGCATGGCGAGGGGGACCTCGTGCGCATCGCCTGGCATCTCGGCAACCGCCATCTGCCGGTGCAGTTGCTCGAGGACCGCATTCGTATCCGGTCGGATCATGTGATCGAGGCGATGGTGGAAGGGCTGGGCGGGCATGTCCGGCACATCGAAGCGCCGTTCGACCCGGAGGCCGGGGCCTATGCCGGCGGGCATGGGCATCACCACGACGACGATCCGCCACATGATTGATGCCGCCGCGCTGCGGCTGCTGGCCTGGCTGTCGCCAGCGTTTCCGACCGGGGGGTTTGCGTGGTCGCAGGGCGTGGAGTGGGCGGTGGAGGCCGGCGATATTGCCGATGAAGCGACGCTGCGCGACTGGCTGGAAGATGTGGTGCGATATGGTGCCGGCCGGACCGATGCCATTCTGCTGCGGCATGCGCATGCGGCGCAGGGTGATGCGGGGGCGCTGGCAGAGATTGCGGCGTTTGCCCGCGCGGTTCAGCCGGGGCGCGAGCGTTTGGCGGAGACGCTGGGCCAGGGCAATGCGTTTGTTCTCGCGGCGGCGCCTTGGGGGGCGGAGGTTATTGCCGGGATTGCCGACCTGCCCTATCCGATCGCGGTCGGTGCGCTGGCGGGCGCGCACGGGATTGACGCCGACGCGGCCTGCGCGGGGTTTTTGCAGGCCGGCTCTACGAACATGATTTCGGCCGCGGTGCGGCTGGTGCCGCTCGGGCAGAGTGCGGGGTTGCGGGTGCTGGCGGCGCTGGAGGCGGTGATTCTGGTGGTCGCGGCGGAAACCCGCGGTGCATCGCTTGATGATGTTGGCGGGGCCTGCTTTCGGGCCGATCTTGCTGGCATGCGGCATGAAACCCAGTACACGAGGCTGTTCAGGTCATGAAATCTCCCAATGGCCCGCTGCGTGTCGGTGTCGGCGGTCCGGTTGGCACCGGCAAGACGGCACTGATGGATGCGCTGTGCAAGCGTCTGCGGGACCGTTTCGATATCGCCGCAATTACCAACGACATTTATACGCGCGAGGATGCGGAGTTTTTGACGCGGGCGGGGTCGTTGCCGCCGGAGCGCATTCTTGGAATCGAGACGGGCGGTTGCCCGCATACTGCGATTCGCGAGGACGCGTCGATCAACCTGGCGGGCGTTGCCGAGTTGCGGCGGAAGTTTCCTGATCTCGATGTTATTCTGATCGAGAGTGGCGGCGATAATCTGGCGGCGACATTCAGTCCGGAGCTGGCCGACCTGACGATTTACGTGATTGATGTTTCAGCCGGCGACAAGATTCCGCGCAAGGGCGGGCCGGGGATCACGAGGTCGGATTTGCTGGTGATCAACAAGATCGATCTGGCGCCGTATGTGGGTGCGAGTCTGGATGTCATGGAGCGGGATTCACGGCGGATGCGCGGCGAGCGGCCGTTCGTATTTTCGAATATTCGGGCGGGGTTGGGCATTGAGGAGGTTGAGCAGTTCATCGTGACGCGTGGAGGCCTTAAGTAATGGGGTGCAGGGGGCCACTGCCCGTCGCGCCGAAGGCGCGCTGCGCGCGGCGGCGGGTCCAGGGCAGAGCCCTGGCCTTCCTTCCTGCTTGTTTAGAACGCCGCATCCTCGAACTGTTTCAACGTAGCTCCCCCCGCCATGATCGAAGATATTAGCGCCCCCGTCTGCGGAAGTATCTTCTGCATATAGAAGCGCGCCGTCGCCAGTTTGGCGCGATAGAACGGGTCGTTTTCGGCATGCGGCAGTGAAACTTCCGCCGCGCGCGCCCAGACCCAGGCCAATGCGGTGAGGCCGAACAGGCGCAGATAGTCGGTTGCTCCCGCTGCCGCCTCGGTCGGGTCGGCGAGGCCGCGGCGGGCGAGTTCGGCGGTGGTTTGCTGCAGGCGTCCGAAGGATTTGCCGAGCGGCTGGACGAACTCGGCCAGGGCTGTGTTGTCGGCGTGGGTGTCGAGCCATGCGGACAGGGGATGAAAGAATCGGCGCAGATAGCGGCCGGCGTGCTGCGACATTTTGCGGCCGACGAGATCGAGCGCCTGGATGCCGTTGGTGCCTTCGTAAATCTGGGTGATGCGGGCATCGCGGACGTACTGTTCCATGCCCCATTCGCGGATGTAGCCGTGGCCGCCGAGCACCTGCATGCCGGTGGCGGTGCTCTCCCAGCCGATATCGGTGAACAGCGCCTTCGCCACGGGTGTCAACAGGGCGACGAAATCATCGGCCTCCTGCCGCCGCGCGGGATCTGGATGGCGGGTGGCGATGTCTTGCTGGAGTGCGATCCAGAGGCCGAGGACGCGGCAACCTTCGGTCATGGCGCGGATGGTCAGCAGCATGCGGCGCACGTCGGGATGCACCAAGATGGGATCGGCCGGCCCGGAGCCGTGGGCGCCGGCGAGCGCCCTGCCCTGCAGCCGCTCGCGCGCGTAGGCCACGGCGTTCTGGTAACTCACTTCGGCCAGCCCGATGCCCTGGATGGCCACGCCCAGGCGCGCTTCGTTCATCATGGTGAACATGGCGGCGAGGCCGCGATGCGGTTCGCCGACGAGCCAACCCTGGGCGGCATCAAAATTCATAACGCAAGTGGAAGATGCCTTGATGCCCATCTTGTGCTCGATGGCGCCACAGGACACGCCATTGCGCGCGCCCGGCCTGCCATCGTCGGTGGGCAGGAATTTCGGCACCAGGAACAGGGAAATGCCGCGGGTGCCGGCGGGGGCGTCGGGCAGTTTGGCGAGAACGAGGTGGAGGATGTTTTCGGTGAGGTCCTGCTCGCCGCCGGAGATAAAAATTTTCGTGCCGGTGATGCGGTGACTGCCGTCGCCGGCGGGTTCGGCGCGGGTGCGGATGAGGCCGAGATCGGTGCCGCATTGCGGCTCGGTCAGGCACATGGTGCCGGCCCACTCGCCGCTCACGAGTTTGGGCAGATAGCGGTCGCGGAGGTCTTGTGCGCCATGCTTGCTCAAAGCGGCGTAGGCGCCATGGCACAGGCCGGGATACATGCCGAAGGCGAGGTTAGAGGAGCAGATCATTTCCTGCACCAGCACGCCGATGCTGTTGGGCAGGCCCTGACCGCCATATTCGGGGTCGCAACCGAGCGCGGTCCAACCGCCTTCGCAAAAGGCGCGATAGGCTTGCGGGAAGCCTTTGGGCGTGCGCACCACGCCGTTCTCGAAGTGGCAGCCTTCTTCATCGCCGCTGCGGTTGAGCGGGAACAGCACTTCGGCGCAGAACGTGCCGGCGGCGTCCAGCACCGGGTCGATCGCGTCGGGGGACAAATCCTCGCAGCCTGGCAAGGCGCGCAGGGCGGCGGTGTCGGACATTTCATACAGCGCGAACTGCATGTCGCGCAAAGGCGCGTGATAGCTGGGCATCCTTTGTGTCCTCAGTTGCGCAGCGGCTTGCCGGTTTCGAGCATGTGTTCGATGCGCGCGAGCGTGGCGGGTTGCTTCAGCAGGGCCATGAAGGCGTTCCGCTCCAGATCGTAGACGCGCTCGACGGGTGTTTCGTCGATGGCATCGGCCGGGCCGCCGGTGAGGGTCTCGGCCAGATGGTCGGAGACGATAACGTCGTGCGGGGTGGCGCGGCCGCTGCCGACGAAGCCTTGCACGGCGAGTGCGAGGGCGGCGCGGCCGGACGGGCCGGGCAGGCGCAGGGTGACCGGCTCGGGCGGCGCGTAACCCTCCACCATGGCGAGCGCTCGCGCCTTGGCGTCGGCAAGCAGGCGGTCGCGGTTGGCGGTGATGGCGTCGGTGGGACGCAGCAGGCCCATGTCCTGCGCTTCGGCTGCGGATTTCGCCACCTGGGCGGTGGCGATCATTTCGAAGGCGCGGGCAACCGGCGGCATCGGCCCTCTGGGAGTCTTTTTGTCGGCGGCGAAGCGGGCAAGCATGGTCGCGCAGCCGCCCCAGGCCGGGATCAGGCCGACGCCGGCTTCGACAAGGCCGATATAGGTTTCGGCATGCGCCTGCACGGCGTCGCAATGCAGCAGGATTTCGCAGCCGCCGCCGAGTGCCATGCCGGAGGGCGCGCCGACCACCGGAAAGGGTGCGGCCCGCAAGGCGCGATAGGCGTTCTGCCCGGCCTCGACCAGCGATTCGATATCGCTCCAGGCGGCGATGTTGGCGGCGAACAAAGCGAGGCCGAGATTGGCGCCGACGGAGAAGTTTTTTCCCTCGTTGTGGATCACCAGGGCGCGGAATTTTTCCTCCGTGCCCATGGCGATGGCGCGGCCGAGCATGGCCATGACCAGCGGATCGAGCGAATTGCTCTTGGAATGGAACTCCAGACAAGCCACACCGTCGCCGATATCCCACAGGCTGGCCGAGGCATTGCGGGCGAGCGGTTTGGTTGCGCGCTTGATGTCCTCCAGCAGCAGCACACCGTCCGGACGCTCCACGTCATGGTATGCGCCATCCGGCGCGAAGGCCTGAAGTTTGCCGTTGTGCACACGGTAGAAGCGGCCCTCGCCGACGCGCGCCAGCAATGGCGGCACATCGCGCCCGGCCTCGCGCAGCGCGGCGGCGAGCCAGGACGCGCCGACGCGATCGATCAACTCGAACGGGCCGTATTTCCATGCGTAGCCGAGCCGCATGGCGGTATCGACCGCGTCCACCGTGCCGGCGATGCCGGGCACCAGCGAGGCGGCATAGGACAACGTGTCGAGCAGCACCGCGCGCGCATAACGGCCGCCACGGTCGGGATGGGAAGCCAACGCGCGAAGGTCGGTTGCGTGCGCGTCCAGACTTTCCAACGCCGGCTTGCGGGCCGGGCGGTATTCGCCGCTCGCCAGATCCAGCGCGCGCTTTTCCCGCCCCTCGCCATTGCGCCGCAGACTGTAGAAGCCGCCCTTGGCCTTGCGGCCGGTGCGGCCCTCGGCGATCAGCCGGGCGATGATCGGCTCGTCGCGATACACCGCGCGATAGGCGTCATCGGGCGGCAAGGTGAGAAACAGGCTTTTCGCGACATGCGGGGTGATGTCGATGCCGACCAGATCCATCAGGCCGAAAATGCCGGTCGACGGCACGCCGAACGGCCGCCCCGCGATCGCATCCGCTTCCTCGACCGTGAGCGACAAATCCACCGCGTGGCGGATGGCGGCGGCGATCCACAGCGTGCCGATGCGGTTGGCGACGAAGCCGGGCGTGTCGGCACAGTCGATCACGGTTTTTCCCAAGGCGCGATCGGCGAAGTCGCGGATCGACGCGACCGCCTCGGGGCGGGTGGAGGGGCCGGCCACGAGCTCCAGCAGACGCATGTAGCGCGGCGGATTGAAGAAATGGGTGATCAGGAAATCACCGGCGAAGCGTGCGCCCAGCCCGAAAGTCAGCGCCGCCAGCGGAATGGTCGAGGTGTTGGAAGAAACGATCGAGCCTTCCTTGCGCACCTCCTCCAGACTGGCATAGAGGGCGCGCTTGGCGTCCGGGCGTTCGGTGATAGCCTCGATGATCCAGTCGCAATCGGCGAGTTTGCCGATATCGGCGGCAAGGTCGCCGGGCTCGACCAGACGGGCGTTGCGGCGGTGCATGAACGGCGCGGGATCGGATTTCAGCATGGTCTCGACGGCACGGCCCGCCGCACCGGGCACGAGGTCGAGCAGCACCACCGGCACGCCCGCATTGGCCACATGGGCGGCGATGCCGGCGCCCATCACGCCGGCACCGATCACGCCGACGCGGCGGATCATGGCACCGCCTCCAGCACCGTGGCGATGCCCTGGCCGCCGCCGATGCACTGGGTGGCGAGCGCATAGCGCCCGCCCTGGCGCTGCAGCAGCGAAGCCGCCTTACCGGTGATGCGCGCGCCGGTGGCGCCGAGCGGATGGCCGATGGCAATGCCGCCGCCGTCGATATTGGTGCGCGCCGGATCGAGGCCGAGTTCGCGCATGCAGGCGATGGCCTGGCTGGCGAACGCCTCGTTGATTTCGATCACATCGAGATCGGCCGCGCTGATGCCGGCACGGGCGAGCGCCTTGCGGGTGGCGCCGACCGGCCCCATGCCCATCACTTCCGGCAGGCAGCCGGCGACCGCGATCGATTTCACCCGCGCGAGCGGCCGCAGCCCGCTCGCTTTCGCAAACCCCGCAGTGCAGACCAGCACGGCGGCGGCGCCGTCGGTCAGCGGGCTGGATGTGCCGGCGGTTACCGTGCCGTCCACCCGGAACGCGGGCTTCAGCGTGGCGAGTTTTTCCGCCGAAGTGTCGGGGCGGATGCAGCCATCCTCGGAAACGCCGGCGACCGGCACGATCTCGTCGCGGAACTTGCCTTCGGCGCGGGCGGCCGCCGCCTTGCGGTGGCTTTCCACCGCGAAGGCCTCCTGATCGGCGCGCGAAACCTCGTGGCGGCGGGCGACGTTTTCGGCCGTCTCGCCCATGGAGATGTAAGCCTGCGGGTATTCCTTCGCGAGCACCGGGTTGGGCAGCGTGTTGTAGCCGCCCATCGGCACCCGGGTCATGCTCTCCACCCCCGCGCACAGAAACGCCTCGCCGGCGCCGAGCGCGATCGCACCCGCGGCCTGATGCACCGCCTGCATGGACGAGCCGCAGAACCGGTTGACCGTCGACCCCGCCGGCACCGCGCGGCAGGCCGGCGATGAAGCTGATCAGCCGGGCCACGTTCAGCCCCTGCTCGCCTTCGGGAAACGCGCAGCCGACGATCACGTCCTCGATGGCTTCGGCATCGATGCCGGATTCGGCCACCAGCGCCCGCACCACCTGCGCCGCCAGATCGTCCGGCCGCACCCGGGTGAGCAATCCCTTGGCGGCGAAATGAAACGGCGAGCGCCGGTAAGCCGCTATGACGACATCCGTCATATCCGAATCTCCTGTCTGTTCATGCGCCCATCAGCCGGATTTCGCCGGCGGCGCGCGCCCGGCGAGGGCGGCGCGCGCCTGGCGTTCGATGTCGCGCAGTTCGGCTAAAGTCTGGTCGAGGTCGCGCCGCTGCAATTCCAGCTCGCCGATGCGGCGCTGCGTGTGCTCCAGCAGAATTCTCAACTGGCTGGCCTGGCCGCGATCGGCGTCGTACAGATCGAGATATTCGCGGATCTCATCGAGCGCGAAACCAAGCCGCTTGCCGCGCAGCACCAGCAGCAGCCGCGCCCGGTCGCGATGGGTGAACACGCGGGCATTGCCGGCGCGCTGCGGCGACACCAGTCCTTTCGCTTCGTAGAAGCGGATCGTGCGCGGGGTGACCCCCAGATCCTGCGCGAGCTGGTTCACCGAATAGAGCGGCCGCATTTCTTCGGCCGGCATCGCTTCGGAACGGGCAGCCACTCGTTTCACGGCACCGCGCCATTACGGAAGCGCGCGCGGCGGCTGGCGAAGCAACTCGTCGCGCAACTCCTTGCGCGACAGCTTGCCCACCGCGGTGCGCGGCAGTTCGGCGCGAATTTCGATCAGCCGCGGCATTTCCACCGGCGACAGACGCTCGCGCAGGAATGCGTCCAGCGCCGCTTCGGTCAGCGCCGCACCGGGGCGAAGCTGCACGAAGGCCGCCACACTCTCGCCGCGATAAGAATCCGGCATGCCGAGCACGGTCGCGGCGGCGATGTCGGGATGGGCGTACAGCGCCTCCTCCACCGTGCGCGGATAGACGTTGTAGCCCGAACAGATGATCAGGTCCTTGATGCGGTCGACCAGAGTGACATAGCCATCCGCATCCATGATCCCGACATCGCCGGTGCGCAGCCAGCCATCCGGCGTGGTCACTGCATCGGTGTCGGCCGGACGCTGCCAGTAGCCGCGCATGACATTGGGGCCGCGCACCACCAGCTCGCCGCGCTCGCCGTTCGGCACGCGCCTTGCGGGATCGTCGAGCGCGCGGATTTCCGCCTGCACGCCGGGCAGCGGCAGGCCGATCGTGCCGGCGCGGTTCTCGCCGCGCACCGGGTTGCAGAAGCAGACCGGACCGGCCTCGGTCAGCCCGTAGCCCTCCACCAGCACGCAGCCGCTCGCCGCCTCGAAGGCGGCTTTCACCGCCAGCGGCAGCGGGGCGCCGCCGGAAATGCAGGCACGCACCGAGGCCAGGTCGTCCTTGGTCGCGCCATGGTCGAGGATGGCCTTGAACAGGGTCGGCACGCCGGGGAACAGCGTCGGACGGCGCCGGCGGAGGGCGGCGAACAACTGCGGCGGGGCAAAGCGCGGCAGCAGCACGAGTTCGGCCCCCCAGGCAAGCCCCGCGTTCATCGCCGTCGTCAAGGCAAAGACATGGAACAGCGGCAGCACCGCCAGCATGCGCTCCTCGCCCGGCCGGCTTTCGGGAAACCAGCGCTGCACCTGCCGGCAATTGGCGACCAGATTGGCATGGGTGAGCATCACCCCCTTCGGCGTGCCGGTGGTGCCGCCGGTGTATTGCAGCACGGCGAGATCTTCCGGCACCGCGATCGGCGGAAACAGGATCGGCGCGGAGGCGACCAGATGGTCGAACGTCACCACGCGGTCGTCATTGCGCGGCACGCTCGCCAGCATGCGCCGGTTGGCCACCCGGAACGCCACCGCCTTCAGCGGCCGCAGCGCCCGGTGGAACCGGCAGGCCACCACCCGCTTCACCGTGCCGCGGCCAAGCAGGCCCAGCACGCGGGGAAAGATCGGATCGAGGTCGATCGCCACCATGATGGTGGTGCCGGAATCTTCGGCCTGCGCGGCCAGCTCCGCCTCGACATAGAGCGGATTGAAGTTCACCACCGTCGCGCCGGCCTTCAGGGCGGCGAAGAAGGCGATCACGAAATAGGGAGAATTGGGCAGGCACAAGCCGATGCGCGTGCCCTTCCCCGCCCCCATCCGGCAGAAACCCGTCGCCGCCCGGTCGACCAGCGCGCCGAGTTCGGCGTAGGTCCAGCGCCTTCCGAGGAAATCCAGCGCCGGCCTGGGCCCGAAGCGCCGGACTGCGGTATCCAGCAGATCGGTCAGCGTGCCCGGCTGCTCGTCGAACGCCCAGTCGATTTCTTTGGGATAGGCGCGCAGCCACGGTGAAGCGGCTGTGTCCCATGTTTGTGGCTGTGTCGCCATCTGTCCCATTTCCCCCGTGTTGCCGGTAACGCGCGATCAGAACGCCAAGGTCGCCTCAAGCGAAAGGATGTTGATCTGGTTGTTGTAGCTTGCCTGCAAATTGCCCTGCCCGTAGTTCGGCGTTCCCGGCCCCAGATCGGCCAGATCGACCTTGGAACTGTCGACGAAGATGTGGGAATAGGCGGCCGAAATTGCCAGCTTCGGAATCGGTTTCCAGGTGGCGCCGACCGACAGCCAGTAGCGGTTGTCGTCGGGGATGCGCGGCGTGCGATAGGCGTTGCTGACCGGGGTGATGTCCACCGCCGCGCCACTGCGCAGGGTGACGGTATCGTTCACGTGCCAATCGGCACCGATCGAGACCATCACGGTGTTGTTCCAGTTCTCCTGGGTCAGCGACTGGCCGGCGGGGTAGCTAACGAGCAGGTCCTTGAAGCGCGACCACAGCGTGTAATCGATGCTGGCCAGCAGCGTCACCGGTGCCACGTCCTGCGCCACCGACAGCGAGAACGTATCCGGGGTTACGAGCTTGGCGACCGCATTGGCGCCGCTGAACACCGGTGATGGCGCCAGCGGCGCCGGCACGCCGGAGAACGCGACCGAGCCGGAAAGCTTGTGGAAAATCGGCGAGCGGTAGTCGAAGCCGACCTTGGTTCCCGGCACGGGCTGATACAGCAGGCCGACCTGCCAGCCCACCGCGGTGTCGCTGCCCTTCACCGAGCTGATGCCGTCGTTCTGGCCCGGCGCATAGCCGGGAATGCCATACAGCGCGCCGAGACTGCCGAAATCGATCGCCTTGCTCAGCCGCGCATCGGCCAGTTCCACCCGCAGCGCCGCCGCGACCGACAATGTGGGCAGCGCCTGCCAGGCCACCGAGGGGGTGATGTCGGTGGTGACCAGGCTGCTGGTCAGCGCATAGTAACGGGTGACGGAATCCGGATCGTATTTGGTCGACAGCCCGAACGGCGAATTGACCGCCAGGCCGACATGCCAGTCCGGCGCCACCTGCGCGGTCGCATAGAAGCTCGGCAGCAGCACGCTTTCGCCGGCATCGTGCCCGGTCGCGCCGCCGACGGGAAAGGGGCCATACGGCGTGTTCACGCTGGCACTGCCACCGTTCAGATAGGCCTGCGGCATGATCAGGGCGCCGCTGAGGCTGATCTGATACCCGGGTAACTGGGTCATGCCGGCGGGGTTGTAGAACAGGGTGGACGGGTCGTCGGACCGCGCCGCCGAACCAGCATAGGAGGCGCCCTGATATTCCGCACTCTGCTCCAGCAGGGCGAAGCCGGATGCCTGCGCCTGGCCGGCCGCGCAGGCCGTGCCCAAAGCAACGCCGGCCAGCAGAGCGGACCTGCGCGCGGTGCCAAATCCCTTTCGCATCGTTTGTGTCTCCTCCCGAACGCAGGACCGTGTGGTTTCTCGCCGAACGAAATAAACCACCGGATGACGTTAACGTCAACGTCATGTCGGGTAAAGCAAGGAAGGCCAGGGCAGAGCCCTGGCCTTCCTTGCTTTACCCGATCACCCCGCGCAGCCGCTCCACGTCCGCCCGCGCCGGGTGCGCCGTGCCCGTGTGCATCACCGCCGCCGCCCCACCGGCCATTCCCCACGCGAACGCGTCCGCATCGGAAGCCCCCCGCGCGAGCGCCAGCACCATCGCCCCGGTGAAGCTGTCACCGGCACCGACCGCGCTGCGCGCCGCCACCTCGATCGCCGGCAAATGCAGCGCGCCGACCGCCGTGGCCAGCATCGCGCCGAGATGGCCACGGGTCACCGCGATACGCAGCGCCGCGCCCGCGCGCACCATGGCAACGGCGGCCTGCTCAAGCTCCTCGGTGCCCTCCAGCTTGCGGCCGACCAGCGCCTCGAACTCACCGAGGCTCGGTTTAATCAGCGCCAGCCCCTGGCCGAGCGCCGCCCGCAATGGCGCGCCCGAAGTGTCGAGCACGAAATGCCGGCCGGTACGGGCGGCAATCCGGGCGATCCGGGCATAGAAATCCTCCGGCATGCCGGGGGCCAGGCTACCGCTGGCGACGATCCAGTCGGCTTGCGCCTGTTGGACCACCGCCAGCGCCGCCTGCCATTCATCTTCCGAAACGCACGGACCCTCGGCGACGAACCGGTATTCCTGCCGGCTGGAGCAGTCATGCACAGTGTAGCTGATGCGGGTGCGGCCGGCGATGTGCACGGCCAGGCAGGGCACGTGTTCCTCGGCCAGCAGCTCCTCGAGGAACTGGCCAGGGAAGCCGCCAGCGAGTACGATGGCAAGCACGCTGCCGCCGAGTTCATGCACCACCCGCGCGACGTTGACCCCGCCGCCCCCAGGGTCCTGCATTTCGGCGAAGGTGCGGATTTTGTGGATGGGCCGCACCCTTTCGGCATCGCAGGCAATGTCGACGGTCGGGTTCACGGTCAGGGTAATGATGCGGGGCTCGGTCACGGAATCGGGTTTTCCCCAGCCGGCGATGTTGCGGTTGATCCAGGCGGCGGCGGGCCCAGGCCGTGGGCCGGTGTCGGCATTCGGGCGAGTCCGGTCAAGCCGAACATTGACCGCGCCACGGCGCGGCGAAACAATCACGGCCGGCAAACCGGAGGGGGAAAATGCAACTCGCGCTCTGCACCTGGCAGGAAGTGGAAGAATATCTTGCGCGCCAGACCGGCATTATCATTCCGATCGGCTCGGTCGAGCAGCATGGCCCGAACGGGCTGATCGGCACCGACCACCTGACCGCGGAGGTCGTCGCCCGCGGGGTGGGCACGCGGCTCGGCTGCCTGGTGGCACCGACCCTCGCCTATGGCATGTCGCAGCACCATCTGGCCTTCACCGGGTCGGCCTCGTTGAGACCCTCCACGCTCATGCTGGTGGTGCGCGATGTGGTGCAGTCGCTGGCGGTGCACGGATTTCGCCGCTTTTTCTTTATCAACGGCCATGGCGGCAACATCGCCAGCGTGACCGCCGGCTTCGACGAACTGTATGCGCTGCGCTCGCTCGGCGAGGCGGACCGGCCGGTGCGCTGCCGGATGAGTTTCTGGGCGGGACAGCGCACGCGGGCGCTGGCGAAGGACCTGTACGGCGACGCCGAGGGCGGCCACGCCACGTGTTCGGAAGTGTCGCTGGCGCAGTATTACCAGCCGCAGGCGATCAAGCAGGCGCAGATGTCGCCGCATGTGGCGCCGACCTCGCCGTGGTTTTTCGATGCGCCGGATTATCGCCGGCGGTTTCCGGACGGGCGTATCGGTTCCGCGCCGTCGCTGTCTTCGCCGGAGGACGGGGCGCGGCTGTATGAGGCGGCGGTGGAGGATATGGTTGAGGCTTATCAGGGATTTCTGGCGGAGCAGGCTTCTTTGGGGGATGTATAAAGTAAGCAAGGCCAGGGCTCTGCCCTGGACCCGCCAAGGGCCGAGAGGCCCTTGGAACCCATTCCTTAAGTATCGGGGTCCAGGGGCCTCTCGGCCCTTGGCGGGGTCCAGGGGCAGAGCCCCTGGCCTTCCTTCCTTGCGCCCCGCCCAAGTCCGTGCTGCAAAGCCGCGCACCGTCACCGACAGGTGCCTCCCATGACCGACCGCGTCCTTATTCTCGACTTCGGCAGCCAGGTCACCCAGCTCATCGCCCGCCGCGTGCGCGAAAGCGGGGTCTATTGCGAAATCATGCCCTACAGCGCCGATCCAGCCCGCATCCGCGCCTTCAATCCGCGCGCCTTCATCCTCTCCGGCGGCCCGGCCAGCGTCACCGAAGGCGATTCCCCGCGCGCCCCGCAGGAAGTGTTCGAGGCCGGCCTGCCGGTGCTCGGCATCTGCTATGGCGAGCAGACCATGTGCGCCCAGCTCGGCGGCGAGGTCCAGGGGTCGGAGCATCGTGAGTTCGGCCGCGCCTATCTCGACGTGAAGGCGCCCTGCGCCCTGTTCCGCGGCGTCTGGGCTCCCGGCGCGCGCGAGCAGGTGTGGATGAGCCATGGCGACCGCGTCACCCGCCTGCCCCCCGGTTTCCGCGTGGTGGCCACCAGCGACGGCGCCCCCTTCGCCGCCATCGCCGACGACCGCCGCCATTTCTACGGCGTGCAGTTCCATCCCGAGGTGGTGCACACCCCGCACGGCGCGCAGTTGCTGCGCAACTTCACCCACGAAATCGCCGGCTGCTCCGGCGGCTGGACCATGGCCGGGTTCCGCGAGGCGCAGATCGCCCGCATCCGCGCGCAGGTCGGCGACGGGCGTGTGATCTGCGGCCTGTCGGGCGGCGTCGATTCGTCGGTCGCCGCGGTGCTGATCCACGAGGCGATCGGCGACCAGCTCACCTGCATTTTCGTCGACCACGGGCTGCTGCGGGCGGGCGAGGCCGAGGAGGTGGTGCACACATTCCGCGACCGCTTCAACATCCGCCTGGTGCACCGCGACGTGTCCGCGCGTTTTCTCGATGCGCTGGAAGGCGTCACCGACCCCGAGATCAAGCGCAAGACCATCGGCCGGCTGTTCATCGAGGTGTTCGACGCTGAGGCGGCGAAAGTCGGCGGTGCGGACTGGTTGGCGCAGGGCACGCTGTATCCCGACGTGATCGAGAGCGTCAGCTTCATCGGCGGCCCGAGCGTGACGATCAAGAGCCACCACAATGTCGGCGGCCTGCCCGAGCACATGCGCATGCGCCTGGTCGAGCCGCTGCGCGAGCTGTTCAAGGACGAGGTGCGCAAGCTGGGCCGCGAGCTTGGCATTCCCGAGGCGATCGTCGGCCGCCACCCGTTCCCCGGGCCGGGTCTGGCCATCCGCATCCCCGGCGCGATCACCCGCGAGAAGCTCGATCTGCTGCGCCGGGCGGATGCCGTTTTCCTGGAGGAAATCCGCGCCGCCGGCCTGTATGACGCCATCTGGCAGGCGTTTGCCGTGCTGCTGCCGGTGCGCACGGTGGGCGTGATGGGCGACGGGCGCACGTACGACATGGCCTGCGCCCTGCGCGCGGTGACCAGCACGGACGGGATGACGGCGGATGTCTATCCGTTCGACATCGGCTTTCTCACCCGCGTGGCCAACCGCATCGTCAATGAGGTGCGGGGCATCAACCGGGTGACCTACGATATCACCAGCAAGCCGCCTGGAACGATTGAGTGGGAGTGAGGGAAATGCCACCGGCGATAGCGCGAATTTAGCGGGGTTTCCGCCCGAGCCCGCCGGCTCACCACCGGATGATGTCGAGGAACGACGTGATCGCGCGGTTCACCGCGTCTGGCTTCTCCTCGTGCACCATGTGGCCAGCGTCATCGATGACGACGAGCTGCGACCCAGTGATATCCTGCTGGAAGCGCGCCGCGGTCCGAACATCCACGATCCTGTCCTCGCGTCCCCAGACGATCAGGGTTGGCACCGCCACCGACTTGATGCGGCGCACGTCGGGCAGCGCGAAATCGAAGTCGAGCGCCCGCTGCATCCAGTAGAAAGCATTTCGTGCGTTCGGCGTCCTGTTGATGGCGCAGGCCTCCGAAACCAAGGCCGGATCGCCCGCGAAACGGGCGGGATCGTGGTAAAGGTACGAGTAGAAGCCTTTGACGACGGCCGGGTAAGACGAGAACGACATCAGAACCGCATTGGTCACCTGATATCGTAGCGGATTGAGCACGCCCATCTTAACCCCTCGCGAATAGCCGCCGGCGTCAATAAGAACGAGGCCAGCTGTCCGGTCGGGAAAGTCGAGGGCGAACTCGAGGGCGACCGTGCCACCGAGCGACTGCCCAGCGACAGCTGGTTTCGGTATCCCCATGGCGGTTATGAAGTCCCGGACGAACTGCGCGAAACTTCGGTGCGTGTAAGGAAACGAGGCAAGCTTATCAGTATAGCCGGAGCCCGGGAGGTCTAGAGTCCAAACTTCATGCGACCGGCGCAGTGCGTCGATATTGAAACGCCAAGTGCTCGTGTGGCTGCCGCCAGGAGGAATAAGTATGATCGGCGGACCCGAGCCGTACCGTTCGTAGTAGGTCTCGATGCCATCGACTGAGACGAAATGCCCCGTCTTGGCAAGCGAATGGGGTGACAGCGGCGGGATCAGCGTCCACACGGCCAGATGTGCGAATGGGAGCAGGATCGCCGAACCGATCACGAAGCCAAAGATGATCAGAACCGTGTTCATCGCGTGGTTCCAACCGCGCCGGAACCCATATCTCCTGCATATGGATAAAATGCGTCGTCGATACTGAGTAATGCTGCCGAGGATACTCTATCTCACGATTTTTCGCAAACAGGCCTGCCAGCCATGGTTCGAAGGCGTTGGCGCAAGGCAGATGAGCTGCGGCGGGATGCAGAAAAGCGCGCTACGGTCGCCCGACCAAGGACAGGCCGAGGAATCGAAGCCGCTAGGCCACCGGCGGCGTAGCGCGCGCCGCCGGTGGCGGGCACGACGTTACTGACGCGCCCGGTCGATCGCCGCCTGCACGCCGGCATAGGCCTTGTCGAACGCCTTGCGCGCATCGGCCAGGCTGTCCTGCAACGCGGTCCAGGCGTCGGTGCCGGCCTGCTGAATCTTCGCCAGCCTTACCTTCGCGGCGTCGGCGTACGACTGCAAGGCGGCAATGGCCGCGTCGATGGCCGGACGTTGTTCGGCAACAACTTTCTCTTCCTCGGTCTTCAGTGTGGCGATCGCCTGCTGCCAGTATTGTTCCTCGGCCTTTTCGCGCGCCTGGATCACCGCGCTGCGCAGGGCGATCTCCGTCTTGGCGGCGTCCAGATAACTATTGAGGCCGAGCTCGAATTCACTCCATTTCGCATTCAGCGCGGTGCGCGCCTCGGCAAGCTGGGCGTCGGTCTTCTGTTTGCTGTCGGCCACGATGTCGTTGATCTGGGCGCTGAAGGCGTCGCGCGTCGCCCGCAGCTGCTGCAGGGTGGCGTCGGCGCGGGCGCGCGCGTCGGTGGCGAGCGCGCGGGTTTGCGCGTCCAGGGTGGCGATGGCGGCGTCGATTTCGGCAAGCCTGGCTTTCGCCCAGGCAATCGCCGGGTCGCCGGCGGACGGCTCGGGCGCGGTTGCCTGCACACGCAGGATCGCCGCTTCGGGCGCGGCGCGGAACGGGGCGATGGCGGTCGGCGGCAGCGCAGAGGCGATCTGCGGAAGAACGAGCAGGGCAACGCCTGCGGTCAGCACGAACACTCGCAACACCGACACCTCCTGTAAGGCGACAAAACGGAAATGAGCGCCGAGAATGCGTCCCGGCGCTCACTCAGGCACCAAAACCTGCGGTGGGGGTTCTAGCGGATATTGCCGACCAACTCATAGACCTTCTTCCAGGTCCGCTCGAAGGCGGACATGGTGTCCTCGACGCCGAGCTTGATCGCCTGCCAGGATTCCGCGCCGGCGGCGGAGACCCCGCCGAGCTTGCTGCCGGCTTTGTCGGTTTCGGCGGCAAGGCGCTGGAACGCGGCCTGGGTTTCGCCGCGCGCATAATCGATCGCGCCCACGGCGTTCGCCCGCACGGATTGCAGCGAGGACTGCCAGGCCTGGCGCTGGGCTTCGGCCCGGGCCGTGATCGCCGTCTGCACGACGCTGGCGTTATCCCCCGCCGCCTTGAGATAATCCTGGTAGGCCGATTCGACGCGGGTCCAGGCCGCCTGGCTGGCCGCGAGGGTCGCTTCGGTGACCGCCTTGTTGGCCGCCACCGCCTCTGTCCTTGCCGCCTCCACGCGGGTTTTGAAGTCGTCCCGCGCGCTGCGGAGCCGGATGATCGCCTGATCGGCCTGCGTGCGTGCATCGTCCTTCAGGGAGCCGACAGAACCCTCGAGGGCAACCAGCGTGGCCTGGATCGCGGCGAGCTGTTGCTTTGCCCACTCGACGTAGTCATGCGCATGGCTCGGTTCCGACATCGGTTTGTTCCTTGTCTAATGATGGCCGTCGACTGCGCACCCGCGCCTTCAGCGCACGGGCCGCGGCTACCAACGCCGCCTGGCCGCGCGCCGGAGCGGACAACAACGCACCACACTCGGGCCGCGGGCTGGCGCTCCGGGCCGCGCATAGCGGTTCACAACAACCTCGCTTCAGGCTAGGCTGGTGGGCCACCAGGTCCGAATCACATCACCGGGGGCGCATGAAGCGGCCGGCAGGCCGTGTTCAGCAGCGGTCGCGGACGCTCTGCCATATGGCTGAACGTTTGTCCGCCGCCCCGAAGTTGTATGAATTCCCCTGTATGCAACCGCTCCGCTCTGTTGCATCATCACAACGCCGTTAGGGGGGCGTCCCCCGCTCGGGAGGAGCGTGGTTGGAGATGGGAGACCGATATGGCCGCACTTAAGGGCACACGAACCGAACAGAACCTCAAAAACGCTTTCTCAGGCGAGAGCCAGGCCAGCCGCCGCTACCTTTACTTCGCCCAGAAGGCCGATATCGAAGGCTATAACGATGTTGCCGCGGTGTTCCGCTCCACCGCCGCGGGCGAGGCGGGGCATAGTCACGGGCATCTGGAGTTCCTCGAGGCGGTGGGCGATCCGGTCAGCGGCCTGCCGATCGGTTCCACCAGCGAGAACCTCGCGGCAGCGATTGCCGGTGAAACGTACGAATACACCGAACTGTATCCCGCCATGGCGCGCGTCGCCCGCGAGGAAGGCTTCGACGACATCGCCGAGTGGTTCGAAACGCTCGCCAAGGCCGAGCGCACGCATGCAAGGCGGTTCCAGCGCGCGCTGGAGGAGATGACGTAACCACACCAGGCCGGGAGCCATACGAATCTTCCAGCCCGGCCGTCAGGCGGCGCGAAATTCGATGCTGCGCAGGCAGAATGCGCGGCGCTGCCGCCCGGCGCTCCAGGCCGGTTGGTCCGGGCATGCCGCGTTGGGCATCAGCAGCCCGACCTGCAGGACATGGACCTGATTTTGCTGTAACCACCATTCGGGTTCGATGAGCGCATCGAGCAGGTAGGGCCTGTCGGCATCGAGCCGCCAGAAGCCGGCGAACCAGCCATTGGCGTAGACGGTTATTTCCTGGGCACCTCCGGGCGCCGGCAGATAAGGCTGGCCGGCAATGCTGAGGATCAGCGGCGGCGGCCTGGACCGCCGGCTGACCGCAACCACCGCAATGAAGCCATCGCTCCAAACCTGGTCCTGCTCGCGCTCGCCCCAGCCGGAGACAAGCCGCGCGAGCGGCGCGCGCTCGTTGCCGAAGATCTCCACCGGCCCGGCGCGACGACCGACGCCGCCGCAAACCGGCGCCCGTTCCTGCGGTGGGGAAATCGATGCTGGGTCCGTTAACGTGGACATCGATCCTCGTTCCTTCAGCGGCGCGGTTCGGACGGGAGGCACCAAATCCAGACGCAATTTGCTGCCATCATTCTCACGATGGCGACAGATCCGATTAAATTTATAGGGCATTCGCGATCCCGGCAGGCGTTATAAGAATGTGATCACGTAACGGAATCAGCGTTAGATAAAGGGCCGGATCGGCGCCAATCAGGATCATGCGCGCCGCTCCGCAACCGACAATCACGGTCTTGTCGGGTTCATTGCCAGCTTCCGGGCGCCGCCCTGGCGGTCCGGGCTCCCGGGTTCGCTGGTTCTTGTCAGTGCATCATGAATACCGGCACGGTCATTTCGGTCAGCAGGCTGCGCGTGACCCCGCCGAACACCAGTTCGCGCATGCGCGAATGGCCGTACATGCCGGTCACCAGCAGGTCGGCGCCGATATCGGCGGCGTAGGACAGCAGCGCATCGCCTTCCGCGATGTCGGTCGCCACCGTGTGCGTCGCCTCGGCGATGATGCCGTGGCGGGCCAGGTGCAGCGCGATATCGGCCGCCGGCACGTCGCCGTCGCCGCCAATGCCGCGGCGCGGGTTGATCGACAGCACCGTCACCTTGCGGGCGCAGCGCAGGATCGGCAGCGCTTCGTTTACCGCGCGCGCTGCCTCGGCGGTAGCGTTCCAGCCAACCAGCACGTTCTGCCCCACCACGGTAAAATCCCCGGCGAACGGCACCACCAGCAGCGGGCGCCCGCACGCCATCAGCGTGGCCGCCGGAAGGTCCGCCGATCGGGCCGCCGCGGCGCCGTGCGGGTCGGCCTGGCCGAACACGACCAGATCGGCATAGCGGCCATGCAGCGCCACCGTCTCGCCGGCGGCGCCTTCGACCAGGCGCCACTCGCCCTGCAGACCGTCACGGCGCAGCCGGTCGCGGAAATCCGCTTCGGCGCGTTGCGCCTCGGCCTGGGCGTCGACGCGCAAACGATCGACGATGTCCTCGGCGCGCTGGAGGTCGATGAAGGCAGAGGGGAATCCGTAGAACATATCGGGCGGCGGCAGATCAATGACGTACAGGCCGGTAAGATGCGCGCCATGCCGCGCGGCCAGCCCGGCGGCAATCTCGACCCGCGTGCTGCAGCGTGGCGTGGCGTCCAGGTGAACCAGGATGTCTTTGAGCGTCATTGCGGTTCCTCCGTTCCAGGGAAGTTATGGACGCGGATGGATGCAAGCAAGGCCAGGGCTCTGCCCTGGGCCCGCCAAGGGCCGAGAGGCCCTTGGGACCCACTCCTCAAGCGTGGGTTCCAAGGGCTTTGCCCTTGGTGGGGGTCCAGGGGGCAAAGCCCCTTGGTGGGGCGCGGGGCAACGCCCCGCTAGGATCACGCCGCCTCCTCCACCGCGATCGCATCAATAAACGTGATCGCCTGTCCCACAATCTCCAAAACCCTCTCGTTCTGCTGGAACGACAAGGCCAGAACGTTGCCGTCCGAGCGCACCACCCGCGCCGCAACCGGCCCGTCCGCCCCTGGCAGGTTGAGTTCGACACCCATCCCCACCGGTGCCGTCCAGCCGGACAGCAGCGCGACGCCGCCGAGCGAAATGTCATTGATTACCAGCTGCTGCACCGCATCCCCGGCCGCCCGCAGCGCCGCCACCGTGCGCCGGCCGGGGATGCGCTCATAGTGCCGGCGGGTTTGTTCGTCGGTGTGCTCCATGGCATGCAGGAACTGCTTGATCTCCTCGCCAAGCGCATGCGCCGTCCGGCCCAGATCCTCGGCGACCGCCAGCACCCGCTGGCTCGCCTCGCCGGTGCTCTCCGACACGCCGGAGACGTTCCTGCATGGCTTCGGTCGCCTGCCGAGTGGCCAGCGTGATCGCCTGCACGCTGCTGGCGATGTCGCGTGTCGTCGCGCCCTGCTGCTCGACCGCCGAGGCAATGACGCCGGCGACCGCATCGATCTGCGCGATGACGGTGCAGACCTCGTGAACGGCGTCCACCGCCTCGCCGGTGGCGGTGCGGATGGCGGCGATCTGGCCGGCAATTTCCTCGGTGGCCCGTGCCGTCTGCGCGGCCAGCGCCTTCACTTCGCCGGCCACCACGGCAAACCCGCGCCCGGCCTCCCCGGCGCGTGCCGCCTCGATCGTCGCATTCAGCGCCAGCAGGTTGGTCTGCCCGGCGATGTTGTGGATCAGCCGGACCACGGTGCCGACCTGCTCGGCCGCTTCCGCCATGCCGGCAACCTTGGTATCGGTAGTCGTCGCGCGCGCCACTGCTTCCTGTGCCGCCTCGGCCGCCCGTGCGGCCTGCTGGCCGATTTCGCCGATACTGGCCGACATCTGTTCGGTGGCCGTGGCCACGGCGGCGAGCCGCTGGGTGGAGGCCATCGCCCCTTTCACTGTCTCCTCGGCGCATTCGCGCGTGTGCTGGGCCGCCGCGAACATTTCCTGCGCGTTGGCACGTGCGAGTTCGGCGGCCCGCTCCAGACCGTCCATCACGCCGGAGGTCGAGGTGCCGAAATCCTGGGTGTGCTGGTCCATCGCCGCCTGGCGCCGGTCTTTCGCGTCCCGCACCCGCTCGGCCTCGCCCTGCAGGTCATGCGCCTTCATGGCGTTGAAGTGGAACACCAGCAGGGCCTGCGCCATCCGGCCGATCTCATCACGCCGGCTCATGGCGGGAATATCCTGGAAATCCAGGAAGAAATCGCCCTCGGCCAGGCGCTGCATGGCGCGCGTGACCTGCACGATCGGCCGCGCGACGCTCCGGCCGATCAGGATGGCCAGGACCAGGCCGATCGCCAGCGCGGCCAGCGAGGCCACCAGCAGCAGCCGGCGCACCGATCCGACGCTGTCCAGCATCGAGCCGACCGCCGCGCGCTGCGATGCCGCCGCCCGCTCGTGCTCGGCCGCGGCGGCGGCGAGCACGGTGTCGCTCGCGCCATCCCGCAGCGAAGCCGCGCGCCGCAACTGGTCGTCGGCGGAAACCACGCTCTGCAGCGCTTCGCCATAGGTGGCCAGCGGCTTTTCCAGGGCGGCAACGAAGCGCCGGACGCGCCGGTTGTCGCCGCCCAGGCGGCCGACTTCCTCGATACCGGCGGGCACGCTGGCAAGTGCCGCCGCGGCGATATTCGAATCAGCGGGATTGCGGGAGGCGAGAAAGCGGGAGGCGGCGGCATCGCTGGCCAGAAACCCTTGCGCCAGCCGCAGGCCGCTACGAACCAACTCGGGGTCCGCAGCGGCCTCCAGCGCCGAGGTGATGGCGGACACGATCGTGCGGATTTCGGTGCCCGCGGTTTGCATCCGTTCGATGCTGGCACGGCGCAGCTCGACCGCGGCGAATGTGGCATCGACGCTGTCGCGGTACTTTCCCGCCAGCGCCGCCAGGCCGCCGTCATCCTGTCCGCCGGTTGTTGTGGCCTGGGCGATCGCCTGATCGAGCCGGGCCAGGCTGTCCTGCGCCGCCTTCTGGTCGGCCATGGTTGCCGACAGCGCGTATTGCACCACCCGCGCCCGCGCGTCACCGACCTGCAGCGAAACCAGCGCCGCCGCCTCCGCTCTGGCGCTGTCCTCGCGGACCAGGATGGCGCCAGCGTCGAGCGGCAGCACCAGCCGCATCGTCACCCCGGCGAGCGCCACGAGCAGCACCAGCACCACGGCGAAGCCGCCGGCGATGCGCTTGCGCACCGACGGCGCAAGCAGAGTCTTCAGGCGGTCGCTGCGCATCGCGATTCTCACGTCAAAACGGAAAAGCCAGTCGCGCTTCGGTCAGGCCGCATGGCGGATCTGCTCGATCCGCTGTCGGCCGAACAGCTTCTCGAACTCCGGCGTGGCGGACGCCATGGCAGCGGTAAAACCGGCGCGATCGATGCCGGTCAGCACCTGCATGCCGGCCTGCTGCAGCACCGCCACACCGGCGGCCTCAGCCGCGGCGGCAAATTGCCGCGACGCGCGCGCGCCGGTCCTCGCGGCCTCCAGAATGATCGCCTGGTCCTCGGCCGAAAGGTCGTCATGCGCATCGGGCGACATGACGATCAGCGCCGGATCGTACACATGCCCGCTGAGCGTCAGGAACTTCTGCACCTGGGCGAATTTCGCCGAGCGGATGGTGGCGATCGGATTCTCCTGCCCGTCGAACACGCCCGCCTGCAAGGCGCCGTATAGTTGTGGAAACGGCAGCGGGCTGGCGTCCGCGCCCATGGCGCGGAAGCCGAGCAGCATGACCGGCGATTGCGGCAGCCGGAGTTTCAGGCCCTTGAGATCCTGGGCGGCGGCGATCGGATGCCTGGAGTTGGTGATGTGGCGCATGCCGTTCTCGCCCCACGCCAAAGCCACCAGATCCTTGCCGGACAGAAGTTCGAGGTAGGATTTGCCGATCGGCCCGTCCAGCACCGCATGGGCGTGCGCCGGGCCGTCGAACAGGAACGGGATGTTGAAGACGCCCGCCTCGGGCAGGATGTTCGGCAGCGGCGCGCCGGTGATGAAGGCGAGGTCGATGGTGCCGAGCTGCACCGCCTTCAGCATTTCCACCTCGCCGCCGAGGGCGGCGTCGGGGAACTGCTCGATCTGAACACGCCCGGAGCTGCGCCGGGCGACCTCCTCGGCCATAGCGGCGGCACCCGCGCCGAGCTGGGAGTCGGTCGACAGCAAATAGCCCAGCCGCAGCTTGCGCGCCTTGGCCGGTGCCGTCACGGGAGGGGCGGCGATCGCGCGACACGACCCGCCGGCGGCTGCGAGCGCGGCCCCGGCGAGGAGAATGGTCCGACGGCTGAGCATTGGCGCAGGCATCCTTATATGCGGACAGGCGTGGTAAACTCACCGCAGGATGCACGCAGGAATGTTGCCAGCACGTTGACACCTTCCCGGCCGGACCGGGGCGGGATCGCTACGGCGTGAGCTTGTCGGCGCCGCGCGTCACCGCATGCCCGGCGGCGGAGATGTCCTCACCGGCACCGGCCGTGGTGTGGCAGGCGGCGAGCAAAGGCAGGGCGCCGGTCAGGACAAGAATCGCCAGGACGATCGAGAACGGTTTGCGCATGGTCATGCTCCTTTCTTGCGCATGGTAATAAATCCCGGGCGCCGCAGGTCAGCGCCAGACCGGACGGCCGAGATTGACATCGTTGGGACTGGTCACCGCACCGCCGACGGCCCCGACAGCACCACCGATCAAGGCCCCGCCGACCACACTGCCACCGGTAAGCGCCGCGACGCCCGCGCCGGCGCCGGCGCCAAGCAAACCGCCCGAAGCGGCACGGTCGCCTTGGCTGTAGCCGCACCCGGCGAGCGCAAGGCACAAGCCGGAGAGGACGAACACCCGAGAAATGTTAGGCAACATCACAATATCCCTTCATATATCAAACAAAATAAACTAAGCGCCTCAATTGCTACTTTTATTACCAGCAATCATATCCAACCAATCCGAAACAGCATAATCATGACATGTTCCGGCGCCGGTGCGGTTGTACGCAATTTGCTTAGTAAATTTTTTATCTGCGTGCAGAATCTGGTGGCGATTTGCCAAAACGCCAGGAAATGTTGCCCGGCGGACCGGTCACATTGCCGAGACAACATCGCACGCCCGGTGCGGCACGATCGGGGCGTTGCCCCGAACCCCACCAGGGGCTTCGCCCCTGGACCCGACCAAGGGCCACAGGCCCTTGGAACCCGTTTGTAACCGGTTGACCGGCGTCTTATGATAAGTTATGCGTCATAACAATCACCGGGAGGAGAACGCCACCATGCGCGGGCTGCCCGATACGCTGCGGTGCGAAACCCGCAACGCGGTCGTCATCCTGCACCTCTGCCGCCCGGATAAACGCAACGCACTCGACGACGACACGGTGCGCGGCATCCGGCATTTCTTCGAACACCTGCCGCACGGCACCCGCGCCGCCGTCATCGCCGGCCAAGGCGAGCATTTCTCCGCCGGCCTCGACCTCGCCACCATCACCGAACGCAACGCCGAGGCCGGGTTGCACCACTCCCGCCTCTGGCACCACGCCTTCGACGCCATCGAATTCGGCGAGGTCCCCACCATCGCCGCCCTGCACGGCGCCTGCGTCGGCGGCGGACTGGAACTCGCGGCGGCAACCCATATCCGCGTCGCCGAACGCAGCACCTTCTACGCTCTGCCTGAAGGCAGCCGCGGCATCTATGTCGGCGGCGGCGCCTCGGTGCGCCTCGCCCGGCTGATCGGCGTGGCCCGCATGATGGACATGATGCTGACCGGCCGCACCTACGGCGCAGACGAGGGAAAATCGCTCGGGTTTTCGCAATACGTCGTCGAGCCGGGCGAGGGGCTAAACCGCGCGGTGGAACTGGCCCACCGCGCCGCCCAGAACGCCCCTTTGACCAACTACGCCATCATCCAGGCCCTGCCCCGCATCGCCACCGCCGACCCGCAAACCGGCCTGCTGCTGGAAAGCCTGATGTCGGCCATCGCCCAGGATTCGCAGGAAGCCAAGCAGCGCCTGCACGACTTCCTGGACAAACGCGCGCCGAAAGTCGCGCACTGTCCCTGACCGCGACCAAAGGAGCCTAGCGATGGAGCTGAACGGACAGCCAGCGCTCGTCACCGGCGGCGGCTCCGGCCTGGGGGCGGCGACCGCCCAAGCCCTCGCCGCCGCCGGCGCGCGCGTCGCCGTCGCCGACCTCAACGCCGAAGCCGCCCACGCCGTCGCCGCCCGTATCGGCGGGCTTGCCGTCCCCCTCGATGTCGCCGACGCGGCCTCTGCCGAGCGCGGCGTCGCCGCCGCCCGCGCCGCCCATGGTCCGCTGCGCGTGCTGGTGAACTGTGCGGGCGTCGGCACCGCCGGGCGGGTGGTCGGCCGCGACGGCGCCCTGCCGCTGGATGCCTTCGAGAAAGTCGTCCGGGTCAATCTGATCGGCACCTTCAACATGCTGCGCCTGGCCGCGGCGGAAATGAGCACCGCCGAGCCGCTCGAACAGAACGAGCGCGGCGTCATCGTCAACACCGCCTCGATCGCCGCCTTCGACGGCCAGATCGGCCAATGCGCCTACGCCGCCTCGAAGGCCGGGGTCGCGGGGCTCACTTTGCCGGCGGCGCGCGAACTCGCCCGCGCCGGCGTGCGCGTGGTCACCATCGCGCCGGGCCTGTTCCTGACCCCCATGCTGGCCGCCCTGCCCGACGACATCCGCAAGGGCCTGGGCGACTCCGTGCCGTTTCCGCAGCGCCTGGGCGACCCGTCCGAATACGCCGCCCTGGTGCTGCATATCTGCGCCAACCGCATGCTCAACGGCGAAACGATCCGGCTGGACGGCGCACTCCGCATGGCCCCCCGCTGACACCACCCACGCCGCGCCCAAGGAGCGGCAATACCCCAACAAAATGAGGCACAAACCATGCCCACCCTGTTGAGCTTCGTGCTGAACGGAAGGAAACGCACCAACGCCGTCCCCGGCAACCGCCTGCTGATCGACCATCTGCGTGAGGTGCTCGGCCTGACCGGCACCAAGCAGGGCTGCGACGGCGGCGAATGCGGCGCCTGCACCGTGCTGGTGGACGACCAGCCGCGCCTCGCCTGCTCCACCCTGGCGGTGCAGATGGAAGGACGCCGGGTCGAGACCATCGAGGGTCTGGCGAAGAACGGCCGCATGAGCCGGCTGCAGCAACAATTCCACGAGAAGCTGGGCGCGCAATGCGGCTTCTGCACCCCCGGCATGATCATGGCCGCCGAGGCGCTGCTGCGCCGCAACCCCGATCCCAGCCGCGACGAAATCAAGGCCGCGCTGGCGGGCAATATTTGCCGCTGCACCGGCTATGTGAAGATCATCGAAGCGATCGAGGCGGCGTCGATGGAGCCGGCACGATGAGCATCCATGAGCTGAAAAAACGCGGCATCGGCTCGGTCGGCGTGCGCACGCCGCTGATCGACGGCGTCGAGAAAGTCACCGGCAGGGCCAAATACACCGCCGATCTCGCGGTCACCGGCGCGCTGTGCGGCCGGCTGCTCCGCGCGCCGCTGCCGCATGCCCGCATCCTCTCCATCGACACCTCGGCGGCCGAGGCGCTGGAAGGGGTGGCGGCGGTGTGCACCGGCGCCGATTGCCGCATCCCCTTCGGCGTGCTGCCCATCGCGGAAAACGAATATCCGCTGGCGCGCGAGAAAGTGCGCTACCGCGGCGATCCGGTGGCGGCCGTGGCGGCGGTGGACGAAGCCACGGCGGCCCGGGCGATCAAGTTGATCCGGGTCGAATACGAAGAACTGCCCGCCTATTTCGAGGCCAGCAAGGCGATGGCGCCGGGGGCGGAACCGATCCACGCCGAAAAGCCCAACAACGTCCTGCGCGAAGTCCATAATGAGTTCGGCGACGCCGAGGCGGGTTTCCGCGCCGCCGATTTGGTGCGCGAAAAAAAATATCATTTCGCCGAAGTCAACCATGTCCACATGGAGCCCAACGCGACGCTCGCCGAATACGATCCCGAACGCGGCCATCTGACTCTGAACACCACGACGCAGGTTCCCTATTACGTCCTCCTCAACGTGGCGAAATGCCTGGAGATGGAGGAAGCGCATATCCGGGTGATCAAGCCCTTCCTCGGCGGCGGCTTCGGGGCGCGCACCGAGTGCCTGAATTTCGAAATCATCGCCGCCATGCTGGCCCGCAAGGCGGGCGGCGCGGTGCGGCTGTTGCAGACCAGGGAAGAAACCTTCCTCGCCCATCGCGGCCGGCCCGAAACCGACATCACCGTCAAGCTGGGCATGACCAGGGATGGAAAGCTGACCGCCTGCCATTTGCAGGCGACGCAGCTCGGCGGCGCCTATGCCAGCTACGGCATCATCACCATTCTCTATACCGGTGCGCTGCTGCACGGCATCTACGACATCCCGGCGATTAAGCACGACGGCTGGCGCGTCTACACCAACACCCCGCCCTGCGGCGCCCAGCGTGGCCACGGCACCGTCGACCCGCGCGCCGCCTTCGAGGCTTTGATGAACGAAATGGCGGCCGAATTGGGCCTCGATCCCTTCGCCGTCCGCCGGATCAATCTGCTGCCGTCCATCCCCTATGTCACCGCCTATGCCCAGCGGGTGCTGAGCTACGGCCTGCCCGAGTGCCTGGACCGCGTGATGCAAGCCTCTGGCTGGGCGGACCGGCGCGGCCGCATGCCGAAGGGGCGCGGCCTGGGCCTGGCCTGCTCGCATTTCGTCTCCGGCACCACCACGCCCAAGCACTGGACCGGCGAGCCGCACGCCACCGTCAACCTGCGGGTGGATTTCGACGGCGGCCTGACCGTGCTCACCGGGGCGGCCGATATCGGCCAGGGCTCCAACACCATGGCCGCCCAGATGGTGGCCGAGGTGCTGGGGGTGGACTGGAAGCGCCTGCGGGTGATTTCCGCCGACAGCGCGCTCACCCCCAAGGATAACGGGTCCTATTCCTCGCGGGTGACGTTCATGGTCGGCAACGCCGCGGTGCAGGCGGCCACCGAACTGAAGCGCATCCTGGTGGCGGCGGCGGCCAAGAAGCTGGAGGCCGACCCTGAGGCGGTGGAATGCGAGGGCGAGGTTTTCCGCGTCGCCGGCCAGGACCCCGGCCTGAAATTCTCCGAAGTGGTGAAGGCGGCGCTGGTCGACACCGGCCCGATCACCGTCAAGGGCACTTTCACCAGCCCCAAGGAATTCATGGGCGACAAACGCGTCCGCGGCAGCGCCATCGGCGCCACCATGGGGTTCTGCTACGCCGCCCAGGTGGTGGAATGCTCGGTCGACGAGATCACCGGCAAGGTCACCGCCCATAAGGTCTGGGTGGCGGTGGATGTCGGCCGCGCCATCAACCCGCTGGCGGTGGAAGGCCAGATCCAGGGCGGCGTGTGGATGGGCATGGGCCAGGCGATCTCGGAGGAAACCCGCTTCGACCAGGGCCGCATGATGCACGCCAACATCCTCGACTACCGGGTGCCGACCATGGTGGAAAGCCCGGACATCGAGGTCATCATCGTCGAGAGTATCGACCCCAACGGCCCGTTCGGCGCCAAGGAAGCCAGCGAAGGCATGCTCGCCGGCTTCCTGCCGGCGGTGATGGACGCGGTGCACGAAGCGGTCGGCGTCCGCCCCGACGCCCTGCCCCTCACGCCCGACCGCATCGCCGAATGGCTGGACGCCAAGGCACGGGTGCGGTCATGAACCTGCTGCCCGATTTTGTCTGTCACCGGCCGGCCACCCTGGACGAGGCGGTGCGGCTCAAATCCGCCTCGGCAGGCGCGCGCTTCATCGCCGGCGGCACCGATCTGCTGGTCAATCTGCGGCGCGGACTGGGCGAACCGACCGCGCTGATCGACCTGACCGCCATCGCCGACCTCGCCGCGATCCGCCGCGACGGCGACCATCTCTGGCTGGGCGCCGGGGTAACGCTGGCCGAACTCGCCCGCCACCCCGACATTCTCGCCGCCTATCCGGCGCTGGCCGAGGCGGCGCTGGCGGTGGCCGGCCCCACCCACCGGTCGGCTGCGACCCTGGGCGGCAATCTGTGCCAGGACACACGCTGCATTTTCTACAACCAGAGCGCATGGTGGCGCGAGGCGAACAATTACTGCCGCAAATACGAGGGCAGCAAATGCCACGTCGTGCTCAAGAACGACCGCTGCTACGCCACCTATCATGGCGACATCGCACCGGTGCTGATGGTGCTGGGGGCGGAAGCGGTGGTGGTGGGGCCGGATGGCGTCCGCCGGGTGAAAATTCCTGACCTTTACCGCGAAATCGGCTCGGACCATTTGACCCTGGCGGCAGGCGAGGTGCTGGCGGTGGTGGTGCTGCCGCCGCCTTCGGGCCTGCATGCCGGCTATGCCAAGGTGCGCATCCGCGACGCCATCGACTTTCCCCTGGCCGGGGTGGCGGCAGCGCTGCGGCGCGATGGGGATGTCATCGGCGATTTGCGGGTGGCGATTACCGGCACCAACTCGGCGCCAGTGGAAATCTCAACCGGCGAGGTCATCGGCCGGGCCTGGGATGACGGTGCCGCGACCATTCTGGCGAAAACGTTGCGTAAGCAGGCGAATGTGCTGCGCACCACGGTGGTGGGCGCGAGCTACCGGCGGCGGGTGATGCAGGCCTCGGCGCGGCGGTTGGTCGATGCGCTTTGGGAGAAAAGATAAGGAAGGCCAGGGCTCTGCCCTGGACCCCGATACTTAAGTAATGGGTTCCAAGGGGCCACTGCCCCTTGGCGGGTCCAGGGCAGAGCCCTGGCCTTGCTTCCTCGCTTCTTACGCCCGCGGCCGCATATCAATGACACGTTTGGCCTTGCCGACCGACCGCTCGACATCTCCCGGCTCGGCCACGCGCACCCGCACATTCACGCCGATATAGGCCTTGACCGCATGGGCGAGCCTGGCCGCGCAGGCCTGTCGCGCGGACCCGTCGTGCGTGCCGGTGCCCGTCCGTGCCTCCACCACCACATCGAGCGCGTCCAGATGTTCGCGACGGGTGACTTCCAGCACGTAGTGCGGCGACAGCATGGGCTCCTTCAGCAGCAGTTCCTCGATCTGGCCGGGAAAAACGTTGACGCCGCGGATGATCAGCATGTCGTCGGTGCGTCCGGAGATCTTCTGGATGCGCCGCATCGTCCGCGCCGTGCCGGGCAGCAGGCGCGTGAGGTCGCGCGTGCGGTAGCGGATGATCGGCATGGCTTGCTTCGTCAGCGTGGTCAGCACGAGTTCGCCCGGCTGCCCGTCCGGCAGCGTTTCGCCGGTCGCCGGGTCGATGATCTCGGGATAAAAATGGTCCTCCCAGATGTGCAGGCCGTCGTTGTTCTCGGCGCATTCGCAGGCAACGCCGGGGCCGATGATTTCCGACAGGCCGTACAGGTCGAAGGCGTTGGCGGCGAAGCGCTGCTCGATTTCGTGGCGCATGGCGACGGTCCACGGTTCGGCGCCGCACATGACGACGCGCAGCGAGCTGCGGCGCGGGTCGAGGCCCTGGCGCTCGAACTCATCGGCGATGGCGAGCATGTAAGACGGCGTGCCGATGATGATATCGGGACGGAAATCGGTGATCAGTTGCACCTGGCGGGGCGTCTGCCCGCCGGAGATCGGCACCACCGTGCAGCCCAGATATTCGGCGCCGTAATGGATGCCGAGGCCGCCGGTGAACAGGCCGTAGCCATGGGTGATATGGAAGATGTCGCCCGGACGGCCGCCGGCGGCGCGGATCGAGCGGGCCACGACCCCTGCCCAGGTTTTCAGGTCGGCGCTGGTGTAGCCGACCACGGTCGGCTTGCCGGTGGTGCCGGAGGAGGCGTGGATGCGCGCAAGCTGCGTGCGCGGTACGGCGAACATGCCGAACGGGTAGTTGGCGCGCAGGTCGTCCTTGCTGGTGAAGGGAAAGCGGCGCAGGTCGCCGAGGCTGCGGAGATCGTCGGGATGCACTCCGGCTTGCGCGAACGCGTGCCGGTAATGCGGGACCTTGTCGTAAGCCAGGCGAACCGTCGCCCGCAGGCGCGACAGTTGCAGCGCGGCGATCTCGTCGCGGCTGGCGGTTTCGATCGGCTCGCGCACATCCATCCGATCGTTTGTATCCAGCATCATGGGTCCTCTCGTTGCACCGGCCGGAAGCGGGCACCGGACCACGCATGGTCGTCGCGGCGCCACCGCGTTCAGCGGCAGAAACCTCCCTCCTACCCTGCCCGGCCCGGCTGGCCAACTAGACCGACCCTGCCGCGGCCGCCTCGGCGAAGCCGCGCAGGCGGGTGGCGATGACCTCGCCCACCGCCTCCACCGCCGCGCGCCGCGGGAACTGCGCACGCCAGGCGATGCGGACCGTCCGCCCCGCCCGCGCGGCCAGCGGCCGCAGCACGATCCCCGCATCCTGCGCCGCCCCGGCAGCGAGCCCCGGGATCAGCGTCGTCCCGTAGCCGGCGGCCACCATGTTGAGCAGGGTCGAGAGGCTCGCCGCCCGCAGCGCGCCGCCGAGCCCGCCGCTATGCCCGCAGGCGGCCAGCGCCTGGTCGCGCAGGCAATGCCCGTCGGCCAGGACCAGGATGTCCTGCGCCAGGTCCGCCTCCGCCACCATCGCGCACCCGGCGAGCGGATGCTCGGGCGGCAGTGCGGCGAGGAAGGGCTCGGCAAAAAGCGGCAAGCTCGCGAGGTCCGGCCCGTCCACCTCGGTCGCCAGCAGGGCGGCATCCAGCTCATGCGCGCGCAGCCGTTCGAGCAGCGCCGTGGTCTGGTCCTCCCACGGCTCCAGTTCGAGCGCGGGCAGTGCTGCGCGCAGCGGCGCGAAAACCAGCGGCAGCAGGTGGGGTGCCAGCGTCGGGATGATGCCGAGCCGGAAGCGCCCGGCCAGCGGGTCGCGCAGGCTGCGCGCCACGGCGAGGATCGCCTCGGCCTCGGCGACCGCGGCGCGGGCATGGCCGATCAGCCGCTCGCAGGCGGCGGTCGGCGCCACCGTCTTGCTGGTGCGCTCGAACAGCGCGACGCCAAGCAGCTCCTCGAGCTTGCGGACCTGCACGGACAGTGTCGGCTGGCTGATGCCGCAGGCCTTGGCGGCGCGGCCAAAATGCGCATGTTCGGCCACGGCCAGCAGGTAGCGGAGGTCCCGCAGATTCATCCGGTCAGTCGGGCTGACATCATAGGCGCTGTCTATCGCATCTATTGAGGTATCGAGCGTACTTCTATCATCGTATGACAGCCGGAGCTATACTCCGCGAACGAGTTGAGGGAGCAACGGCAGGACCCAACACATCACCGTGCAGGTCGGCGCCTGTCGCCGGAAACGGGGGCAGCCTCGCCGTCGGCCGGCGCGGTTGAGCGCTGCTTATCTGGCATTCCTTCATCGTACCGGCCGGGAAGCCGGATCGTCTGGCAAAATTGTCGCGGTCTTCACGCAAGAACCAGGTCAATCACCGCAGCCAAGATCGGAGAGAAAAATGGACGAAAATAGCGGCCAGAGCGCTGGCAAGTGCCCGGTCATGCACCCCGAACACTCGAGTTTCGCGGGCAGGTCGAACCGCGACTGGTGGCCGAATCAATTGAACCTCAAGGTTCTCCACCGGAATGCACCTTTGGCCTCTCCGATGGGCGCGGCATTCGATTACGCCGAAGAATTCAAGAAGCTCGACCTGGATGCCCTGAAAAAGGACATCTTTGCGCTGATGACGATTTCGCAGGACTGGTGGCCTGCCGACTACGGTCACTACGGTCCGCTGTTCATTCGGATGGCGTGGCACAGCGCGGGCACCTACCGCATCGGCGATGGCCGCGGCGGCGCGGGCTCGGGCACGCAGCGGTTCGCGCCGCTCAACAGCTGGCCGGACAACGCAAACCTCGACAAAGCGCGCCGGCTGCTCTGGCCGGTCAAGCAAAAATACGGCAGCAAAATCTCCTGGGCCGACCTCATGATCCTCGCCGGCAATTGCGCCCTGGAATTGATGGGTCTCAAGCCGTTCGGCTTCGGCGGCGGACGCGTGGATGTCTGGGAGCCTGAAGACGACATCTACTGGGGCGCCGAGGACACCTGGGTTGGCGACAAGCGCTATGTCGGCAAGCGCTACACCGGTGAGCGGGACCTCGAGAATCCTCTCGCCGCCGTTGAGATGGGCCTGATTTACGTCAATCCGCAAGGGCCGGACGGCAAGCCCGATCCGCTCGCGGCCGCGAAGGACATTCGCGAGACCTTCGCGCGCATGGCCATGAACGACGAGGAGACCGTCGCGCTGATTGCCGGCGGTCACACGTTTGGCAAGTGCCACGGCGCCGGCGATGCGGCGCTTGTTGGCCGCGAACCCGAGGGCGCCGGCATCGACGAGCAAGGCCTCGGCTGGAAAAACCGTTTTGGCAGCGGCAAAGGCGACGATGCGATCACCAGCGGATTGGAAGGTGCGTGGACCAAAAATCCGGTGCGATGGGACAACGGCTACTTCGACAATCTGTTTGCCTATGAGTGGGAACTGGTGAAGAGCCCTGCCGGGGCCTGGCAATGGACTCCCAAGGATGCATCGGCCGCGGGCACCGTGCCGGATGCCCATGATCCGTCGAAGCGGCATGCGCCCATAATGCTCACGACGGACCTTTCGCTGAAGCTGGACCCCATCTATGCGCCGATTTCGCAGCACTTCCACGCGAACCCGGATCAGTTGGCGGACGCGTTCGCCCGGGCGTGGTTCAAGCTGACGCACCGCGACATGGGGCCGCGCGCGCGCTATCTCGGCCCCCTGGTCCCGACCGAGGAACTGCTGTGGCAGGACCCTGTCCCCGCGGTCGGCGCTGCGTTGATCGACGCGCAGGATATCAGCGCCCTCAAGGCCCAAATCCTCGCATCCGGACTTTCCATTCCGCACCTGGTCGCGACCGCCTGGGCATCGGCGGCAACTTTCCGCGGCTCGGACAAGCGCGGCGGGGCGAACGGTGCACGCATCCGCCTCGCGCCGCAGAAGGATTGGGAAGTCAACCAGCCGGCCCAGTTGGCGACTGTGCTGGCAACGCTTGAAGCGATCCAGAAGGCGTTCAACGACGCGCAGTCCGGCGGCAAGCGGGTTTCGCTCGCCGACCTGATCGTCCTTGGCGGTTGCACGGCCGTCGAGCAGGCTGCAAAGAAGGCCGGGCATGACGTGCAGGTTCCCTTCGCGCCGGGGCGCACCGATGCGTCGCAGGCGCAGACCGATGTCGCCTCCTTCGCCGTGCTCGAGCCGCGGGCGGACGGGTTCCGCAACTACCTCAAGGGGCAACTTCCCGTATCGGCGGAGGAGTTGCTGGTCGACCGGGCGCAATTGCTGACGCTGACCGCGCCGGAGATGACGGTGCTCGTCGGCGGCATGCGCGTGTTGAATGGGAATGTCGGACAGTCCCAGCACGGCGTGTTGACGAAGCGGCCGGAAACGCTCACCAACGACTTCTTTGTCAACCTGCTCGACATGGGCACGACGTGGCAGGCGACCTCAGATGCCGGAGACGTATTCGAGGGGCGCGATCGCGCCACAGGCGAAACGAAATGGACCGGAACGCGGGTTGACCTCATCTTCGGTTCAAATTCTCAACTCCGCGCGATCGCGGAAGTCTATGCATGTGACGACGCGCAGCAGGCATTCGTGCGTGACTTCGTGGCTGCGTGGAACAAGGTGATGAACCTCGACCGTTTCGACCTCGCCTGATTTCGGCGCCAACCCGCCCGGACGCAGCTCAACTCCCGCTGCGTCCGGGCGACCGGCCACGACTCCACGCCTGGCAAGCCCGGCCACCGCACACGGCAACGACCCCGCCGCTGCGGCAGCGATCAGGCTGGCACGGGCTGTCGCCGCAAAACGGGCCGGTCACGGCACAGCAGCCGGATAAGCCATCCGGGCTGGGAACGATCGTGCTGGACGGACTCGGTTCGGGGCGGTATCTGCCTCGCGGCGAGCGCGTTGCCGGCCGTGCGGTAAATCGGCGTTGCCGGCCCGTCCCCGTCGAACGACACGGATCTGCGTCCTCGATTCGGCTGGCCCGTCGCCGCCCGGTGGTGCCGGGCCGGCAACTTTCCCGGGCCCCAAGGGACGCACACGCAACAGCGGTCACCGATTTTCAGGAAGCAAATCCAGTCATGCCAGCCAAGAAATCCGCGGTGCAGGCGACACCCCAGACGGGAGCCAAGGCACCTTCAGCCCAGACGCCGACACCCGTCGCGAAGGCGGCAGGCGCGAAGCCGCCGGCGGCCAAGACCACAGACGCCGTACCGGCGAAGGCGTCCGTCGCCACGGTCACGCTGAAGCACCTCGCCGCCGAGATCGCCGGACAGCAGGAAATCGGCAAGCGCGACGCCGACGAGATCCTGACCGCCCTGGTCGGCATTATGGTCCAGCACCTCAAGAACGGCGACCGGTTGCGCATTGGCGGGCTTGGTATCCTCGAAGTGAAAAACCGGCCTGAGCGGGCAGGCCGCAATCCGGCGACCGGCGCGGCGATCACGATCCAGGCCAGCAAACGCATCGCATTCCGGCCCGCCAAGGAGCTGCGGGAGGCAATCTAGCGCCCCCGCACGCGCGTCGGTGGCGCGGCGCGAAGCGGAACGCTGGATCAGCGGGAAGGTGCCGCCTGGCGATTCGGGCCCGGTGAACGATGCCGAGGGGAAACCATGACCGACCTTGCCCTTGCCCGCGCCCTGCATGTCGTTGCCGTCGTCCTCTGGATCGGCGGTGTCGGCATGGTCACCACTGTCCTGCTGCCGGCCATCCGGCAGTCGCATCCGCCGGCCGAACGGTTCCCGCTGTTCCATCGGCTGGAGGAGCGGTTCGCCCGGCAGGCGCGGATCACGACCGCCGTCGCCGGCGCCACCGGCGTGTACCTTGCGTGGAAGCTCGATGCCTGGGACCGTTTTGCCTCGGCCGGGTTTTGGTGGATGCACGCCATGGTGCTGACCTGGACCATCTTCACGCTGATGCTCTTCGTAATCGAGCCGCTGTTCCTGGACCGGCTGCTCGCGCGCTCGGCCGCAAAGGCACCGGAGGCGACCTACCGTGTGGTGCAGTGGCTGCACTGGGGGTTGCTGGCGCTGAGCCTGGTGACCGTTGCCGGAGCGGTCGCTGGCAGCCACGGCTTCGACTTTTTCATCTGGTAGCGGCGGCCGACCGCCTCGCAAGGTGACGCGGAATCCCTGGGGCGAATGATGCTTGCCTCCGCGCCCTGCACGCCCACATGGGCGCGCATGATCACAAACATGTTCCTGGCCGGGCGCAACGCTCTCCTGCGGCGCTTCGCTGCTTCCAACAATCCGCCCGCGACCGTGGCGGAGGTCGACGTGGATCGTTACCTCGGAACCTGGTTCGAAGTCGCCAGGCTGCCCAACCTGGAGGCGGACGGTTTCGGGCGGCGCTGCGTGGATGTAACCGCCACCTATACGAAGCGAGCGGACGGGCTGATCGGCGTGCAGACCGTTTCTTACAATGCCGCGGCGGGCATGCGCCGCAGCGAGGTGAACGGGACGGCGCGGCCGGTGAACCCGGGCGGATCAAAGCTGCTGCTGACATTCTATTACGTCGTGCGCGGCGACCATTGGATCGTGGGGCTCGACCCGGACTATCGCTGGTCGCTGGTAGGCACGCCGAGCCGGCGGCGGCTGTGGCTGATGTCGCGCACGCCGCGCCTCGACCCCGCCGGGTACGATCGGGCGATGGAAGTCGCCGCGGCGCAGGGCTACGACGCGGCACGCGTCACGCCGACGGCGCAATCGGCCGCCGCCTGAATGGGTGCCGCAGGCGGTCGGCGATCATGACCGGCCGCCTTCCGGGCCTCCGCGCGCCACTGCGACGCCAACACTGATCCACGGCGGCGGAACCCGAAATGCGCATTCAGCGAACGGCAGGTGCGATTCGTCACGCAACGCGCTATGCGGGTTCCGGCAGCATCACGGAGGAAGCGAATGCCGTTTCTCATCGCTGGAATTATCCTCTTTCTCGGCGCCCACAGCTTCACGATGTTTCGGAAATCGCGGTTGGCGTCGGTCGCCTGGTTTGGAACCAACGCGTACCGGGGCATCCATTCGCTGGTCTCCCTCCTCGGGTTTGGCCTCATGGTCTGGGGTTTCGCGCGCTACCGGGCGGACGGGCTGATCCAGATCTGGACGCCCCCGGCATGGGGTGGCGATGTGACCCTCGTGCTGATGTGGTTCGCCTTCGTGTCGCTGGCGTGCATGAACCCGGCACCGGGCAGGATCAGGGGCTGGCTGCGTCACCCGATGCTTGTGGCCATCAAAATCTGGGCGCTGGCGCATTTGCTCGCCAACGGCGACGCGGGCGGGATGGTGCTGTTCGGCGCGTTTCTGGCGTGGGCGGTCGTCGACCGCATCGCCGTTAAACGGCGCGGCGATATGGGCGCGCCCCGGATTGCGTCATTCACCCGCGCCGACGCGATCGCCCTCGGGGTTGGAACCGTGGCTTACGTGGCGATGATATTCCTGCATCCTGTCCTGATCGGGGTGCCTGTCTTCGGTGGGTGAAGCCGCCCTCGCCGTGGCGCGCGGGCAGGAAGCAAGGCCAGGGCTCTGCCCTGGACCCGCCAAGGGCCGAGAGGCCGTTGGAACCCATTACTTAAGGAACGGGGTCCAGGGCAGAGCCCTGGCCTTTCTCCCCGCAAACTCCGCCCGCACGCGATCCGTGTCGACGCCCAGCCCCGGCACAGGACCAAGCGCACGCTCTCCGTCGCTAAAGCGCGGCGCAGGTGCGGCCAGCGACACCCGCCCCGCCGGAGTGTCCAGGGTGATGCGGCGCAGCGCCGGGTGGCGGGCGAAGGCCGCCACGTCGTTGACGAAGCCAAACGCAATGCCCGCCGCGCGCAGGCCCGCCGCACACGCCTCGCGCGTGCGGCGACGGAACGCCTCGGCGACACGGCCATCCACCATCGCCCGGTTTCCCACCCGCTCGACATTGCTGCGAAAGCCCTCGCTCTGCGGCAGGCCGGGCTCGCCAAGGAACCCGGCACAGAAATCGGCCCATTCGCGCTCGTTCTGGATGGAGATCAGCACGCGCCCGCCGTCGGCCGTCTCGAACGCGCCGTAGGGACAGATGGAGGGATGCGCCAGGCCGGCCCGTTCCGGGGCGCGCCCGGTCCCTTCGAAGAACAGCAATGGCACGTTCATCCAATCGGCCATGCCATCGAACAGACTGACCGCAATCCCCTGCCCGCGCCCGGTGATGCCGCGCGCGATCAGCGCTTCCAGCACGGCTGCGTGGGCGTTCATGCCGCAGGCGATGTCGCAAACCGAAACCCCGACCCGCCCGGGCCCGGCCGGATGCCCCGTGACGGAGGCAAGCCCGCTCTCGGCCTGCACCAGCAGGTCGTAGGCCTTCATGCAGGCGTAGTCGCCCGCCTCCCCATAGCCGGAGATGTCCACGGTGATCAGCCGTGCATGGCGCTCGCGCAGCGCGGCACTGGCAAAGCCGGCGCGGGCCATGGCGCCGGGCGCGAGGTTCTGGACGAACACGTCCGCCCGCGCGAGCATCGCGGCCAGGAGGTGCCTTGTCCTCCGGCCGCTTGATGTCGAGAACAACGCTTTCCTTTCCGCGGTTGAGCCAGACGAAATAGCTGGACTGGCCCCTGGCTGCCTGGTCGTAGCCGCGGGCGAAGTCGCCCTCGCAGCGTTCGATTTTGATCACCCGCGCACCGGCATCCGCGAGGCGGCACGTGCAGTACGGCGCGGCCACCGCCTGCTCCATCGCGACGACGAGAAGCCCTTCGAGCGGGCGGTTCGGGGCTGTGTGCGACCGGCCGGTGCGATCCGCAGCCGCATGCATATCTGCGCCGGTGCGAGTGCCAGGAGGAATGGCGCCGAGGCTCACGTGACGTTTCCTTGCGTTCTCAATTCGCCGGTCAGTAGCTGCGCGGCATCCCCAGCACGTGTTCACCGAGATAGGAGAGCACAAGGTTGGTGCTGATCGGCGCCACCTGATACAGCCGCGTTTCCCGGAACTTGCGCTCGATGTCGTATTCCTCCGCAAAGCCGAAGCCGCCATGGGTCTGCACGCAGGCTTCGGCCGCCGCCCAGGAAGCCTCGGCGGCCAGCATCTTGCCCATATTCGCTTCCTCGCCGGGCCGCTCGCCGGCGTCGAACCGGGCCAGGCCGCGCTGAACGATCGCCTCGGCCGCGCGCATTTGCGCATAGGCGCGGGCGATCGGGAATTGAATGCCCTGGTTCTGGCCGATCGGGCGGCCGAATACCGCGCGCTCATTCGCGTAGGCGACGGCCTTGCCGATGAACCACTTGGCATCGCCGATGCACTCGGCGCCGATGAGCAGCCGCTCGGCGTTCATCCCGTCCAGGATGTAGCGAAAGCCCTGCCCCTCCTCGCCCACCAGGTTCCCGGCGGGTACCGGCATGTTGTCGAAGAAAACTTCGCAGGAATTGTGGTTCATCATGGTCCGGATCGGCCGGATCGTCAGGCCGTTGCCGAGCGCGTGGCGCATATCCACGATGAAGGCCGAGAGCCCGTCGGTCTTCTTCTGCACCTTGTCGCGCGGCGTGGTGCGGGCCAGCAGCAGCATCAGGTCCGAATGCTCGGCGCGCGAGGTCCAGATCTTCTGGCCGTTGACGATCCATCGCTCGCCGTTGCGGCGCGCGGTGGTGCGCAGCGACGTGGTGTCGGTGCCGCTGGCCGGCTCGGTGACGCCGAAGGCCTGCAGGCGCAACGCGCCGCTCGCGATGGCGGGCAGGTATTTCGCCTTCTGGTCCGGCGCGCCATGCCGGAGGATGGTCCCCATCATATACATCTGCGCGTGGCAGGCGGCGCCATTGCAACCCTGGCGGTGCACCTCCTCCAGGATCGCCGCCGCGGCCGCGAGGCCGAGCCCGGCTCCGCCGTACTCCTCCGGGATCAGGGCACCGAGATAGCCTGCTTCGGTCATGGCCGCGACGAACGCCGTCGGGTAGCCCCGCGCCGCGTCGAGCTCGCGCCAATAGGCGCCGGGAAAGCGGGCACAGAGTTTTCCGACTTGCGTGCGGATCTCGGCGTGCGGGTCGGGGGGCGGCTGGTTCATGGGGGGTCTCCAACGACGCCGGGGGGGCGCGCGAGGCTGCCACCCGGACGCCATCTCGTGAAGGAAGGCCAGGGCAGAGCCCTGGCCTTCCTTTACCCGATCGCCCCGCCGGATGCCGCTCTAGGCGAGGCCAAGACCGCGCGCGCGGAGCGCCGCTTCGGTGCGGTTCTGCACGTTCAGACGGCGAAATATGCTCGCAACATGGATCTTCACCGTGCCTTCGGACATTTTCAGGTAGCGCGCAATCTCCTTGTTGGACAGCCCATGGGTCAATAGGACCAGAACCTCGTCCTGGCGCGCCGTGAGCCCTGCTGCAGCGGCCGGCGGCGCGGCCGGCCCGGCGGCGGCCTGGCTGGGCGTGGTGATGTTGAGCGGCAGGTAGATCCGGTCGGCCAGGATATTGCCAATCGCGAAGGCGAGTTCCTCGGGCTTGAGCGCCTTCGGGATGTAGCCGTTCACACCGGCGCTGAGCGCGCGCATGATCGTGTCCCGGTCGTCCGTGCCGGACAGAACGGCGATCCGCAGGACCGGAAATCGCTCGCGCAGCATGCCGAGACTGGCGACGCCCTGCATTCCGGGCATGTCGAGGTCGATCAGCAGCAGGTCCACTTGTTGGGCGCTGAGACTGGCGACCACCTCATCGAGGCTTGCAGCCGTCTCGACCAGGTAGTGTTCGAACAAGCCTGCGAGGAACCCACGCACCCCAGTACGGATCAGGGCGTGGTCGTCGGCAACCAAAATTGTGCATGCAGTACCGAGCATAACGACAACGCGTTTCACAAGGGCGAGCAAACGAATAGCTTGCAGGCGTGTTGATTTTCAAGTGAAAAACAAGAAATTTGGAATGGCCTTGCGTTGACGCGTTATTGACGACGATATATGGATAGATGCGGCATCTGGTTACTTTTCGACGCCACACTGTCGCGCCACGATATTTGCTGTCGATGCGCGCGGAGCGGTGATGCCGCCTGCCTGGATGTGGGCTTTCGAGATGTCGCTTTCAGAACATCGACAAGCGCGACAGGACACGAGGGGGGCACGGTTCAGCGTTGCCAGGGAACGCCGCCGGCCTCTGCGGTCCTGGCACGGGTGAGGTACTCGGCGATACAGGTCCTGAGTTGGGCCCGGCCGAACTCGAACGCCGGTACCTCCCGTGCGATCGCCGGCAAATCGCCGTCGTTGCCGAAGCGTTCGAGGCGCTCGCAGAGTTCCGCCAGGCGCAACGCACCGACGAAGCGGCACGAGGTCTTCAGCCTGTGCATGATGGCGCGCACGCGCCCCGGATCGCCGTTGGCGACCGCTTCGTGCAGCGCCCCGGCCAGTTCGGACGCTGTGGCATTGAACTGAGCGAAAAAGCTTTCAAGGATGTCGGGTTCGTCGCCCACGTAGGCAATCAGGGTGCAGACGTCGAAGGCCGGCAGCGCGAACGCCGCTGCCGGGATGTCCGGATGGGGGGCGGCGGCTGCGGCTCGCACGATCGGTTTGGACGCGCCGGCCAGGGCCGTCGCCAGGGCGGCATTCAGATCGTGCAACAGGATCGGCTTGGTGAGGTAACTGTCCACGCCAAACGACCGCGCCCGTTCGGCCTCGCCGCGCAACGCATTGGCGCTCAGCGCCAGGATGGGTATCCGGTGCGCGCCCGCCGCCTGCTGACGGCGCGCTTCTTCCTGCCGGATCGCCGCGGCCAGCTGGTAGCCATCCATTTCCGGCATATAGAGATCGGTCAGCAGCAACGCGTAGCCGCCGCTCCGCCACATCGTCAGCGCGCCGCGGCCGGTGGCGGCGGTTTCGGTGGCGTAGCCGAGCCGGTTGAGCTGCTGCACGATGACCGTGCGATTGATCTCGTCGTCCTCGGCCAGCAGGATAAGCCGTCCCTGCGCGCGCGCCTCGGCGACGCTGGGCGGCGCATCCGCCTGCAGCGCCGCGGCCGCGGCCGGCGTGCCCGCGGTGAAGCCGCTGAGCGGCAAGCGGCCGGCGGCGACGGCGACCGCGCGCAGCAGTGCATCCCGGCGGAGCCAGCCCAGCTCAAGCCCGGTGCTTTCCTCTGCGTCCAGATAAGCGTGCCAGCGTTGCTCGCGGCGCAGCAGCAGCAGGTGGACCCCGGCGGCCAGCGAGGCGGGGGCGTCGCTGGCCTGGCCGGGACCGAGGTCGCGGATGACCACGACCGGCGGGGGAAGCGCCCCGGCCTGCGCCAGGGCCTCGCACCAGTCCCCGGCCAGATGTACGCGCGCGCCGGCGGACGAGACGGCGGCGCAGAGGTCGGCTGCCTCGAGGATGTCCGTTCCACGGATCAGAATGCAGTCGAGACCCGACAGGCTGGGCAGGTCGTCGTCCGGCGCATCGGGTGCGCGTTCCAGCTTCAGGGTGACGATGAAGCGCGTGCCCTCGCCCGGCTGGCTCTCCACCCTGATCTCACCCTGCATCAGGTCGAGCAGGCGTTTGGTGATCGCCAGGCCCAGCCCGGTGCCGCCGAAGCGGCGCGTGGTACCGGCTTCCGCCTGGCTGAACGGCGTGAACAGCCGCGCGATGGTTGCCGCCGTCATGCCGATGCCGTTGTCGGTAACATGGACGCGCACCAGCTGCGGCGCGCCCTGCAGCACCTCCACCCGCAGCGCCACGCGGCCGCGCGTCTGCGCCCGTCCGCCGCTGAACTTCACCGCATTGCCGGCGAGGTTGGTGAAGATCTGGCGCAGGCGCGTCGGATCGCCCAGCACCAGCTTGGGCACGTCCGGAGCAATGCAGACGGACAGATCGACCCCCTTCTCGTCCGCCAATGGTGCGAGCGCATTGCACACGCCCTCGATCACGTCGGTCAGCGACACCGGCGCCAGTTCCAGTTCCAGCCGCCCGGCCTCGGTCTTCGAGAAGTCGAGAATGTCGTCGATCAGCGTCATCAGGTTGGCCGCCAATTCACGGATGATCCGCAGCGCGCTGGCCGCCCGTTCGGGCAGCGATTCCCGCGCCAGGACCTCGGCCATGCCCATCACGCCGTTCAGCGGGGTGCGGATTTCGTGGCTCATCATTGCCAGGAACCACGACTTCGCCTGGTTTGCCGCCTCGGCCTCTTCCTTCGCCTCGCGCAACTGCGCTTCCGCCTGCCGACGACTGGTCAGGTCGGTATGCGCGCCCACGATACGGATGGCCCTGCCCGCCGCATCGCGTTCCACGACCTTGGCACGGCTGAGAATCCACCGGTAGCTGCCGTCCTGGGCCCGCATCCGGAATTCCAGCTCGGAGGATTGACCGCTTGCACTGCGCCTGGCCACGGCAGCGACCGCTGCCTCGCGGTCGTCGGGATGGATGAGTTTTTCCCAGGCGCGCAGGTCCGGTGCAACTGCATCCAGCGGATAGCCCAACATCGTGAACCATGTCGGGCTGTAAGTGAACCGCCCGGTTTCGACGTCCAGGTCCCAGATGCCGTCGCTGGTAGCCTCCGCCGCATAGGCGTACCGCTGCTCGCTCAACTGCAGCTTGCGGTTGGCAGTTTCGAGTTCGCGGGTTCGTTCGACGACCAGCGCTTCGAGGCTGCTGCGATACAGCTCCAGCTCGCGCTCGGCCGCCTTGCGGTCGCTGATGTCCTGCGCCACGACCAGGAAATAGGGCTGCTCGGCGCGGTCGTGCACCATCGAAACCACCACCGACAGATCCAGCATCCTGCCATCGGCGGCGACGTAGCGCCGGTCGGCGGTGTAGGCCTCGATGTCTCCCCGGGCCAGACTGTGCAGCCCGGCGAGGACCTCCGCGTGCTGCGCGGGGTCCACCATGTCGCGGACCGAGCGGCGCAGAAGTTCCTCGCGGGTATAGCCGGAGCGGTTGCAGATGGTGTCGTTGACCAACAGGTAACAGCCGTTGGGTGCGATATGGGCGATGCCGACCGCGGCCCGGTCGAAAGTGGCGCGGAAGCGTGCCTCGATTTTGCGGCGCTCGGTCACATCCAGCGCCGTGATGTGCAACAGGCGGCGCCCGGCGATGTCGACCGGGGCTGCCGTCGCAATGACGTCGCGGAACCCGGCAGACTGCATCCGGTGCCGGGTTTCATACTGGACCGTGCGCCCCGCCGCCGCGGCCTCGGACAGACGCAGGCTGTTTTCGGCGGCGGCGCAGTCGATATCGTCGGTCCGCATGCCCCGCAGCATCGCGCGCTCATAGCCAAGCATCGCGGCGGCCGCTTCGTTGCAATCCACGATGACCGCATCGGCCGGGTCGACCAGATAGCCCGGCAGCGGCGCCGCTTCAAACAGAAGGCGGAAACGTTCCTCGCCCGCGCGCAAAGCGGCTTCGGCGCGTTTGCGTTCGGAAATGTCCTCGATGACGGCGATGAGGCGCCGGGGTGTGCGGGCGGGGTCACGCACGGCCGAGACGGTCAGGACCGCCCAGAATTGCGAGCCGTCGTTGCGGATATATCGTTTCTCAATGGCGAAGGAGGCGATTTCGCCGGCCAACAGACGCTGCATCTGTGCCTGCTCGGCGGCACCGTCGCCGGGATGTGTCGCCTCCAGCGTCCTGGCGCCGCGCAAGGCCTGCGGCTCGCAGCCGAGCAGGTCACACAGGCGCCGGTTGACGCAGACCCAGCGTCCGTCGGGGCTGAGTTCCGCCATTGCGACCGGCGCATACTGAAAGAGGGCCTGGAACCGCTCATCCGGCGGCGTGGGCGGAGTGCTGGCCGCACCGGTGCCACGGGCCGCGCCGCTGCCGGTCGCCCTGGTCGGTCGCGGATCGGGTGGAATTGCCTGGGTCACAAGCCTGTCCCCATGGTTCCCGGCGGCTCATGGCAAGTATGCGCGCATTCATTCTCTATCCGCAGCGGTTTGCCGTCAACGCTTTGGTTTTCCACCTTGCGCGCGCCGGGTTGATGCGCCGCGCGGGGGGACGCTGCGCGGCGGCAAGCGCCTCGGCAGCCGGCGGCGTAGAACGAACGGCATAGGCCGGCGGGGTGCCGAGATAGGTCGACCGCGTCACCGACCGGGTGATTCCCGTACCGCGCGCCGCCGTTCAGTCTTCGGCGACGGCCGGATCCTGGCGGACCGTTTTGACGGTCTGCCGGCAGAGCCGGTCGCGAACAGCATGGTGTGACAAAATGTCAGAACACGCCAGATGCCTCGATGTTCCGCGGGGCGCGTCCCCATTCAAGCCCCGGCGCCGCGCCGCCCAGGCCGCGAAGGACGAATACGCGCTGCTGCGGGCTACGCTCGATTCGAGTCGCTGTTGCGACGGCGAACCAGAGCAGATGGCGGCGCGGTTGCTTGAGCAGTTCGGCACGTTCGGGCGTGTGCTGGCCGCCTCGCCCGAAAAGCTCCGCCGCGTGCCGGGGGTCAGACCCAGTTTCATCGCCAAGATGCGGGTGATCCAGGATGCCATGCTGCATCTGGCACGCGCCGAAATTGCCGATCGCCCGCTGCTCAACAGCTGGGACCGCCTGATCGATTACCTGCAGATCATGCTGGGACACCATCCGGTCGAGGTCTTTCAGGTGCTTTTCCTCGACACCCGCAATCGCCTGCTGGCCGACGAAAGATTGGCCGAAGGAACGGTGAACCACGTCCAGGTCTATCCGCGGGAGGTCGCCCGGCGCGCGCTGGAGCTCGATGCCACCGCGCTCATTCTCGTGCACAACCATCCGAGCGGCGACCCGGAACCCTCGTATGACGACATTACCATGACGCAGGACATCCGCCGCGCGGTCGAGCCGCTCGGCATTACCATCCATGACCACGTGATCATCGGCAATGGCTGCTGGAAAAGCCTGCGGCGGGAGGGATTGCTTTGATGTTTTACGTCTGGAACGAGCCATGGTACAAAATCGCCCGGCCCACCGACCGTAGCCGCCGGATGAGCCGCAGCGGTGCATCGGTCCGGACCGGCGATCGGGCGCTTGCACGCCCGGAAACGGCGCGGGCCAGGCCGGTCGGCTTTGGCCGCCGGAACCGCGCGCGGCCTCGGCGCCCTGTACGGACCGCGCTGCGGCGGTCGAGGTAGCGGAGCGCCCCACAGGCCTGCGGCCCGGCCACTCCGCTCAGGCGGGGGCTCACGCGCTCGAAGCGCGCGATCGAATTCCGCTTGACCGGTCGCCGAAGGTTTGTTAGGAAAATATACCGGGTGCCGAACTGTGTCCGGCGCCGGACGGACCGGGATTTTGCGATCGCGTCCGACATTCTGCGCTATCCCGTCCGATTACCGGCTGCGCGTTCTCGCGTGGCACCCGACCGAACCGGGTCACCCGTCGGGCCACGACTTATGACAAACCGGAGCGTTTGAGTTCCTTTCGTGCACGTCCTGGCACGGCAAGGGATCCGGCGTTCATGCGTCCTGACCGTCAGCGGACGGAGCCGCGCGTAAGAGCGGCCCCGCCCACGCTTCTTGGCACCCGCTTGCGCGTGCGAGAGCGCTCCGGCCACTGGTGCTGGCGACATTCCTGATCAGATCGCGCGTTCCCGTCTTGTCGTTCGGCACGTCGCGCCCGTGCCGACGGCAATTCCGCCTGTACGAAACGAATTTCCGCCCCGATCCACAGAACAGACAACAGTGTCCTGAAATGGAGAAACCGATGACCGCGTCATGGAATCAGAGCCAGCAGAACGCTTTGATATCGCGCAACATGACGGACCTTCGATCTGGTTTGATGCCGCCCGACACAGCGGTTTCGCCATGGCAAAACGACGCAGCGGACATTTTGCAGGGTCAGGACGACGTTCGTGAGACCGACCTTCCACAGGCCCGCTTCAAGTGCCTCGACTTCGCGGTGTCGCATGAAGCCAAGACGCTCTGGTGTCACATGAAGCCCGCCGGGAGGCCGAATTTTTCGCACGCCATGCTCGACGATCTGGTCAGGATAAAGAACGCCATCAGATGCATCCCGCCGACCGACCGTGCCGGCACGCCGACATTGGAGTTCTTTGTGCTGGCCTCGCGCGTCCCCAATGTCTTCAGCTTTGGCGGAGACCTCGAATTCTTCTGCGCCTGCATCCGGGCCGGGCGGCGGGAGCACCTTCGCTCGTACGCCTTTGCATGCATCGATGCTCTCTATGCCAACCACACCGGGTTTGACCGGGACCTCACGGCGATCGGGCTCGTGCAAGGCGAGGCGCTTGGGGGCGGCTTCGAAGCAGCCTTGTCATGCGATGTGATCATTGCCGAGAGACATGCCCGCTTCGGGCTGCCTGAAGTGCGGTTCAACCTGTTTCCAGGCATGGGAGCATACAGCTTCCTTGCCCGGCGCCTCGGCGGCAGCAAGGCCCAGCAACTCATCCTTTCCGGGAAGATATTCTCGGCCGCGGAAATGGCTGAGCTGGGGATCGTGGATGTGCTGGTGGACAGCGGGGATGGCGAAAATGCGGTGAAAGAGTACGTTGCGCGCAACCGCGGCAAACATCGCGCTTGCGCAGCGTTCTCACGCGTCCGGCGCCGCGTCAATCCTGTGACACTTGAGGAACTGCGCGACGTGACCAATATCTGGGTCGACGCGGCGTTGCAACTGTCGGAGCAGGACATGCGCAAGATGACGAAAATCGCGTCGGCGCAAACCCACTGGTGACCTAGCACCATCGGCAGCACGACACTATTGGCGTGCAGCCGCTGGGGCGGACGGTCGAAGCTGGCGACGCCGCCGGTCCGCTGCAAATTGCGCTTGCGGCTTGCACTTGCAGCGCGCCTGCAGCGCGCCGGCATTTCATTGTGCCTACGTAACGTCTGTTCCAGCCGATACGCAAGGGACGAAGCAACCGCCTCGCCAGCGAACCGGGAAGCGCCGTTGGCCGGGTTACGCCGAACGGTCAGGCAAGGGATTGGATCGCGTCCCCCAAAGCGGCCGGCGGGCGCCGCGTCAGCAGGCGGACCCGTGACCGCATTGGGCCCGTCCGCCGGAAGGGGGCTTCCCAACCGGCACCGGAAGGACCATATGAAAGGAACAGTTCAAGAACACATTTCGTCAAACCCTCTCGCCTCTCGATCCGCAAGGACCCCTCCCCGATGGCCGGCTGCATCCATGTGCGCGGCGCGCGCGAGCACAACCTCAAGAACGTGGATGTCGAAATCCCGCGCGACAGCCTCACCGTCATCACCGGCCTGTCCGGGTCCGGCAAATCCAGCCTGGCGTTCGACACCATCTACGCCGAGGGCCAGCGGCGCTATGTCGAGTCGCTGTCGGCCTACGCGCGGCAGTTCCTGGAGCTGATGGGCAAGCCGGACGTGGATTCGATCGAAGGCCTGTCGCCCGCCATTTCCATCGAGCAGAAAACCACCAGCCGCAACCCGCGCTCCACCGTCGGCACAGTGACGGAAATCCACGACTATATGCGCCTGCTCTGGGCGCGGGCGGGCGTGCCCTACTCGCCCGCCACCGGGCTGCCGATCGAGGCGCAGACGGTCAGCCAGATGGTTGACCGGGTGATGGGCATGCAGCCCGGCACGCGGCTGCTGCTGCTCGCACCGGTGGTGCGCGACCGCAAGGGCGAATACCGCAAGGAACTCGCCGAGCTGCAGCGCAAGGGCTACACGCGGGTGAAGGTGGACGGGAAACTTTATGAGATCGGCGAAGTCCCGACGCTTGAACCGCAAGACAAAACACGAAATCGAGGCGGTGGTGGACCGCATCGTCGTGCGCGAGGGCAACGAGCAACGCCTGGCCGATAGTTTCGAGACCGCGCTCGCGCTCGCCGATGGCGTCGTCTACGCCGAGGATGCCGACAGCGGCGAGCGCACCGTGTTCTCCAGCCGTTTCGCCTGTCCGGTCAGCGGGTTCTCGATCGAGGAAATCGAACCGCGGCTGTTTTCCTTCAACTCGCCGCACGGCGCCTGCCCGGCCTGCGACGGGCTGGGGGTGGAAAGCTTTTTCGACCCGCATCTGGTGGTGCCGGACGAACGCGTCTGCCTGGCCGAAGGCGCCATCGCGCCCTGGGCGAATGCGCAGAGTCCGTATTACGAACAGACGCTGCAAAGCCTGGCCCGGCACTTCAAGGTCACCTCGCGCACCGCTTGGAGCGACCTGCCCGCACCGGTGCGTGAGGCCATCCTGTTCGGCACCGGCGAGGCCCCGGTGGCCATGACCTACAAGGACGGCGTGCGCGAATACACGGTGACCAAGCCGTTCGAGGGCGTCATCCGCAACCTGCAGCGCCGCTACCAGGAAACCGACAGCGCCTGGGTGCGCGAGGAAATGAGCCGCTACCAGGCGGAAAAACCCTGCGCGGTGTGTCTTGGCGCCAGGTTGAAACCGGAATCGCTGGCGGTGAAAGTCGCCGGCTTCAACATCGCCGAAGCCAGCGAGTTGTCCATCCGCCGCGCCCTCGACTGGTTCGCCGGCGTGATGCCCACGCTCACGCCGCAGCGGGCGGAAATCGCGCGGCGGATTCTGCGCGAAATCCTCGACCGTTTGTCGTTTCTGGTCGATGTGGGCCTCGACTACCTGACCCTCGCGCGCGGCTCGGCCACGCTGTCGGGCGGGGAGAGCCAGCGCATCCGGCTCGCCTCGCAGATCGGCTCCGGCCTGACCGGGGTGCTGTATGTGCTGGACGAGCCCTCGATCGGCCTGCACCAGCGCGACAACGAACGCCTATTGGGCACGCTGCGACGCCTGAAGGCGCTCGGCAACACCGTGCTGGTGGTGGAACACGACGAGGACGCCATCCGCAGCGCCGACCATCTGATCGACATGGGGCCGGCGGCGGGGATCAACGGCGGCTACGTGGTGGCGAAGGGAACGCCGGACGAGGTGGCGGCCAACCCGGCCTCGCTGACCGGCGACTATCTGTCGGGCCGGCGGCGCATCGAGGTGCCGGCGCTGCGCCGGCCGGCGCAGCGCGACCGGATCGTCCGGGTGATCGGCGCCAGCGGGAACAATTTGAAAGACATAACGGCGGGGTTTCCGCTCGGCACCTTCACCTGCGTGACCGGCGTGTCGGGCGGCGGCAAATCCACTCTGGTGGTGGACACGCTGTACAAGGCGGCCAGCCGGCGGCTGATGGGCAGCGGCGAAGTGCCGGCCCCGCATGCGCGCATCGAGGGGCTGGACCTGCTGGACAAGATCATCGACATCGACCAGTCGCCGATCGGTCGCACGCCGCGCAGCAACCCCGCCACCTACACCGATCTGTTCGCGCCCATCCGCGACTGGTTCGCCGAACTGCCGGACAGCCGGGCGCGCGGCTACAAGGCCGGGCGTTTTTCCTTCAACGTGAAGGGCGGTCGCTGCGAAGCCTGCCAGGGCGATGGCGTGCTGAAAATCGAAATGCATTTTTTGCCGGATGTCTTCGTCACCTGCGACACCTGCAAGGGCAAGCGCTACAACCGGGAAACGCTGGAAATCAAATTCCGCGGCAAGTCGATCGCCGAAGTTCTCGCCATGACGGTCGACGAGGCGGTGCCCTATTTCTCCGCCGTTTCGCGCATCCATGACCGGCTGAAGATTCTGCAGCAGGTCGGCCTGGGCTACATCGCCCTCGGCCAGCAGGCGACGACGCTGAGCGGCGGCGAGGCACAGCGGATCAAGCTGTCGAAGGAACTGGCGCGGCGCGCGACCGGGCGGACGCTGTACATCCTCGACGAGCCCACCACCGGCCTGCATTTCGAGGACGTGCGCAAACTGCTGGAAGTGCTGCACGCTTTGGTCGATGCCGGCAATACGGTGGTGGTGATCGAGCACAATCTCGAGGTGATCAAGACAGCCGACTGGATCCTCGACCTCGGGCCCGAAGGGGGCGAAGGCGGCGGCCGGATTGTGGCGGAAGGAACGCCGGAACAGGTCGCCGCCAACGCCGAGAGCTATACTGGGCGGTTCCTGGCACCGCTGCTGCCGGCGGCGAAACCGGTACGGACACGCAAGCGGGCATAGATTTCGCTCCATGCACGAGAAGCCAGGAAGGGCGGGGCTCTGCCCCATGGCGGTTCACCGCTGCGGGATGGCAAGGCAGATCGCCCGTCTTCACCCAATTGCCCCGCGATAGGGGTTGCGCCCACTTGCCCGGACGGCTAGGTAGTCCGCCGCTTCGGCCTCCGGCGCTGTTGTAGCTCAGTGGTAGAGCACTCCCTTGGTAAGGGAGAGGTCGAGAGTTCAATCCTCTCCAACAGCACCATTCCGGCATGCGCCCTGCCGTGCCGGCGGGGCGGGAAAACCCAGACAGACGGACGCTTGCCGGCGCCCGGCGGACAGCATGGCCGACATCACCCAGTTCACGCAGAACGCCACCATCCACCTCCACCGCAACGATCTGCCGCCCGGCGTCACGCTCGGGCCGGTGGTGGCGGTCGATACCGAAACGATGGGGCTGAACCCGCACCGCGACCGGCTGTGCCTGGTGCAGCTCTCGGCCGGCGACGGGGTGGCGCATCTGGTGCAGATTGTCCCGGTCCGCCTCGGCGGGCGCGGCACGGACTGCCCCAATCTGCGCCGGCTGCTGGCCGACCCGGAGGTGGTGAAGCTGATGCATTTCGCCCGCTTCGACGTGGCCATCCTGCAGCAGGCGCTCGATATCGATGTGGCGCCGGTACGGTGCACCAAGATCGCCGCACGGCTCACCCGCACCTTCACCGACCGGCACGGGCTGAAGGATCTCTGCCGGGACCTGATCGGCGTCGATCTGTCGAAGCAGCAGCAGACCAGCGACTGGGGGGCGGCCGACCTTACCCCGGAACAGCTCGCCTATGCGGCCTCCGACGTGCTGCACCTGCATGCGCTGTGGCACCGGCTGGAGGCGCTGCTGGTGCGCGAAGACCGGCTGGCGCTGGCCGAAGCCTGCTTCGCCTTCCTGCCCGCCCGCGCGCAACTCGACCTGCTGGGCTACGAATCGCCTGATATTTTTGCCCACTGAGCGCAGGGCAGGTCCGCCCCGCGCAACGCCGCGGCCGGGCGGCAATTGTTGACCCCGTGGGCGGCAATGCCTACAGGCTGATCACGCATCCACAGCATGGAAAAATATACCTCTCGCATGATAGCCCCCTCCCTTGCCGCCGGACCAGTGCACGGGGGCGCGCCGGACGATCGCGACCTCGATGTCGCCCGCAGCGTGCTGGGCACCGAAGCGGCGGGCCTGCAGGCGCTGGCCGCGGCACTGGACGGGCGCTTCGCCGCCGCGGTCGGGCTGCTCGAAGCCGTCACCGGCCGCGTCGTGGTGTCGGGCATGGGCAAGTCCGGCCATGTCGGCCACAAGATCGCCGCCACCTTCGCCTCCACCGGCACGCCGGCGCTGTTCGTCCATCCGGGCGAGGCCTCGCATGGCGATCTCGGCATGATCGTGGCCGGCGACGCGGTGCTGGCGCTGTCGAACTCCGGCGAGACCGCCGAGTTGGCCGATCTGGTCGCCCACACCCGCCGCTTCGCCCTGCCGCTGGTGGCCATCACCGGCGGTGACACCAGCACGCTGGCCCAGGCGGCCGATGTCGCGCTGGTGCTGCCGGCGGCGCGCGAGGCCTGCCCGATGGGCCTCGCTCCCACCACCAGCACAACCATGCAGCTGGCGCTGGGCGACGCGCTGGCGGTGGCGCTGCTGACCCGGCGTGGCTTCGGCCCGTCGGATTTCCGCGCCTTCCATCCCGGCGGACGGCTGGGGGCGCGGCTGAAGCGCGTGCGCGAGCTGATGCATGCCGGCGCGGACATGCCGCTGGCGCCGCCCGACACATCGATGGCCGCCGCCCTGCTGGTCATGACCGAAAAGCGGTTCGGCTGCCTCGGCGTGGTCGGTCCGGACGGGTGCCTGATCGGCATCGTCACCGACGGCGACCTGCGCCGCGCCATGGGCCCGACGCTGCTGCAGCGCCGCGTCGGCGAAATCATGACGGCGATGCCGCGCACCATCGGCCCCGAGGCGCTGGCGGCGGAGGCGCTGCATGAAATGAACGCCGGAACCCGCCAGGTGACCGCTTTGTTCGTGGTCGACGCGCAGCGCCGGCCGGTCGGTGTGCTGCACGTGCACGACCTGCTGCGCGCGGGGCTGGCGTGAACGTCGCCCCCCTGCATCTGCCGCGCGCCCCGGAGCCCCGGCCGGTCCGCCGCGGCGGCTGGACGTGCCGCCGCGGCGCCTGCCGGCCGGGATCGCCCGTCGCCGGATCACGGTCGGCCTGGCCAAGCGCCTGCTGCCGGTGGTGGCGCTGGCGCTGCTCTCGCTGGTGGCGCTGTGGCCGGAAGTCGGCCCGAACGAGCACAAACGTTTCACCACCCGTGCCGGCGGCATCGAACCGCAGAGCGGCCAGCTCACCGATCTGCGCTACAACGGCGTGGACGACCGCGACCGTCCCTATACCGTGACCGCCTCGGCCGCCCACCAGGTCTCGCCCGAGCGGATCAACCTGGTCGACCCGAAGGGCGATATCAGCCTGGAATCCGGAAGCTGGCTGATGGTCCAGGCGCTGCGGGGCGTCTACGGCCAGCACAGCGGCCAGCTCGACCTGTCCGGCGACGTAACCCTGTACCGCGACGACGGCATGACGTTGCTGACCGATTCGGCAACCCTCGACCTCAAGGAAGGCGTGGGGACCAGCACTGACCGGGTGCACGCCGAGGGGCCGTTCGGCAGCCTGGACGCCCAGGGCTTCACGGCCACCGACCATGGCACGGTGCTGCAGTTCACCGGCCCGGGCCGGCTGGTGCTGAACGCGCGGTCGCGATGACCGGCCGGATCGCCGCCCTGCTGCTGCTGGCCGCCCTCGCCGCGCCGCCGGCGCACGGGCAACCGATCGACCTGTCGAGCGGCGGCCCGGTGGACGTGACCGCCCGCGACGGGTTCGATTGGCACGAGAGCGACCAGACCGTGATCGCCAACGGCGATGCCCGCGCGGTGCGCGGCAACGTCACCGTGCTGGCCGACCAGCTGGTGGCGCATTACCGCAAGAAGGCGGGCGCCGCGCCGGCGGGTGCGGCCGCTGCGGCTCCCGCCGCGGCAGGCGGCAACGTCGATACCGGCAGCAGCGAGATCTATTTGCTGGACGCGATCGGGCATGTGCGCATCGTCACCCCCACCGACGAGGCGGTGGGCGACAAGGCGGTGTACGACATCGATCAGGCGCTGCTGGTGATGACCGGCCACGGCCTGAAGCTGACCACGCCGCAATATGTCATGACCGCGCGCGACAGCATGGAATACTGGTCGCAGCAGCACATGGCCGTGGGCCGCGGCAACGCCGTGGTGGTGGCGACCGACGGACGCCGCCTCTCGGGCGACGTGCTGGTGGGCTACACCAACGAGGCCACGCCGGCGGGGGCGCCCGCCGCGGCTGGTCCCGCAACGGCGGTCAGCGCGCCGGCGGCCAAGCCCGCGGCGCCGGCTCCGGCCGGCGGCGGCATCGACACCGCGGGCAAGCTGCAGCGGGTGGAAGCCTACGGCAATGTCGAGGTGCGCACCCAGACCGACACCGTGCGGGGCGATCGCGGCGTCTATGTGCCCGACACCAGCATGGCGCGAGTGCTGGGGCATGTGCGGATCATCCACGGCCAGAACGTGATCACCGGTGCCGCGGCCGACGTGAACATGAAAACCGGCATCGCCCACGTGGTCTCCGACCCGTCGCGGCGGGTGCAGGGCCTGATCATGCCGAACGACGCCCAGCAGAACGGCAGTGCGAAACCGGCCGCACCCAAGCCAGCCGCAAATGGCCAGGCGCAAGGCGGCGCCAGGCCCGCCGGGCCGGGAGGCCCATCGCCATGATGGATTTGCGCGTGCTGCCGGGCCTGGCGCCGGGCCGGCAACCCCAGGCCTCGGCCGCGCCGGGGCTGGCTGCCACCGGGGTCGGCAAGACCTACCGCAAGCGGCCGGTGGTGCGGAACGTGTCGATCTCGGTGCGGCGCGGCGAGGCGGTGGGGCTGCTCGGCCCCAACGGCGCCGGCAAGACCACGACGTTCTACATGATCGTCGGCCTGGTCCGACCCGAAACCGGTTCGATCAGCCTGGACGGGCACGACATCACCATGCTGCCGATGTACCGGCGGGCGCGGCTGGGCATCGGCTACCTGCCGCAGGAGGCCAGCGTGTTCCGCGGCCTCAATGTCGAGCAGAACATCATGGCGGCGCTGGAGGTGGTGGAGCCGTACTCCGACCGGCGCGATCAGATGCTCGACGAGTTGCTGGCCGAGTTCGGCATCGGCCATTTGCGGCGCACCCCGGCGCTGGCGCTGTCCGGCGGCGAGCGCCGCCGGGTGGAAATCGCCCGCGCGTTGGCCACCCAGCCCGGGTACATCCTGCTGGACGAGCCGCTGGCCGGCATCGACCCGATCGCGGTGGGCGAAATCCGCGATCTGGTGGGCCATCTCAAGGACCGCGGCATCGGCGTGCTGATCACCGACCACAATGTGCGCGAGACGCTCGAGATCATCGACCGGGCTTATATCATGCACGACGGCAAGGTGCTGATGGAGGGTGCGCCGCAGGAGGTGGTGGCGCATGAGGATGTCCGTCGCGTCTATCTTGGTGAGCGGTTTAGTTTGTAGCTTAAGGCCAGGGGCTCTGCCCCTGGACCCGCCAAGGGCCGAGAGGCCCTTGGAACCCATTCCTTAAGTAGCGGGGTCCAGGGGCCTCTCGGCCCTTGGCGGGTCCAGGGCAGAGCCCTGGCCTTGCTTCCTTTCTTCGCCCGGCCCAAGCCGCAGCACGATTCTTGCTTGCATATCCGCGCCAGTCGCGCTGCACTGCGGCAATGATCGATCCGGCAACCGCGCCTCTATCCTGGTAGCCAGCCACAGTGTCCTTCGCCATCGGCCCTCGCCTCGACCTGCGCCAGTCCCAGTCGCTGGTCATGACGCCGCAGCTGCGGCAGGCGATCAAGCTGTTGCAGTTCTCCAACATGGAAGCCGCCGCCTTCGTCGAGGAGGAGCTGGAGCGCAACCCGCTGCTGGAGCGTGACGAAGCGCCGGACCAGGGCGGCCCCGAGCGGCCCGCCCCCGACCAGGTGGTGCTCGCCGGGCCGGAACCGGCCGATGTCGCCGCGGCGGTGGCCTCCAACGTCCTGCCCGCCGAAGCGCCGCTGGAGACGCCCGACTACGCCGAAACCTACGATCCGGGCGGCGCCGGCGACGGCGCGATGATGGGCCGCGGCGGCAATGCCGCCTTCGAGGACGACGAGCGCAGCGTCGACGACTACGCCGCCCCCGCCTGCACCCTGCGCGAGCATTTGTCGGAACAGTTGCGCCTGTCCTTTCACGACCCGGCCGAACGGCTGATCGGCGCGTCCATGATCGCCCTGCTGGAACCCTCCGGGCGGCTGTCGGTGGATACCGCGGCGCTGGCGGCGGCACTCGGCGCCGATCCCGCCGTGGTGGCGTCGGTGCGCGAGCGGATGCTGCGCTTCGACCCCACCGGCATGTTCGCGCGCGACCTGCGGGAATGCCTGGCGGTCCAGTTGGCGGAAAAAAACCGCCTCGACCCGGCGATGGCGGCCCTGCTGGACAATTTGGAACTGCTGGCCAAGCGGGACCTGAAGCGCCTGATGCTGCTGTGCGGCGTGGACGCGGCCGACCTCGCCGACATGATCGCCGAAATCCGCCGCCTCGACCCCAAGCCGGGCGCCTCGTTCGACGCCGTGCCGCCGCAGCCGGTGGTGCCCGACGTGCTGATGCGCCCCGACCCGGAGGGCGGCTGGGTGCTGGAGCTCAATCCCGAAACCATGCCCCGCGTGCTGGTCAACCACGGGTTTTCCGCCCATGCGATGACCCGCGCCAGCCGCGAGGACCGCGCCTTCCTGACCGAGAAGCTGCAAACCGCGAACTGGCTGGTCAAATCGCTGCAACAGCGCGCCCACACCATCCTCAAAGTGGCCTCCGAAATCGTGCGCCAGCAGGATGGGTTCTTCCGCCACGGCGTCGGCCATCTCCGCCCGCTCATCCTGCGCGACATCGCCGCCGCGGTGGAAATGCACGAAAGCACCGTCAGCCGGGTGACGGCGCATAAATACATCGCCACGCCGCGCGGCATTCACGAGCTTAAATACTTCTTTACCACCGCCATCGCCGGCACCGGCGGGGAAAGCCACAGCGCCGAGGCAGTACGCCACCGGATCAAAAGCATGGTCGATGCCGAACGGCCCGAAGCGATCCTTTCCGATGATGCGATCGTGGCAGTTCTGAGACGGGAAGGCGTGGACATCGCCCGCCGGACCGTGGCCAAATACCGCGAGGCGCTGCGCATCCCAAGCTCGGTGCAGCGCAAACGGGAGAAGGCCATTCCAGCCTGACCGCGGCCATGTTCCTGTCGTCAGGGAACACCGCGGCGCAGGCTGGCCGGCGGTCCCGAACGTGTGTGTGGATGAGAAAACGCATGCAAATCACCGTCTCCGGCAAACAGGTCGACCTGTCCGACGCGCTGCGGACCAGGGTGGCCCAGCAGCTCGATACAATTGCCGGCAAATATTTCGACCAGGCGCTGGAAGCGCACGTCACCTTCGGGCGCGCGCGCAGCTTCTTCACCTGCGACATCAACGTGCATGCTGCCCGCGGCCTGACCCTGCGGGGCGAGGGCGAGGCCGCCGATGCCAACAGCGCCTTCGACGACGCCGCCGAGCACATCGCCAAACGGCTGCGCCGCTACCGAAGGCGCGTCAACGAGCACGCGCGTGACGCGGGCCTGCGCGAGCGCCCGCAAGCCGCGCGGCAATATATCCTGCGCCAGGAAGAAGAAACCGACACCGCCAGCGAGACCGCAGGAGAGGTCCAGGCCCCCGCCTATGCCACCGTCATCGCCGAACAGCCGGCCGAGATCGCGCTGCTGTCGGTCAGCGACGCGGTCATGCGCATGGACCTCGCCGACCAGCAGGTGCTGATGTTCCGCAACAGCACGACGGGTGAACTCAACGTGGTCTACCGGCGCGGCGATGGGCATATCGGCTGGATCGATCCGGCCGCATCGAACGGGGCAAGCAAGTAAGCAAGGCCAGGGCTCTGCCCTGGACCCGGCCCACGCGCGCAGCGCGCCTTCGGCCCACGCGCGCAGCGCGCCTTCGGCGCGGCGGGCGGTGGCCCCCTGCACCCCGCCACTTTTCAGCCGTCTGCGCGGGGGACCCAGGGGATTCTTGCGATTTCGATGCCTTCGTCGGCCAATTCCTCGGCCTCCGTTGGGCTGGCCTCACCGTAAATGCCGCGCCGATCGCTTTCACCGCGATGGATGCGGCGCGCCTCGTCGGCAAATTCGGTGCCTACGTAGCTGCAGTTCTTTTCGACCTCGGCACGGACGCGCTGTAGCATGGCGCGCACATGGTCGGGCATGTGCCCGGCCAGCGTCGACGCGGCGGGCGGTGCCGCCTCGGCGGCGGGTGCCGGCACGTCGGGCGTCTCCTCCCGCCGCGCGCCGTCCTTGCGTGCCAGGGCCGGCGCCATCAACGCCCGCTCCACCTTGATGTCGCCGCAGACCGGGCATTCCAGCAGGCCATGCTGCGCCTGCGCCTCGAACGCGGCGCTGTCTTTGAACCAGCCGTCGAACCCGTGTCCGCCGCCGCATCGCAGCTCGTAATGGATCATGCGGGGACTCTGGAGAACACGCGTCAACGAAGCTTTGACATGGATCATGTTGGGGATGAGTGGAAAGCCAGGGGCAGAGCCCCTGGCTTTCCTTACGCCCCCAACAGCCTGTCCAATTCCCCCGCCCGCTCCAGCGCCAGCAGATCGTCGCACCCGCCGATGGACGCTCCCGCGATGAAAATCTGCGGCACGGTGCTGCGGCCGGACCGCCGGATCGCCTCCTCGCGGGCGGGCGTGCCCAACGGGGCCTCGATTTCGCGGAACGCGACCCCCTTGCGGGACAGCAACGCCATCGCCCGCGCGCAGTAGCCGCACCACGGCTGGGTGTAGATTTCGACCTCGGCCATTCTGTTCTCCTTGCGGGCGGGCAGATGGTTGCGCCGGCGCGTTACTGCAACCTTGGATCGGGCACGCGGGCGGCCACCAGAACGTCCACCCCGGCGGCCCCGGCGGCCAGCAGCACCCGTGCGCAGGCGCCGCAGGTGGCGCCGGATGTCATCACATCGTCAACCAGCAGCACCCGCCGCCCGGCGATGCGGCCGGCCCGGCCGGGGCGCAGGGCGAACACGTCCTTCACCACCTCGGCGCGCGCCGCAGCGCCGAGATCGCCGAGCGACGCGGTGGCGCGGCTGCGCAGCAACGCGTCCGGCACCGCCGGCACGCCGGACAGACGCGCCAGCGCGTGGGCGAGCAATGCCGCCTGGTTGTAACGCCGGGTGATCAGCCGGCGTCGGTGCAGCGGCACCGGCACGATCACCTCGGCCTCGCGCAGCATGGCCGCGCCGGCCCGCGCCATCAGCGGCGCCAGCGCGGCGGCGTATTCGGTGCGATCGCCGTGCTTGAACGGCAGCAGAATGCGGCGCGCCTGGGCGTCGTAGCGCAGCGCCCCGCGGGCGCGGCCCCAGGGCGGCTTGTGGGCGCGGCAGGACGGGCACAGGCGGTCCCGGCCGCCCTGGCCGGCATGGATGAAGGGAACGCCGCAGCCCGCGCAGCACGGCTCGGTGATGAAGCCGGCCTGACGGAAACAATCCGGGCAGAACCGCCCCGGCGCGTCCACCGGCGCTTCGCAAGTCAGGCAGTGCGGCGGCAACAGCAGGTCGATTGTGGCACGAGCGAAGGCGGCGAAGAGCGGCCAGAGGGCCTGCCCCCTCCCCCGGCCCAGTTCCCCCTGCGGTGCGACGCCCCGGACGTTCACGTCCAGCTCTGGTAATCGGCCTCGACCGCCTTTGCGGCAGCCTTGGCGGCGTCGTGCAGCCACGCAGCCGGACGCGCGGCCAGATCGGCGCGCAGTTCGGGCAGACGCGGATCGGCCGCGTGGATGGCACCGAGGTCGCGCCCCATGGCCGTCAGCAGGGCTGCCGGCACGGCGGGGTCGCTGGTCGTATATTCCACCTTGCGCGAGTCGGCGGCGCTGCGGCGGTAGATGAAGCGATCCTCGACGCGAAGGTAAGGATCGGGAGACCGAAACGGGCCGTCCGTAAGCTCGGCGAAACGGATGTGTCCGTCGGTCTTGCCGTGCGCCCAATCCCAGGCGGAGGGCACCAGCGCCTTGGCCTCGCGTACCACGTGCCCGCCGCGCCAGCGCGCCGTCGCCACATAGCGCGGCCGGCCCAGGCTGCCGCCCCCCTTGCGGCAGGCGGCGAAGCGCGCCGGCACGGCATCCGCCGGCAGGCTGCGCTGCAGCCCGGCCGCGACCGCCGCCGGCGGCGCCGCGTCGGGATAGGCTTTCACCTCGTCCCAAAACTTCGCCCGCTGCTTGTCGGTGCATGCCACCAGCGGGCGCATCCAGGTTTCCTGCTCGTCGAGCAGAATCGGCCGTGGGGAATCGAGCCCACGGCGGTATCCCTCCAGGATCGCCGTGGCGATTGCCGGCTTGTCGATCCGCAGCTCGGGAACCAGACGGGCGCTGACGGCGAGGCGGACCAGGTCGAACGGATAGGGCATCACCGTCGCCTCGTCGAAATCATTGACCCCCCAGACCAGCCTGCCCTCGGCGTCACGCCAGGTGCCGAAATTCTCCAGATGCAGGTCGCCGACCGACAGCACGGCGGGGGCGTCGTCGAGGTCGGGACAGATCCGCTCGATCCGGCGCGCCCAGCGGAAATAGGTGGCGCGCAGGAAGACGAACGGACTTTGCTTCATGAGCTTGTGCTTGAAGGTAAGGTCGGCTTCCACGACGTCGCATTGGGTGCGCAGCCAGGCTTCGAATGCCGTGTTGTCATCGCGGAACGCCATGGGTGCCTCCGGGTGCTCGCCGATCGGGCGCACAGCCTATGCAGACAAGCGTGGGTTGTCACATAGACGGCCGGAACCAACGTGGCGCCGCAGAGACGCTGTGCCGGACCGCCGCGCCGGCAAGCCATACTGTCAGGGGAGCCAACCAATCATGCGCAAACGCTGGATCTGCCGGTTTTGTGTCTGCCTGCTGACCCTGCTGCCCGCCCTGGCGTCCGGCCAGGACATCCGCACCGGGCCGGCCGCCTATGGCGACTGGCGCAGCGATGCGCCCGGCGTGCTGCGCCGCTTCGACCCGGCGGCGCTGCCGGCGCCGTACGTGACCGCGTCCACCGCCACCTGGCCGCGGATCATGCCGCGGCCCGTCAGTGCCGGTCCGCGCGTGCCGGAGGGGTTCACCGCCACGCTATGGGCCGGCGGGCTGAACATGCCGCGGGTGATCCGGCGGGCGCCGAACGGGGATATTTTCCTCGCCGAAAGCGGCGCCGGACGGGTGCTGACGTTCCGCAGCGAACCCGGCCGCCACGAACCCGACCGCCGCGAACCCGGCCGCAGCAAACCCGGCGCGCCGCAAGCCGGGGCGCCCATGGTATTCGCTGCGGGCCTGTCGCAGCCCTTCGGCATCGCCTTCTGGCCCCCGGCCGCGCCTCGCTTCGTCTATGTCGGCGAAGCGGGACGCGTGCTGCGCTACCCCTATGCCGCCGGCGACCGGATTGCGCGCGGCCCGGCCGAGACGATCCTGGACGGGCTGCCCGAAGGCGGCCACTGGACGCGCGACCTGGCGGTGTCGCCGGACGGCACGCGGCTGTTCGTCGCCATAGGGTCGGCATCGAATGTCGCCACCGACATGCCGCCCGAGCCGCCGGGCGGCGTGGCGGCGTGGGAGGCGGCGCATGGCGCCGGTGCCGCCTGGGGCGACGAGACGGGCCGCGCCGTGGTGCTGCAAGTGTCCCCGGAAGGCGGCGCCGCCCGGCCCTTCGCAACCGGGCTGCGCAACTGCTCGGGGCTGGCGGTGCAGCCCGGTAGCGGCGCGCTCTGGTGCGTCGTGAACGAGCGCGACGGGCTGGGCGACGATCTGCCGCCCGACTACGCGACCGCGCTGCACGAGGGCGGGTTCTATGGCTGGCCCTGGTTCTATATCGGCGCGCACGCGGACCCTCGGCTGGCCGGGCGCCGGACCGACCTGGCCGGCCGGGTGATACTGCCCGACCTGCTGCTGCCGCCGCATGCCGCCCCGCTGGGTCTGGCATTCTACGACATCGCGGCCGGACCGGCCGCCTTCCCGGCGGCGTATCTTGGGGATGCATTCGTGGCGCTGCATGGCTCGTGGAACCGCGCCCGGCGCAGCGGCACCAAGGTGGTGCGGCTGCATCTGCGCGACGATGGGCCGGAGGCGCGGCTGCGCGGGACGGTGGAGGATTTCGTCACCGGCTTCGTGCTGACGGACAAGGACGTGTGGGCGCGCCCAGTTGCGGTAGCGGTGGCCGCCGACGGGGCGCTGCTGATGACCGAGGACGGCAACGGCACGATCTGGCGCATCGCCCCGGCGCCCTGAGCGCGTCGCGGCCCGGTTTGGTTGCGGAATTAACTCCGTTTCAGTCCGCGTTTACATCCTCGTGAAGCTTGCATATCGTGACCTTGCCCTCTGCGGCGGCTTCGGTCCGGTCAGCGACTTTGCCGCGGACGATATGGCCATGGCAGTGGTCATGCTGGTCGGGGGTCATGCTGGTCGGGAATCGCCGGGATTGACGCTGGCGTGGAGAGCGGGGCGATGAATTTGTCCGACTGGATCGAACGATGGGCGGCATTCGATGCCGGCAAGCCGGCGGTCCGCTACGAAGGGGCCGCATTCAGCTATGGCGCCTTGGCCGGCACGATCGCGCGCACCACCGGCGCGCTGGCCGAACTCGGCGTCCGGCGCGGCGACCGGGTGGGCTGGCTGGGTCTGAACAGCATCCACACCATTGCCCTGCTGTTCGCCTGTGCCCGCCTCGGCGCCATTTTCGTGCCCCTGAACTGGCGGCTGACACCGTTGGAGCATCAGGCGGTCATCGCCAATTTCGTGCCTTCCCTGCTGATCATCGAGCCGTCCTTCGCCAACGCCCTCGCCGCCAAGGGCGTGGTTGTGCACGGCCCCAGGCTGGCCTGCACCGGCGGGGAAAGGCCGGCCTGGATCGAGTGGGATGCTCTGGTCAGGGACGCGGCACCGCGCGCCGGCGGCGAGGGCGGCAGCGATGATCCGGTGCTGATCTGTTACACCTCGGGCACCACCGGAGAACCCAAGGGCGCGATCCATACCCAGGACGGGCTGCTGTGGAACGCCATCAACAGCACCCATATGCACGACCTGACCAGCCAGGACCGGGTGCTGACCACTTTGCCGATGTTCCATGTCGGCGGGCTCAACATCCAGACCCTACCGGCGCTGCATGCGGGCGCCACCGTCACCCTGCACCGCAGGTTCGATCCCGCCGCCACGCTCGATGCGCTGGTGCGCGAGCGCATCACGCTGACGGTGCTGGTGCCCACGCAGCTCGACATGATGCTGGCCGAGCCGGACTGGCCCACCGCCGATCTGTCGTCGCTGCGCTGCATCTCGACTGGGTCGACCATCATCCCGCCGGCGCTGGTGCACCGCATCCAGGCGCGCGGAATTCCGGTCATTCAGGTGTTCGGCTCGACCGAGACCGGGCCGGTATCGGTGTTCCAGCGGGTGGCCGACAGCAGCAAAGTGGGCGTGGCCGGCCGCTGCGCCATCCACTGCCAGATGCGCCTGGTCGACGCCGGCGGCAATGACGTGCCGGCAGGCCGGTCCGGCGAGATCCTGCTCAAGGGCCGCAACATCATGGCCGGCTACTGGCGCGACCAAGCGGCGACAAGCGAGGCGCTGCAGGACGGCTGGTTCCGCACCGGCGACATCGGCCACCTTACCGACGAGGGGTTTCTGGTTATCGACGACCGCAAGAAAGACGTGATCATATCGGGCGGCGAGAACATCTACCCGGCCGCCCTCGAGGCCATTTTGAAAGAGTTCCCCGATATCGAGGATGCCGCCGTGGTCGGCCGGCCGGACCCGCATTGGGGCGAGGTCGCGGTGGCCGTGGTGGTGCCGCGCCCGGGTGCGCGCCTGACCGCCGAGGGCGTGCTTGGCCTGTTTCAAGACCGGGTGGCGCGGTACAAACATCCGCGGGAAGTGGTGTTCGCCGAGAATTTGCCGCGGACCAGCATCGGCAAGCTGGCGAAGGCGGAGATCCGGCAATTTGTCGGGCAGAGGCTGGTGCAGGAGTTGGTTTAAGGAAGGCCAGGGCTCTGCCCTGGACCCGCCAAGGGCCGAGAGGCCCTTGGAACCCATTACTTAAGGAACGGGGTCCAGGGGCCTGTCGGCCCTTGGCGGGTCCAGGGCAGAGCCCTGGCCTTTCTTAAACCTATGACCCGTGGCAAAACCAGTTGCGCACTTGCGCCGGCCTGATAAAATTGGTAGTGTATCGAATACTTAAAGAGTCATGTTGAAGATGTTTGCTCAACACGTCGCCGCAGGTCGGGTTGTGCTGTCATTCGCCCTGCTCGGGTTGCTGGCGGGTTGCGCAGCACCCCCGATGGGCCCGACCGTCACGGTCATGCCTGGAGCCGGCAAGAGCTTCGAGGCGTTCCAGGCTGACCAGTCGTATTGCCAATACTATGCCTCCCAGCAGGTCCAGGGCCAGGCCGAAGCGGCGAACCAGCGCGCTGTCGGTGGCGCGGCGCTGACCACCCTTCTGGGCGCCGGGCTGGGTGCGGCGGTCGGCAGTGTGGGCGGCAATGTCGGCGCAGGTGCGGCCATCGGCGCCGCCACAGGGGCAACCGGTGGCGCCATCTATGGCGCCAACGCCACCGCCTACGAGCAAGCCGGCATCCAGCAACGATACGACAACGCCTTCGCCCAATGCATGTACGCCAGGGGCAATCAGGTGCCTGGCTTCGCGCCGCGCGTCTTTTATAACGCGCCGCCGGCCTCGCCGTACCCCTAGCCTGCCCGGCTGCCTACGGGATATCCTATCGCGACGATCCCGCACGGGCACGGCTGGGGCACGCTTCCGGGCGACGGGTTTTACGTCCGGACCCCACCAAGGGCTCGAGGCCCTTGGAACCCGTTCTTCCGATAACCTCCGGGGGGATGTCATGCTGCGCTTCGTTCTGACTGTCCTCCTCGCCATCCTGACGCTGGCGCTTTTTGTGCACCTGCTGACCAGGAATGCCCCCTTCCGGGCCGCGGTGCTGGTCCTGGCGGTGGGCGGCGGCCTCTGGCTTTACTGGCTGCAAGGGCATCGCGACCCGCATCGCGATGTCCTTATCCCGGTGGCGCCGTCACCAGCCGATGGCCGGCGGCCAGCGCCTCTCGATTGATGTCGAGGAACTTCCGCGGCGTCTCCTCGCGGACCACGGCATCCACCGCCGCCAACGGACAAACCGCCGCCGCCGCGATCAGCGCACCGAGCGCCACGATATTGGCGACCCGCTCATTGCCGAGCGAACGCGCGATCGCCGTGAAGGGCAACCGCCGCACCGCCCATCCCGCGCCGTCGCCACCGTCCACCCGGTCAGAATCCGCCAGCACCAGGCCGCCATCGCGGACCAGGGGCCACGACGAGGCGGCGGCTACGTCGTCGAGAAGAACCAGAAAATCGAGCTGCGTCACCAGCGGATACGCGACCGGTTCTGCCGCCTCGCCCACCACGATGTCGGACCGGCTGAGCCCGCCGCGCGAGGTCGGCTCGTAGCTCTGCGACAGCGCAATCGTCCGCCCGGCGCGCAACAGCGACGCCGCCAGTATCTTCGCCGACAACTGCAGTCCCTGCCCGCCGCTGCCGGCGAAACGGATCTCCGTGCTCATCGTGCGCTCCTTTCGGCCACGGCGGCGCGATAGGCGGCGCCGTATTCCGGCCGGTCGTTGCGCGCCAGCACGCCGGTGCGCAACGTATTGGCACGGAACGGCACGTCCACCGTGTTGCTGGACGGGCCCGGACCGTAACTGTCCGGCCGGATACCGCCCTTCTGGCGCAGAATGATCTCCGGCGCCGAACCCAGATCGTTCTTGCGGCCGAATATCTCGGTGCAGTCGGAAATCGCCTCGATGAAGGCAAACCCGGGATACGCCAGACCCTCGGCGATCAACGTTTTCAGCGCCGGCAGTTGCAGCGTCATGCCGCGCCCGACGAAACCCGCCCCCGCGGCGGCGGCCAGCGCACAGGCGTCGAACACCGGCTCGGCATTGCCATAGGGCGTCGTGCTGGTCAGCCGCCCTTCGCCCGTGGTGGGCGACACCTGCCCGCCGGTCATGCCGTAAATCTCGTTGTTGAGCATCAGGCAGGTCATGTTCAGGTTGCGCCGGCAGGCATGGATCAAATGGTTGCCGCCGATCGCCAGGCAGTCGCCGTCGCCGGTGATCACCACCACTTCCAGGTCGGGCCGCGCCAGCGCGAGGCCGGTGGCGAAGGCCAGCGGGCGGCCATGGGTGGTGTGGTAGGTGTTGGCATCGATATAGGCGCCGACACGGCCGGAACAGCCGATGCCGCACACCACGGCGAGCTTGTCTTTGGCAATGCCGCGCTCGTGCACTGCCCAGAGCAGCGCATGCAGGGCGATGCCGTGCCCGCAGCCCGGACACATGAAATGCGGCAGCAGATCCGCGCGCAGATAGGCGCGGATGTCGAAGGCGTCGGTCACCGGCGTGGCCGGGCTAATGGCGTCCATGGCGTGCGTGCTCCTGAATGGTGGTCAGGATGTCGGCGGGGCCGATCGGCTCGCCGGTGACGCGGGTCAGGCGGGCGACCTTGCCGGGCTGCGCGCAGAGCCGCTCGATTTCCAGGCTGAGCTGCCCGGCGTTCATCTCCACGACCAGAACGGTCGAGGCCCGCGCGGCGTGCGCGCGGAATTGCGCTTCCGGGAACGGCCACAGCGTGACCGGCCGGAACAGACCCGCGCGCACGCCCGCCGCGCGCGCCTGGCGCACCGCGCTGCCGGCGGCACGGGCGGCGATGCCGATCGCCACCACCAGCACCTCGGCATCGTCGGTGTGCAGCGTCTCGAAGCAGTCGATGATGTCGCGATGGTGGTCGAACTTGCCCAGCAGACGCTGCATGATGCGCGCGACATCGGCGGGGTTCTGGGTCGGGAACCCGTGCTCGCCATGGGTCAGGCCGGTGGTGTGGGTGCGGTACCCGGCGCCCGGAAGCGCCATGGCGGGAATGCCGTCGCCGGGATCGGCGTAGGGGCGAAACGCCTCGCGCGGGCCGGTGGCCCATTTGCGCTCGGCGCGTGCGATGCCGGCGGGATCGGGAAGGTCGACGGTTTCGACCAGATGGCCGATGGTTTCGTCGTACAGCAGGATCACCGGCGTGCGCAGAGTTTCCGCCAGATTGAACGCGCGGATCGTCTGCTCATACACCTCGCGCACCGAGGACGGCGCGATCACCAGGATCGGGTGATCGCCATGCGTGCCCCAGCGCGCCTGCATGATGTCGCCCTGCGCCGGGCGCGTCGGCAGGCCGGTGCTCGGGCCGCCGCGCATGACATCGACGATCACGCAGGGAATTTCGGTCATCGCCGCGTAGCCCAGGTTCTCCTGCTTGAGCGAAAACCCCGGCCCGCTGGTGGCGGTCATTGCCTTCACCCCGCCCATGGAGGCGCCGATCACCGCCCCCATGGAGGCGATTTCGTCTTCCATCTGGATGAACACGCCGCCGACGGCGGGCAGTTCCAGCGCCATGCGCTCGGCAATTTCGGAGGACGGCGTGATCGGATAGCCGCCGTAGAAGCGGCAGCCCGCGGCGATGGCGGCGAGCGCGCAGGCGTGGTTGCCCTGCAGGTTTTGTCGGCCGTTCATGATCATGTCAGGAAACCGTTTGCGGCGCGTCGTGCATGACGCGGATGGCGAAGTCGGGGCAGAGCCACTCGCACACCCGGCATCCCGTGCAGGCCGATGGGGACGCAAGTTCGGCGATGCCGCCCCCGTCCAGGCGCAGGCAGCGTTCCGGGCACATCTTGACGCAGATGTCGCAGCCTTTGCACCAGGCGCGGGTGATGTCCAGCCGGTGCCCCGGCCGCGCCGCCACCGGCACGGAGGGCGGCCGCGGCGCCTCGGCTTCCGGGCGGGCGCCGCTCTCCACCCAGTCGCGTCCGGCCTGGAAGGCTTGCAGGTTCGCGCCCACCGTGCGCGGCGGCACCAGTTGCGACAGCACCTCGGTCCAGCCCTCGGCCGCGAACGGCAGCGCGGTGGACAGCGCGCCCAGCAGCACGGTGTTGGCGATGCGCGCGTTGCCCAGGCCTTCGGCCATGCGGGTGGCATCGAGCGCATAGCCGGTGCCGACCATGTTGATGACCGCGGCCGGGCCCTGCGGCATATAGGCCGAGCGCGCGCCCGGGCGGCGGTCGCGGAAAGCGATGGGCGGCACGATCTGCTGGGTGTCGGCGATAAACGTGCCGCAGTCGCGCTTCAGCGTGTTCAGCCAGCGCAGGCCCTCGGCCCATTCCAGCGCTACCAGAATGTCGGCCTCGCCGTGCGGGATGGTGGGCGACCAGACCCGCGGGCCGAAGCGGACATGGCTGAACACGCTGCCGCCGCGCTTGGCCATGCCGTGCACTTCGCTCTGCTTCACGTCCAGCCCGTGGCGCTGGCAAAGTGCCGCCAGAACCTTGGAAACCATGATTACGCCCTGGCCGCCAACGCCGACGATCAGAACGTTGGTGGTCGGCAGGTTGGTGATCGGGCGCATCCCTGTGTCGGCCATCCCCCCTACTCCGCCGCCGCCGGCCGGATGCAGTCCGACGGGCAATTCTGTGCGCACAGCGAGCAGCCGATGCACAGCTCGGCGTTGATCCGCACTTTGTGCCGGCCTTCGACGGTTTCCTCGTCCCAGGCCAGCGCCGGGCAGCCGAGATTCATGCACGACTGGCAGGCGGTGCAATTCGCGGCGGCGACCGCGAAGGCCGGCCCCTTGATGCGCACCGGATCGAGCACGCAGGGCCGGTCGGAAATCACCACCGACACACCTTTATAGGCGATCGCCTCGCGGCAGGTCTGGTGCATGGTGGCCACGTCGTAGGAGTCGACGCTGCGCACCCATTTCACCCCGCAGGCGCGCACCATCTGTTCGAAATCGACGCGATCCGCCTCCTCGCCGCGCAGCGTGCGGCCGGTGCCGGGATGGTCCTGGCCGCCGGTCATCGCCGTGATGTGGTTGTCAAGAATGACCACCGTGATGTTGGCTTTGTTGTAGACGGCATCGATCAGGGGCTGGATGCCGGCGTGCAGGAAGGTCGAAATCGCCGATGGTGGCGATGATCGGCCGCGTCTCGGTGCCGGCCTTGGCGATGCCGACCGCATTGCCGATGCTGGAGCCCATTGAAACGCAGGTGTCGATGGAGCGCAGCGGCTCGATCGCCGCCAGCGTGTAGCAGCCGATATCGCCGGTGACGCGGGCGTTCTGCGCCCGGATGGCCATGTAGCTCATGACATGCGGGCAGCCGGGGCAGAGTACCGGCGGGCGCGCCAGCGGCGCCTGCACCGGCCAGGGCTCGGCCTGCGGCCGCGCCTCCAGCACGCCGGCCCGTTCGAAGCCGGCGCGCACGACTTCCGGCGAGAACTCGCCCACGCGGGGGAAATACGCCTTGCCCTCGGCAGCGAGGCCGGCGGCGCGGATATCCGTCTCGATCACCGGCTCCAGTTCCTCGACGACGAGCACGCGATCGACCGTCGCGCAGAAAGCGCGGATCAGCTCCATCGGCAGCGGATAGGACAGCGCAAGCTTGAGGATGCTGGCGCCGGGCAGCACTTCCTTCACATAGGCATAGGGCGTGCTGGCGGTGATCACGCCGATCGAAGGGTCGCCCTTTTCCCAGCGGTTCAACGCATGGTCGGTGAAATACGCGGCCACCGCCTGTTCGCGCTCGATCAGCTTCGGATGGCGCACCCGCGCATGCGCCGGGAAAATGACGTTCTTGCTGGTGTTCTCGATGAAGGCGCCCGGCGCGGCCTCGCTGCGCGGACCGAGGCGGACGATGCTGCGCGTGTGCGACAACCGCGTGGTGCTGCGCACCAGCACCGGCGTGTCGAAACGCTCGCTCAGCGCGAAGGCCTGGCGCGTCATGTCCAGCGCTTCCTGTGCGTCGGACGGCTCCAGGCAGGGCATCATGGCGAGCCGGCAGAACAGGCGCGTGTCCTGTTCGTTCTGCGAACTGTGGATGCCGGGGTCGTCGCAGACCACCATCACCAGCCCGCCGTTCACGCCGATATAGGTGAACGACATCAGCGCATCGGCGGCCACGTTCAGGCCGACATGCTTCATCGCGGTCAGCGCGCGCACGCCGGCGAACGAGGCGCCGATGGCCACGTCCATCGCCACTTTCTCATTGGTGGACCATTGCGCGTGCAGGTCCCCGGCGGGGAAGGTCGCCAGGCTTTCCAGGATCTCGGTGCTGGGCGTGCCGGGATAGGCGGCGGCCACGCGCACCCCCCCCTCCCAGGCGCCGCGGGCGATCGCCTCGTTGCCGGTGAGCGGGCGTGTCTCGGCGTCAGATTGAACCGCGGCATCGACCGGCGCGGTGAGGCGGTCCTTGGAACTGGTGATGACGGTCAATGCCTTGGCTTTCCGTGCACGGGTCGGGATCTGTAAACAAGTCGTGTCCATATCAGCAGGCGGTCAGCCAGGCGACAAGGGAGGCCCAGCGGCGCTGACCGCCGAATCCAGCTGACCTGCCGCCCGACGCTGCGCATAGGACCACCGGACGACGCCCCGGGCATTCGGCCCGCGTGGGCGCATGTCGATGATGTCCCTGGGCTTTCCGGCCGGCGCTTCGATATCTCCCGGGGCGGCCCGGCGTCGCGTCACGCCGGCACCGCCTCCCCGCGCATCGGCGGATCTGATCGCGCAGGCCTGCCGTGCGGCGCGGTCATGCGCACCGGCGTGTTGTTCGGCCGCCTGGACGGCAATGCGTTCGCGGCACCACCGCACCCGCCCGGCACTGAAGCCCCGCCGGCACTGAATCGATGACGGCGAGCGCCAAGGCGGCGTGCCGCCTGCATCCTGCATGACGGTTCGGTGCTGTCCTTTGTCCGGCAAATGCGTCGCCCGCCTGCGCGTCCCGCCGGCAGTTCGGAGTTGCGCAAGGCTCACAACTCACCTAATGCAACAAGGTAGTTACTGCCAGCTACGGCGCTCCCTCCCTGGGGTCCGGTGCCGCATGACGTGATCTCCATGAGGCGCTTCCCCTTCGATATCCGCCGCGACGGCTCCTGCCGCGGCCCACCCGAGCAGAAGGCCCATCATGCGAAAACTCGGAACTATCATCCTCGCGGCTGCCCTGTTGGCCCAGGTCAATACGGCGCGCGCGCAATCCGCAACCGTTGCCCCTGCCCCCGCACCGGTGGTGGCGCAGACCGATTACCGGCCGCTTGTCATCGGTCTGGGCGCGATCGCCGGCGTCGTGGTGTTTAACGTCGCAGCCCTCGGCTTCGAGGCCCTCCCGGGCGGACTGGCTTACGAAGCCGGCGCAAGCGTGCCCGCCGAAATGTCCGTCGCGATCAGCCGTGTCTATGCGACCACGGCTGCCGTCGTCGGCGGCTTGATCGCTTATTATACCATCGCCCGGTGACAGAGGTCGAAATGCGCTCCCTGCCGTCATACGTCTCCGCCGGACTGCTCGCGTCCTCACTGCTGCTCCCGTCGCTTGCGAGCGCGCAGGCGCCTGCGCAAGCGGCGCCTCCTGCACCGGCGGCAGCAACCGCGCTGGAACCCGCCGCGAACGTGTCGTTCGTCGATCCCCGTCTCCTCGCGGTCGGCGCCGGCGCGGTGGTCGGCATCGTCGCCTTCAACGTGCTGACGGCGCCGCTGGGAATTGTCCCGCTCGCCGGCGGCGCGCTCGAAGCGGTGCCCTACAGCGTGGCCCTCGGCAGCCGCCTCATCGCCGGTGCCGCGGGGGCCGTGGGCGCGATCGCCGCCAATTACGGCTATGACCTCTGGACCGGCACCAAAAGCGACTACCGCTATCTCGTCACCCTCGGCGCCGGTGCGCTGGCGGGTGTGGCGGTCGGCAATTACTTCGCCATGGGGATTCTGGGCACGCCGCCCTATTACGTGGGGTCGGGCGCGGCGGACCTCGCCGGGACGATGGCATCGACGGCGGCGCAGGCGGCCAGCCGCGTCTACGTCATCGGCTCGGCAGTGCTCGGCGCCTGGGCCGCGGACTACATCTACCACCGCTAACCCCTGCCGCCGGTGATTCCCCGGTTCCTGCGTGGAACAGCGCGTTTCCGCAGGTACCGGGGGCCGGTTGCCGGCCTGCAACCGGCGTGCTGACCGCAAGCTGCCAACCTTGAACAGAAAGCGCACCATGCGAACACTCGGAGCTGTCCTTCTCGCCCTTGCCCTGCTGGCCCAGGTCAACATGGCGTCCGCGCAAACCGCCGCTCCGGCTCCGGCCGCTGTCACCCAGCCCGCCGCCGCGCACCGCGACTGGCGGCCAATCGCCATCGGCGCAGGCGCGATCGCCGGCGTGGTTCTGTTCAATGTCGTGGCACTCGGCGTCGAGGCGCTGCCCGGCGGACTGGCTTACGAAGCCGGCGATACCATCCCGGCCGAAATGTCGGTCGCTATGAGCCGCGTCTATGCCGCCTCAGCCGCTGTCGCCGGAGGGTTGCTCGCTTACTACGCCCTCGGCCGATGACCGGACCCGGTATGCGCGCACGCTCGTCACCGGTCGCCGCCGCCCTGCTGGGCGCGGCTGTGCTCGTCGCCCCGGTGGGGCGCGCCGGGGCCGTGTCTCTGGTACCGCCGCCGCCGGAAGAAACAGCGCAGACCGAGACATCTCAGGCCGAGCCCACGCCGGATGACAGCGTCGTCGACAACCGGCTCCTGGCGATCGGCGCCGGAGCGGTGGTCAGCATCGTCGCCTTCAACATGCTGGCAGCACCGCTCGGAACAGTCCCGCTCGCCGGCGGCGCGCTGGAGGCCGTACCCTACAGCGTGGCGCTCGGCAGCCGCCTGATCGCCGCCGTCTCGGCCGGCACCGGCGCAATCTCGGCGGCCTGGATGTACGACGCCTGGGCCGGAACCAAAAGCGACTACCGCTACCTTCTGGCACTCGGCGCCGGTGCGGTGGCAGGCGTTGCGGCGGGGAACTATCTCGCACTCGGGGAATTGGGCTGGCCGCCCTATTACGCGGGCGCGGGTGAAGAAGCGGCGGGCACGCTTGCCTCTACGGCGGCACAGGCGGCCAGCCGGGTTTATGTTATTGCTACGGCTGTGTTTGGGGCTTGGGCGGCGGACTATATCTACCGGCACTGAGCCAAATCCTAGCGGGGCGTTGCCCCGCGCCCCACCAGGGGGCTTTGCCCCCTGGACCCCCACCAGGGGCTTAGCCCCTGGACCCGTTCAGGCAATCCATACCGGGCGGCGGCGCAGTCCGGGGGAACGATCCGCCGCCAGCACTGTCGCCGAGCCGCCGGTCGGGCTCTCCGGACCTTGGTAGCGCTTCAGCTCCAGCCTTGCGATCTGGTTGCGATGCACCTCGTCCGGGCCGTCCGCCAGACGCAGCATCCGCGCCAGCGCATAGCCATACGCCAGGCCATAATCATCGGTCACGCCGGCGCCGCCAAACGCCTGAATGGCCCAGTCCAGCACCTGACAGGCCATGTTGGGCGCGGCCACCTTGATCATGGCGATCTCGGCACGGGCCGCCTTGTTGCCGCGCTTGTCCATCATGTCGGCCGCCTTCAGCGTCAACAGCCTTGCCTGCTCGATCATGATGCGCGCCTGCGCGATGCGCTCCTGCGTCACCGTCTGCTCGGCGACCGGCCGGCCGAACGCCACCCGCATCTGAGCACGCCGGCACATGCGTTCGAGCGCCCGCTCAGCCAGCCCGATCAGCCGCATGCAATGATGAATGCGCCCCGGACCCAAACGCCCCTGGGCAATCTCAAACCCGCTGCCTTCACCCAGCAGGATATTTTCGGCCGGAACCCGCGCATCGTTGAACAGCACCTCGGCATGGCCGTGCGGCGCATCGTCGAAACCGAAGACCGGCAGCACGCGCTTGACCACCACACCCGGCCAGGGCAGCGGCACCAGAATCATCGATTGCTGGCGATGCCGGTCGGGCGAATCCGGCGCGGTCTTGCCCATTACGATCAGAATGCGGCACCGCGGGTCCGGCGCGCCGGAAATCCACCATTTGCGGCCGTTGACGACATAATCGTCGCCCACCCGGCGGATCGAGGTCGCGATATTGGTGGCGTCCGACGACGCCACCTCCGGCTCCGTCATGGCAAAGGCGGAGCGGATTTCCCCGGCCAGCAGCGGCTCCAGCCAGGCTTTCTTCTGCTCCGGCGTGCCGTAGCGCTCCAGCACCTCCATATTCCCGGTGTCCGGCGCCGAACAGTTGAACGCCTCCGGCGCCCAGGGCGAGCGGCCCATCACCTCGCATAGCGGCGCGTATTCCAGATTGGTCAGCCCGGCGCCGAGCGAACTGTCGGGCAGGAACAGGTTCCACAAACCGGCGGCACGGGCGCGTTGCTTGATCTCTTCAAGAATCTGCGAGGGCTGCCACCGGTCGCCCTCGGCCACCTCGGCGAAAATCGCTTCCTCGGCGGGGTAGACGTGCCCGGCCATGAAGGCCTCGACGCGGGCCTTCAGTTCCAGGACTTTATCCGAATAATCGAAATCCATGGACGTCCCCTTGCGACCGGCGCCTCACCGCAGCGTCATGCGCGGCCGGGCCGTTCCGCCGGATCGGTCTTGCCGCCGCCCCGGCCACGCTGTCAAACGGACCGGCAGGGGAGGACAAGGCACATGAGCGAACCCGACAGCGTGCGGCTGGAGCAATGGCTTGCCGAACATGTGCCTGGCTACCGCGGCCCGTCGCGCCTGGCGCCGTTCGAGGGCGGCCAGTCCAACCCGACCTTCCGTCTCGATGCCGCCTCCGGACGCTACGTGCTGCGGCGCAAGCCGATGGGCGCGCTGCTGGCCAGCGCGCACGCGGTGGACCGCGAGTTCCGCGTGCTGCGGGCGCTGGCCGGCACGGCGGTGGCGGTGCCGCGCGTGCACGCGCTGTGCGAGGACGACAGCATCATCGGCAGCGCCTTCTATGTCATGGACCATGTTGAAGGCCGCACTCTCTGGGACGCCCGCCTGCCCGGCATGACGCCGGCGGAGCGTCGGGCCGTGTATGCGTCGATGAACGCCACCATCGCCGCCCTGCACAGCGTCGATCCGGCATCGGTGGGGCTGGCCGATTTCGGCCGCCCCGGCGCCTATCTGGCACGCCAGATCGCCCGCTGGACGAAGCAGTACCGCGCCTCGGAAACCACGCCGATCGAGGCCATGGACCGGCTGATCGACTGGCTGCCGCAACGCATCCCGGCGTTCGATGCCACCTGCGTGGTGCATGGCGACTTCCGCCTCGACAATCTTCTGCTCCACCCGACCGAGCCGCGAGTGGTGGCCGTGCTGGACTGGGAGTTGTCCACACTGGGCCATCCGCTTGCGGATTTCGCCTATCACGTCATGGCCTGGCGGCTCTCGCCCGCGCTGTTCCGCGGCCTGGCGGGCGCGGACCTGGCGGCGCTCGGGATTCCGGATGAAGCCACGTATGTGGCCGAGGTACCTGCCACCGCACCGGGCAGTCGGTGCCGGCGGATTGGGACGTCTACCTTGTGTTCAGCATGTTCCGCATTGCCGCCATCATGCAGGGCATCATGAAGCGGGCGCTGGACGGTACGGCGGCGAGCCGGGCCGCGATGGATGTCGGCGCCCGCGCCCGGCCGGTGGCCGAGCAGGCGTGGGCGCTGGCGCGGCTTGTGGGTTAGGCGGGGCGGCGGTGCGGCCGGAACCCCTCCCCCCGCCCCCTCCCTCAAGGGGAGGGGGTGCAGAATCTTCTCCCCCTCCCCTTGAGGGAGGGGGCCGGGGGGAGGGGCACGCAGGGGTCGCCCGCGCCTATCCCTCGCGCAGCGCCCGCCGGATATCGTAACGCGCGATTTTGCTGCGCAGCCCCACCCGCGACAGGCCAAGCTCCGCCGCCACATGGCTGATATTGCCGCCATGCCGCACCAGGGCCGCGTCGATGGCGGCGCGCTCCAGCGCTTCCACACGGTCCTTGAGGCAGGCGCAAGCCGCACCGGGCGCACGCGTCCGCCCGCCCCCGGCGATCGCTGGCGACAGCAGGGCGGGGGGCAGCGGAACATCGCCGTCCGACAGCGCCACCATGCGCTGGATTTCGTTGTGCAGTTCGCGCACGTTGCCCGGCCAGGCGTAGTCCGCCATGCGCCGCAGCGTTTCCTCGGCGAGCGACGGCACGGCGCGGTGAAATGCGCGGTTCACGTCCTGCAGGATGCGCGCGGCGATGGCGGGGATGTCCATCGGTCGCTCGCGCAAGGGCGGCAGGTGGATGGGGAAGGCGGCCAGCCGGTAATACAGGTCGCGGCGGAACCGCCCGGCCTCGACATCGGCGGCGAGGTCGCGGTTGGTGGCCGAGATCACCCGCACATCGACGCGGCGCGGCCGTTGCGCGCCGAGCGGGCGGATTTCCCCTTCCTGCAGCACGCGCAGCAGCTTCACCTGGAAGGCGGGCGAAGTCTCGCCGATTTCGTCGAGAAAGATGCTGCCGCCATCGGCGACTTCGAACAGGCCGATGCGGTCCTGGTAGGCGCCGGTGAAGGCGCCTTTCTTGCAGCCGAACAATTCCGATTCCAGCAGTTCATCGGGCAGCGCGCCGCAATTCTCCACCACGAAGGCGCGTTCCGAGCGGCTGGAGGCGTGGTGGATAGCGCGTGCCAGCAATTCCTTGCCGGTGCCGGATGCGCCGGTGATGAGCACCGAAATATCGTAATCGGCCGCCCGGCGGCCGAGCCCGATGGCGGCTGCAATGGGGCTGCCCGGCGCGTGCACGATGCGGTCGAATTCGTGCAGCTTGCCGTTCGCGCGCCCGGCGTCCGTTCACCGCCTCGGCGGCGCGCGCCCGCGCTGGCTGTCCCGCGGCCGGCGCGGCGTTCTGCAGCCGGAACAGATCGGCCGCTTCGCGCACGAACTGCACCAGGCGTTCGGGATGCCAGGGTTTGGTGATGTACTGGTGGATGCCGGCTTCGTTGACGCCGGCGATGATGTCGTCCAATTCGGTGCTGCCGGAGATGATCATGCGCACCGGGTCGGGCCAAAGTGTCCGCACCCGTTTGAGGAAATCGACGCCGGATTTTCCTGGCATGCGTTGGTCGCACAGGATCACCTGCACGATTTCGCCGCTAAGCACCACTTCGGCCTCGGCCGGGTCGCGTACGCCGATCACTTCGAACTCCCCGGCCAGTACCCGCCGCAGCGCCTCAAGCGAGTGCGCTTCCTCATCAACAACCAAAACGGTAGCCGCCGGACTCATACGAATATGGGGTCCAGGGGCCTATGGCCCTTGGCGGGGTCCAGGGGCGGCGCCCCTGGCGGGGTCCGGGGCAGCGCCCCGGCTGGGGCAGGCATCAACAAATCCGAGGCAATTGCTCACCGGCCAGCCAGTCGACGATTCGTCCGCCCCCGAACGAGGTCGTCATCTGCACAAACCGATCCGCGTCTTCAATCACTTCACCGATCCGCGCGGCGTCCCGCCCCAGCGGATGGGCGCGCATCGCCTCCAGCAGCGGCGCGGCGGCCTCGGGCGTGGCGATGGCCACCAGCCGCCCTTCGTTGGCGACGTTGAGGGGATCGAGTCCCAGCAGTTCGCATGCCGCGGCGACTTCCGGGCGCACCGGGATTGAAGCTTCCGACAGCAGGATTCCCACCCCGGACTGCTGGGCGATTTCGTTCAGGGTCGCGGCCAGTCCGCCGCGGGTCGGATCGCGCATCAGCCGCAGGCCGTGGCCGGCGCGCGCCACCATGGCGGCGACCAGCCCGTGCAGTGCTGCCGAGTCGGACAGGATTGCCGTCTCGAACGACAGGTTTTCGCGGCACGACATGATGGCGACCCCATGGTCGCCGATCGGCCCGGAGATTAGCACAACATCGCCGGGCCGCGCCTGGTTGCCGGACAGGACCAGTCCGGGCGGCACGATGCCGATGCCGGCGGTGGCGATGAACACGCCGTCGGCCTTGCCGCGCTCGACCACTTTGGTGTCGCCGGCGACGATCGGCACGCCGGCGTCGCGGCTGGCCCGGCCCATGCTGGCGGCGATCCGGGCGAGGTCGGCGAAGGGGAACCCTTCTTCGAGGAAGAAGCTCGCGGTCAGGTGCAGCGGCCGGGCGCCGGCCATGGCGATGTCGTTAATCGTGCCGTGCACGGCGAGCGAGCCGATATCGCCGCCCGGAAAGAACAGAGGTGAAACGACATACCCGTCGGTGGTCATCACCATGCGCCCGCCCGGTACGTCGAAGGCCGCCTGGTCGTTGCCCTGGGCGAGGTATTCGTTGGCGAATTCGGCCTGGAAGATGTCGGCGATCAGCTGCGCCATCGCCCGCCCGCCGGCGCCGTGCGAGAGGTCCACGCGGCCGGCGGCGATGTCGAGGCGGCGGCGGATCACGAGGCCAGCCGGGCGGGAAGGCGGAAGCGCCCGTAGGTCCAGTGCGCCGCGCAGGCACCTTCGGCCGAGACCATGCAGGAGCCCATCGGCGTTTCCGGCGTGCAGGCAGTGCCGAACAGGCGGCACTCGGCGGGTCGTTTGGCGCCGCGCAGGATGGCGCCGCATTCGCAGGCCGGGTTGTCGGAGGCGGCGGGCGTTTCCAGCCCGAAGCGTATTTCGGCGTCGAAACGGGCGTAGCCCGCCCGCAGCTTCAGCGCGCTGTGCGGCACGAAGCCGAGCCCGCGCCACTCGAACCGGTCGCGGATGGTGAACACGTCGGCCATCGCCGCCTGGGCGCGCTGGTTGCCGGACGGGGTGACGGCGCGGATGTACTGGTTTTCCACTTCCGCCCGCCCCTCGTTCACCTGGCGTAGCAGCAGAAGAATGGCCTGCATGACATCGAGCGGCTCGAACCCGGCCACCACCACCGGCTTGCGGTAGTCGGCCGAAACCTGCCGGTAGGGTTCGGTGCCGATGACGGTGGAGACATGGGCGGGGCCGACGAACCCGTCGAGCTTGACCGCGTTGGCCGCATCGGTCGCCAGGATGGCGCGCATGGCGACGGGCGTCAGCACGTGGTTGCAGAACACGGAAAAATTGGTGAGCCCGTCGCGGGCGGCGCGCTGCACCGCGATGGCGGTGGGCGGCGTGGTGGTTTCGAAGCCGATGGCGAAGAACACCACTTCGCGGCCCGGCTCGCTGGCGGCGATGCGCAGCGCATCGAGGGTGGAATAGACCATGCGGATATCCGCGCCCTGGGCTTTTGCCCGCTGCAGGCTGTTGCCCCGCGAGGCCGGCACGCGCATCAGGTCGGCATAGGTGCACAGGGTCACCCGCGGGTCGCGCGCCAGCGCGATGGCGGCGTCGATGCGCCCCACCGGCAGCACGCAGACCGGGCAGCCCGGGCCGTGGATCATGCGGATGTCCGGCGGCAGCAGGTCCTCGATTCCGTAGCGCGAAATCGCATGGGTGTGGCCGCCGCAGAATTCCATGAAGGCATAGGCGGTGCCCGGGGCGGCCTCGGCGCGGATGGCGGCGGCGAGCCCCTGCGCGCGGGCGGCGTCGCGGTATTCGTCGACGTATTTCATGCCGCCGCCCCGGCCGCATGCGCCGCCGCCGCCTCGTCCAGCAGGTCCAGCGTGCGCTCGGCCTCGGCCGCGTCCAGTCGCGCCAGCGCGTAGCCGACATGGAGAATCACATAGTCGCCGACGGCCACATCCTCGACCAAAGCGAGCGAAATGACTTTCGAGACGCCTTCCAGGCTGACCCGCGCCATGTCGTCGGGCAGCTTCTCCGTCACCAGGGCCGGGATGGCGAGGCACATGGCTCACCCCGCCTCGGCCGGCAGCGCGGCGGCGGCCACGCGGGCGGCGCGCGCCTCGATCCAGGCGAGCCAGGCCGGCAGTCCTTCGCCGGTGCGCGCCGAGACGGTGAGGATTTGCAGCCCCGGATTGACCCGCAGCGCATTCGCCATGCAGGCGGAGAGGTCAAATTCGAGATGCGGCAGCAGGTCGGACTTGTTCAGCAGCATGAGGTCGGCGGCGGCGAACATGTCGGGATACTTCAGGGGCTTATCCTCGCCCTCGGTCACCGACAGCACCACCACCTTGTGCGCCTCGCCCAGGTCGAAGGCGGCCGGGCACACCAGATTGCCGACATTCTCGATGAACAGCAGGCTGCGCGGCGCGGGGGCCAGTTCGTCGATGGCGTGGCCGACCATATGGGCGTCGAGATGGCAGCCCTTGCCGGTGTTGACCTGCACGGCGGGGACGCCGGTGGCGCGGATGCGCGCGGCGTCGTTGCTGGTCTGCTGGTCGCCCTCGATCACCGCGATGGCGTGATGCGGTGCGAGCGCCGCGATGGTGCGCACCAGCAGCGAGGTCTTGCCCGAGCCGGGGCTGGAGACGAGGTTCAAGGCGAAAATGCCGCGATCGGCCAGGCGCGCGCGGTTGGCCCGGGCGAAGCCGGCGTTCTTGCCAAGGATATCCCGCTCGATGCGCACGATGCGCTCCTGGCTCAACCCCGGCAGGTGCACGCCTGCCAGCCCGGCGCCGTAATCGTGCGCGGCCGGCGCTTCCTGGTCGTGGTCATGCGCATGGTCGTGGCGGTGATGGTGATGGTGATGATGGTGGTGATCCCCGTGCGCATGTGTGTGCGCGCCAGTGGGTTCGTGAGACGGGGTTTTCCCCTCGTCCTCGCCGCAGCCGCACACCGTGCACATCACTCCACCTCCATTTCGAGCACCCGCATCTCGTCGCCGGATGTCATCCGCACCCGCGACCGCCCGCAAGCCGGACAGGCACAAAACCGTTCGGCCAGCGCAACCTCGCGCTCGCAGTCAAAGCACCAGCCAGCACCGGGCACGCGCCGGATGTGGAGCCGCGCCCCCTCGGCCGGCGTGCCGCGACTGACCACGTTGAAGCAGAAGCGCATCGAGTTCCGGCTCGGCGCACGCCAAAGCGCCGATTTCCAGCACCACCGCGCGGACGCGGTTGACGTTCCGCCGCCGCGCCTCTTCCTGGATGATGCCGACAACGCTTTCGGTCAGCGCCATCTCATGCATCCGCAACCTCGCGAAGGTCGAGCGTGCACGCGACGCAGGGGTCGAACAGCCCGACCAGCCAACGTATCCGCGTCTCGGCCGACGCCGCGCCGCCGATGTGCAACCCGCGCAGCGCGTGCATGAAAGGACCCTCCGGATGGAAATTCCATTCCGTCGGCGCCAGCACGACGCAGCGCGTTACCCGGTCCTGCGCGTCCACCGCGACCAGATAGTGCATGCGCCCGCGCGGCGTCTCCACCGCGGCGAAGCCGGAGCCGTCCGGCAGCGTCCCGCTGGCGATCCAGTCCGAGGAGGCGCCTTCGGGGCCGTCCCGCAGCAGTGCGGCGGCTTGGCGGATTTCGGTAAACCGTGCCGCCAGCCGGTCGCAGGCGGCGCCGCTGCCGCCGCTGCGCGCCACCGCGCCGGTTTCAGGGCGCCGCGACGCGAGGTGCGGCCGGGCAGCATAGGCGACGCCGGACGCGGCCAGCCCGGCGAGCACCGCGGGATCATCGGCGGGCGACAACGCGTCCACCACGGCCGCCCCGTCCGCCTCCGGCCCGGCTGCCTCCAGCATCCGCATCGCCCAGGAGACCGGCGCAGGGCGGGCGCTGTCCAGGCCGAGCACCGCCAGCGCGGCGGGCAGATTGGTGCTCCGCGCATCCGGCAGCGTCGCCGTGATCGCCGTCCTCAGGGCGCCCATCTCCACCGGCGTGGTGCGCAGGTCCACGCTGGCGGCGGTGGTGAAGGTCGAGCGCAAATGCTCGCCAACCCGCTCGGCGGCGAGTTCCCGTATCGCCTCGTGCAGCGCCGCTTCGCTGGTTGCCCGGCCGCGCGCGGCCTCGATCGCGAACCACGCGGCGACGCGCTGGGAACGCCCGCACAGCGCAAAGAGCCGCTCGACGGCGGCCGGCACATCTTTGGCAGGGCGGCCCACCATGGTCTGACTCAGCGACACCGGCCGCGCCGAATGCAACCGGGCTGCGCGCACGGTGCCGCCGGACAGCACCACCTCCAGGTGCAGCCCGCCGCTCACGCCGCCACCTCGCGCCCGAACAGCAGGCCGCGCCGGCCGGAAGCGGCCTGCGGCGGCGGCGCCAGCACCGCATCAAGCGCCGCCAGCGCAGCGGCGCGCGCCGCCTCGGCGTCGGCGAATTCATCCATGGGTGAAAACAGCGAGGCGGCATCCACCCGTCCGAAGTCTTCGATCATCGCAACCATGAAAGCGATCCTCCCGGCCGGGAAATCATAGGACCGTTCGGTGCCGGCGGGCAGCGCTCGCCGCGCCGGGGTGCCCGGCAAGTCGAGCAGCACCAAATTCATGCACCAGGGCGTCAGCAGCACGCCGAAGGCTTCACCCGCGAGGACGCGGAACCCGACCGCCTCCACCTCCAGGGCGGGATTGCAGACCGGCAGGCCCACCATGCGCAGCCGGCCGATCTCCCGGTAGCAGGACGCCAGGCGCTCACCCGCCGCGATCGCCGCCGCATTCATTCCGCAAGTTCCAGAAAACGCGCGCGCGCGGCATCGCAGCGCGGACAGCGCCAGTGGTCAGGCAGGGCGGCAAACGGCGTGCCCGGCGGCACCTGCCAGACATCGTCGCCCCGCGCGGGGTCGTAGACCTCCCAGCACACGCCGCATTCCATCCTGGTGTGGGGTCCCGGCCGCGTGCTCATGCGAAATACGCCGCGGCAATCTCCCGCAGGCGGGCGGCGGAGTCGCGGAAATCCTCGCCCGCCGCCAGCACCGCGGCGGGCACGTCGCCGATCTCCAGCGTGTCCAGCACGACCTCGCCGCCGGCATTGCTGTATTGCACCGACCAGACATGCCGGGCGCCGGTTGCCAGTACCCGGCAGGTGCCATAGCCGCCGGCCGCCAGCGCCACCGGTCCGGTACCCAGGCTGGCCTGTAGATACGCCATGTCGGCCACGGTCATCGGCAGCAGGGAGAAATTCATCACATGCGAAGGCTCGCCCGTCCGCCAGCGCGCCATCCGGTCGGCGATTTCCGCCAGCAGCGGCATGACGTTCATGTAGTCCCCCGGGGCGCCGTCCGGCGGCGCCGCGGGGACAATCGCCGGTGCCGCCAGCGCGGCCGCCTGGCGCACCGCCTCGGGGATCGCCGCCACTTCCAGGTAATCGGCCACACGCGATCCGTCCGGCCCGTCGAAACGCACCCGCCACAGCCCGGCCAGCACCGATTCCTGCACCTGCGCCACCACTCCGCCGGGAAGGGCGACGGTGGCCGACACCTCGCCCTCGCCCAGCACCTCGCCGAGCAGGCGCGTCTCCTCGGCGGAGAACGCGGTCACGTCGAACAAGTGCCCGGGGCGATCTTCCTCCTGCGCATCCAGGGCCGCGGCGATGTCCGGCAGCAGGGCGGCGACGCGGGGGCAGGCGAGGATCAGGGCCTCGGCGCTACCGGTGGCCAGGAAAGCAGGCGCGCCGGTGGCGCTGCGGCCGGACACGCGCTCCGGCGCGCCGATCGGGCGCACCACGATCGCCGGCTCCTCGCCGTCCGGGGCGACCCAGAACCCCGGCTTCATGCCGGCACCCCTTCGGTGTGCACGATCCGCACATCCGGCCGCGCCGCCGGCGGCAGCACCGGCGCGTCCGGCGCCAGACAAGCGGTGATGCGGACGAGATAGTCCGGCCAGTCCCGCACCCGCGGCAGCACGCCGACCGGGTCGGCCCCGCGCGTTATCACCAGGCTGGGCAGCACCACCACCCGGAAACGCGGCGCCAGCACCGGCTCGGCCGGGCGGGCAATCACCCCAGCCCGCAGCCGCCCGGCGAAGGCGGCGAGCAACTCGGGCAGCACCACCGCAACATCCGCCGCCTCGGTGCGCAGGGCCGGATCGCCGGTGAAGAACAGCACTGCATGGGCAGGAGCGTCCGCGCCCGGGGCGAGGAATGCATCCACCGTGCCGGCATCCAGAACCGGCAGCGCGTGGCGCTCGGTAAGCGCCCGGATGAGCGGCGATGGCATTTTTATCCTCCCCTGACGTAACCGCGAAACCGGCACGCACATATCGCGCCCATCCGGTGCCTGACAGGAACACCGGCGCAGCAAAACGGATGGAAGGGGAAATTCCAGGGCCGGTCAAGCCGTGACCGGAATGGGGGATGGGGAATTGGGTGAAGGAAGCAAGGCCAGGGCTCTGCCCTGGCCTTAATCCGCCTCACCGGCGCGCAGCCGCCACACCAGCCGCACATCGTGCCGCCCGGCCAGCAGCCCCTCCGGCAGGCCAAGCCCCGGTCCGTCCGGCGAGACGCAGCCATCGCGCAGCACCGTCATGGTCGGCGGCAGGGCGTCGTGCATGTGGTCGTGGTAGGTGTGCACCTCGACCCCGGCCACCGCCGCACGCGCCGCCCCCAAATGCAGGCACGCGGCCAGCAGCACCGCGGTTGCGTGGTTCTGCGGCGACACCGGCACACCATGCGCCTCGGCCAGCGCCGCCAGCTTCAGGGCCTGGGAAATGCCGCCGCACAGGCCGGGATTGAACTGCAGCACCCCGACCGCACCGGCGCGCAGCAACTCGCGGAAACGCTTGGTCCGCCACTCCCGCCCGCCCGCCATGACGCGCAGCCGGCCGGTGCGCGACAGCATCAGCAGCCCCGACACCTCATCGACCGGCAGCGGCGCCTGTATCGCGGTGACGCCGAGCTGGGCCAGCCGGCGAATCCAGCCCGGCCCCTCCGCCGTGGTCAGCCGCTCCAGCGCGTCCACAACGATTTCAACGTCCGGGCCGACCGCCTGGCGCACCGCGGCCACCCGGGCAAGGTCGGCGTCGCGCTCCAGCAGGCCGATTTTCATCTTCACGGCCCGGAAGCCGCGCGCCACCTGGGCATGCATTTCAGCGGCCAGGTCCTCGTCGGCCTTGCCCTCGCCATACAGACCGCCGCTGGCATAGACCGGCACGGCGTCGCGCTGCGGGCCGAGCAGCTCGTGCAGGCTCACGCCCAGGCTGCGCGCCCGCAGGTCCCACAAAGCGATGTCGATCGCGCTGGTCACCGCCGGCTGTGTCCAGTCCGGCCCGTCCGGCACCGGCAGTGTCCACAGCGACTGCCAGACCTGTTCGATCAGCCGCGCATCGGCGCCGAGCAACATCGGCGCGGCGTGGCGAAGCTGGTGAAAGAACGCGTCAATGTCGTCCTGCTCGCACCAGCCCTCGCCGAGGCCGGTCAGGCCGCCGCGGGTCACCACACGCACCAACGGCGCCCGCCGCTCGGTCCAGTGCGTGGCGGGATCAATATGCCGGCCGTCGAGCGCACGACGGTACTCGTAGGCCGTGATCTCGACGATCTCCAAGCTGCAATCTCCTCCCGACAACCATGACGTGCCGCACCGCGTCGTGGCAAGGCACCAAGACAGAAGCGCGAGAATTGGCGCAGAATTGGCGCCGAAATGACGCGGCGGAGTGCTCCGCCGGCTCAGCGCCGGTATACCTCCAGGGGAAAGCGCCGGTGCAGCCAGAGCCAGCCCTCCGGCCAGTCGCGAATCCAGCGTTCCAGACAATCGTTCATCGCCTGCGTCAGCGCCGCGATATCGGCGTGCTGGTCGCCGCTGTCGGGCAGCTTCAGCGGCTTCTCCAGCATGACGCGAAACCGGGCCGGACCGATGCGCACCGAGTGCATGGGCACCAGCAGGCAGCGAAAGCGCAGCGCCAGGGCGGCGGCGGAGGCGGCGGTCATCGCCTTATGGCCGAACAGGCGCGCCTCGATCCCCTCGTTCATCTTCTGGTCGACCAGCATGCCGACCCGCCCGCCGCGGGCGATGTACTGCAATGCGGCGCGCGGTCCTTTGCCGCCCTTGGTGAAGAACGGCGTGCCGGCGGGCACCACTTTCTGGCGCAGGCCGGCGATCAGCGCATCGATTTCGGGATTGCGGGTCGGGCGGTAGAAATTGGCCACCGGCACGCCGGCCTCGCCCATCACCCGCGGCAGCATCTCCCAGCTGCCGATATGGCCGGAGAAAATGATCACCGGCCCGGCGGCGTCGTGGCAGGCGCGCTGCACCTCCACCCCCTCCAGCACCCAGCCCGGCCCCTCCTCGGTCGGGTTCAGCGCCGGAATATGCGGCATTTCCGCGACGGTGCGGCCAAGATTGTCCCACACGCCGCGGATCACCCGCTGGCGCGCCGCGGCATCGAGCGCGGGCAGCGCATAGCGAAGATTGATCTCGGCCACGCGGGAGACCGGCAGGAACGGGCCGATCGTGCGGGCCACGGCGCCGCCGAGGTTGGAGGCGCGCGCCGGGCCGAGGGCGCGCAGCAGCGCCGCCGCCGCCCGCGCGGGCAGCGCCTCCAGGTGATGACGAAAGGCGAGCAGCCGGCGGTGCGTCATGGCGTCGGTTCCAGCATGGCGGCGAGCAGCGTGTCGAGGGAAGCGGTGTCGTCCCACACCAGGCGCACGCCGGCCACCCGGATCAGGGCGCGCTGCGCCGGCGACAGGCGCACGGCGTCTTTGGGCGTGGTGACCGCCAGCGCGCCGGCCGAAGCGGCGCGCGCCAGCACCCGCGCGATGTCGCGCGGGGTGAAGCGATGGTGATCGGGAAACGCTTCCGTCCCCGCCAGCACCGCACCCGCCGCGCGCAGCCCGGCGAAGAATTTGTCCGGAATGCCGATGCCGGCGAAGGCAAACACGCGGCGGCCGGCGAGGTCGTCCGTCCCCAGTTGCTCGAGCCGGGCGCACAGCACCGGCAGCCCGGACGGCAGGGCGGCGAGCGCGCCGCTGCCGTCCGCACCGATCAGCACCGCCGCGGCGCAACGCACGGCGGCGGTGGCAACCGGCTCGCGCAACGGCCCGGCCGGCATCACCCGCCCGTTGCCGAACCCGGTGCCGCCGTCGATGACAAGAAAAGAAAGATCCTTGGCGAGCGTCGGGTTCTGCAGCCCGTCATCCATCACCAGCACGCCGGCCCCCGCCGCCACCGCCGCGCGCGCCCCGGCGGCGCGGTCGGCGGCGACCCAGGTCGGCGCGCATCCGGCCAGCAGCAATGCCTCGTCACCCACAAGCGCCGCGCCGTCGCGCGACGGATCGACCAGATGCACGCCGCGCGCCCGTCCGCCATGGCCGCGGGTGAGGAAGGCCACCCGCCGTTGCGCGAGGCGGGCGCCGAGATCGAGCGCGAGCGTGGTCTTGCCCGCCCCGCCCGCGGTGGCATTGCCGCAGCAGATCACCGGCACCGGCGCGCGCCAGCCGGGCCGCGCCACACGCCGCGCGGTGATGGCGGCGACCACCGCGGCGGCAGGCGCCAGCACGCGGGGAATTATCCCGTCGCGCTGCCAGAATTCAGGCGCGCGCATGCGCCACGACCAGCAGGGCAGCAGCCACCTCGGCCGGCAACGAAGCGGTGCGGGAGGCGGCGGCGGCACCGGCGCGGCCCATGGCCTCGGCGCGGGTAGGGTCGCGCAGCATGGCGCCCACCCAGGCGGCAAGCGTGGCAGCGTCCGCCACCTTCGCCAGCGCCCCGGCGGCGTGCAGCGCCGCCACGGGATCGGCGAAATTGCCGGTGTGCGGGCCGACGGCGACCGGCCGGCCGAGCCGGGCCGGCTCCAGCGGGTTCTGCCCCCCCTGCCCGGCCAGGCTCTTGCCGACGAACACCGGGCCGGCGAGGCGCATGAACAGGCCAAGCTCGCCGAGCGTGTCGCCGATCCACAGCCCGGCACCCGGCGGCGGGTCCTCGCCCAGGCCCCGCCGGGCGGGGCGCTGATCGGCCAACTCGGCGGCGATGGCGGCGCCGCGTTCCGGATGGCGCGGCACCACGATGGTGAGCAGGCCGGGATGCGCGGGAGCCAGGGCCGCGTGCACGACGGCGGCGATCGCCTCCTCGCCGGGATGGGTGCTGGCGGCGAGCCAGACCGGGCGGCGTCCCAGCAGGCTCCGCAGCCGCGCCAGCTCGGCCGCATCGGCGGGCAGCTCCAAAGCGGCGAATTTAAGATTGCCCGGCGCGGTCACGTCGCGCGCCCCCAGGGCAAGCAGCCGCCCGGCATCGCCCTCGGACTGCGCCTGCACGCGGTCGAAGGCGCCGAACAGGCTGCGCGCCAGCCCGGGCACAAGGCGCCACATGGCATGGCTGCGGGCGGACAGCCTGGCGTTGACCAGCACCATCGGAACCGCGCGGCGGCGGCAGGCGGCGATCAGGTTGGGCCAGATTTCGCTTTCCACGAAGCCGGCCACGTCGGGCTGCCAGTGGTCGAGAAAACGCGCCACCCAGGACGGCACGTCGAGCGGGATGAAACGGTGCCGCACGAACCGCTCCAGCCCGAGCGCCGGCAGGCGCTGATCCAGCAGCCGCGCGGAGGTGACGGTGCCGGTGGTCATCAGCACCTGCGCCCGCGCGCCCGCCAGCGCCTGTAGCACCGGCAGCACCAACATGGTCTCGCCCACGCTGGCGGCGTGCAGCCAGATCAGGTGGCCGGACGGGCGCGGCGCCGGATCGCGGCCCCAGCGCTCCGGCAAGCGGGCGGCGAGTTCGCGGCCGCGGTGCCGGCGGCGCGCCAGCATCAGCCGCAGCGCCGGCGCGCCAAGCGTGGCGGCAGCGGCATAGAGCGGCAGGATCAGACGCACAGGCGGTCGGCCTGCTCGGTCGCCGCGGTGATGGCCGCTTCGATGCGTGGCAGCGCCACCTCGGCGCCGTCGCCGGGCACGGCGATCGGTTCGCCGCAGACGATCACGCCGCGGCCGAACGGCAATGGCAGCACCATGCGGTCCCAGCTGGGCAGCATCCACCGCCGCGACGTTTGCGCCGCGCAAGGCAGCACCGGAATGCCGGAGCGCGCGGCCAGTTGCGCCACCCCCGGGGCGGCGACCCGGCGCGGCCCGCGCGGCCCGTCCGGGGTGATGACCACGTGGTCACCTGCCTGCAGCACACCGAGCAAGGTCCGCGCGCCGGCGGCGCCACCGCGGTCGCGGCCTTTGTGGCGGGTCGAGCCGTGCACCATCTCCAGGTTGAACCGGCGCACCACCTCGCCGATGAAGCGGCCGTCGTTATGGCGGCTGACCAGCACATGGGCGCGGCTCCGACCGCCGGAGCGCGCGTGCACCAGTGTCCAGAGCGCCGGCATCAGCGGCAGGCGCTCGTGCCAGAACGCCCCGATCGCCGGGTGCGGGCCGACATGCGGCCCCAGATACGCTTCGCCGTGCAGCGTCCAGCGCGTGGTGCGCAGGGCGAAGGCGAGGTAGCGGCCGAGCAGCGCGGCGAACACCGCCTGCACCCAGGGGCGGCGCAGCAATGATTTCAACATGGGCGGCGCGGGTAGCATGCATACTGCGGCGCCGCAAATGCGCGGAAGGAAGGCCAGGGCTCTGCCCCAGACCCCGTTCCTTCAGTAACGGGTTCCAAGGGGCCACTGCCCCTTGGCGGGTCCAGGGCAGAGCCCTGGCCTTCCTTCAAGTTGCGTCCAGGATTTCCGCCCGCCCGCAGCCGGTCAGAAGAACCGCGTCGGGTTCTCGATCGGTTTTTCGTCGTTCCACGCAAGAAGCGCGCGCACGACGCGGATGATGAACCATACCACGGCAAAGATCAGAACCGGGACACCGATGGCCACGATGCTCAGCACGACGCCGGCCAGGCCAAGACCGAGGCCGATCCAAAAGGTCCGGATGGCGTAGGTCAGATGCAATTCGTAAATCGTCCCGGCAGCGTCAGCACGCTTGAGATAGGCGATGACGACGCCCACGATCGAGGTGAACCCGATGACGATGCTGGCCGCATACAGCACGTGTACGATAAGTACCGAGGTTTCGTACCCTGAGGTTCACGGGCTGGACCGGTGCGTTTGGGTAACTCATGGGTTCTCCATCGGGGCTGTGGCCGTGGCCCGCAGACCGGGCCGCAGGCTCGTTGGCAGAGTACTAATTGGCAGAGTACCAGGGCGTTGGCGCGTAATGCGCCACCGGAAGCGGCGGAGTTGGGGCGCTGTTTCCGTAGCTGTACATGCACTGCACGTAGAACCGTGTCGAATCCATACTGGAGGCGGCGGCTTGATGCCTCCGCCTGGCGGACGGCCATCGCGCCCCCTACCACCAGGCCATAGGCGGCACCGACCAGCCCGCCGGCGCCGAGATGCGCGCCGACCGAACCGATCAGCGCCCCCGCGGCGGCGCCGGTCGCGGTTCCCAGCACCGCCGTGGTCGTGGCGTTTTGCGCGGCTGATTGTGCGCCCTGGCTGGCCCCGGCACGGTCATAGGCAGCCCGCCGGCAATAGGCGTCCTCGCTCTGGAAGCTGGCGAGCGGCTTGTTCGGCGGCGGCATGACCATCACGCCCGGCGCCGTCGGCACCGCCACGGCACAGCCGGACACGGCGGCCGCCGGTGCCAGCAGCAGAAACACGACGGCACGACGCATCGCTATGTCTCCCGCGCGACCCCATCACGCCGGGACCGGGCGCCAGATTCAGGAACCGTTAATAATCGCGTCCAGCACCGCGTCATGACGCCGCTGCAGGTCCTGCACCGTGGCCGGATCCGGCGCGGCAGCGGCGCGATGGACACTCGCCTCCAGCGCGTCGAGATCATGCTGGGCGCGCTGCAACGCCGCCGTATCGGCACCTTGCCGGCGCCGCGCCGCGGCGAGGCGCTGGCGCAGATCGGCGTCCTGCTGCTCGATATCGGCCAGCTTGGCCCGCATGCCGGCCAGATCGGCCTCGGCGGCGGCACGATCGCGGGCGGCGGCATCGGCGGCCGCGCGCTGGACCGCCAGGTTCCGGCGCGCGTCCTGCAACTGCTGTTCCTTCGCCCTGTCCTGCTGCTCGAAGGCCCCCGCGCAGCCGATGCCGGTGAGGAACCCGGCGGTGGCGGGGTCGCAGTTCTGCGTCGCGCATGCACCGAGCAGCAACAACGGCAGCAAGGCAAGTCTGGGTGACATGGCGGCGGGACCTCAGACGGACGGTGTGGCGGCCAGGGTTTGTCGCATTTCCTCAGCCGCCTGGTCCACCTGGGTGCGGGACCTGTCGATGTCATTCGCAGAATCGGCGAGCTGGCCACCGTTTCCGCCGGCGAGCGCAACGTTGTGGCGGAGGAGCGCCGATTTCTCGGCCAGGGCGTGGCTGATCTGCTGCAGATCCTTCAGCGACTGGTTGTAGTGCGCCAGCTGGGCATGGTACTGCTCGGCGGTGATCCGGCCGGAATGCATGGCCTGCGCCAGGCTGGCGGCCTGCGCGCGGGCTTCGGCGGCGATCTGCTGGGAATCGGCCGCGTCGGTGCGGGCCTCCTGGGCGGATTTCTCGGCATCCTCGATGGCAGCGTTCAGAGTTTGCTGCGTCTGGGCGTGTTGGAAATTGTTCTGCGCGACCAGATAGCCGCTGAGGCCGCCGGCCGCGAGGCCGGCGCCGGCGCCGATCACTGCGCCCCTTGCGCCGCCGACGAGGTAGCCAAGTCCGGCGCCCAAGACGGTACCGATCACGGCGCCCTCGGCGACCGTGCCATTAAAGTGCTGGTTCGCCTGGGCAATGCGCTGCTGCGCCGGCGAGGCGTTCGGGTCGGGGGGCGTGGCACAGCCGGCCAGCACAGCACCGGCCAGGACCATCGGGGCCAGGCGAACGCCGAGCCTGGGCTTCATCACGCGAGGCGGCATGGAAGACTCCGGAACTGGGGAGCCATAGGTAAAGAATAGCACGTTCCGGCGGCTCGACCGGAACGTGCGGCCGGCCTCAGCGGACCGATACGATCTCGACCCGCCGGTTGGCCGGGCTTGCCGGATTGCTTGGGTCAAGCAACTGGAGCGGGCCGAAGCCCTGGATTCGCAGGGTTTCGCGCGGAATTCCCCGCACGACCAAGTATTCCACCACGGCGGCTGCGCGCAATTGCGATAACGCGATGTTGTAGCCGAGCCGGCCGATGATGTCGGTGTGGCCATTGATGTCGAAGTGATAGCCGGCCAGCCGATGGTCGTTCAGCGCCTGGACAACATTGTCCAGCAGAACATACAATTCCGGCCTGATTGTATGGCTGTCGAAATCAAAAAACACGGTCAGCTCGACGATCCGGTCGGGCATCACCGGCACGGGGGCGGCAACCTCCGGCGGCGGTGGCGGCACGCAGGCCGTCAGGCCCGCAAGCAGAAACGCCGCGGCGGTCAGACGAACAGCGGCGCGCCGGCCCGCCGGGTCAATGAGCCAGGGCATCGGCAATCTCCTTTGGCGTCGGCGTGCGCCCACGCAGGTCCACCCGGGTGCCGTGCGGCACCCGCAGCCCGAGTTCGCGGATCACGCCGGGCACATCGGCGGGCTCGCGGTTGCGCAGATCGCGCGTCGCCGGATCGAGCGGCAGGGTCTCGGCGAGACGGCGCGCCGCGCCATCCGGTTCCGGGCTCGCCGGCGGCGCCGCTGCAACCGGCGGGGGCACGACCGGGCGCGCCACCGGCGGCGGGCTGTAGCTCGGCGTCGGGGTATAGCTCGGCGGCGCGCTGTAGCTCGGGCCGAGGGTCGTGCCCGGGTTCTTCGACTGCGCCAGTGCCGCCGCGCTCGCGAGCGCCGTGCATGCCATTGCCAGGAAAACGCGCCGCGTCCAGGCGGCGCATCGAGGTTCAGTCCGGCATCGCATCTGTGTTGGTGTTCCTTGCCCCATTCATGAAATCACCGGGCTGTCCGGTCCGCCGCCGATGATCCGCCCCGGATGATCGGATAGCGACATGATCCGCCACCGATGATCGGCCACCGAATGATCCGATAGCGCGATGATCTGACTTGGAATCATCGCGGTGATCGGACTTGGTATCATATTGATACCGATCTCGATCGATATCACTGCGGACAGACCCCCTTGTCAAATGGAAATTTGGCATGCATACGGGCATCGGTGACGCAGCCAGGGTTTGTCCGGGTTTTCATTCTCCGGCCGATAAGGTTGGGTTGGCGTGTCGGGTTGGAGTGATAGCTTCGATGGCACTTCGGTTCCTTGGCAAAACCTCGCTCGCCGGCCTCGAGCCGCTCCAATTCGGGGACCGTCCGGTTCTCGCGTCCTACGACCGGCTGCGCGACGCCCTGCGCGCCCGCGCCGGTGCGGCCGCGGCGGAGGTGCTGGCCGAGCCGATCGTCACCTGGCGCAGCGGCGACAACGAGGGATCGGTGTCGTGGTATGCCGAGGGCGTCGGCGATCCGGCCCCGCTGGCAGCCATCGCACCGGATCGCCGGCACGCGCTGGAAGAACAATTGCGTACGGTGCTGGCCTCCCTCGTCCCGCTGCTGCGCGACGCCGAACTGGGTCCGCTGCTGCAGCGGGCACTCATTCTGGCGTCGGCGGACGGTATCCGGACCGTGGGCGAGCGCGTCGTTCTGGTGGATTGGGGGCTGGCGCCGGCGGCCGCGCCCTTGCCGGCGGACCTGATGGCGGCGCTGGCGGGCTCTCCGCTCGGCCCGTACTTGCCGGCATTGCGGCCGGCCGCCCCCGGTGCGCCGCCGGCGCCGCTCCCGCCGATGCCGCCGGCCCCGCCGCCGCCCCGCCCGCCGGCCCCTGGGCCAGGGCCGGGGCCGGTTTCGCCTCCCGGCACGCCGGCGGCGCGCAGCGCCTGGAACTGGTGGCTGGTGCCGGCCGCGCTGCTGGTGGCCGCGCTGTTCCTGGCAATCGGCGTGTGGCAGGGCGCGCGCATGGTGGCGGCGCGCATCGCCGAACGCTCGAACACGGTGCAGCTGTTCGACGAGGCGGCGGCACGCGATGCGCTGCAGCGCCAGAACGAGGAAAACGCCGCGCTGGAACGCGACATCGAGGAACGCCGCCGGGCGCTCGGCGGCAATGTCTGCCTGATCGATCCGGCCCAGCTGCCGCAACTCGGCCCCGACCGGGCGTCAGTGCCGCCGCCCGCCGCGGTGCCGCCGCCGCCCGGCGCGCCGCCGTTCCAGGGCAACCTCGCCGAGCTGCTGAAACAGGCGCTGGTGTTGATCCTGGTGCCCGGGCATGACGACGGGCTCAGCCTGGGCAGCGGCTTCTTCGTCACCCCGGATCTGATCGCCACCAACCGGCACGTGATCGAGGGCGCCGAAGACGGCCGGATCTTCGTCATCAGCGAAAAGCTCGGCCGGGCGATGAAGGTCGAACTGGTGGCGAAAACCCCGAGTTCGGATATCGGCGCGCTGGACGTGGCGCTGCTGCGGCTGACCGGCGGTCCGGCCGTGCAGCCGCTGGCGATGACCACCACGGTGGCGCAACTCGACCAAGTGATCGCCGCCGGCTATCCGGGGCTGACCATCCGCGCCGACGCGGCCACGCAACGGCTTCTCCAGGGCGGCGACACCACCTCGGCGCCGGCCCCGATCCTGACCGACGGGCGCATCAACGCCATTCAGGACTCCTCCGGCGGCATCAAGATCATGCCGCACAGCGCCGCCATTTCGGGCGGCAACTCGGGCGGGCCGCTGGCCGACACCTGCGGCCGGGTGGTGGGGGTGAATACGTTCATCACCACCGATACGGAGCAGACCGCGCACGTCAACTACGCGCAGAAAGCCGATGCGGTGATCGCCTTCCTGCGCGCCAACGGCGCCGCCGTGAACGAAGTGTCGGGGCCCTGCACGCCGGGCGCGCCCGGACCGCAAGGCGCGGCCGCACCGCCGGCGGCCGCAGCCACCGCCCCGCCCGCCCCTCCGACCCCACCCGCGAACACGCCTGCCCCGGCCCCGGCACACTGACGGACACGGCAGCGTCCCATGAGCGCCACCCGCATCGCGACCACGCGTTCGCAGGACCTGCAGCCGCTCGGCACCGCCGGGCAGACCGCCATGGAAGCGTGGAGCGCCCTGGTGTCGCTGCTGACCCGGGCGCTCTCGCCGGCGCACGCGCACCTGCTGGCCGAGCCGGTTGCCAACCCGGCGCGCGGCGAGGTCGACTGGTACGCCGAGGGCGAAAACGAGGCGGTGCCGCTGCCCACCCTGCCGGCCGCCGAGCAGGACCGGGTGCGCGCCGAACTGGACCGGCTGACCGCCGATATTGCCGCACTGGCCGACCGGATGCGGGCCCGGCGCGACGAGGGCGAGCGCTTCCTCGCCGACATGCTGGGCTTCGCGCTGCAGGTGCCGGCGGATTCCTATGTCCGCGTGCGCGACGGCCGCCCGGTGCTGGTGGCCTGGGGCCATGCCCAGGCCGGCGCCGCCGCGCCGCGGGTTTACCTGACCGGCGAGGCCAAGCGCGCCGCCGGGCCCATGACCATCCTGCCGCCGCCGCTTCTGCCGGCGCCGCCGGGGCTGGGCGGCGCCCGGCTCGCAGCCCTGGTGATCGCTATCCTGCTGGCGCTGCTGCTGCTGCTGGCGGCTTTGTTTGTGGCCCTGCGCGACCCGTTCGGCTGGTTCGCGGTGCAGGTCGATGCCTGCACGGTCGCGCCCGGCCAGCTTGAGCTGCAGGCGCAGTTGCGCGCCGCCGATGCCCGCGCGGCGACGCTGCGGGCCGATCTGGCCCGCCTGGCCGACGATGCCGGCCGGCGCCGCCTGCAATGTCCGCCGCTCCGCCCGCCGCCGCCGCCCCCGCCGCCGCCGAATGCGGACGAGCAGCGGGCGCATGAACGCGGGGCGCAGGCCGGCAAGCTGGAGATCATCCTCGCCTGGGACGACCGCAACGACCTCGATCTGAAGGTGATCTGCCCGAACGGCCGCGACTTCATCGGCTATGAATACGTTCCGCCAAACCCGGTCGACCATCCCCGGGCGTGCGGCGGGATGCGCAACGTCGACGCCAACGGCGACGTGAATACCTCGACGGCGACGCCGGTGGAAAACGTGTTCTTCGCCGATCCCGCCCCCGGCCGGTACCGCGTGACCGTGTTTACCTTCGCCATGCGGGTTGCGCAAACGTCGCATTTCCGCGTCACCGTCAAGCGCGAGGGCCAGCCCGACGAGGTGTTCACCGGCACTGCCGCGCTCACGCCGCGCACCAGGGAGGTCACCGTGGTCGAGGTGCCCGCGCCATGAGCGCCAGCCCGATGCTCGACCTTATCGCGGCGCGCGACGGCGCCATCCGCCCGAAGCTGCCGGAGGCGCGCAGCCTGGTCGCCTGGCACGCGGCCCTGACCGCGGAAATCGCCGCGCACCTGACGCCCGCCCACGCGGCGCTGCTGGCCCTGCCCGCGCGCACCCCGACGGGCTGGGCCTGGCGGGCGGCGGGCGAGGATCAGCGCGGCTTCACCGACCTGGCGGCGGCCGACCGGCGGGCGCTGACCACGGCGATCGGCGTGATCCTGTCCGACATTCGCCGCCTGGGCGAGAGCGGGCGCGCGCCCGCTGTCGCCGCCTGCTGGCCGGCGCTGGCCGAGGTGCCGGACTGGAAATACGTGTTCGCCGTGGACGGGCGGCCGGTGCTGGCGGGCTGGGGGCACGGCAGCACCGACGGCAGCGCCGGTCTGCTGGCGCGCTTCGACGACGGCGTGCGCTGGCGGCCGCCACCCAGCGTGCCCTGGCCGGTCTATGCGGCAGCGCTGGGTGTGGTGGCGCTGCTGGCGCTGGCCGCCGGGTTGTTGCTGCCGGTGCTGGGCGGGGCGCTGCTGGCGCCGCCGCAGGCCTGCATGGCGGCGCCCGGCCAACGCGACCTGCTTGCCGAACAGAACCGTGCCGCCACGCGCGGCGACGAACTGAAGCAATTGCTGGCGGTGCTGGCCGAGGAGATCGGCCGGCGCCAGTTGCAATGCCCGATCCGCAGCGCGCCCCCGCCCCCCCTGCCGGCCCCGCGGCCACAGCCGCAGCCGCATGCCGATCTGCCGCAGGACCGCTGGGACCAGCATGACCTCGCCATGCTGGAAGGCTGCTGGCGCAGCACCACGCCGATGAGCACGCAAGAAGAGGCCACCGGCCGTGTCAGGCAGGTGACGCGGTGGCGCCTGTGCTTCGACCGCGCCGGTCATGGCCGGCAGTCTATCAGTTGGTCCGACAGCCGCAGCTGCCAGGGCTCCATGCGCGCGGCGTTTGCGGACAACTCCAAGCTGAAATTGACGGACACCGAGCGATGCAACGGCACAGGGGTTGTATTGCGGATGGGCCGGTTCGAATGCGAGCGGATCAGTGACAATGAAGCCAACTGCACCCGCACCGATGTCGAAGGGCCGGCAGCCGGAGGTCAACAATACGGCCGTTTCATGCGATGATGCGGCCCGCCCCCGCGATGCTCCCAAGGCCCTGACATGACCCAACTGATCACCCTGATCCCGAACAGCGGCGTGCAGTTCTGGGACATCGACCTGGACATGGAACGCCTGCCGCGGCTGACCCGGTCGTTCTGGGAGGAGCCGGTCGGCGAAACCCAAGGCAGCACCGGCACCGTGGTGCTGCGCGAACTGGTTGCCGACGAAACCGGCACGCTGAGCGTCAAGACCACCGGCGCCGTGCCGGACCCCGACCAGGGCTATACGATCGGGCGCAACCAGGCACTGGAGATGCACCTGAACAAATGGGTGCCGCTGCCCTATTTCCTCGCCCATCCGCCGGACCAGACCGGCCGGCGCAGCTTCGACCGCGGCCCGACCAACTGGGCGCGCGCGCGCCTGAGCGATCATCCCGCGCCGCGCCCCGGCGTCACCCACCGGCTCACCGTGGCCTTCGACACGGCACTGCTGCCGCGCATCGCCGACCGGCAATATGCCGCCCTCAGCCCGGAAAACAGCCGGCTGCAGCAGGAGCTGGTGTTCGTCGCCGATCCCGACGACATCAGCTGGTTCATCGACGAGGCCTGGATCGGCGCCTGGCTGCGCGAAATGCTGGTGGAGCTGCGCACCCAGCAGCGGGGCGGCAAGCCGCTGAAACCCAGCGACCTGCCGCATGCCTGCGACCATTTTGCCCGCTACATGGTGTTCCTGGCGCTGCTGGATGCCGCCGACACGCTGCCGCGGGTGCGGCTGCTCGACGTTGTGTCGGACAATCTCGGCTACAAACCGGTGGCGGTCGATCTGGTGCTCGACATCGGCAATGCACGCACCTGCGGCATCCTGATCGAGGAGCACCCGGACGAGGGCCAGAACCTGGCCGACAGCTACCCGCTGGCGCTGCGCGACCTGTCGCGGCCCGAGCTGGTGCACACGCGCCCGTTCGAAAGCCGCGTCGAGTTCGCCCGCGCCAGTTTCGGCCGCGACGCGGTCGCGCGCCGGGCCGGCCGGGCGGCGTCGTTCACCTGGCCGAGCCCGGTGCGCGTCGGGCCGGAGGCGGTGCGGCTGGCCGGCGCGCGGCTGGGCAATGAAGGCGCCACCGGCCTGTCCTCGCCCAAGCGCTATTTGTGGGATGACCGGCCGAGCACCCAGGGCTGGCGCTTCAATGGCCGCGCCCCTGACGGGGTCACCACCGAGCCGCCGGTGTCCGGCGGCTTCATGGCCCTGGTGGCCGAAGACGGGCGGGTGCTGCGCCGCAACGGACCGGGCCAGCCGGCGATGCGGGCGCGGTTTTCGCGCAGTTCCCTGTTCACCTTCCTGCTGGCGGAAATTCTGTTGCAGGCCCTGGCGCAGATCAACTCGCCCGGCAACCGGCTGCAGCGGCGCGACGCCGACAAGCCGCGGCGGCTGCGCTCGGTGCTGATCACGCTGCCGCCGGGCATGCCGGTGGCCGAGCAGAAAATCCTGCGCGCCCGCGCCGAGGCGGCGATGCAACTGGCCTGGGCGATGCTGGGCTGGAGCAATCTGACGCCGCCGACGGTGAAGGCCGATCTCGACGAAGCGACGGCAACCCAGATCGTCTGGCTGCACAACGAAGTGACGGAACGCCTGCAGGGCGATGCCGGCGCGCTGCTGGACATGGTGGGACGGGTGCGGCCGGAAGTCGGCCCGGCGCCGTGCCTGCGGCTGGCCAGCATCGATGTGGGCGGCGGCACCACCGACCTGATGGTGACCACCTACACCGTCACCGGCGAGGCCATCGTGCCGCGGCAGGACTTCCGCGAGAGCTTCAAGATCGCCGGCGACGACGTGCTGGAGCGGGTGATCACCGCGCTGGTGCTGCCGCAGGTGGCCGCCGCCCTGACCGAGGCGGGCGTCGCCGACGCCAAGGCGCTGCTGACGCGCGCTCTCGGCCAGGACCAGGGTGGGCAGAACGAGCAGGAACGGCATTTGCGCCGGCTGTTCGTGTCGATGGTGCTGGAACCGGCCGGCCTCGCCGTGCTGCGGGCCTATGAACAGATCGAGGGGCGGCAATCCGGCGAGGTGCTGCGCGCCAGCATCGGCGACATCCTCGGCGCCGACCTCGCCGGGGCGGCGCGCGCGCTGCGCTACCTGGAAGCCGCGGCGGAGAACGCCGGGGCGCGCGGATTCCGCATGCAGGACGTGGTGCTGGCGGCGGATACGCGGCGGATCGAGCCGGTCATCATCTCCGTGCTCGGGCCTATGCTCGCCGATCTGTGCGAAGTCGTGTGGTGCTATGACTGCGACGTGCTGCTGCTGTCGGGCCGGCCGTCGCGGCTGCGCGCGGTGACCGACATCGTGCTGGCGAAAACGCCGGTGCCGCCGCACCGGATCATCGGCATGCACCGCTACCGGGTGGGCGACAAATATCCCTTCCGCGACGCCGCCAACCGGATCGACGATCCCAAGACCACGGCGGCGGTCGGCGCCGCGCTGAGCGTGCTGGCGGAGGGACGGCTGCGTAACTTCACCCTGCGCACGCGCGCGCTGGCCATGCGCTCGACCGCGCGCATCATCGGGCGGATGGACAATAACGGGCAAATTCGCGCCGCGAATGAGTTGCTCACCAATCTCGACCTGGATGGGCCGCCGGCCCAGGACGTGACCTTCACCGTGCAGTTCCAGAACACCACCCAGATCGGCTTCCGCCAGTTGCCGATTGAGCGCTGGGCGGCGACGCCGCTCTATTTGATGGAGTTCACCAATCCCGAGAACGCGCAAAGCTTTGACCTGCCGTTGCGGGTAACGGTACGCCGCCAGGAGGGCGATAGCGAGAACGAGGACCCCGCCTTGCGCGAAACCTTCCGGGTGGAGGAGATCGAGGACGCCAGCGGCGACCGCCAGCCCGAACGGGTGGTACGGCTGCGGCTGCAGACGATCGACGACCAGGACGGCTACTGGCGCGACACCGGGCGCCTGTCGGTATCCTGAGGCTGGAGGGGCACGGAATGGACGCACTCAATCCGGCGGTGGCGGCCCGGGCGGGCGAGGTCGCCGAGGCGGCAAATGAAGGATCGGCCTGGCTGGCGGCGAACGGGGAAGCGCTCAGCCTCGACCGGGCCACCGCTGCGCACGCCTTCCGCCGCTTCGCCCGGCGCGCCCAGCGGCTGCGGGTGGCGGCCGGGCGGCCGCCTTGCGTGGCGGTGTTCGGCGCCTCGCAGGCCGGCAAGTCGTATCTGGTGTCCAGCATCGCCACCTCGGGCGGCAAGCCGTTGATGGCCACCTATGGCGATCAGCGCCTGAACTTCCTGCGCGATCTCAATCCGCAGGGCGAGAAAGAGGCGACCGGCCTGGTGTCGCGCTTCACCGTGCGGCCGGTGGCAGCCCCCGCAGGCGCGCCGGTGCCGCTGCGGCTGCTGTCGCAGACCGATGTGGTGAAGATCCTCGCCAACGCCTTCATGGAGGATTTCAAGCTCGACAATTTGCAACTGCCGGACGGGCAGGCCATTGCCCGGCTGTTCGACGGGCTGGCCAAGGAGGCCGGCCCCGCGCCGCAGGGCGGCATGACGATCGACCATATCGAGGAGCTGCGGGAATATTTCGATCTGCATTTCCGCACCCATCCGGTGATTAACGAACTCGGCTCGGCCTACTGGGCGCGCGCCGCCGACATCATTCCGCGCCTGCCGCCGTCACGCCGGGCCGAGGCTTATGCGCCGCTGTGGAGCGGCACCGCCGCCTTCACCCGGGTGGCGTCCGAGCTGATCGGCGCCCTGGAAAGCCTGGGCTTTCCCGACATCGCCTTCTGCGGCCTGGACGCGCTGATGCCGCGCGAGCAGGGCGTGCTGAACGCCAACACCGTCTTCGCCATCGGCGAAAGCAGCCGCGGCGCGGTGCGGGTGGTGTCCGCGACCGGGGCGTCCGCGTCGCTCGACCGCGCCCTGCTGGCCGCGCTGATCGCCGAAATCACCGTGCAGATGGAGCAGCAGCCCTGGGACTTCTTCGAGCATACCGACCTGCTCGACTTCCCCGGCGCGCGCTCGCGCGAGGTGATCCGCTCGGTCGATGCGTTCCTCGGCGAGCCCGGCCGGCTCGGCCGGGTGTTCCTGCGCGGCAAGGTCGCCTACCTGTTCCAGCGCTACAACGCCGAGCAGGAAATCGCCGCCATGCTGCTGTGTGTCGGCCCGTCCAACCAGGACGTGCAGACGCTGCCGGAAATGATCTCCGCCTGGATCGACCAGACCATCGGTGCCACCCCGGCGGCGCGCGCACAGCAGCGCAACGCGCTGTTCCTGGTGCTGACCAAGTTCGACATGGAGTTCATCGAAAAGGAAGGCGAGGACATCGCCTCCGGCCAGCGCTGGACCACGCGGCTGCAGGCAAGTCTGCTCGACTTCTTCGCCAAGGCATATGACTGGCCGCGCAACTGGGCGAACGGGCGGGCGTTCGACAATTGCTACTGGCTGCGCAGCACCGCGGTGCGGTTCAACGCCGTGTACGATTACGCCGACAGCGAGGGCGGCGGGCGGGTGGAAACGCTGGCGCCGCGGGCCAAGGCGTTCCTGGAGCCACGGCTGGCCGCCTATCTGCAAAACGACAGCATCCGCGCCCATTTCGCCGACCCACGGCGCGCCTGGGAAGAAGGCCTGCGCGAGAACGACGGCGGCATCGGCTATCTCGCGGGGCAACTGCGCCCGGTCTGCGATCCGGCGCTGAAGGCCGAGCAGATCACCGGCCGGCTGGCGGAACTGGCCGGCGACATCCTCAAGCAGTTGCGGCCGCATTTCCACACCGGCGACCTGGCGGCCGAGCTGGAGCGCGCCCAGGAAGCCGCGGACGATCTGGTCGACGCGCTGGTGGCGTGCGCCCAGGCGCAGATGTTCGGGCCGCTGCTGCGCGCTTTGCAGGTGACGCAAGACCAGGTGACCTCGGTCTACTGGCGCATGGAGTCCGAGCCGGACGACACGCCGGTGCCGATCGGCACCCTGGCCGGGCCCGGCGGTTACGACAACGTCCCGCGCCGGCGGCAAAAGCCGGCGCCGGCCGCTGCGGCGCCGCCGGCGCGGCATCGCTTCGACCGGCTGGCCGATCTGGCGATCGGCGACTGGACCCAGAGCATGCAGTCCTTCGCCGAAGGTCATGACGTGGAGCACGCCTTCCGGGTGCCGCGCGAGCAGGCGCTGGTGCTGGTGGGCGAGATCGCGCGCGCGGCGCGGCGGCTCGATTTGCGCGGGACGATCGCGCAGGGGCTGCATGCGCGCGCCAGCTTTCAGCACCGCAGCGCCGCGGCGGCGCAAAAGCCGGTCATCGTTATCGAGCAGGCGATCAACAATTTCGTTCACATGCTCGGATACGACCGGCTTGCGCCGGACAAGCGGCCGAAGACATCGAACGCCAGCCGCAGCATCTTCGCCCCGCGCCCGCCCGTGTCGGGCCTGCCGGCGCTGGGCCCTCAGCCGGCCCCCTACGATCGCACCTTCCACGTGGACTGGATGACCGCGATCGCCTGCACCATGGAAGACAACGTGCAGGACCCGGGCTCGGGCAAGATCGACATCGCCCAGAACGCGGCGCTGGGGAAGATATTGCAACGGCTGGAGGGTGTGGCGGCATGAGCGGTGTGACGGTCCAGGAGGATCTCACCGGTCCGCCCGGCCATGCGCTGATCCGGGTGCGCGGGGGCGCGCGGGCCCAGGGCAGTCCGGGGTTCCGGCTGCACCGGCAGGCGGAATGGGGCGCGTCGGTGCTGGGACCGGCCGGCTGGCAGGTCCCCGAGGCGCTGCTCACCCCGCGGCGCGTCAGCGTCGAGGGCAACGACCTGGTGCTCGGCGTGGGCCCCGAGGTCTGCCGGCACCTCGAAGGCGGCACCTACCAGTTCACCGTGCCGGCGGCCGACGTGGACGTGACGGTGTTCTGGCCGGAAATCGCCACGCCGGACGCGTTCGAGCCACCGGCCAGGGAGCCGCCGCCCAAATCCACGCCAATCGAAGACCAGACCGTCATCCTGCCGGCGATCAAGGAACCACCGGTCACGCCACCGCAGGTCAAGGAGCCGGCGAAGCCCGATCCCAAACAGGGGGGCGAGAAGAAAAAGGCGAAACTGCCGGCCTGGGTCTGGGTGGCGGCCTTGCTGGCGCTGATCGCCATTGCCGGCGGCACCCTGAAACTGCTGCAGCTCTACCCGTTCGAACCGGCGCAGCAGGACCAGACGGGGCAACAGGACCAGCCGCTCCATGCGGTTCAGCCGCCGCAGCCGACACCGCCGCCAGCGGACCAGTTGGACAGTCTGTCGGTGCGCGACCTGATCGCGCGCAACAAACCCGATGAAATGTTCGCCCAGGCGCAGCGCCGGCTGGCGGCCAAGCCGGGTGACGCGCTGCTGCTGCTGGAGGCGGCGGGCGAAGACCGCCATTACGGCCCGGCGCTGGCCATGCTGGCACGGCTCAACGATCCCAACCTGCCGCGGCAGGGCGGCATCCCCGAGAGCGCGCGCCAGGCGGCACGCTATTACCGGGAAGCCGCCCTGGCGGGCGAGACCGGGGTTGCCGCCGACCGCGAGGCGCTGCGCGCGCTACTGCTGCGCCGCAAGCAGGGCGGCGATTTCGGCGCCGGGCTTGTCCTGCAGGATTTCTGGCCATGATCGGACGCCGCCTGCTGCTGCTTGCGGGCCTGCTCGCGCGGGCCGTTCCGGCGGTGGGGCAACCGGTGCCGCCCGCCGGCAACGGGCGCACGCCGCTGCTGGTGGCGGGTAAGAAATCGCTGTACCAGCGGGTGATCACCCGGCCCGGCGCGTCCTTGGCGCCGGGGCCAGGCCCGGACCACGCCCAGCCCATTCCCGGCTTCGCCGTCTATTACGTCTACCGGCGCGAGGGCGGCGACAATGGCTGGCTGGAGGTGGGCAGCGCCGCCGACGGACGCACCCAGGGCTGGGTGCCGGCGGCCAAGGCGATCGACTGGCGCCATGCCATGATCGGCGCCTTTACCAACCCGGCTGGCCGCGAGCCGGTGCTGTTCATGGACAGCGAGGACGCGGCGCGGCAGCTAATCCTGGACGAGCATGCCGGAACCACTGTGCAGGCGCTGCGCCGGCAGGTCGCCGCCGGACATCCCGGCCCGGTGGCGGCGATGGAGCCGGAAAACTGGGTGGACATCACCCGCAGTTTCTACCTGTTACCGATCCTCAAGGCCGAAATCGTCGAACGCGCCGACGGGCCGCCGGTGCGGTTGCTGGAAGTGATCTCCGCCCCGGCCGAACCGCCCCCGTCGGCGGCCCGGCCCGATCCGTTGCGCGACTTCAAGGCGGCGCTGGTGTTCCTGATCGACACCACGGTCAGCATGCAGCCCTATATCGACGGCACGCGCGACGCGGTGAAGGCGATCGTGGCGCGCATCGGCGGCACCGCGCTGAAGGAGAATTTCCGCTTCGGCGTGGTCGCCTACCGCGACAGCCTGGAGGACACGCCGGCGCTCGAATACCCGACCAAGGTCTATGCCCAGCCCGATTTCAGCCAGCCGCCCGAACTCGGTGGTGCGGTCGATGGCCGATATCCAGCAGGCAAGGGCCTCCTCGGCCGGATTCGACGAAGACCCGATTGGCGGTCTCAATACCGTGTTTACGGAAATAAACTGGGGACCGGCGAGCGCACGCTATGTGGTGCTGATCACCGATGCCGGCGCCCGTCCGGCCAACCACGCGCACAGCCTGACCCGTCTTGGCATTCCCGAAATCCGCGAAAAGGCGCGCGCCAATCATGTGACGGTGATGGCGATCCATTTGCTCACGGCCGAAGGCGCGCGGGTGCACGACCATGAGCCGGCGCAGGCGCAATACCAGGAACTGACCCAGGCAGGGGCCGCGGGAGCGCTGTATTTCCCGGTGGCCAACGGGGCACCGGCCGCCTTCCGGGACACCGTCGATGCGCTGATCACTTCGCTGCTGCAACAGGTGTCGGCGGCGACCGGTGTGCCGGTGGCGACCTTGCAGGCGCCGCGCAGCAGGCCCGAGACGCAGGATCAGACGCGGCTGCGCGAGCAGATGCAGGTCGTCGGCGAGGCGATGCGCCTGGCCTATCTGGGCCGCGTCGAGCAGACCCGGGCGCCGGACGTGGCGCGCAGCTGGACCGCCGACCGCGACCTCGGCAATGCCACCATCCCCAGCCTCGACGTGCGCGTGCTGCTGACGCGCAACCAGCTGTCCGACCTCGCCAACGCGCTGCAGCTCATCCTGCGCACCGGCCTCGCCGGCCGCACCGATCCGCAGAACTTCTTCACCCAGTTGCGCAGCGCCTTCGCCCTGGCCGCCACCGATCCGCAGCGGATTTCCCAGGCCACAAGGATCGGCGGGCTGCTCGGCGAATACCTGGAAGACCTGCCGTATAAATCCGAAATCCTGGACATCACCGAAGCCGACTGGCTGGCCAGCGGGTCGATCGCCCAGCGCACCGTGCTGAACAATGTCGAAAGCCGTCTGCGGCTGTACCAGGAGTTCCAGCAGCAGACCGATCTGTGGATGGATATCACCCATAGCGGCCGGCCGGGCGAGGCGATGTACCCGGTCCCGATCGAGGCGTTGCCATGACCGCCCCCCGCCCGGCCGGCGCGCCGTCGGCGCTGCTGGCCGCGCGGGGACTGAGCCGCAGCTTCGCCGCCGGCACCAGCCGGTTCACCCTGACGGTGGACACGATATCATTGTACGCCGGCAACTGTGTCGCGGTGGCCGGTCCGTCCGGCTGCGGCAAGAGCACGCTGCTCGGGCTGCTGGCCCTGGCGCTGGCACCCGATCCGCGCCCCGCCCCGCAGAGCCGGCTGGTACTGGCCGGCCAGGACGCGCTCGCCCTGTGGCGCAAGCGCGACGGCGATGGTCTGGCGCGGCTGCGCGCCGGCGCGCTGGGCTTCGTGCCGCAGACCGCGGCGCTGCTGCCGTTCCTGTCGCTGCGTGCCAACATCCTGCTGCCGCAGCAGATCATCGGCCGGCCCGACCCGGACTTCGCGGCCGATCTGGCCGCGTGGCTGCGCATCGACGACATCCTCGACCGGCGGCCGTCGCAGGTTTCGGTCGGCCAGCGCCAGCGCGCGGCGGTGGCGCGGGCGCTGGTGCACCGGCCGCCGCTGGTGCTGGCCGACGAACCGACCGCCTCGGTGCATCCGGCCCAGGCCGACGAAATCCTCGACCTGCTGACCCATGTGGTGCGGCATACCGGGGCGGCGCTGATGATCACCACCCATGACGCCGCCCGCGCGGCGGCTTCCGGCTTCAGCATCGCGCCGTGCATTTTCGACGACCGCACCTCGAGCACGCGCTTCGGCTGGAGCGCTGAGGCCGGAGCCCTGGCGGCGTGAGGACGGCGCGCATCGCGGTGCGGCTGGCCTTCGCCGATCTCTGGGCCGAGCGGGTGCTGGGCCTGTGCACGGTGCTCGGTCTGGCCGCCGTGCTGGCGCCGCTGGTCGTGCTGGCCGGCTTGCGGGCGGGTGTTGTGGAGGGGCTGCGCCAGTTGCTGCTGGAAGACCCGCACGCGCGCGAAATCGTCACCGCCGCCAACCGCAGCTTCGAGGCAGCCCTGCTGACCCGGCTCGCCGCACGGCCGGACGTGCAATTCCTCGCCCCGCGCACGCGCACGCTGGCGGCCTCGCTGGTGCTGCAGCGGGCGGAGGGCGCGGCCACCGCGCGGGTGGAGTTGCTGCCCACCGCGCCCGGCGATCCGCTGATCCCGCCGCCCCCACCGCACGCCCCGCCCCTACGGGCCGACCAGATCGTGCTGACGGCGGCGGCGGCGGCGCGGCTGCAGGCCGGGGCGGGGGATGCGTTGGTGGGCAGGCTGGTCCGCGACCGGAACGGCCAGCGCCAGTCGGTGGCGCTGGCGCTGCGGGTCGCCGCGGTGGCGCCGCCCGCCGCCTTCGCCCGCGAGGCGGCCTTCGTGCCGCTGACGCTCGCCGTGCTGGTCGAGGACTACCAGGACGGGCTGGCCGAGGCGCCGGCGGCACTCGACCGGCTCGCCCCGCCGGCGCGCGCGACGTTCGCCGGGTTCCGCCTGTATGCGCGAAAGCTGGAAGATGTTCCGGTGCTGGATGCGATGCTGCGGGCCGCGGGGATCGACGTGGTCTCGCGGGCCGGCGACGTGGCCAGCCTGCTGGCGGTGGACCGCAATCTGGGGGTGCTGTTCCTGCTGGTGGCCGGACTGGGCGGGGCGGGGTTTCTGGTGTCGCTCGGCGCCGGGCTGTGGGCCAATGTGGAGCGCAAGCGGGTGGCGCTGGCGCTGATGCGCTTTCTCGGCCTGCGTCGCGCCGGGCTGAGCGTGTTCCCGGTGGTGCAGGCCGGCGCGATGGCGCTGGCCGGCGCGGGGCTCGGCGTGCTCGCGGCCCTGGCGGCGGCGATGGTGGTGAACACCGCACTCGCCGGCACATTGGCGATCGACCACGCGCTTTGCATGATCTCCCCTTGGACCGGGTTCACGGCAGTGGCGGTGACGCTGGCCGGAGCAGTGCTGGTGGCCGGAGCGGCGTCACTGCGGGCGGCCGGAATTGAGCCATGGGAAGGAGTGAGCGCGCCATGAGCAGGAGCCTGCGCTGGCTTTCGCTGTCGCTGTTGATCGCCCCGCTGGCGCTGCCGGTCCGCGCCCCCGCCCAGCCGGCGCCGCCGGCCTGGGAGGAACGCTGGTACAACCCCAAACCGGCCGCGGATGACCTCACGCTGCCGCTGCCCTGTGGCGGGGCGATGGTGTTTCGCCCGGTCGATGTGCCGGCCGGCGGCTCGGTGCTGGCCGACCGGCCGGTGACGATGGGCGAGCCGCAGACCAGCCTTGGCTATATCGACTACGTCCACAACGCCTTCCTGGCGGCCCCCTTCCCCGCCGGAAACGGCGCGCGGCGCTACTGGATGGGCAAGTATCACGTCACCCGCGACCAGTATGCGGCGATCAATGGCCCCCCCTGCCCGACGCCCTCGCCCGGCGGCCGGGTGGCGCAGAACGGGGTTTCCTGGCTGGATGCCGTCAATGCGTCAGCGAAATGGTCGTCCTGGCTGCTGGCCAACGCGCGTGACAAGCTGCCGCGCCGCGACGAGGCCTTCGCCTATGCCAGGCTGCCGACCGAGGACGAATGGGAGTTCGCCGCGCGCGGCGGCACTAAGGTGAGCGCGGAGGATTTCCTCGGCCGCACCTGGCCGGCGCCGGAAGGCATCGAGCACTATGCCATGGCCGGCTCGCGCACCGCCGGCGGCCGGGTGCAGCAAGTCGGCCAGTTGCTGCCCAATCCGCTCGGGCTTTACGACATGCTCGGCAATCTCGACCAGATGACGCTGGAGCCATTCCGACTGAACCGGGTGGGCCGTCCGCATGGCGAGGCGGGCGGCATTGCCGCGCGTGGCGGCAATTATTCCACTCCGCCCACCAGTCTGCACACCGCCATGCGGATCGAAATCCCGCCCTTCGACCCGCAGACCAACGCGCCGACGAAGCTGAGCACGCTGGGCTTCCGCCTGGTGCTGTCAGCACCCAGCGTGGGGTCGTTGCGCGAGACCGAGCAGGTGCAGGCGGCGTTCACCAGCGAGCTCGGCACCCGCCAGCAGATCGGCGACAGCGACGATCCGCGGGTGCTGCTCGACCAGCTCCGCCAGACCACGAACGACGACGCGGTGAAGCGGGCGTTGGATCACCTGTCGGCAAGGCTTGCCAGTGACGAGCGGGCGCGAGCCGACCAGGCCACCTGGGCGCTGGGCGCGCAGATCGAGGGCGCGACGGTGATGGCGCATTTCGTCTGGTGGCTGGACCGGAACGCCAAGACCCAGGAGAAGCTGGGCATGGCGTTTGCCGACACGCCTGCCAAACAGGAGGCAGTGCACCAGGCAATCGCGCGGCGGCGGGCGGAAATGGCGGCGTCGCTGGACGGGTATTTCCGTCTGGTCCGCCAGATCGCCACCGGCCCCGCTGCCGGCGAGCTGGAGCATCAGGTCGGGGTGCTGCGGCAGGAGTTGCTGAATCGCGGGCAGCCGCAGCTCGCTGCCTTTCTGCCGGCGGTGGCGCACCATGCGGCGATGATCGTGGGCGGACAATCGCCGACGCGCGAGAGCGCCCAGGCGGAGATTGTCGCCGTGCCTTAGGCACCGGTGGAGGCTGCCCGGCCGTCAACGGGTCCGTGAGCAAGGGCGGGGCGTTGCCCCGAACCCCACCAGGGCTCCGCCCTGGACCGGCAAGGGGCCGAAAGGCCCCTTGACCCCGATACTTAAGTTATGGGGTCAAGGGGGCCACTGCCCCCTTGCGGGTCCAGGGCAGAGCCCTGGCCTTTCTTTCTTAACTCAGCGCACAACCACCTGCACCCGCCGGTTGGCCGCTTTGCCCTCACCGGTGGCATTCGAAGCGATCGGCTCCCGCGCGCAGCGGGATTCGATATTGCCGACCTCGATCCCCCTGACGGTACGCAGATAGGCGGCAACGGCGTTCGCCCGGTTTTGCGACAGCGGACAATTGACCGTGTCATCGCCATCGCTGTCCGCATGGCCGACGAGGGTCACGCGCGACCATTGGATGGCGTTGTCATGCACGTAGGTGATGAGCCGGTCGATGTTGTCGATCGCCTCGGCATTCAGCCGGGCGTCCACGGCGGAACTGCCGGAGTCGAAGTGAAACAGCAGCGACAGCGCGCTCGCCGCCCCATGTGTCCGCTCGACCGAAACGCTGAGCGGCACCAGCCCTTCGGCCGCAACTGCGGCCCGCACGGAGGCGGCGTGCTGCGGCTCCTTCAGGAATTTCAGGAATTCGTCGCTCAGCCAGGTTCCGGTCTGGGTCGTGGAGTAGATGTACACGGTCCGGCCGAGCCGATAGGACTCGTTCAGCACTGTGTGGGGATGCGGAACAACCGGTTCCAGCCCGGCATCTCCGATCGCCATGGTCTGCACATTGGCCGGCACGATCGACCCGAGCCCGACATATCCGATGCCCCCCGTTGCGCCAGAGACGGCGGCAGCGACCAGATTGTTGTTGGCGAACTCGGCGATGGACGGGTCGCAGGGCGCGTGGCCGCCCATGACCAGCGCGTTGAACACCTGCGCGGTGCCGGAATCACCGTCGCGGGCATAGCGCACGATGTCCCGGGTCGGCCCGCCGACGCGGCTCCAGTTCGTGATTGTGCCCTCATAGATTTCGCGCACCTGCCCGATGGTCAGGCTGTTCACGCCGGCCACGTCCGCATTGACGATCACTTCGACCGCATCGCGCGCCAGCGCGTGCTCGTGTCCGGGGGAGGCGAGATCGCCATAGGCGGCGCGCAGCCGTTCGACGACCGCCGGCGGAATGCGGGTGGACGACATCGCCAGCACACCGACATCGCTGGCATAGCCCGGTTGGGCCTTGCGCGCATACTGGAGCACGTCGAGGAAATCGAAGCCGGCGATCGAGCCGAGCGGCTCGATGCTGATTTCCTGCTGGCGGCCGTTCACCAGGCCGGAAACCACCGCCTGTGGAATGTTGAAATTCGGCGTGACGCCGATTTTCTCCGGCGGCACCCCGATCGCATGCAGGTAATCTTTCGCCACCCGGTCGGGCACCGCCGGATCGACAACGACCTTGCGCGATCGCGCCGCGCACCCGCCCGGGCCTCCCGGCAGCGGCAGTTCGCCGACCCAGACGCTGAGACGGCGGGGCGACAGCGGTGTCGTGGTGACGCCGGTCGCGTGCAACCGCTCGATGAGGAAACGTTCCGCCAGCGCTGCCGCCAGGGTGTTGCCGATCGTGGTCGAGCCGACGAAGCGCAATGTATCGGCCGCGGCCGGGTGATGGACGCACTGCAGGACGACAAACAGAACGAGAGCCGGGATCGCGACGGCCCGCCGGGGGCCGGCGGATGAAGCGCAGCCGGTGAAACGAGCGGAGAAGCCTGCATGCCAGATGCCGCAATGATCAAGAATATGCCAATAACGTTTTCGCCGCAAATCGGCATATTGCAGGACGCTTGCGAACATTATCACCCACCATACGTCAGTGCGCACATCACAGATGGTTTCTTGTAGTCTCGGTCGAAGCTCCTTACAAGCTGACAGGAAATGTGAAACATTTGTGTCACAACGAGTGTTCCACGCGGTCCTGATCAAACTGGAACTCATTTTGGATGACGGATGGAAGCCGAAAAAGACCCTGGCAGCGGGCGCGGCGCTGTCGCGCCGAAGCGGCCGGGCGTCGAACCGCCCCCGGTCGCCCGGCCGTTGGCCGTGACTCAGGCGGCGCAGGGGGCTAGGAATCGGCGCCACGCACCGGCGGAGCGTCCGCCGGCGCCTGCGCCAACGAGGAGCGGACCCGCGGATGAGTACGATCAAGGTCGGAGAAAGTCTTCCGTCGCTCAAGCTGATGATGGCGACGCCGGACGGGCCGAAGGAGATCTCCACCGACGAGATCTTCAAGGGCCAGAAAGTAGTTCTGTTTGCCGTGCCGGGAGCGTTCACGCCAACTTGCAGCGCCAAGCATTTGCCGGGCTTCGTTCAATACGCCGACGCGATACTCGCCAAGGGGGTGGATCGTATCGTCTGCGTGGCGGTAAACGATGTGTTCGTCATGGCGGCCTGGGGCCGCGACCAGGGAATCGGCGACAAGGTGCAACTGCTGGCGGACGGCTCGGCCGTGTTCACCCGCGCGCTGGGGCTGGAACTGGACCTGGTCGCACGCGGCCTGGGGGTGCGCAGCCAGCGCTATGCGCTCGTGGCCGAGGATGGCAAGGTGACCCATCTGGCCATCGAGGCGCCGGGCGGTTTCGATGTCAGCCGCGCCGAGGTGATCCTGGCGGCACTATAGGGCCAAAGGGGCGATGAGCGGCTATTGCCGGATCGCCCCCGGCCATCCCGTCCACGGCCCCTATCACGACACCGAGTACGGGTTCCCCTCGGCCGACGAGACGGTGCTGTTCGAGCGGCTATGCCTGGAAATCATGCAGGCGGGCCTGACTTGGGAACTGGTGCTGCGGCGGCGCGAGGGGATGCGGGCGGCGTTTGCCGGGTTCGTGGTGGACCACGTCGCGGCGTTCGGCGAGGCCGAACGGGCGCGGCTGCTGGCCGATCCGCGGATCATCCGCAACCGGCTGAAGCTGCGCGCCATTATCGAAAATGCGCGGCGGGTCCAGACCCTGCGGGCGAGCCATGGCGGGTTCGCCGCCTGGCTCGATGCGCATCACCCACGGGACAAGCCGGCATGGGTCAGGCTGTTCAAGCAGAATTTCCAGTTCACCGGCGGCGAAATCGTCGGGGAGTTTCTGCTCAGCCTCGGCTATCTGCCCGGGGCGCATGCGCCGGACTGCCCGGTGGCCGCACGGGCGATGGCGGCCGGTCCGGCGTGGACGCGGACATCGCCTCGCTAGCGCAAAATCGGCCAGGCTGGCGGCGGCTGGCCGGCAAAGTTGCCCCTCAGAACAAGCAGCCAGAGCACTCTGACCGTTTACGGTCAGGATGAAAGCGCTCTAGACGGCTGGCCCGTGCTCTGCGCGGGCCAGCCTCGGATGGCTTTTCGTTACCGGGCGCCGGTACCTGTCGTCGTCCTCGTCGAGTGTTTCCGGCTGGGCGGACGTCACGCTTGTGGACACGGGCTCGACGGAAACGGCCAGCAACTGGCTGACCACGGCAGTGACTGTGTCGCCGACTTTGAGCTGCGGCAGCAAAGCGATGCGCTTCGGATCGGTGACGATGATGGTGCGCACCGCACCGCCCGACGGACGCACCACGTCGATGCTGTTCGCCGCCAGGTCGATGCCGACGACAGTGGCGCTGATCCGGATCAACCTCAGCACGTCGCCGCCCGGCGTTTCAACATTCTGGGCGTCGGCCTGCGCGATCGCGTTTTCCGGCACAGGCTCGCCCGGGGTCGATATGGCGAATGCGACCGAGCGGTAGTACTTGATGTTGACGGTGTCGCCCACCTTCAGACTGGTCAGGTCCACCGCCTTGCCGGCCCTGGCTGAGACGCTGATGCCATTGGGGGCGGTCAAGGTGATTCTGCGCGTCTGCGCATTGAGGCCGGTGATCTTGGCCCGAATGACCACCGCTGCGGGCAGCGGGATGGGACTGGTCACGCTGCTGGATTGCGGCCCGATGCCCTGCGCGACGGCAGGGCCGGCGAGCGGCAGCAGCGCGAGCGCCGCGACGGCGGCGGCGATGATCGAGAGCCTGTGAGACTTCATGGTGTCCTCTGGGAAGTTGATTGGCCGGTCGGAGGGCAGAACCAGGCCCATATGACGGCGTTCGTGCCAGGGGAGATTGCGAGCCCGGTCCGTTATCAGACTGACAGACGGCCCGGCCGTCCGCTATGCAAAAACGGCAAGAACCAGGGTAGGTTCACGGCACCACAACAAGCAGGAGAAACAGCGCCAGGATCACCAGGTGCACCGCCCCCTGCAACACCGTCGCGCTGCCACCGCCCAGGGTCAGCCCGGCGACCATAAACGTCAGCAGCAGCAGAACCAGGTCCTTCGTCTCCAGCCCCAGTTCGAGCGGCTGCCCCAGCCACAAGGACGTCGCCGCCACGGCGGGAATGGTCAGCGCGATGGAAGCGAGTGCCGAGCCGAGGGCAAGGTTCAGGCTGGTTTGCAGCCGGTTTGCCCGCGCCGCCTTAACCGCGCTCAGGCTTTCCGGCAGCAGCACCAGCGCCGCCACCACGACGCCCACGACCGCGGCGGGCTCAGGGGCACCAAGCGCCCGCACGCTCGCCTCCAGCGCCGGCGAGAGGAGCTTGGCGAGCAGCACCACGGCACCGAGGGCAACCGGCAGCAGAACCGCCGAAACCAGGGTCTGGCGCCGGGTCGGCATGCCGGCATGGGTTGGGTCGTCGGCGGACGGTCCCGTCAGCGGCAGGAAATGATCGCGGTGCCGCACGGTCTGCACGAACAGGAAAACCAAGTACAGAACGATCGAAACGGCAGAGGCGAACACGAGCTGCGCCGTGCTGTAGACCGGCCCCGGCGTGGACAGGGTGAAGCGGGGCAGCACGAGCGTGGCGGTGGCGAGCACCACCAGCACGGCCAGGTAAGACGCGGCGGCGCGGCCGCGGAACTCCGTTTCGCAAAAGCGCGCGCCGCCGAGCACGATGCACAGCCCGACCACGCCATTGCACACCAGCATCACCGCGGCGAATACCGTATCGCGCGCCAGCGTCGGATGCGGGGCGCCGGGCGAGAGCATGATCGAGACGATGAGGGCGACCTCGATGACGGTGACGGCAATCGCCAGCACCAGCGCCCCGAAGGGCTCGCCGACGCGCAGCGCAATGACTTCGGCATGGTGAACCGCCGCGAACACGGTGCCGAACAGGCCGGCAGCCAGGACCAGCGCGCCCAGCCCGCCGGCCGTGGCGGGCGACAGCACGAGCAATAAGACCCAGGCAATCGCGGGCAGCGCCCAGGCCCAGGCCGGTTTCAAGTCCAACGTCATGCAAGTTCCTCGGGTAATGAAGGTAGGCCAGGGCTCTGCCCTGGCCTTGCCTTCCCTGCTACAATCCCCTGCCCCGGATAACCACCCCGGCGCCAAAGCGCGCGCGCAGCGCGTCAATCGCCGCCTGAGCCGCCACCCGGCGCGGCGCCTGCGGATCAGCAAGGTCGGGCTGGTCGGCCTGCCGGCCGGGCAGCAGCGGCTGGGCGCCGATGCCGATGAGGCGGAACGCAGTGCCGTCGGCCTCGCGGGCCAGCATCACGTCCGCCGCCGCGAACAGAAGCTCGGGCAGCCGGGTTGGGGCGGCCAGGCGATGCGCGCGCGTGCGCAGGGCAAACGCGGCGGTCTTCAGCTTCAGCATCACGCCACCGGCGGCAAAATCCTGCTCGCGCAGCCGGCGGGCCAGCTTTTCGGCCATGCGCCAAAGCTGGCGCTCCAGCGCGGTGCGATCGGAAATGTCGGACTCAAACGTGGTCTCGGCGCTGATCGATTTGGTCTCGCGGGCAGGATCGACCCGGCGCGTATCCTCGCCGCGGGCGCGGCGGACCAGGGGCGGCCCGTCGTCACCGAGGCGGGCGCGGGCGGTGCGGTCGTCGAGCGCCTGCAAGTGGCCGAGCCGGGTGATGCCCATGGCCTCCAGCCGGCGGGCAAGCGCGGGGCCAACACCGGGCAGCAGGCGGACGGGTTCGGGCGCCAGCAGCGCCGCCGCCTCGGCGCCCAGGACGCAAAACCCGCGCGGCTTGTCGCGTCCGGCGGCGATCTTGGCCAGCAGCCGGTTGGGGGCGAGGCCGACCGAGACGGTAATGCCCACCTGGCGCTCGACATCGCGGGCGAAGCGGGTGAGCACGGCGGCCGGTGGCGCGCCATGCAGCGCCTCGGTGCCGGCGAGGTCGAGCACCGCCTCGTCGATGGAAAGCGGCTGCACCAGCGGGGTGAGGCGCTCCATCATGGCGCGGACCTGCCGGCCGGCAGCGGCGTATTTCGCCATGTCCGGGGCGATGACCACCGCGTCAGGACAGGCCTGCAGCGCCTTGAACATCGGCATGGCGCTGCGCACGCCCTGGATGCGGGCGACGTAGCAGGCGGCGGTGACCACCCCGCGCACGCCGCCGCCGACAATCACCGGCCGGGCGGCAAGCTCCGGGCGGTCGCGCTTTTCCACGCTGGCGTAGAACGCATCGCAGTCGATATGGGCGATGTGGAGGGAAAAAAGCGCGGGGTGGCGAAGGATGCGCCCGCCGCCACAGGACGGGCAGGTACACCGCTCACCCGGCTCCGCCCCGCAGTCGCGGCAGAGCGCGGGCATGACGCTATCGCCCCGGTGCCGGCCACAGCCAGGCGGCGCCGCGCACGCCGGAGGAATCGCCGTGCACGTTACGCACCACCGGCGTATGGACGAAATCGGAAAACACGTAGCGTGCCAACAGCGGCGGCAAGGCGGCGTAGAGATGGTCCATATTGGACAACCCGCCGCCCAGAACAATGACATCGGGGTCGATCAGGTTGATCACCACCGCGAGTTCCCGGGCCAGCCGGTCGGCATGACGGTCGAGCGCCGCGCGCGCCGCCGCATCGCCGGCGGCGGCGCGGGCCGGGATGGCGGTGGCGTCGTGCGCCTCGGGGCCGTCGCAGTCGCGGGCCAAAGCGGGGCCGGAGATGCGGGTCTCCAGGCAGTTGCGGTGACCGCACCAGCACTGCAGGCCGGGGGTTTCATCGGCCGAGGGCCAGGGCAGCGGGGTGTGGCCCCATTCGCCGGCAATGCGGTGGCGGCCTTGCAGCACCTGCCCGCCAATGACGATGCCGCCGCCGCAGCCAGTGCCCAGGATAACGCCGAACACCCCATGCTGGCCGGCACCGGCGCCGTCGGCCGCTTCCGACAGGGCAAAACAATTGGCATCGTTCTCCACCCGCACGTCGCGGCCGAGCAAATGCGCGAGGTCGCAGTCGAAGGGATGGCCATTCAGCGCAATGGAATTGGCGTTCTTCACCAGCCCGGTGGCGGGGCTGATGACGCCGGGAATGCCGACACCGACGCTGCCGGCGCCGCCAAGCTCGGCCTCAATGCCGTGGACGAGGCCGGCAATGGCGCCGAGCGCGGCGTCGTAGCCCTGCGGCGTGGGAACGCGGTGACGCAGGCGCAGACTGCCGCCAGGCGCCAGCGCGGCAGCCTCGATCTTGGTGCCGCCGAGGTCGATGCCGATGCGGTAGTCGTAGAGGGCGGAGGCGCTCATGGCGCGACATTGCCCCGGCTCGCGGACAGAACTCAAGCGCGCCGGCGCGGCGCGCTGTAACGCCGGCGGCCCCGGCCGGTCCTTCCCACACACACCGCATGGGGGACATCATGATCGACCGCGTTCTCAAACTCCTGAGCTGGCCGGCGGCGCTGTTCGTTGCCTTCATCCTGCTCTGGTACGAGCAGTACAAGCTCACCGGGAGCGATGGGTCGGTCTGGCTGTTCACCGTGCTGTCGGACTGGGTCGGACTGCACGGATTCGAGAAGCCGTTCCGCCTGGGCGTCGCGGCGGCCGAAATCGCCGCCTCGGTGCTGATCGTGCTGCCGCGCACACGCGTTGCAGGAGCGGCGCTGGCATTGGGCATCATGTCGGGCGCGATCTTTTTTCACCTGGTCAGCCCGCTGGGAATCGACCCCTATGGCGACGGCGGCGTGCTGTTCACCGAGGCTTGCGAGGTCTGGCTTTGCGCGGCGTTTATTCTGGTGGCGTGGCGGCGTGAGGCGCTTGCGGTGCTGGGGATTGGGTTGAAGGAAGGCCAGGGCTCTGCCCTGGACCCACGTCGCGCGTAGCGCGCCTTCGGCGCGAGGGCTGAGAGGTTCTTGGAACCCATTACCTAAGCCAGGCGGCGCCTGTAGAATGCCGCATGGATAGCCCGGCACCGCACCGCCCGACCGTTGCCGTCATTGGAGCGGGACCTGCCGGACTGATGGCCGCTGAGACGATCGCGGCGCACGGCGTGGACGTAACCGTGTTCGATCGCATGTCCTCGCCCGGACGCAAGCTGCTGATGGCCGGGCGCGGCGGCCTCAACCTGACACATAGCGAGGATTTGCCCGCCTTTCTCGACCGCTACGGGCCGGCACGGGCACGGCTTGAAGCGGCGATTGCGGCATTTCCACCCGCCGCCCTGGTCGCCTGGTGCGAGGGGCTGGGCCAGCCGACCTTCGTCGGCTCCAGCGGGCGCGTGTTCCCGCACGGGCTGAAAGCCTCGCCACTGCTGCGGGCATGGCTGGCCCGCCTCGCCGGCTTGGGCGTGCGCCTGGAGTCGCGCCGGACCTGGACCGGCTGGGACGAGGGCGGCGCACTGACCTTCGCCGACGGCACGCTTGTGCGGGCGGGCGCGACGGTGTTGGCGCTGGGCGGCGCCTCCTGGCCGCGGCTGGGATCGGACGGCGGCTGGACCGGGCTGTTGCCGGGCATCGATGTGCGGCCGCTGCGTCCGTCCAATTGCGGCTTCCGGATCGACTGGTCGGCCCAATTCCGCCGCTTCGCCGGCACGCCGCTGAAGCGCATCGCGCTTGCCTTCCGCGGCCGCACAGTGCGCGGGGAGGCTATGGTGACGGCGGAGGGCATCGAGGGCGGCGCCGTCTATGCGCTGTCGGCCGCGCTGCGCGACGCCATCGCCGCCGGGGGGCCCGTGCTGGCATTTCTCGACCTGCGTCCGGACCTCGACCTGCCGGCGCTGGCGCGGCGGCTGGCGGGGCCGCGCGGCAGTGCGTCGCTGTCGACGTTTCTGCGCAAGGCGGCGGGGCTGGCGCCGGTGGGGGTTGGCTTGGTCCAGGAGGCGCTGCACGCCGGTGCGCCACCCGACCTGTCCGGCCTGATCAAAGCGGTGCCGCTGCGCCTGCTGGCGCCGGCGCCGATCGCGCGGGCAATTTCCAGCGCCGGCGGGATTGCGCTTGACGAGCTGGACGCGAGCTGGATGCTCCGCCGCCGACCGGGTGTGTTCGCCGCCGGGGAAATGCTGGACTGGGAAGCCCCCACCGGGGGGTATTTGTTGCAGGGCTGTTTTTCCACCGGCGTGGCGGCGGGATTTGGCGTACTGGCGTGGCTAGGAAAAGAATGGGGTCAAGGGGGCCACCGCCCCCGTGCGGGTCGAGGGCAGAGCCCTGGCCTTTCTTCCTTTCTCTCAGGCTGACATGATATCCTCCTCCGCCATCACGTAGGATCGGACCCGGGTTATGATGCGTTATCTCGTCATCGGCGTGGCGTCTCTGGTCCTGATGATCAACGTCTACGCCTTCGGCGGCGCGATCATTGGCGGGCTAGGCTCGGCGTTTCGTGCAACGGCTGCGCACCTGACGTCGGGCGGCGACCAGAAGATTGCCGAGGAAGCGCGCCCCGCCCCGCCGGAGCGGGCGGCCATGATCACCGAGCTCAGCCGCCTCGCCGAGAGCCGGCAGGCGTTGCAGCCGGCCGCCAGCACGGCCGCGCATATGCATGACCTGCTGCGCAAGGCCGCCTCGATGATGGCCGGCAGCGAGGCGATGGGGGCGCTGCGCGACATGCAGGACGCGCGCACCCGCCTGCACGACCTCGGCGCCGCCGTCGCCGACCGGCTGCTGGCCGGACAGGATGCCAAGGACCTGCAGGAGCAGCAGGCCAAGGCGGAAGCCGATCTCGCCCGCGCGAGTGCGGAGTTCGCCAAGCGGCTCAGCGATCTCGGCATGAAGATGACGCCCGATCAGGCGGAGCTGATCGCCATCGCCCCGAACGGCGACGATCTGGTGGCGCTGCTGGGCATGCAGGCCAATGTCGCCCACTTCGTCGCACAACTGCGCGAGACGGTTGAGCAGAACCGCAACAACCCCGACCTGCTCAAGCGTTATTACGGGCTGAACGTGGTGCTGTGCGAAATGGTCGAGACGCTGCAGGCCGATGTGCGCGACCGGATCAGGGACCGCTATTTGCCGCGGCTGGAGGCGATCGAGAAGGAGAACCTCGATCTGCAGCGAAAGGCGGAGGCGAACATGCAGCAGGTGCCGCCGGCCGAGCGGCAGGGCTATGCGGCGAACCTCAAGGCGCTGCAGGGAACCGCGCAGATCATTCCGGTCTACCGGCACTATCTGGCGCAGCAGGGCGAGCAGCTCGATGACGCCGCCAAGCACACGCTGACGCTGCTCGATCTCGCGGCCAACACGGCAAGCACGATGGAGAACACGGTCGAGGTGCTCGACATGATGAACGCGGCAAACCGGGATTTCGGCGCGGTGATCAATCTGATGCCGCCGGGCACGCTGCCGCTGGACAATGATGTGCTGCGCCAGGAATTCGAGCGGATTTCGCGCAAGCTGAACGAGCCGACGAGCTAGCAGCCGGCCGCTTTCGTCCGGCCTTGCGTCGGCGGCGTCCCGATCAGCAGCGGCCGGCGTCAGCCGGGTGCCCCGATTCCGGCGAAATGGATATTTTCGCCGGCGCCGGCGGCGTTGACTCGTGCCAGATCAGCGTCCTGAAATCGAACTGGCCTTCGATCGTCGGTTTGATGATGCGGAAATAGGGCGAGACATCGAAGTCGCGTGGCGCATACAGGGAATGATGACGGATGCGCAGCACCTCGTCGACACAGTCGGGCTGTTCGGGCGTGGCCATCGGCAGGTATTCCACCAGCGGCAGGACGGGATAGCGGATCGCTTCGAAAGCCTGCGCGATCAGCGTCGAACAGATCGCCCGGGTCGGATCGCCGCTGCCCAGCGCGATCATCTGCCGGCGCAGCCGGGTCGGCACGGGCGGTATCGGCAGCAAATAGCGCGCCAGATCGAGGAGGTTGCGCAAGTCGTACTGATGTCCGATCCGCGCGATGGCGTAGTCGGTCACGGCGCGGCGCTCCGCCTCGGTCAGTCCGACGGGGCGGCAGATGCGCGTGTGCATGGCGTCGAACTCGTCAAATCCGACACTGCGCACGCCCGCCACCAGATCGACCTCGATGAAGCAATGATCCGCCGCGGCCAGGCGGCCGGCGCCGTGCGCGCCGACATAAAGGGCGGCATGCGACCAGGTTGACTGCGTCAGGTATTTGACCGCGGTACTGACGCGCGTGTTGCCTTCGACGAGCAGCACGTCGGCCGGCTGCAGGCAGGCGAGCAGCCGGTCCCGCGGCGTCGGCGCGCTGGCACCCGAGACAGGCCGTGGTTCGCTGAGATATCGGGCCAGGCGGCGGCCGATTGCGTTGGACAGCAGGTTCATGCGGCTGATCAACGTCCTCTGCTGGTGGCCTCGCCCGCCGATTGGCGGATGGCAACGATATGAGCGCGCCGGCGGTTCCGGCGCCGCGGTAGCATGCCGACGGAACGGGCGGCGGCGAACCCACCGTCGGGACGTGTTCCGGGAAACCGGCTGGGCGTTGAGCTGGGACAGTTTGCCATCGGCATACACTACATATATGTCGTTGATATATTGTGCATCAGCCCCCGGCCAGCCCAGATGTGAAGGCGATGCGTTTCGGGCGATGACCGTGCCGCCTGCCGCGCGACCAGGCGCGGCGGGACGCGCCCGGCGGCGAGCAACTTCATCGGCCGGCTCGCCGATGTTGCTCTAGCCCGCAGACCCGAAGGGCGGGTTCATCCGGACGATGATGAAATTGAGATAGGCCGCGAAGGCCACCCAAAGCAGATAGGGCAGGAGCAGCCACACTGCCATCGGAGCCAGCGGTGCAAGGCCGGCCATCAGCCCGACGACCGAAAGCCAGAGGAACGCGACCTCGATCAAAGCCCAGTCGGGCCGCCGGAGATTGAAGAACAGCGGGGTCCACAGCAAATGCAGCGCAATGTTCACGCCGAACAGCACGGCAATGCGAAGCTGTGCCGCCCCGTCGGGCGCGGCGGTCCAGGCCAGCACGCCGGCCCAGGCGGCAAGCCCGAGAATGACCGCCCAGGCTGGACCGAATACAAATTCGGGCGGAGTCCATGCCGGCTTGCGCAAATTGCGGTACCAGGCGCCGACCGTGGTGATCCGTGCGCCAATCCCGAGGACAAGCATGGTGATGACCGACGCGACGATGATGGTAAGTGTCATGTTTGATCCTTGCCCGGCCGCGCCATGCACGACGCGTTTGCTTATAACAAATATTGGCCGGGTTCCGATCGACACCCGATTGCCCTGGCCCCCGTACGGCGTCCTCCCCGTAAAACGCGAAAATCGCACAGCCACCGGCGGATGATCGCGTAGGGTATGCCCGTCTGGCCCGTTTTCTCCTCATCAGCCGGACGCGCCACAACGGCAAGCGGCGGCGATAAGGAAGGAGATACCCATGATGACCGACCATTCCGTCAAGACCGACCGGGCCATCAGGCACGTGCTGCTGGCCTCCGCCATCTTCCTGGGCGCCGCCGCACTCGCCCCCGCCGCGCATGCCGATGGGGCCTGGGCCGCGGCGCATCCCCGCCGCGATCAGGTCAATGACCGGCTGGCCAACCAGTCGCACCGCATCAACCAGGAATACCGCGCAGGCGAAATCACCCGCGGTCAGGCCGCGCAACTGCACCACGAGGATCATCAGGTCCGCCAGGAAGAGCGCCTGATGGCCGCGCAGAACGGCAGCCACATCACCCGCCAGGAGCAGCAGACGCTGAACCAGCAGGAAAACGGGATCAGCCGCCAGATCGGCCCGTAACGGCCGCGCACCGTCCGCCATGACCCCGCCGCCCGGCCCATCCGCGTCGGCGGAGCACAGCGACGAGGCCCTGATGGGCCTCGTCGCCAGCGGCGACCGGCAGGCCTTTGCGATTCTGATCGAACGGCACCGGCATCGCGCCATGCGTCTGGCCTATACCGTTACCCGCAACCGCAGCGCCGCCGAGGATGTGGTGCAGGAGGCGTTCCTGCGGGTCTGGACCAAGGCGCGCGACTGGGACCGCAGCGGTGCGGCGCGGTTCGCCGGCTGGTTCGGCCGCGTCACGGTCAATCTGGCCATCGATGGAGCGCGCCGCGTGCGCGAGGACCCTTTGGACGACACGCTCCCCCTCGCCGATCCAGGCCTGGCCTCCGATGATGCCGTGCATGCGGGGCAGATCGCCCGGCGCATCGGCCAGGCCCTGGCGACGCTGCCGGAGCGTCAGCGCGTCGCCTTCGCGCTCTGCCAGATCGACCGGATGAGCAATGGCGAAGCCGCGCAATCGCTCGGCATCAGCACCGGCGCGCTGGAGTTGCTGCTGGTGCGCGCCCGCAAGGCGATGCGTTTGAAGCTCGCCGACATGATCGAGGCAATCCGATGACACTCAGCGAATTCGAGGACAACATCGGCCGCTACGGCACGGCGATCGACACCTGGCCGCAGACCGTGCGCGCCGCCGCCCTGGCCTTGCTGGCCACGAGCCCGGAGGCCACGCGCCTGCTCGAACAGGCAAGAAGGCTCGACTGTCTGTTCCTGGTCGACGCCTGCCCGCCGCCGCCCGCGGTCGCCGCCATCCTGTCGCGTGCCACCGCCGCGCGGCCCTCCGTCCGGACCCGCTTATCGGCCGCCCTCGGCCCCGACATCGGCGTCTTTTCGTGGCTGCAGGCCGGTGGTCTGGCCGCCTGCCTGGTGATTGGCGTGATCGTCGGCAGCGTCATGACGCCGCAGCGCGAGGTCATTTCGCTGGCCCTGCTCGACTTCGGCGTCGGCGCCCAGTCCGGCTTCGCGGCGCATCTGGACACCGAAGATGAGTGACCGTCCCGCCCCGCGCGGCCGCTGGCTGGCGGCTGTGGTTCTGGCCTCGCTTGCGGTCAATTGCCTGTTGATCGGGGTGATGTTCGGCGCCCGCGTCACCGGGCCGGCGTTGCGCGGCCAGCCGCCGCCGGTGGCGGCACCGCAGGGCGGGGGCGCGTTCGGGCAACATGTGGGCCAGTTGCCGGAGCCAGAACGGCGCCGGTTCATGCTGGCCATGCGGCCGTTTCGCCCGGGCATCCGGGCGGCGCGCATGGCGCTGGTGGAGGCCCGCCGCCACCTGGCCGCGACGATTGCGCAGCCGGATTTCAACGCCGCCTCGACCGAAGCCGCCTTCGCCGATGTGCGCACGCACGCCAGCGCTCTGCAGGAGCGTGTGCAGGAAGCCACCACCGCGGCGCTTGCGTCCCTCAGCCCGGAGTCCCGCCGCGAACTGGCCGGGACGTTGAACGTGCCACCGTAACGCCGGCGCCGCGCCTGCGCGGCGTCCAGACGATCCCCCTCAGCAACAGGAGACCCTGCCATGGCCGGACATCCGGACAGTCTTGCGCGCGCGCCAGCCACGGACGGCTGCGGCGTTATCGATCCACACCGGCAGCCGGGCCGGCACCTCGGACGCCGTGCCCGGGCGGTGCTGGCGGGCGTGCTGCTGATCGCTTCCCTGAGCGGGTGTGCCTGCCGGCCCGGCTATGTCGGCCCGTATGGCGGCATCCATCCGGCCCGCTGCGTGGTCTGGTAAGGAGGCAATCCGATGCAACAAATTTTCGCGCGCGGCCGGGCTTGGGTGCTGGCCGCCGGACTGGCGGCCTTCGCCGTGCCGCTGCTATCGCCAACGCCGGCGGCGGCCTGGTGGGACCGCCGTGGGTGGGGATGGCACCAAGGTGGCGGGTGGCATCCGGGATGGGGGTACCGCTGGCGGCGCTGCTGCTGGCGCCCCGGAGTGGTCGTCGGGGTCGCGCCGCCCGTCGTCGTCGTGCCGCCGCCCGGCGTCGTTGGCCGGGTCTGGAGTCCCGGTTATTGGCATGGTCCGCATTGGGGGCCGGGTCGTTGGCGATGGTGACCCGCCCCGGCTTGGTCGCTATCCAGGAATGAAATGATCCGGAGCCACAAGATGCACCGCCGCCTGTTCTGCACCTGCCTTATCGCCGCCAGCCTCGCCGCACTGCCGGCGGTGGCCGCCGGCACGCCGCAGAGCAATGCCGCCAGCAATATCGGCCCCGCCGATACCAGTTCGGCGATCGCCCCGCGCCTGCCGACGCCCCCCTCCGGCGATGATGCGACGGTGCGGCAATACCTGCTCGACGCCCGCCAGGCACTGGCGGACGGACGCACCGGCACCGCCCAGGAGGCGCTGGAGCGGGCCGAGACGCGCATGCTCGACCGCGCTGTCCCCGCCCCGCGCCTGCACCGCCCCAACCGCAGCCCGCTGATCGAACAGGTCTCGGCGGCCCGCCAGGCGCTGGGTGCGAATGATCCGACCCGCGCGCTGCAGATCCTGGACGCGGCCCTGTCGATCCCGCCGAACCTCCCGCCCGGCCTGCCCTATGTAGCGGTGCCGCCGCCACAGCCGGAAGCGGTCCCGCCGCCGCCTGGGGCCCGGTATATCTGGCTGCCAGGGCATTGGATGTGGAAAGGTGCGGCCTATGTCTGGGAGCGCGGCCACTACGAGCCGGCGCCGGCAGCTTCCCGGCACTTCGTTCCTGGCCATTGGGAGGCACGGGGCGCTGCCTGGGTCTGGGTGCCGCCGCATTGGTCATAGAAATAGCCGGTCCCATGGCGGGGCGCCCCGTGCGTTCCGCGCCACCACCCGGCGGCGGGGCCGGCGAGGCTATGGCCGGGAGAGGGCGGTCGCCTCCGCCGGTCCCTCTTTCCTGATCGGCGGCCCCCAGCGGCTCCAGGCGAGTTCGTGGAAGAAATAGATCGTGCTGTCGATGACCGCATTGCCCAGCGCGAGGCCGCTCGATGTCCACAGGTCCCCGGTGAAGTAAAGCCCCGTGACCAGCACATTGGCGATGCTGACGATGCGGTAGCTGACCGTCTTGATCAGGGCGATCCCGGCCGGATCGCTCTGCGGGTCGGGGCCGTAATCGTTCCAGAGGGTTTCGTGCACGTCATAGAGCACGCTCGATACCACGGCGTTGAGCAAAGCGATGCCGCCGCCGCCCAGCAGGGAGCCGGTATAGAGATAACCGACGATCAGCGCGTCGACCGAGGCAGCGATGCGGTACGTGACGGTCTTGCCCTGGCTGATCACCCAGGCCGCCACGCCTTCCTGGCTCGTTTCAGCCGCTTGCGCCGGCGGCGTTTGGGCGCAAGCCGGCCGGATGACGACGCACCACAAGATCAACACGCGCCACGCGACACGCCGCATTTATGCGCTCCCCCTGGTGGTTGTCATTCAGTCGTCGCGCCGCGCGCGGCCGGGCGGCAACGCGTCATGGCTTTTCCAGCACAGGGTGGGCAGCGGCGGCAACCGGATGCGGGTTCGCGCGCCGGATAGCGTGCTGCAAGCGGCCCGGCACCGGCGGGCGGAAAGCCCGGGAGTTCGCCCCTGAACCCCGGCAAACGACAGTGGCCCGCTGGAAGTCATTGGTTTAGACGCTGCGACATCTTGCCGATCCGTCGGCGCGAAGGAGATCGATCCCGATGCTGACTCGCGTGACTGCCGTCATGCTGCCCCGCATGGCCTTGCTGGCCGCCGCCGGCTGCTGCGCCCTCGCCCTCGCGGCGAGCGCCGCCGAGCCGCCCGCCGAGGCCACGCCGGGCACCCCCGCGAAGCCGAAAGGCCATCCGGTCACCGTCACCCAGGAAATGATCGGCGCTGGCATCGTCTCCAGCGGCGTGACGTTGCCGCCCGCGCCCCCGGCGACGGGCACGCGCGCCCGCCCGGTGCCGGCCTGGCCCGGGCCGCTGCCCTGGCCGATCATCATCGCCGACCGCCGCAACAACCGGCTGCTGGAAGTCACCCCCGACAAGCGCATCGTCTGGGAATTCCCCTCGCCGGCGCTGAAAATCTACCGCGGCAACGACGACGTGAACTTCTCGCCCGACGGCAAAACGCTGGTGGTCAACGAAGAAGACAATTTCGATGTCCATTTCATCGACTATGAGAAGCGCGCTCTGGCCTGGACCTATGGCATCTCGGACGTACGCGGCAGCGCCCCCGGCTATCTGAACTTCCCCGACGACGCCAGGCTGCTGCCCGACGGGCGGATGACGATCGCCGACATCCGCAACTGCCGGCTGCTGTTCGTCGATCCGAAAACCTCGAAGACGCTGGCCGAGTGGGGCAAGCCCGGCGTCTGCAAGCACGCCCCGCCGGCCAGCTTCGCCTTCCCCAACGACATCAACTTTTACGACAACGGCGACTTCCTGGTGACCGAAATCCCGGATGCCTGGATCACCCGCCTCGGCCCCGACGGCCATGTGGTGTGGAGCGTCAAGGGGCCGCATCTGCACTATCCGTCGGATGCCCGGGCAACCCCTGACGGCAACATCATCGTCGCCGATTTCATCAAGCAGGGCGCGGTGGTGATCTTCAACCCGCTAACCGGCAAGGTCGTTTGGGAATACCGGGTGGCCGAGGGCGAGAAGGCGCTGAACCATCCCTCGCTGGCGGAAGAACTGCCGAACGGCAACATCCTGCTGAACGACGATTGGCGCGAGCGGGTGATCGTGATCGACCGCCAGAGCAAGGAGATCATCTGGCAGTACGGCACAACCGACCAGCGGGGGCACGCGCCCGGGTTCCTCTGGTACCCCGACAGCCAGGACATCGACTATTACCACGACTGGAAGGCGGCCCTCGGGGGGGAATAGCGACGGGCTGACCGCGCCGGCGCAGACCGCACGCGCGGCTGCGCCGGCCTGCGTGAAAAAACCCATTCCGTGTCAATCCCGCCCGCCAGGGCGGCATTGTGCCGCCTCGTCCTTTGCGGCGAGGGCGGGGCTGGGTGCGCAGACACAGCGGAGCCCCCGCCATCGCGCACCTGCCCGCGCCATTGGGTAAGAGCGACGCGCCAGGACAGGGGCCGGCATTTACGTCACGCGGCGACGTCCACCAGCACCAACTCGGCATCCTCGGTTGCGGTAATGTCCACCGCGTCCTCGCCTGAGATGGCAGCGCCGTCGCGGGTGCCCACGGCCACACCGTTCACTGTCACCGCCCCCATGGCGGGGACCAGATAGCCGACCCGGCCGGCGCCGACCGGCTGGCGGATAGTCTGGCCGGCGCGCAGCTTTCCGGCGAGCACAGCAGCATCAGCAAAAAGCTCAAGGGCAGATCCATCGGCGCCGCTGCGGCCGTCGGCCAGGACGGTCAGCGCGCCCTCGACCCGGCCGGGAAACCGCCGTGTGCCCCAGCCCGGCGCCACGCCCTTCGTGCCGGGCAAAATCCAGATCTGAAACAGTCGGGTCGGCACCTGCTCCTTGTTGTATTCGGCATGCACGATGCCGGTGCCGGCATGCATCACCTGCACATCGCCCGCCTCGGTGCGGCCCTCGTTGCCCAGGCTGTCACGATGGGTAATGGCGCCCTCGCGGATATAGGTCACGATCTCCATGTCGCGGTGCGGATGCGGGTCGAAGCCGGTGCCGGGCGCCACCTCGTCGTCGTTCCAGACGCGCAGGCTGCCCACGCCCATGCGGTCCGGGTCGTGGTACTCGCCGAAGCTGAAGTGATAGCGGGCGTTCAGCCAATGGTTGCGAAAACGCCCGAGCGCGGTGAAGGGCTGGACCTGGATCATCGTTGTTCCCCTATATTATTGTTCGATATCGAACCATCCGACGCCTAACTATGATCACTCAGTCCCGTCTTCAAGGGCCGCGCCCCCCCCTCCTTGCTGCGCGGCCGTCATGCCCAGGGTGCGCAGCAGCGCACCCAGCGCCCGCAAATCCGCCGGCGACAGCCCCGCCATGGCCCGGGCGATATCCGCGGCATGGCGGGGGAACAGGTCCTCGATCATCGCCCGGCCCTGAGAGGTCAGCTCCACCCGAACGGCGCGGCGGTCGGCCGCGTCGCGCGTGCGCAGCACCAGGCCGCGGCGTTCCAGCTTGTCCACCACGTCGGTCATGTTGCCCGCACTGGTCAACACTTTGCGCCCGAGTTCGCGGTGCGTCATCGCGCCCCTGTGCAGCAGCGCCTCCAGCACGCCGAGCTGCGTCGGCGTCAGGCCGCATGCGGCCAGCGCCGGCTCCACGCGCGCCAGCACCGAACGGCTGGCACGCATCAGCTTCACGTAAGCGCGGACGGCCTCCTCGACCGCAGGATCGGCGATGCCGTACACGTCACCGGTTCATCAGCACGGGGAGATCGGCCTTTTCCAGCACATGCCGCGTCACCCCGCCCAGGATGATCTGGCGCAGCCGCGGCTGCGAATAGGCCCCCATGCACAGCAGGTCGGCGCCGAAGTCACGCACCGATTTCAACAGCCCCGCCCCCACGTCGCGCTCGGCCGGGCGGAAGGTCGCGAGTTCCACATCCACGCCGTGCAACGCCAGATAGTCGAGCAGTTCCGGCGCGCCCGGACCGCGGCGCTGGTATTCCTCGGCGGTCAGCACACGCACCGCGCCGGCGCGCTGCAACCAAGGGATGGCCGACCACACGGCTGCGGTGGATTCGGCCGAGCCGTTCCAGGCCAGTGCGATGCGGCTGCCGATCCGCTCGGGCGGGCGCGGCGGGGCGATCAGCACCGGGCGGCGAGACTCGAACAGCACCGCATGCAACGCATCCAAGGATGACATGTCCTCACTGGCCTCGGGGTGCGGCACGATGGTCAGGTCGGCGAGCCTGGCTTGCTGGGCCACCACATCCTCTTCGCGGCCGGTGACGGCGGCGAAACTGGCGGTGGCAGCGCCGGCGCCGAAGCGCGGCTCCTGCACCGCGATGCCCTGTTCGGCGACGATGCGCCGGAACATCGCCCGCACCGCCTGGGCGCGGGTGGCACTTTCCTTCTCGGTGGCGGTCATCATCTCCTCGATCATGGCGCCGGACAGGCCCTCTCCGGCCAGCGGTGCCACGTCGCGGCTGTCCATGCGCACATGCAGCGTGGTGAGGTGGGCGTTCCAGAGGCGCGCGACGATCAGCGCCGTCGCCAGCGCGGCCTCGCCGGCGACGGTGCCGGTCAGCGGCAGGAGCAGCTTGCGGATGGCCATGGCTGAACTCCCCGAACGCAACGGATCATTCTATCACGGATGCGCCGCCAGAACGTGCTGCACCGCCGCACGTGCCGCCTCGGCATCGGAGGCATCCACGCCCAGCCAGTCGCCTTGTCCGGTATCGGCCGGGGCGGCGCGGCGCAGCACCTCGACATCGGCGTCCGAGGCGTCGCCGTGGCGCGCCGCCACCCGCGCCTCCAGCACCGCCAGCGGCGCCTGCAGCCAGACGCCGAGGAAATGGGCCCGCCCCGCCGCGCGGGCAACGTCGGTGCGGTCGGCGGGCGCGAGGAAGGTCGCATCGGCGATGGCGGCGTGCCCGGCGGCGGTGGCCTCGGCCACGCCGCGGACCAGCGCCGCCAGCACGCGGCGGCTGACCGGTTCGGCATAGGCCGCGGGCGGCAGGCGCTGCTCCGGCGCGACGCCGTGCAGGCGCTTGCGGATTTCGTCGCTGCGCAGCACCAGCGCGCCGGGGGCGGCGCCAAGCTGCGGCGCCAGCGCGCGCGCGAGGGTGGATTTGCCGGTGCCCGGCAGCCCGCCCACCGCCACCACCACCGGCGGCTTCGGCTGCAAATAGGCCAGGGCGGCATCGAAATAGCGCGCCGCCTCGGCCGGACGGCCGCGACTCGCCTCCACATGGGCGCGCACCATGGCGCGCAGCGACAGGAACGGCGGCAGACCGGCCACCAGGCCCACATCGCCGGTGCGGGCGACGTACCGGTTCAGCACCAGGTTGGCGGCTTGCCGGCCGGCGCGCACGTCCAGATCCATGAGCAGGAAGGCCAGATCATAGCCGAGGTCGATGGTGGCGAGATCCTCATCGAACTCCAGCGCATCGAACGGCACCGGCCTGCCCTGCCAGAGGCAGATATTGCCCAGATGCAGGTCGCCATGGGCGCGGCGAACAAAGCCGCGCGTGGTGCGGTCGCGCAGCCAGGCTTCCCGTGCGGCGAGCGCGGCCAGCACCCCGGTCCGCCACTGGTGCACGCGCGCCTCCGGCAGGCCGGCTGCCAGCGCCGCCTGCACATTGCCCTCGGCCACCCTGGGCATCGCCGCCGCCTGGTCCTTGTCCACCGGCGCGAGCGCTGCGTGCCAGGCGGCGACCGAGTCGCCGAGCGCCGCCAGCATGGCGGGGTCCAGTCCGTCCGGCAGGCGGTTCTCCAGGAAATCCTCCGCCGGCACGCGGGCCATGCGCACCACCCAATCGACCGCCTCGCCCGCGCCGCCGAGCGCGAGCGTCCCGTCCGCGCGCCGCACCACCGGCACCACATCGCGATACAGGCCAGGTGCGGCGGCGCTGTTGAGGTCGAGCTCGCGCAACGCCGTCCGCCGCCGCTCGGCGAGATCGGTAAAATCCAGGAACGACAGCCGCACCGACTTGCGCAGCTTCCACACCGTGTCGGTGCCGAGGAACACGGCGGAGATATGCGTCTGCACCGGCGGCGCGCCGGCCAGCCTCTGCAGCAAAGCGGCGACCGGCGCCTGTTCGGGGGGGATCGCCAAGGTTATGGATACAGCTTCATGGTGTCCCAGCCGGTCGGCGTACGCTGATACACGGCGCGGTCGTGCAGGCGGAACGGCATGTCCTGCCAGAACTCGAACCGCGCCGGCACCACCCGATAGCCCGACCAGAACGGCGGGCGGGGAATGTCATCGCCCAGATAAGTGGCCTCGTACTTGGCCACCCGCATCAGCAACGCGCCGCGGCCCGGCAGCGGACGCGACTGCTCGGACGCCCAGGCGCCGATGCGCGACAGGCGCGCGCGCGACGCATAGTAGGCATCCGCCTCGGCGTCCGACACATCCTCCACCGCGCCCTCGATGCGCACCTGGCGGCGCAGGCTTTTCCAATGGAACAACAGGGCGGCGCGGGGGTTGGCGTTCAGCTCGCCGCCCTTGCGGCTTTCCTTGTTGGTGTAGAAGACGAAGCCGCGCGAGTCCCACTCCTTCAGCAGCACCATGCGCGCCGAGGGGCTTCCGTCCGGGGTGGCGGTGGCGAGCGCCATGGCGTTGGGATCGTTCGGTTCCGACCGTTCGGCTTCGGCGAACCAGGCGCGGAACAGGTCGAACGGGTCGGACATGGGTGGGATTTTCTCCGGGCGACGGAAAGGAAGAAAGCAAGGCCAGGGCTCTGCCCTGGACCCGCCAAGGGGCAGTGGCCCCTTGGAACCCATTACTTAAGGTGCGGGGTCCAGGGGTCCACCGACCCCTGGCGGGTCCAGGGCAGAGCCCTGGCCTTCCTTCCTACCTTGCCCGACCACCCACGCATGTGTCACCACGCACGAGCAATGACGACAGAATCCAGGATACCGCACATGCACCAGGTCGACAACGCAGTCGCGCCCGCCAAGGGCGCGCTGATGAAGGGCCGCCGCGGCCTGATCATGGGTGTGGCAAACGACCGCTCGCTGGGCTGGGGCATCGCCGCGGCCTGTGCCGCACAAGGGGCCGAGCTGGCCTTCACCTACCAGGGCGAGGCGCTGGAGCGGCGGGTGCGCCCGCTGGCGGCCAGCGTCGGCAGCGACATACTGATGCCCTGCGACGTGGCCGAAGACGCCAGCATCGACGCCGCCTTCGCCGCCCTGGCCGAGCGCTGGGACGGGCTGGATTTCCTGGTGCACGCCATCGGCTTCGCCGACAAGCAGTACCTGCGCGGCCGCTATGTGGATACCCCGCGCGAGGCGTTCCTGCAGGCGCTCGACATTTCCTGCTTCAGCTTCACCGCCGCGGCGCGGCGGGCGGCGGCGATGATGCGGCCCGGCGGGGCGATGCTGACGCTGACCTATATGGGCGCCGAGCGCTGGACGCCGCACTACAACGTGATGGGCGTCGCCAAGGCGGCTCTGGAGGCCTCGGTGCGCTATCTGGCGGCCGATCTCGGGCCGGACAATGTGCGGGTGAACGCCATCAGCGCGGGGCCGATTCGCACCCTGGCGGCCAGCGGGATCGGCGATTTCCGGTATATTCTCAAGTGGAACCAGTTCAACGCGCCGCTGCGCCGCAACGTCACCATCGAGGACGTGGGCGGGGCGGGCGTGTATCTGCTGTCGGACCTGTCGTCGGGGGTGACCGGCGAGGTACACCATGTGGATAGCGGCTACCATATCCAGGGCATGAAGAACCCGGACGCGCCTGATTTCACCCTGACCAACGACTAAACGGAAAACTCCCCCTCCCCTTGAGGGAGGGGGCTGGGGGGAGGGGTGCCAGCCGCACGGGCGCCGGTGCCGGCCCGCCCCCTCCCCCCGGCCCCCTCCCTCAAGGGGAGGGGGAAAAGAAATCCGCCGGTTTGCTCCGCCACGGCGGGCCGGGACGGTCCAGACCATGTCGCACAACAGCTTCGGCCACCTGTTCCGCGTCACCACCTGGGGGGAAAGCCACGGGCCGGCGATCGGCTGTGTGGTGGATGGCTGCCCGCCTCGCCTGGCGCTGTCGGAAGTCGATATCCAGCCCTGGCTGGACCGCCGCCGACCCGGCCAGTCGCGCTTCACCACCCAGCGGCAGGAGCCGGACCGGGTGCGCATCCTGTCCGGCGTGTTCGGGGGGCTGACCACCGGCACCCCGATCGCGCTGCAGATCGACAATGTCGACCAGCGCTCGAAGGATTATGGCGACATCGCCGAACGCTTCCGCCCCGGCCATGCCGACCTCACCTACGAACTGAAATACGGCATCCGGGATTATCGCGGCGGCGGGCGCAGCTCGGCGCGCGAGACGGCGATGCGGGTGGCCGCCGGGGCGGTGGCGCGGCTGGTGCTGGGGGCGCGCGTGCGCATCCGCGCCGCACTCGTGCAAATGGGACCGCACGGCATCGACCGCACAAGCTGGGACTGGGACGCGGTGGCGGCGAACCCGTTCTTCTGCCCCGACCCCGCCGCCGCGGTGCTTTGGGAAACCTACCTGGACGGCGTGCGCAAATCCGGCTCGTCCTGCGGCGCGGTGGTCGAAGTGGTGGCCGAGGGCGTGCCGCCGGGGCTGGGCGCGCCGGTCTACGGGAAGCTCGACGCCGATCTCGCCGCCGCGCTGATGAGCATCAACGCGGTGAAAGGGGTGGAAATCGGCGATGGATTCGCCGTGGCCGGGCTGACTGGCGAGACCAATGCCGATGAGATGCGCATGCGCGACGGCGTGGTGGAATTCGCCTCCAACCACGCGGGCGGCATCCTGGGCGGGATTTCCACCGGCCAGACGGTGGTGGCGCGGTTCGCGGTGAAGCCGACCAGCTCCATCCTCGCCCCGCGCGCCAGCGTGGACCGGCAGGGCAACGAGGTCGCGGTGAGCACCAAGGGGCGGCACGATCCTTGCGTGGGCATCCGCGCCGTGCCGGTGGGCGAGGCCATGGTCGCCTGCGTCCTGGCCGATCACCTGCTGCGGCACCGCGCCCAGAACCCGGACGCGCCGGACACGGCGCGGCTTCCCTGCCCCTGATCTGCCTATTGTTTGGGCAACCGCATGGATTGCATGTTTTTAAGGTCAAAAAATACAGGACTTGGGCGGTCCTCTCTCGACCTTGGGGGGATTTCCATGCGATCAGGCAAGCAGGCGCCTTCCCGCGACACGCGAACAAGATCGAGGACGGCATGACCGCTGCCAATGAACCGCTCCCCCTTCCCTCTCTCGACGCCTTCGTCAACCTGGTCGGTGCGCGGCTGTGGCGCAGCCGGCTGGCCGCCATCGAAGCAGCGGTGGCGCAGGGGCAGCGGCAGGGCCAGGCGGCGCTGCAGAAGCACGCCGTGGAAGTGACCATCGAGCGGATGCGCCGGCGTGCCATCCGTTTGCCGGGCACGGGGGAGCGGCATATGGCGGCGGTGGCCGCCGAGGCGGTGCGCACCCATCGCGGCCTGTCACGCCCCGGACGCGAGCGGCTGCGCGCGGCGCTGCGCGCGGGGCTGGCGGAGGGCGGCACGCTGATGCCGATCTTTCACCTGCTGCGCACCGCCGCAATGCAGCGCGAGCGCGGCTTCACCGTACGGTTTTCCGGGTTCGAGGACGACGCGCCGTTCGACCTGCTGCTGTCGCGCCACGGCGTCGAGGCGGAACTGGCCTGCGACACGGTGTCGGCCGAGGCGGGCCGCGACGTGCATCGCGGCGCCTGGGTCCGGCTGGTGGACCGCATCGACCCGGATTTGCAGACCTGGCTGGCGGCGCATCCCGGCCGCTATTTGCTGAAGCTGACCCTGCCGCAGGGCCTGCGCGAAGATGGCGCGCCGGACCGGCTTGCGGAGCTGCACCAGCGCATCCGCACCATGCTGGAGGGCAGCCGCCGGGCCGACCACGACGAGGCGGCGGTGCTGCGGCTGGACCCGCTGATGCTCGCCGCCGCGCAGGCCGACGAGAACGGGCTGCTGTCATCCCTGCGGCGCGAGTTCGGCCACGAGGCGCATCTGGCGGTGACCGCGGCGGGGCGCGGCGTGTTCGTGCTGGCGGCACGCGCCGGGCGGGAGAACGAGGTGGCGGTGGCGATTCGCCGGCGCATGGCCGCGGTGGCGCCGGCGCGGCTGACCGGGGAGCGGCCGGGCATTCTGGCGATGTTCATCGAAGACACCGACCGGCTGGAATGGCGGCATCTGCGCGACAAGCTGGAACTGGAGGGCGAGGCGCGGCAGTTCCTGACCCTGCCGGAGGCGCGGCGGGTGGTGGCGGTGACCTGCGTCTCGCGGCTGGAGTTGTTCGGCGCGGGCGTGCCCGACGCGGCGCCGGATGGAGAGCTTCGGTTTCGCAATCCTTCGCACCCGGCCGCGCGGACGGCGGCGCTGGCGCCGGCGGTGATGTCCTCGGTGTAACAAAAATCACATTAATGTTACGAGCCGAATCGGCTTCGGGGCGGTCCGGCCTGGGTGTGTGGCGCGAACTGCCATTGACCGGCCATGATTGCGGTACTGTATCAAGGCCGCGACGATGGCAGGAGCGCGCCGATGACCGACACCGACTATGCCCGCAAACTGAACGAAGTTGACCGGTTGCTGAACGACCCGGACGTGAAGATGGAACCGGCGCTGGTGTGGTCGCTGCTGGCGGAGATTGCGCAGCGGGACGCGGCGGTTGCGGGGGCGGCGCGGGCGGGGGAGTAGGCGGGGGTGAGAGGGGGTTTGCGCGCCTCTTTCCAAGAGGACGGGCCGTGCTGGTCGGCGAACGCGCATTATGGAAAGATGGGCCAGAAGCTTGCGCAAGCTCTACCTTTCGCAAAGCGCGAAAGCTGCCTTATTTCAATTGGCCTTTGCACGAGGACGTCTGTCAAATTCTGCTAGCGGCGTGTATGTAAACGTGACAGGACGATTGTCCTGTGGTGCAGAGTAGCACATACGGATGCTGAACGTTACGTCTGGGCGCGATGGGCGATTCCGGCGCTGCAGCTCTCCAAACCAAAATGGCCCGAAAACAGCTCCGCTTCGATCGGGTGCTACGCGCATGTTCATACGTGGGATTGTAAACGGCAGGCCTTCAACGTCTTTCCGAAGGAATTCCATCGAATGTATGAAGAACTCGACGCACATTCGAGAGTCGGATGAGAAATTATCATCTGGAATTGGAGAGATTAGCGCAGCTTGATGCCACAATTTTCTCTGAAATTGTTTCACAAGAGGCTTCGCATAAACGAAGGGTACACCGATGAAAGTGAAAATATGAGTGATCGGAATTAGGGAAAGATTATCAAGCATGTCCCATATAGGTGAAATGTCGAACCTAATGTGATCGGTGTGGCTGGTGATATGCATTCGCAAGTCTGCTGGAACAGAAAGGTGGTCGGCCCCCTTAATTTCCTCAAATGATCCATCGGTGTGAATCAATATCGGGTTCTACCCGAGGGAGATCATTGGGAAAGCGTTTCTTATGTCTATTGCCAGGAATTTCCGAGCGCCGGGTAGATCGCCGTGAATGAAGGCAACAATACCATCTTTCAGCTTGGCCGGTGGAGGCGAAGAGTTGGTCATGGGCTAAACCTCGACATCGGTACTATGGGACAATTTATAGCTCCGCGCTATGTCCCGCGCAGGCTCGCCGGCATCACGGCGGCATAGCGCCTCCTTGGTCTGGTGCGGCGTCATCTTCGGCGGGCGGCCGATCTTCACCCCGTTGGCAATGGCGAGCTTGGAGCCTTCGCCGGTGCGGGCGCGGATCATTTTCCCTTCAACCCCGCCGCCGCCCGGGGCAGGATCAGATTTAGGCAGCCGTGCAACGTCGTGGTGTCAGCCAAGGTGTCGCCGAGGGTCCGGCTGTTTTCGGCCGAACCAAGCAACGCCACCCGGCGCGTTGCGCGGATGGGGCATGCGCGGATTTGTTTGAATTCCTGGGCGAAAGTGTTACGTTAGTCGTTATCTGTCAGGAATGTCCCGTCGTAAACACAACCCGACCATCATGAGGTAAGAAATGGCCCGCGCTGTAGGAGTTATTCTTGATGCCCTTAAGAAGAGCGTTGGTCCGCAGGAGATTCAGGCGCTTGCCGTGTCCTTAATGAAAAATCGGAACGAGTGGGGCGAACAGGCGCTTGCGCTGTTTTGCCGGACGTATCTGAATGCGTATAATAATTTTAACTATGATATCAATAGCAATGGCGAAACGATGCTGATGGATCGGTTGCGGATTCTGTCTCTGAAAACGGTGTTCGATGTTGGTGCAAATATTGGTGACTGGTCATTAAGCGCCAATGCCCATTTTCCTTTGGCGAGGATCTATGCGTTTGAACTCGTTCCGACCACTTATTCTTACGCGGCCACCCGGCTTGCCGGACTGTCTAACATCTCAGTTCACAACTTTGGGTTATCAGACCGCGATGATTCAATTGATGTCAACGTCTATTCTGCCTGCAGCCCGTTATCATCCATATTCGAATATCCGCACGGTACAGCAACGAAAATAAAGTGCCCAGTAAGACGAGCCGATAATTTTATCAGACGACACGGAATCAATCATTTAGATTTTTTGAAAGTCGATGTCGAAGGGGCAGAAAAACTCGTGTTTGACGGATTCGGTGAATTTCTCTCTGGAGATTTTATCGATACAATCCAATTTGAATACGGAAAAATTAGTATAATTAATCATATTCTTCTGCGTGATTACTATTCGTTTCTTTATGAAAGAGGTTTTAGCGTTGGAAAATTATACCCGGATTGTGTCGAATTCCGAGATTACACTTTGGATGACGAAGACTTTCTCGGTCCGAATTATGTCGCCGTTTCCAACAAGCGGCGCGATCTCATTGAGATGCTGAAGCACAGTTCGCCAAAGTAGCGGGGTCAAGGGGGCCACTGCCCCCTTGCGGGTCCAGGGCAGAGCCCTGGCCTTCCTTGCCTCAACTCGCCGAAGAAGCCGCCTGCTCCAGCTTCTCCGTGCTAGGCCAAACATAAGCCATCTGCACCACCGACGTACCGCCCACCCGCACCGTCGCCTCCGCCGCCACGCGCCCGCCCAGGCGTTCGTAAAACCAGCGGCTCGGGTTCTCCCGCAGCACCCACACGAAGGCCGATTTGCAGCCCGACGCCGCCAGATGCGCCGCCGCCACCCGCATCAACCGCCGGCCGAGGCCGCGCTCGCGCCAGTCGTCCAGCACGTACAGCGTTTCGATCTCGCCCTCGCCCAGCCCGCTCTGGCTGCCGGCGAACTGGCGCGCGGGGCCGCCGGTGACAAACCCCACCACCCGCGGCGGCCCGCCCGCGGGCCCCACGTCCAGGCCGGAGGCGGTCGCCACGTGCACGCCCAGACCGTTGCGGATCGCCGAATCATAATGCGCCGCCTGCCGGCGCACCGACAGGCGGGCGAGAAACTCATCAGGCAATATTCCCGGATAGGTGCTGCGCCAGGCCGCCACATGCACCGCCCCGATGGCGGCGGCGTCGGAGGAACGGGCGCGCCTTATGGCAATCATCCCACGCGCTCCAGCACGGCGGCGAAAAACCCGTCGGTATCATGCGTCCGCGGGGTCAGCGACAGGTACGGGCCGGCGCACGGCGGCGGGCCGGGCAGCTCCCAGGCCCGGGCCAGAGGCACCGGTGCGAACGCGGGATGGGCGGCGAGGAAGGCGTCCACCTGGTTCTCGTTCTCCTCAAGCAACAGCGAGCAGGTAGCGTAAACCAACCGCCCGCCGCTGCGAACCAGCCGTGCGGCCTGGGTCAGAATGCCGGCCTGTTTCGGCACCAGCTCGGCGAGGTCCTGCGGGCGCAGGCGCAGCCGCGCGTCGGGGTTGCGCCGCCAGGTGCCGATGCCGGTGCAGGGCGCGTCCACCAGCACGCGGTCGAAACCGCCGGCGCGGCGCTTGGCCCATTTGTCGCCCGGTTCGACCAGGTGGCGCTCGACATTGTGCACCCCGGCGCGGCGCAGCCGGCGCACCGCCCCGTCCAGCCGCGGCGCCGATACATCGCAGGCGGCGATGTGGCCGCGGTTTTCCATCGTCATGGCCAGGGCCAGGGTTTTCCCCCCTGCCCCGGCGCACCAGTCCGCCACCCGCATATCCGGCTTGGCGCCGACCAGGGCCGCCACCAGCTGGCTGCCCTCGTCCTGGATTTCCACCAGCCCCGACTGGAACGCCGCCCCGGTGGAGACCGGACGCCGCCCGGCCACTCGCAGGCCCCAGGGCGAGACCGGCGTTGGCACCGCTTCGATCCCCTCGCCCGCCAGCGCCACCTGCGCCTGCGCGCGGGTGGCCTTCAGCAGGTTCACGCGCAGGTCGAGCGGCGCTTCGGCATCCATCGCCGCGAACTCGGCGCCGAGCGCCGCGCCGAACCGGGCGCGCAGATGCGGCAGCAGCCAGTCGGGCACCTCCAGCCGCACCGCGTCGGGCATGTCGGGGTGGTCGAGCGTGTGGCGCTCCAGCGCCTGCAGGGCGGTGGCCTCGGCTGGGATCAGCTTCTCCGGGGCGAACCTGCCGCCGGAATAAGACTGTGCGACACCGTCCAGCGTCCAGCCCTCCAGCAGCAGCGAGGCGGCCACCAGCAGCCGGGGAATCGCTGTCGCGCCGGCGCGCTCCAGCCACCAGGCCAGCCGCCGGCGCGCGCGCAGCACGCGCCAGGTGCGGTCGGACACGGCGCGGCGGTCGCCCGAGCCGATGAAGCGGCGGTTGCGGAAAAAATCATTGGCGACGGCGTCCGCCGGCTTGCGCGGCGCCGCCTCGACGGCGGCCAGCAACTCGACGGCGGCGGCCAGACGTGCGGCGGGCGTCACCGCAACTGCCGAGCCGGCATCAGGTCTCCTGCCGGACGTTGTAGTTTGGGGCCTCGCGGGTGATCGCCACGTCGTGCACGTGGCTTTCGCGCAGGCCGGCCCCGGTGATGCGGCGGAATTGGGCGTTGCGCTGCAGGTCTTCGATGTTGGGGCTGCCGGTGTAGCCCATTCCGGCGCGCAGGCCGCCGACCATCTGGTGCAGCACCGCCGACACCGGCCCCTTGTAGGCCACCCGCCCCTCGATGCCTTCGGGTACCAGTTTCAGCGAATCCGTGACCTCCTGCTGGAAATAGCGGTCGGCCGAGCCGCGCGCCATGGCGCCGATGCTGCCCATGCCGCGATAGGATTTGTAGGACCGGCCCTGGAACAGGAACACCTCGCCCGGCGCCTCATCGGTGCCGGCCAGCAGGCTGCCGATCATCACCGCGTCGGCGCCGGCGCCGATGGCCTTGACGATGTCGCCCGAGGTGCGCACGCCGCCATCGGCAATGGCCGGCACGCCGTGCTCGCGGCAGAGCGCTGCGGTTTCCAGCACGGCGCTGAACTGCGGCACGCCGACGCCGGCGACCACGCGGGTGGTGCAGATGCTGCCCGGACCGATGCCGATCTTCACCGCGTCCGCCCCGGCGGCGATCAGCGCCGCCGCGCCCTCCGGCGTGGCGACGTTGCCGGCGATCACCTGCACGGCATTGGACAGGGTCTTGATGCGCTCCACCGCCGCCAGCACGCCGGCCGAATGGCCGTGCGCCGTGTCCACCACCACCACATCGACCCCGGCGGCGACGAGCGCGCGGGCGCGGGCGTGGCCGTCTTCGCCGACGCCGGTGGCGGCGGCCACCCGCAGGCGGCCGAGTTCGTCTTTGTTGGCCAGCGGATGGGCCTGCGCTTTGTCCATGTCCTTGACGGTGATCAGGCCGACGCAGCGATAGGCGTCGTCCACCACCAGCAGTTTTTCGATACGGTGGCGGTGCAGCAGGCGCCGCGCCTCCTCCGGCCCGACATCGCTGTTCACCGTGATCAGGTTTTCCCGCGTCATCAGCTCGTAGACCTTGAGCGCGGGATCGGTGGCGAAGCGAACGTCGCGGTTGGTGAGAATGCCGACCAGCCGGCCGGTGACGCGCTCCACCACCGGGATGCCGCTGATGCGGAAGCTTTCCATCAGGCCGCGGGCATCGGCCAGGGTCTGGTCGGGATGGATGGTGACCGGGTTGACCACCATGCCCGACTCGAACTTCTTGACCTGACGGACCTGGGCGGCCTGCTGCTCGATGTCGAGGTTCTTGTGGATCACCCCGATGCCGCCGTGCTGGGCCATGGCGATGGCCATTGCACTTTCCGTGACCGTGTCCATGGCCGAGGAGACCAGGGGGATGTTGAGCGGGATGGTGCGGGTGAGCCGGGTGCGGGTGTCGGTGGCGGCGGGCAGCACCTGCGAATAGGCCGGCACGAGAAGCACATCATCGAAGGCGAGCGCCTCGCGAATCCGCAGCGCGGCCACGTCGGCGGCGGCGCGGGGCGCCGGGGCGGGCGAATTGTCTTGGGGTGCCATGGCCGAACCTTTCGCAGCTTTGCCCCCGGTATGGTCGGCGCCGGGAAATGCGACCTTGGCGGCTCCAAATAGGCCCCCGTACCGGGGGGTGCAAGCACGGCGGCGTTACAGCGGGGGGATTGGGGTTAAGGAAGGAAGGCCAGGGCTCTGCCCTGGACCCGCCAAGGGGCAGTGGCCCCTTGGAACCCATTACTTTTAGACAGTTGTTTTGAGTAGCGGGGTCCAGGGGGCCACTGCCCCCTGGCGGGTCCAGGGCAGAGCCCCGGCCTTCCTTCCTTAACCCCGATACCCGGTCGCCACCACGTAGAGTTCGCTGCTGTCCTTCCGACTCGCCTCCGGCTTGGCGTGCCGCACCGTCGCGAAGCGCAGCTTCAGCGGCGCCAGCAATTGCCGCTCCGCCCCCCCCTGGAACACCTTGGCCACAAAAGCGCCTCCCGGCGTCAGCACCTGGCAGGCGAAATCCAGCGCCAGCTCGGCCAGCGCCATGATGCGCAAGTGATCGGTGGCGGTGTGGCCGGTGGTGTTCGGCGCCATGTCGGACAGCACCAGGTCGGCCGGGCCGCCCAGCAGCGCCTGCAGCCGCACCGGCATGTCGGCATCGTGAAAGTCGCCGAGCAGGAAGGTGGCACCCGGCACCGGGTCGACCGGCAACAGGTCCAGCCCCACCACCTGCCCCGCGCCGCGGCGCACCGCCACCTGGCTCCAGCCCCCCGGAGCGGCCCCCAGGTCGAGCACGCGCGCGCCCTTGCGGATCAGGTGATAACGATCGTCCAGCTCGATCAGCTTGAAGGCCGCCCGCGAGCGCCAGCCCTGCGCCTTCGCCGCCACCACATAGGGATCGTTCAGCTGCCGCTCCAGCCAGCGCTGCGAGGCAGGGCTGCGGCCGGAGGCGGTGCGCAGCCGCACGCTCAGGCTACGCTGCGCCCCCCGGCCCGGCGGGGGAGACTTGCCACGAGGTCCGGCCATGGTCAGGCCCGGGCCAGGGCGTGTGGCGCCCGTCCGGGCCGCGGCGGCCGGTGATGGGCACGGGCCCGCTCGCCGCGGATCATGCGCAGCAGCATGCCCTCGCGCAGACCGCGGTCAGCCACGACGATCTCCGGCGCCGGCCACTGCATGTGGATGGCGGAAAAAATGGCGCAGCCCGGCAGCACGAAATCCGCCCGCTCGGGGCCGATGCAGGGGTGTTCGGCCAGTCCTGCCCGGCCGAGGTCACGCAGGCGCTGCAGCGCCGCCGCGGCATCCGCATGCGACAGCACGGCACCATCGACCGCCGGGCGGCTGTAACGCGGCAGGTCGAGGGCGATGCCGGCCAGGGTGGTGACGGTGCCCGAGGTGCCGAGGAAATGCACCCCGCCCTGGCGGATTTCCTGGCCGATGCAGTGCACCGATTCGAACGGCCGCAGCCGGTCGGCCACGTCGTCGCGCATGGCGCTGAACCCGGCGGGATCATCGCCATGGCTGCCGAAGCGCTCGGCCAGGGTGACCACGCCGACCGGCAGCGACACGTAGCCGATCAGTTCCGGCCGTCCGTGCGGGTTCAGGCGGACCCAGGCCAGCTCGGTGGACCCGCCGCCGATATCGAACAGCAGCGCCCGCCGCCCGCCGTGGCGCAGCAAGGGCGAGCAGCTTTCCAGCGCCAGTTCAGCCTCCTCGCGGGTGGTGATGACGTTGATCGGCAGCCCGGTTTCGGTGCGCACCCGGGCGAGGAACTCCGGGCCATTGACGGCGCGCCGGCAGGCTTCGGTGGCGATGGCGCGGACGGCGGAGACGGGACGGCGCGCCAGACGGGCGGCGCAGCCATGCAGGGCCGCCATGGCGCGTTCCATGGCGTCCTGGCTCAATCGGCCGGTATGGTGAAGCCCCTCGCCCAGCCGGACGATGCGGCTGAAGCTGTCGACCACACGGAATCCATCGCCGGCCGGGGTGCCGACCAGCAGGCGGCAGTTGTTGGTTCCCAGGTCGAGCGCGGCGAAGGCCGGCCCCGGCACCCGGGCTGATCCGTTCAGTGTCTGTGCGGATATGTCGACCATGGCAGAGGCCTTCCGCAACCGTGAAAAGTCATTGTTCTCGGCCTGGGCCGCCGCTTCAAGCCCGATTTCATATATGTGGCGGAACGCGGGGCGGGTGCGCGCACGGCGTCAGGCGTTTGACAACCCCGGGTGGGGACACTAGATAGCCGGCCGGTCCTGTTGGGGGATCGTTCAATGGTAGGACAAACGACTTTGACTCGTTTTATCTAGGTTCGAATCCTAGTCCCCCAGCCAATCGCCCAGATTGGCCTTTTCCGTCAAAGCCTTAGTCGATATCAATGGGTTGCCGCCGCCGTAGGGCTACAGCGGGGTGACCAGATGGCGCTTGCGATGGCACGGCCGACGAAGCATCCGAAGAGCGGAACCTACATGATCCGCGTGGCCATCCCGGAGGACATCCGGGAGATCTACAAGCGCCTCTATGGCGTCCGCGCGGAGTTGCGGGAGAACCTCGGCACGAAGAACAGAAGCAAGCCATGGCTGCTGCGCCGGGCGCCGTGGATTGCCTCATGGCGAAGGTCGCAACCACGAGGCTTGCCCTTGCCGGCGGTCTGCCTCCGGCGGACCGATCGGGACATCGCGGCGCTGGCCGGGGAGTGCTACCGCGACATCCTGGCAACTTACGGCGACAATTCCGGCCCCTGGGAAACCTGGGATAACGCGGCGGACAACCTCCATGATCAGATTGAACAGGTCGAGTCCTTGCGGCCGCACCGCACCAGGTTGCTGCCCTCCCTCTCCTGCCTTTCCCAACGGCCCATCTGACATGCGAAGACCTCCCAACAGGTTGGGCGCACGACCGCGGACTGGATATGGACGCTCAGCCTATCGCCCCCGCCGCCTACGATAGGAAGCCGACACTGAGGCGCCTTGGTGACTTCCTTGGGCACCGGGACGCCGCCAGGGTCACGAAGACCGACGCCATGCGATGGAAGGAAGATATGCAAAAGCGCGGCCCGGCGGTGGCGACGGTCCGCAACGACCTGTCTGAGATGAGCGCCGTATGGACGTGGGTCATCTGCAACGGGAAGCTGGGACTCAACCCTTTTGCAAGCGTCTCGCCAGCCAAGGAGCAAGCGTCTCGCCAGCCAAGGAGAAGGAAAAGAACCGGTAGCGACGGGGCTTCACTCGGGCCGAGGCGGTCGCCATTCTCACGGCGGCGCGTGGTAACAGCGGTTACATGCGCCGGTTGCCGTGGGTCTGTTGGCTAACCGGCACGCGGATCAGCGAAATTTGCCAGTCAACCAAGGATGATCTTCTTACTTTCGATGGAGTGTCCGTCCTTCGGATTACCGACGAAGGCGAAACAAACGAGGATGCGGATATCTGCTCAACTCCCCGGCGGAGCAACAGGTGGCGGCGAGCACGGACTGACCTTGGAGAACCATCATGATGGCCTGGCAGGCATCGATGCTGCGGCGGGCCGCGGTGGCGATGATGGAGCGGACGGCGGCGAAGAAACCAGTGCCCGACACCGAGCGGAAGCCGCCGGTGACCTCGCGGCAGATCGCGGTGGGACGCCGCTCGCGTTCGCCGCCATTGTTGCCGGCGCCGACCTCCGGGGGTCGTGTCCGTCAAGCTGGTGTAATTCGGCGTGCGTGACGAGGCGGTCATGGATCAGGCGGCCGCGGCGGTGATTTGGTTGGGCTCGGCGTCGATGATGGGCGCGGTGAGTTCGGCCATCGCCTCGACCTGCATGTAGCGGTTCTGCAGCGGCCACGCGTCGTTCTGTTCCAGCGGCACGGCGCCGATCCGGCGAATAATCGCGCCCCCGTTGCGGAACATGCCGGCCACATCGGCCCGGCGCTTGACCTTCTTGTTCAATCGCTCCGTCGCAACTCCACCCTAGCCCCCCGATCCGGTGACCACCTCATTCATTGCAAAATCCGAAACCACACCGCCTGCGGGGAAACGACCGTGCTGGCATGCACGCCAAAATGGCTCGACAGTTCGGCCACCGTGCCGTCCTCCCCGGCCGTCGCCAACGCCACCTTCGCATTGAACGCCGCACCTTGCTCTGCCGCGTCCCGTTGTCGCGCCATGCGTAGAAATACCGCTGCATCGTGGTGACAGGAGGCAGACACTTCGCCAGCATGCGCGATTGGAAGCCGGACCGGGCGACACAGACGCTGTCGTTGCCGACCTCACGCAAGCTGGTCGTTTGCGTCCGCCCGCAGCATGCCGGTGGCGGCGTGTGCGGCTTGATCAACGCCGGTTCACGATTGGTAGTTTCGCCTTCATAACGTAACGCATCGCGCTGATATTTGGGCCGGGCGATTTCATTCCGGGCCGTGACGGGCTCCCTCAGTGTCTTCGCAAATACGAGAGGATAATACCTGCCGAGATCACGCAACTTCTGTCGCGCCGGCCCGTCAGGGCGAAGTCGCAGAGGCCGTCTCGAAACGTATCAGCAACAGCCAGAGACCGTCTGTTTTCAATGGGGTACCGTAGTGCGCCCGTGGATCGCAGGCGACGCACAGGACGGCAACTCGGAGGGTCATAGGCGCTGCGCCTACGATTTGAGTCGGACTCCAAGCAACCGCGTTCACCGAATCCGGACGGGGTGGGATTTGAACCCACGGTGGACATGCGCCCACGCCAGTTTTCAAGACTGGTGCCTTAAGCCACTCGGCCACCCGTCCCGGACAGAACGCAGTATATCGGAACGCAGAGGGGATCTCAATGTGATCAGACAGGTAGCACAGGGCGTTCCGGGGAGGGACCTGGGTGACAAAGTGGCGGAGTGGCGAATTTGTGGCGGTCCTTTGAATCGATTTGCGGAGAACGGCAATGGAGGGCGCAGCCACGGACGACGGGCGGTTTTCGAGGCGGCTGCCTTTCTCGCCCATTTCAATGATCTGCCGGACCCGCGCCAGCGCGGCAAGGTCACCTATCATAGGGCCCACTTCAACCCCCCGCGAATAAGTTGGTTCAGCTGTTCATCGCCATCGACGGTCCACCAGTCGAGCGCTGGCCCGGGCGCGCCGGTTGGGACCTGGGCGGTGGTGTCGTGGATGGTCAGCTGGTTCGGATCCTGCAGCGATGCCTGCGGACCGATGCCCGTCCCGTCGGCGCAGGCGGCCAACAGCATCATCACGCCGGCTGCCGCCACAAACTTCTTCGCATATCTATCGCCTCTCCGGCGGCGTCACCGCAATGCCGGCCCCTCGAACGGGTCGGCGATCGGATCGGGAGGTCTCCCGGCCGGTGGATCACCGGCCGGGGAAACAGCGGCGACGCGTGCTTCTGCCGGCGCGGCGCCCGCCATCAGGCTACGGCCGGTTCGCGGCCAGCGTGGCGTTCGCTTGCGCGCCGGGCTCCGGAACCCGCGCCATCCCGATACCAGGCAGGGCGAGATGGTGTTCCGGTGGCGCATCGAAATAATCCCAGGCCAGCTCGTGGCCGAGATAAATCCCCGCGCCGGCCACCGTGCTCCAGGCCGACAGCAGCGCGGCCGTGACGACATCGCCGATCGCGATCACGTTGCTGGTGAAGTCGATCGTTGTCGCGACGGCGCGATAGGTCAGAGTCTTCCACACGGCCCGTGGTATGCCGCTTTCGTGCTGCTCTTCAACCGGCGCCGCGGCTGTCACCGGACTTCCCAGGAACGGCATCGGGTTCGCGGCATCAAGCAGGTTCAGCTTTCCCGCTTCGACGGCTTTCCAGGCGCGTTCGGTCCAGGCTGAAAAGTCGTCCGGCAATTTGTCCGCGGCATCCACCCCGACGACATATCGCACTTGCACAGCCGCCAGCGGATCGCTCACCCGGATGCCGGCTTCCGCCCACCGCGACGGCAGCGTCCATCCCCATGTCCGGGCGACCCGCGCCGCTTCCGCCCAGGCCGGATCGGCCGGCTCTCCGGTGGACCCGCCAACAACGGCGCTCCACGCACAGGAGCCATCATGATCGGAGGCGTAGCGCACACGCGCGAATGGCAGGTCGCTGCGGGCGCAGTCAGGCGCGGTGCCCCAGTCGCTGACAGGCTCGCCTTGTTTGTTCGCCTGTACCAGCACCGCGCCGGTCACCTGGCCGGCATGGACTTGCAGCAACGCCACGCTGACCACACCCGCAAGCGGCTCGGCGCTGGCCGCGCGCAACCAGACACCTTCCGGCAGCGGCACCTGCTTGCGCTCGACCGACACGACGCCTTGCACTTCCGGCAGCGCCGGGACTGGTTGCGCGGACGCGGCGAACGGCACCATCAGGCAGGCCAACCCAAGAGAGCGGCGCATCACAGTGTCCTCCCCGTTTGCGCGGGTGGGGATGGCGGCCACGCCGTCTCCTGGCCCAGACCCAGCAGCTCGGTTTGCAACTCGGCCGGCCCACCGAAATAATCCCAGGCAAGCTCATGCGCGAGATAGATCCACGGGCCGATGAGCAGCGGCAGCGCCGACAGACCGGCGGCCGTCAGCACGCTGCCGCTGGCGATGTAGTTGCTGGTGAAGTCGATCGGCGCGTAGACGGCCCGGAAGGTGATCGTTTTCAACACTGCATGCGGCAGCGTGAAGCCGCCCGACGCCGGCGCGGTCGCAGGCAACGGCGGCGCCACGTGGCTTTGCATGTCAGGCAGCGATTGCTGCGGATCGAGCTGGTTGCGCAGGCCGATATCGACTTTGTCCCAGGCGGCTTGCGCCCAGTCCACCAACGCCACAGGGTCGGGCGTTCCGGCGGGCGTCAGCGCCGCCGCATAGCGGACCTGCACCGCCGAGAGTGGTTGCGTCACCCGCATGGTCGCCACACCCCAGGCGACGGGGAGCGTCCAACCGCGCGCCGCCGCGCTACGCCTGGCCTGCAGCCATGCCGGATCGGCGTCTTCGTCACTTTGCGCCGCGGCCACGCGGGCGACGTAGGCGCAGGACAGATCATGGTCCGATCGATAACGCGTCTTCGCGAGCGGCAGGTCGGCGCTGTCGCACAGCGGCGCATCGCCCCATGCGGGCGGCTTGTCGCGCCGGCTGGCCTGCACCAATACGGCTTCGGCGACGGCCCCGTCGCGGACCTGCAGCAACGCGACGCTTACCATGTCTGGGGCTTCGGCGCGGCCCGCCTGCACCCACGCGCCGGCCGGCAGCGGCACTTCCTTCCCCTCCACGACCAGCATGCCGTGGATGTCTGGCTCCGCGGAGGCTGCCGGTATCGCGGCTGATGCCGCCAGCACCGAGAACACGCCCGCGCGAACATAGGCCCGGCAATTGCGCTGACTGAGACCTCCTGCCGCTGGCTGGCCGGTCAGGTGGCGGTGGCCCTCGCAGGGCTGATCAGGCGGGCCTTCGACTGCGCGCTGCGCACGCGAAGCGGCACCCCAGCGCGGATAACCTGCAATCTGGATCAAGTTGTTCTCCCCCGTTTGGAGCCCGGATAGGTGCCGGCGCCCAGAATACGAACCGAACCGCTCGGTCCGTTTGTGCCGCATATATAGGGTCGGCGCAGCGACGCGCAAGAGAGATTCGAACCGTTCGGTTCGGCCTGGCGGGACACTCGGGACCGGGGCACGCAGGCGCGCCATCGGCCCATGGGATGTCGCCGCACGGCTTGTCACGTTCACAATGCCGCCAGGAAAGGTTGTTATCGCACGGAGCGCCGGTGCGTGACCGCTGGCATGGTCCGCAGAACCGGTGATCCCGGGATACGCACCGCTCGGACGCAAGGGGAACAGAACCGTCTCGCAGTCTCTTTCAACGCTGCGACAGCAATGCCCCCTTCCCGCGCGGCCAATCATGGGTTTTTGGCACCGGTGCCGGCGCACCGGATCAGACCGAACCGCTCGGTCTTGACGTGGTCATTCCGGCGTGCCACCTCAGGGTGCAGGACAAGATTTTGCCGATTGGTTCTTTTGCGTTGGGGGTAGAGTTGCGACAGAATTGTGCAGACGAGCGTCCCGACGACGACGACGTACCGCCAAAGGCACGGCAAATTCTGCAGGCGGCACGCGATGTCTTCCTGGAGCATGGCTATGGTGCGGCGAGCACGGACATGATCCAGCGTGCCGCCTGCGTCTCGAAATCCACATTGTACGCCTACTACCCGACGAAGGACGCGCTGTTCGCTGCGGTAGTCGAGGCAGAGTGCCGCGCTTTTGCACATACCTTCTCCGAGATCGCCTTCGAACGGCGCGATCTCGCCGACAGCCTTAAGCAACTCGGCCAAAACTATCTCGGTCTGCTGCTGGCGCCCTCTGCCATTGGACTTTATCGGATCGTGGTTGCCGAGACCCCGCGCTTCCCGGCACTCGGGCAGGCTTTCTACGCCGCCGGACCGGACCTGGTGAAAAGGCGCCTTGCGGAGTATCTCACCCGGGCCGCTGCCGACGGTCAGCTTTCTGTGCGCAATTCCGAACAGGCCGCGGAGCATTTCCTGGCCCTGTTGCGCGGAGACTTGCAATTCCGCACCCTTTTTGGCGTGTGCCCCGCACCAAGTCGCAGCGCAATTGCCCACGCTGTCGCGGCCGTGGTCGATTGCTTCATGGCTGCGTACGGACGAAACTGCCCAGCGGATTTGCCGAGCTGAGACGAGCGATGGCTCCCTCGCAGCCAGATGCGCCTGGCAGCTCGGATGCCAAATGGGTCGGCAGCGCCTCAAAGCCCGTGCGTCGTCGCCAACCAGCGACCGAGCGATACAACGGATGAACAGGCGGGTCTGACACTTCCGGCCGCCGTTCGGGCTGTTGAACCTCGGCCGTCACCCAATCGGTTCCAAGGGCCTATGGCCCTTGGTGGGTCCAGGGCAACGCCCTGGTGGGGCTCGGGGCTACGCCCCGATAGGACCAAGCGACGCTATCCTGGTGCCGATGGGGTAGAACCCTGGCCTTCCTTGCTTGCCGTCACACCAGACCAAGGTCCTTCCCATGCGCCCCGGGAAACACAATCTCCAGGCGCGCCGCGTCCAGCCCGTACATCCGCCGCAGCAGCCCCCCGAACAGCGCCCGGTAATCCGTCAGCACCGGCAAATCACGGTTCTGGAACAGCGTCGCCTGCTCCAGCCGGACCTGCTCGCCGGCAATCCGCCCGCCTTTCACCGCGCCGCCCATCACCCAATAGACGCTGCCGTGACCATGGTCGGTGCCCTTGTTGCCATTTTCGCGGAAGGTGCGGCCAAACTCGGAAATCACCACCACCACGGTGTTGCCCCAGCTCTCCGCGCCGGTCTCCTCGGCGAACCCGGCCAGCCCGCGGCCGAGTTCGCGCAGCCGGTTGGCGAGGTAGCCGGTCGCGCCGCCCTCGTTGACATGCGTGTCCCAACCGCCGACATCGATGAAGCTGAGGCTGAACTGCTCGCGCATCAGCCGGCCGATCCGCCGCGCCGACAGCTCGAACCCTTTGGGCGAAATCGCGCCTCGGGTGGCCTCCTCCGACATCGCGCGGACCACGTCGTCGCGCACCGCGAACCCTTCCGCGACGGCGGACGCCAGGTGGCTGCCCTCGTACATGCCCTCGATCAGCCGCACCTGGCGGTCATCGACGGCAGGCCTGCCGACTGCGTTCAGGGCGATATTCGGGATCGGCTCCTCACCGCGGAAGATCAGCGGCAACTGGTCGGTAAACGCGATCGGCCTCGCCTGCGCGAGCACGCCGGCCAGCCGACCCATGAACCCCGAGCGGTAGTTGCGCGATCCCTGGACGGGCTGGCCGAGCTCGATCGTGTCCTGGGTTTCGAAATGGCTGCGGGTGAGATCGTCGGTGCCGGCGAAGGGGATGAAGGCGATCTGCTTTTTCTCCCAGAGCGGCTGGATGGTTTCCGCCAGCGCCGGGTGCAGTCCCCAGTCCGCGTCCAGCGCCAGCGCGGCGTTCGGCCCCGCCGGTATGGGCCGCGGCACCGCAAGCGACGGCCGGGCCTGGTAATAGAAGTCGCTGGAAACCGGGATCACCACATTGGCGGCGTCGTAGGCGCCGCGCAGGAATACCACCAGCAGCCTGGCACCGGCATTCGGCGCGGCCCAGACGCGCGCGGCGACGGTCAGCGGCCCGAGTGCCGCGAGCAGATCACGACGGCGCATGCGAAACCCCTCCGGTCAGAACATGAAGTCCGGACTGCACAGGAACAGGAAATTCCAGTCCTGCGGCGAAATGGCCTGGTCGAGCGCTGCCAGCGTGGCCGGGCGCAGCGCGTGGCGCAGATCGGCGAAATAGAGCGCGTTCTGCAACTGCGGGAAGGCCGGATGATCCACCGCCCCCGGTTCGGCGGGCTTGAACATGCCGGCCGATCCCGAGCCGATCTGCCGGGCGATTTCGAACCGCACCGCGAGTTGTCCCGGCCCGTTCCAGCCGGCCGAATTCATGGCATAGCCGTCCGGGGTATCGTGATTGTACAGCCCTTCGCCCATCCGGTTCAGCCAGTTCTGGATGGGTGCGGTATTGAGGATAACCTTGTCGCCATAGGCCAGCCGCACCGCCGAGAGCACGTAGCGGACGGGGTCCTTGAATTTGCTGTCCGAAGCGGCGGCGAAGGCGGGTGCGTGGAACAGCGTCTGCAGCACCGTGGCGATATCGCCGTCGGATTGCAGGAAGGATTGCGCCATCCGCTCAACCAGCGCCTTGGGTGGATTGTCGGCGAGGAAGTACACCGCCAGTTGCTGCGCGATGTGCCGCGCCGTCGCGGGATGGCGGGCCAGGATGTCGAGCACTTCGTCGATTTCGGCCAAGCCCTGGCCCTTAATGCTGTGGCCGAGGAAAACCTTGTCGCCGTAGTCGTGGCGGGCCGGGTTGAACTCGAACAGCCCGTCACGCACGAGCTGGGCCTGTAATTCGGGCTTCAGGCGCGGATTGTCGGGTCTGGCGTCGATCCCGAGTCCGGTCAGGCAGCGCGCCAGTTCCTCCACGTCGTGCTGGGAATAGCCCGAGCCCACCCCCATGGTGTGCAGTTCCATGATTTCGCGGGCATAGTTCTCGTTGATGCGGCCGGCGGCGTTGTCGGCGTTATCGAGATAGCGCAGCATCGCCGGGTGACGCAGCGTGGCGGCCAGCAGGTCGCGGAAGCGGCCCAGCGCGTGCGGGCGGATGGCGTGCTCCTCGTAATCGGCCAGCATGGCGCGGATATTGGCCTTGTACTGGTGCACATTGAAATGATTGAACCAGAACCAGGTCATCCGCTCAAGCAGTTGCGTCGGCGCATAGAGGTCGCGCAGGATCTGGCGGGTTGCGGTCTGGCGCGCCAGCTCGGTCAGTTCCTGCTGAATGGCCTGCTGGGCCGCCTGTTTCTCCGCCGGGTCGACAAGCTGGTCGGCCGCGCGGCGGTGCGCGGCGATGCCGGCGAGCAGCGCGGTCATCGGCAGTTGGGAGACCGGCTGCGCGTCGACCTGCGCCTGGGCTTCGGGGGGAAGCCGGTCGTCGCCGGCGGGATGCAGCTGCCAGTCGAGCCAATGGTCCCGGCCCATGGCCCGCAGCCTGGCATCGGCGGATTCGGTGGCGCCCCAGGTGACCTGGTTGAGCAGAGCGAAATCGGACAAGGAAGCGGCGGCGGCACGTGCGGTGCATGCCGGCATGGCGATCGCGGCCACTGCGGAGAGCAACGCCACCTTCGGCAGGATTGCGCGGATCGGGCTCATGTTATGTCCCATCGGTCAGACCCCATTATCCTTCCAAATGGGACGAAGATGCGGCGATCGCTGCATGAACATACGTGAGGTTCCGGTTCCGCGGGCGGTGACGCGCTGCCCGCGCTCAGTGAACGGCCCTGCCTGCCTGCTCCCTACGCCAGTCCGCGCAGATTTTCCGGCCGGAACCCGACGGGTCGAGGGCAGAGCCCTGGCCTTGCTTCCTTCACCCGAGTCCCCGCAACAGGGTGCAGCCCGCCGGCAAGGCCGCTATAAGCCCCCGCCATGACCGACGCTCCCCCCTCCGAAATGCTCACCGAGATCTCCCGCCGGCGCACCTTCGCCATCATCTCCCACCCCGATGCCGGCAAGACCACGCTGACCGAGCGGCTGCTGCGCCTGGGCGGGGCGATCCAGCTCGCCGGCAACGTCCGCGCCAAACGCGAGCAGCGCAAAACGCGCTCCGACTGGATGAGCATCGAGCGCGAGCGCGGCATTTCGGTGGTGACCTCGGTGATGACCTTCGAGCACGCCGGCTGCGTGTTCAACCTGCTGGACACGCCGGGCCACGAGGATTTCTCCGAGGACACCTACCGCACGCTGACCGCGGTGGATTCGGCGGTGATGGTGATCGACGCCGCCAAAGGTATTGAGGCGCGGACCAAGAAATTGTTCGAAATCTGCCGGCTGCGCGACATTCCGATCATCACCTTCGTCAACAAAATGGACCGCGAGAGCCAGGACGTATTCTCTCTCCTGGACGAGGTTTCCTCCACCCTGGCGCTCGACACCGCGCCGGTCACCTGGCCAGTGGGGCGGGCGGCCGATTTCGTCGGCACCTACGACCTGCGCAAGCGCGACTACCGGCTCACCCGCGAGCTGGCACAGTCCGACCCGCGTTTCGCCGCCCTGGACGAGGAAATGGAACTGGTCCGCGCCGCCCTGCCGGAATTCGAGGTGGCGGGCTTTATGGAGGGGCACCTGACCCCGGTGTTCTTCGGCAGCGCCATGAAGGAAATCGGGGTCGCCGACCTGCTGGCCGGGCTGGCGGAATTCGGCCCGCGTCCGCGCGCCCAGCCGGCCGACACGCGGGTGGTGCAGGCGACGGAGGAAAACCTGACGGCGCTGGTGTTCAAAATCCAGGCGAACATGGACCCCAATCACCGCGACCGCATCGCCTTCGCCCGCGTGTGCTCGGGGCGGCTGGCGCGCGGGATGCGGCTGAAGCAGGTGCGCACCGGCAAGCTGATCCCGCTGCATGCGCCGCAGTTTTTTTTCGCGCGCGACCGCGCTTTGGCCGAGGAAGCGTTCGCCGGCGACGTGGTGGGCATTCCCAATCACGGAACGCTGCGCATCGGCGATACGCTGAGCGAGACCGAGGATCTGAACTTCGTCGGCGTGCCGTATTTCGCCCCGGAAATCCTGCGCCGCGTCCGGCTGGACGACGCCATGAAGGCGAAGAAACTGCGCCAGGCTTTACAGGAACTGGCCGAGGAAGGGGTGGTGCAGCTGTTCCGCCCGCAGGATGGCAGCCCGCCGATGGTGGGCGTGGTCGGCACCCTGCAGCTGGATGTGCTGCAGGCGCGGCTGGCAGCGGAATACGGGGTGAAGATCGGCTTCGAGACGCCGCCGTTCCAGCTTGCGCGCTGGGTGTCGGGCGAGCGCTTGGCGGTGGAGCGGTTCGCCGCCGACCAGCGCAGCGGCATGGCCGACGATGTGGATGGCGACCCGGTGTTCCTGGCGAGTTCGGCCTTCATGATGCGGCGGACGGCGGAGTTGAATCCCGGGCTGACGTTCCGAGATATTAAGGACCATCGGGCGGAGATCTTGCAGGCAAAGTAAGGAAGGCCAGGGCTCTGCCCTGGACCCGCCAAGGGCCGAGAGGCCCCTGGACCCCGTTACTTAAGGAACGGGGTCCAGGGGGCCACCGCCCTCTGGCGGGTCCACGGCAGAGCCCTGGCCTTCCTTACCGGGGGGAAACAGACGATGAAGTCGCAAGCCATCATAGCCGCCGCGGCGCTGCTGTCCTTGTCCGCGCCGGCGGTCGCCGCGCCACGCGAACAGCTGGTGATCGGGGTTTCGCAATTCCCCTCCACCCTGCATCCCGCCATCGATCCCGAGGTGATCAAGGCCTACACGCTCGGGTTCGCCCTGCGCCCGATCAGCGCCTTCGATGCCGGCTGGCAGAACACCTGCCTGCAATGCGCCGTGCTGCCCAGCCTGGCGAACGGGCTGGCGCGGCTGGAAGGGCGCGGCATGGCGGTGACCGTGAAGCTGAAGCCCGGGCTGGTTTGGGGCGACGGCGTGAAGGTGACGGCGCGCGATCTGGCCTTCACCTGGACGCTCGGCCACGACCCCGCCTCGGGCTTCGCCGATCTGAGCTATTGGCAGCGCATCGGCAGCGTCGAGGTGATCGATGAACGCACCGCGGTGATGCACCTGAACAAGGTCTGGGCCCAATTCGACCGTCTGCCGACCATGCTGCCCGCGCACCTGGAAGCGGCGGCGGCGGAGGCGGCGAAGGAACCGGGCGACTATGCGCGGCATTCATTGTATGCGCGCGCCCCCACCACGCCGGGGCTCTACAACGGGCCCTACCTGGTCACCCAATACAACTCCGGGGCGCAGGTGGTGCTGGAGGCGAACCCCGCGTGGCGCGGCGCCGCACCCGGGTTCCGGCGCATCGTCATCCGCGCCATCGAAAACACCGCGGCGCTGAAGGCCAATCTGCAGTCGGGCGACGTGGATTATGCGCCGGGCGACGCGCCGTCGCTGACACTGGACCAGGTGCTGGCGCTGCGCCGCCACCAGCCGGATGCCTGGACCTATGTGTTCAGGCCGGCGCTGAACTACGAGCATATCGATCTGAACCTGGACAACCCGGTCCTGGCCGATATCCGGGTGCGCCGCGCGTTGCTGCTGGCGCTGGACCGGCGCACGCTGGTCGACCGGCTGTTCGAAGGCAAGCAGCCGGTGGCGGCAAGCTTCCTCAACCCGCTCGATCCGATGCACAACGCGGCGGTGCCGGAGCAACCCTACGATCCGGCCCGCGCCCGCGCACTGCTGGCCGAGGCCGGCTGGACGCCGGGACAGGACGGCATTTGCCGCAACGGGCGCGGCGAGCGTTTGAGCCTGGAGTTTCGCACCACCGCCGGCAACCGGGTGCGCGAACTCGCGCAGCAGGTGATGATGGACCAATGGAAGGCGGTGGGTGTCGAAGCGCTGGTGAAGAACGAACCGGCGCGGATGCTGTTCGGCGAGACCCTGCGGCGGCGGCAGTTCACCGGCCTGGCGATGTATGCCTGGTCCAGCGGCATCAGTTATCCGCCGCGGCAGACCCTCGCCTCCGATCAGGTGCCGACCGAAGCCAACAACTGGGGCGGCTCGAACTACATGGACTTCCGCGATCCCGGCATGGACGCGGCGATCCTGCAGGCAGAGACCGACCTCGATCCGGCCCATCAGCTTGCGGCCTGGGCGGAGATGCAGCGCATCTACGCCGCCCAGGTGCCGGCGCTGCCGCTGTTCTTCCGCGCCGAAGCCTATGTGCTGCCGAAATGGCTGCAGGGCGTCCGCCCGACCGGGCATAGCGACACGTCCAGCCTATGGGCCGAGGAGTGGCATGCGGAATGACCCGCCGCTGCTCGCGGTCTCGGACCTGCGCGTGGCGTTTGCGTGCGCCGGTGGAACGCGCCAGGCGGTGGCGGGCATTTCCTACGCGCTCGCTGCCGGCCGCACGCTGGGCGTGGTGGGCGAGAGCGGCTGCGGCAAGAGTGTCACCGCGCTGGCGCTGATCGGGCTGGTGCCGGCGCCCGGCCGGGTCGGGGGATCGATCCGTTTCGCCGGGCGCGAACTGCTCGGCCAGTCGCCCGCCGCCTGGCGGGCGCTGCGCGGGGCGGAGATCGCCATGGTGTTCCAGGAGCCGATGACGGCGCTGAACCCGGTGATGACGGTGGGGCGGCAGATCGCCGAGGCCCTGGTGCTGCACCGCGGGGCGGGCTGGCGCGAGGCTGAGGGGGCGGCGGCGGGCCTGCTGCAAGCCGCCGGCATCAATGCGCCGCGTGAGCGGGCGCGCGCCTATCCGCACCAGCTCTCGGGCGGCATGCGCCAGCGGGCGATGATCGCCATGGCGCTGGCCTGCGAACCGAAGCTGCTGATCGCCGACGAGCCCACCACCGCGCTGGACGTGACCATCCAGGCGCAGATCCTCGACCTGATGCAGGCGTTGCAGGACCGCACCGGCATGGCGATCCAGTTCATCAGCCACAATTTGGCGGTGGTGAGCGGGATCGCGGACGACATCATGGTCATGTATGCCGGCCGCATCGTCGAGCGGGCGCCGGCCGGGGCGCTGTTCGCCCGGCCGCTGCATCCCTATACGCAGGGGCTGATCGCCACGCTGCCGGACCCGGACCGCCGGGTCGCGGTTCTGCCGGTGATCCGGGGCTGCGTGCCGGACGCCGGTGGCGGCGGGTGCCGGTTTGCCGATCGCTGCCCGCGCGCCGATGCGTCCTGCCGCGCCGCCGAGCCGGCGGCGGTGGAACTGGCGGCCGGCCACTTTGTCGCCTGCTTCAAGGCTGGCCCATGAGCGGGGCCGCGGAACTGATCGCGCTGGAGCGCATCGGCGTGCAGTTCGCCCTCGGCGCCGGCTGGTCCGGCGGCAGCCGGCGCAGCCTGTGCGCGGCCTGGGACGTTTCGTTTTCCATTGCCGAAGGCGAGACGCTGGGCCTGGTGGGCGAAAGCGGCAGCGGCAAGAGCACGCTGGGCAATGTGGTGGCCGGGCTGCAGCAACCCAGCTCCGGCACGCTGCGCTTCCGTGGCCGCGCCATGGACGAAGCGGCGCGGCGGGCGGCGCGGCGCTGCATCCAGATCGTGTTCCAGGACCCGTTCGGCGCGCTCGACCCGCGTATGCCGGTCTCCGACATCATCACCGAGCCGCTGCGCATCCAGCGCATCGGCAGCCAAGCGCAGCGGCGCGCCCGGGCGGCTGCGCTGCTGGCGCAGGTGGGGCTGCCGGGCGATGCGCTGAACCGCTATCCGCACGAATTCTCCGGCGGCGAGCGCCAGCGGATCGCCATCGCCCGCGCGCTGGCACCGGCGCCCGCGCTGATCGTGGCCGACGAGCCGCTGTCGGCGCTGGATGTGTCGATCCAGAGCCAGATCCTGAACCTGATGAAGGCGCTGCAGGCGGAGTACCGGCTGTCCTATCTGTTCATCAGCCATGACATGGCGGTGGTGAACCATCTGGCCGACCGGGTGGCGGTGCTCTACCTGGGCCGGCTGGTCGAGCTGGCGCCGCGGGCGGAGCTGTTCGCGCGTCCGTCGCACCCGTACACCCAGGCGCTGCTGGCGAGCGTGCCGCGCATTGGCCGGCGCCGCGCCCGCGCCATTTGCGGCGAAATGCCGAGCCCGCTGGCGCCGCCCCCGGGCTGCGTGTTTCATCCGCGCTGCCCGAAGGCGCAGGCGCTGTGCCGGGTGGAGGCGCCGGAGCTGGCACCGGCACCCGGCCGGCCGGCTCAGCTGGCCGCCTGCCATTTCAAGGACTGAGCCGCATGGCACGCTTCGTGGTTCGGCGCATCCTGCAGGCGGTGCTGGTGCTGCTGGTGATGTCGTTCGTGATCTACAGCCTGATCGGGCTGATGCCGGGCGATCCGATCGACATCATGATCGCCAGCAACCCGGCGGCGACGCCCGAGGCGGCGGCGGCGTTGCGCCGGATGTACGGTCTCGATCAGCCGCTGCTGCACCGCTACTGGCACTGGATGCTGGCCGCGCTGCAGGGCGATTTCGGCTATTCGCGCGCGCATGCGGCGCCGGTGCTGGAGGTGCTGGCGCCGGCGCTGTGGCAGACCTGCAAGCTGATCTTCTTCAGCTTCACCGCCGCCGTGCTGCTGGCCTTCGCGCTCGGCATCGCCGCGGCACTGAAGCCCGGTGGCTGGGTGGACTCGCTGGTCAGCCTGGTCGCGTTTGCCGGCATATCAGTGCCGGTATTCTGGCTGGCGCTGATGATGATCCTGGTGTTCGCCGTCCAGTTGCACTGGTTCCCGGCCAGCGGTATCGCCACTGTCGGCGACGGCGGCCTGCTGGATTATGCCCGCCACATGGCGATGCCGGTGGCCACCCTGGCGCTGGCGCAGACCGGCGGGTTCACGCGCTATGTGCGCGCCGGCATGATCGAAACGCTGCGGATGGATTACGTCCGCACCGCCCGCGCCAAGGGGGCGGGCGAAGCCAGGGTGGTGCTGGTGCACGCATTCCGCAACGCGCTGATCCCGGTGGTGACCGTCATGGCGTTGAATTTCGGCGGACTGTTCGGCGGCGCGCTGCTGACCGAAACCATGTTCGCCCAGCCCGGCATGGGCAAGATGATTTACGACTCGATCCTGGGCAATGATTACAATCTCGCCCTCAGCGGGCTGCTGTTCGCCACGCTGATGACGCTGTTGAGCAATCTGGCAGCCGACATCGCCTATGCCTGGCTCGATCCGCGGATCAGCCTGGCATGAGAGCCCCTGAGGCCGCGGCCGGCGTGTGGCGTCTGCGCTGGCGGCGCTTCCGCCGGCACCGGCCGGGCATGACGGCGCTGGCGGTGCTGGCGCTGCTGGTGGCCTTTGTGCTCGCGGCCTTTCCGATGCAGTGGTTCGGCGGGTTCGATCCCGACGCCACCGACCTGCTGTCGCGCTTCGAGCCGCCCTCGGCGGCGCACTGGCTGGGCACCGACGAGGCCGGGCGCGACGTGCTGGTGCGGCTGATGGCGGGCGGGCAGATATCGCTGCTGGTTGGCCTGCTGGCCACCGTGTTCGGCGGCGCGCTGGGGCTGATCATCGGCATCACGGCGGGGTATTTCGGTGGCCGGGTGGATGCGCTGCTGATGCGCTTCACCGACGGGGTGATCGCCCTGCCGCTGCTGCCGCTGCTGATCGTGCTGGGGGCGGTGGACCTGACCAAGCTCGGCGTTCCGCCGGAATTCGCCCGCTCGGGTGCCGCCGGATTCTGGCGCATCGTGGTCATCATCGCGCTGGTCGACTGGACCGCGATTGCGCGCATCGTGCGGGCGGCGACGCTGTCGGTGAAAGAGCGTGATTATGTGCGGGCGGCGCGGGCAAGTGGGGCGGGGGCGGCGTATGTGATGCGCGTGCATGTGCTGCCGAACGTGGCGACCCCGGTGATCGTGTCGTTCACCCTGACGGTGGGGCGGGTGATCCTGTTCGAGTCGGTGCTGAGTTTCCTGGGCTTCGGCGTGGTGCCGCCGACCGCCTCATGGGGCAACATGCTGAACAACGCCCAGGACCTGATGAGCAGCGCGCCGGCGCTGGCGGTGTATCCGGGGCTGCTGATTTTCATCACCGTCATGGCAGCGAATTTTCTCGGCGACGGGCTGCAGCACGCCTTCGATCCGCGGTCGGAGCGGTAAAGGAAAGGCCAGGGCGAACCCTGGCCTTTCGGTGGTCACGCAGGATACGGAAGGGGCAATGCCCCGTCCGGCTCAGACGGACAGGCAGCGGCCCGTTGAAGTTCGCAGCGCGTTGTGGGCATGCAAACTTGCCAAGCTGGCTGTCACACCGTCGAGCTGCGCGACGAGTTTGCCCACGGTCCCGCCATTCAGGAAGGTCGAGATATAGTCGTTGGTGCCGTCTGTGGTGACGTTGAGATAATTGGCCAGCGTGCTGGCGGCACCGCTCCAATTGGCTGCTGCCAGCGAGGCTTGCAGGTCGAGCACGTCAACGCTGGCGCCCGACAGGTGGAAGCTTTGATTTCGTAACCCCCTGCCCGCCTGCGCCGGTGACGAAGCTGTTGTTGCCGGACGTCCCCGGTGTCTCGGTGATGAGCGTTATCACCGAACTCGAAGCCAGGAACAGCGCTGACCAGATTGTCGAAGCCATTCAGCTTGATGGTGTTGTCGGTCCCCTCGGTCTCGACCACGTTGTCCCCGGCGGTGCTCGCCGAGAAGTCGATGGAGCTGGTGCCGCCGGTGCCTGTGACCACGGTGTTGCCGCCGCCGTTCAGCGACACCACGGTATCGATGCCGTTGCCGAAGGTGACGGTGGACGAGGTGACGGTGCCGCCGGTGGAAGTGCAGACCGAGTCGTGGGTGCCGGCCAGCGGCCGGTGGCCAGGTCGACGGTGTTCAGCTGCCGTTGATGGTCACCGTATCCTTCCCGGTGGCCGTGAGGATGCTGAAGGTTGCGCGTCGGATACCTTCCGGCAGCGTCACCGTCGCCCCCAGCACGACCGTGCTCAGCCCGCCCAGGGCGGTCACGGTGTTCGACCCGGTGCCAAGCACGACGGTATTGATCGAGCCGGTGTAATTCGCCCGGGATAGGTGTTGCTGGTGGGGTTGATCCACCCGCCGGGCGGGAACGAGAGGGTTGATGGGGCCGCTGTAGCCGTTGCTGTCTTGATTGTCGTTCAGCAATGCCCTGCAGCGTGCCGGTGTTGTCGTTGCCGTCGTTGATTGGAACTGACGCCAAGATTGGCGTTGATATTGATGTCGCCGTTGTAGGCACCGGTGTTGTCGTTGCCGACGTCGTACGGCGTAGGTGCTCGACGTTGAAGTTGCCGTTCAGGTTGCCGTTGAACGCACCCCAGTTGTAGTTGCCAACGTCGCTGCCGTTGTCGAGGTTGCCGTTCCAGGCGCCGATATTGCCGCTGCCGTTGGTGTAGTAGTATGGATCATAAACATCGGTGGTTATGCCGGTGTTTTGGTCCACGTACGTCGCGGGGCCGTCGCTCAGTCCCTCGAATACGCCGATGTTGCCGTTGCCGCTACCAAGGGGGCTGCTTTGGCTGGGGGCCGCACTGCCGAGGCCGAGGAAGGCGCCGATGTTGTTTGTGCCCGCGTCGAACGAGCCGATGTCGCTTGCACCGGCGCCGAACCCGATGCCGCCGGTGCCGAAGGCGGAGGACACGATCGCCTGAACCCCGTCATAGGCGACCTTCGCGGAGCCGCCGACGACGGAGACCGTGGCGACTGCGCCGCTCGAGATTAACGGTGTTGTTGCCGTTACCGGCGATCACCGTGTTCAGCGCCCCGGCCAGGGTGACGCTGTTGTTGCCATTGCCCAGGTCGACCGTGTCCAGCCCAATGCCGCCGGTGACGGTATCGACCCCGGTGCCGCCGATGACGGTATTCGCCATGCCGCCGTTGCCGCCGTCCGCGCCGCCGAGGGTAACCGTGGTCGTCGCCGTTGCCGAAGGTGACGGTGCTGAGGCCGCCGGTGCCGGTCTTGACGGTGTTCATCCCGGTGCTCGGCGCCGAGATTGCCCCCGGTATTTTGAATGTCGGACAACGTATGACGAAAGCGGCTGGGTTGCCAAGGACAACGGTGTTGTCCGCGCCTGCCACCGCCACTTGTTACTGCCGGTGCCCACCATAACCGTGTTCTGGCTGCCGGCCAGTTTGACTGTGTTATTTCGCCGTTGCCCAGTACAATCGATAAGTTGAGCGGGCCGCCGAAAGTGATGGTGTCGTTGCCGTTGCCAAAAAACACAACATTAAAGCCAGTGCCGCCGGACAACCGTGACGACTGTCGTTGAAATTGACGCCGCCGTCGAAGAGTTGACCGTCAACGACGACTGAAGTCGCCGGTGATAGCTGATATTGTCTGGCGTCTGGACCGACTGGAACGAACCGCTGGAGCCATTGGAGAGATTATAATCCGCGATCAGCGCGCCGGTGAGTGCCTGCGAGAGATCATTCGGCGTGATGTTCCACGCCGTGCTTGTCGTAGGTTCAACGGCCACACGATACCGGTATCATGGCAGCGCCATATCAACGACCCTCCTGCTTTGGCGACGGTCATCAGGCTGACCTGTTCGCCACCGTTGCGTTTTCCGAGCCAGCGCATTCAGCGAGTTAACGCACCGACCAATCCTCGGGCCGTCCTACCTTATTACGCTGACCCTGTCTCCCCACACTTTCTGATTGATACCAGTTTGACAAGGGAGTTTTTGCCCGCTCAATCAAATGAGTGAGTGCCTGTGGCCAAATCGCCCATCGCGCGAAGGTGAAAGGATGCGTTGCCCGGAAGCTGAGGACAGCGAATATGGCATTTTCGCAGCCCTTGCGCCAGATTGCGGCAATTTTATGCTTCGGGGCCAGAACCGAGGTCGCTTCGCCTCGCGGCGCTGGCGGTGGCATTTGTTCTTTGCTCGGCCGCGCCGCGTTCGCCCGCCAGGGCAAGCCGGTGAAGGTGGCGCTGATCGAGGACAAAACCGGCCAGCTGGAAGCCTCCGCCCGGCACCTGGTCGCCGGGTTCCGCCTGGGCCCGGAATACGCCGGCAAGGGCAGCAATACCGCCCCCGCCCGCAGGATCGAAATTCTACAGCAAGACAGCCATTTCAGGCCTACGGCCCTACCGCGGTGGAGTGGGTCTATGACGACGACAAACTGGACCTCGCCATCGGCGGCAGCGGCATGACGCTGGCCATGCTGCCGGTGGCGCAGAACAACGAAAAGCTGCCGACCGTCGAGAGCCGCTCGCCGGTCGTAGCACCCGCACGAAGTGAAACCACTACATCTCAAGTAATGGTTTTCAAGGGCCGCCCGGCCATCTCGTTAATTTTTCTCCGCCGGCATCGCCGCCCGCCTGCCTGCGGCGGCAGCGGCCCTGGCGGGATGCGGCGCGCCGCTGGCAGAGACCTGGCCGCGCGCTTCCAACACCCGGTGCGGGCGCACGGCCACCGCGCTCATCCGCCGCCGCCCCGGATATCCCAGATCCCGGACGCGTTGGACGTCGCCGCCGCGTAGGCGGCCACGCCCTGCCGGTGCTCGGCCAGACCTGGCGTGGCCGCAGCATCGCCGATCACCTGGTGGAACAAATCCTCCAGCCCCACCCCGAGCAGCGATGTCACGATGCCCAACGGCCCACCCATCAACGCTCCGGTGACCACCGCGCCGCCCAGCCGCCAGGCCGGATCGAGGTGCTCGCCGGTCATCGCCCGGTAGATCATGCCCACGACCGGCACATATTGCAGGGGGTTCAGATCGGCCAGACGCGTCCTGAAAACCGCGTCCACCCCGATGCCGGCAGGCGCCGCCGCGGCCGGCGGCGGGCCCACGGCGGGCGCTGCGATTGTCAACAGTATTTCCAGAATCGGGCCCGATGCTCATGGCACGTCCTGCGGCTGCAACAGGCCGGGGGCCAAGCAACCGGCGTGCCGTCAGTCCAGCAGGTGGCCGAACCGTTCCGCCTTGGTGGCCAGGTAGTGGTCGTTGACCCCGTTCGGGGGAAAGGCATGCGGCTCCCGGCGCAACACGTCCACGCCGCAGGCCGCCAGGGCCGATACCTTGTCCGGATTATTGGTGAGCAGCCGCAGCCGCCTTACCCCGAGCGCGCGCAGCATGGTGGCGGCCACCATGAAGTTGCGCTCGTCCGCCCCCCACCCGAGCGCCCGGTTGGCGTCCAGCGTGTCCAGGCCGCGATCCTGCAGCGCATAGGCCCGCAGCTTGTTGACCAGGCCGATGCCGCGCCCCTCCTGCGCCAGATACAGCAGCACGCCCGCGCCTTCCTCGGTCATGCGCCGGATCGCGCCGCGCAGCTGCGCCCCGCAGTCGCAGCGCAGGCTGCCCAGCAGGTCGCCGGTGAAGCATTCCGAGTGCAGCCGCACCAGCGGTGCCTCCGCCGCCTCCGGCCGGCCGATCAGAATGGCCAGATGCTCCACCCCCGCATCCGGGGCACGAAACGCCACGATGCGCGCGTCCGGGGCCCCGTCCAGCGGCACCTGCGCCTCGGCCACGCGGGTGAGATCGGCCACGATGTCATGCGGATAGGCCAGGATGTCGGACGCCGCCACCGCCTGCAAATGCAACGCGGCAGCGCGCGCCGGGGCGTCGGGGCGCAGCGGGGCGGCCAGCACCGCCGGCAGCAGCCGCGCCAGCTTGGCCAATGTCAGTGCCGCCGGCGCCGCCTCGGGACATTCGGGCGCCAGCACCGGCTCAACCGGCAGCATCTGTTCGGCGGTCGGATCGGCCAGGCCGCGCAGGAACGCCGGCTCGAACAGCGCCTCGGGCAGGCGCAGCGCCAGCGCCTTTTGCCGCGGCACCACCGGGCGGTGGAGCAATGCGGCCGCCCGCGCCGGCGCCAGCAACAGCACCGGCGCCCCCTCGGCGACGTGGCGAAGCTCCGCCAGCCCGCGCACGCCCGCCGTCTCGGCGCCAAGCAGCACCAGGTCCTGCGCCGCGCGGACCAACACCGGCGTGCCGCGCCGCAGGTCGGCCGCCGCACGGTGCACCGCGCGCAGCCGCAGCACCGCCGGATCCGGCACGAGGTTCGCGCCGGCTTTGCCGGGCGACGCTGGGCTGCCGCCTGGGGACTCGTGTCGCAACGGCGTGGAGGTCATGCACTTCCCGGAAAAATTTCTAGCCCACCCTGGCCGGCCCCCCGTACCAGCGGCCTCGTACCAGCGGCCTCGTACCTAGCGGCCCCGAGCCAGCGGACCACGTGCCAACAGACCATCCGGACCGCCGCGGCGCTGCATGCCCCCCAGCCGGCCAACAGACATATGGCCTCGCCGGGAGATGCGTCCGGCCGCACCTCACGATAATGTGCACGTCGTGCGGAACAACAAGGCCGTGTGGAAACTGTCCGGTACGAGTTTGGCTGGGGTCGAAATTACCCGGGCGTGATATTAGATTTCGCTAGGCCTGTCGATCGGGCAGCGCTGGACCGGTGGGCGACAGAGCGGGGGTTCTGGCCCGCGGCATCCTGAGACTGAGGAAACCTAGCGATGACGGGCGAACGGCCCATTCTGATTGTCGACGACGATGCCGCCCTGCGGTCGATGCTCGCCGAGCAACTGGCCGTTGATGGTGAATTCGCCGCCACCGGAGCGGAGACCGCTGGCGAAGCGGAGGCCAAGATCACCGCGTTCGATGCCAGGTTCGACGCGCTTATCCTGGACGTGAGCCTGCCCGACGGTGACGGGCGCGACCTGTGCGCCCGCTTGCGGCGCAACGGCGTCAAGGTGCCGATCATCATGCTGACCGGCTCCGACGAGGAAGCCGACGTGGTGCGCGGCCTCGATTCGGGCGCCAACGACTATATCGCCAAGCCCTTCCGCCTCGCCGAACTGCTCGCCCGGCTGCGCGCCCAATTGCGCAGTTTCGAGAACAGCGAGGACGCGGTGTTCACCATCGGCCCGTACACGTTCCGCCCGGCGGCGAAACTGTTGCAGGACCCGGCCAAGAACCGCCGCATCCGCCTGACTGAAAAAGAGGCCGCCATTCTCAAGTTCCTCTACCGTGCGGGCAGCAAGCCGGTGCTGCGGCAGGTGCTGCTGAACGAGGTCTGGGGCTACAACTCGGCGGTGACCACCCACACGCTGGAAACCCATATCTATCGCCTGCGCCAGAAGATCGAACCGGACCCGGCGAATGCCCGCCTGCTGGTGACCGAAGGCGGCGGCTACCGGCTGGACCCGGAGGGCGTGAAGGCGCTGGCGGCCTAAGGAACCGGGACATCGGCTGCAGCCGGCCAGGGAGTTCCTCTGGACGGGTCATGGCAGAGCCCTGGCCTTTCTATTCTTCCCCCGGCCGCACCCGCAGCCGTTTGACCCCGGCCCGCTGTGCCTTGCCTTCCAGGCGCCGCTTCTGCGACCCATAGGTCGGCTTGGTCGGCCGGCGCTTCGGCGGCGGCGGCTCGGCGGCCGCGCGGATCAGCACCAGCAGACGCTCCAGCGCGTCTTCCCGGTTGCGCTCGCGCATGCGATGGCGTTGCGCGGCGATCACCAGCACCCCGTCCTGGGTCAGCCGGCGCCCGGCCAGCCGCTCCAGCCGCGCCCGCACCGCATCGGGCAACGAGGGCGAGTGGCGCACGTCGAAGCGCAACTGCACCGCAGTTTCCACTTTATTGACGTTCTGCCCGCCGGCGCCCGAGGCGCGCAGGAACGTCTCGGTCAGTTCGTCCTCGTCCAGCACGATTCCGAATCCGACCGCGATCATGCCCATGCCGGTCGATCCCCCATGTCCTGCGCCCATGTCCTGCGCCCACGTCCTGCGCCCATGTCCTGCGCCCATGTCCTGCGCCGCCGCGTCCCGTCCGGCCTTCCTATCATGGCGCGAACCGGACCGGTTTGCACGCGGGCCGGGGGTGCAGTAGCGGTCAGCGGCGAGGCTCGCCTGATCCTGAACCGGCCGTTCGCCGGGCTCGCACCATATCGGACTACACGGCTGGCCATGCCGCCGGCCTCGCGGAAGAAGCTCGGAGAAGCCCATCGTGCCGGTCAGCCACGGCTCCGCCCCCCACGACCGCGACAGCGTCCCTGGCATCCAGGCCAGCCGGGCCAGCCTGGCCGGGCTGAGCTGGCTGAACTTCCTGTCGGCGCTGATGCAAACCGGCTTCGGTGCCTTCCTCGCGGTCTACCTGACCAACCAGCACTGGAGCCGCACCGACATCGGTTTCGCGCTCAGCGCCGGCACGGCGGCACTCATGGTCAGCCAGGTGCCCGGCGGCATGCTGGTGGACTGGGCGCCCATCAAGCGCCTGGCGGCAGCCGGGGCGGTGCTCGGCATCATGGCGGCCGCGGTGCTGATCGCGGCGATGCCGCGGCACTGGCCGGTCTACGCCGCGCAGGGTCTGCAAGGCGTGGCCGCGGCGGTGCTGACGCCCGCCATCGCCGCCATCACGCTGGCCCTGTCGCGCCAGGAGAAGCTGGGCGAGCGGCTCGGCCGCAATGTCCGCTTCGCCGCCATCGGCTCAGCCCTGGCCGCCGGCATCATGGGGCTGGTCGGCGCCTGGGTTTCCTTGCGGGCCGTATTCTGGATGGCGGCGCTGTGCGGCCTGCCGTGCCTGCTGGCGATCGCCCGCATCCGCACCGCCGACATGGAGACGGGGCAACTGCGCACGTCGCACGCCGCGGCCATTCCGGTGCATCAGCGCACCATCCCGCCCAAGCGGGTGCTTCAGGTGTGCCGCGACCAGGCGCTGCTGATCTTCGCCGCCTGCGTGATGCTGTTCCAGCTCGGCAATGCGGCGCTGCTGCCGACCGCGGCCGGCGCGCTCGCGCGCACCTTTGGCCCATTACCCGACCTGACGCTGCCGGCGGTTCTGCCGTTGCTGGCGCATGTGCGCCTGCGCAGCGACGACCTGCTGGTCGGTGCCTGGATCGTGGTGCCGCAGTTGCTCGCGGCCCTGCTCTCGCCCTGGCTGGGCCGGTTTGTCCAGTTGCGCGGCCGGCGGCTGGTTCTGCTGGCCGGCTTCGCCGTGCTGCCGCTGCGCGCCTTGCTGTTTGCCTCCGACGGCAGCCCGGAGGTGATGGTGGCCTACCAGGCGCTGGATGGCATCAGTGCCGCGGTGCTGGGGGTCATGGTGCCGCTGGTGGTGGCCGACATCACCCGCGGCGGCGGCCGGTTCAATCTGGCGATTGGCATTGTCGGCCTGGCGAGCGGTGCCGGCGCGGCTCTCAGCACCGGCTTTGCGGGCATGCTGTCCGACCGGATCGGCGACATCGGCACCTTCCTGGCGCTGGGCACCGCCGGCGGGTGCGCCTGCGCCCTGCTCGTGACTGCCATGCCGGAGACACATAGCATTTCCCGCGGCGCGGATGCGCGGGCGCGCCCGGCCTGACCATTGTATTCCGGCCGGCGCACGCCGGCCAGGCGGAAGCCGGCGGCAAACGATCCGGGTCGCGATTCCGGCATGGCCAGCAGCCATTTTCGTATGGCGGCGTTGCATTGCCGATTCCAGATGTCAACCCGGCATGACAATGTAGCCTTGCAATGCTCCAATGCGGATCTGCAACTTCGTCAAGAGTCTCAGGCGCGACGACAGGCCGGACGGGGGCGCCGCGCGGGCCCCGCCGCGCCTGCTTGCGGCATGCCCTTACCGTTCTGCACCGGCTTGTGAACGTGTCATTCATTGGTTAACGCGCAAGATCGTACCCAGATCGAAGCCGATGAACTAATCGGCGGCCTTGGCGCCATACCGGAGCGGCAACCTGCGGGTGTGTTGCTGTGTGTGTCTGGGGGCGTCGCCGGTAACTGACAGTTTCGTCCTGGCCGGACCCAAATCGCCAGCGCGCCTTGCATTCCTTGACTATACGCCGATCTTGGTGGCGTAGAATGCGCAATTGGTCGCTGACGAGTTGTATGGCCCACCCCCCAGGGCCCAAGGGTTCCATCATTTGGGGACAGGTTTCACGCCATGCCGGAAGATGCACGTCCAATCGGCCGATCGCATCGGGACGCCAGGAAACCTCCCGGCGACACCACGGTCATGTCCCGCCTGAATGCGGGCGAACCCGATGTCACCCTGATTCTCGACCTGGACGGCGTGATCCGCGACGCCTCGCTGTCCAGCGCCATTCCGGGGGCCGTTTCGGGCGAGGGAACCCGCGCCTGGGTCGGCCGGCCCTGGGCCGACACGGTGGGCGAGGTCGGCGGCGACGCGGTGCGCCGCATGGTCGAAGATGCCCGCGCCATCGGCGTCTCGGCATTCCGCCAGATCACCCAGCGGTTCCCCAGCGGGCTCGAACTGCCGATCGAATACACCACCGTTCGCCTCGGCGGCCGCGCCGGCCTGATCGCCATCGGCAAGAACCTGCAAGCCATCGCCGAGCTGCAGACCCGTCTGATCGCCGCCCAGCATGCCCGCGAACAGGACTACTGGAAGCTGCGGGAAATCGAGACCCGCTCGCGTCTGCTGTTCGACGCGTCGAACGAAGCCGTGCTGCTGGTCAAGGCCGAGACCCTGCGCATCGTCGAGGCCAACCCCGCCGCCATCCGCGCCCTCGGCCTCGCCCCCGGCTGGGAGTTCCTGCGCGAAATCGCGCCGAAGGAGCAGGAGCCCTTCCAGTCCATGTTGTTCCGCGTGCGCCAGCAGGGCCGCGCGCCGGGCATGATGGTGCATATCGGTCCCGACCGCGACCCGTGGGTGGTGCGCGCCTCGCTGATGGCCGCCGGCCCCGGTCCCGTCTTCCTGCTCCAGCTCGGGCCCGCCGGCAGCACAAGCCCCGGCACGCCGCGTCCGGCCGCGCTGCCGGTTGAGGACATCATCGACCGGCTGCCGGAAGGCTTCGTGGTGGTCGACCACCAGGGTGTCATCCGCCGGGCGAACCGGAGTTTTCTCGATATGGTCCAGTTCGGCGCCGCCGGATCGGTGGTCGGCGAGCGCCTGGGCCGCTGGCTGTCGCACCCGGGCGCCAACCTCACCGTGCTGCTCGCCAACGTGCACCGGCACGCTGCCGTGCGGATGTTCTCCACCACCCTGCATGGCGACCTCGGCATCGATACCGAGGTCGAGATCTCGGCGGTCGGCAATGCCGACACCAAGCCGCAGTATTTCGGCGTGCTCATCCGCGACGCCAGCCGCATGGCCTCGGCGCTCGACGATGAAGCGTATCTGCGCACGGCGTTGAATGCCATCACCGAGCAGATCGGCAAGTCGCCGTTGCTCGATCTGGTCCGAAAAACCTCCGCCGCCGTCGAGCGTCACTGCATCGAGGCCGCGCTGCGGCGGTCCGAGGGCAATCGCACGGCGGCCGCCGAAATTCTGGGCCTGAGCCGTCAAAGCCTCTATGCAAAGCTGAGCCGCTACGGCTTCGATTCCGTGTCGCCCCCGCCTCTCGACGACAGCGAGTGACCCAGCGAGACTGCTGACGTGCCGCCAAGCCAAAACGCCGTGCCTGCCTTCGGCCAGGCCGATCTCTCGAACTGCGAACGCGAACAGATCCACCTGGCCGGCTCGATCCAGCCGCACGGGGCGCTGTTGCTGGTGCGTGAGCCCGACCTCACGGTGGTGCAGGAAAGCGCCAATGCAGCTGGCTTCCTGAACCTGCCGGGCGCGCTCGCCGGCCGGCGTCTCGACCAGCTCGGCGGCGACCTTGCCCGGCACGTCGCACCCTGCCTCGGCGATCCGCTGCACCCGGTTCACGCCACCGTCCGCTGCCGTCTGGGCACCCCCGAAGCCGCGTTCGACGCGCTGATGCACCGTCCGCCGGGCGGCGGGCTGGTGATCGAACTGGAACGCGCCGGCCCGCCGCGCGACCTGTCCGGCCCGATCGAGGCGGCGCTGCACGCCATCCTCGGCGCCCATTCGCTGCGCACCCTCGGCGACGAGACCGCCCGGATGTTCCGCGAGATCACCGGCTACGACCGGGTGATGGTGTACCGCTTCGACGATGCCGGGCACGGCGAGGTGTTCTCCGAGCGCCGCCGCCCCGATCTGGAGGCCTTTCTCGGCAACCGCTACCCCGCCTCCGACATCCCGCTGATGGCGCGCCAGCTTTACCTGCGCAACCGGGTGCGGGTGCTGGTGGACGCAAGCTACACGCCGGTGCCGCTGGTCCCCGCTTTGTCGCCGGTTTCCGGCGCCGAGCTGGATATGTCGCTGTGCTTCCTGCGCAGCATGTCGCCCATTCACGTCCAGTACATGCAGAACATGGGCGTGTCCGCCACCCTGGTCGCCTCCCTGGTGGTCGGCGGGCGCCTGTGGGGCCTGGTGGCGTGCCATCACTACGCGCCGCTTCTGCCGCATATCGAGGTGCGCACCGCCTGCGAACTGCTGGTCGAGGCGGTCGCCACCCGCATCGCCGCCCTCGAAAGCTTCACCCAGGCGCAGGCCGAATTGTCGGTGCGCCGGCTGGAGCAGCGCCTCATCGAGGCCATCTCACGCGAGGGCGAGTGGCGCAACGCCCTGTTCGACACCCCGCAGACCCTGTTGCAGCCGGTGTCGGCAACCGGGGCGGCGCTGCTGTTCGAGGGCCAGGTGCTGACCGCGGGCGACGTGCCGGGCACTCAGCAACTGCGCGCGCTCGGCGCCTGGCTGGACACGGTGCCGCGCGTGCCGGTGTTCGCCACCGCCTCGCTCGGCCATGACGCGCCGGATTTCGGGGCGCTCGCCACCACCGCGAGCGGCCTGCTCGCCACCGGCGTTTCCAGCGCGCCGGGCGAATACCTGATGTGGTTCCGCCCCGAGCAGGTGCGCACCGTCACCTGGGGCGGCAACCCGTTCAAGCCGGTGCTGCCGGGTGACGACCCCGAAACGCTGTCGCCGCGGCGGTCATTCGTGCAATGGCACCAGCTGGTGGAGGGCACCAGCGAGCCCTGGACCCAGGCCGACCTGGCCGCGGCCCGGCTGATCGGCGACACGGTGGCCGACGTGGTGCTGCAGTTCCGCGCGGTGCGCATGCTGATCGCGCAGAGCCAGCTCGACGACGTGCGCCGCCAGGTGCGTCTCGCCGAGCAGCCGGTGATCATCGCCGATGCCGAAGGGCAGATCCTGGTCGGCAATGACGCCTTCCACCGCATGTTGCCGGGCGCCGGCGACAGCCTGCGCAGCCTCGGCGACCTGCCGGCGCACTTCGCCGAGCCGGCTGAAATCCACCGCCGGCTGCAGGACGTGATCGCCCACCGCCACACCTGGCGCGGCGAGGTCCGGCTGGAGAGCGCCGCCGGGCCGCGCGCGCTGCTGGTCCGCGCCGATCCGGTGTTCTCCGCCCCCGGCCGCGTGCTTGGCTTCGTGTTCCTGTTCACCGATCTGAGCGAGCGCAAGGCCGCCGAGGCGGCGCGGCGCCGCTTCCAGGACAGCGTGATCGAGCGCAACCGCGGCCATATGCGCCACGAAGACCCCGACGTGGTGATGCTCTATCGCCAGATGATGTCCTCGGTGGTCGAGAACGCCCAGCTTGCCGCGCTGGAAATCACCGACGGGCTCGACATGGTGCGGATGGCGGAGCTGCTGGAAAGCGTCCGCGGCTCGGTCACCCGGGCGGCCGAGGTGCTGGAACACCTGATCCACCAGGGCCGCCGCGCCACCGGGCGCGCGCCGGCCGACGAGACAGATGCGAGGGAATGATCATGACAAACACCGCGGATGCCGGCGCCCGCATGGCGCTGCGTGAGGCCACGGCAGCCGCGCATGCACGGCTGCACCACCTGCCGGCCTTCGCCAGCCTGCAGGCCGGCACGATCGGGCGCGAGGAATACGCCTCGCTGCTGCGCCGGATGTTCGTTTTTCACCGCGCCGTCGAGAGCGTGCTCGCCGAAGCGCCGTCGCTGTGTCCCTTCGGCATCGATCTCGCCGCGCGCCGGCGCGCGGCGCTGCTGCTGGATGATCTTGCCTTTCTCGGCGCCCAACCGGCCCCGCTGCCGGCGGCCCCGGTGCTGCCGGCGCCGGGCAATGCGGCGCAGGCCCTCGGCTGCCTCTATGTCATCGAGGGCTCGACCCTCGGCGGGCGCGAACTCGCCCGCCGGCTGGACCACCTGCTGCCGCCGGGCAGCGATGCCGGCCGCCGGTTTCTGCTCGGGCATGGGCCGCGGCACGGCACAATGTGGCGGGAATTCTGCGCCGCCCTGGAGCAATGCGGCGACACGCCGGAGGGCCGCGCGGAGATGACCGGCGCGGCGCTGGCTGCCTTTGCGGTCTTTGGCGACTGGTTCGCGGCCGTGCAGCCGCAAGCCGCCGGCTGATCCGGGCCGGACTCGCTGCGAAAACGCGGGCGCGCAGCACAACCGCGCGAGAACCCGCGCACCGCCGGCAACCTGGCGTAGACAGGGACCGCCAAGGAGGATGCCGCATGACCGACAACCCGCTCGAGGTACGATCCCGCACGCGAACAGCGCATCCGTGAACGCGCCTATTTTCTCTGGGAGGAGGATGGCCGCCCGAACGGCCGCGACGGCGAGTTCTGGGAGCGCGCCCGCGAACTGATCGGCATGGAGGAACATCCCGGCGCGGCGCTGGAGCCCAACCCGATGACACGCAACGAGCTGATTCCTGGCGTTACCGTGGACGAGGCGAACCTGCAGGACAATCTCGGCGAATTCCCCGATCGTTTCACCGATCAGGGCGACCGGCGGGAAACGCCGATGACCCGGGGCGAACTGCATGACTGGCTGGTCGGCGACATCCCCGGCGAGCCGCCCTGACCCGGCATTGTGGCGGCGCCGGCAGGGACGCATCATCGCCCCCGCCACAAGCAGGAAGCCGCCCGTGCCCGAGACCGCCGACGCCCCCTGGACCCAGCAGCGGCTGCTGGATGAATTGACCGCGCTCGGCATCCCCTACGAACGGCGGGAACATCCGGCGGTGTTCACCGTCGCGGCCTCCCGCGAACACTGGGCCGGCCTGGCCGGATTGCCGGTCAAGAACCTGCTGCTCAAGGACGCCGGCTTGCGGCTCTGGCTGGTGGTGGCGCCGGCCGAGCACCCGGTCAACCTGAAGGCGCTGCCCAAGTGCATCGGCAGCAAGCGGCTGTCCTTCGCCGGGCCCGCCGACCTCACCGCCACCCTCGGGGTCGAAAGCGGCTCAGTCACACCGCTTGCCGTGGTGAACGACCATGACCGGCGGGTCAGCGTCGTGCTGGATGCCTCGCTCGCGGGTGAGGCCCGGATTCAGGTTCATCCGCTGGTCAATACGGCCACTATTGCGCTGGCGGGCATGGACGTGGTGCGGTTCCTCACATTGTATGGGCATGCGCCGGTGGTCGGGGCGTTGCCCTGAACCCCACCCCGCGCGCGCAGCGCGGCTTCGGCGCGACGGGCTTTGCCCCTGGCAACCCGGACTTAATAAGGAACGGGGTCAAGGGGCCTCTCGGCCCCTTGCGGGTCCAGGGCAGAGCCCTGGCCTTGCTTTTCAGGGGTGGTGCCCGCGCTTCAGCCCCGGATGCATCGTCTTGTCGATAATATGCAGGTCCGCACCGATCACATGGGCACTGCTGCCCACGATCAGCGGGTCCGGCCCGGTCACCAGCGAACGGTCCTTGTTGTCATACGGCAACGAGGCGAGAAAATGCTGCATGCAGTTCAACCGCGCCCGCTTCTTGTCGTCGGCTTTGACGATCGTCCACGGCGCATCGGCGGTGTCGGTGTAGAAGAACATCGCTTCTTTCGCCTCGGTGTACTCGTCCCATTTCCCAAGCGAGGCGCGGTCGATCGGTGACAGTTTCCACTGCTTCAGCGGGTCGGTCTCGCGCGCCTCGAAGCGCCGCCGCTGCTCCTCGCGGCTGACCGAGAACCAGTATTTGAACAGCATGATGCCGGAACGCGCCATCATCCGCTCCAGCTCCGGGCACTGGCGCATGAACTCGAGATACTCGGCGGGGGAGCAGAAACCCATCACCCGCTCGACGCCGGCCCGGTTGTACCAGGAGCGGTCCAGCAGCACGAGTTCGCCGGCGGCCGGCAGATGGGTGATGTAACGCTGAAAGAACCATTGCGTGCGCTCGCGCTCGGTTGGTTTCTGCAGCGCCACCACCCGCGCGGTACGCGGGTTCATATGCTCCATGAACCGCTTGATCGTGCCGCCCTTGCCGGCGGCATCGCGCCCCTCGAACAGGACCACCACACGCTGGCCGGCGCTCTCGACCCAACGCTGCGCCTTCAGCAGTTCGCGCTGCAACTCCAGCATATGGCTTTCATACGGGGCCGTGCGCATGTGCGAGTGGTACGGATACTCGCCGGTCTCAAACAGGCGCCGGATCGCCGCCGGGTCGTGGCGCATTTCGGCGAGGTGATGGCGCTGGGCTGCACCATCATCGGCTCCGTCATCCTCGCCTGCCCCATTGTTGGCGGACGATGCGGCTGCTGGCGGGCGGCTGGCCGGCACCAGGGGCGCGCCCGCCCCCGTCTCGGCGGGCGGGGCAACATGCGATGCTTCGGCCAGCGGCGTGGCATTCGAAATGTTGGTCGAAATATTGGTGGATTTCGGCGTGTCGGGCATCGACCCCTCCTCGGCAGGCGGCCGGGCCAGCCATGCGCTAGGCTACGGCTGCTCCCTTGCCGGAAGGTTAGGGCCGCGCCGCGCGGGGTCGCAATGGATCATCCGCCGGCAGGTTGACGGGCGGCTGTCCTGCCCCGATCGCGCCATCCCCTGGGCCGTCGCGCCGTCCTGTGGCAGGCTTGCCGCGCCAGACTCCAGGATATCATCGCCTATGGCCCAACCGCCGCAAGACCCGCACGCCAGGATCGCTGAACTGGAAACCCTGATTTCGCGCATCCGCCATGACGTGCGCTCCGCCCTCGCGCCGGCCATGCTGGCCGCCGACATGATGCAGGCCAGCGCCGACCCCCGCGTGCAGCGCTCCGGCGCCACTGTGGTGCGTGCCATCGAGCGGGTTCTGGTCATGCTGGACTCCACGCGCGAGACGGTACCGGGCCGGCCCACCGAGCCGTCGGCCTCGCGGCCAGGTCAGTGACCGGGGCAATCGGGTGAGGGCGGCAAGGCCAGGGTAGAGCCCCTGGCCTTGCCGCCCTCACCCGATTGCCCGGGGTCCGTGACCGGCACCTTTCCCCCCGCCCGCGCAACCATGCTAGGCTGCCCGCCAATAACCCGCCGGGAGGAACGGCAGTTGTCGGCATCGGTGCTCGTCGCGGACGACGACCCCAATATTGTTCTGTCGCTGGAATTTTTGATGAAGCGCGCCGGCTACCGGGTGCGCGTCGCGCGCGACGGCGACGCAGTGCTGGCGGCCCTGCAGCAGGAGATTCCCGATCTCGTGCTGCTCGACCTGATGATGCCCAGGCGGTCCGGCTATGAGGTGTGCCACGTCATACGCGGCACCCCGGCCTGGTGCCATGTGCGCGTGGTCATGCTGACTGCCAAGAGCCAGGCGGTTGAACGCGCCAAGGGGCTGGCGCTCGGCGCCGATGATTACATCACCAAGCCGTTCTCCACCCGCGACATGGTGAGCCGCGTCAAGCGCTTGCTGGAAGCGTGATGCGGCCCCTGCCGCCCGGCGCGGTGCAGCACTTGCGCTGGCTGTTTCTCGGGCTCGGGCTGGCCGTGATGCCGGCCGCCGCCGCCGGCACCTGGGGCGTGCCGCCCTGGGCCGCACCCATGGCCGCTGCCACGGCGGTGCTGCTGGCCTGGATGCTGGCGGAACTGCGCCTGGCCCGCCCGCTCGACCGCCTGGCGCGCGACATCATGGTCGCCGCCCGCGACGATGCCCGGCACGCGCCGGGGCAGGACCTCGCCTGGGCCGCCCGTCTCGGCCGGGCCGCCGCCGCCCTGCAGGTGCGCCTGGCCGAAACCGAGGCCGAACGCACCTCGGCGCTGGCCGCCGCCACCGCCCGCACCGAGGAGCAGAAGCGCCGGCTGGAGGCGATCCTGCTCGATCTGGCGGAAGGCGTGATCGTCTGCGGCCGTGACCACCAGGTGCTGCTGTTCAACCAGGCCGCCACCGAGCAGGTCGATGCCCCGCACGCGCTCGGGCTCGGGCGGCCGGTCGGTGAGGTGCTGTCGCGCGATCCGCTGGTGCATCATCTGGAGCGGCTGGAGCGGCGCACCCAGCCACGGCCCGAGCGCTTCGTCTGCGCCACCGCCGATGGCGGGCGCCTGCTGCACGCCCGCATGACGCTGCTGACCGATGCCACCGGGTTTCCATCCGGCTACGTGCTGACCCTGACCGATGGCGGCGGCGACATCGACCGTGCCGCCCGGCTCGACCGCGTGCTGCGCAACGGCATCGAGCGCCAGCGCGGCCTGCTGGCCAGCCTGCGCGCCGCGGTGGAAACCCTGGCCGACGCGCCCGAACTCTCGGCCCAGGAACGGCTGGCATTCGAAGACGTGCTGCTGGAGGAAAGCATCACCCTGGGCGAGCAGAACACCGCGCTGGCCGATGCGCTCGACGAACTGGGCGGGCGGTCCTGGCCGATGGCCGAAATCGGCACCGCCGACCTGTTCACCCTGCTGGCGCGCCGCACCGGCGCGTTCGCCCCGCCCCTGCGCATCGTGCCGACCGGGCTGCCCGACTGGGTGTATGCCGACAGCCTGTCGCTGCTCGACCTGCTGGCGCATTTCTGCGCCAGGCTGGGGCGCGACCACGGCATCGATCACCTGACCGGGGCGGTGGCGCGCGATCACGGGCGGGTCTGCCTTGATCTGGTATGGGAGGGCGCCCCGGTGCCGGAAGGAACGCTGGAGGCCTGGCTCGATATGCCGTTCGAGGGCAGCAGCGCCATGGATGCGCGCACCGTGCTGGAACGCCACGGCAGCGAATGCTGGAGCCAGCCGGGCGGGCATGGCGAGGCGCTGATCCGCATCCCGCTGCCCGCCGCCGATGCGCCCGAACCCCTGCCATGGCCGCGGCCGATGCGGCCGGAATTCTACGATTTCGACCTCGCCAACCGCCCTTCGGTCACCGATGCACTGCGCGAGCGGCGGCTGCGCGAACTGGATTTCGTGGTATTCGATGTCGAGACCACCGGCCTGGAATTGTCCAGGGGCGACGAGGTCGTGTCGATCGGCGCGGTGCGGGTGGTGAACGGGCGGGTGCTGCCGATGGAAACCTTCGAGCGGCTGGTCAATCCGGGCCGGCCGATTCCGCCCGCGTCGGTCCGTTTCCACGGCGTCACGGATGCCGATGTGCGCGACAAGCCGCCGCTCACGATCGTGCTGCCGCAGTTCCACCGCTTCGCCGCCGATGCGGTGCTGGTGGCCCATAACGCCGCCTTCGACATGACCGCGATCGGCCGCGGCGCGACCGCCTGCGGGCTGGCGTTCGATCATCCGGTGCTGGACACGCTGCTGATCTCGGCCTGGCTGGACCCCGAGGAGAGCGACCATTCGCTGGACGCTATCGCCGCCCGCATGGGCATCGAAATTCCTACCCGCCACAACGCGCTGGGCGACGCGCTGGCCGAGGCGGCCATCCTGGTGCGCCAGTTCGAGCGGCTGGAGGCGCGCGGCATTGTGCGGTTCGGCGCGCTGGCGGTGGCGATCGATTTGTCGGCCCGGCTGCGGCAGGCCAGGATGGCGTTCTGATGCCGGGCCGGCATCAGCCCATCCATTGAGCCCCGCATGCCCGCCCTGAACCCCCACCCGCGCACCCGCGCCCGCCTCGCCGCGCTGTTCCTGCTCGGCCTCGTGCTGTTCCTGCCGCCGCTGGTTGGGCTCGCCGACCGGGGCACGATTTTTGGCATCCCGACGCTGTTCGTCGCCGCCTACGCGGCCTGGGCGCTGGTGATCCTGCTGCTCGCCCTGGCGCTGCGCCACGCCCATCGCAACGGAATGGCGGACGGACGGTGACCTCCTCGCTGTTCGTTCTGCTGCCGCTGGCCGGCTACTGCGCCCTGCTGTTCGCGGTGGCGGCGCTGGCCGAGCGCGGCCGCCGCCGCCCGCCGCGCGCCTGGGTGTATGTGCTTTCGCTCGGCGTCTATTGTTCGTCATGGACGTATTACGGCTCGGTCGGCCGCGCTTCGGAGCGCGGCATCGATTTTCTGCCGATCTATCTGGGTCCCACCCTGGTCTGCGTGCTCGGCTGGCCGCTGCTGGCCAAGATCCTGCGCATCAGCAAGGCCCACCGCATCACCTCCATCGCCGATTTCATCGCCAGCCGCTACGGCAAGTCCGGCCTGCTCGCCGGGCTGGTGACGCTGATCGCGGTGGCCGGCTCACTGCCCTATATCGCGCTGCAACTGAAGGCGGTGTCGGCGAGCCTGCTGGTCATTCTGCCGCCGCAGGCCGGCGCCGGCAGCGAGAGCACGGTGGCCCTCGGGGCGGCGCTGCTGCTGGCGGCGTTCGGCGTGCTGTTCGGCGCCGCCCGGATCGACCCGGACGAGCACCATCGCGGCATGGTTACCGCCATCGCCCTGGAATTGGTGGTGAAGCTGGTTTGTCTGGCCGCCGTCGGCCTGTTTGCCGGGCTGGCGCTGTTCGACGGGTTTGCCGATCTGTTCGCCCAGGCCGAAGCCCTGCCGCAGACGAGGTCGCTGACGACGCTGCAGACCCCGGGCGCCGAGTGGACCAGTCTGCTGCTGCTGTCGATGGCCGCCGCCATATGTCTGCCGCGGCAGTTCCAGATGCTGGTGGTGGAGAACCGCGACGAAGGCCATCTGGTGCCGGCGCTGTGGGGGTTTCCGCTCTATCTGTTCGCCATCAACCTGTTCGTGCTGCCGATCGCCTTCGCCGGGCTGCTGCTGCTGCCGCCCGGCAGCGATCCCGACATGGCGGTGCTGACCCTGCCGCTGGCCACCGGCAGCCCCTGGCTGGCGCTGCTGGCCTGCATCGGCGGGCTGTCGGCCGCCACCGCCATGGTGGTGGTGGAGAGCGTCGCCCTGAGCACCATGGTGTGCAACGATCTGCTGGTGCCGGTGCTGCTGCGCCTGCCGGGCCGGGACCGGGTGGATTTGACCGGTCTGCTGCTGGGGGTGCGGCGGGCTTCCATCGTGGCGGTGGTGCTGCTCGGCTTCCTGTACATGCACCAGGTCGGCGACACGTTCGCCCTGGTGTCGATCGGGCTGGTTTCCTTCTGCGCCGCCGCCCAGGTCGCCCCGGCGATGGTGGCGGGACTGTTCTGGCATGGCGCCACCCGCCTGGGCGCGCTGGCCGGCATCACCGCCGGGTTTCTGGTCTGGGCCTGGACGCTGTTCCTGCCCTCGCTCGCGCTGTCGGACATCCTCGCCCGCTCCTATCTCGAAACCGGGGCGTTCGGCTGGACCTGGACCCGGCCCTATGCGCTGTTCGGCCTGACCGGGTTCGACCCGATCACCCACAGCCTGTTCTGGTCCATGCTGGCCAATATCGGCCTGCTGGTCGGCGTATCGGTGCTGGTGCGGCCCTCGGCGTTCGAGCGGGCGCAGGCGCGCGCCTTCGTCGACGTGTTCGCCACGCCCGCCGAGATCACCGGCTGGAGCGGCGCCGCCCGGCGGGCGGATCTGGCCACCCTGCTCGGCCGTTTCATGGGGCCGGCACGCGCCCAGGCGCGGTTGCAGGACCTCACCCGCGCCGCCGGCGCCGACCCGCGCGCGCCGCAGGCCGACCCTGCGGTAGTACGCGGCGTGGAACGGCTGTTAGCCGGTATGATTGGCGGGGCGTCGGCGCATGTGCTGGTGGCCTCTGTGGCGGGAGAGCGGCCGGTGGCGGTCGAGGAAGTGATGCGCATCATCGACGAATCCTCGGAGATCCGCGAGTACAGCCGCCGCCTGGAGGAAAAGTCGCGCGAGCTGCAGGCGACCACCGAAGAACTTCGGCACGCCAATACCACGTTGCAACAGCTCGACCGTCTGAAAGACGAGTTCGTCAGCAATGTCAGCCACGAGCTGCGCACGCCGTTGACCTCGATCCGCTCGTTTTCCGAAATCCTGTTCGACGAGCCCGAGCTCGATCTGGCGCAGCGCCAGGAGTTTCTCGGCATCATCGTGCGCGAAAGCGAGCGGCTGACCCGGCTGATCACCGACATGCTCGATCTGGCCAAGATGCAGGCGGGCGAGTTGCACTGGCAGTTCGAACCGGTGCGGCTGGAAGCGGTGCTGCGGGACGCCGCGGCGGCGACCGGCCAGTTGTTCCGCGACCGCGGCGTGGTGCTGACGCTGCAACTGGCCGACAATCTGCCGCCGGTGCGGGCCGATGCGGACCGGATCGCCCAGGTGGTGATCAACCTGCTGTCCAACGCGGTGAAATTCTCGCCGGCGGAAACCGGCCAGGTGCGGCTGCGGCTGTTCCGCGCCGAACACGGCCAGGCGATCGAAGTGATCGACAACGGGCCGGGGATCGCGCCGGCCGACCAGGCGGCGATTTTTGAGCGGTTCCGTCAGACCGGCAACGGACTGACCGACAAACCCGCCGGCACCGGGCTGGGGCTGGCGATCTGCCGCGCCATCATGGAACGGCATGGCGGCGAACTGACGGTCAGCAGCGTGCCGGGCGAGGGCGCGACGTTTCGTGCCACGGTGCCATGCCGGTGACCATCCTGACTTCTGTCCGCCGAAGGTAAGGAAGGCCAGGGCTCTGCCCTGGACCCGCCAAGGGGCAGTGGCCCCTTGGAACCCATTACTTTTAGACAGGTGTTATACGAGGGGGTGCGGCGGTGATCCGGTTCACTGCCTCACCCCCCTCGGATAACACCTGTCTAAGTCGCGGGGTCCAGGGCAGAGCCCTGGCCTTCCTTACCTTCGGCGGACAGAAGTCAGGATGGTTACCGGCATGGCCGTCCGCCACACCTCGAATCTTCCAAGCGGCCCGGCCTGCGCGATCGCAAGCCGCGTCAGCGCCCCGCCAGTGCGTGCCTGCCACGACGTGAGCAGGGCCTCGCCCTGCAACGTCACGGCGTTTGCCACCAGCCGCCCGCCGGGCCGCAGGGCTTGCCAGCATACCTCCAGCACGCCCTCGGCGGTCAGCCCGCCGCCGATGAATACCGCATCTGGCGTCTCCAGCCCCGCCAGCGCGTCGGGCGCGCGGCCGGCCACCAGATGCAGGCCCGGCACGCCCAGCGCGTCGCGGTTCTGCGCGATCAGCGCCTGCCGCGCCGGGTCGGCCTCGATGGCGATGGTACGGCAGGAGGCATGGCTGCGCATCCATTCGATGCCGATCGAGCCGCTGCCGGCGCCGACATCCCACAACAGCTCGCCCGGGCATGGCGCCAGATGGGCGAGCGACACCGCGCGCACGTCGCGCTTGGTGATCTGCCCGTCATGGCGATAAGCGGCGTCGGGCAGGCCGGCCAGCCCCGACCAGCCGGTCGCGCCGGCCTCGCCGCGGCATTCGACCGCGACGATCAGAAGGTCCGCGCAGTGCGTTTGCGGCCAGTCGGCGGCGATCCCCTCCAGCCGGCGTTCCCGCTGCCCGCCCAGGTGCTCCAGCACCACCAGCCGGCTGGCGCCGAAGCCGCGCGCCTGGAGCAACTGCGCCAGACGCGTGGGGTCGGCGCCGCCGCCGGCCAGCACCAGTAGCCGGGCGCCGGGATGCAGATGCCGGTGCACCAGTTCCAGCGGCCGGCCGGTCGCACTCAGCACCACCACATCCTGCAGCGCCCAGCCGAGCCGCGCCGCCGCGAGCGAGGCAGCGGACGGCGCCGGCAGCACAAGCATCTCGCCGTCCGGCAGCAGGCGGGCGAGCGTCGCGCCGACGCCCCAAAACATCGGATCGCCGCTGGCCAGCACGCACACCTGCGTGCCGCGCCGGGCCAGCACCGGGGCGACGGAGAACGGGCTCGGCCAGGCCAGGCGCTCCTGGCCGGGGGAAACCGGCACCATGGCGAGGTGGCGCTCCCCGCCCATCAGCACCGCCGCTTCGTCGACCGAATCGCGCGCCGCGGGGCCGAGGCCGTCGAGCCCGTCCTCACCGATGCCCACCACGGTGAGCCATGCCGCCATCGTTCCTGCTCCGCGCGTCCGCCGCGGCGCGGTGATAGGGGAATGCCGCCGGCGGGGAAACCGTGCTAGCCGCTTGCCCGTCTCAACCGCTCCGGGCCGCTCCATGATCCCCTACGAACGCGACGCGCATGCCATTTACGCCAGTTCCTTCGCCATCATCCGCGCCGAGGCCGATCTGGCGCGCATTCCTCCCGACCTGGAAAAACTCGCGGTGCGGCTGGCGCATGCGTGCGGCATGCCGGACGTTATCGACGATCTGCTGTTCTCGCCTGGCGCCGGGGCCGCCGGTCGGGCGGCGCTCGCGGCCGGCGCGCCGGTGCTGTGCGACTGCCGCATGGTGGAGGTGGGCATCACCCGCGCGCGGCTTCCCGCGGGCAACCAGGTGGTCTGCGCCCTGGGCGACCCGTCCGTGCCCGAGCGCGCCCGCCAACTCGGCACCACAAGTTCGGCGGCGGCGGTCGATCTGTGGCACCCGAAGCTGGCGGGCGCAGTGGTGGCGATCGGCAACGCGCCGACGGCGCTGTTCCGGCTGCTCGAACTGCTCGGCGCGGGGGCGCCGAAGCCGGCGTTGGTCATCGGCGTGCCGGTGGGCTTCGTGGGCGCGGCGGAATCGAAGGCGGCACTGGCGTCCGGCAGCCACGGTGTGGACTTCGTCGCCGTGCGCGGGCGGCGCGGCGGCAGCGCCATGGCGAGTGCGGCGGTGAACGCGCTGGCGATGGAGCACGAATAAATGCCGGCCGACCAGCGTGGGCGGCTGGCGGTGGTGGGGCTGGGTCCGGGCGATGCCGCGCTGATGGCTCCGGCCGCGCGCGGCGAACTGGACCGCGCCCAGGACATCGTAGGCTACGCGACCTATGTGCGCCTGGCCGGGCCGTTCCGGCCGGACCAGACGCGTGCACGCCTCGGACAACCGCCACGAGGTGCAGCGGGCGCACGACGCCTTCGCGCTGGCGGCCCGGGGACGGCACGTAGCGGTTGTTTCCTCCGGCGATCCGGGCGTGTTCGCCATGGCGGCGGCGGTGCTGGAAGTGCTGGACACCGCGGACGATCCCGCCTGGCGGGCGGTGGACCTGGCCATCCTGCCCGGCATCTCGGCGGCCCAAAGTGCCGCAGCGCTTGCCGGGGCGCCGCTCGGGCATGATTTCTGCGTGCTCTCGCTGTCGGACAACCTCAAGCCGTGGGAGGTGATCGAGCGCCGGCTGGAGGCGGCGGCGGCGGCGGATTTCGTGCTGGCGCTGTACAACCCGGTCTCATCCGCGCGGCCCCGGCAGTTCGACCGCGCGGTCGAGCTGCTGCGCCGCCACCGGGATGCAGCGACGCCGGTGGTGCTGGGCCGCGATGTCGGCCGGCCCGGCGAGTCGCTCGCGGTCACGACCATTGGCGCCGTGAACGCAACCCAGGTGGACATGCGCACGGTGGTGATCGTGGGTTCGTCGCAGACGCGCACAGTGGCGCGGGCGAACGGAGGGGCCTGGGTTTACACGCCGCGCTGGTATCCTTCGGTTCAAAGCAAGGAAGGCCAGGGCTCTGCCCTGGACCCCTCGCTCAAGACAACTGCCTAAAAGTAATGGGTTCCAAGGGCCTCTCGGCCCTTGGCGGGTCCAGGGCAGAGCCCTGGCCTTCCTTGCTTTGAAGCGATTACCCCAGGGAATGGAACGCAATCGTCTCGATCATTGCGCAATCACATGGTAGTCTGCCCTGAGTTTTGGGGGGCGGGAACGTGCGCAGCGGCATCCTGATCGGGCTCACCTTGCTCGCGTTTGGCACCACCGCCGTCCATGCCCAGGGCATCGACTGCAAGAAAGCGCACAGCGCCAGCGAAAAGACGATCTGCGCCAGCCCTGCCCTGCTGTCGCTCGACCACGCCATTGCCGTCGCCTATGCCGGCGCCCTCGCGCAGCATCCGGAGCGCGCGGCCGATCTGCGGGCGGACCTGCTGCGCTGGCTGCGCGAACGCGAGGCCGCCTGTGCCGTGCCGGCCGCACAACGGACCCGGTGCCTGACCGGGCAGCTCACCGCCCGCCTCGCCGCCCTGACGCCGCCCGCGCCCGCCGAAGCGCCCGCGGAGATACAGGCCCCACCGCCCGCACCGCCGCCCCAGGAGGCGCGCGTGCCGTCGGAGGCCAATCCGCCGGAAGCGGCCGCATCGCTCGAACTCCACCACCCTGCCGGCCACGTCCGAGGCCGCCACGTTGCTGCAGGTCACCCGCGCCGGCCGCTTCGCCGTGGCGTTGCACAGCAAAACCGGCGCGGCGCTGCAACTGATCGACATGCTGACCGGCCCGTCCGAGCTCAGCGGCGAGGCCGGCGCACAGGACGGACGGCTCGACCTGCTGCTGGATGAGGGCACCTACAAGCTGCGGTCGTTTTCCGCCGCCGGTGCCGGCGGCGAGGTCGGGGTATCGGCCAGCCCCTTCCGGGACGCGGCGCCGCCGCGGGCGCTGCCGGCGCCGGGGAAGCTGTTCAGCGCGGAGCTGCACGACCTGGACCAACGCGCCTTCTGGATGTTGGTGCAGCCCGCGTCCGGCGCCAGCGACAGCACCACGGGCGAGATCCATATCGAGGCCGCCGGACGGTCGCTGGCCGATCTGCGGCTGTGGCGCAACGGCACGGACCTGACCACGCTGCAGCCCTCGGTGCAAACCATCACCCCCGCGCCCGGCCATCCGCTCGCCGATCTCCGCCTGGACGGGCGGGTTCCGGCCGGTACTTATCTGGTCACCGCCTATGGCGGCCCCGCCCTGACATGGACGGACGGCAATCCCGCCCAGCCGTTCCACCTCCGCAGCGGCCCCTCTGATGCCCTGGCCGAGGGCTGGACCGGCGGGAAGATCGGGCCGCTCGGCAGCGAGCTGTACGCCACTCCCCCAACCGCCAATCTGTTCGCACTGGACCTGCCGCAGCCCGCCGCGGCGGTGCTGCAGGTGGGCAGCCGGACCGCGGCGATCGCCGCCAACAGCCGCGAGCCGCAGGCGATCGTGCGCGCCGACCCCGGCTGGGGAGCACTGATTGAAGTGCACGGCAGCGAGGGCCAGCCATTCACCCTGCGCGCCATGGCCCAGTCCACCGCCACCGTGGCCACGCATGAAGGCACCTGGTTCGTCTCGGCCGTCGCCACCGGCGCGGGCGGCGACGAGGTGCCGCCGACCGTGCTGCTGGAACGCACCGAAGTGCAGGCGCCCGCGCGGATCGTCGCCGCCGTGCTGCCGAAACTGGCGCCCGGCGCGCCGTGGCGGCAGCGCTTCAACCTGCGCGGGCCGACCACGCTTTTGTTCGAGAACACCACCACCGGCGAGATCCAGACCCGCAGCGCCGGCGGGCCGCTCAGCTCGATCCGGCCGCAGGCGCTGCAGGAAAACCTGCCCCCCGGTTTTCTCGGCCTGCGCCTGGCACCGCCGCAGGGCGCGGAGGGCAGCGTCGATCTGGTGGTCGGCCCGCCGGGCCCGGCGCCGGCGCCGGCCGCCGCTTATCCGCCTGATCCGGCGCTGCCGCTGGGCGTGCAGACGCTCGGCCCCGGTCAGCAATTGCGCCTGTTCGCCGGCAGCGCGCCGGGCGTGGTCACCGGATTGTCGCTCCGCGCGGTGCCGGTGGCGCTGGAGGAAGGGCCGCTGACGGTCACCCAACTGCCGGGCGTCGCCGTGCAGGTGCCGGTGCAGATCGCGGCGGGCGGCAGGCTGGGCGCGTCCGAAATCGGCGGCGGCGATATTCCGGTGAGCCTGGGCGCGCCGTCGCCGCAGGGCGAGCGGATGGTTACTCTGCCGGCGCCGGCGCGGGCGCGCAACGTGGTGCTGTCCTGGCGCGGCCCCGCCGCGGTGGCGGCCGATATTCCGGCGCCACCGCCAGCTGGTGCAACGACGGCTCTGCGCGCCGGCACGCCGGTTTATTTCGACCTGGGCAGGCGCGAGGAGCGGCATTTCAGCCTCAGTGTCGCCGAGGGCGGGCTGTACCGGCTGGAGACGCTGGGCCGGCTGCGCACGCATGGCCGGGTCGCCACCAGGTTCATCGCCGATCTCGACCATGCCGAGGCCAATGGGATCGGCCAGAACATGCTGATCCAGCGCTGGCTGCGGGCCGGCGCCTACGGCGTCGATGTCGGCGCGGACGACTCCACCGGACATGCCGGGCTCGCCGCCAGCCCGGCGCCATTGCTGGCGGGCGCGGAGCTGTTGCCGGGCGGCAGCGTGCGCGCGCTGCTGCCGGCGGGCACAGGCGTCGCGTTCCCGGTGGCGATCGTCCGGGCCGGGCGCTACCGGCTGGACGTGGACGGGCTCGGCCGCAGCTTCACTTTCCGGCTCGACGATGCCGAGGGCTGGCCGGTTTCGATGGGCGGCGCCGCCGATGTGCTGGACCTGCAGCCCGGCAGCTACCGCCTGCTGGTCTCGCCCGAATCGGTGGAAGCGCGGGTGGTCGCCCGCCTGACCGAAGTGCGGGCGCCGGCCGACAGCACCGGCCACGGGCCGCATCCGTTGCCATTCGACACCATTGTGCGAGCGACCTGGCGGGAGCCGCCCGGCCCCGACACCCCGCGCACGCCGGATGCCTGGCGGTTCGCGCTGGCCGGCCCCGCCACGGTCACGATCGCCATCGGCGACGGCATGCTGGCCGAGCTGCTGCCCGAAGGCGAAGCGCCGGCCGACGCCGCGGCTGCCCGGCCCCTGGCGCGGATTACCAGCACGTACACGGGCAAGCTGCCGGCCGGTCGCTACCGGCTGGCGGCGAGCAGCCTCGGCCGCAACGACCGGCTGGACTACACGCTGCGGCTCGGCAGCACCGAGCTGCAGCCGGACACGTCCCGCACGGTCGAACTGCCCGCCCATGTGGCGTTCGCGGTCGCGCAGACGCGGGTGGTCAGCCTGACCAGCTTCGGCCTCGTGCCGCTGAAAGCGGCGCTGCGCGGCGCCGACGGAAACATCATCGCCCGCTATGGCGCGCGCGCGGATGACTGGAATATCGCCGTCTCCCGCCTGCTGCCGGCGGGGTCCTACACGCTGGACATCGCGGCCGCGGTGCCGCCGGAAGGCGGCGAGCAGGTGGTGCTGCCGGACCAGCCGGGCGATGCGTCCGAGGATTCGGATGCGGCGGGGAGTGCCGACGCCGGGTCGTCGGACAATGACGAAACCGCGGCGGCCGATCCGCAGCGCCCGCAAACCTCGGCCACACGCGGCGCCACCGCGGCAGCGGCGGACGAGGCCGCCGCTGCCGCGGATGACAGCGACAAGAAAAAGCCGCAGGTGAACCTCATGCTTGCCCTGCCGGAAGCCGGCGCGGAGACCGATGCCCCGTCCGAGACGACAGCTCTGGCGGGCGGCGGGGTGCATCTCCTATCCGTCGCGCAACCCCGGCCCGGCCAGCTGCTGACCGCCGCGGCCGCCAGCAGCGCGGCTTTGGTGCTGACGCTGGAGCGGCAGGACGCGGCGGGGGCGTGGCAAATGGTGGCGCTCGACCAGGGGCTTGCCCCGGTGGTGGCGGTGCCGGCCGACGCCGGGCCGGCGCCCTGGCGGGCCGAGGTCTGGCCGGTCGATGGCGGCCCCGGGACGATCCGCTTCGCCGCGCGCGCGCTCGACGCCGCCACCGTGCCGCCGGGTCCGGCCTTGCTCGCCGCGGTCGAGGGTCTGCCGGTGAAGCTGTCGGTCGCGCATATCGGCCTGACTGAACCGGGCGTGGTCGCGCTGCAGCCGGTCCCGGAGGGGCTTCTCGCCGGCGGCTGGCCCGGCCACGCGCTGCGGCCGGTGCAAGGCGGCAAGGTGATCCCACAGGGCAGCGATGTCTGGCTGCTCGGTCACGGCGCCCCGGTTTCGCTCGCCGCCGCGCCGCTGCAACCGGCGGCGGACAGCCCGATCGCGCTCGCCCTGCCGGAAGGGGCGCGTGCGGTGCTGCCGGCGGACAGGCCGGAGGGCGGGTCGTTGCGCGCCTGGCTCGCCGAAAGCGGGCTGGGCCAGCCCGGCATCGACGCCGGGCATGGCATGGGGGCCGCAACCGGCAGTGCGCTGGCGCTCGGCGGCGCGGCGGCAGTCATCCGCAACGCCGGATCGGACGAGGCGCTGCCGCTGCGGGTGACACGGCTGGGCCTGACGCTGCTGCAAGGCCAGACGCCACAGCAGCCGGTAGCCGCCATGCTGGACGCCCGCACCGCCCTGCCGGTGACGCTGCCCGAGGGCGACAAGGCGCTGCAATTCGACCTCGCCCCCGGCACCGCGGCGATCGCCAACTGGGAGACGGGCGATGCGGTCACCGCCTGGGCGGGCGCGGATGCGATCAGCCGGAGCGTGCAGGGCGGTTGGACCAAGCGTGCTGCTGGTCAATACCGGCGCGGCGCCGGCGCCGGTCGGCCTGTCCTGGGTGCCGTCGCCGCCGGCGGCAGCTGCTGCGCCCGGGGCAGGTGGAGAAAGCGGTTCTTCGGCGCCGCCGGCTCGTTCGACGTGAGTTGGAGCCCGGACGCGCCCGCGCCCAAGCGAGGCGCCCGGCTGGTGATCGCCGGCCGCGCCGAGGCGAGCGTGATTTTCGCCGACGGGCGCATCCGGCGCGGCCGGTCGATCCCGCTCGACGGTCCCGGTCGCGCCGTCATTACCCATGCCACCGGCCCGCTGGCGGTGTGGATCGAGGCCGAGGGCGTGTCGCCCTGGCCGCAAGCCGAGGCCCGGCCGGTCAGCCTGCCGGCCCGGCTGGTGCTGGCCGGTCCGGCGATGGCGCTGCGCCTGTCCACGGACACCCCGGTGCTGCTGCACGCCAGCACGACCGCGCCGGTGCTGCTGGCGCTGGCCCAGGGGGACCGTCCGGCGAGGCCCGTGCTGTTCCCGGCGGGCGCGGAATTCCACCGCGCACTGGCGGCCGGGCCGGCGGAACTGCGCCTGTATGCGCCGCAGGACGGCCCGCTCTCCGGCACGCTGGCGCTGTCGGCGCAGCCGGTCACGCCGGTCACCGAGGGACTCGGCCCGACCGTGACGGTCGCCCCCGGCGGCAGCGCGGTGTTCGGGTTCCAGCTCGCCAAGGCCGGCACGATCGGCGTGGGCGTGCGGGCCGAGCCGGACGACGCGTCCGTGCGCCTGCTGGATGCGGCTGGCCACGTGCTCGGCCAGGGCGTGGCCCAACTGCGCAGCCTGACGGCGGGACACTACCTGCTGGAAGCGAGCGTGCCGGCGCGGGGCGTGACGACCCTGCTGCGCCCGGCCGTCATCGGCATCACCCCGCATAATGCGGGGCCGCCGCCGGACGTGGCGCGGGATTACCTCGAACTGGTCGGTCTGGCGCCGCAAGGGGACGCACCATGAAGCGGTTTTCCGTCTGGCTGGCGCTGCTGCTGGCGCCGGTTTTGGGTCCGGTCCCTCCGGCGCCGGCACAGGTGCTGGCGCAGGTGCCGGTGCAGCTCGACCGGTTGCAGCGGGCCGACGGCGCCCAGGTGGTGCCGGACCGGTTCCTGCGCCGGTGGGACCCAGTGACCGTGCTGTTCGCCGTCGACACGGGGCCCGCGGAAGGCGGGCCGGAAGACGCGCCGGAGCGTCTTGTGAACCTGTCCCCGGCCAAGCCGGGCGCCTGGCAATGGCTCGGCCCGCGCACGCTGCAATTCCGCCCGACCGAACCCTGGGAGCCGCTGCGGCGCGTTTCGGTCACCCTCGCCGGCACGGTCACGACGCTGGTGCCGCTGCTGCCGGTGCCGGCGCAGACCGCGCCCTCCGACCTGCCCAACGGCCAGGCCGATCTCGACACCATCGCGCTGACCTTCGAGCAGCCGGTGGATGAGCGCGCGCTGGCCGCGCTGTTGACCATCGAGCTGCGGCCGCAGCCCAATGGCGGGGCAGCCCAATGCGGGGCAGCCGGACGGCGTGCCGCTGCCGCAGGTGCTGACCGCGCAGGATTTCGACATCCGCCCGGTGGAGCGCAGCGCGCGCGCCGACCGGCAGACCTACCTGATCGTGCTGCACCAGCCGATCCCCGACGGGCAGGTCGCCACAATGCGGCTGCGCCTGTCCGACGAACCGGGCCTGGACGATCCGACCTTCCAGCTGCGGCTGCGCAGCGCCGCCCCGTTCATCCTGACCGATCAGATGTGCGGCGAGGGCTACACCCATGCGCTGCAGGACGGCGTGACGCTGTGCAGCCCCGATCCGGACAGCGCGCCCAAGGCGCGGCGGATCGCCCTGCAATTTTCCGAAACCCCGCAAGCGCTCGACATCGTGCGGGCGCGCGACGCGTCTGCGCATCACCCCGGACCTCGACGGGCTGGCGGTCAGCGTCGGCACCGACCGCGATCTGCGCATCGACGGCAAGTTCGCGGCCGACACGATCTACCGCGTCGCCATCGCCCCCGGCGCGCTGCACGACAAGCGCGGCCGCAGCCTCGCCGCCGCCGTGGCGGCGCGGTTTTCCTTCGCGCCCGGCACGCCGTCGCTGGCCTGGGATGCGACCCAGGGGGTCGTGGAACGGCTCGGGCCGCAAATGGTGCCGCTACGCGGGCATGGCTACGACCGGGCCGATCTGCGCCTCTATCCGATCGACCCGCTCGGGCGCGACTTCTGGCCCTTCCCGCGCGGCGGGCTGCGCACCAGCGACGACCGCGCGCCGCCGCTGCCCGGAAGCGAGCCGCTGCCCTATGTGGAGGCCGGGCCGATCAGCGGCGATGACATGGCGCTGCGCCTGCTGGCGCTGGGCTCTCCGTCGGTTTCCGAACTGGTCGATCTGCCGATCCGGCGCGGCGGGGTGGACGCCAAATTCGGCATCGACATCGCGCCCATGCTGACCCGCATCGCCGGGGCCGGGCAACCCGGCGCCTATCTGCTGGGGCTGCGGCCGGTGGACGGAGGGTTCCGCCAATGGGCGCGCGTGCAGGTCACCGACCTGTCGCTGAGCACGGTGGAGGAGGCCGACCATGTGCGCTTCGTGGTCACCTCGCTGGCGACCGCGCAGCCGGTGGCGGGCGCCGAACTGCGGTTGGACGGAGTGCGCGACGAGGCGTTCGTAACCCTGGCACAGGGCGTGACTGGCGCGGACGGAAGCTGGACCTTCGCCGCCCCGTTGCCGCGCGACAGGGACGGCGGGCAGACCCCGGTGTCGCGCATCGTCGTGGTTAAGGCCACCGACACGCTGGTGCTGGAGCCCCGGCGCGGGCCGCAGCAATATCAAGCGGACGCGTGGTCGCGGCCGGACTCCCCCTGGCTCGGCTGGATCGGCGGCGCGCTGGCCAGCCGCCGCGAGAAGCCGCGTCTGCTGTGCCATGTGTTCACCGAGCGGCCGATCTACCGGCCGGAGGAGCCGATCCTGATCGCCGGCATGGTGCGCCGCTATCAGGCCGGCGCGCTTTCCTTTGCGACCGGCGGCGGCGAAGTGGTGGTCAGCGGGCCGAACGAGCAGCAATGGAAACTGCCGGTGACGCTCGACGAGGTCGGCGGGTTCCATCTGCGCTTCGACCAGAAAACCGAGGCCACCGGCGATTACGCCATCGAATACCACCCGAAGGAGGGCGAGGGCTGCGGCGCCATCACGGTCAAGAAAGAGGCCTACCGGCTGCCGAGCTTCGAGGTGCTGCTGAACGGCCCGGCCCGGGCGGCGCTCGACGCGCCGTTTCAGGTCAATCTGCTGGCGCGTTTCTTCGCCGGTGGGATGCTGTCGGAGCGGCCGGTCACCTGGCGGGTGACCCAATCGCCGTATGTGTGGACGCCGCCGGGCCGCGAGGGGTTCAGCTTCTCCAGCGACAGCCGGTTCTCCGGCGACAGCAATTTCCGTTCGACGCCGGTGCTGAACCGCGAGGCGAAAACCGATACCGGCGGCGCCGCCCAGCTCACCCTCGACCCGACCATCGAGCCGACCGCCCAGCCGCGCCAGTATCTGGTGGAAGGCACGGTCACCGGCGATGACGATCTGCAGGTGCGCAGCACCCAGCGCATCACCGCCCTGCCGCCGTTCGTGCTCGGCATGAAGGTGCCGCGCTATTTGGCCACGACGGGTGCGATCGACCCCGAACTCGTCGCCCTGGACGCCGAAGGGCACGAGGTCGCGGGTCTGGCGATGACCGTGCGGCTGGTGCACCGGCAATGGAACGCGCTGCTGCAGGCGAGCGACTTCGCCCAAGGGTCGGCCAAATACGAGACCCAGGTGCTGGACGAAACGGTGGAGGAGCGCCAGGTCAGCAGCGGCGCCGCCGCCGTCCCGGTGCATTTCGACGTGCGCGAGGCCGGCGTTTACATCGTCGCGTTGGAGGCGGCGGACAAAATCGGCCGCCGGCAGTCGGTGAAGATCGACCTGTTCATGGCCGGCGACACGCCCGTGACGTGGTCGCGCCCGCCGGCGCAGACGGTGACGGTCAGCACCGACCGCGATCGCTACGCGCCCGGCGAAACCGCCACGCTGGTGATCCAGAGCCCGTTCCAGACCGCCCGCGCGCTGGCCATCGTCGAACAGCCGGAGGGCCGCTTCGGCTATGACTGGGTGGATATCGCCAACGGATTCGGCCGCTACGCCGTGCCGGTGCGCAAGCAGCAGGTGCCGCGTCTGGCGGTGCATTTCCTGCTCATGCGCGGCCGCCTGCCCGGCCCGCCCGCCCCCGGCGCGCCGTTCGACCAGGGCAAGCCGGTCACGCTCGCAGCGACCAAATGGATCACTGTGACGCCGGTCGAGAACCAGGTGAAGGTGAGCTTCGAGGCCCCGGCCACCGCCCGCCCGGCGCAGGAGGTCGATCTGGTGCTGCATCTGGCCGATGCCGCCGGCCATCCGCTTGCCGGCGAGGCGACGGTGTGGATGGTCGATCAGGCGGTGCTGGCGCTGGCGCGCGAACAGCCTCTCGACCCGCTGCCGCAGTTCATCGTCGATCGCCCGACCAGGATGGCGGCGCGCGATACCCGCGCGATGGCGTTCGGGGTGATCCCGCTGGCGGAATCGGCCGGCGGCGACGAGGCCGGCGATTTCGGCATGGAGAACATCTCGGTCCGCAAGAACTTCACCCCGGTGCCGTTCTATGAGCCGCGGGTGAAATTCGGGCCGGACGGCACCGCGCGGCTGCATGTGAAGCTGCCGGATACGCTCACCGTCTACATGCTGCGCGCCAAGGCGGTCAGCGGCGCGGACCGGTTCGGCTTCGGCACCGGGGAGATGCGCATCCGCCAGCCGGTGGTGGCGCAAGCGGTGCTGCCGCGCTTCGTGCGCCCCGGCGACAGTTTTTCCGCCGGCCTGATCGGACGCATCGTCGAGGGTCCCGGCGGCGCCGGCCGCGCCGCCATTTCGCTGGAAAACCTGACGTTGCAGGGCGCGGCCGAACAGGACTTCATGTGGGCCGATCAGCGCCCGGCGCGGCTCGACTATAGCGTGACGGTGCCGGAGCCGCCGCCCGGCGTGGCGCGCGCGCGGGTGCGGTTCCTGCTGCAGCGCAGCGCCGACCGGGTCGGCGACGGCGTGCAGATCGATCTGCCGATCCGCCCGGACCGCCCGGTGATCCATCGCCGCGACCTGCTGACCATCGGCCCGGCCGGCACGCTGGACATTCCGGCGATCGCCGAGAAGCTGCGTCCGTCTTCCTACGAGCGGCGGGTCACGCTGGCGACCGATCCCGATCTGGTGCGGCTGATCGCCGGCATCGGCTATCTGGTGCGCTATCCGATCGGCGGCACCGAGCAGCGCATCGCACTTGCCTCCGGCGAACTCGCACTGTTGCCGTTCACGCCGATCGTGGATGCGGCCGGGTTGGGCGATCGTCTGGCCGGCGACATCGCGGCGACCATCGACGCGATCAAACACTCCACCGACGATGACGGGCTGGTGGCGTTCTGGCCGCACACGCGCGGATCGGTCTGGCTGACCGCCAGTGCCTATCGGGTGCTGATTGCCGCCGACCGCGTCGGGCAGACGATCGACAAACCGATGGCCGAGCGGATGGCGAAGGTGCTCGCCGCCGCCCTGCGCTCGGATTATCCGCATTTCTTGGCCAGTTCGGAATTGTTTGAACGGGTGGCGGCGCTGACCGCTCTGGCCGATGGCGGGCAACTCTCCGCCGAGTACGCCGCCGAGCTGGCGGCGCGGGCCGGGCAGATGCCGACCGACAGCGTGGCCGAAATCGCCAGCGTGCTGAGCCGCCTGCCGAACGCCTCGCCGCGCCTGCTGGCCGGCGTGCTGGATACGCTGTGGAGCCGGGTGAACCTGCTGAACCGCGACGGCAAGCCGGTTTATACCGGGCTGACCGACAACGGCCGCAATGCTTTCATCCTGCCGTCGGAGACGCGCAGCCTCGCCGCCGTGACCCAGGCGGTGGCTCTGGCCTCGCCGCAGGAGGCGCGGCTGCCGGTGTTGCGGGCCGGGCTGGTGGGTCTGGCGACCGGCCAGGGTTGGGGCAGCACCAATGCCACCGCCGCCGCCTTGCGGGCACTCGCCGCCGCCTGGCAGGCGCCGCCGTCGCCGGTGTCGACTGGGATCACAATGCCGGACCGCGCGGTTGCCGGCATGCTGGATCGCGACCACCCGTTGACCCAGGCGCGCAGCACCGCCGCCGGCCCCGTGCATGTGCAGGCGGCGCCGGGCATCGCCGTGCTGGCGGGCACCGACTACGTGCCCGCCGAGTCGGGTGCGCTGGCGCACGCCACCCAAGACGGGTTCGTGCTGACCCGCACGCTGTTCCGCGTTCCGCCGGCCCAGGGGCAGGTGCAGCCGCCGATGGAGCGGCTCGATCCCGACGCGGACGGCAGCATCCGCGTCAAGATTGGCGACGTGATCGAGGAGGTGGACGAGTTGGTGACCGGGGACGACCGGACCAACGTGGCGCTGCGCCTGCCGCTGGCGGCGGGGCTGGAGCCGCTGAACCCGGCGCTGGCCAATGCAACGGAAGCGGCGACGCCGTCGGCCGGACCGAGCCTGGTGCCGTCCTGGTCGTCGTATGGCGATGACGAGGTGCTGGACGTGTTTCTGACGCTGCCGCGTGGCACGGTGACGCTGCGGGAGAGGATGCGGGCCAGCATTCCGGGGAGCTTCACCGCGCCGCCGGCGCAGGTGGAGGCGCTTTATCAGCCTGGGGTTAGCGGGACGACGGGGGGAGCGCGGGTTGTGGTGGAGCGGTAGCCGGGGCGTTGCCCCGGACCCCACCAGGGGGCTTTGCCCCCTGGACCCCCACCAGGGGCATAGCCCCTGGACCCACTTAAGTAATGGGGTCAAGGGGGCCACCGCCCCCTTGCGGGTCCAGGGCAGAGCCCTGGCCTTCCTTGTCTTACTTTCTTTCTATGTCCTTCAAGTCGCGTTCGATGCCCACCTGAAGGCACCCGACCCCACCCCGATCATCTACGACCGCAGCGGCACCTACCTGACCCAGGTCGGCCACGAGACCGCACACCGGATCGACTACGGCTACTGGACCACCGAGCCGCCCGAGCGCGTGGTGCAAGCCACGCTGGCGCTGGAAGACCGCCGGTTCTGGTGGCATCCCGGCGTCGATCCGCTGGCGGTGCTGCGCGCTGTTGTCCGGGGCGGCTCCGGCGCCTCCACCCTCGCCATGCAGGTGGCGCGGATGCAGCATCCGCGGCCGCGCACCCTGTGGGCCAAGGCACTGGAGGCCGGCACCGCGCTGGCGCTGGTGGCGCGTTACGGGCACCGCGCCGTGCTGGCGCAGTACCTGCGGCTGGCGCCCTATGGCGAGTCCAGTCACGGCATCGGCCATGCCGCGCGCTGGTATTTCGACCGGCCGGCCAGTGATCTCACCTGGGCCCAGGCGGCGCTGCTCACCGCCGTGCCGCAGGCGCCGACCCTGATGGCGCTGCGGCAACCCGCCGGGGCCGCCCGCGCCGCCAGCCGGGCGGCCTTGGCGCTGGCGGTGCTGGCACGTCAGGGCGTGCTGTCCGCCGAGGCGCTGGACCACGCGCGTGGGGAATTGGCAAGCCCGGCGTTCGCCGCGGCCCCGCGCCGTCCCGCCGCGCTGCAGGTGGTGCTGCATCTGGCGGACATGGCGCGCGCTTCCGGCACGCCGGACAATCCGGCGGACCCGCGTCTGCGTGCCACCCTGGACCTGACCCTGCAGTCCGCGCTGGCGAAGATCGCGGCTGCGCATCTGGCGGCGTGGCGGCCCGCCGGTGCGCAGCAGGTCGCTCTTATGGTGGTCCGCCGCGGCAGCAACGAGGTGCTGGCGGACATCACCTCGGCCGGCGACGACAGCCGGCCGGGAGGCGCCATCGACTTCAGCGCCGTTTTGCGCTCGCCCGGCAGCACGCTGAAGCCGTTCCTGTATGCGCGCGCGCTGGATCGCGGCCTGATCCAGCCCGCCGAGGTGCTCGCCGACCTGCCCGAGGGCGCGCCCGGCATCAACAATGCCGACAACGCTTTTCTCGGACCGCTGTTGCCGCGCCAGGCGCTGGCCAATTCGCGCAACGTGCCGGCGGCCAACCTGCTGCGCCGGATCGGGCTGCAGGACGGGTTCAACACCCTCCGCGACCTCGGGCTGCACACGCTGGACGGGCCGGCGGACCGGTTCGGCCTGGCGATGGCGATCGGCGCACTGCCGACCAGCTTGCAGCGCCTGGTCGGCGCCTATGCCACCCTGGCCAACGACGGCCTGGAGGCACAGCTTGTCTGGCTGGACGGTCAGCTTCGCGGCGAGCAGCGGCGGCTGATCTCTGCCGATGCGGCGCGGCTGGTGACCCGGTTCCTCAGCGACCCGATGGCCCGGCTGCCCAGTTTCCCGCGCTACGGGGCCAGCGAATTCCCCTTCGCGGTCGCGTTGAAAACCGGCACCTCGCAGGGCTACCGGGATGCCTGGACGGTGGCCTGGTCGCATGACTACCTGGTGGGTGTCTGGGTCGGGCGCGCTGATGCCGGGCCGATGACGCGGCTCAGCGGCGCCCGCGCCGCCGGGCGGCTGGCGCAGGCGGTGATGCTGTATCTGCACGGCGCCAACCGCACCGATCTGCTGGCGGGCGAGTTCGCCGCCCCGCCCGGGCGCGAGCCCGCCGAGCTGTGCACCGACACCGGCGCCCGCGCGGCGACCGCCTGCGCCGGACGGCTGACCGAATGGGTCAGGCCCGGCGAAGCCCTGGGCGGACGCCCGCCGCCGCCGGTCATGCCGCGCCTGACCATCGTGACGCCCGCGCCGAATACCCATCTGTGGCGCAACCCCGAGGCCCCGCCAGCGCTCGACCGGCTGGTGCTGCGCGCCAGCACCGAGCCGAAGGTGGCGCAGATCGTCTGGCTGGTGGACGATCGGCCGGTGGCGGTGGCGGCGCCGGATGTGCCGGTTTACTGGAAGTTGACGCCCGGCCGCCACCGTTTCCAGATAAGATTGCCACTGCAGTCGGATATGTCACGCCCGGTAACCGTGGTGGTCGAGTAGGGGAATTCGTTGCACGCGATCTGAACGGCGGGCTACCTTCCGCCCAAGCGCCGGCCCGTCCCCGCTCAACCGGGGCGCGCGATCCGGCCATCACAAGACTGGGCTACAGGGAGAAAACAGATGGCCGCCCGCAAAGTCGGGATCTCCGACATGATCGCGTTCGACCCCGAGGCGGGGACGATCGCGTTCCTCGGCCTCCGCGTGTTGCTGGTGCAGGCTCAGGCGATGGGTGCCTTGCGCAAGGAGCTGATCGACACCCTCGGCACCGACATCGCCAAAGTGATCCTGACCCGCTTCGGCTACAGCTGCGGCTGGGAGGACGCCACCCATCTGCGGCGCAAGGACCCGGACTCCGACCCGGTCGATTTCGTGCGCGAAGGGCCGCGCCTGCACATGGCCGAAGGGGTGGCGCGGGTCACCACCCGCGAAGTGCTGTTCGACCCGGCGACCCGCACCTATACGATGAGCGGCAACTGGGCGATGTCATACGAAGCTGAACAGCATGTCCGGCTGTTCGGCAGGGCGAGCGAGCCGGTGTGCTGGACGCTCGCCGGCTATGCCTCGGGTTTTTCGTCGGTCGCGTTCACCACGCCGATGATCTGCATCGAGGATTGCTGCACCGGCCGCGGCGATCCGGTGTGTTCCTGGCGGCTGATGCCGGCCTCCGCCTGCGGGCCGGAGCATCAGGACAAGCGCCGGCTGTTCGCGCCGCTGAACCTGCAGGAACAGCTCGACCTGCTGGAGCGCAAGGTCGCGGCGCGGACCATGGCGCTGTCGGCCTCCGAGGCGCGCTATCGCAACCTGGTCGACAACCTGCCGGAAATCATCTTCAGCCTGGACCCGCAAGCGCGGCTGGTGCACCTCAACCTCGCCGGACGCGAACGGCTGGGTCTCGATCCCGGGGCATGCGCGGTGCCGCTGGCCGACGTGGCGACGCTGGCGCACCGGCGCCGGGTTGCCAGGGTGCTGCAGCAGGTCGCCGACAGCCGCAGCGAAGGCCGGGTGGACGTGGTGCTGCGCTCGCGCGACGGGCCGCCAATGGCCGCGCAGATGCAGATCAGACCGGTCTATGACGGCGACACGCTGAGCGGGTTCCGCGGCCTGGCCATCGACATCTCGGCGCGCCAGGCTAAGGAAAAGCGCCTGACTGAATATGCCGACACGCTGAAATCGCAACTGGCGACCGCCACCCGCCTCGCCGGGCTCGGCCAGTTCGCCTCCGGCCTCGCGCACGAAATCAACAATCCGATGGGGTTGATTTCCGGCTATGCCGAGGAACTGCTCGAACGGCTCGACAGCATTCCCGACCTGCCCGCCTTGCGCCCGGTCCGCGACGGGCTGCGGACCATCCAGGAGCAGGCCTACCGCTGCAAATACATCACCCAGAACGTGCTGTCCTTCGCGCGCGAGCAGACGGTCACGCTCGAGACCACCGATGTCGGCGCGCTGGTGCGCGAGAAGATCGCCTTCTTCTGCGCGCGCAGCAGCGCGCAGGGCCTCGAAGTGCGGCTCGATCTCGGCGAGCCTTTGCCGCGCATGCGGACCGATCCGATCCTGCTCGGCCAGGTGCTGTTGAACCTGCTGAAGAACGCCGCCGATGCGATGGTCGGACACGGCAGGCTGGATGTCGCCGCCCGGCTGCATCGCGGCCGAATGCGGATCGAGGTGGCCGATACCGGGCCCGGCCTGCCGGCAGCGGCGCTGGAGAAATGCTTCGATCCGTTTTTCACCACCAAGGCGCCCGATCAGGGCAGCGGATTGGGATTGTCGATCTGCTACGGCATCGTCCGCTCGCTCGACGGCAGCATCACCTGCGGCAACCGGCGGACGGGCGGCGCGTGGTTCCGGGTATCGCTGCCGCTGCGCGAGCCCACGGCGTGATGGCGGGCGAGCGGCGGCTGCTGATCGTCGATGACGAGCCGCATTATCGCGAGCTGCTGTCCGAGCGCTACAGCCGCAAGGACTGGACCACCTTCGTCGCCGCCAGCGCGGCCGAGGCGCTGAACATTGCGCAGACCGCGGGCGTCACCGTGGTGCTGCTCGACATCATGATGCCGGGGGCGGACGGGCTCGATCTGCTGGAGCGCCTGAAGACGCTCGACCCTGCCGTCGAGGGTATTATCCTGACCGGCCACGCGGCGGTGGACACCGCCATCCGCGCGATGAAGATGGGCGCTTTCGATTATCTCTCGAAACCATACAAGCTGGGCGAGCTGGACATCCTGCTGGAGCGCGCGCTGGAAAAGCGCCGGCTGGCACTGCAATGCGTCGGCCTGCGCGCGCAGATCGAGCATATGCGTGGCTGGACCGACGAACGCATCCTGGGCGAAAGCGCCGCCTGGCAGGCCACGCTTCGGCTGGCGCAGAAAGCCGCGGCGCAACAGGCGCCGGTGCTGATCACCGGCGAGACCGGCGTCGGCAAGGAAGTGATCGCGGGGGCGATCCATCGGTGCAGCGCGCGCGCCGCCGGATCGTTCGTGCCGGTCAATTGCGGCGCGCTGCCGCACGAGTTGCTGGAAAGCGAGCTGTTCGGCCACCGGCGCGGCGCCTTCACCGGTGCCGTGACCGACCGCGCCGGCCTGTTCGAAGTGGCCTCGGCCGGCACGCTGTTCCTCGATGAAATCGGCGAACTGCCGCTGGCCAGCCAGGTCAAGCTGCTGCGCGCCATGGAGACCGGCGAATACCGCCCGGTCGGCCAGTCCGGCCTGCGGCGCACCGATGCGCGCATCGTCGCCGCGACCAACCGCGACCTGGAGGTCGAGGTCCGGCAAGGGCGCTTCCGCCAGGACCTGTTCTATCGCATGAACGTGCTGGCAATTCGCGTCCCGCCGTTGCGCGAGCGCCGGGCCGATATTCCGCTGCTGCTCGCCTGTTTCCTGGCGCGCAGCAAGGCCGCGCATGTCCAGGTGGCGCCAGACGCGATGGCGCGCCTGCTCGACTATCCCTGGCCCGGCAACGTGCGCGAATTGCGCAATGTGGTCGAGCGGCTGCTGCTGCTGGCCGATGGCGGGCGCGTCTCGGCGGCGCTGGTGGCATCGCTGCTGACCGGCGGGCGGCCCGCCGCGGCCCCGGCGCCGACGGCGTTCGAGCGGGTGATGAAATTGCAGGAACTGGAACGGACCTACACGAAATGGGCGGTGGATGCGCATGCCGGGAATATCACGACCGCCGCCCGGGCGCTCGGGATATCACGCTCTACGCTGTATCGGCACCTTGGCGAGCGGGCGGCTTGGCCGGCTGCGGCGGCCTTGGAGATGCCGCGGCAGTAAAGTAAGGCAAGGCCAGGGGCTCTGCCCCTGGACCCCGCCAAGGGCCGAGAGGCCCTTGGAACCCATTACTTTTTAGAACGGAAACCGCCGCTTCCCAAGCTGGATCGTAATCCACTTCGTTTCGGTCATCTCCTCCATCGACCAGTGCCCGCCCTCGCGCCCCATGCCGCTGTTGCGCGTGCCCCCGAACGGCACATGCGGTTCGTCATACACCGAGCTGTCGTTCACATGCACCATGCCGGCTTCCAGCCGCAGTGAAAGATCCAACGCACGCTGAAGATCGTTGGTGATCACCGCGGACGAAAGTCCGAAGCTGGTGTCGTTGGCAATACGCAGCGCCGCCTCGGAATCGGCAGCCGGAATGACCGAAACCAGCGGGCCGAAGCTTTCGTCACGATAGACCAACATGTCGGCGGTCACACCGGCCAGAACAGTGGGCTGGTAGAACGCGCCCTCATACGTGCCGCCACACAGCAGACGGGCGCCCTTGGCAATCGCGTCCTGCACATGCGCGTGCACCACGTCGCACTGGCCGCGTTGGATCAGCGGGCCGATGACCGTGTGCGGGTCATGCGGATCACCGACCTGCAAGGTCCGCACCTTGGCGGCGAACGCGTCGCAGAACGCCTCGAAGATCGGCGCTTCGACGATCACGCGCGAGTTCGCCATGCAAACCTGGCCCTGGTGCAGAAAAATGCCGAAGCAGGCGGCATCCACCGCATAGGCGATGTCGGCATCGCGCAACACGATCAGCGGACTCTTGCCGCCAAGCTCCAGCGTCACCTTCTTGAACAGCGGCGCCGCCAGCGTGGCGATGCGCCGCCCGACCTCGGTCGAGCCGGTGAACGTCACCAGCCGCACGCGCGCATCGGTCGCCAGCACCTCGCCGATCAGCGCGCCAGGGCCGGGGATGACGTTGAGCACCCCCTTCGGCAGCCCGGCCGCCGCGAAGATCTCGGCGATCAGCAGGCCGGCGACCGGCGTCGTGCCCGCCGGTTTCAGCACGAACGTGTTGCCCGCCGCCAGCGCGAGCGCGACTTTCTTCGTCGCCAGCAGGAAAGGAAAATTGAACGGGGCGATGCCGGCGACCACCCCGAGCGGCCGGCGCACCGTCATCGACACCAGGCCCGGACTGTCCGACGGCATGGTGGCGCCGAAGATGCGCCGGCACTCGCCTGCGGCACTGCGCAGCAGATTGACCACGAACGACGCCTCGAACATCGACTTGCCGAAGGTGGCGCCGCCTTCCCGGCGCAACACCTCGGCCACTTCGGGAATGCGCCCGGCCAGTACCTCGGCCGCGCGCAGCAAAATCTCCTCGCGTTCGCGCGCGAGCGTCGCACCCCACGCCGCGCGCGCCCGGTAGGCCGCCGCCAGCGCGGCCTCCAGATCCTCAGGGCCGGCCTGGTGCACCCGGGCGAACACCGCGCCGGTTGCCGGATCGAGATCGTCGGCAATCACGCCCGACCGCGCTGCGATCCATTCGCCGTCGATGAAAAGCCGGTATTCCTGCATCGCGCTGCCCCTCACGCCCAGATGCCGGACTTGCCGGGCGCGATGATGCCGTTGGGATCAAGCGCGCGCTTGAGCTTCTGGTTCACCTCGCGCTTGACCGGGCCATAGAGGGTGGCAACCTCGTCCATCACCGCGGTGTTGGCGCGATACACCCCGTAGCCTTCGGCGGCGAATTCGTGCAGCAGCTCGCGGAAGCACGTGTTGGCCGCTTCGGTCTGGGCGGCATCGGTGCGGTCGAACAGCACGTCGATCACGTGGTGCATGTCGCGCCAGCCGACGATGAACTCGGCCACGTAGTCGAGCCCGTGGCGGCCCAGGATGGTTTTGGCCATGCCAAGCTGCTTCTTTGCTTCGGTGCCGCGCGCCTGGCTGACCGGGGCGAACCAGCACGACCCGCCGCCGCCGCGCCAGTTGTACAGGCCGAACTCCTTGACGTTCATTTTGCCTTGCATCAGGTCGGAGCGGTATTTGAACACCGGGTCGTGGCGCAGTTGCTCGGCGGTCAGGATTTCGCCCTTGCCGGACGCCTTCACCGCCCCCTGGATGATGTTCCAGTTCACCTCGATCTGCTCGGGCGAGCCATACAGCCCGGCATAAAGGTTCCATAGTCCGATGCCGCGGTCGCGGGCCATCCGTTCCACCGCGGCGTCCGAGATCGAGCCGGGGCCGGTGTAGTAGTCGGCGCGCTTGGCGACTGCCCCGCCCTCCCACAGCGCGTGCGAGATCACCACCGCGTTGGGGATGATGTTGGCCATGCGCAGCGGCCGCAGCGTCTCCACCGCGGCGACGATGTCGGCTTCATCGGAATAGCGGATGACGAACGGCTTGAAGGCGGGTGGTGCCGGCATCAGCCACAGCCCGAGCTTGGTGACGATGCCGAAATTCGATTGCGTGAAGATGCCGTCGAGATAGGGGCCAAACCCCCATTTGAACACCTGCCAGGTATTGCTGTTCGGCAACGAGCCCATGCCGGTGCGCAGCACCTCGCCGGTCGGCAGCACCACCTCCATGCCGCACGAGAACAGGAAATGTTCACCATAGGGCGTGTAGCCGACGCCGCGATCGACCGTGTTGCCGAGCGGCCCGGCGATCGCCGACGGCGCCGGGCAGGACAGCCACAGCGGCAATTTGCGTTCCTGGATGGTGTCGTACAGCTGCTGATAGGTCACGCCGGGCTCGACCAACGCGGTGCACAGATCGGCATCGATGTCGAGAATGCGGTTCATGCGGCGCAAATCCATCACCACCTGGCCGCGATTGCCCGGCGCCGCCGAGCCGTAGCCGAGATTCTTCCCCGTCGAAATCGGCCAGACCGGCACGCGGTATTTGTTGCAGATGGCCACGCAGGCCTGCACCTGCTCGACCGAGGTCGGGGAAATCGCGGCGGACGGGGCGTGTTCGGCGTCCGGCACCGGCAACATGATCTTGCCGTAGGCGGCGAGCCGGTCCTGTTCGACGAAAACGCTTTCGTCGCCGAGTGCGGCGCGAAACTCGGCGATCGCGGCGGCGAAGTCGCGCTCGGACACGCCGTTCGGCAAGGCTACGTATTTTTCAGCCATGGCTCCCTCCCAGGATCCTGTTTGTTTGCGGCGCGGACGTCAGCTGGCGAAGACGAAGGACCGCAGTGCATAGGGGCCTGCGCCCGCGCCTCCACCGGTTGCATCCTGCGTGCGGCCGGGCCAGCGTTCCGCGGCGATCAGGGCCAGGGCCTGCCCCAGCGCGGCGCTCCATCCGCCGCCGTTCGCCGCGCGTTCGCCTGCCAGCAGGCCGGCGTTGGACGGCAGCGCGGTGATGCGATGGCGGACCGGCGCGTCGCCGCCGACGCCCCGGCAGTGCTGCGCCGACGACAGGCACCGCAGCGCGCCGTCGCGCGCCATCTGGTCGAGCAGCACGGCATCGGCGTCCTGCAGCAGCCCCAGCATCCGCCGGCCCGGCTGCGCGGCGAGCCAGGCGACGCTGGCGGCCAGTGCGTGCCCGTCCTCACCCGTGACGCGATGGGTCACGGCAAGGCCGACAGCCGCCAGCGCACGTCCGGCGGCGGTGGCGAAGTCCGGCGGCGCGGCCGGGTCCAGCAGCAGCAGCACCGGATCGGCTTGCGCCGGCCATATCCGCGCCGCCGCCGGCCCGGCGTGCAGGCCGGCCACCGCCGCGCCCGCCGCGCCGGCGACGAACGCACGCCTGCCGAGGCTCATGGCTTGCCTCCGGCTTGCGTGTCGGGCGGCACGTCCGCCAGTTGCTCGGCGAGCGCCTGCAGTGTCGCGTCGTCGATTTCAGTGACGCGGAAGGCCGGCATCGCCTTGTTGCCGTGGCGGACGACACTGACGTAATGGTCCGGCTTGAAATCGCGGCCGGTCATGACCGGCCCGACGCCGGTGTCGTGGCAGTTCGCGCAGATCTTGGCGTAGAGGTGATCGGCGTCCTTCCACTGGCCGGCGGACTGCGCATGGCCCGCCCAGGGAACGGCGAGCACCATGACGGCGGCCGCAGCCGCGGCAACTCTTGCTTGCTTTCTCATCTTTTTCCTCCCGCTGAGCCGG